>NZ_JBITFL010000001.1:0-123151 GCF_044456045.1 Nocardia sp. NPDC051052
TCAATGCCTTCGCGATTACCTTCGCTGACCGTTGGCCCGACGCTCAAACCTACTGATCACCCAACGCCGGAAACACCGTTAGCGAGATAGTCCCCTCTTGACGCAGGTTGCAACATGCGTCAAGGGCATGCAACGTGCGTCAGGTGGGTTTGCCGTCGGCGGGGGCTGCGGACAGCGTGGGCGTTGGCATCAGGGTGATGGTCACTTTTGGGAGGGGACCACGCCGGGTTGGTTGGTGGTTGACGGGGGTTGTTGTTCGTCTTCGGCTGGGATCGGGCCGGTGACGCCTGGCTGGCCGCCTGGGTCCGGGAGGGGGATAGGCGGTTGGGCTGGGGCGGGGGGTGGTGGCGGTTGTGGCGCCGGGGGTGGGGGTGGCGGGGCGTGCTCGGTCGATGGTGGTGGCGCCTGTTGTGGGGCAGGGGCCGGTTGCGTCGTCGGCGGTGCGTCGGGAGTTGGCGGGGCGGGCGGGGGTGCCTGGTGGGTTGGCGGTGGCGGTGCCTGCTGAGTGGTTGGGGGTGCGTCGGGAGTCGGCGGTGCCGGTGGAGGGGCGTGCTGAGTGGTCGGTAGTGGTGTCGGCTGTGGGTCGGGGACCGGGCGTGGCGGCGTTGTAGTGCTCGGTGGCGCTTGGGATTCCGGTACCGACGGGGCTGGAGCGGGGGTCGGGGGGTGACCGTTCGGTTGCGCGGGGAGCTGGTTTTGCGGCGGCGTGTATTCCGGCTGGCTTTGGGGTGCCGGCCGACGCTGTTGTGGCGCAGCGGGTGCGCGTTTGGCTTGGTCTGACGACTCCGGCGGCGAAGGCAGCGCGGGAACGGCTTTGCCTGCCAACCCGTAGGCCGGTTTGTACACCATGTTCATCGCGAGCACGGCCTCTTGGCGCAGTGCTTCCTCGGCCATCTTCGCGTCGATGACGTGCGCGGCCTCGAGTAGTCGTGCCACCGCGCCGATCGGCCCGGACGAACCGGGCGGTGCCACCGCGATCTTGACCGCTTCGGCCGCGGCGGCAACACCGCCGAGCCGGGCACCCACCTGGCCCATGACGGCGGCGAGTTCGTCCGCCGAGGCGGCGAAGCTGCGGATGCTGGCGACCGCGGCGTCGGCGGTCGCACCCTTCCACTCCATCGAGTTCATCACTCGGTCCACGCTGCCGCGGGTGAGCGGGAACGAGGTGCTGAGCGTGCCCGCCACTTCCAGCCACGCGACCGACGCGCGCAAAACCTCCGCGGCATCGATCTGCTGGGTCTTGGCGTAGATCTCTTCGTGGCGCATCGACTCGAAATGTTCCATCGAGCTGATGTAGTCGGGATCGTTTCCGGTCATCGCGGGAGCCTCGATGCGACGGCGCGCAGGGCGGCGGCGTTGGCGGCGTCGGCTTCTTCCAGTAATCCGCCGCTGATCAAGAAGGCTTCTTTCATCCGGTAGGCGGCCTCGATGTAGTGATCTAGCAACGTAGCGGCATCCCGTGCTTTGTGATTGAACCCGGCCTGTAACTGTTGCGCCGATACGAACCCGCCGAATCCGCCCAGTTCCGCGGCGGTTTCGAGGCGCTGCTGGAGCTGGATCAGTCGTTCGGCCTGTTGGTCGTACATCTCGGCGCATCGTCGCGCCGCGGCCGGATCGAATTGGACGGTGCCTGCCTGGGCCGCTTGCTTGAACCGGACGATATCGGCTCGGCTGGTTTCGATCGTCATCGCACACCCCTGAGATGGTCGGTCAGCCTCAGACTAGCCCGTGGCCGTTGCCGGGGGCAGCGGTGGTTATCCGTCGGCATCGACGAACGAGTTCACGGCTGAATGCGTTTCTGCAGTTGCGCGCCGATCTGTTCGGCCGAGGCGGGCGTGATGTGGACTTCCTTGCCCGCCCTGATCAGGTAGCGTCCGTCGCCTTTGACGTCGAACCAGGTGTAGTGGATCGGCGGCGCCGGCGTCGGCTGGTCCAGGGCAGGCTCGATCCGGATATGCCCTTCCGCGCTGTGCGGTTTCAGCAGCAGCTTGCGGATGCGTGGCGCGATCGGCTGCCGCGCGACCACCGTCTCTTCGTCGCGCACGGCGTCGGTCGGCGCGACCCTGGCCGGTTCCCGCCCGGCCGGCGCGTCGGGCAGCAGGCCGGCGATCCGGGTGCCCAGCTTGCCGCTGTGCCCGATCGAGAGCCGAACGCGCCCGCCGAAATCCGGCGTCGAGCCGGGCTCCTGCACGGCGAGCACGGCCCGGTCGAAGATCGCCGCGGCGAGCAGCCGGATCTCACTGCCCGGCGTGTGGGCGCCGCCGATCGCGACGATCCTGGTGTGCGGTGCGGCGAGAATGCGCAGGCAGGCGCTGAGATCGGGGTCGGCGCGCAGCGGCAGCCGTTCGTCCAGTGTCGCGCGCAGCCGGTCGGCCTCGTGCTCGGTGCGCGGCGTCTCCAGTATCCGCAGCGGATACGGGTGCCGGTCCAGGTCGGTTTCGCGCCACAGGTGGGCGAACTCGTCCGGAGTGAAGGTCCAACTCACCGCCCGAATCACATCCTCACCGAACACCACCGAAACTGCTTTGTAGCTTAACGGTCATCGCGCACGGGGGCGGTAGCCGCACCGAGCACCTAGGATTGTGGGCTAACGCTGCGCTGAATTCTCGGATATATCCATACAACCCCCTATGTTGCTCGGCTGGACGTGCCGGAGCGCTGTGCTGCGGCACGATGATCACGGGGTGATGGGAGCATGCCGTGCAGGTGCTAGGACCGTGGACCGATATCGCGACGATCGCCGCAGTCGGCGGCGGTAAGGCGCGCGGTCTGCACCGCCTGCGGCAGTGCGGGTTTCGGGTCCCGGAGTGGACCGTGCTCGGCACCGAAGTCTTCGCGCGATTCACCGCGGACACCGATCTGCTGCGAAAAGTGACTGAGGTCACACTCCAGGATGACCTGGATAAAGCGCTGGCGGCCGCTGCCGCGTTGCGTACCGAGATCGCCGCGACCCCACTGCCCGCGGAGGTCCGCGAGTTGATCGCCGACGCCTACGCGCGGCTCGGCGGCCCGATCGCGGTGCGCTCGTCGGTGGTCGCCGAGGACGGCCCTGAGCACTCGTACGCGGGCCAGTTCGATTCCTTTCTGAACGTCAACGGCATCGACGCGGTGCTCGACCGGGTGCGCGACTGCTGGGCGTCGGCGTTCTCGGAACGATCACTGCGCTACGCCTTCGCCAATCAGCAGCCGCGGGCGGGCGCGGTCGCCGTTGTGCTGCAGCGCTTGATCGCGGCGCGGGCCAGTGGCGTGCTGTTCACGGCCAACCCGGTCAGCGGCGCCCGCGACGAACTGGTCATCAGCGCGGTCTACGGGCTCGGCGAGGGCTTGGTGTCGGGTGCCGTGGACGCCGATTCGGTGGTGGTCGACAAGTCCTCGGGCGCGGTGCTGGAAACCGTGCTCGGCGACAAGGACCGGTCCTATGTGGCCGGGGGCGATCAGGGTTACGCGATCAGCGAGATCGACCCGTCGCGCCGCGAACTGCCCGTGCTGACCGATGCCGAGATCGCCGAGGTCGCCGAATTGGGCCGCAAGGTGGAGGCCGAGTTCGAGGCCCCGCAGGATGTGGAATGGGCGATCGACGAAGACGGACTCTGGTTCCTGCAGTCGCGCCCGATCACCACGATCCTCGGTGCTCGACCCGGCGCGATCATCCGCGGCGCCGGTGAGGTCGTCCCCGACGGTGCACAGCGAATCTGGGACAACTCCAACATCATCGAGAGCTTCAACGGCCTCACCTCCCCGCTGACCTACACCACCGCCGCCGACATCTACGGCCGCGTCTACCACGGCTACGCGAAGTCGCTCCGAGTACCCGGCGCGCAACTGCGACAGACCGAGCGGTGGACTCCGGTGCTGCTCGGCTACTTTCACGGCCGCGTCTATTACAACCTGCTGCACTGGTATCGCATGGTGGGCATCGCCCCGGGCTACCCGCTGAACCGCAAGGTGCTCGAGGCCGCACTCGGCGTGGACGAGCCGCTGGCAGACGATATCGCGAAGACGTTGCGCCCGTTCACCTTCCGGAACCCGTTGAGCCGACTGTGGTCGCGCTCGTTGACCACGTTCACCTACCTGCGGCGACTGTTCGGCATCGACGGCATCGTCGAACAGTTCATGACCGACTTCTACCGCGTCTACGACGAATACGACGCCATCGACTACACCGCGCTGTCCGGCGCCGAAGCCTATGCGGCATACCGAAAGGTGGACCGCGACCTGGTCGAACGCTGGGGCCCGCTGATGGTGCTCGACGCGATTCTGCTCACCTGCACCGGATTGATGTTCCTGCTGACCAAGCTGCTGCTGCCGAAGGCGCCGGAGTGGTTCCTCTACGCGGTGGTCGGTCCCGGCGCCGACGTCGAATCCGCCGAACCCGCCCGCGCGATGAAGGCACTGGCCGACGCGGCACGCACCGACCCCGAGCTGACCGCCCTGGTGAATTCGACAGCGCCGGAACAGATCTACCCGGCACTCGCCGACCACCCGGACTTCCGCGACAGGGTCGACGCCTACATCGATCGCTACGGCTATCGAAGCCTGGACGAACTCAAACTGGAAACGCCGGACCTACGCGAAGATCCGGCCAGCCTGTTCGTCATGCTGCGCAGCGCCCTGCCCGACGCACCGCTCGGCCATCACGACGAGGCCGAGCAATACCTGGACGCCCACTTGCACGGCTTCCGCCGCCGAATCTATGAACGGTTGCGCGGCAAGGTTTCCCGCTGTGCCGCGCACCGCGAACGGCTCCGGTTCTGCCGGACCAGGGCCTTCGGCATGGTCAAGCGGATGATCCGGGTGATGGGCCGCGACCTGGCCGAGCGCGGCGTCATCGACGAGTTCTCCGACGTGTTCTCGCTGACCGTGCATGAGCTGCGCGGCTGCTACGACGGTGCCGACACCGCGGACCTGCGCGACCTCGTCGGCACCCGAAAGGCGCAGCGCGCCAAGGACGCCGGGCTGGTCGCGCCGGCCAGGTTCGTCACCACCGGATCGACCTTCGGCCGGGCCGAGCTGGCGAGGCAGGGTTGGGTGCCGGTCACCGATACGCCTGCTGCCGAGGCAGGGACGGTGCTCGCGGGCACCCCGTCGGCGTCCGGGATCGTCGAGGGGACCGCGGTCGTCGTGGACGAGCCGCGCGACGTGGCGGGTGGCATCCTGGTGGCATATCGGACCGATCCCGGCTGGGTGGCCGCGCTGCCCTCGGCGTCGGCGCTGGTCATCGAGCGTGGCAGCCCGCTCACCCATGTCGCGATCGTGGCGCGGGAGCTCGGAGTGCCGACGGTGGTCCAGGTCAAGGACGTGACCAAAAAGGTACGGACCAGTATGCGGATTCGGGTCGATGGCACACACGGAACCGTTACTGTGCTGGCCGAAGGAGATGGCCGCGATGGATCATGACAAAGACGTTGCGGCCGTACGTGATTGGCTAGCCGGGCCGGCCGGGCAGGCCGGGATCCACTTGGCCGACGAGGCCGACGGCTGGGACTATCGAAGCTACGCCGAACTGGCCGAACAGACCTGGTCGATCGCCGCGCTCATGCGGCAGCACGGGATGGGCAGCGGCGACGGCGCGTGCGTGATCATGCCGACCGGATTCCCCTGTGTCGCCGCGTTCTACGCGGTCTGGGCCTGCGGCGGGGTGTTCACGCCGGTCGCGCCGCCGATGTTCGGTGACCTCGACCAGATCATCGCGCACATCGCCGCGATCCTGATCCAGGCCAAGCCTCGACTGGTGGTCACCTCGACCGAATTCGAGCAGTTCGTGCGGCAGGCGGCGACGGCCGCGGGACGCGCCGATGAGCCGCTGGTGATCGACGCGTCGACGCTGCGTCCGTGCCCGCCCGAGGAGCGCGAGTTCGGCGAGCCCGACGAGTGCGCGCTGCTGCAATTCACCTCCGGTTCCACCGCCGCCCCGCGCGGGGTGCGGGTGAGCTGGCACAACCTGGCCAGCAACATCGCGATGATCTCCCGGCTGGTCGAGTGGCGGCACGGCGAGGCGATGGTGTCCTGGCTGCCGCTCTATCACGACATGGGCCTGGTCGGCGCGTTCCTCACCACCGTCACCAATCAGGGCGATCTGTATCTGATGCGCCCGGACCAGTTCGTCCGCGAGCCCGCGCGCTGGCTGCGGGCGATGGCGCACGCTCAGCATTCCCCGTCGCCGTCGTTCGCGCTCGGCTATGTGGCACACCGGGTTTCGCCCGAGGAGATCGCCGACCTCGATCTGTCCGGGTGGCGCACCCTCGCCGTCGGCTCCGAGCCGGTCGAGGTGGCCGATCTCCAGTCGTTCGCGAACCTCACCGGCCCCCTCGGCTTTTCGATGAGCGCCTACACGCTGGCCTACGGGTTGGCGGAGTCGACGCTGATGGTGACCTCCTCGGCGCGGCATCGCCCGATCACCGCCCTGCGCATCGACACACCGACGCTGCGGTTCGGCGAACCCGTCACCATCCTCGACCGGGAGCTACTCGATGACACCCATCGTGTCGACGGCGCGGGCTGGATCACCGGCCTCGGCTACTCGACCCCCGAATCCACGGTGCGGGTGGTCGATGAGGACGGCAACGAACTGCCCGACGCCACCCTCGGCGAGATGGTGGTGGTCGGCGACTCGGTGGCGCTCGGCTACTCCGACGACTCCGACGGTGCGTCGACCAGGATCGTCGGCGGCACGCTGTACTCGGGCGACGCCGGATTCCTGCACCGCGGTGAGGTATTCGTGCTCGGCCGGATGGGGTCGAGTTTGAAGGTGCGCGGGCGTTCGGTGTTCATGGAGGACATCGAATCCCGCGTCGCGCAGGAAACCGGGATCACCAAGGGAAAACTCGCCGCCGTCGCGATCACCGAGCCGGGTACGCAAGGCATCGCGTTGTTCGCCGAGTCCAAGCCCGGCGATTGGATTCCCAAGGCGCGCAAGGTTATTCGTGGTGAGTTGGGCCCCGCGCAGACGGTCACCATCGTCACCGGCCCGCGTGGCATCATCCGCCGTACTTCGAGTGGTAAGCCGCGTCGGCGGCACATGTGGGAGCAATTCCGCAGTGGGGCTTTGGCGGACGCGGTCGTGCATGAGGCGGACGGGCCTTCCGGTGCGGTGGTGACCCCCCGTCATTCCGGCGAAGGCCGAGATCGAACGGTCCCTGACGTGCCCGGCGCCGCGACGCGGGGAAGTGGACAGGACGACCTGCCTGAGCCGACGCTGGCCGCCGAACGCGTGCGCCAGCTGCTCGATAGTGCGCTGGAAAGCGTGGCGATTCCGCCGAATTCGACCGTGCTCTTCGAGGGTTCACTGGCCGAGGGCTTCGGCAACGAGGGATCCGACGTCGACTTCCTGGTACTCGCGCCCGGCGATGAGGACCTACCCACGCTGCCGACCGTGCTGTTCATCGACGGCCGTCGAGTCGAGGTGCGCACCCGTTCCGAG
The DNA here is from genome assembly GCF_044456045.1 of Nocardia sp. NPDC051052. NCBI lineage: Bacteria > Bacillati > Actinomycetota > Actinomycetes > Mycobacteriales > Nocardiaceae > Nocardia > Nocardia sp. NPDC051052. The sequence continues at coordinate 7,421 of NZ_JBITFL010000001.1, forward strand.
TCCCAACTCCGGCGACAGCTCGAGCAGGTGGCGAAGGCCGCGACTGTGACCGAGCTCGACGAGGATCTACTCAACCGATGCCAACGATTCCTGCGGGCAACGGTAGTCCGGCCCGGCGTCTCCGATATCGACGAATTACGCACGCTGCTTACGCATTCCACGTTCACGACGCTGATCGCCGACTGGTGGATCGCCCGAGCCGAACAGGCTCTGCGGTACGCCGTCGCGTTGCGCGCACTGAAGGCGCGCGACGAGGCGATCGACTGGGCGCGCGACGGCCTGCTGCAGGCCATCAAAGGCTGGGCCGCACGGCGCGGCGAAAGCTATCTCGAGACCAAATGGCTACCGCGGCAACTGGATCGGATCGGTGCCGATGAACTCATCGACCGCTACCGCGATCTCGCTGATCCAGGCGCCTGGGCAGGCGACGACTCGACGCATTCCTACGGCGACGCCCGGCCCGGCGTGCTCGGTGACGCGAAGGCGCGAGCGCTGTCCGAGCGGGCGACCTGGGCGCAGGTCTTCGAGCTCGCTACCGACCTCGGCGTCCAGGACTTCGTCGACGATCCCGACCAGATTCTGTTCGCCCGGGTGCCCGGCGTCACCACCTGGGCCATCGGCGAGCGGGTGCACGTCATCCGGGGTGACAGCGACGTTTTCGTCCTCTCCGGCAGCGGTGCGCGCGCTTGGCGCACGGTGGTGTTCCGTCATTCGCTCGCCGCGGTACTGGCCCGCCAACAGCATGACAGCACCACCGAACTCGCCGAGTTCCTCCGGCTCGGCTTCGTCGGATTGCAGTGGCGGCGAGGCGAACTCCTGACACCCGCACTAGCGATGTGCAAACCGGTGCGCCCTTACACGCCGGTGCCCTCCGTGCTGGCACCCGCACTCGGCGTGACCGGCGCCGCGCGCGATGACGCGATCGCGACCCTTTCGCCGCTGCCCGCGCGCCGTTTCACCGAATGCGCGATGAACCTGGTCTGGTCGAACATCGTGCTGGAGAACGCGCGCGAGGATCTGGCCGGTGCCGTCAAGAACGGTCAAGGTGCCGTCGCCGATATCGCGGCACATCGGATGATCGCGATGGGTGTGCGGGTGATGCTGTCCGCCTTCGGTATTCACCCGCTGCCCGCCGACGTCGCGCCGTCGGCGACCCTGCACCGACTCCTGCCGCCCCACGCTCATCGCCGTGCCGATCTCCTCGCACGGCTGGAATCGGCTCGGCAAGTGCGGTTCTCGGAGACCGGCGACGCCATCACCGGCATCGCGGTCCTCGACGACTTCGTCGCACTGGTGCGTTCGGTCGCCGCGGACCCGGCCGCCGCGAACTTCCCGGCCTCGTTCGATTCCCGCGAACAGTGGCGGCGCACACTGGCCATCGGCTACGACTGGCTGCGCATCGCGGGCTATCTCGACACCGATCTGCCGCTCGACGAGGCCCGCGACCTGCTGGCCTCCGGCGGACAGCAACCACACCTGCGCGACGACGCGGTGCCGTCATGACCGCCGAAGTGGCGCAGCGGGTGCGCACACTGGTGCACGCCATGGCACCCGACCCGCAGGCGCAGACCGGTGACACCCAACGACTCGTCGAGGACCTGGGTTTCGACTCACTGCGGTTGATGGAGCTGACCGTCGTGCTCGAGCGGTCGTTCGGCCTGCCGCGCTACCAGCCGGAGCAATTGGTCGGCGTGCGCCGAGTCGGCGAGGTCATCACCCTGGTCGCGACCACCTTGGCTGCTGAGGATCAATCGTGAGTGCGCGCGACACCGTATTGGTCACCGGCGCAACGGGGCTGGTCGGCGCGGAGGTCGTTGCCCGGCTGGCCGCCGCGAGCCGCCCGGTCGCCGCTGTGCTGCACAGCAATTCGGCCATCGTCCGCAACGACGGCACCGCCCTCGGCGCGGGCAGCCCGGTCGCCGGTGACATCCGCAGCCCCGGATTCGGCCTGTCCCAGCGGGATTCCGCCGATCTGTCCGAGCGCGTCGGCATGATCGTGCACTGCGCGGCCACTACGGCATTCGACGCCGGGGAGGCCGACTACCACGAGCTCAATGTGCGGGGCACCGCCAACGCGATCGAGTTGGCCACGACCTGGGACGTTCCGCTCGTGCACGTCAGCACGGCCTACGTGTGCGGACGGCGCGGCGGCCCCATCGCCGAGGACGAACTCGACGCGGGCCAGTCCTTCGGAAACGGCTACGAGGAGAGCAAGTTCCGCGCCGAACAGCTGGTGCGTGCGGCGGGGGAGCAGGGCATGCGCTGGGCCATCGTCCGGCCGGGCATCGTGACCGGCGCGACCGGCACCGGCGTGATCCGTGAGTACAAGAACCTCTACACCGTCGTCAAGCTCATGGTCGAGGGCAAGCTGCGGTCGCTGCCCGGCCGCTACGACGCGACGCTCGCGCTGGCACCGGTCGACCACGTCGCCGATGTGATCGCCGCGGTCGTCCTCGATTTCGACTCGGCCACCCACCGCACCTTCCACGCAGTCGGTCAAGACACGCTCTCGCTGCGCGAGGTGTCCGACGTGCTCGCCGAATACCCTTCGTTCGAGGTCGCGACCTTCGTGCCCGCGGCGACGTTCCGCGAAGACGATCTCGGCGCCATCGAGCGGGAGTACTACCGGCGCATCGGCTCGCTCTACACCAGCTATTTCGAGCGGCGGCTCGCCTTCGGCACGGCGAATGCCGAAGTGCTGCTCGGTAAACCACCACCGTCGACCGGCAAGGAGTATCTGCGAGTGCTGCTGGACTACTGCCTGGAATCCGGCTATCTCGGCGTGCCGTTGCCGTCGATCGAGGAAGTGCTGGCGGGCAATGACACCGGTGGGGCGGACCGGTGAGCGCCCCACTGAGCGAGCTACTCGCCGCGCTGACACCGCAGCGGGAGAAGGTGACGGCCTACGCCGCCGACACCTACCTGCAGGAGACCGTCGACCAACTCGACCGCCTCGGCGTCGACGCCGCGAAGTTCGCCAGGGAGCACTCGCTGCTGCTGCTCAAGCCGGACGCCATTGTCGCCAGGTCCGTCGAGCCGACACTGAAATGGCTGGCGGACAATGACTTCCGCGTTGTCAGTGCCCTCCGGGTCGCCGTCGACCGGCACGTCGCCCGCGCGCTGTGGTACTTCGCCTGGAACATCGCCTCACCCGAACGCCGGCGCCTGGCCGATCTGCTCGTCGGCATTTCGGACGTGCTGGTCCTCGTCGTCCGCGGCGCGGACGCGGAACTGCCTGTCGCCGTGCGCCTTACCGAGGCCAAGGGCGCGACCGACCCCCGGAAACGCAAGCCCGGCGAGCTCCGCTATCTGCTCGGCAGGCACAGCTATCTGCTGAATCTGGTGCATTCGCCCGACGATCCCGCCGATGTGCTGCGGGAACTCGCCATCTATCTGGACGAGGACCGCCGGGCAAGGGTGATCGCGGAGGTAGGCGAGGGTGTCGATCGCTCGTCCCAGGCCCTCGCGATCGCGAACGACCTGTACGCGCAGGCACCCGCGCGCAGCTTCGACCGCGCCGCCGCAGTCGAGCGGATACTGCGTGATCTGGCGGCGGCCGGTGCCCCGGCCGAACCCGCTGTCGACCCGGCGGCGGACGCGGCATGCGCGCGACTGCTGTATGCCGCATGGGCCGACGGGCGGGAACTCGATCCGTGGTCGGTGATCGTGCTCGGGTCCTATGTACTCCCGATGCGGGTCGGTACGCAGCCGCAGACGCTGCGACCGGTGACCGCGAAAGACTGGCTGGAGGTACGACCGTGACGGCGAACGTGGAAACGGTGAAGACAGCGACCCATCTCCGCACCATCTCGCGTGCGCTGGCGCACCGGTGCGCGGTGTCCGAGGTGTTCGTCACCTCGCTGGACACGGTGGCCGAGGACGAGTTCGTGGTCGGCGCCCAATTACCGCGCATGCACGCCTATTACAGTGACCACACCGGATCGCTTGCCCTGCGGCACGATCCGCTGTTGGTGATGGAGGCCGCCAGGCAGGCCGCCATCGCGCTGAGTCACGAGTTCTACGGCGTCCCCGCCGATATGGCGTTCGTCGTGCGCACCTTCAACGGCACCGGCGCGGACACCGCGGCGTGGGAAATCGGCACGGCCCCCGCCGATCTCGTGATGCGGGTGCGGGTGCCGCGGCGGCATGTGCGTGGCGAGACGGTGCACGGCGTGGACATGGTGCTCGAAATCGACTGTGGCGACGAGTCGATGATGACCGTCGACGGGTCGTTCTCCTGGATGACGCCGCAGCAATGGACGGGATTGCGCGGCGCGTTCCGCAAGAGCCTGGGCCTCGGGGCGTTTCTGGGCGCCTCGGCGCTCGCCGACCGCGCGGTCTCGGCCGAGGTCGGGCGGGAGAACTGGCGCAATGTCGTGGTCGCGGCGCCGAGCCTGTCCGGAACCATCGCCCGCGCCACACTGGTCCCGGATCTCGGTCACCCGTTCCTGTTCGATCACGAGCTCGACCACGTTCCCGGCAGCCTGCTGATCGAGGCGTGCAGGCAGACCGCGCTGGCCATGGTGCTCCACCGATCGCCCCGATTGGAATGTGTCGGAAGCTCTTTCGAGCGGTTTGTGGAGTTGGACCGTCCGGCGGAGTGTGTCGCGGAGATCACCGGACAGCAGGCCGACCGCACGGTGATCCACTGCGAGATCCGCCAGTTCGACGCGGTCGCGGCCGAGGTCGACCTCGAATTCGCCGACGACGAACTGGGTTTCGATGCCGACGAACCGGAGGTCGATCGCTGATGAGTACCGAACTGCTCACCACGACCCGATCGTTTCGCCGTCGTCTCGATCTGACGCGGCCGGTCGAGCGACGAGATCTGCTGGAGTGCCTGGATATCGCGGTGCAAGCACCGAGCGGCAGCAATCGGCAGCCGTGGCGATTTCTCATCGTGCAGGACGGTGAGACCAAGCAGCAGATCGCCGAGTACTACCGAAAGGGATTCGCCGCCAACTTATCCGGGCGCACGCCGCGGCCCGATCAGCTCGGCGATCTCGCCTCCGGCCGGTATCTCGCGGAGCATCTGGCCGAGGTGCCCGCGCTCGTGCTCGTCTGTTCGCTCGGCCGCCTGCCGGCGGCCTCGTCGCCATTGCGGCTGGCGAGCTTCTACGGCTCGATTTATCCCGCGGTGTGGAACTTCATGCTCGCCCTGCGCGAGCGCGACCTCGGATCGTGCCTGACGACCGCGCATCTGGCCTACGAGCGCGAGGTCGCCGACCTGCTCGGTATCCCGTTCGATGAGGTGACCCAGCTGGCCATGATCCCGGTCGCGCGGCTGTTGCCCGGCAGCGATGGACCGGCCCGGCGCGCTCCCGCCGCCGAGGTGACCATGTGGGATCGGTGGGCGTGACCCATCCGCTGGTGTCGGCCGCGCGTATCGCCCGGTTCACCGCGGTGATGTACAAGCCGCACTACCTGCTGTACGGCGTGCTGTGGGTGCTCGCCCTCGAAGGCATGGCTTCGCTTGTGACGCAGCCCGATTCGGCATGGCGACCGACCTGGTCCACCGTGGTACGGATTGTCGTCGTCGCCTTCGTCCTGCTGTATCTCCGAATGGTCGACGAGCAGAAGGATCTCGAATACGACCGCGTGCACAACCCGGACCGTCCGCTGGTGACCGGCGCGGTGAGCGCCGTCGAACTGCGGGTCGCCATGGGTCTCATCGCGATCGGCGCCATCTCGGCCAGCCTCGCGCTCTCCGTGGGTTCCGCCGTAATGATCGCTGTGGCAATGGCTTACGGGCTGGTGCTGTGGGGCCTGGAGCGGTTGTTCGCCGTGGTGCGCACCAACATCCTGGTCAATCTGATTGTCACCTATCCGGTGCAGCTGCTCGTCACCGGCTACATCGTGGTCTCCGCGATCGATACGGGCGAAGTCCGCGCGCACTGGCAGGCGGCGGCGGTCGCCGGCATCTTCGCCGGTGCGTTCCTGCAGTTCGAGTTCGCCAGAAAGACGTCGCGCGAACGGCGACCCGACGAGTCGCTGTACTCGAATGTTCTCGGTGCCAAGGGAAGTATCGCGGCCTCGGTGGTTTGTGCGGTCGCCGCGGTGCTGTGCAATATCGGGTTGATAGAGCCGTGGAACTACTCGTCGCCCGGCGCACTCATTGCCCGGATCTCGCCGTTCCTGCTGACGATTCCCGTCACCACCGCATGGAACTTCCGCAGAGGGGACCGGGTGAATTATCCCGTAGTTCCCGCGGTGGTCTTCATTCTCGCGCTCTATCTCACCCTGATCGCCCAGGCGCTGACCTCGCCTTAGCGGCAAACGTTGACGGTGTCGCCGTGCGTGTCCCGCATAAGTAAGGCTCGTGTCTGATGGAATAGCGCTGGATTACCGAATCGTGCTGAGAAAGGGATTCATGAGGCGAGCGCCAGCGAGGTGGACTGTGGGCATGCGGCGAATCGTGGGCGGCGGCGGCCTGCTCGTGCTCGCCTGCGGCCTGGTGATCGGTAGCGCCGATGCGGCGGCCGACCCCGGCGGTTGCTTCGTCGACCGAGGCCTGACCGACGCTGTCGCGCTCTGTCACGAAGGCTACGGATCCTCCATCCTGGAGGTCGAATGCCTCGGCATCAGCGTCCCCGCAACCCCGGACGGCCCGATATTCGGCCCGTACTCCGGCACCGATTCCGCCTCGGCCGCGGTCGGTCAGTCGATGCGCGCCTCCTGCGTGACGAGCACCGGGCTCGGCATCACTACCCGCGCTTTCGTAACGCCCACCTAGGGCGTGTCTAGCCGTAGAGCCGGATGAAATCCTGGGTGGGATCGACGGCGGGCAGCGTGTAGGTCGAGAAGGTGGGGTCGAGCAAAGTTTCCTCGACATACCGGGCGGGCTCGGCGGGGAGATGGCGCCAGCGGGCGCGTGGATCGGGTACCAGGTTGTCGTCGTTCGACATCAGTCGCACCTTCCGGAAGCGTGTCACTCCGAGGATATCCGGCAATCGTGGATCAGGTCGGCGTCCCGTCGAGCAGGTCAGGTGGCGAGCCGTGCCGCGGTGACCATGACCGCCGTGTACTGCGCGGTGAAGCTGCCGCCCACTTCGTCGATGGCGTCGCCGAGACCTCCGAGCACCTCGTCCAGCGTGGCCTGCGGGAGTTGGGTGGCGACGCCGGTGGTGGCCGAGAATTCCAGCCACTCATCGCGGGTGTACCGCTGCTCCCACTGGAATTGCCGCTGCTCGGGCTCGCCGAAGCCGCCCGCCGCGCGGAGGCCGTCGGCGGCCTTGTCGCACCCTGCCAGGTAGATCCGCACCGCGTCGGCCGCGAGCCCGCGGGTGACAGGGGAGTCGGGGAGCAGCCGTCGGTAGACCTCCGCGAAGGCTTCCACGAGTTCGGCCGGTGGCTGCCCGGCGTTCCAGAACAAGGCCAACCGGCCACCGGGTCGCAACACCTCGGCCGCCTTGGCCGCGCCGGCGACGGGATCCACCCAGTGCCACACCTGCCCGGCAACGACGAGGTCGAAGGTGCGGCCTGCGGGATCCCACTGTTCCAAGGTGGACACCTCGACCTCGGTGCCGTGGCGTCGCGCGAATTCGGCCATCCGTTCGTCGGGTTCGACGCCGAGTACAGCGCAGCCCGCCGCTTGGAACTGCCGGGCGACGATGCCGGTGCCGATGCCGACGTCGAGGACATCGCGTCCCGGACTTGCCGCGATGATCGCTTGCACCATCGCCTCGGGATAGCGGGGTCGGGAGCGGTCGTAGCGCGCGGCGTCCACGCCGAACGACTCAGCCATGGCGCGGGCTTGATGAGATTCTTGCTGCGGAGCCGACGAGGGTTCCGGCGGTAGAGTGGGCATGCGCCCACTATAAGTGGGCACATGCCCACTCGACAACCGATTCGGGCTGGACGACGCGAGGAGAAGTACACGGTGCCAACGGGAGTGGCCATGCGCGACGTGCGCGAGCAGCTGTTCGACGCCGCGGAACGCATTCTGCTGCAGGACGGGCCGAGCGCGCTGACCAGCCGCGCGGTCACCACCGAGGCAGGCTGCGCGAAGGGTGTGCTGCACCGGCACTTCACCGACTTCGACGATTTCCTCGCCGAACTCGTGCTCGACCGCATCGCGCGGATCGACCACCAGGCCGTCGCCCTGTGCGCGTCCGCGGGCACCGGCACCGTCGTCGGCAATCTCAGCGGCGCGCTGACGGAGGTGTTCGGGACGGTCGCCGTCTCGATCGTCAGCCTCGTCACCTTCCGGGACGAGTTGCGTGCCAGGCTGCGCCGGACCAGGCCGACCGGCGTTCCGCTCCTGGCCGAGGCTACCCAGATGATCGCGGCGTACCTCGGCGCAGAGCAAGAGCATGGCCGCGTCGTCGCGGCGGCCGACGTAACTGTGTTGGCGCCCACGCTGATCGGGGCCGGACATCTGCTGTTCGCCGACCGTAAAAGCACGCCGCCGGAGTCGGCAGCGGTCAGCCGGGTCGTCAGCGCGGTCGTCGCGGCGGCGTTGACGCCTTAAGCGGGTTCGGCCTCGAGAATGTTGTCCGGCGAGACGGTCGGGACCACCCGACGCAGCCTGAACCCGTAGCGTGCCAGGAACTTTCGGTACTCGTCGACGGTGCGTTCCCGGCCGCCGGTATTGACCAGCATTTCCAGATCGATGAACTTGCCGGGATGCGGGCGGGCGTTCTCCGGGACGACCAGTTCGATAATCAGCAGGCGGGCATCAGGTTTCATCGCCGCGCGAACCGTAGCCAGGATCCGGCCCGCGTCGTCCTCCGGCCAGTCGTGCAGGATGTGTTTGAGGATGTAGGCGTCGCCGCCTTGCGGGACCGCGTCGAAGAACGACCCCCGCTCGACCGCACACCGGTCGGCCAATCCGAGCTCGGCCAGCCGACGGCTCGCGGTCTCGGCCACCTCCGGCAGTTCGAACAGGATTCCCCTGGATTGTGTTGCGCGGCAGAGGACTTCGGCAAGCATCGTGCCCTCGCCGCCGCCGACATCGACAAGGGTCTCGAACCGCCCGAAGTCGTAGGCCGCGAGCAGCGGGCCAAGGCCGAGGCTGCCGATACTGGTCATCGCGTTGTCGAACAGCGTGCCGAGCGTCCGGTCCGTTTGCGCGTGCTCGAAGAACGACATCCCGTGCAGCGCTTCACCCACCGGCTTACCGGTGCGCACCGCGTCGACCAGGTGCGACCAGTTGTCCCGATGGATCGGCGAGCCGAAGAACAGCGCCGCATCGCGCAGCGAGACATCGGCGTCCCGCCGCAGCGCCCGCGCCATCGGGGTCAGCGCGTACCGGCCGTCCCGGCGCCGCCTGAAGATGCCGTGGCCGATGAGCAGCCGCAGCAACCGATGCAAGGCGTCCTCGTCGGCCCCCACCGCCTGTGCCAGCTCGGCCCCGCTGCGCGGCCCAGCGGTCAGCGCGTCGGCCACCCCGAGCTCGGCGGCGGCGTGAATAGCCTGCGTCAACCACCCGGCGGCAAGCAGCTCCATCACCGCGAGCTGCCCAGGAACCATCTTTCGATAAGCGACAGATAGGCCGTTGCGTACCAACTCGACCGCACGAACCAGCCCTGGCGGCGGCATTCTCGGGTGGTCGGCTGCCACCGGGCGACTCCCCTCCACTCGACGGTCGGCACTTTGGGTAAATCAGCACTGTGCCACTCAGGAGGGTACGGGCCTGCGATGCGCCCCGCGCTGAACCGGTCGGCGGATCCTCAGAAACGCCAGCGCGCCGCGCCGCCGGGCTCGACCGTGCCGAGGGCCATCGCGGTGCTCGCGGTGATGCGGTAGACGTGCCAGGGCGGCGGGCCCGCGGACGGGGCGCTGTACTCGGCGGTGAGGGCCTGGCCGGTGTCGTCGACCTTGGCGGGCCAGCCGTCCGCGGCGTAACGCGCGGCGATCTCGGCGACCGCCTTCGGGTCGATGACCTGTGCCGCGGTGCCGTTGACGGTGAGGTCGAAGTCGTGGATGGCGATGCTGATCGCGCACCGGGGGTCGCGGGCGAGGTTGCGGCCCTTGCGTGATCGCGCGCCGGTGGTGAACCAGAACGCGCCGTCGAGCCACAGTGCGCCGAGCGCGGTCATGTGCGGGCTGCCGTCCGGGTTGATCGTGGTCAGCCAGTAGGTGTGGCGGTTCGGGCCGCCGGTACCGGGGGCTTGGGGGACGTTCGCGTCGAGGGTCTTTTGGACGTTCGCCCAATCCAACTCCGGCAACGAATAGAGGTCAGCGAGATTCTTGGTGTCCATATCTGTGCTGACGACCTGATGGCGCGGAAATCATCGGCTGCGCCGTCATTCGCGCGCCTGATGCCGGGCCTGCAGGACCACCGGCAGCCGGGACGGCGCCGCGACGAAATCACGGTTCGACGGTTTCACCCGGTAGCCGGGGTCGGCGACCGGCTGCCAGCGGGCGAAGAGGGCGGCGGTGGCGAGCGTGATGGTGAGCAGCGCGAAGTTATTGCCCGGGCAATGCCGGATGCCGACGCCGAACGGCAGGATCGCCTTCTTGTCGATCTCCTCGGCACGGCCGGGAAACCAGCGATCGGGGTCGAAGGTTTCCGGGTCCGGGTAGTAGTGCGCGTTGTGGTGAATCATGTACGGGCTGAACACGACCATGGCGCCGTCGGGGAGGATGGTGCCGCCCAGCGTGACCGGACCGTCCGCGGTGTGCGTGCTCACCCACGGCCCCCAGAATCGCAGGGTCTCCAGCACTACTAGGCGGAGATAGGGCAGCTCCGCGACATGGTCGGGGGTGACCGGGGCATCGCCGACGAAATCGTCCAGCTCGCGGCGCAATTCGGTGGCGATGTCCGGATTGCGCATGATCTCGTGCCATACCCAGCCGAGGATGGACGCGGTCGAGCCGACCCCGGCGGCCAGCATCAGCAGCAGCTCGTCGATGATCTCCTCGTCCGACAGCCGGGTGCCGGTCTCCGGATCGCTGTGCCGCACCAGGGCGGAGAGCACATCGTGGAAATCGCGGTCGGCGCGGCGGTATTCGGCGACAACGGCGCCGATCTCGGCGCGCAGCCGACGGGACTTGGTGGTGAACCGGTGGTTGGCCAGCACCCGCAGGCGGCGCACCGGCGGCGGCAACGCGGCGCGCTGGATCACTTGGCTCAGCAGCCACGGAATGTTCTGCTGGACTTCCCGTTTCGCATCCGCACCGAACTCGGCGGTGAACAGCGTCGAGGAAATAGTGTCGAGGACGAGCCGGTGCGCCTCATCCACCAGGTTCAGCTGCCGGTCCGGCCGTAGCGATTTCGACCACGTGTTCGCGAGATCGGCTGCCACCACGGCGTATTCGTTCAACCGCCGCTGCCGCAGCGCAGGCGCTATCATTCGGCGCCGCAGCTCGTGCGGCTTGCCGCTGAGCACATTGGACGCGCCGCGAATGACCTCCTGGATGGCGTCGCGTAGTTCCTCGCGATGGAATTCGCCTGCCTCGCCGAAGCTCACCTCGCGAATGAGGTCCGGGGTGGTGAGCACATAGGCGGGGCGCGGCCCGAGATAGATCCGGACGATCGGCCCCACCTCGGCCAGCGACGTGACGAACTTCAGTCCGTCACGCAGCGCCACCACGCTGTGGCCGAGCAGGGGAAGCCGTCCAGGGGCGGTGGGTACATTCGGAACAGACTGCGGCATAGCGGGTCTCGTGCCTCCGACGAGGTCGGTGTAGATCGACAGGATCGAATCGGTGAGGCGTGACTGCCGCGCATCGGCCCGGTCGGTGAGGATCTCGCGCATCGGCGCCAATTGTGCTGGGTGCGCGGCGAGTTCGCGCAACGAGTCGGCGATCGCTGTCACCGATGGGTCGCGAGTGCGGACGCCGCCGCCCTCGGGCACCGTCTCGGCCAGATCCGGATCGCAGTAGACGACCGGCAGCCGCATCGCCACCGCCTCCAGCAGGGCCATACCCTGGGTGTCGAAACCTGAAGAGGGAAAGAGCAATACATCGTGCGTCGCCATTGCAGCCAGGCAGTCCGCTTGACTGACCGCACCGTGCAGCCGGACACGATCGCTCAGCCCGCCTGTTTCGATCGCCGCCTGCGCGCGCTCTCGCAGGTCTCCGGTGCCGTAGATGTCGAACGTGCAGTTCGCTACCTGCCGCACCGCCTCGATGGCTTCGAGCAGCCGCTTCTCGCCGGACAGCCTGGCGCACCAGAGGATTCGCAGCGGGCCGCTGTGCGTCGTGCCCGGTTCGGCCACCTGCGCGCGATCGAGCAGCTCGTCATCGATTCCGTTGGAGATCACCTGAAGAGGCCGGTCCAGCCCATGCGCCAGGATGCGCTCGGCGAAGTGCTCGGTCGGCACGATCACCCGATCGGCGGCCTGCGCCTGCGCGACCATCGTGCGCCAGGCGTGCCGCGCCGCGCGGGATTCGTTGTTGCGCGGCAGCTGTCCCCGATGGGACACGAAGCGCCCGTGCAGGGCACGCATGGTGAGCGCGGACAGGTACGGGACGGGGGAGGTGTTGGCGATGAACACGTCGTCGCGACTGTGCACGGTGTGCACGACGGGAATGCCATGACGGCGCGCCGCGCGGAGTCCGGCGATGGCGACCCCGTAGGTGGTCTGGGTGTGCACGATGTCGAACGGACCGCGCTCGGCGAAGGTCGCATCGATCAAGCGGTTGTTCGCCGGCGTCGGCAACACCATGGCGAAACCGTTCACCAGCACCCCGCCGAGTGCGGAAAGGACCACAATGTCCTGCTCGGATTCGGTAGATTCCGGCGTGGGCGCGGTGAACACGGTGACGCGATGACCAAGCCGCTCGAGCCCGCGACGCTGGGCATGGACCGCGGTCTGGATCCCGCCGAGGGTCGCGGGATGAAAGTCCGTGAACAGCGCGACGTGCATGGGACCACGGTACGGACATGTGCGGCACGCGCACGCTGGGAAGAACGACGAGTCGCCGACGCACGGCGCGACGAGCGCGGGGCGGCCCGCCGAGTACAGGAGCTGGCATGAGAGTGGCGATTCCGTTGACGGGCACCCGCGGCGACGTCCAACCCGCGGTGGCACTCGGCCTCGAGCTGCGCAGACGCGGGCACGACGTGCTGCTCGGCGCGCCGCCGAACCTGGTCGACTTCGTCACCCGCACCGGCCTGACCGCCGTCAGCTGCGGTCCGGACGTGCAACAGCTCTACTCCTCCGACGAAGGCCAGCAGGCGCTGGCCGCGGGCAGCAGCTTCCGGCTGATGCAATTGGTCGGCAAGCAGATGGCCGACTACGCCGACCAGATGAACCGCGAGGTGATCGACGTCTGCGCGAACGCGGACATCATCGTGTCGACAATGCTCACCGAGGATCGGGCCGCGTCGGTCGCCGAGGCGATGCGGGTGCCGCTGGTGTCGTTGCACGGGTTTCCGTGCCGGAAGAACGCCGCGTATCCGTTTCCCGGCGCGCTGCCGTCGCAGTGGCGGCCGCCGGGCGTGGTCAATCAGGCCACCTGGCTGCTCGCCGAGAACCTGCGCCGCGTCGTCTTCATGAAGTACCTCAACCAGCTCCGCAAGCAACTCGGCCTGCCGCGCTCGACCGCGAGTCCCGCCGCGGTGCTCGCCCGCGAGGGGGTGCCCGAGGTGCAGATATATGACCCGGCCCTGGTGCCCGGCCTGGCCGAAGAGTGGGGCGAGCGCAGGCCGCTCGTCGGCTTCCTGCCGCTGGAACGAACCGCACGCGAAGCCCTCGGCGAGCTGGCCGCCGACCACGGTGAGGTGATCGCCTGGATCGCGGAAGGCGAGCCGCCGGTGTATTTCGGCTTCGGCAGCATGCCCATCCGCGACACCCATGCCGTGCTCGCCATCGTCGAGCAGGTGTGCGAGAGCCTTGGCATCCGCGGGCTGGTGAGTGCCGGTTGGAGCGATCTGGCCGCCGCCGACGCGGAAACCGGTGCGCGAGTCAAGGTTGTCGGCCCGGTCGCGCACGACATTGTCTTCCCGGTCTGCGCCGCCGCCGTCCACCACGGCGGCATCGGCACCACCTTCGAAAGCCTGCGCGCCGGTCTGCCGACGCTGGTCTGCTCGGTGTCCTTCGATCAGCCGATGTGGGGTGCTCAGGTCGAACGCCTCGGCGTCGGCGCGCACCTCAGTTTCCGCAAGCTCGATCGCGACGGGCTGGCGGCGGGGGTGCGCACCCTGCTCGAGCAAGGCACCGCGCAGCGCGCGAAAGCACTTGCGGGAGAGCTGCGATCGCATGCGGACGCGACTCCTCGAACGGCCGATATCGTCGAGGCGGCCGCCGGGTGAGCAGGCGCCTGTTCAGCGGTGGAACCGCGGCATGAGTCCGCTGGCAACGGTTTACACCGATTCCGCCGTCATGTTCCGGCGCGCGGTGCGGCACACGCTGCGCAGCCGGGACACCCTGCTGATCTCGCTACTGCTGCCGGTGCTGATCATGCTGCTGTTCGTCTATGTTTTCGGCGGCGCGATCCAGGTGGACGGCCCGTACATCGACTACGTGATCCCCGGAATCATCCTGCTGTGCACCGGCTTCGGCGCATCGATCACCGCCACCGCGGTGGCGACCGACTTACGCACCGGCGCGGTCGATCGCTTCCGCACCCTGCCGATCTACCGGCAAGCCCTGCTGGCGGGCCACGCGGGCGAAGGTGTCGTCCGCAACATGATCGCCGTCGCCATCGTGCTCGTGATCGGCGTGCTGCTCGGATTCCGCCCCACCGCAGGCTTTTTCGCGTGGCTGGGCGCACTCGCGATAATCGTGCTCTTCGTCCACGCGATCACCTGGATAGCGGTCGCGCTGGGCCTCCTGGCGCAAAACCCGGAGGCCGCAGGTGGATTCACTTACGCGATCATGTTCATCCCCTACATCAGTAGCGCGTTCGTGCCTACCACCTCCATGCCGTCGTGGCTACGCGGCTTCGCCGACCACCAGCCCGCGACCCCGGTAATAAATACGCTCCGCGCATTGCTCTATGGCACCGGGGGCAGCGCGCTATCGGCCGTGCTCTGGTCGATCGGCCTTGCCATCGTCGGATATCTCTGCGCCGCAATGCTCTTCGCCCGACGATCACGGAACTGACGCCCGTGTTCAGATCCGCCTAGATGGAGGAGTCGGGGCGCGAATCCGTCCGGGCGCGTTCGCGTTCGGCGGCGGTGGCGAGGTAGTCGCCGAGTTCATGGCGCAGGGTGACGTCCAGCGAGCGGGCGAGGGTGGAGTGCACCGAGGCTACGGCCAATTCGCGCATCTTGCTCAACATTGTTGTGGTGTCGGCGATTTCGCTGCTGGTGTCGGGGAGCCAGCCGGCGCCGTGCTCATCGATGATGTGCTGTTTGGCGGCGGTGATCATGATGTGGGTGATGTCGTCGATGCGGTCGGCGACCTTGGCGTATATCTCGATGAGGGTGCGCAGTTCCAGGCCGTACTCGTGCAATTCGGCGAACGAGGTGAGCAGCTGGGTTTCGGTGAACACCACGGTGTCACCCTCGAGCCGGACCAGTTTCATCTCGCGCAGGCGGTCGACGAGTTCGTCGGCCTCGGCGCCCAGGATGGTGCCGATCAGCTCGCGGGGGACCTCGAACGTTTCGTCCTTGGACCAGGACGCGGTCACCGCGTGCTGCAGGCCGAGCACCTCGGTGAGATCCTTGCCGGTTTCCCAGCTGGTGATGAAGTCGCCGATGTGCGCGGTGGTGAAACCGCGCTGCAGCAGGGCATCGATCAGCCGCAGTCGCTCCAGGTGCGAATTGTCGTAGATGCTGGCCCGGCCGTCCTTGCCGACGGGCGGGGGCAGCAGGCCGCGTTCCTGGTAGGCGCGCACATTGCGGGTGGTGGTGCCCGCGGCGCGCGCGAGATCATCGATGCGGTACTCCATCGAATCCACCTCCTCGCTCGCCGCGGCGCCGGATTGCCGACGGCCGAACAGCACGGTCAATGCTCAATTGCGGCGTTCACGGCCGGCGAGCTACCGCCTCCGGGCCTGTCGCTCACGCCGCGTGATCGACCGAGTCTATCGCCAAGGCCGTCGGCCACCGTCATCTAGGAAACCGCCGCGATCCGGGGCGTCCGTACATTCCGGTCCGCCGCGACCACCGTGTAGTCGGCGAGGTCGACGGTCCGCAGTTGATTGACATACTGGGTAGCGAACCCCGGATACATGGTCGCGTTGAAGCCGTCCTCGGTGAGGTACCAGCTTTTGCAGCCCGAGTTCCAGGTGGTGCTGGTCAGCCTGCGCTGCATGCCCGCGTTGTAGCGGTCCTGCCGGTCCTTCCTGACGTCGAGGACGCGCAGATCCTGCTCCAGGATGGTGCCGATGGCACTGACCAGGTAGTCGATCTGGGCCTCCATGTACACCAGCGCCGAGTTGTGGCCCGGCCCCGAATTCGGTCCGAACGTGAGGAACATGTTCGGGAACCCCGACACGGCGATACTCTTGTAGGCGTACGCGCCGCCGGACCACTCCTCGGCGAGCACCCGACCGTCCCGGCCGGCCACCGGGATCGGGGTTCCGGTCTTGGACACGTCGAAGCCGGTCGCGAAGACGATGCAATCGGCTTGGTGCTCAACACCTTCCGCGGTGCGGATACCGCGCTCGGAGAGCTTGGCGATAGGCCAGGTGATCAGCTTGCAGTTGTCCCGCTGCAGGGCCGGGTAGTAGTCATCGGTCATCAACAGCCGCTTGCAGCCCGCCCGGAAGTCCGGGGTGAGCTGGCGGCGCAGCCAGGGATCCTTGACCTGCCTGCGCAATTGGGCCTTGCCGACCAGCTCGACGACCCTGGTCAGCGGCGTGTTCCAGACGACGCCGAGCGCGACCGACTCGTGTCCGTAGAACCAGGCCTGCCTGGCGAGCTGTTCGGCGGCGGGCACCCGGCGATAGATCTCCTTGGTCACCGAGTTGGTGCGCCGGTTGACCCGGGGCAGCACCCAGCCCGGCGTGCGCTGAAAAACCTTGACCGAGGCCGCTTTATCGACCAGCTCGGGAATGATCTGCACCGCACTGGCCCCGGTGCCGACGACCGCGACCTTCTTGCCGGTGAAGTCGTAGTCGTGATCCCAACGGGCACTGTGGATCTTGTGCCCGGCGTACTCTTCTATCCCTCGGATGTTCGGAAAGCTGGCGTTCGCCAACGGCCCGGACGCGAGCACCACGGTGCGGGCGCGCACCGTGCCCTGGCCGTCGATCGTGATCTCCCACTGCCCGGCCGCTTCGTCGAACACGATGCCGGACACGTTGCTGCCGAACCGGAAATGCGGCCCGAGCCCGAACTCGGCCGCCATCGACTCGATGTAGCCAAGGATCTCGTTGCTACCCGAGTAGGTGTGCGACCAGTCCGGGTTCGGCGCGAAGCTGTAGGAGTACAACCGCGACGGAATGTCGCACGCCGCACCGGGATAGGTGTTGTCGCGCCAGGTGCCGCCGATCGCGTCGCCGCGCTCGAAGATGGCGAAACCGTCGATTCCCTTCTGTTTCAGGCGAATCGCGGCGCCGATCCCGGCGAACCCGCCACCGATGATGGCGACGTCTAATGTCTGGTTGCTCATATGCCCTATGCCGCCGGCTCGTAGGTGACTTCCTTGACCCAGGTCGGGTCCTTGCGCAGCAGCGCCTTCGGCACCCTGGCGGTGATCTTCACCAGCGCGTCGGCGACCAGGTGGTACGGGTGGCCGCGGTCGATCACCCAGCCGCCCTGCAACTTCACCAGCTGATACATCGGCAGCCTGCGCGCGAATTCGCTGCGCTCACCGACATTGGCGTAGCGCTTGAGCGCCGAGTACAGCTTCTCCTCGTCGACGCCCATCTCGACGATGTTGTCGCGAATCTTGTTCAGCAGCGGCACGTAACTCAGCACGCCGATGATCAGCGAAGGCTTCAGCCAACCACCGACGAGATCGGTGGCGAGCTTGCGCGCCCGTGCGTGGCCGAGCACATCCATCACCGCGAAATCGACGGCCAGATGGCGAGATTCGTCGTTGTTGATCTTCTTGAAGACCTCCTGGCAAACCGGGTCGTGGATCTCGTCCATGATGAACTTGACCAGCGCGCCGTCCAGCGCGACCTCGAGCATCGGAATGACGGTGCCCAGGAACGACAGCGACATGCCGTCGGCGTACTTGTCCAGGAAGTCGATCACCAGCTTGACGTTGATGTTCGGCTGCGGGATCTCGTCGCCGTCGAGCATGCCCCAGCGTCGCATCAGCGCCAGTTCGGCATTGGCGTGCCGCTGCTCCTCAGCGTGGAAGTATCGGTAGATCTCGCGCAGCGTCTCGGTGGGCGCCTTCTTCGCCATGGCGGCGAAGCCGCGCGCGCCGACGTTCTCGATCCACATCAGATCGGCCATGAACGGCTTGAGCTTGGCGTGCAGCTCGGGCGAGATCATCTCGGCACCCGGTGCGTCCCAATCGATGTCGGCCAGCGCCCACTGCCGGTCTTTGATCTTGGTGAGCATGTCGTCGAAGTCCATCGTGATGGCCATGTCAGACTCCTGTCTTGTCGGTGACCGAGGTGCGGTCGGTGGCGGGGGAGTTGTCCTGGGGCAGCACTCGATCCAGGAGGCCGAGGACATAGGTGTACTGGGCGGGGAAGTAGCGCTTGAGCCGCCAGACGACGTGGGCGTCCAGCTGCGGCAGCACATACAGCTGTCCGCGGTCGTGCGCGTCGAGGGTGTTGCGGGCGACGTATTCCGGGGAGAAGCCGGTCCAGCGCATGAGGGTGTCGGCCAGGCTCGCCGACTGCTGGGTGATCCGGCCGTCCTTGGCCACATTGGTTTTCACGAAGGTGGGGCACAGCACGGTGACCGCGACCCCGGTGCCGCTGAGCTCGGCCGCCATCGTCTCCGACAGCGACATCACGCCCGCCTTGGACACGTTGTAGACGGCCATCGAGGGCGCGGCGGCGAACCCGGCGGCCGAGGCGACATTGATGATCCCGCCCCGGCGCGCGGCGCGCAGCTGCGGCGTGAACACCTCGCACCCGTGCACCACACCCCACAGGTTGATGCCGAGCGCCCACTCCCAGTCCTCGAATCCGACCTGGCCGACGCGCTTTCCGCCGATGCCGACGCCCGCGTTGTTGATGACCAAACTGACCGGGCGTTCGAACAGCGATTCGGCAAAGCGCGCAAGGTTTTCCACGTCCTCGCGGTGCGCCACATCGCAGCGGAAGGCGTGCGCGGTGCCGGGATGCTTGCGCTCGATCAGCGCGACGGTCTGATCGGCGCGGGTCTCATCGATGTCGGCGCAGATCACCTGGCCGCCGCGTTCGGCGATCTCCAGCGCGAAGGCCCGGCCGATACCGCTGCCCGCGCCGGTCACCACCGCTCGCGCGCCATACGTGCGCCGGGGCCGATTGCCAAGGGGCAGCAGCTTTTCCAGTCCGAACATCGTTAGCTCACCTTCTCGGAGACAGTGCGGTCGGCCAGCGCCGCGCGCAGGAACTCGGCCGCGCGGGTCAGGGCCTGATCGGCTTCGGGCACCAGCGTCGGCAGCGCCTGGAAGACGTGCACCTGACCCGGCCACACCTCCAGTTCGCAGCTGCCGCCCGCGGCGCGCACCATCTCGCACAGCGCTCGCGCGTCGGCCCTGAGCATTTCGGTGCCACCGACCTGAATGAGCATGGGCGGCAAGGGCATCCCTTGCGGCACCGTCAGCCGCAGCCGGGGCAGGTCATCGGGCAGGCCCTGCGTGTACTCGCGCGGCATCCGGCTCGCGGCCTCGGCCGAGATGAGCGGATCACGGTGGCGCCGTTCCTGTTCGGCGGCCAGCCGCAGGGTGAGGTCGAACAGCGGCGAGAACATCGCCACGGCCGCGGGCTGCGGGATGCGGTGGCGGTCGTTCTCGATGAGCAGGTCGAGCGCGAGGTGCCCGCCCGCCGAATCACCGGCGATCACCAGATCGTCTGCGGCATAGCCGCGTTCGAGCAGCCAGCGGTAGCCCGCCTCGATATCGTCGGCCGCGGCCGGGAAGCGGTGTTCCGGCGCGAGGCGGTAGTCGGTGACAAATACCGGGAGTCCGGTCTTGCGCGACAACTGCGCGGCCAAACCGCGATGGGTGCGCGCCGAGCAGATGACGTAGGCGCTGCCGTGGATGTAGTAGATGGCTTGTCTGCCGAAACAGACCCCGGCGGCACGGACCCATTCGCCACGCACCGGCCCGGACCGAACCGGGGTGACGGCGGTGCCGCGGGGCACCGGACCGCCCACGGCCATGAAGGTGGCGACCAGCTTGCGGGCGAACCAGACGCCAGTGGCGTTCATCGGCACCGCGTTGTTCAGCGGACGTAACCCGATCTGGGTGGCCGCCGCGGCCAGTGTGGACCGTGCGGAGGCGGTGGTCGGTACCCCAGGTATCGAGGTCTTCGTTGACCTTGTCATGCGTTCAGCATCAGCGATGAATGTGCCAGTTGTCAATGGCACATTTGTTGCAGGCTGATCGCGATGTGGGTTGACCTGCGACGACGACCGCGGCATCAGCTGGGTACTGGTGCCGCGGTCGTCGAGGTTCGGGATATTCGGTTATCGGTGGTTTCACCGCGCTTTGCGCAGGCCCAGGTACTGCATGGCGGCGAAACCGCCGACGGTCACCGCCTGCATGACCGCCCAGACCGAGCCGACCAGGTTCAGCTCGAGCGCGCCCTCGACGAGGGCGGCCAGGCTGACCACGACCCAGGCGGCGTTGCCCGCGATCACCACGCGGGTGGCGGTGGTGCTGATCGACTGCCTGGTGCCGATGATCGCCACCGCCACGCCGTACAGCGTCAGGAAGATGCCGATCGGGATGCCGATCTCGGTGTCCAGGCCGAGCAGCGACTCCAGCGGCTTGGCGAGAGCGAGGTAGGCCAGGCCGTTGACGCCGGTGACCACGGCATCCAAGCGGAGCGAAAGGCGAAGCAGTTGTGGGCCAGGGGCCTTTACGGCGGACAGGTAGGACGGGGCGATGGTGGTCATGGCAGGGCTTCCTTCGGTGAATAAGGTTGTGGCGGAGCGGGTTCGGTCAGGCTGCGGCGGGGACCTTGTCGAGGAAGCCGTACACGTTGGCGAACCGGCCGTCCTCGACGACGGCCACGTCGAAGCCGACCACCACGGCCGGGGCGTCGGCGGGGCCGAGCTCCCAGGTGAACCGGACCTGATCGTGGTGGGCGTCCACCGGCCCGGCCAAGCGGAACGTCCAGCCGGGGAATTGTGCTTGCGCGGCGGCGATTCCGGCGTCGATGGCGTCGTGCCCGGCGACCGCCATCAGCGGGTCGGTGTAGCCGGCGGTCTCGGTGAAGACCCGGGCGACGGCGGCCTTGCGGTCGGTGGCGTCGGTGGTGTTCCAGGCTTCCAGGTACTGGGCGACGATGGTGTTCATGATGGGCTCCTTCGGGGCTGTGATCTGCGGTTTCGCTGTCGTTCTTGCTGACAGGAACTACGTTATGGCCGCAGGGGGTGCCCCGAATCAGTCATCTATAAGTACTTTTCGCCGTCGTATACGTACGTCGGCGGTCCGGGAGTCAGTAGCCTCGGTCCGGATCGACAGGGGCCAGGAGGTCTTTGCCGGTGACGAACCGTTCGACGTTCGCGCAGGCGTGGTCGGCGAAGGCGGCGAGCCGCAGCTGTGGCGGGTTCGAATCATGCGGTGTCACAATGGCATTCGGGAGCGCCCAGAGCGGATGACCGTCCGGCAACGGCTCCGGATGGGTGACATCGAGCCCCGCGCCCGCGATCGCGCCGGAGGCGAGCGCGGTGACCAGGGCGTCGGTGTCGATCAGGCTGCCGCGCGCGATATTGATGACCCACGAGTGTGGCTTGAGCCGGGCGAGCACGTCCGCGTCGATGAGATGGTCGGTCGCTGGGGTGGCCGGAGCGGCGACGACCACATGGTCGGTGCGCGGCCACACCCGGGAAAGGTGATCGGTCGAGATCGTTTCGACCGTGTCAGGGATGCCAGGACCGGTGACCGGACGGCCGGACCGGTTGACCGCGATCACGTGCGCACCGAGCGGTGCGAGCATCGGGATCAGCGCCCGCCCGATACCGCCGGCGCCGACGATGGTGACCGTCTTACCGCGCAACGAACCGATGTGCGGGATGAAATCCTGCCGCCGCCAGCTGGCCGCCCGCAGCTGTTCGGGCAGATAGCGCACGCCCGCCAGCAACAGCATCAGCGCGTGCTCGGCCACGCTGGCCGCGAAAGCGCCTGCGGCCGAGGTGAACTGCACCTTCGGATGAGCGGCGATAACGCCCGCGTCGAACCACTCCTCCACCCCCGCCGCGGGCAGTTGCACCCACTCGATCGTCTCCGGCAACTCATCCGGAAACTGTCCCGGGGTACCCACCCAGATCAACCCCCGCGCCTCATCAAGCGCGGCCACACTC
The DNA here is from genome assembly GCF_044456045.1 of Nocardia sp. NPDC051052. Lineage (NCBI taxonomy): Bacteria > Bacillati > Actinomycetota > Actinomycetes > Mycobacteriales > Nocardiaceae > Nocardia > Nocardia sp. NPDC051052. The sequence goes on from NZ_JBITFL010000001.1 coordinate 29,685, forward strand.
GCCCCGGCATCCGCGACCGCCTTCGCCAGCAACGCAGGAGGCGGATCAGCGGGCGCGATCGCTATCGCTACTGCCGGTCGGCTCATGGATAGACCTCCTTCGGAGCAGTACAGCGGGTGCGCAATGCGCTGGTGGCAGCGCTGCGGCGACGTTATCACTGCCCCCGGCCCGCACCCCGCCTGCCGCGGGGGCGGATCAGTCCTCGTCGAGGTCGGTTTCCTGGTCGAGGTCGGCGTCTACCTTGTCGCGGTCGGCCCATTCCAGGAGTTGATCTATGTCGAAGACCGCGTCGTCGATGCCCTCGTGTAGGTCGCCCAGTTCGGCGAAGCGGGCCGGGACGGTTTTGATGGTGAAGTCGCGGGGGTCGACGTCGGGAATCTCGTCCCAGTGGATCGGGGTGGAGACGGTGGCGGTCGGCACGCCGCGGACCGAGTAGGCGGCGGCGATGGTGTGGTCGCGGGCATTCTGGTTGTAGTCGACGAACAACATCTTGGGGTCGCGGTCCTTGCGCCACCAGGTGGTGGTCACGTCGTCGGGTGCACGGCGCTCGACCTCGCGGGCGAAGGCGAGCGCGGCGCGGCGCACCTCCTTGAAACCCCAGTTCGGTGCGATGCGGACATAGATGTGTAAACCGTTGCCGCCGGACGTCTTCGGCCAGCCGACCGCGCCGAGCTCATCGAGCACCTCGTGCGCGACGCAGGCCACTCGCTGCACGCGCGACCACGGGCAGTCCGGCATCGGATCCAGATCGATGCGCCACTCGTCGGGGCTTTCGGTGTCGGCCGCGCGCGAGTTCCACGGATGGAACTCGACCGTCGACATCTGCACAGCCCAGATCACGTCGGCCAGCTCATCTACACACAGCTCGTCGGCGTGCCTGCTGTAGCGGGGGAAGAAGACGCGCACCGTGTTGATCCAGTCCGGCGCGCCCGCGGGCAGTCGCTTCTGGTGCACCTTGGCCCCGGCCAACCCCTTCGGGAAGCGATGCAGCATGCACGGCCGATCGCGCAGCGCGCGGACGATGCCGTCGCCGACGCTCAGGTAGTACTGCACCAGGTCGAGCTTCGTCGCGCCGGTCTCCGGGAAGTACACCCGGTCCGGGTTGGAAATGCGGATCGTGCGGTCGCCGACATCCAGTTCGATGGCCGACGCCGCAGCCTTGCTGGCCACGCGTCCGACGATAGCCGACCCGGCACCGCGCCCGCCGCCCGAAAACGCGCTTCACAATGTGCGGCACTCTGGTATGCATGACGGTATGAGTAAGGCGACGCGCGTGACCGTGACGCTGGATCCGCAGGTGGCCGAATGGGCAAAACAGGCGGCCGACCAGCAGAATCGCAGCTTGTCCTCGGTGATCAACGCCTCGCTGCGCACCGCGCTCGTGCACGACAGCCTGGCCAAGCTGGCCGTCGACGACGCCGCCGAGCAGGTCGCGGCCTACGACGACTTGAACGTCACCGAGGCGGCCGAGACCGACGCCCGCGGCGCCGCATGAGACGCGGTGAGGTCTGGCGTTATTCCCCGGCCTTGCGCGACGGCACTCCGCTGCCGAGACGCATGTCGGTGGTCCTGGTATCCGACTCCGCGGTGATCACCTCGCCGTACCGCTGGCTGCACGTCGTTCCCCTGCGCGACGCCGACCCCGGCCACGTGCTTGCCACATACACCGAACACGGCTGGGCCGACACCCTCGAACTGCACCGCGCCTACCGTCCCTGGCTCGCCGAGCAGCTCGGCGAACTGACGACCAGCGAATCCGAATCCCTCGACGCCAGGTTGCGCGCCACCCTCAGTCTGTAACTTCGCTGCCCGCGAACATCGTTGTGCCCGCCCGTCCGGCGAGCACACTGGACCTCATGAGAAAACTATTGCGAGCCATCCGAAGATTATTGGGCGGCAAGGTGACCACCGGCGGCGGCAGACCTGGACGCGAAGGCGGCGGCGGCACCGCAGGCGTCCGCGAACCCCGCCGCCCATTACCCCCGGACAACCACCTGAGCGCAACCCGACGAATCGAACCCGACCCACCGACGATCACCCTCCCCGACCCCCGCCACTGACCGGCGCCGGGACGCGGCGACGCCCGCCAGGTCTTTTGGCGACCATTTGACTCACGTCGACGGGGTTGGGCTAGGTGACCGATGCGAGGGCGAAGGGGAGTACCGCGTCGGCGCCTGCGGTGCGGAGGGCGTGGGCGGCGAGGGTTAGGGTCCAGCCGGTGTCGGAGAGGGTGTCTACCAACAGGATTGGGCCCTCTACGTTGGTCAGGTCGGGGACGTCCCAGGAGTCGAACAGGCCCGCGACGCGGTGTGCCGAGTTGGCGGCGGATACCGGGGGGCGGTCCGGGCGATTCGGCAGGGTGCCCAGGTCGTTGAGGCGGCCGATCTCGGCGAGACCTGCGGCGAGGGTGGCGGTCAGCACGGGGTAGCGCTGGGATTCCAAGGCCAGTACCGAGGTCGGCCGGGTGGTCCACTTCCAGTCGCGCAAGACGGCGACGCAGGCTTCGAAGACCTTCTCGGGGATGGGATCATCGGGGCCGTCGAGCAGGGTGCGCAGGCGCTGGCCCCAGCCGAGATCGGTGAGCCTGCCGAGCACGCGACCGGTCTCGGCGCCGCCGGTGATCTTGCCGGACAACGGGATACCGAGCTTCGCCATCCCGGTGGGCCACTGCTTGCGTGGGCTCAGATCCAGTCCGGGACGGTCGAGGCGGGCCCGGGTGGCGGCGACCGCCTCGGCGTCCACCGAGACGTCGGGCCGGGTGCCGGTGCAGTTGTCGCAGCGGCCGCAGCCGGGCGAATCCACTTGCCCCGCAGGCAATCCCGGGTCGTCCAGCTGGCTGCGCAGGAACACCATCCGGCAGGCGCTCGTCGACTGATAGTCGACCATCGCCTGCTGCTCGACCTCGCGGGCCTCGGACAGCCGCTCATAGCGTTCGGTGTCGTAGGTCCACGGTTGACCGGTGGAGATCCAGCCGCCGCGCACCCGGTGCACCGCGCCGTCCACGTCGAGCACCTTGAGCACCATCTCCAAGCGGGAGCGGTTCAGCTCGACCAGCGGTTCCAGTGCCACGGTGGACAAGGCCCGGTCGGTGTCGAGCGCGTCGAGCACCGAGCGCACGATGTGTTCGCGCGGAAACGCGACGGAGGCGAAGTAACTCCAGATCCGCGCGTCCTCCGGTCCGGGCAGCAGCACCACCTCGGCGCGCTCGGTGCCACGGCCCGCACGGCCGACCTGCTGGTAGTAGGCGATCGGCGAGGAGGGCGCGCCGACGTGCACGACGAAGCCGAGATCGGGCTTGTCGAAACCCATGCCGAGCGCCGAGGTGGCGATGAGCGCCTTCACCTCGTTGTTCAACAGCGCCGACTCCAGCGCCTCGCGTTCGGCGGGATCGGTCTGGCCGGTGTAGGCGGCGACGGTGTGTCCATGCGAGTTCAGCACGTCGGCCAGGTCGTGCGCGGCCGCGACGGTGAGCGTGTAGACGATCCCCGAGCCGGTGAGTGTGCGCAGGTGCCCGCTGAGCCACGCGGTGCGTTCCACCGCGTCGTCGAAGCGCACCACCGACAGGTGCAGCGACTCGCGGTCCAGCGTGCCGCGCAACACCAGGGTGTCGGTGCCGATCTGGGTGGCGACGTCGGTGACCACCCGGTCGTTCGCGGTCGCGGTGGTGGCCAGCACCGGCACATCCGAGCCGAGGTCGGCGATGAGCGTACGGATCCGCCGGTAGTCGGGCCGGAAGTCGTGGCCCCAGTCGGAGACACAGTGCGCCTCGTCGATCACCACGAGTCCGGCGTCGGCGGCGAGCTTAGGCAGCACCTGATCGCGGAAGTCCGGATTGTTCAGCCGCTCCGGGCTGACCAGCAGCACGTCGACCTCGCCGGACGCGACCTGGCTGTGGATTTCATCCCATTCGGTGACATTGCCCGAATTGATCGTGGCGGCAACCACGCCCGCCCGTTGCGCGGCGGCGACCTGGTTGCGCATCAGCGCGAGCAGCGGCGACACGATCACCGTCGGCCCGCGCCCGGCCCCGCGCAGCAGCTTGGCGGCGATGAAGTAGACCGCCGACTTACCCCAGCCGGTGCGCTGCACCACCAGCGCGCGGCGCCGCTGCACCACCAGCGCCTCGATCGCCGTCCACTGATCCTCTCGTAGCCGAGCGTCGGGCCCCGCCAGCTCGCGCAGCAGGTGTTCCGCGCGCTCGCGAAGGTCGGGTGCGGTGAGGTCGATCGCCGGGACATCGGTCGCCGTGGTCATGCGCTCCATCGTGCCCGACGGTACCGACAGCAACCGCGCGCGTCGCGCCCACCCGCCCCGGCGGTGCTTGTCGATATCGATACCGGTCGGACTCTCGGTAACCGCCGCGATGTGTCCTACACTGCGTGAATCGCCGCGATGACACCGTGATCACCGGCTTCCGCGGCGGCGTTCACCACAAGTGAGCGCGGTTCGAAACGAGTACGAGGCTTCCTGGTCGACGCCGAGGACGAGTCGAATGACCGAGCGTAGCGAGCGAACGATAGACACAGCCGAGCACTCGCTCGGGCCGGAGCCGTGCGTGACCGGGACGCGGTCATGAACGGCTACCTGCGATTACTTCGGGATTGGTGGCGGGACGGCGTCGACTACCGCTGGGTGGTGAACGCCCTCGCCGACCGCTCAGCACTCGGCGTGGTGAAGTACGCCATCGGACTGTGCGGACTGGCGACGCCGCTGATCAGCGTGCTGACGGTGACGTCGTCGGCGGGTCCGCAGTACCTGCTCGGCCGGGTGGTGCTGTGGTGCATCGTGGTGGCGGCGGTGCTGTGGGTGGTGCGCTGGTGGTGGCTGCCGTGGCCGAGCAGAGTGGAATCGCTGACGTTGGTCGCCATCGGCGACGTGTGCATCACGCTGGTCTGTGTGCTGAGTCCGGGCAATGTCGTCCGGTCGGTCGGGATGATGCTGTTGCTGATCGTCGGCATCTATGTCAGCGCCTTCCACAGTCCGCAGGTGCTGGCCGGGCACACGGCGTGGTCGTTGGCGTCGGCGGTGGTACTGTCGATTCCGCTGTTCGGCGTCGGCGATGCCGCGTCGGCGGTGATCATGATCCTCGGCATGGTCGCGGCCACGGTGGTGCCACCCGGCCTGCAGTTCTGCTACTGGGTGCTGCGCAGTGACATGCTCTCCGATCCGTTGACGATGCTGTTGAGCAGACGCGGATTCGAGTACCACTCCGCGATGACGGTCGGTGGCTCCGGGCCGGTGCCCGTCTGCGTGATGATGGTCGATTTGGATCGGTTCAAAGCGGTCAACGACGCGTTCGGGCATGCCGCGGGCGACAAGGTGCTGGTTCAAACGGCGGATCGGTTGCAGCGCGTGGCACCCGAGCACAGCATCGTCTCCCGGCTCGGCGGCGAGGAGTTCGCGATCGTCGCGCGCCTGCCCGTCCCCACCGCGGTCGATGCCGCCGAGCGACTACGCAGCGCCGTCGCCGAACCCATCGGCTCGATTTCGGTCACCGCCAGCATCGGTATCGCCGTCGCCGACACGGGTGCCGACGGCTACCGGCACAGCCGCCAGCTGGTGCAGGATCTGATCAGGTGCGCCGACAGCGCGATGTATCAGGCGAAACAGCGGGGCGGCAATACCGTTGTGGTGGAGCACATCACGGTGCTGCAGGGTATCGATAGCCATGACGTGACACGGTCGGCATGAGAATTACGCTCCGCCACAACAACATCCGTCAGTGCGTTCCGGCCGGCGCGGTCTCCTCGGCGAGGGTGATCAGCCGGGCCCGGATCAGGTCGGGGCGTTCCTCGGCGATGAAGTGACCGCAGTTCGCCACCCGCTCCAGCGTGTAGTCATCGGCTTTCGCGGTCTCGGCGGCGGCAAGCGAGTGGTGCACGGCACTGTCGTCGACACCGAACAGAGCCCGGATCGGGATGGTGGCGCGGCGGGTTTCCCCATGACGGGCACCGCGCGGAAGTTCACGGAGCAAGAAGGTGCGGTATGTGTCGACACCGGCGCGCGCGACGCCCGGGTCGCGGAACCGATCGGCATACGCGCGAACCACTTCCGGACCGAACTCCGCGCGATTCTTGACGCCCTTGGCCAGCATCACCTCGAGCAACCGGGTGCGCTGCTGCAAGTACTGCCCGAACGTGGCGACGACCGGTTGGTAGACCAGGAACCGCCACACATGCGGCAGAAAACTGCGCGGCGTCTGCCACGGATGAGCGATATTCAGCACCAGGTATCCGTCGAACCGCTCGGGCTCGCGCAACACCATGAGGTGTCCGATGTAACCGCCCCAATCGTGGCCGATCAGCAGCACGTGGTCGAGCCCGAGTTCATCGAGCAACGCCAGTACATCGGAGGCGACATCGTCTTTGGCCCACCGGTGTGGCGCCGGACCGGACCAGCCATAACCCGGCAGGTCCGGCACGATGATGCGCAGTCCCGCAGGGGGATCGGCCAGCAGATGGCGATACGCGTAGTGATGCTGCGGCCACCCGTGCAGCGCCAGCACCGGTCGACCGTCCGTGGGTCCGGCCTCGGTCACATGGAAGTCCACGCCGCGCGCGGCCGCGAAGTAGCGGCGAACACCTGGAATGGCCGGGGGCTCGGTGGCCGTCGCAGCGGGCGTTGTGGAGCCCGAACCTCGTTGTTGCTGGCGCATACCCGATGGTAACCAGTCCTGACGTGCGCGTCTCTCCGGTCTCGCCGGAAGCGTGATCGTAACCGCCTCGGCGCGGCATTCGACGCGAAATGACCATGAACGGCGGACAATAGGGGCCGAGAGGATCCCGACAGCGGGTCCGCGCAGGAGGGCAACGATGTCGAGCCAATACCAGCCGCCGGCGGGCTGGTCGCCGCCGGGCTCCCAGTTCCAGAGTCGCAGCGGCTTCGGCCGCACGCTCACCGGCACGCTGATCTCGCTGGTGATCACCCCGATCGGGATCGGCCTATCCGCGCACGGCGCGCTCGACACCAGGCAGTGGGTCATCCTGGGCAGCTCGGCGGACCGCTGGGGTTCGAACTTTCAGATCATCGGCGGTGCGGTGCTGCTGTTCCTGGTGGCGGCGTTGGCCGCGTTCTCCCCGGTGGGCACGGCGATCGCGGGCCTGGTGTGGGGTGTGATCCCCGGGATCCTGCACATTGTCTTCCCGGACGACACCTACCGGCAGGTCGAGAATCTGCCGGAGCTGTCCGACGATTTCCATCTCGCACTGCACAATTGGATACTGAACGGCTTCGCGCTGCTCACCGGCATGTTCTTGCTCGGCGCGGCGTTCGCGGCGACCCTGCGGCGCAAGTGAATCGAGGCCGCGCCCACCGGTGGTGGGCGCGGCCCGAGTTCAGCCCTTGACGCAGAGCACCTGCCGCAGCGTCGCGACGACGTCGACCAGGTCGCGCTGTGCGGCGATGACCTCGTCGATGTCCTTGTAGGCGGCCGGGATCTCGTCGACCACGCCCGCGTCCTTGCGCGACTCGACGCCCTCGGTCTGCGCGACCAGATCGGCGACGGTGAACTGCCTCTTCGCCGCGTTACGACTCATCCGCCGCCCCGCGCCGTGCGAGGCCGACTGGAACGAGGCCGGATTTCCCTTGCCGCGCACCACATATGAACGGGTGCCCATCGAACCCGGGATCAGCGCGAGATCACCCGCGCCCGCCCGGACCGCCCCCTTACGGGTCACCAGCATCGGGATGCCGTCGATGAGCTCCTCGGCCACATAGTTGTGGTGGCAGCTGATCGGCTGATCGAAACGCACCGGGCGCTCGGCGAATTCGTCGCGCACCGCACGGCAGACCAGGGCCAGCATTACCGCGCGGTTGCGTGCGGCATACTCCTGTGCCCAGGTGAGGTCGCGCCGGTAGGCATCCATTTCCGGTGTTCCGGAAAGGAATACGGCTAGATCGCGATCCGGCAGATCGACGTTGTGCGACAGCGTCCGTGCCACGGCCATATGCCGCTCGGCGAGCTCCTTGCCGATGTTGCGGCTGCCCGAATGCAGCAGGATCCACACCGCGTCATCCTGGTCGAGGCAGACCTCGATGAAGTGGTTGCCGCCGCCGAGGGTGCCCATCTGCTTGTGCGCCTTGGCCTCCCGGTTGTGCACGCCATCGTCGAGCGAGGCGAACGAACCCCAGAAGTTGTCCCAGCCCGCCCGCAGCGTCGCGGTGCTCGCGCCCAATGCGGACACCTCGCCGCCGAGCTTGGTCACGTTGACCGCGCTGTCGTGCGCGCTGAAACCGACCGGGACCGCGGCCTCGATCCTGGACCGCAGCGAACGCAGGTCGTCCGGGAGATCCGCGGCGGTGAGGTCGGTCTTGACGCTCTCCATGCCGCAGCCGATGTCCACGCCGACCGCGGCCGGGCAAACCGCGTCCCGCATCGCGATCACCGAGCCGACCGTTGCCCCCTTGCCGAGGTGCACGTCCGGCATCACGCGGACGCCGTGGACCCATTTCAGCGCGGCGATATTCCGCAGCTGCTGCAGCGCGGACTGCTCGACCGCGTGCTCTTCGGCCCACATGAGCGTCTGCGCGCGGGTGCCGCGCAGCTCGACGGGAAACATTGTCGATCCTTTCGTTGGTTTTCCTGATCAACGGTAAAGATCGACGCGAATAAGCGCACTCGAATAAATACTCGGGCAGCTCGAGTATTTTCCCGTGGTGTTACCGGGTGCCCGGGTACGCGTCCTCGGCGTTGATGTGGGCGATGCCGGTGGCCAGGCGTTCGGCGTCGGCGGTGGTGATCAGGTCCTCGGCGATCCATTCGTCGAGCAGTCTGCCGAGGCCGCGGCGCCACCAGAATGCGCCGAGGAAATGCAGTTCCGGCAGGCCGTAACCATCGGACGAATAACACAGCGAACGGAACGGGGCGAGTTCGAGCGTCTCGGCGAGGACCGCCTCGGCGCGGTGCCCGACGTACGGGACGGTGAGTCCGATATCCATCCGTACGTGCGCGAAGGCGTGGGCCAGGTAGGCGGCGTTGCGGTGGAACGGCCAGCAGTGCAGCAGCATCACGGTCAGGCCGGTGTCCGCGGTGTTGCGAAGAAAGTCGGTGAGCAGCAAGGGATCCGCGCGATGTAGTCGCAGGTCGGTATCGCCGAAGCCGGTGTGGAATTGCAGGGGCAGGCCGAATTCGGCGCCGATGCGCGCGCCGAGTCCGACCAGCCAACCGAGCAGATCCGGGTCGGTGAGGCGGTGTTCGGGGAACACGGATTTCGGTGGACGATCGCGCAGCGGGAAATCCAGGCCGCAGCGGTAGGCGACGATGGTCTTGAGCCCGACGGCATGTCGGGCGCGTTCGCGCAGCCGGGCCTCGATCTGATCGAACACCGTCTTGCCCGCGCCTACCTCGGCGATCACCTGTTCGGCGACCTGTTCGATCCGCACCACTTCGCGCACTTCGCCGTCGGTGAGCAAACCGAATTCCGCTGTGCCGCCGCCGAATCCGGTGTCGATGAACCAGCTGGTCGTGCCGGTGGCGGCCAGCAGTCGCACGGCGGCCTCGCGCCAGCCGAGCTCGGCTCGGTGGGTCAGGTAGGCGTCCGGACCGACGTGTGGCGGGAGGTCGAGTGCCGGTGCGCACCAGCGGCGGACCGCCAGCCCGATCGCGGAATCGAAGGTCCCGGTGGGTCCTTCGCCGAGTAGTCGCTCGAACCCGGCCCGGTCCAGATCGTGCGGGACGACGCCGTGACAGTGGTGATCGGTGAGCGTCAGACCGTCGGTCAGCACGTCAGAACCGCCAACGAGTCAGCGCGACAAGCTCTTCGGGGCTGGCGCACTGATAACGGTCCGCCTCGGCGCGGCGCACGGTGAGCAGCGCGTCGTGTAATTCGGGACCCATCGCCTCGGCCAGCACCGCGGAGTCCGCCAGCCGGTCGGCCGCCTCGGCGGGGCGGGTCGGCAGCCTGCGCACGCCGGAGATCAGCAGCTGTTCCGCGTCGAATTCCACCGGATCGCCGCCGATTTCGGCGGGCAGCCGCAGGTCCTCGGCCACGCCGGCCAGCCCGGCGGCGATCACCGACCCCACGATCAGATACGGATTTCCGGTCGCGTCAAAGCATTTGACCTCGGCGTTGGCCGCCCACTCCTCGGTGCCGCGCACGCCGGTGATGAAACGCAGTGCCGCCTCCCGGGTTTCCCGGCCCCAGCATTGCCAGACGCCCGCCCACCGCGACGGCACCAGACGCAGGAAGCTCGCCGGATTACCGGCACCCACCGCGACGAGCGCGGGCAGCTCGCGCAGTATCCCGGCGAGGAATGCCTCGCCGGTCCGGCGCATGCCGTACGGGCCGTCGCCGGTGGCGAACAGCGGGCCCTGCTCGTCCTGTGCCGAAAAGTGCAGGTGCGCACCGGAACCGGTGCCACCCGGCTCGAGGCAGGGTGCGAGCAACGCGCGCCAGCCGTACTGCAGGCTCACCTGGCGGATCGTGTGCCGCACCAGTACCGCGTCGTCGGCGGCGCCGACCGGATCGGACGGTTGGACGGACAGTTCCAGTTGGCCCGGTGAGTATTCCGGGTGGAACTGGTCGACGCGGATGCCTTGCCGATCGAGTATCGCGACCAGTTCCCGCGCGTAGTCGGCCACCTGCCCGAGTCGCACCAAGCCGTACGCGGGCCCGTAGGCGGCGGGGGTGAAGTCTTGGGTGTCGCCCTGCCCAACAGCCCATTCGGTCTCGAACGCCATGGACAGCCGGAGTCCGGCCTGTCGCGCCGCCTCGGCCTGCCGGGTCGCGAACCCGCGCTGGCAGGCGGCGAAGGGCGTCCCGTCCTGGGTGTATTTGTTGGTGGGCGCCCACGCCCAGCCCGGCTGACACGCGAGTTCGGTCAGCACCGACAGATCCGGGACCAACCGCAGATCACCGTCCGGCCCGCCGAGGTATTTCCCGGCCGTCATCAGATCATCGAACGCGAACGTCTCGAAGCAGGGCGACACCCCGACCCCGTGCCGCGCCGCCTGCGCGAGCCGCCGCATCGGCACCGTCTTCACCCTGGTGATTCCGGCGTTGTCGACGAAGGTCAGCGCGACGATGTCGGCATCCAACCTGCCGATGACCGCGTCGTTGTCGTCGTCGGACGGAATGCGCTCCGGCATGGTGGGCATGAACATCAACGATAGTCGGCGGGTTGCTGTTCGGCGTGAACTTTCACCGGCGGCGGTTCATCGTGCTGCTGTGCGATGGTGAACGGACAAGGCGCCGGCCACCGAGCCGATCACAGTGCGCGCCATTGTATTTACGCAATAGTGAGACGCGATGGCGGCCTTACTCGCGGTGGGCGTCGGCAGCACGGCTGTTGCGGCGATCGCTAGTTCGCTGGGAGGGCGGCGCGGATCTCGTCTTCGGTGGGGATCGAGGTGCTCGCGCCGAGCTTGGTGGTGGCCAGTGCGCCCGCGGTGCCTGCCCAGGTCAACGCGTGTTCGGGGCCATAGCGCCAGGCGGCAGCCAGTGCACCGGTGAAGGTATCGCCCGCACCGGTGGTGTCGATAACGTCGACCTCAGGACTCGGCTGGGACAGCTGTTTGCCCCCGGGTCCGCGATAGGTCGCGCCGTCCGCGCCACGGGTGATGACCACGTGGGCGACCGGATCGAGGGCGGCGCCGAGCTGTTCGGCCTCGCCCGAATTAACCACCGCCACATCGACATTCGCCCACAGCTCGGCGGGAAGATGCTGGGTGGGGGAGGGATTGAGCAGCACCGTGGTGCCGTTGGCGCGCGCGTGCCGTGCCCCGGCCAGCACCGTATCGATCGGAATTTCCAACTGGCACAACAGAATATCGGCGCCAGCGATCGCGTCGAGGTCCGCCTCGGTGAGCTCGGTCATCCGCGCGTTCGCCCCGCCGACCACGATGATGCTGTTCTCGCCGCCACCATCCACCACGATCGCGGCGACCCCGCTTGGCCCGTCCACCGTCCGCAACCGCTCGACGTTCACCCCCGAATCCGTCAGCACGCGCCGCAATTCGGCCGCGAACACGTCATCGCCGACCGCCCCGAGAAACCGCACCGCGCCACCGGCCCGCTGGGCGGCGATGGCCTGATTCGAGCCCTTCCCGCCCGGCACCATCGCGAACCCGGTACCGAGCACCGTCTCGCCGGGCACCGGCCGCCGATCGGTGGTCGTCACCAGATCCATGTTGATACTGCCGAGCACCGCGATCGAGGGAACGTCCGTCTTTTCGGCCATGCCGTCCAAGGCTAGTAGAGGCGCTGCCGCGTCTGCGGTGTCCACTGGTGCCCGTCGAACCAGCGGACGAGGTTCGGATCCGCCGGGTCGGGATACCAGCCCGGACCAGGGACCGGCGGTGTCGCAGGCCGGGAACCGGACTTCACGGCGACCACGAGGACACTGGCGAGCACGACGATCAGGACGAAGGCCACGACCCCGAGCAGACCCAATTCCATCACCTGAATATGTGACCACGGACCGGACGGCGGGCGATGTGCGGTGCTGAATTCTGCCTTGGCCCGGGTCAGTAGGCTGTACCCATGACGGTAGGAACGACGACCGAGCCGGATGTCCGCGAGCTGGTGCACGATGCCGCACGCAAGGGTCGGGTCGCGTCGCGTGTGCTGGCGCAGCTGACCACGGCGCAGAAGAATGAGGCGCTGCATGCCGCCGCCGACGCGCTGCTCGCCGCGGCCGACGCGGTGCTCGACGCCAATGCCGAGGACGTGCTCGCGGCACAGTCCGCCAACGTCGAGGAATCGCTGATCGACCGGCTGCGGCTCACCAAGTCGCGGATCGACGGCATCGCCTCCGGCCTGCGTCAGGTGGCCGGGCTGCCCGACCCGATCGGCGAGATCGTGCGCGGCTCGGTGCTGCCGAACGGCCTGGAAACCCGCCAGGTCCGGGTGCCGCTCGGCGTGCTCGGCATGGTCTACGAGGCCAGGCCGAACGTCACCGTCGACGCGTTCGGGCTGACCCTCAAGTCCGGCAACGCCGTGCTGCTTCGCGGTTCCTCCTCGGCCGCGCACGCCAATGCCGCGCTGGTCGCCGTGCTGCGGGAATCCCTTGCCGCCCAGGGTCTTCCGGCCGACGCGGTGCAGCTGTTGCCCAGCGCCGACCGGTCGAGCGTCACCCACCTGATCCAGGCCCGCGGCCTGGTCGACGTGGTCATCCCGCGTGGCGGCGCGGGCCTGATCAGTGCCGTGGTCCGCGACGCCACCGTGCCCACCATCGAGACCGGCACCGGCAACTGCCACGTCTACGTGCACGCGGCCGCCGATCTGGACATGGCCGAGCAGATCCTGCTCAACGCCAAGACCCGCCGTCCCAGCGTCTGCAATGCCGCCGAGACGGTGCTCATCGACGACGCGATCGCCACCGTCGCGGTGCCCAAGCTGATCGAGGCGCTGGAACGGCACGGCGTCACCGTGCACGGCGACCTGCCCGGCCTGGTGCCCGCGAACGACAAGGACTGGGGCGAGGAGTACCTCACCCTCGATATCGCGCTCAAGGTGGTCGACGGCCTCGACGCGGCCATCGAGCACATCAACACCTGGGGCACCGGGCACACCGAGGCCATCGTCACCGGTGAGCTGGCCGCGGCCCGCGAATTCACCAGCCGAGTCGACGCCGCGGCCGTCATGGTGAATGCTTCAACCGCGTTCACCGACGGTGAGCAATTCGGCTTCGGCGCCGAGATCGGCATCTCCACTCAGAAGCTGCACGCCCGCGGACCCATGGCGCTACCGGAGCTGACCTCCACCAAGTGGATCGTGTGGGGCGACGGCCAGATCCGGCCGGTATAGGTAATAGGGAGCGAGCGGCGCTCGTTCCCAAGGAAGGACTGCACGTGGCCCCCACCCCCGAGACGACCCAGGAGCCGATCTTCACCTCGGTCGACGATGTGATCGATCAGCTGGCGACCACCGGCTATCTCGCCGACAAGGCCACCGCCACCTCGGTGTTCCTGGCCGACCGGCTCGGCAAGCCGCTGCTCATCGAGGGCCCGGCCGGTGTCGGCAAGACCGAGCTGGCCAGGGCGGTCGCGCAGACCTCCGGCGCCGAACTGGTCCGCCTGCAGTGCTACGAGGGTGTCGACGAGGCTCGCGCGCTCTACGAGTGGAATCACGCCAAGCAGATCCTGCGCATTCAGGCGTCCAGCGAAAACGATTGGGAAGAAACAAAAGCCGACGTCTTCACCGAGGAATTCCTGCTGTCGCGGCCGCTGCTCACCGCGATCCGGCGCAGCGATCCGACGGTGCTGTTGATCGACGAGACCGACAAGGCCGACGTCGAGATCGAGGGCCTGCTGCTCGAGGTGCTCAGCGATTTCGCGGTGACCGTTCCCGAGCTGGGCACCATCGTCGCCACCCGTAAGCCGTTCGTGGTGCTGACCTCCAACGCCACCCGCGAACTGTCCGAGGCCCTCAAGCGCCGCTGTCTCTACCTGCACCTGGACTTCCCGGACGAGGAGCTCGAGCGCCGCATCCTGGCCAGCCGTGTTCCCGAACTGTCCGCCGCCGTCGCCGCTCAGCTGGTGCGGATCGTGCACGTGCTGCGCGGCATGCAGCTGAAGAAGCTGCCCTCGGTGGCCGAGTCGATCGACTGGGGCCGCACGCTGCTGGCGCTCGGCATGCACGACCTGGACGATTCCGCGGTGCGGGCCACGCTCGGTGTTGTGCTCAAGCATCAGAGCGATCACCAGCGTGCGCTGGCCGAGCTGAAGCTGGCCTGAGCCGATGCCCGCGCGATCGCAGCCCGCGCCGGATGCGGAACTGACCGCGCCGCACGGTCTGCCCGGTCATCTCGTCGGGTTCGTCGAAGCGCTGCGCGAGCGCGGTATTCCGGTGGGTCCCTCGGAGACCGTGGACGCCGGCCGGGTGGTGACCGTGCTCGATCTGCTCGACCGGGACGTGCTGCGCGAGGGTCTGGCGTGTTCGCTGTTGCGCAGGACCACCCATCGCGCGACCTTCGATCGGCTCTTCGACCTGTGGTTTCCGCTCGCGATCGGGGAGCGAAGCGGTGCCCGCGACGAGGTCGAGATACCACGGACGCCGACGGGTGAGGTGGACATCGCGGCCCTGCGGGAACTGCTCGCGGAGCTGCTGACCCAGGAAGCCGGCGATGCCCGGCTGGACGCGTTGGCCGCTCAGCTGGTCGAGCAGCTCGGTCAGTATCAGTCAGCGAGTGGGTCGTCGTTCTCGGCCTATCAGGCGTTGAAAGATGTTCAGCCGCAAACGTTGCTGGCCAAGATCCTGGCCGGACTGGCGGCCGGGCCGGACACCAGCGCGTTCGACACCGAGATCGCCCGGCGGGCCGCGCGCGGTCGGATCGACGCGTTCCGCGCGTCGGTCGAAGCGGAGACCCGGCGGCGGGTGGCCGAGCGGATCGGCAAGGAGCGGGTCGCCAGTTACGGCGTGCCGCGTCAATCCGAGGACGTCGACTTCCTGCGTGCCTCGGAATCCGAGCTGATCGAGATGCGGCGCAGCACCCAGCGACTCGCGCGCATTCTGGCCTCGCGACTCGCGGTGCGGCGCAGGCATTCGCGCCGCGGTGAGATCGACTTGCGTAAGACGCTGCGTAAGTCGATGTCGACCGGCGGCGTGCCCATCGACCTGGTGAACCGCAAGCCGCGGCCCGGCCGGCCGGAGCTGGTGCTGCTGTGCGACGTGTCCGGCTCGGTCGCCGGGTTCAGCAATTTCACCCTGCTGCTGGTCAGTGCGTTGCGCGAACAATTCTCGCGGGTAAGGATTTTCGCGTTCGTCGACCAGACCGACGAGGTCACCCAATTCTTCGATCCGCGCACCCAGCTGGACAAGGCGATGAACCGGATCTTCACCGAGGCGCGCGTCGTCGGGATGGACGGGCACTCCGACTACGGCAACGCGCTGGCCGGATTCGCCAGGGACTTCCCGGATGCCGTCACCGCGCGCAGCTCGCTGCTGATCCTCGGCGACGCGCGCACCAACTATCGTGACCCAGAATTGGC
Organism: Nocardia sp. NPDC051052; assembly: GCF_044456045.1. NCBI lineage: Bacteria > Bacillati > Actinomycetota > Actinomycetes > Mycobacteriales > Nocardiaceae > Nocardia > Nocardia sp. NPDC051052. The sequence goes on from NZ_JBITFL010000001.1 coordinate 45,613, forward strand.
GACATTGCGGTCGCTCGTGCGGACCGCCAAGCACGCGCACTGGCTCAATCCGGAGATGCAAACCAACTGGGGCTCGGGCGATTCCGCCGCCGACAAGTACCGGCAGGTGATCGAGATGCACGAATGTCGCTCGGCCAGCCAACTGACGGCAGTGGTGTCGATGCTGCTGCCGGTGTGAGGAGTGGGCATGAATGGCAAGCAGCTGCTGAAGTACTGCCTCGCGAAACCCGGTGCCTGGCAGGACGAACCGTGGGAAGGCGATGTGGTCGCGAAGGTCGGCGACAAGATTTTCGCGTTCCTCGGGGAGACCTCGGTCGGGCTCAAGTGCGGGCGCACCCGGGATGAGGCCAACGAGCTGATCCGGGTGTATCCGAACGATGTGACGGCGTCGTCGTATATCGGGCGGTATGGCTGGAACGGCGTCAAGCTCAATGGCGCGATACCGGACGACGAGGTGCGCGAACTGATCGACCAGTCCTATGAGGCGGTGGTCAGCAGGCTGCCGAAGTCCAAGCGGCCGCAGGTCTGATCGGCGTCATCAGCGATTGTTAAGCGAACCATTGGCGCGTGCGGCAAGGATTGCGCACCATGGTGGAGCGAACGCCCAATGGTGTGGCGGCGGTGGAAGACAGCTATACGTTTCAGGTGGATCTGCGGGGGATCGTCGACTTACTCTCTCACCACCTGTATTCCAGTCCTCGGGTGTACCTGCGCGAGTTATTGCAGAACGCGGTGGACGCCGTCACCGCGCGTGCCCAGCGGGACCGGTTGGCGCCAACCGCGATCCGGATCAGCGTCGACGCGACCGGCTTGCGGATCGCCGACCCCGGGGTCGGCCTGACCGAGGCGGACGTGCACCGCTTCCTGGCGACCATCGGCCGATCGTCGAAGCGCGACGACATCGAAGGCGCGCGGCGAGAGTTCCTCGGGCAGTTCGGCATCGGACTGCTCGCCTGCTTCACCGTGGCCGAGAAGATCCGCGTGGTCACCCGATCCGCCGACAATCCCGCGGCCGCGCCGGTCGAATGGCTGGCCGCGGCGGACGGCACCTACTCGGTACGGCTGCTGGAGCCGATGGAGTATCCGGAGCCGGGAACCACGGTGCACCTGACGCCACGGGTGGGCGCCGAGTCGTGGTTCGCGCCGCGCCGGGTGATCGAACTCGCCCGTGCATACGGTTCATTGCTGCCATATGCGGTGACGGTCGAGTCCGACGGCACCATCGTGCCGGTCACCGACGGCCCGGCCGTATGGCATCGGCACTACCCGTCCGCCATGGAGCGGCGCGAGGCACTGCTCGAATTCGGTGAGCGCACACTCGGATTCGATCCACTCGACGTGATCGACCTGGACGCGGAACTGGCCGGCGTCAGCGGCGTCGCGTATGTGCTTGCGCAGCCGGGCAATCCGGCCGAGAGCAGCGCGCACCGGGTGTATCTGAAGGGCATGCTGCTCGGCGACGCGGTGCGCGGGCTGCTGCCGGACTGGGCGTTCTTCGTGCGGTGCGTGATCGACACCGACTCGTTGCGGCCGACCGCGTCTCGCGAGGGGCTCTACGAGGACGAACGGCTCGCCATCATCCGCGAGGTGCTCGGCGACCGGGTGCGCGACTGGCTCACCGAGATCGCGGCCGAGCAGCCGCAGCGGCTGGCCGCGTTCCTCGCGGTGCACGCTCTCGGCGTCAAGGCGATGGCCAGGCATTCGGCGGAGTTGTTCCGGATCATGCTGCCGCACTTGACGTTCGAGACCACCGACGGGCGCGTCCCGCTGACCGAATTCGCGCGAAAACACCCGGTCATCCGGGTGACCGCGACGGTGGAGGAGTTCCGTCAGGTGGCGTCCACCGCGGCGGCGCAGGGCATCGGGATCGTCAACGGCGGCTACGCCTACGACCGGGAACTTGTCGCCTTGCTGCCGCAGCTGCTACCCGGTGTCGAGGTGATCGACCTCGATACCGACGCCATCACGGCAGCACTCGATCCGGTAGATCCGGCCGAGGAACTGGCATTGACCCCGGTCCTGTCCATTGCCCGCGCCGTCCTGGATCCGCTGTCCTGTGACGTGATTGTGCGTGCCTTCCACCCGGTTTCGGTGCCCGCGCTGTACCTCGAAGGACGCGGCGCGCGCAACGCACGCACCAGGGCGGAGACCGCGCTCGGCGCGAACGAACTGTGGAGCGAGATCCTCGGCGCGCTCGACGCCGCCGCACCGCGCGCCCAACTCGTGCTGAACCACCACAGTCCGGTCGTCCGCAGGCTGACCCGCATCAACGATCCAGCCTTCCTGAAGACCGCCGTGGAATCGCTGTACGGGCAGGCACTGCTGATGACCCACCGTCCGCTGCGGGCGACCGACACGGCGCTGCTCAACCGCGCGTTCGGCGAATTCCTCAGCTGGGCAACGCAACGTGCCGCGGGCACCGGCGAAGAGACGGAGTGAGACGTGGACCCCGTCGAGATCGATCAGGCGCTGGCACAGGTCTACTCGTTGCCGCACGGCCGACTACGCGTCGAGCGGTTGGAAACGCTTGCGGCGGCGGCGAAGTCGGGCCCGAACCGGCATCTGGAAGGACGCGTGCTGCTGGAACTCGCCGAGTCCTACACCTACGCTGGTGAACGCGACCTGGCGCCGGTCGCCTACGGCAGGCTGTTGCGGATCTATGACGAGTTCCCCGCCGAACTCGGCCCGCTCACGCATTCGCTGCACTGGTACCTCAAGTGGATGACCTGGGGGCTCATCGACAACCCTGCGATACCACTGTCCACCGTGTACCGCTGGTTCGACGAGCTCGAAACCCGTTACCGCCAGCGCGGTTACAGCCTGCGGCCGGTGCTGGCGCTGCGCGCTCAACTCGCGCGGAAGCTGGGGGACGTCGAGGAGGGCGCGCGGCTGCAGGAGGAAGCCATCGGTGCGCCGCGCGACGGCCTGTCCGACTGTGATGCGTGTGAACGCAACGAATGGGGCGCCAGCAGAGTGGCTTTGGGGGATGACACGGGTGCCCTCGCGCATTGGCAGGCGGTCATCGACGGTGATCGCAGCTGCGCGGAAGAGCCACATCGGGTACTGGCCCAGGCTCTGCTTCCGTTGCTGCGTACCGGACGATTGGCCGATGCTCGCGGCGCGCATCTGACCGGGTACCCGCTGGTGCGGCACAGCGACAGCTTGCGGCCATCGGTCGCCCTGCACATCGAGTTCTGCGCGCTGACCGGCAACGAAGGACGCGGGCTCGAGATCCTATCCGAACACGCCCGCTGGCTCACCGACCCCGGCGCCGACGTTGGCGCGCGCCTCGCGTTCATCACCGGCGTATGCGTGCTGCTTCGCAGGCTCGTCACCCTCGGCCTCGGCTACGTGCAGGTCGCGGGCGAGACGGTGGATTCGCTACTGGCGGAGCTCGATACGGAGATCGCGGGACTGTGCGCGCGATACGACATCCGCAACGGGAACACGGCGGTAAGCACTGAAGTCGCAACTCGATTGGCGAGACAGCCTCTAGTGGAACGACTTCCACTCGGCCTACGCAGCAAACTGCCGCAAGCTACCGCGATCGCGGGGGCTGATTGCCTTCCTGCGGAGGGTACGGAGGATACGGTGGCTACGGCCGGTGCTGAAATCTCGACATCCAGCATCGCTGCGAACGGTGCCGCTTCCGGGGCTGGGGTAGCAACCAGTGATGGAGTTCCCGCTGGCACTGACGCGGCTGTGGGCGGTGCGGCAGGTGCCGTTCCTGAGGGCGATTCCGCTCCTGGGGCTGGTTCTGCTCCCACCGGCGAGGCCTCTTCCACCGGAGGTACTGCTTCAGCGAATGGTGCTGAAGCCAGGGGTGAAGCTCGTGCTAGTGGTACTGCCGAGGGCGATGGCGTGGCTTCTGCGGCCAGTGGACTTCGTGTAGGCGATACGGTTCCTAGGAGCGGCGGACCCGCTGCGAATGGGGCCGGCTCGGCACGTGGTACCTCGCAGACAGGTGGCGCTCCTGCTGGGAGCGGTGCAGCCCCGCCGGGTGGTGGGCGCGGCGCGGCTCCTTCGAGTAGTGCCACTCGTACAGGCAGTGGTGGTCCAGCGGGCGGTGCCGTACTTGCCACCGCAGCCGGTGCGGTACTCACCACCGCGGTGGGACGAACGGTGGCCACCTTTCCTGAGGAGTGGCCCGAGAGCGTTGCCTCCGACGCGGACCGGGTCGCCGAGGTGCAGCGGCTGGCGGAGCTCGGCGCTGCCCGGCTGGCGGATGCGCCGGAGCATGCCGAGGCGAGGCTGCGGGAGGCGTTGTCGGTGGGTGCCGGGATCCTGCCCGTCGAACAGACGGCGCGGCTCAGTTCGCAGTTGGTCATCGCGATCGCCGGACAACCGGATCGGGAGCTCGACCTGGCGGATGCGGCGGTGCGTGCCGCCGCGAGCTGGGAGGGGCTCTCCGAGCCGGATCTGCTGCACCACACCGTGATTGCCGCGCGGGCGTTCCATCGCGCGCGACGGCACGGCGAGGCCGCCGCGCTCTTCGAGGAGGCGATGGTCGCGGACGGGGTTCCTTATCCGCCCGCCGAACTTGCCGCGGTCCGTGCCCAATTCGGCGAATCGTTGAACGCGCTGCACCGATATCAGGACGCCGCACGGCAATTCGCGCTGGCCGCCCAACTGGTGGAGCACGATCTCGACCGTCGTGCACTACACGCCGATCTCGCCATGGCCGCCGCCACCGCACTCGACTACTGCGATCAGGACGCGGCAGCGGTGGCCGCTTATCACCGGGCAGCCGAATTGTTCGGCGCTCTCGGAAACGCGGTGTCGCGCGCCCGCTGTGTGCGGTCGGCGGCGTGGCTGCAGTTATGGGGCTCCGGCGACGGGCCGGGCCGACCGTGGGTGAGCGCGATGCAGGCGTTGATCGCCGAACTGGCGGATAACGGCTCGTCGACCGCGATAGCCGAGGAGCTCGCCCAGACCCGCAGGGAGCTGAGCGAGATGCTGGACGCGGAAGACGGGTACGGGCTGGCGGGCGAATAGCGGGCCAGGCGCTGGTGGGGCGGTCCGCGGCAGTCGACCGACACTCGGCTTGCCGCTCCTGGCCGCCCGAACTCGACCAGTTAAGCTCGGCACTCATGCAAGAGACAGGTCGGCGCGGCCGCAAACTGGGCGTGATGGGCGGCACCTTCGACCCCATCCACCACGGTCACCTGGTCGCCGCCAGCGAGGTCGCGAATCGGTTCGCGCTCGATGAAGTGATCTTCGTCCCCACCGGTCAGCCCTGGCAGAAGGCCGATAAACAGGTCAGTCCGGCGGAGGACCGATACCTCATGACCGTCATCGCGACCGCCTCGAATCCGAGTTTCTCGGTCAGTCGGGCGGATATCGACCGGGAAAAGGTCACCTACACCGTCGACACGCTGCGGGAGATGCGCGACCGGCATCCGGACGCCGAGCTGTACTTCATCACCGGAGCGGATGCGCTGGCCAACATCCTGACATGGCAGGATTGGGCCGAACTGTTCGAACTGGCGAGGTTTGTCGGGGTGAGCCGTCCGGGGTACGAGCTGAATACCGATCATCTCGAGGAGCATCTGCGCGATCTTCCGGCCGATGCGGTGACCATGGTCGAAATCCCGGCGCTGGCGATCTCGTCGAGCGAATGCCGTCGCCGCGCCGCCGAGAACCGGCCGGTGTGGTACCTCGTCCCCGATGGCGTGGTGCAGTACATATCTAAGCGGCACCTCTATGTGCCCGCAGGAGCGGAAGGTAGCTGAGTGAGCGAGCGTAGCGGGGGGCAGGCAATGGTTGGCCGCATCGAGGTGCGCCGATGAGCGCCTCTGTGGAGTCGGTCGAGATCGCGCAGGTCGCGGCGCGGGCGGCGGACGAGAAGTTGGCGCTCGACGTAGTGGTGCTCGACGTGTCCGAGCAGTTGGTGATCACCGACTGCTTCGTCATCGCCTCCGCGCCGAACGAGCGTCAGGTGAACGCCATCGTCGACAACATCGAGGACAAGCTGCGCGAGGCCGGGCACAAGCCGGTGCGGCGCGAGGGCACCCGCGAGGGCCGCTGGGCGTTGCTCGACTACGTCGACGTGGTGGTGCACGTCCAGCACAACGACGAGCGCAATTTCTATGCGCTGGAACGGTTGTGGAAGGACTGCCCGGTGGTGCCGGTGGACGGCATCGGCGGACCGGACGCGCGGGCCGCGGCGGTGAACGGTGACGCGGAGAGCGACACCGAGTGAACGAGCGAGTCATCGGTGAGGCAGTGTCGAGCGTCAGAAAGGCGCGACCGTGAGTAAGTACGCCCACGTGCGCAACCTGATTCTGTTGCGGCACGGGCAGACCGAATGGAATGCCGCCGACCGGATGCAGGGCCAGATCGACACCGATCTCACCGAACTCGGCCGCCGTCAGGCGAAAGAGGCTGCGCGCGAACTGGTTTCGCATAACGCGATCGCCATCATCTCCTCGGATCTGCGCCGTGCCTTCGAGACCGCTTCCGCGCTGGCCGAGCACACCTCACTCGATGTGGTGCCCGATCCGCGGCTGCGCGAAACCGATCTCGGCGACTGGGAGGGGCTGACCCACCTCGAGGTCGACGCCGACTATCCCGGTGCGCGCCAGGCATGGCGGCTCGATGCCACCTACCGGCCGCCGAACGGGGAGAGCAAACTCGAGGTCGGCGCGCGGTCGCTGCCGGTGGTGCGGGAACTCCTTGTCGACCGGCAGGACTGGCCCGGCCGGACTATCATCCTGGTGGCGCACGGCGGGCTGATCGCCGGTCTCACGGCCGCGCTGCTCGATCTGCCGCCAGCGAACTGGCCCGTCCTCGGCGGACTGGCCAACACCAGCTGGGTGCAGCTCAGCAGTCACGGTCCGAGCATCGACCAGCCCGGCTGGCGCCTTGACGTGTGGAACGCATCGGCGAAGGTGGCCCCGGATGTCCTCTGAAGATCCGATTCGGCAGGTGCCGGACGAACTGTTCCGGAAGGCGTCGGCCAAACCGGAACGTTCTGTCCCGGACGCGCTGTTCGGCCCGCCCCCGGTACCTCCGGTGGTCGAGCCCGAACATGCTGAGTCGGGCACGGACGAGGGGGAGGCGCCGGCCGAACCCGAGGGCTCCGCTCCCGCCAGTTCGGTTGACCCGCCTCCTGATCGGGCGGCTCCTGGCGAAACGTCGGCTGTGGCCGGGGAACCCGTGGTGCGGGCCGTTGACGGCGAGTCGGCCGCCGCGGCGAACCCGACTGACGGTCGGGTCGATGCTGCCGAATCCGCGAGTCGGGACGCGTCGAACGACCTCGCGACTCCGCTCGCGGAGCGGGAGCGCGAATCCCACGGCGCTGCAGTCGGTTCTGCGCCGGCCGCCGCTTCGGTTGCTGACGGTGTCTCGGCTGCTCCGGTTGCGGTGTCCAGCGAAACGGATGGTGTCGCAGCGGATGCCGATCCTGCGGCCACAGTAGCTGTCGCTGGTGTGAACGCTGCCTCGGATTCCGTATCTGGTGAATCGGGCGTCGAGTCGGCCGAAGCCGCTGTCGGAGTTGGCTCCTCGCAGGTCGGCGGCGAGTCTGCCGAAGCTGTGCAGTCGTCGGGGCGGGCGGACTCCAGCGTTTCGGAGCAAGCGTCGACTTCCGGTCGGCCCGTGCTGCTGGTGATCGCTGACTCGTTGTCCTACTTCGGGCCCAAGGGTGGGCTGCCCGCTGACCATCCGCGGATCTGGCCGAACCTCGTTGGGGCCGAGCTGGATTGGGATGTCGAGGTGGTCGGGCGGATCGGCTGGACCTGCCGGGACGCGTACTGGGCGTTGATCGGTGATCCGCGGGTGTGGGCGGCGGTGCCGCGTGCCGGTGCCGTCGTGTTCGCCGTCGGTGGCATGGATTCCCTGCCGTCGCCGCTGCCGACCGCGCTGCGTGAGCTGATCCGCTACGTCCGTCCGCCCGCCCTCCGCCGTGGCGTGCGGGCCACCTATACCTGGCTGCAGCCCAAGCTGTCGAAACTCGGTCGCCCCGTTGCGCTTCCGCCGAAGGTGAGCGTGGACTACCTGGAGCAATCGCGAGAAGCGTTGGCGCACTTGCGGCCCGAGTTGCCGTTCGTCGCGGTGCTGCCGTCGGTGCACAACTGCGACGCCTACGGACGCGTGCATTCCGGCCGGGAGCGCGCGGTGCGGGCGCTGCGCGCGTGGTCGGCTCGCACCTCGGTGCCGCTGGTCGATCTCGGTGAAGCCGTGCGCGACAACATCTTCTCCGGCGACGCGAACCCGGACGGTATCCACTGGGGCTGGGCCGGACATACCGCCGTGGCCAACGCGATGGTGAAGACCCTGCAGGAGGTTCGGTAGTCCGTGGCCGTCGTGGTCGTGACAGATTCGTCCGCCAGCCTCCCTGCCGAACTCGCCGCCGAGCTCGATATCGCCGTCGTACCACTGCACGTCCTGATCGGTGAACGCGCGATTCGCGAAGGCGTCGACCCCGTCGACATCGACTACGCCTCGGACACGGTCACTACTTCGGCCGCATCGCCGGGCGAGCTGCGCGCCGTTTACGAACAAGCCTTGGCGCTCAGCGGCGGTGATGGTGTTGTCGCGGTGCATATTTCGCGCCAACTCTCGGGCACATGGGAGGCGGGCAGGCAGGCCGTCCGCGACATGGACGCCGCCGATCGGGTTCGTCTCGTCGATTCGCTCGGCGCGGGTCTGGCCACCGGTCTGCCGGTGCTGGCGGCAGCACGCCGGGCCCGCGACGGAGCGTCGCTGGATGTCGTCTACGACACCGCGGTCGCCGCGTCGAGCCGAGCGCGCACGTTCATTCTGGTGAACCGCACCGAACAACTGCGTCGCGGCGGCCGACTGAGCTCCGCCGCAGCGTTTTTCGGCAGCGAACTGGTGACCAAACCGTTGCTGCAGATCGTCGAGGGTCGCCTCGAACTCCGGGAGAAGGTGCGCACCCGCTCCAAGGCGTTCGCGAAACTCGTTGCGGCAGCGGTTGATGCGGCAGGCGAAGACGGCGCCGCCGTCGCTGTTCAGCACCTAGGTGCCGAAGAGGCCGCGCAAACCGTCGCCTCTCAACTCCGCGATCTGATTCCCGGTATCCACGAACTGATCGTCGCCGAATTCGGTCCCGCCCTAGGCGTTCACCTCGGCGTCGGCGCGGTAGGCGTCCTGGTCCTGCCAGGAGGCGCGTGAACCGGTCAGCGAACCGCGGAAGAGGGTTGGCGGAGGGTACGGGCGCCGATGCGGACGGCATCCCAGTCCGTGTCGGGTCGACGTTCCAGCGCCTGTGCCAGCCAGTTCGCTCGATCTTGTTGCTCGTGCTGTAGCAAGGGCAGATCGATCTCGATACCTGCGGGCGGACCAAGTAGTTCGAATTCCCGAAGGCGTTCGTTCATCGCGGCCAGCAGCGTGCGATCGAATTCGATGACGGCCGTGCGGAATTCGTCGGCCGGCACGCTCACCCGGCCGGTCGGCGGGGCGGTGAATTCGATCTCGCTCTCCGGATCCGCCGGGTAGTGCCAAGCGATGGTGACGGAATCGCGGCCGCCGTCGACTGTGCGCCAGCACCGCACATGCGGGCCGAACCACAGGTATCCGGTGTCGAGTGTGCGGTCGCCGTACCAGGTCGACGCGGCGTCGACCTCCGGTGTGTCCGCCAACGACCAGCCCTTGGATTCGGTGCCGACGAAGTCGATCAGGTCGCTGGGCACCGGCTCCAGCGCGCTCGGCAGCAACGTCAGCATGTCCTCCCAGAGGCGGGCGACGTAGTACTCGACGTAGCAGTCGTGCGCAGCCGCACGGTGTCCGGCCTGGGTGCGCAGTAGCTCGGCCGTGCGTTCGGAAACGCGCAGCAGGTCATGCCCGCCGACGTCGATGTAGTACCAGCCCTCGGTGAGCGCGAACCAGGGCAAAATCCGGTACTGATCTCCGCACTGGCCGACTCGGTTCAGTGGCGTCAAGCCGAAACGGAATCGGATCACGGGCCCAGTTTTACATTTCGTGGTCCGCCACGCCCAGCGGCCGATCTGCGCGGCGCCGGCGAGTTGTCCACACCCCCGCAGTTATCAACAGGGCTGCCGAATTCCCTGCTCGGCCACGGTCTCTCGGCACCCGCCGGAACTAGCGTCGCCCCCATGCCACGACAGGACGAACGCGAGCGGATGCAACGACGCCTCGGCGCACTGACCACCCGCGTCGGCGCCAGCCGGACCGGGATCGCAGGTGCGGCCGAAGCCTCCCGTCCCCTCGGCGGCCGCCGAGCCCACCTGGCGAGTGCCTTGCCAGCGGCGACTCGGCGATCGAGCGGGCTGCGTGAATTAGCCCGTGACCGGCTGAAAGAGCGGCCGGTGCGGCCATCGATAGGTTTGGCGCATGACGCCGATCGGCGATCGACGGGGCCGGGCAGCGAAGACGGCCTCGTGCTGTCCGAGGGCACTGGGTTGCGAGTTCGAAATGAGTCCTTGGCCGCTGCCGACGGGGAATCGGATGATTGGGATGCCGCCGCAAACCCGGTGCACTCGGACAGTTCCGGGTCGTGGACACGCGATGAGTTGTCGGCGGATGGCGTACGCAGCGTAGATCAGCGGCCTGACGAACTGAGCTCGGGTGCGAGCGGGGCATCTTCTCGGCGCGCGGGGCGGTGGGGTCTTGCGGAGTTGCCGTCCGAGGACGAGGACGGCGATGACGATATCGGGGAGGTGCGTTCGCCGGGGTGGTTGGATGACCCCGCCGAGGGCCGGGGGTGGCGGGATCGGCTGGTGCCGGAGCGGTTTCGGGGGATGCGGCTCGATCCGGGCCGCCGGGGACTGTGCACGCTACTGGCGATCGGGCTGGTGGCGATGGTGGTGGCCGCTGTCGTCATATTCCGTGAGCGACCCGTCGCTCGACCCGTGCCGCCGCTGGCCGCGGTGCGGACGACCACGGCTCCCGCCGTCACGCGGATGTCGGGTGCGGAACCGGCGAGCGCGGCCGCATTGTCCGGCGCCGCACCGGTACCCGCCCAGGCAGGTGGTGCGGCCGCACCGCACGGCGACGCATCGGTGCCCGCCGCACCAGGCGGCGAACTGGTGATCAGCGTGGTCGGGTTGGTGCACCGCACCGGCTTGGTGCGGCTGCCCGGCGGATCACGCGTCGCCGACGCATTGGTCGCGGCAGGCGGTGCGCAGGATGGCGCGGATCTGGCCGGGCTCAATCTGGCGCAGCGGCTGGTCGACGGCGACCAGGTGCTGGTTGGTCCACCCGGACCGAACCCGGGCCCGCCACAACTCGGTAGCGCGACCATCAACGCGGGCGCCCGCACCCCGGCCGCGCCGTCCGGATCGGCCCATCCGACAACCCCTTCCGGCCGCGTCGACCTCAACACCGCGACGGAATCCGAGCTCGAAGCCCTCCCCGGCATCGGCCCGGTGATGGCGAAGGCGATCATCGCCTGGCGCACCGCGCACGGCCGCTTCACCGACGTCACCCAACTCGGCCAAGTCGACGGCATCGGCCCCGCCCGCCTGTCCCGCCTGCGCGAGTTGGTGAAGATATGAGCTCGGCAGCGCAGCGGACTCGGCGGGTGCGGAACCGGCTCGCCCAGAGGGATCTCGGCGAAGTGGTGGCGACATGACCGCGCGTGACCGGGATGGCGGGCCTCGCGATGGGCAGAGCACCCGCGACGGTAGTTCGAACGTGCCGGACCGGAGTTGGCCGGGTCGTCGGGGTGCTGATCCGGAGCGTGATGGCGCTGATGACGAACCCCAAGTGCTGGATGCCCGGTTGCTGCCTGCGGCGGTGTGTTGTTGGGGGGCAACGATTGTGGCGGTTTCGGCCGGCTGGGTTGCGGGGCTGTTGCTTGCGGGGGCATTGGTGGTGTTGGCGATCGGGTTGTGGGTTTTGTTGTTGTGGGCGATGGCGCATCGGGGTGAGCGGCGGCGGGCTGTCGCGGTGGTTGCGTTGGCTGCGGTGTTGTTGGCGGCAGGGTTCGCGGTGGCCGCTGCGTGGCGGGAGCATCGGGTGGCGACGCATCCGCTGCGGGCGGCGGCTGGATTCTCACTCCGGGTGGTGGTGACGCCGGGTGGTGATCCGAAGCCGATGCGCGGCAGCTCATTCGGCGGTAGTCGAAGGGTCGTGCGGGGCACCTTGGACGAGTATCGCCTCGGCGAGACGACGGTGCGCGCGGGTGGGGCGGTGGTTGTGCTGGCGTCCGGCGACGGGTGGGCCGAGTTGGTGCCGGGACAGGCGGTCGAGTTCCAGGCGCGGGTGGATGTACCGGGGCGGCGCGATCTCACGGTGGCGATGCTGCTCGCGCAGGGATCACCGCGGGTGGTGGGCACATTGCCGTGGTGGCAACGGGTAGCTCGTTCGGTGCGTACGGATTTCGCGACCGCGACGTCCCAGGCGCTGCCCGCGGAACCGGCCGGATTGTTGCCCGCGCTGGTGGATGGTGACACTTCCATGCTGCCCGATGACCTGCGTGAGGAGTTCGAAATCGCGGGCCTGTCACACCTTTGCGTGGTCAGCGGCGCCAATTTCACTATTTTGCTCGGGGCGGTGCTCTTGGCGGTACGGGTGTTGACGCTCGGTCCGCGCGCCGGAGCGGTGGTCGCGGGGGCGGCGCTCGTGCTGTTCGTGATCATCGCCCGGCCTGATCCGAGTGTGTTGCGTGCCGGAGCGATGGGCGCGATCACCTTGCTGGCCTTGGTGACCGGGCGTCGAAAACAGGCGCTACCCGCACTGTGCGCGGCGATCATCGGCCTGCTCGCGGTGTGGCCCGCGCTTGCGGTGTCGGCCGGCTTCGCTCTGTCGGTCTGTGCGACCGCCGGATTGATCCTGCTGGCACCGAGTTGGGCGGACTGGCTCCGGGCGCGGGGTTGGCGGCACCTGCCCGCTGAGCTCGTCGCGGTGGCGGCCGGTGCGTTCGTCGTCACCACGCCGCTGGTGGTCGCCTTGGACGGAAAGCTCAGTCTGGTCGCGATTTTCGCGAACGTTCTGGTGGAGCCGGTGATCGCACCGATCACGGTGATCGGCGCGGTCGGTGCGGTGTCGGCCAGCGTCTGGTTGCCGTTGGCCGAGTTGGTAGTGCGTTGTGCCGCACCGCCGATGTGGTGGTTGCTGTTCGTCGCCGAACACGTGGCCGACGTGCCCGGCTCGTCGGTCGAGGTGTCCGGCGGGATGCTGGGCGGGCTGGTCGCCCTCGTGGTAGTCGCCGTGGGCATCCTCGTGATGCGGTTCGCCGCGATCCGACGGGTGATCCTGACCGTGGCGTTCGGCGTAGCGGTGGTGGCGATCCCGGTGCGGATCTGGCATCCCGGATGGCCGCCCGCAGGGTGGGTGCTCGCTGTATGCGACGTAGGGCAAGGTGACGGGCTCGCCTTGTCGGTAGGTGCGGATACAGCGGTGGTGATCGATGTCGGACCGGAGCCGCGTCCGATCCGAAACTGCTTGGACCGCTTGCATATTTCGCGGATCGCGCTGCTGGTGCTGACCCATCCGCACGCCGACCATATCGGCGGCCTCAGCGGTGCGCTGGACGGACGAGCCGTGGCCGCGGTGGCGGTCGGCCTGCATGAGCTCGAGGGCTTGCTGCCGAGCGCCGGTGGTACAGCGGACGCCAGCGGTGCATCGGTCGCCGACGAGGTGCGGTCGGCCCGGACCGCGCAACCAGGTTCGGCCTCGGCGGGAGGTCGTGAGTTCGGAAACGAATCAGCACGCTGCGGCTCGCCGGAGGTTCGGCGGGATTTGGCACAGCGTGAGAGTGACTCTGGGAGTGACAGTTCGAGTGTCGCGGCCAGTGCGGTAGAGGTACAGCGTCAGCCGACCACCAGTTCATCCGAGCCGTCTGGCGAGCAATGCGGCCTGGCAGCCGATGCGCACTCATCGAGCGACCCGCCTGGTGCGGCGCCGCAGCATGGCGCGCGAGTGGAAGGACTGGCGAAGGTCGTGGCGGTTGCCGGGGAAGCCGGGATTCCGCTGATGGAGCTGTCGGCCGGACAGGTATTCCGCTTCGGCGCAGTCGAATTGGAGGTCCTCGCACCGGGGGCGGACGGACCGCGGCCCACGCCCGGCGCCGAGGCCGACGAAGCCAACGATCGCTCGATCGTGCTCGCCGCGACGACACCCGCCGGACGCATCCTGCTCACCGGCGACATCGAAGCCACCGCGCAACGTGCGCTACTACAGTCCGGCGCCCCGCTGCAGGCAGACGTTCTGAAGCTGCCGCACCACGGGTCCCGCACCACGACAACGGAATTCCTCACCGCAGTGCGCCCACGCCTGACCGTGGTCAGTGTCGGCGCCGAGAACACCTTTGGACATCCGAATGCCGGAGTCCTCACCGTGTTGTCCGACCTCGGCAGCACCGTGGCGCGCACCGACCAGCACGGCGACGTGCTGGTGCTAGGCGATAGGCAATCGCTACGCGTGGTGACTTCCCGATGATGCATTTACCTCGCGTAGAAGCAACGCCTTTCGGCACGGCGGTGGAAACACCCTTCGGTGCGGCGCTCGCGGATCGGCTGCTGTGGCTGCCGCGAACGCGGGTGGGGGAACGTTTCGACCGACTCGATGCCGAGCTGACCTGGCGCATCATTGATGCAAGTTGCCGGGTTCTGCATGGCGCTCGGTGAACACGCGGAACCTGCGGCGCGGGTCTGTCGGTGGGGGACCGTAGGATCGCTGCCGTGACCGAGCCCAACGAGCGTGAGCGAGTGGACCATCGACACGGCGTGCCTTCGCCGATGGCGGAGGCGAGCGTCGGCGAGGTGGCGTCATGACCGAGCGGCCCGCGCTGCACCTGGCGCTGGGGGATGAGGAACTGCTGGTCGAGCGTGCGGTGGCGGAAGTCACCGCGCAGGTGCGCGCGCTCGCGCCCGATGCCGAAGCGGTGCCGGTCGATCGGATGCGGGCGGGCGACGCGAGCACCGCGGAACTTGCCGAGCTGTTGAGTCCATCGCTGTTCGCCGAGGACCGGGTGATCATCCTGGAATCGGCGGCCGAGGCAGGCAAGGACGCGGTCGCCGTGATCACCGCCGCGGCGAGTGATCCGCCAGAGGGCGTGGTGCTCGTGGTGCTGCATTCGGGCGGCGGGCGAGCCAAGGCATTGGTGCCCGCGCTGCAGAAAGCCGGTGCGGTCGTGCACGACTGCGCCAAGATCACCAAGCCGGCCGAGCGCGTGGAGTTCGTGCGCGGCGAATTCCGGAACGCCGGAGTGCGCGTCGCGGGCGACGTCGTCCAGGCGATGCTGGAGTCCGTCGGTTCCGACCTGCGTGAGCTCGCCGCGGCCTGTTCCCAGCTGGCGTCCGACACCGGCGGCAAGATCGACGTCGCCGCCGTACACCGCTACTACTCGGGCAAAGCCGAGGTCTCCGGTTTCGACGTGGCCGAACTCGCCGTCGCGGGCGACCGCCCCGGCGCGATGGAGGCCCTGCGCTGGGCCAACGACCGCGGCGTCCCGCACGTGCTGCTCGCCGACGCCCTCGCCGACTCCGTGCACACCATCGCCCGCGTCGGCTCCGCAGGCCGCGGCGACCCGTTCAAGCTCGCCCAGCAGCTCGGCATGCCGCCATGGAAGGTCAAAAAGGCGCAAGCCCAGGCCCGCAGCTGGACCCCCACCACCATCGGCTCCGCCCTCCAGGTAGTCGCCGCACTGAACGCCGACGTCAAGGGCGGCGCCGCCGATGCCAACTACGCCCTGGAACACGCCCTCAGCCAAATCCTCGACCTACACTCCGCGGGCTGACACCACCACCGGGCGCCCGCGACGCACGAAAATGGCGGGCCCGCACCGGAATTGGCTAGCAAGATCGCGCTTACCGCGACTTGCGTGTCAGCTCACTCCGCAAGCGATAGGGCTGGGGCGCGCACGGAATAGCCGGCTGCAAACGAATCTGTCAGCAATCTTGTGCGCGTGTCGACGAAATGTGCGCGGGCTATCAGCGGCACGCAGCGACGGCAATGGTTGGAATCGCCGCACGCCGCGCGCGGTTTGGCCGAGCTGCCTCGGCCGTGCGGGCAAGCGACCACGGAGAAAGCGCTGATCATGGTGTGGCCGCCGCATTTGGCTGACCTGGTGACGGGCAATGTGGTGATGCCGAATGTGTGCTGAGACACATGTGGGCGAGAACTCAATGAGCCAGAACTGTGCAGCACGTGCTGACACAAATATTTCTGGGTCTAGCGGGCTGTTGCAATAGATCGCAACGTCAGGCGAGGTTTGTCCGGTCTTGGCAGTTTTGTTCAGCGTGGTGAATAACGGACTTGATGTGTCCTCGCGAGAGCCTGGCCAGCCTTTTTCCGTGAATTCAGCGAATTGCTAGCTATTGAAATCGTGCCAAACTGGATTTGGTTATGGACGAGCGAACTGCACCGGTCTTTCCGGTTGACGAATCCCGGCGGACCGGCGCTTGGCACGGTCGACGGCGGCGGGGTGGTGTGCATCGACGGCCGGAGCGGCGAGTGGGGCTCACCGTGCTGAAAGTGGTGGCCGGGGGATTGTCGGCGGTGGTTTTGGCGGGGACGGCTTTCGGGTGGGCGACGGCGGGGCGGTTCGACAGGGGGTTCACCCGATCGGCGGCGTTGGGGGTGGACGCGCCCCGGTCGCTGGCCGGCGACGTGAATGTGTTGTTGATCGGGCTGGACACTCGCAAGGACCAGGACGGGAATGATCTGCCGAAGGAGATCCTCGATCAGCTACACGCGGGTGATGGCGAAGAGGGCGGGTACAACGCGAATACGTTGATCCTGGTGCATATTCCTGCGGATATGAAAAAGATTGTCGCGGTGTCGATTCCGCGCGACGACTACGTCAAGGTGTCCGGTATTCCTGGCTACACCAACGTGAAAATCAAAGAAGCGTATGGGTTGAAGAAGGCCGCCGTCCAGGATCAACTGATCAATCAGGGCGTGACCGATGGCAAGGCGCTGGAGCGGGCGGGGCGGGAGGCGGGCCGGGCATCGATCGTGCAGGCGGTGCGCGACTTTACCGGGGTGCCGATCGATCGGTTCGGCGAGGTTACGTTGGCGGGCTTCTACGACCTGGCCAAGGCGCTGGGCGGAGTCGAGGTCTGTCTCAACAAGCCGGTGAACGACAGCTACTACTCCGGTGCCGATTTCCCCGCCGGCAGGCAGCGGCTCGACCCGGCTCAGTCGCTGGCCTTCGTGCGGCAGCGCCACGGTCTGGAGAACGGCGACCTCGACCGGACCCACCGGCAGCAGGCGTTTCTCACCTCGGTGGCCCTCGATCTGCGCAAGGCGGGCACGTTCACCGATGTCGGCAAGCTAGCCGCGCTGATGGATGTCGCGCACCGCAATATCGTGCTGTCCGACGGCTGGAACATCACGGACTTCTTGCGGACCCTCGGCACGTCCGAGAGCCCGGCCGTCGAATTCCGCACCCTTCCGGTACTCCGCTACGACAACATCAACGGTCAGGACGTCAACATCATCGATCCGGCGGCCATCCGCCGCGAGGTCCGCGCCGCCTTCGGCGACCCGGATCCCACTGTCGCGCTGTACAATCCGGCCCGCCCGCAGACGCTGTCGACGACTGACCCGGTCGCCGAATCCGCGATGCCGGCGCCGGATGTCGGAAAGCCGGTGGACGCCACCATCACCGGCGACACCATCCCTTGCGTCAACTGATAGGCCGCTCCCGCGCGAAAGTGTTGCGCTAGAGCCAATCTGGCGGCGATGAGAGTTCCGACGCAGCCGGTCTACGCAGATCCCGGCCTAAGTAGCGGCTCTCCGGCTCACCCTTGTACACGCCGAATGCGGGGATCGTCAGATAGCCCGCAGAGATGTAGAGAGCGATGGACTCCGGCTGCAACGCACCGGTTTCCAGGATCATCCGGCGGCGCCCGGCCGCCGCCGCACTCTGCTCGACAGCGGCCAACAGCTTCCTGGCCAGCCCACGGCGGCGAGCCTCGACCACCACGTACATCCGTTTGAGTTCGGCATCCCCGTCGCGGAAGTCGGGCTCGTCACCGTCGTGCGCGCGCCACCCGGCACACGCCACCGGAACCCCGTCGAGATAACCGACCAGGAACGTACCGCGCGGCGGTTCGAATTCGGCTGGATCGGTCGGGGTCGCGTCCGTCCCGCCGTAGCGCGCCACATACTCCTGCTGGACCTCCGCGATCAACTTCTGCGCATCCGGACTGCCATAGGTGCGTGCCACCAGATCCATACGGGTAAGGCTAGCGTTCTGCGACGGGCTTACCGACCGCATCGACATCAAGTGCCTTGTGCGACAACGACATCACGCAGAGCGGCAGAGGCCCGATCGACCCCCCGGTGCGGTCAACGCGGCGAGTCCGGCGGCACGGCCCGTCGCGACAAGCAGCAGATCGCTTATCGGCCCGCTGATCTCGTCGGACCCGCCGCCCGTCCACTCTCCGTCGGTGGCCGTCAATCGAACTCCGTGCCGGGGAAGAGTGCGTAAGCCCTACCTCACTGGGGTCAGCACCGACTACATCGTCCGGCTGGAGCAGGGGCGTGGCCTGCGACCGTCGGCCGACGTGCTGGAGGCCTTGTCGCGGGCGCTGCGGCTGGATACCGACGAGCGCGCCTACCTGTTCGATCTGGCCCAGCAGCGGCAGCCGAACGCCGGGAAACCGAGCACGGTGCCCGCGCCCGCACTTGCCATGCTGGTGCACGATCTGTCGCCGTTACCGGCGATGCTGGTGAACCACCGCTACGACATCCTGGCCTGGAATCGGGAGATGTCGCGGCTGGTCATCGACTTCGACACGCTGCCGCCGCGGCATCGCAACACCATGTGGCTGTGCCTGCTGGAGCCGAGCATGCGCGAGTTCTACGTGGAGCGCGAGCGCATCATTCGCGAGGGCATCGCGGATCTGCGCGCGGCGTGGGCCGCGCATCCCGAGGACCAGGTGCTGAGCGATCTGATCGCCGAGTTCACCCACAGCGCGGAGTTCGAGCAGGCGTGGGCCCAGCACGACGTGAAGGTGAACGGGCGCGGGGCCAAGCCGCTGCGCCACCCGATCGTCGGACAGTTGGTGGTCAATTACGAGGTACTGATGCCGCTGCAGGACCCTGACCAGCGCATCGTCATTTATCGAGCGGCCGATGCGGATTCTCAGACGGCGCTGGACCGGCTTGCGGCCGATCCGGCGCCGTTGGTCGATCGGACAGCACCAGGACTCACTCCACAGAGCTGAGTACTAGCTCCTCTTCGTCTTCCTCGGACTCCTCATAGCGGCCCTCCCAGTCGTCGTAAACGGGGACTTCGTCGTCACGCGTGACAACCCACTCCAACGAGTAATTGCCCTCATCGTCGATGGGAACCATCACGTTCTCGATCTTCACCCCGATGCCGAGGACCTCGGCGGCCCGAATCACGTCGGGCAGATCCTCGCCACGGACCACAGTCTGATTGGCGTAAACGGTAACCATGCGCCGAATGGTAGCTGGAACCACCGACAGGCTGTGGCCCGATCCAGAATCCTTGGTGATGAACACTTGGCTGACCGGCTGTGTGTATGAATTCGACCAGCTGGCGGCCCGCCTGACCGCTCATGGGCACGACAAAAGCCGCCGTGGTCGTCGAGGCCACGGCGGCTGCGTCAATGCCTGCGGTACCGGATCGGCACCGGGGAAATCAGATCTTGTTCAGAGCCAGCGCGAGGGCGGACTTCTTGTTGGCGGCCTGGTTGGCGTGGATGACGCCCTTCGAGGCAGCCTTGTCGAGCTTGCGGCTCGCGGTCAGGAGCTGCGCGGCGGCCTTCTCTTTGTCGCCGGCCGCGGCAGCTTCCCGGAAGCTGCGGATCGCGGTGCGCAGCGCGGACTTGACCGACTGGTTACGCTTGCGCGCCTCCTCGTTGGTACGGATCCGCTTCAACTGGGACTTGATGTTGGCCACGCCTGTTTCCTCGTGTTCCTGTCGCTGAGTGGTTTGTGCTGGAAAAGTTCTTACGCGTGCGTCGCACCCTCGGTAAACGGGTAACGCAACGCCGAAGGTCGAGGATACCAGCCGCCGCTCGGCGCACGAAATCAGCACTGGGCCGCCTTGGCGAAGGACACCGACCGGTCGGTGTGAAGACCGGGTATGTCGCCAGTAGCGGACTAGTGATGCGAGAAATTTACCTGTGTCACACGCAGCATTGCCGCTGCGTGTAGCACGATTTTTGCATGACTCCCGCCTCGCCGCCACGCTCGGCGCGATCCGCCGCGTCCAGACCGGTCGGTATGAACGGGCGGGCCGCCAGCAATGGCAAGGGCGCGCCCCCAGGGCTATTCGAAGGTTATCGACCAGGCCGGTACGCGGACGCCTTCGACGAGATGTTCGACGGCGCGGGCCGGGTGCGGCAGCCGTACAAGGGGCTGTTCGCCGCGCTCGCGCCGATCGACGTGTCCGACCTCGCGGCGCGCGCGGCCGCGCTGGACCGCGCGTTCATCGATCAGGGCATCACGTTCTCGCTGTCCGGGCAAGAACGGCCGTTTCCGTTGGATCTGGTGCCCCGGGTGATCGCCGCCGCGGAGTGGGCCAAGCTCGAGCGCGGCATCAAGCAAAGAGTCGTCGCGCTGGAGCTGTTCCTCGCCGATGTGTACGGCGAGCAGAACATCCTGCGCGACGAGGTGATCCCGAAACGCCTGGTCACGTCCTGTCAGCACTTCCATCGCGAGGCCGCGGGGCTGGTGCCGCCGAACGGGGTGCGCATCCATGTGGCCGGCATCGACCTCATTCGCGACGAGCGCGGTGACTTCCGGGTGCTCGAGGACAACCTGCGCTCGCCGTCAGGTGTGTCGTATGTGATGGAAAACCGGCGCACGATGGCGCGGGTCTTCCCCGATCTGTTCTCCTCGCATCGGGTGCGGGCGGTCGGCGACTATCCGAGTCATCTGCTCGCGGCGCTGCGTGCGGCGGCCGCGCCGAACGAGGCCGATCCGACGGTGGTCGTGCTGACGCCCGGTGTGTACAACTCGGCATACTTCGAGCATTCGCTGCTGGCCAGGCAGATGGGCGTGGAACTGGTCGAGGGGCGTGACCTCTTCTGCCGCGACAACGTCGTCTACATGCGGACCACCGCGGGCGAGCGTCAAGTGGACGTGATCTACCGCCGGATCGACGACACCTTCCTCGATCCCATGCATTTCCGGCCGGATTCGGTGCTCGGCGTCGCGGGCCTGCTGAATGCGGCGCGGGCGGGCAATGTCGTCATCTCCAGCGCGGTCGGCAACGGTGTCGGCGACGACAAGCTGATCTACGCCTATGTGCCGAGAATCATCGAGTACTACCTCAACGAGAAGCCGGTGCTGCCGAACGTCGACACCTACCGCTGCTGGTTGGCCGGCGAACGCGACGAGGTGCTCGATCGGATCGCCGAGTTGGTGATCAAGCCGGTCGAGGGTTCCGGCGGGTACGGCATCGTCATCGGGCCGGACGCGTCGCCGCGGGAACTGGAGGCATCGCGCCGCCGGATCAAGGCGGACCCGCGCGGGTGGGTCGCGCAGCCGGTGGTGCAGTTGTCGACGGTGCCGACGAAGGTGGGCAATGAGCTGGTGCCGCGGCATGTGGACCTGCGGCCGTTCGCGGTCAATGACGGTGACGAGATCTGGGTGCTGCCCGGCGGGTTGAGCAGGGTCGCGTTGCCTGAGGGTTCGCTGGTGGTCAATTCCAGTCAGGGTGGTGGCAGTAAGGACACCTGGGTGTTGTCCGGACGGGATTCGCTGGCTGATCGGGAATTGGCCGGTGCGGAGCTGGTTGGTGAACCGCCGCAATCGGATTCGCGTGAGGTGGGGCGGGATCTGACGGCGTCGCAGGCGAATCAGCAACAGCAGCAACAGCAACAGGAGCAGCGGCAGTCGCTGGGTGGGCGACTATCGAGGGCGGTGATGCGCTGATGTTGGCCCGCAACGCGGAATCTCTGTACTGGATCGGACGATACGTCGAGCGTGCCGACGACACCGCGCGAATCCTCGACGTC
Organism: Nocardia sp. NPDC051052; assembly: GCF_044456045.1. Lineage (NCBI taxonomy): Bacteria > Bacillati > Actinomycetota > Actinomycetes > Mycobacteriales > Nocardiaceae > Nocardia > Nocardia sp. NPDC051052. The sequence continues at coordinate 67,485 of NZ_JBITFL010000001.1, forward strand.
GCGGTACATCAGCTGCTGGAGGACGCGACCGTCGATCCCGACCGCACCTCCCGAGTCCTGCTGCGGGTGCTCGGCATCGAACCTCCTGAAGGCCCCCTTGACGTCTGGTCGGTCACCGATCTCGTCGCCTTCAGTCACGACGGTGGCTCGATCATCGACTCGATCGCCAACGCCCGCGAAAATGCCAGGGGCGCACGGGAAGTCACCTCCAGCGAGATGTGGGAATGCTTGAATGCCACCTACATCGGGCTGGCGGTCGCGGAGAAGGCGGCGCGCAGTCTCGGGCCGCACGAGTTCTTCCACTATGTGCAGGACCGCGCGGCCATGTTCGCCGGACTGTCCGACTCCACGCTCAGCCGCGACGACGGCTATCGCTTCCTGCTACTCGGCCGCTCCATCGAACGCGTGGATATGACTGTGCGGCTGCTGCTTTCGCGCGCTGGCGACCGTACCACCTCGCCCGCCTGGGTGACCGTGCTGCGCTCGGCCGGTGCGCACGACACCTACCTGCGCACCCATCGCGGCGCGCTGGACGCCCATCGGGTCGCCGAATTCATCCTGCTCGACCGGCTTTTCCCGCGGTCGGTGTTCCACTCGGTGCGGGTGGCCGAAACCTGCCTTGCCGAACTGGATCAGCGGCCGAGCAGCCGGGTCGGGGCCAGACACGAGGCGCAACGCCTGCTGGGCCGCGCGCGCAGTGAGCTCGAATTCCTGCCGCCCGGTGTGCTGTTGGAGGATCTGCGGAACCGGCTGATGGAGTTGCGGAAGACGTGTCGCGAGGTGAGCGAGGCGATCGCGCTGCAGTACTTCCACGCAGCGCCCTGGGTGGCGTGGACCGATCTGCACAGCAAACAGGACGGTCACGCGCAGGTGGAGGGGGAGGTATGAGTTGGCGAATCCGGGTGGTGCACACCACCGGTTATGTCTACGACGCGCCGGTCACGCGGTCGTTCAACGAGGCGCGGCTCACGCCGCGCGCGGACAGCAGGCAGAACGTGATCCTCAATCGCGTCGAGACCGAGCCGTCCACCCGTTCTTACCGCTACACCGACTACTGGGGCACCGCGGTCACCGCGTTCGACTTGCACGCTCCGCATACCGAATTGGAAGTCACCGGCTCGTCGGTGGTGGAAACCGAGCCGTTCGCCGGCCCCGCCGAGGAGCTGGACTGGGATCGGTTGCGCACGGATCGGATCGCGGACCGTTTCGACGAAATGCTCGCGCCCACTTCCTATGTGCCGAGCGATCGTAAACTGGCCGGTATCGCCACTCAGTTGGCGAAGGGTCTGCCGCCGGCGAAAGCCGTTGTCCGCGCGGCTGAATGGGTGCACCGGGAGATGAACTATCTCGCGGGCACCACCTCGGTGCACACCTCGGCGGTGCAGGCATTCGCGGAAAGGCAAGGTGTCTGCCAGGATTACGCGCATCTGACCCTGGTGCTGTTGCGCAGCATGGGCATTCCCAGCCGATACGTCTCCGGCTACCTGCACCCGAATCCGGCCGCCGAAATCGGCGTGACGGTGGCGGGCCAGTCACATGCCTGGGTAGAGGCATGGACCGGGATGTGGTGGGGCTACGACCCGACCAACAATATCGCTGTCAACGAACAACACATCTCGGTCGGCGTCGGCCGGGATTACGCGGATGTGCCGCCGTTGAAAGGCATATTTTCCGGAGGTGGCTGTACCGATCTGGAGGTCGTTGTAGAGATCACCCGACTCGCGTAAGTTCCGTAAGGCAACCCGTTGATCTTGAACGGCACTGTTATCTCAGCGGCACCACGGCTGGCAATAGCTAATTGTCTCCGAACGCGGAAGGTGGACAGATGTCAACGGCTCAAGAATTCGTCGAAGAGGTGGCCGAATATGGGCCGATTCCCGACACCAAGAAGTGGGGCGCGGAGGCACTCGGCACGTTTGTGCTGGTGATGGGCGGTGTCGGTACCGCGGTGCTGGCGGGGGATCGGGTCGGCGCGCTCGGGGTGGCGTTGGCTTTCGGGCTCTCGCTGTTGTTCCTGGTCTATGCGATCGGGCCGATCTCCGGATGTCACGTGAATCCCGCGGTGACGGTGGGGCATTTGCTGCTCGGGCGGATCAGCGTGGTCACGGCGGCCGGGTATTGGATCGCGCAATTGATCGGCGGATTCCTGGCCGGGCTCGTCTTGTTCGCGCTGGCGAAGAATCTGCCGTCCTATGACCGCGAGGTCAATGGGCTCGGTGCGAACGGCTGGGGGCAGCACAGTCCGTCGGCGCAAAAGGGTCCGTTGGGCGAGATGGTGCTGCAGAACGGGTACGGGATGGCCGCGATGATCATCATCGAGGTCATGCTGACCGCGCTGCTCGTCTTCGTGGTGCTCGCCTCGACCGATCAACTCTCCGATGTGCCGCTGGCCGGTCTGTCGATCGGCGTCACGCTGGCGGTCATCCACCTGATCTCGATCCCGGTGGACAACACCTCGGTCAACCCGGCCCGCAGCCTCGCCGTCGCGCCGTATCAGGACGGGGCGATGGGCCAGGTCTGGGCTTTCGTGGTGTTCCCGCTGATCGGCGGCGCGCTCGGCGCCCTAGTCTACGGCCTGCTGTTCGGCCGTTCGCGCAACCTGCTCTCCTGAGCTGATCCGACGGGCCCGCCGACCGAACTGTCGGTGGGCCCGTTGCTATTCCGCCCCCTCAGTTGCCGGTCAAGACGGTTGCCGACCCTATTCGACTCAGTGCCAAGCGTATTCGGCGCACAGCCGGTGGGCGACGAGGTCGAATGTCTTGCGGGGCAAGATCGCTCCTTCGCGACGGATGCCGTCCTCCGGCACATCGAGCACCCGATCCAGCCGAACCCAGCTGGGCCTGCCCTCGGGATCCCAACTGCCGCTGCCGATCCCGACCCAGTTCCGGTCGTGTGCCCGGTCCGCCTTCGAGGACAGCATCAATCCGAGCAGCGTCCGGCGATCACGCCCGACCACCAGCACCGGCCGATCCTTGCCATTGCTCGGATCCTCCTCGAACGGCACCCAGGTCCACACGATCTCGCCGGGATCGGCCCGCCCGTCCAGCTGCGGCGAGTACACGATCTGCCGGGCGCGCTCGGCCGTCGGCACGGGGGTGGACGCGGTCGGCCGCACCTTCACCGGCGGCGTCCGCCGCGAAGTCAGCGACCCGACCAGCCGCTCCACCAGCTTCGGTCCCTGTTGCCTGACGATTTTGGGACCCTGCTCCTTCGCGATAAGTCCGAGCTGCTTGCCGAGGGAGTTCCAACTTCGGGCCATATTCGCAATATAACGGCGCCCCGCCCTCTTCTCACCCGCCCCGCGACAACTACGAATGTGCTGATTTGGGCTCGTGCTGCCGCGTCGGCGGGTCCAGTCGGGCAATGGCCCTCGCGAACAGGGAGGACGCCAGCTGGTGTGGGATCCCGCTGGCATAGCGGTACGACATCGAATGTGTGAGTGCTCACTACATCGGCAGGTCCGCGATCACGACAAGCGACTGTCCAACAGTTCGAGCCAGGCATCTAAGTGGGGGCATTGGTTCCGGAGCTCTACAACACCGAGGTCGGCTATCGCCAGCGGCCCGTCGTTTGTTTTCGAGTACTGCGGGCAGTAGTTGAAGATCCGCTTGGACGGCGCGGTGTCCGGGCCGTCATTGACCAGTTCCGGGCCACCCGCCACGTGCACGTCTTTGAGCAGTTGCTCGGTCAGTCCTGGCAACAGGCAGCCGACTTGCTCGGCCGCGGCGAACACCCAGGTCTCCAGCTCGTGCAGGATCAGATGCGGCACGAACCGGCGATCGGCTGTGGCGGCCGCGAGAGACTGTTCGACATGCACGACCCCGTGGCGGCAGGCCGGGCGGGACGTCGGCCATTCCGGGAGCGTCTGGCGGGAACGCATAAAAGTCGAACAGCGTCGTCAAAACTTCGAGGCTCGAATCTCGCAACAGGAGTTTGATCTCACGCTCGACCTTGGACCAACTGCTGACGCCACCGCGGTGATTGGGGCCGCCTGCGGGCCGTCTGGTCGTGACGATGGACTGGCTCACCGCCCAGCCGCGGTCGGCGAGGTAGGGCCCGAGCACGTTATTGACGACGATCTCCTCGCTCTGCCCTTCCACCAGGAAGTGCAGACGGTGATAGTTGGCCGTCATGCCTGGTCGAGATCCTCCCTGGCGGGGCGACCGCCGAGCAAGTTCTTTTCCCACAACTCGCCGAGCGAGTACTCCGCCAGCCAGGCTTCCAGCTCGGCGGCGTCCGGCCGCGAGAAGGACGACGCTCCGGCTTTGCGCTCTACGACAATCAGATCGTCGACCTCGAATTGGTTCATCAAGGTGACCGATTGGGTGGCGATCAGGACTTGACTGCGCGCCGAGGCCTGCCGAAGCAGGTTCGCGAGTTGCACGATGGCGAAGGGGTGCAGCCCGAGTTCGGGTTCGTCCAGGACGACGAGCGCGGGCAACTCCGGTTGCAGCAACAGTGTTGCCAGACAGACGAACCGAAGTGTGCCGTCCGACATCTGGTTGGCCGAAAAGACAGCGTCGGAGCCTTGCTGTTGCCAGCGGAGGCGGATGCGATCGTTGTTCTCGGGTTGCAGCACGAAATCGCGGAAGAACGGTGCCACCAGCTGGATCGCACCGACAATTCGGCGATAGGCGGCCTGGTCGGTGGCCTCGTCGCTGGTCTGCAACCGGTACAGATAGGGGGCGAGGTTTCCGGCGTCCGAACGCAGATTCAGGTTGTCCGCAGTCGAGACCATCCGCTTGACCGGCGCGTCCGCGCTGGTGTCGTGGAAGTGAAAGACCTTGCAGCCTTCGAGAAGTGCGAAGACGTACTTGGCGATACCGCCGCGCGGGCCACCGACGTCAGCGGCCAGTCGGGTTTCTCGATGCCCGCGTCCGAGCGACTTGCTGTACGGCCGGTCATATTCCGGCTCGTGGTAGTAGACGATCTCGGAATCGAAGATCAGTTCATCGTTCGCTGCCGGGACGAGGACGGCCTCATACGAGTTGGGTTCCGCGTCGAGTTCGAGACGAATCCGGGAGGTACCGTCCCCGTCGGTGAGCAGCGCCGAGGCACCGCCGTTGAGGCCGACGAACAGTCCGAGTTCGCAGTCGACGATTCGCCCGAGCAGGGCGAGCGCCTGAACGAAGTTGCTCTTCCCCGCCCCATTCGCACCGACCAGGATGTTCAGTTTCCGGAGCTCGACCGTCGCCGATCTGATCGAGGTGAACCCCTCGATCTGGATTGTTTTCAGCGGTTGGCCTGGCATGGCCTAACTCTACGATGAGCCACCGACGTTCCTGGGATTGCTCGCGACTGAGCCTCGCCGGCAGTCGCTCGCGAATCGACGGGGAATCGGCACCGATGCCGGCCCGCAGCGCGCTCAGGTACACCGCTGGCGGGAGCTTCGTACTGGACATGGGACGATAGACGGCAGTTTGCCGATACCCATGAGGAGTGGAGTGCCCGCCAGCTTCGCCGACACGACGTTCACCGATCCGTCTCGGATCCGGAACTTTTGCATCATCGCGCACATCGATCACGGGAAGTCGACGCTGGCCGATCGGATGCTGCAACTGACCGGTGTGGTCGAGGAGCGGCAGATGCGCGCCCAATACCTGGACCGGATGGACATCGAGCGCGAGCGCGGCATCACCATCAAGGCGCAGAACGTGCGGCTGCCGTGGCAGGTGGACGGTACGGATTACGTGCTGCACCTGATCGATACGCCGGGCCACGTCGACTTCACCTATGAGGTGTCGCGTGCGCTGGAAGCCTGTGAGGGCGCGGTGCTGCTGGTCGACGCGGCGCAGGGCATCGAGGCGCAGACGCTGGCCAATCTGTACCTGGCGCTGGACAAGGATCTGACGATCATTCCGGTGCTGAACAAGATCGACCTGCCCGCCGCCGATCCGGACCGCTACGCGGCGGAGATCGCGCACATCATCGGCTGCGAACCCGACAGCGTGCTGCGGGTATCGGGCAAGACCGGTGTCGGCGTGACCGAACTGCTCAACGAGGTCATCAAGACGGTGCCCGCGCCCGTCGGTGATCCCGAGGCACCCGCCCGCGCGATGATCTTCGATTCGGTGTACGACACCTACCGCGGCGTGGTCACGTATGTCCGCGTGGTGGACGGCAGGCTCACGCCGCGCGAGAAGATCAAGATGATGTCCACCGGTGCCACGCACGAGATGCTGGAGATCGGCATCGTCTCGCCGGAGCCGAAGCCGACCCAGGGTCTCGGCGTCGGTGAGGTGGGGTACCTGATCACCGGTGTGAAGGACGTGCGCCAGTCGAAGGTCGGTGACACGGTGACCTCCGCGCGCAACGGTGCCACCGAACCGCTCGTCGGCTATCGCGAGCCGCGCCCGATGGTGTACTCGGGTCTGTACCCGGTCGACGGCTCCGACTACCCGGACCTGCGCGACGCACTGGAGAAGCTGCAACTCAACGATGCCGCACTCACCTACGAGCCGGAAACCTCAGTGGCACTTGGCTTCGGGTTCCGGTGCGGCTTCCTCGGCCTGCTGCACATGGAGATCACCCGTGAGCGGCTGCAGCGCGAGTTCGACCTCGACCTGATTTCCACCGCGCCCAACGTGGTCTACACCGTAGAGATGGAAGACGGCAGCGAGCATGTCGTCACCAATCCGTCGTACTGGCCCGAGGGCAAGGTCCGGCACGTATACGAACCGATGGTGAAGTGCACCGTTATCTCGCCGAGCGAGTTCATCGGCTCGATCATGGAGCTGTGCCAGGGGCGTCGCGGTGAGCTCGGCGGCATGGATTACCTGTCCGAGACCCGCGTCGAGCTGCGCTACAGCATGCCGATGGCGGAGATCATCTTCGACTTCTTCGACTCGCTGAAGTCGCGCACCCGCGGCTACGCCAGCCTCGACTACGAAGAGTCGGGCGTGCAGGACGCGGCGCTGGTCAAGGTCGACATCCTGCTGCAGGGCGAGGCGGTGGACGCGTTCAGCGCGATCGTGCACAAGGACGCCGCGCAGGCCTACGGCAACAAGATGACCACCAAGCTGCGCGAACTCATCCCGCGCCAGCAGTTCGAGGTGCCCATCCAGGCCGCCATCGGCTCGAAAATCATTGCCCGCGAAAACATCCGCGCCATCCGCAAGGACGTGCTCGCCAAGTGCTACGGCGGCGACATCAGCCGTAAGCGCAAGCTGCTCGAGAAGCAGAAGGAAGGCAAGAAGCGGATGAAGACGATCGGCCGCGTCGAGGTCCCGCAGGAAGCGTTCGTGGCGGCGTTGTCCTCGGACGCGGCGTCGGACAAGCCGAAGGGCAAGTAAGGCGTCGGTCCGGCGCTCGTCGACGAATCGAGGGATAATGCCTGATAGGTGGTGAACTATGAGGCAGAATGCGTCGGCGAGCGGTGCTGAACCAGGGAGGATGGCGATGACTGCGGTGCATGAGGATGTGATCCTCACCGAAGATTTCGAGGTGATCGCACGTACGGTCTACCGCGAAACCGAGGGTGTGCAGCTCGAGCTTATCGGCGGACGACTGGGGGTAAAACGCGTGCCTGATGGCGACCATAACCGGATCCTCAACTGGCTGCTCATGCTGCTGTTGCCGCTTAACCCCGGCCTGTTCCTGCACATCGCGGGCCAAGGTTTGGTCGTCGGGCCGTACCGGAAGGGCCGAGCGCGCCCTGACGGTGTCTTGGCGCCACCCGACGCTTTTGTCGGTTGTGGTGAGTGGGGTTTATCCGATGCTGTCGTGATGACAGTGGAAGTTACGTCGCATGATTCCGACAGTTACCAGCGCGATCTGGTCGATAAGCCGACCGCGTACGCACAAGCTGGGATTCCCGTTTACTTGCTCATCGATCGTGATCAAGCGGAAGTCGTCGTGTACAGCGAGCCCGACGGAGATCGGTATCAAGATGTGCACCGCTACGCATTCGGTCGCAATGTGACACTGCCCAAGCAGGTCGGCATCAGCTTCGACAGCACACCTCTCCAAGAATGGGTCGACTGAATCTAGTCCGAGGTATGTATGGCGATCCGCACCCGCAGACGCGTACCGCCCAGTGGGCTCTTGGCGAGCTCGGCTGTGCCGGAGTGGAGTTCGGCTTGTTGGCGGACCAGGGCGAGGCCGAGGCCGGAGCCGGGGGAGCCGGGGCCTTTGACGAAACGGTCGAAGGCGGTGGGGCACAGGGTTTCTGGGATGCCGGTGCCGTCGTCGTCGATGAGGATTTCCACCGTGTTGTCGGTGGCGGGGTTGGCGGTGATGGTGACGGTGTCGGCGTGACCGTGTTGGACGGCGTTCGCTACCGCGTTGGTGACGATCAGCATCAGGCCGCCGGGGGTGCCGGTTACCGTGACGGGCTCGCATGCGGTGAGGTCGATGCGGACGTCGGGGTGCCGGCGTTGGGCGTCTTGGGTTGCGCGGTCGAGGGTTTCGCAGAGGTCGAAGGGTTCGAACACGTCGGGGTCGGTGAGTTCGCCGATCGCGAGTCGTTCGAGATCGGTCAGTGTGTTCTCGATCTGCTTCTCGGCGAAGAGGACCTCGGTGAGGATGGTGCCGCGCTGTTCGGCGGGAATCTCCTTGGTGGCCAGCACTTGTAGGTCGGTGCGCAGCGCGGTGAGTGGGGTGCGTAGTTCGTGGGCGCAGACGGCGGCGAAGTCGCGGGCGCTGGTGAGCGCGTGGTTGGTGGCGCGGTGGGCGGCTTCGAGTCGGGCGAGCATCCGGGTGATGGCGTCGGAGAGTTCTTCCGCCTCCCTGGCGCCTTGACCGGACAGCGGCGGTAGTTCCTCGAGGGTGTCGATGCCGTGGGTGGCGGCGGCCAGTCTGCGCAGCGGGCGGGCGGCATAACCGGCCAGGAACCAGCCGAGTAGGGCGGCGATCAGCGCACCGGCGACGCCGATGCCGAGGCCGATCAGCTGGCTGCGGTGGATGGCCGAGGCGACGACGTCACGGTTCGGGTCCAGTGAGACGAGCACGCCGGGCAGGCCATCGACGCGAGTGATCGCCACGTCGGGTGGCAGGTCGGCCGGAACGGGGGCGGTGCCCGCCTCGGGGGCGCCTGTTGCCGCGTAAGGCGCTTCGGTCGGGTAGCCGGGGGTTTCAACCTGCGCCGCGGGGGGCGGTGGTGCCGCGTACGGTGGCCCAGGGGACGCGGGTACGGCGTTCGGCGGCAAGGACGGAACCCGGTCCATCGGAAGAGTTTTCAGCGGCGGAGCAACCCGGACCGCCATCGACGAGACAGTGTCGTCCAACTGCCGCTCACCGGTCGCGTTCAGCAACGCGGCGAAGGTGATGGTCAGGGTGAGTGCGACGAGCGCCGCGACCACGCCGGAGACCACCGCCACCCGGGTACGCAGCGACGGTGAGCGTTTCACGGCTGCTCCCGTAAGACGAAGCCGACACCGCGCACCGTGTGCACCACCCGCGGCGCGCCGGGCGCCTCCAGCTTGCGTCGCAGATACGAGACGAACACATCCACCACATTGGTGTCGGTGGCGAAGTCGTAACCCCATACCGTGGAAAGGATTTGCTCGCGGCCGAGCACGATGCCCGGGTTGTCGGCGAGCATGGCGAGTACCTCGAATTCTCGTTTTGTCAGGTCTACCGGTGTGCCCGCGGCCAGCACCCGGTGCCCGGCCAGGTCGATCTGCACCTGACCGATCCGCACCTGCGCGTCCGGTCGTTCGGTGCTGACCCGGCGGCGCAGCAACGCGTGCAACCGGGCGACGAGCTCGCCGAGGTCGAAGGGCTTGGTGAGGTAGTCGTCGGCGCCGCGTTCGAGGCAGGCGATGCGGTCGGTCACGGCGCTGCGCGCGCTCAGCACACAGATCGGGATGTCGTTTCCCATCGCGCGCAACGCCGTGACCACGCCTTCACCGTCGAGCGTCGGCATGTTCACGTCCAACACCATGGCGTCGGGTGTCGCGCTACGCACCATCGCCAGCGCCTCGGCGCCGTCGGCCGCGGTGACCACCTCGAAATCGGAGAGTTCCAACCCGCGTCGCAGCGACGCGAGCACACGAACCTCGTCGTCCACGACCAAGATCCGGTGTCCGGTCATGGATCAACATTAGTCCCGGCCGGTCAGCGAACGCTGGCGACGACGCACCCCGGTTCGGCCGGGTAGGCGGGCACCGCGTCCGCCGGGACGCCGGGCACGGTGACGGCCGGGATACCGGGGTCGGCCGGGACGCCGGGGGCGGTGACGGACGGGACGGTGTCGAGAGGGGTCGCGGGCACGGCACCCGGCGGCAGGTCGCGTTCGATGGTGACCCACGGTCCGTCTTCGCCCTCGCCACGGGTGATCAGCACCGACCCGTCCGGACCGATCTCGGGGCACACCACGGGCTCGCCGGGGACCGGGTCGATCGCGATGCGGGGGCCGGGCTGGGTCGGCATGGGCGGCGTTCCCGGCTGGGCCGAGGCGGCGCCCGCCATGCTCGCGACCACGGCGGCGGTGAGCGCGGTCCCGCTGAGCACGGCCGCGATGCGGCGTCCGATGAGTGCGGTCATGAGGGGTGACTCCTTCAGATCGATGCTGTCGGCCCGGCTGGTCCGATGAAATCGACGGTAGGCAAAGGATCTTCACCACTTGTTGAGCAATCGTTAGAGAACTCTTAGGGTCTCGTCGGCCTCCGCGCGACGCTTCCGGGCACCGGCAGAATCTGACCTGGTCATGGTGCATATTGGAGGCCCCGTCCAGTTTGCTAACCCACTAGAAATAGGGCTTTCGTTCTGGTTTTCGGGATGGCAAGGTTGTGTTGCTCGCCACCGGCGGAGTCTCTACAGTCCTGGAGAATGTGACAGTCGGGTTTTCCCGAAATAGTGTTAGGTGATCTTCACTCGGCCTGGCCGGCAGGTGAGGATGGTTGCTGGAAACCCGAGATGGAGCTTTCATGACGCGTGACCTGCCCTTCGATGACGAGACCACCGAGGCAGCTGAGCGCACGGGTGACACCGCCTATCGAGTAGCCACGGGCGTCGCGCGGGTCGCGCGGGCCGGTGCGTACGTCACCGGTGGTGCACTGGTGGCCGCGAACGGCGGTGGCGTCCCGGCACACCCCAACTCTTCCCACGCGGACAGCAGGAACGCGGGCTGGGCGCACAACACCGACCCCGACTCCGACATCCCCTCGCCGGTGATCACCTTCCCGGACCTGGTCGTAGAGCCCGCGCCGATCACCTCACCGCACGCGAGCAACTCGACGGTCGCGCACCCCAACCCTGGCTTCGGCCTGCCCGGCACCGCTCACGGCGGCGCGAACCTGCCGCTGCCGACCCTCAACGGCGACTACAACGGCACCGACGCGGGCTTCCCGCTGCCCGGCACCGACGGCGGCCAGTCCGGCATGGGACTGCCGAGCCTGCCCGGCGGTGGGTCCGGCCAGCAAGGCATGGAGCTGCCAGGAACAGCGGGCCAGTCCGGCTTCGGACTGCCTGGCACGTCGGCCACGCCGAGCCAGTCCGGCATGGGACTGCCGGGCACGACCGGCGGCACCGGCCTGCCCGGTACCGACGCCGGCGCGTCCAACGGCTTGCAGCTGCCGGGAACCGGTGGCGGCGGCGTCTCGAACGATCTCGACCTGCCCGGCGGCCACGGCTTCGGCCTGCCCGGCCACGGGCTCGGTCAGGCCGGGCACGGTTTCGGCCTGCCGGGCACCAACGGCTTCGTCGCGCCGGGTTCCGGCGCCTTCGACCTGCCCGGATCGCACGCCGAGTCGACCGCGGCCAGCGGCCCGTTCGACGGTGTCGGCGACGGCGGCGGTGACCCGCTCGGCGTCTTCGTCGGCACGCAGTGGTCCGTGGACTTCGGCATCGGCCCGCAGGGCATCTACTTCAACTCCGAGATGAAGGTGGACGTCGGCGCCGGTCACGTGGGTGACCAGCTCGACCAGTTCACCGACTTCCTCGGCACCGGCCTCGGCCACGTGCCCGACGGCACCGGGCGCTCGGTGCTCGATCCGGCCATGAACGGGCACAGCCAGCACAGTCACCCCGGCGTTGTCGGCGGCCTGACCACCCCGGGCTCTACCACCTCGTCGACGGCACCGGCTGCCACCGTGCAGCCCGTCGTGTCGCCGCTAGCCGCGCCCGCACCGGTCATGTCGGCTGCGGTCGCACCCGTCGCGGCGGCACCGGTTGTCGCGGTGGCGCCCATGGCGAGTGCCGCGCAGCCGGTGGCGGCCACCCCGCTGCAGACCACGATCCAGCCGGACGCCGCGACCACGCCGATCGCGAACGTGTTCACCGCGCCGGAGGGTCCGTCGGTGCTCACTGTGCCCGCGGCCGCCACGCCCGTGCTGTTCGATCACGCCCGGCCGACGCCCGTGCTGAAGCCGACCGCTCCGGTGACGGACCCGTCGAAGCACTCGGACGGCTCGGTCACCACGCCGAACGTGCCGACCACCATCACCAAGACCGTCCCGGTCCCGGTGGTGCCGACCGACGTCGCCACCCCGAGCGTCCCGAAGACGCCGGACGTCACGACGAAGGTGCCCGGCGCGGGCCAGCCCTCGACCTCGCACGGCGGCATCAGCACCGGACCGGACGTGCCGACCACCAAGATTCCGCCGGCCACCGGCAGCCAGCCGACGCACGCGCCGACCACCGCCCCGGATGACGACGACGTCTCCGCGCCGGGCACGGGTACCGGACCGAGCACCGGTACCGGACCGAGCACCGGCAACGGCGGCACCTCCGGCGGGGTCACCACCCAGCCGACCGTGCCGACCAAGGACGTGCCGACCGCGACCCAGCCGGATCCGACCGTGCCGACTCATGACATACCGACCGCGGACGTGCCGACCCACGATGTCCCGGTCCCCACCCACGACGTCCCGGTACCGACCCACGACGTACCGACCTACCAGGCCCCGACCCAGGCCCCGGCGCCGACCTACAAGCCGCCGACGACGTTCGACCCCAAGCCGCACGCGATCGCGGATCCGATCAGCAGCGCACACATGGTCGACTCGTCGATGGTCCCGATCCAGGACCATGCCTTCTACGCCGACCACTCGACCCTCGCGGTCGCCGCGGGCGGCGGTCTCTCCGGCGGACTGATGCCGGAGTCGACGATGGCCGAGACCCACCACATGGTGCCGGGCGGCTTGGACATAGCGTTGATGTAATCGGAGCTTGTCGTGTGGTCAAGGGGTGCATGGGGCGTCCATGTCGATCGATAGCAAACACATGTAAGGAGGCAGGTTGTCTGCCGCAGCCGGGCTGAAGGCCGCGACGGTGAAACATCCGGACGCGATGGCGCCGCTGATCCGGATTCTGGACGAACTGCGGGAGATGACCCGATTCGCGGGCCGCGACGATCTGGGCAGCCGCCTGAGTATGGTCCGGGCCAGGGTCGGTGACCCGAGGGTTCGCCTCGTTGTCGTCGGTGAGCCGAAGAACGGCATGAGCACGCTGGTGAACAGCCTGGTCGGCGCGTCGGTCAGCGCGACCGACAGCGACCTGAGCGTGCCCGTCATCGTCGAGTACGGACCGGAACCGACTGCCACACTGGTGCGTTCGGTCGACGGCCGGACCGAACGGCAGTCGGTGGATCCGCTCGATCCCGGGCCTGCCATCTCCGGCTTCGGCGTGATCCGGGCCGAGTTCACCCAGCCGAGTTCGCTGCTGGCCGACGGGGTCGTGGTGATGGACGCGCCGGGCGCGCGCGGCACCGACAACACCACCTGGTCGATGGTCGCCGCCGCCGACGCGGTGCTCTACGTCACCAACGCGGCCACCGAACTCACCGTCGACCAGATCGCCTACCTGCAGCGCATCCAGCAGATCTGCCCCACCGTCATCTGCGTGCTGAACAAGATCGACCAGTTCTCCCACTGGTCGCACACCCAGCAGCGCAACCGGGAACTGCTCGACGCGGCCGGACTCGGCTTCGCGGTGGCGCCGGTGTCCGCGGAACTGCATCGGCAGGCCGGACTGTCCGGCAACTACCAGCGCGACATCGAATCCGGTGTGCCACAACTGATCGACCACCTGCGCGACTACGTGGTCGCCCGCGCGGACAGTGTCGCGCTGGAAGCGGCGGTGCAGGATATCCGGCTGGTCAGCGACCACCTCGGGTTGACGTTGCGCAACGAGGTCGAGTCGCTGCGTGATCCGCGGATGCGTGCCGAGATCACCGACAAGCTGGTCCGGGCGCGCGACGACGCGGACCAGCAGCGCCAGCGCACGTCGAACTGGCAGGTCACGCTGGTCGACGGCAGCACCGAACTGATGGCCGACATCGAACACGACCTGCGGCACCGGCTGCGCAGCCTGGTGCGCGACGCCGAGGCCGAGATCATGCAGCACGATCCGGCGCGGCGCTGGAAGGAATTCGGCACCGACCTCGACGCGCGGATCTGTGAGGCGGTCGAGGAGAACTTCGTGATGGCGCACTACCGTTCGGTCGAGCTGTCCGAACAGGTGGCGTCGAAGTTCCTGGCCGACAACCGGGCCGCGCCGCTGCCCAACATGCGGCTGGAGAACCCGGGCGAGGTGCTCGAGGCGGTGCAGTCGCTCGAACCGCTGGAGAGCGCGAAAGCGCGTGTGGGACAACAGTTCCTGTCCGCGCTGCGCGGCTCCTACGGCGGCATCCTGATGGTCGGTCTTGTCACGAGCATCCTCAAGATGTCGCTGGTGAACTGGTACTCGATCGGCGCCGGTGTGCTGCTGGGCGTCAACGCCCTGTGGGACGAACGCAAGAACCTCAAGGCGCGTCGCCGCGCCGAGGCGAAGGTCGCGGTGGCCCGTCTGATGGACGACGTCATCTTCCAGGTGAGCAAGGAATCCCGAAATCGGTTGCGCGCCATGCAGCGAGTGCTGCGCGATCATTTCACCGAGATCGCCGGCGACAATGCCAAGCAGGCGGACGAAGCACTGCGCCTGGCCGAATCGGCCTACCAGAAATACGGCGATCACAGCGGCGACCGGATCAAGGATGTCGACGGACAACTCGGCAAACTGCGCGGCCTGCGCGAGCAGGCCGACAGTCTGACCGTCTGACGAAAAGCCCTGCTACCCAGGGTTGTTCGCGGGGGTGTGGGCGGGTTGGAAGCCGCCCGCTTGCCGGTTGTCTTCGGCTCTGATCACGTGGGTGACCGCGTTGATCAGGGCCAGGTGGGTGAAGGCCTGCGGGAAGTTGCCGAGGTGGCGGCCGCTGCGCGGGTCGATCTCCTCGGCATAGAGACGCAGCGGGCTGGCGAAGCCGAGCAGTCGCTCGCACAGGTGCCTCGCGCGCTGCAGCTCACCGATCTCCACCAGCGCGGACACCAGCCAGAACGAGCAGATGGTGAAAGCCCCTTCCTCGCCGGTCAATCCGTCGTCGGTGGTGTCGGTGCGGTAGCGCAGCACCAGGCCGTTCTCGGTGAGCCGGTCCGCGATGGACAGCACGGTGGCCCGGATCCGGTGGTCGTCCGGCGGCAGGAAGCGGGTCAGCACCGCCAAAAGCAGTGAGGCGTCCAGGGTGTCGCCGCCGTAGGTCTGGGTGAGCACGCCGTTGGCGTTCACCCCGTGCTCGAGGATGTCGGCCTTGATCTCATCGGCGATGGTGTACCACTGGGTGGCGCTCTCGTATTGGCCGTGCAGTTCGGCGAGTTTCGCGCCGCGGTCGAGCGCGACCCAGCACATCACCTTGGACGAGGTGAAATGCTGTGGCTCGCCGCGTACTTCCCAGATGCCGCGGTCGGGCTCGTGCCAGTGCGAGATGGCCGCGTGAACCTGCCGTTCCAGCAACGGCCACAACGTTTCCGGCACCTGCTGGCGCGACTTCACGTGCAGGTACACCGCATCGAGCATGGTGCCCCAGATGTCGTGCTGGTCCTGGTTGTAGGCGGCGTTGCCGATGCGCACCGGCCGCGATCGGTCGTAGCCGCTGAGATGGTCGAGGGTCTGCTCGGTGATCTCGCGTTCGCCGCCGATGCCGTAAAGGACTTGCAGCGGAACGGCATCGCCGTTCGCACCGGTGGTGGCGTCGCGCAGGAAGGCGAAGAAGTCGTCGGCCTCACGGTTGAGTCCGAGCGTGTACAGGCCCCACAGCGCGAAGCTGGAGTCGCGCACCCAGGTGTAGCGATAGTCCCAATTACGTTGACCACCAGGGGTTTCCGGAAGGGAAGTGGTGGCAGCGGCGAGTAGCGCACCGGTCGGCGCGTAGGTGAGGCCCTTGAGGGTCAGCGCGCTGCGCTGTAAGTAGTTGCGCCACGGGTGATCCGGGAAGTTGCCCTGGGTGATCCACTGCCGCCAGCTCTCCGTGGTCTGCCACATCTTCTGCGCCGCATCCGTATAGGACTTGGGCGCGGGCAATTCCGACCACGTCAGGGCGATGAACTTCTCGTCACCCTCCGACATCCTGGTGTGGGCGCGCGCCTCCCGGCCCTCGAGTCCGAGCCGCAGGTCGGTGGTCAGCATGAGGCTCGGGCCCGCGCTCGGGTCATCGGTGCGGACCGCGGTCGCCTCCTCGTAGACCTTGCCGGTGTACTCCCAGCGGCTCACCGCGCGGTGGTAGTCGAAGGAAGGCTCGCAGCTCATTTCGAGCTCGACGGTGCCGTTCACGCACTTCACCGTGCGCAGCAGCATGTGTTCGGCATCCCAGTCCATCGGGGTGCGGCGGTGTGTCTTGGAGCGCTGGTCGTTGTTGTGCCACGGGCCGAGCACGAGCGCGTCGCGCACGATCAGCCAGCCGGTCTCGGTCTGCCAGGTGGTCTCCAGGATCATTCCGCCGGGCAGGTAGCGGCGCGCGCTCGGCACGTTGACGCCGTACGGGCCGAGCCGGAAGTGACCCGCGCTACGGTCCAGCATCGCGCCGAAGACGCTCGCGGAGTCCGGGCGGGGCACGCACATCCACTCGACGGATCCGTTGCTGGCGATCAGGCAGCTGGTTTCGCAGTCGGACAGAAAGGCATAGTCGTCGATCGGCGGGAAGGCGCCGCGCCGCTTCGATTCGGTCAGGTGGCTGAGCACCGGCAGGTCATACGGCTCGTCGACGGTGAGATCGTCGGAGGACTCGGGGGACGCCATCCCCACATCTTCGGGCCCACCGCGGCCTCACGTCCACTGTGTCTATTGTCGCGTCCGCTCCCTCGGCGCGTCCGTGACCGAATATTGACCTTGCCGAGCTCTCAGGTGGACGCACTAGGCTGGGCTGGTGCATCAGATCGCAGGTTGGTGGGACAGCTTCGAGCTGTGGGTCGCGGGACTCCCGTTCATCCCGCAGTTCCTCGTCGTGCTGGTAGGCATGGTCCCGGTCAGCTTCGCCATCGCCTACCTGCTCGACCGGACGCTGCGCGCCCTGCTGCGGGTGCTCGACCGCAAGCACGGCGTCGAGGAGGCGCTACCCACCGTGCCCGACACCGTGCCCGCCGATCTCGCTACCGGCGATGCCCGCCCGACCGTGCAGAGCGGCGCCCACTGATGCCCCGTTCGCGCGTCCAGCTGGCTTTGATCGCCCTGCTCGTTCTCGTCGTGGTCGCCTGGCTCGTCACCCGCTAGTTCTCCCCGGCCCGCCAGTCGTTGAACCGCTTGCCGATCTTGGAGACGGTGTCGCCGACTTCCTGGCCGACCGTGTTGACCGCGGCGCCGACGTCGCGGCCGAGGTTGCGCACGGTGCGGATGAGCGGGTCCTCGGACTGGTCGAAGTTGTTGCGGTAGGTGCGGGCTGCTTCCTTGATCTCCTCGGAGATGCTGGTGTTCTTGTCCTGGTCGCGCCGCGGGTAGTCGCCGGCCAGCACGCGGTCGTAGGCGCCGCTCTGGATCCAGCGGCGTAGCTCGGCGGCGCGCAGCACGGAGAACGGGTGGCTCTGCAATTCCAGGTTGAGCAGCTTCAGCACGCCGTCGCGCAGATCGCCGGAGCGTTCGTAGTCGTCGGCCTGGGCCAGGAACGCGCCGTGGTTCATTTCCTTGATCCAGGTGCCGCCCGCGGTCTTCATATGCACCCGCACCGAGGCGTCGACATCCTGGACACAGAGCAGCCCGGCCCGGTCGCCGGACAGCTCGGATTTGCGGCTCCATTCCATCAGCGCGGCGACGATCGCGCGTAAAGCCCAGCCGCCCACCGGCATCCAGCCGATGCTCGCGGAGATGCGCAGCAAATGCATGAGCATGGTGCGGTACACCGCGTGCCCGGACAGCGCGTGGCCGAGCTCGTGACCGACGATGAAACGCAACTCCTCGGTATCCATCAGATCGATCAAACCGGTGGTCAGCACGATGAACGGCTGGTCCATGCCGATGGTGAAGGCATTCACGTGCGGGCTCTGCAGCACGAAGATCTCCGGCGTGGTGCGGGCGTCGAGCACCGCGACGCAGTCTTCGCGCAATTGATGCAGCGAACGGAACTGTCGTTCATCGACCCGAACGGCCGTCGCGAGGTACAGAAGTCGATGCTGGCGTTCTTGCAGCAAACCAGACAAAGTGCGCAGGATCGCGTCGAATCCGGATAGTGTCCGCAGCGCGACCAACGCGGTGCGGTCGGCGGGGTGCTCCCACGCGCGAGTGCTGATGCCTGGGAACCTCGTACGTACCCGATCCGGGCTGTTAGTCATGGGATGAAACCCCCCTCTTCCTGGAACTCTGTGATTCGAACTCGGGCCGTGGCCTCTGCTACAGTCTGCCCGTGTCTTCGAGTTGTGTCCCGCGGGTCCGCCATGAACTGGCGTTGATCGCGGTCGGCAATCTCGCGGTCGCCGACATTCTCTGTCGCTGATCGGCTACCGGGCACGTTTGCGCGTTCCTCCCTCGTAGACTGGCGTGCAACCTTTTCGCAGGCGTCCCCGAACCTCGACGGCCTACCCGGCCGACAGCCACGCCACCGCTCGCATCGATGCGGCGGCCGGTCTACCGATCCAACAGCATTTTCTTTGCCGCTCGAGGTCTCGAGCCGGCGGTCCGTAGGAAAGGTCCACCCGATGTCCAGCAAATCTTGGCTCTCCAAGCGCCGTCGTACCGCGGTCGTCGCCGCCCTCACCGCGTTCGCGGCGGTCGCCCTCACCGCCTGCGGTGGCGGAGCCAGTGACACCGTCGGGGGTGGTGGCGCCGACGGCAGCGGCGGCACGCTGAACCTCTATGGCTACGCCGTCCCGAAGCCCGGCTTCGACAAGGTGGTGCCCGAGTTCAACAAGACCGACAAGGGCAAGAACGTCGTCGTCAACGGCTCCTACGGTGCCTCGGGCGATCAATCCCGCAAGGTCAAGGACGGCGCCGAGGCCGACATCGTGAACTTCTCGGTCGAGCCCGACGTCACCCGCCTGGTCGACGCGGGCCTGGTCGACGCGAACTGGAATGCCGACGCCACCAAGGGAATTCCGTTCGGCTCGGTCGTCGCGATCGTGGTCCGCAAGGGCAACCCGAAGGGCATCAAAGACTGGGACGACCTGCTGAAGCCCGGCGTCGAGGTGGTCACCCCGAACCCGTTCAGCTCCGGCTCGGCCAAGTGGAACCTGCTCGCCCCGTACGCGGCCAAGTCCGACGGCGGCAAGAACCCGCAGGGGGGCCTGGACTACCTGAGCCAGCTCGTGTCCAAGGATCACGTGAAGGTGCAGCCGAAGTCGGGCCGCGAGGCCACCGAGACCTTCTTGCAGGGCACCGGTGACGTGCTGCTCAGCTACGAGAACGAGGCCATCTTCTCCGAGCGGAACGGCGACAAGGTCGAGCACTTCATCCCGCCGACCACCTTCAAGATCGAGAACCCGGTCGCGGTGCTCAAGAACAGCAAGAACCAGGAGAAGGCCGTCGCCTTCCGCGACTTCCTCTACACCACCGAGGGCCAGAAGGCTTGGGCGGCAGCCGGTTTCCGTCCGGTCGATCCGGCGGTGGCCGCCGACTTCGCCAAGGACTTCCCGACCCCGCAGAAGTTGTGGACCATCGCCGACCTGGGCGGCTGGAAGGCCGTGGACAAGGAGCTGTTCACCCCGAACACCGGCACCGTCGCGGTGATCTACGACAAGGCGACCAAGTAACCGGGTTCGGCGCACGGGATACTGGACGACTGTGACTGACAGCAGCACCGCCGGGAGCAAGATGACTCCCGGCGGTTCCCCCGCCGCAGAGCGGTTCAATTGGTCGTGGCTGCGGGTGACCGGCTCGGTGGGTCCGCTCGGCATCGCCACGGCGGTGCTGTGGCTCAGCATCATCGTGCTGCTCCCGCTGGCCGCGCTCACCGTCACCTCCTTCGACGAGGGCTGGTCCGGCTTCTGGGCGGCGATCAGCGCGCCCGCCGCGGTGGACTCGCTGCGGATCACCGTGCTCGTCTCGATCGTGGTCGCGGTGGTCAATGTGGTGATGGGCACGCTCATCGCCTGGGTGCTGGTGCGTGACGATTTTCCCGGCAAGGGCATCGTCAACGCGCTGATCGATCTGCCGTTCGCGCTGCCGACGATCGTGGCCAGCATTGTGCTGCTGTCGCTTTACGGCCCGCAGAGCCCGATTGATATCCACCTCAACGCGACTCAGCCCGGTCTGATCGTCGCGCTGGCGTTCGTCACGCTGCCGTTCGTGGTTCGCTCGGTGCAGCCGGTGCTCATCGAGGCGGATCGCGAGGTCGAGCAGGCGGCGCTCTCGCTCGGCGCGGACAACTGGACCACCTTCCGCCGCATCGTATTACCCACGCTCGGCCCCGCGATCATCTCCGGCGGCGGGCTGGCTTTCGCCCGCGCCATCGGCGAATACGGTTCGGTGGTGCTGATCGGCGGCGCGATTCCGCGCAAGACCGAAATGGCCTCGCAGTACATCCAGAAGCAGATCGAGATCGATCGGCCGATCAACGCTGCGGCGGTTTCGGTTGCGCTGCTGGTTATCTCGTTCGCGTCGCTGCTCATCTTGCGACTGCTTGCCGAGCGCAGCGTGCGCAAGGAACAGGAATCCCGATGAATCTTTCTTGGCCTACCCGCATTTCGCTGCGCGTCGTCGCGCTCGGGTACCTGTTCGTGCTGCTGGTCTCGCCGCTGATCATCATTCTGCTGCGGACCTTCGAAAAGGGTATCGGCGCGTTCATCGATTCGATCACCACGCCCGCGGCGGTCTCGGCGTTTCAGTTGTCGATGATCATCGTGGCGATCGTGGTTCCGTTGAACGTCATCTTCGGCATCTTCACCGCGCTGGCGCTGGTGCGCGGTAAGTTCCCGGGCCGCACGCTCGTTCAGGGCATCGTCGACCTGCCGTTCGCGGTCTCGCCGGTGGTGGTCGGTGTGGCGCTGATCCTGCTGTGGGGGGCGCACGGGTGGTTCGGCGGCCTGGAAGGCCTCGGCTTCAAGGTGATCTTCGGCCTGCCCGGCATGGTGCTCGCCACCATCTTCGTCACGTTGCCGTTCGTGGTGCGCGAGGTCGAGCCGGTGCTGCACGAGATCGGCGACGAGCAGGAACAGGCCGCCGCCACCCTCGGCGCCACCCGCTGGCAGACGTTCTGGCGGATTACCTTGCCCGCCATCCGCTGGGGCCTCACTTACGGCGTGGTGCTCACCGTGGCGCGCGCACTCGGCGAATTCGGCGCGGTGATCATGGTGTCCTCCGCGCAGCCAGGCAAGTCGCAGACCTTGACGCTGCTGGTGCACGGCCGATACATCAACGACCACAACACCTTCGGCGCCTACTCCGCCGCGACCCTGCTGATGGGCCTTGCCCTCGTGACACTTCTGTTGATGACCCTCCTCGAACGCAAACGGGGCACTAAATGATCACCGTGACCAACGCGAAGAAGAACTACGGTTCGTTCGCCGCGCTCGACGACGTCACCATCGATATCCCGTCCGGCGAACTGACCGCGCTGCTCGGGCCCTCGGGTTCGGGCAAGTCGACGCTGCTGCGCTCGATCGCCGGGCTCGAATCGCTCGACTCCGGCATCGTGCTGATCGCCGGAAACGACGTGACCAGGGTGCCGCCGCAGAAGCGCGACATCGGGTTCGTGTTCCAGCATTACGCCGCGTTCAAGCACATGACCGTGCGCGACAATGTGGCGTTCGGCTTGAAGATCCGCAAGCGTCCCAAGAACGAGATCGCCAAGCGGGTCGACGAACTGCTCGGCATCGTCGGGCTCGACGGCTTCCAGCATCGCTACCCGGCCCAGCTGTCCGGTGGTCAGCGGCAGCGGATGGCGCTGGCCCGCGCGCTCGCCGTCGATCCGCAGGTGTTGCTGCTCGACGAGCCGTTCGGCGCGCTGGACGCCAAGGTCCGCGCCGATCTGCGCACCTGGTTGCGCAGGTTGCACGAGGAGGTGCACGTGACCACCGTGCTGGTCACCCACGACCAGGAGGAGGCGCTGGACGTGGCCGACCGGATCGCGGTGATGAACAAGGGGCGGATCGAGCAGATCGGCACGCCGGAGGACGTGTACGACCGGCCGGCCAACGAGTTCGTCATGTCCTTCCTCGGCGCCGTGGCGCGGCTCAACGGACATCTGGTGCGTCCGCACGACATCCGGGTCGGCCGGGAGCCGAGCATGGCGCTGGCCGAGCACGAGGGCACCGCCGATTCGGCCGGTGTCACCCGGGCGACCGTCGAACGGGTCGTGCACCTCGGCTTCGAGGTGCGGGTCGAGCTGCGCAACGCGGCCACCGGCGATCTGTTCGCCGCTCAGGTGACTCGCGGTGACGCGGCGGCCTTGCGACTGTCCGACGGTGAAACGGTGTATGCGCGGGCCACCCGGATCCCGGAGTTGCCCGCGCACTGATCGATGGTGCGAAAGGTGGCAATTCTTCACTGCTGGAGTCGAAACCAGTAGGTTTCGGCGCCACCGTTTGCTCCTGCGGTTCGAAAGCGGTTGCGCCGGAACGGATGGCCGGTATGTGGACCAAAGTTCCTGAACGCCTTGCTCTTTCGTTCACCGACCGTCGGGATCGACCGTTCTGGTGATCGGCGCAGAACCCCGCCCCGCTACGCGCGGGAGCAGTCCGCGGACGGCGTTGTGGATCTTGCGGGAGGCCACCAGTCAGGCGGCATGGATTCGGGCGGATCCGGTCCGGTAGATCATCGGCTGCTGAGACGTTGCTGATCTTGTGCTGGCACAAGGAAATCCGTCGGTTCTCGCGGGCGTGCGGCGCCACGGCAGTGGGTACGAAGTTGCGCTGGTGTCCGATCGGGCCGGCCGTCCAAGGTGTCGGCAGTGCGGTGTGTCGTCGACTCGCCCCGCGGTCCCGGACAGTATCCGCTTCCGGCGGTCGCGTGTCAGGCGTTCGGGGGATTGTTAGGGGCTATCACAGCATGTGAGAACGTGTATTCGCACGTGGTGCCTGATGTCCGGGCGGTTGTTCGGAGCTTCCGGCAACACCGATGGGACACCGTCGAATATCGGCGTGTCGCAGTGGGATCCGGTCGTCGTCGCATTCGCCGCCGTCCAGGGCAGGTGACCAGGATGGATGCTTGTGCTATGCAACCTGTGCCAAAACAGGCGGGCTGCGGACAACAGGGTGTCCGGTGGTTGGCAGGCAGGTCGCGGAGTGGTTGCGTGGAGAGAGTTCGAAGCAAATCGGCTCGGCGATCAGAGGATTGCGATGGCGGTTGGTCTCGGTTTGAGCATCGGCACGGTGAACACGGTTTCCGCTCTCGCGGAGGAGGGTTCGGACGGCGCCCACCCGCCCCGCTGGCTTCGCCAGCCGCCGTCCCCGGCGGCGCCGCCCGGTCGCCGCTGGGCGCAGCGCTCCCAAACCATCACGCGCCGAACAACACTCACCTTCGACAGTACTGGTTTGGCCCGGGTCGGGATGATTCCGCGGCACGGGCGCGCGATTATCGAATTCGCCGATCTCACGCAACGTTCGATCATGTCGGCGCGGGTCGGTCACCGTGCTCTTTCGCCCGCGGACCTGGTGGCGGTGGTCGCCGAGAGCCTGATCACCGAGACACTGCTCGACCATCCGCAATACGACGCGCACAGCAGCGACGTCGGCATCGCGCTGACCTACCCGGCGCGCTACACCGAGACGCACATCGGCGACTTGCGGGCCTCGCTCGACGCCATCGGCCTGGACAATGTCGAGCTGGTCGCCGAACCCATCGCGGCGGCCACTTGGCTGGAAGCCGACCGCGGCCCGCTCATGCCCGGTCTCGCGCTCGTCTATGACCTAGGTGGCGCGAGTCTCGACGTCACGCTGGTCCGCGTCGGCGCGGGTTGCCCGAACAACCCGATCGTCGGCCAGCCGATGCACTCCGCCGAATACGGCGGCCGGGCCTTCGGCGCGCTGGTCGCCTCGCGCGCCGGGCACGGACTGCCGTCCGCCTCGCTATCCGGTTCGGTCACCGGCACCACCGCGGACGAGTTACGCACCAAACACGTGCGGGCCTCCTTGGAGCTCGTCTACCGATGCCTGCGCGCCGCGGACGTCACCATGGCCGACGTGGACTGTGTCGTCGTGGTCGGCGGCGCGGCGCGGCCGGTCGAGGTGGCCCAGGTGCTGGCGGGCGAGCTGGCCAGGCCGGTGATCACGCCG
This sequence comes from Nocardia sp. NPDC051052, assembly GCF_044456045.1. Taxonomy (NCBI): domain Bacteria; kingdom Bacillati; phylum Actinomycetota; class Actinomycetes; order Mycobacteriales; family Nocardiaceae; genus Nocardia; species Nocardia sp. NPDC051052. Next base: position 91,871 of record NZ_JBITFL010000001.1, read on the forward strand.
CCCGATCCGGAGCGAACCATCGCCGACGGGGCGGCGATCATCGGCCGCAGGGCCGCCGTCGCCGCCGAGGAGTTGGCGGGCAAACACCACGGCAAGCGCCGTCCCGGCACGCACCGCCGCGCGGCCACCAGGGCGATGGTGCTGTCGCAGCGGACCAAGCAGCGGCTGACCAGGGTGGCGCTGGCCGCCGGGCTGTCCGTCGCCGGTGTCGGCATGGCGCTCGCGCTGCCCGCGGACGGCGTGGTCGTGGGATTGGCGCAGCTCGGGCTGCGTTAGGGGCGATCCGGTGGCGGTAGTGACGAGGGCGGCCGCCGCCGGATCCCCTGACCGTCAGCTGCGTCGAGTGGGGCCGCGGCCACCGTGTTACCCCGACGACGGGGGACTGGTGGCGGCGGCCTCTCGCTCGGGTTTCCCGTGATCAACCGTCCAGTTGCTGTCTTCGTGTCTTGACGTGTCTGCCCATAGGTGTAACTATTGGATACAGATAAACGTCCTACTAGGAGAGGCAGCGACGACGATGTCTACAGCCGTGACGCCCCCGATCGATACCGATCTGGAGAAGGCGCAGGAGTACGCCTCGAAGCTGCTGCTGCTCTCCGAAGGTTCGGTCAACAAGCACTTCGACCCGTTCGAGGACATCGACTGGGACAACCCCGACTTCGCCCCCGAGGCGGGGCCGGAACGGTGGATCCTCCCGGTCTCGGCCGATCCGCTCGGTCGCCACCCGTGGTATCTCGCGCAGACCGACGAGCGCAAGATCGCGATCGGCAAGTACCGCCAGGCCAACGTCGCCAAGGTGGGCCTGCAGTTCGAGACGATCCTGATCAGCGGCATGGTCACGCACAACTTCGGCCTGCCCAACGGTTCTCCCGAATTCCGCTACTGCTCCCACGAGATGATCGAGGAGCACAACCACACCCTGATGTTCCAGGAGATGGTGAACCGGATCGGTGAGGATGTACCGGGCATGGGCCCGCTCGTCCGCAAGTTCAAGTACCTCGGCGCCCCCGTGGCCGCGCTCTTCCCGAACCTGTTCTTCATGGCGGTGCTGGCCGGCGAGGAGCCGATCGACCACATCCAGAAGGCGATCCTGCGTTCCGGCGAGGACGTGCACCCGATCATGCGCGGCGTGATGGCCATTCACGTGGCCGAAGAGGCGCGGCACATCTCCTTCGCCCACGAATTCCTGAAAACACATGTGCCGGAGGCGAAGCCGGGCAGCAAGTTCGTGCTGTCCATCGCGATGCCGATCGTCATGTACATCCTGGGCCGCTCGATCTTCACCCCGCCGCGGTCCTTCTGGCGCGAATTCGACATCCCGGACTACGTCCGCAAGGAACTGTTCTACGGGTCGAAGGAATCCAAGCAGGAGTTCAGCGACTTCTTCGGCGACGTGCGCACGCTGGCCAAGGACATCGGCCTGATGAACCCGGTCTCCAAGGCCGTCTGGAAGCTGCTCAAGATCGACGGCCACACCACCCGCTACCGTTCGGAGCCGTTGCGCGCGGCCAAGGCCGGCTGACGTGCCCTATCTCGTCACCCAATCCTGTTGCAGCGACGCGTCTTGCGTGTACGCCTGCCCGGTCAACTGCATCCATCCCACGCCGGATGAGCCCGACTTCCTGACCGCGGACATGCTGTACGTCGACCCGCAAGCGTGCGTCGACTGCGGCGCCTGCGCCACCGCATGCCCGGTCGACGCGATCGTGTCGTCGAAGAAGCTGACCGCCGAGCAGCAGCCGTTCATCGAGATCAACGCCGACTTCTACCGGCAGGCCCGGCCGCGGCCGCTGCTGGCAAAGCCGGTGCCCGCGGCCGAGATTCGCACCGAGCGCCAGCCGATGCGGGTGGCGATCGTCGGGTCGGGCCCGTCGGCGATGTACGCGGCCGACGAGCTGCTGACCCAGCCCGGCGTGTCGGTCACCGTGTTCGATCGGCTGCCGGTGCCGTACGGTCTGGCCCGGCACGGTGTCGCGCCGGACCACGACAAGACCCGCAAGGTCAGCGAGCTGTTCGACATCATCTCGGCCCAGCACGGCTTCGGCTCGTACCTGAATGTCGAAGTAGGCGGACATGTTTCGCACGAGGAGCTGCTCGATCACTTCCACGCGGTGATCTACGCCGTCGGTGCGTCGGCCGACCGCAAGCTCGACATCCCCGGTGAGGGACTCACCGGCAATATCTCCGCCACCGACTTCGTCGCCTGGTACAACGGGCATCCCGATCACGTGGACCGCGTCTTCGACCTGTCGCAGCAGCGGGCCGTCATCGTCGGCAACGGCAACGTCGCCCTCGATGTCGCGCGCATCCTGACCAGCGACCCGGAATCGCTGGCGGGCACCGACATCGCCCCGTACGCGCTACGGGCCTTGCGGGAGAGCAAGATCGAGGAGGTCGTCATCCTCGGCCGTCGCGGTCCGCTCGAATCCGCTTTCACCGTGCCGGAATTCGTTGGTCTGCTCGGTGCCGACGTGGACATCATGGTCGAGGGTGAGCTGCCCGAGGTGACCGATGGCCTGCCGTATCAGGTCGAGCAGAAGCTGCGGTTGCTGCACACCGTGCGTAATCGGCCGTTCGGTGAACGCAAGCGGGTTGTGTTCCGCTACTTGGCTTCTCCTACCGAGATCCTCGGCACCGATCGAGTGGCCGGCATCGAGGTGAGCCGCAACGAGCTCGTCACCGACCCGGACGGCCGCACTCGCGCGGTCGCCACCGGCGCTACCGAACGCCTCGACGCGGGCCTCGTGCTCACCTCGGTCGGCTACCGTGGCGTCGCGATCCCCGGCCTGCCATTCGACGCCGCGGCGAGTGTGATCCCGAACCAGGATGGCCGCGTCCTCGAACGCGTCAACGGCGCCGTCCTTCCCGGCACCTATGTCACCGGTTGGATCAAGCGCGGCCCGACCGGCTTCATCGGCACCAACAAGTCCTGCGCCCAGCAGACGGTGCGGCAGCTGGCCGACGACTACAACGCTGGCCGCCTTCCCGAACCTGCCGGCACCGCAACGGAATTCGACCGCCTGATCCACCAGCGCCAGCCCGAGGTCCGGACCGCGGGTGCTACCAAGCGCCGCAGCCCGGTCCGTCGCCTCCTGACCCGCTCCTGACGATCTCCTCGCGGGACTACGTAGTCCTGCGAGGCCGCCACCATCGACGCCAACGTCGCCGTCGATGGTGCCCCGCCCGGCCGCGCGATGAGGGCGTGACCGCACCGGGCTGCACACTCACCTACCGCGCACGTTTCGTGCCGCCGCGCCCGTAATTGCTGACTGGTTCGCGCGCGGCGTACTGATATGTGCGCGGCTGAGTAGTGTTCGGACGGGTCGCGCGCGGCGACCCGTCCGAGCTTTCTTTTTCGGCCTTACTGCGCGGTGAAACCGCCGTCGATCGCGAGGGCGGCGCCCGTGACGAAGCTGGCTTCGTCGCTGAGCAGGTAGGCGCAGAATGAGGCGGTTTCCTCGGGCTGGCTGATCCGGCCCAGCGGGTGCAGGGCGGCGATGGCGGCTTCGCCCTCGGGCGTCGCGCCCATCGAGTTGCGGAACGCCGGGGTGTCGATCGCGCCGGAGACGATCGCGTTCACCCGGACGCCCTGCTTGGCGGACTCCAGCGCGACCGCCCTGGTCAGGCCGACAACGCCGTGCTTGGCTGCCACGTACGGCGCGACCGAGCCCATCCCGACCATCCCGAGGTTCGAGGCGTTGTTGAGGATCGCGCCGCCGCCGTTGGCGACCATCGCGGGCACCTGGTGGCGCAGGCCGTAGAACACGCTCGTCAGGTTGAGTTCCAGGTCGGCCCGCCAGCCCGCCTCGTCGATCTCGCCGATCGGGCCGAAGGCGTTGACGGCGCCCGCGTTGTTGAAGGCGGCGTCGAGTCGCCCGTATTCGGTGAGCGCGGCCTGGGTGAGGCGGGCCACGTCCTCTTCCACTGTCACGTCGGTCGGCACGAACAGCGCCCGTCCGCCTGCCGCCCGGATCTCGGCCGCGACCTGCTCGCCCGCGTCCTTGCCGCGTGCGCCGAGCACCACGGCGGCTCCTTCGCTCGCCACTCGCAGCGCCACCGCCTTGCCGACGCCCGAGCTGGCGCCTGTGATCAGCACGACCTTTTCCGCGAACCGTGTCGCCATGGTCTCTATTTCCCTTCTCGTTCTTGCGATCTCACCTCGGTGGTGCGGTCGCAGAACCAAGTCAAGCCGGAGCGGGTTGGCTGTGCTGGCGGGAAGCGGACTTGGAGTTGATGCGTCATGTATCTAGCGGGTTCATTGGCGATGTGATGAAATCTGCACTGCTGGCTATGATTTAGTTACCGACCAGTCAGTGTCTTTATGTGACGCGTAATTCTCTGGGGAATTCGGGGTGTTGATCGTTTATCGGAGCATTGTCCGGATCGCTGCGTGGTAACCGGATCGGGTGTGGTGCTACCGAATCGGCGGCTGTCGAGAGGGCTGAACAATTCTGACGTGGGAGCATAGTCCCAGGTGATCCGGATCATTGCCGTGCCGAGCTAAACGTTTCACGCCATTCTCTTGCCGTTCATGTCTATTCCACATCCTTCCAGCGAGCCGAACAGCTAATCTGTGCTGGCTGTTTGGAAGACGACCGCGGCCACATGGATCTCTGTGTGATGGACGTGGTCTCGGTACGTTGACGGGATAGCATATGACCACAGGTCTGGGTTTCAGCATCGGCGCAGTGAACTCTATGACTGCCTCGGCGGCCGGTGTACGAACCCGGCCCGTCGTGCGCAGTCGACGCACCGCGGTGACGTTCGACAGCGCGGGTGGACTACGCATCGGTGGCATCCCGCAATTCAGCATGGCCGTAACGGATTTCGCCGACCTGAGCCGCGATCCGGAGCCGATGATCGTCGGCGGGCGCATCTGGTCGCCTGCCAACCTGGTCGCCGCGGTGGTGAACGGGCTGCGCGACGCCGAGGCGGCGGCCGACCAGTCGGGTGCCGTAGCCACCTATCCCGCAACGTATTCCGACAAAGAGGTGACGCTGCTGCGGCAGGCGCTCGACCTGTCCGGCGCGAGTGATGTTGCGCTGGTGCCGGAACCGGTCGCCGCGGCGGAATGGCTCGAGCACGAACACGGTCCGCTGGAGCCCGGCTTCGTACTCGTCTACGACCTCGGCGGGACCAGCCTCGACGTCACCGTCGTGCGCGTCGGTCCCGACTGGGACAACCACCCGATGGTCGGAAAACCCATGCGCTCCTACGACTTCGGCGGCAGGCCACTCGGCGCGATGATCGCGCGCTACGCCCACGACGCCAAGCCCGGCGCAACCATGCCGACCTCGACGCTGTCGATGGTCGACATCGACAGCCTGCGCACCTCGCACGTGCACGACACCCTCGAGGTAGTGCGCGCCGCCGTCCGCTCGGCCGACCTCACGCTGTCCGACATCAGCCGGATCCTGGTGATAGGCGGCGCTTCCCGGCCCGCCGAAGTCGCCCGCACCCTCGCCGAACTCGGCCGCCCCCTGGTGGTCTCGGCCGACCCGGGCCAGACCGTCGCCGCGGGCGCCGCCCTCATGGCCGCGCGCACCATGGCGCTCGCCGTGTCCGGCGGCAAGCAGCACGCGCCACGCGTTGCCGTATTCTCCAGCGCCGCCGTCGTTTCCGCGGTCGCCATGTCTGCGGTGACGGTCTTCGGCAGCCCGTCGGCCCCCAGTGCGTCACCGGTGCTCGAACATTTCCCCGGTCTCGACGCGCCCACCACCGACACCCTGCTCTACGACTCCAGCGCCGACCTGGCCAGTCATCGAGACGCCTGGGTGGCGACACCGGCCGGCTGGACAACCTCGCGAACCCTCGCCGCCAGCGCGGCCATGCCGAGGCCCTCGGCCTACGGCCTGTTCATCACCCCCGCGTCCCACACGACCAAGCTCGGCCCCAGCGTCGCCGAATCCCGCCTCGGCTCCCACACCGAACCCCGAATGCCAGGCGCCACCACATCGCACGGCGGCACCTACGCCGACCCCGCGTACTTCATCAACCCCCTGCCCTTCGGCCAACTCGTCCCGCAACCAGGGCAGCCTGCCCCAGGCGCACCTGCGGCGGTCCCCATCGCCGGCGGCCCCGTAGCCACCGCCCCCGGTTCTATACCTGCTGCGCCCCCAGTCAATTCGGCTCCCGCAATACCGGATCCGGCAGCCACCGTGCCCGCCGCAAGTATTCCGGCCACCGGCGGCGTAGTCGACACCCCGGCCACCGGAACCACCTCCGGCACCGGTACCACAACCGGCACAACAGCTTCCGAGTCCACAGGTGGATCCACGTCGGGCAGTACATCGTCCGGCGGGACGACGGGTGCATCCGCCGGCGGGTCCAGCGAAACCCCCTCCGGCAACACCTCAACCGGCGGCTCCACATCCAGCGGCACCACCGGCGGTTCCGCTGACACCTCGTCATCCAGCGGCACCTCGTCCGGCGGCTCGACCTCGGCCGGAACCTCTTCGGGCGGAAGCACTTCCGGAAACGCCTCGACCGGCGGCACCTCCACCGGCGGCAGCACCTCGGGCGCGTCCACCGGCGGCTCCACCTCCGGTGGCTCCACGTCGGGTGGCTCGACCTCCGGCGGCGCCTCCTCTGGCGGTTCGTCCGGCGGTTCCACAGGCGGTGCAGGCGCCCACTAGCCCGGCCGCCGCACCCGAGGCTGCGTCTGCTGCATGGGTTGTCCGGCGTCCACTCGATACTGTGGTCGGATGCGGAGCGCCGATCGCCCTGGCCGAGTCATTTTCCTCAACGGGACATCGAGTGCGGGTAAGACGACCTTGGCTCGCAGCATTCAGGACGAGAGTGACGTGCCGTTCGTCTACTGGGGCATCGACACCCTCTTCGGTCTGGTGCCGCCGAACTGGGGTGGGGGACGAGATGGTCCGCTCAGTCGCGCGGGGTTCTGGTACGACCGCACCAGCCGCGACGACGACGGCCACCCGCTACTGGTTGTCCGCTACGGCGCGGTGGGGCGCCGGATGCTGCAATCGGCTTGCACGGCCGCCGCGGCGTTCGCGCACGGCGGCGATCATCTGGTCATCGACGAGATGCTGCTGACGCCGGATCTACTCCCGATGTGGCAGACCGTCCTCGCGGGCCTGAACGTCCAACTGGTGGCAGTCACCTGCCCACTGGCCGTAGCCGAGCAGCGAGAACTGGCCCGCGGCAACGAAATCGGCTTGGCCCGCGGCCACTTCCACTCCGTCCACGACCACGGCGCCACCTACGACCTGACCATCGACACCACCACAGGCTCCCCACCCGAACTGGCCAGAGTCGTACTCCAGCACCCCCGTCCCCGCGAAATCCGCACTTCTTCTCGGGATCCGCACCGACTATAGGGCCGACAATAGGGCCCTAGAGCGAGTGCGGATCCCGAGAGTGGGTGCGGATTCGGCGGTCCTTTGGTGCTTGCTTGCCGCCGCGGTCGGCGCTTCGTACTTGGTGGCCAGGCCGAATCATCGGACGCGAGTGGCGGTCTCGGTGCGGTTGATCGGCGGACGGGTGCGTTGCTGGCGGGGCACAATGGGCTGGTGGCAACTGGGGGACCCCGGCTGATAGCGCTGGATGTGGACGGAACGTTGCTCGACACCGGTAGTCCGGTCAGCGAGCGCGTGGTTGCCGCTGTGCGTGCGGCCGTCGCGGCCGGTGCGCATGTGGTGGTGACGACGGGGCGGACTGTTCTGGTCACCCGTCCGGTGTTGGCCGAGCTCGGCCTGATCGAGGGGCATGCGCTGTGCTCGAACGGGGCGGTGCACGTCGACGTCGCCAAGGGGCAACCGCTGACGGTGCAGGAGTTCGATCCAGCGCCCGCGGTCGTCGCGTTGCGGGCACTGATCCCCGAGATGGTCTTCGCCGTGGAGAAGGTCGGCGTCGGTTACTGGGCCACCGGCGTCAGCCCGGGCGGGTTCTCGCTCGGCGAATACCTGCTCGTCGACCACGCCGCCTTGAGCAGCGAGCCGACCCCGCGGCTCAACGGCTGGTGGCCCGAGGGTTCGCTGGAGGAAATGCTGAGCCTGCTGCGGGAGCTCCAAGTCCCGGGCGCCAGCTGGGTGCATGGTGAATTCGGCCCGTGGCTCACCGTCTCCCGCCAAGGCGTCTCCAAAGGCTGGGCCCTCGAACGCCTCCGCCAGTCCCTCGGCGTGCCACGCGCCGCCACCCTGGCCATCGGCGACGGCTACAACGACCGCGAAATGTTGCGCTGGGCAGCACATTCCGTGGCCATGGCCAATGCGCCCGCCGAGGTCAGAGACCTGGCCGACGAGGTAACCGGCGATGTCCTGGAAGACGGCGTCGCCACCGTGCTGGAGCGCTGGTTCCGTCCCTGACCGGAGCGTGTCAACGTGTCGGAGCCCAGGCTCCGCTCTGATCGCGGAGTGTGGCCACGCCGAATGGCTGCTTCCGTCTCCTGACCGTCGCAATGCCTGTGCTGGGTTTCCGTCCGGACTGGAAGGGCTCCGCCGTAACGCTTTCGACCGCGATCAGGCCCGCCCCCTGTCGGCGAGCGACGCCGCTACACTATTGTGAACACTGATGTTCGTAACTGATGTCAGGACCGTCGCCTGGCCAAAGCATCGCCGCTGCGTGACATCACGGCGCCTGCGGCCGCCTTGGCTGAGCGACGTGCCGAGGCGGAAGCCCTGTGCGGTCCGGACACTTATCAGACGTATATGAGGTATCTGACGGGATGCGCCCAGCACTTCCGGGCAGGACACATCGACGTCATGCAGTTCACCTGTGTGAAGTAGTTCAGTTCAACGGAATTCGCGCCACGATCGGTGTCGTCGGCTGAACCGACCCATTGCTCGGTTCGGCCGTGATCGCGAGCAGCGCGGTGTCTCGGGTCAGGTCCGCGGTCAGCTCGGTGCGACCACCGGAGATGTGCATCATCCCGGCCGAACGCGGCGTGCCGTCGGCCGGGATGGTCCACAGCTGGTAGCCGTGATCATTGTCCGGCGCGGGCAGCCCGGTGACGGTGACGATCACCTTGCCGACGCTCGCCGAAAACACCGCCGTCGCAGCACCATCCGCCACGGTCAATACGCCGTTCCTGGTGACAGCGTCGCGCGCGTCACGCACCTGATCCGCGGCGACCACGGTGCCGCTGTGCGCACCGCCGACAAGCGTGAGTCCGGTGATCAGCACGGCCACCACCGCGACGGCGGCCGCGACGCCGACCGACGCCCGGATGATCCAACCCCGGCGCGTCGGAGGGAAGTGGTTGTCCGACAGACCATTCAGGGCGGGCATGATATCGGTGCGACCGAGCGCGTCCAGCGCGGGCAACAACTGTGTCTGCCCGAGCGCGTCATCGAGGCGGCGCTGTGGACGCGCCCGAATATCGGCCAGTACCCGATCCTTCATGCCCGCCGCGGGCAGTGGTGGCACGGCGATGGCCAGCTGGGCGGCGACTTCGCTCAGCTCGTCGACCTCGCCGCGGCAGGCCGCGCAGTCGGTCAGGTGCTGCTCGAAGGCAACGCGCTCCGCGGTGGACAACGCATCCAAAACGTAAGCGCCGGTGAGGTTGTGCAGGTCGGGTGTCACGAGCGGTCTCCCAAACTTTCCCGCAGACGGATCAGGCCGTCGCGCATCCGGGTCTTGATCGTGCCGACCGGCTTGTCGAGTGCCTCGGAGACCTCGCGGTAGGTGCGGCCGCCGTAGTAGGCGAGGACGATCGATCGGCGTTGCAGATCGGTGAGATCATCCAGCGCCAACCGGACCGCCTCGTGCTCCATCTTGTCCAGCGTCGCCTCCACCACCTCGTCGAAGCCGCGGCACGGCTGCAATTGCCCTGCCCGGTTTTCCCGTTCGATGGTGGCGTGCTGGTAGCGCACCCGGTCGACGGCGCGCCGGTGCGCGATGGTCAGCACCCAGGCCAAGGCGCTGCGACAGTGTTCGTCGAATTGTGCTGCCTCGAGCCAGATCTCCAGCAGCGCCTCCTGCGCGACCTCCTCGGATTGGGCGTGGTCGCGCAGCACACCGGTGACGATGCCGAGCACCGGGCCCGCCACGATGTCGTAGAGCGCGGCGAAGGCCTGCTCATCGCCGCGGGCGACGCGGCGCAGCAATAGTTCCGGAGTGTTCGCTGGATCGGTCACGTCGTCGGGGGTGCGGGCGCCGGGTAGTGCTCGGGCGCGGCTGACCATAGGTGTCCTTCCAAGCCTGACCAAGCCGGAAGCCGTGCGCGGGGCAACGGCGGATGTGGGCCAGATCATATGACGACCCGATCGCCGCAACGCCCGCGCTACCCCGCGCGCCGCGGAAATCCGGACCAATCCGCGCGCCGTCCGGCTTCGACTTCTAGGCAGAGCCTGCCTGCCAGCGGCGGCTCGCGCGGTGTCCCGGCCGAGGCGACCGGCCGGGCCACGCGGCGGGACATGGTGCCGGGCGAACGAGTCCCGTCCGGCACCATGTCACCGTTGCGAGGTTATGCCGGGCCGGTTTTGGCGAGCACGTCGAGGTAATGCGGGTTCGACATGAGACCGAGGATGTTGCCGAAGGGGTCGATGACGGAGGCGGTCACGAAGCCGGTGCCTTCGCCGCGTTCGGTGATCGGGTCGTACTGCTCGGCGCCGAGTTCGAGCAGCCGGTCGAAGGTGGTCTGGAGGTCGTCGACGTGCCAGTTGACGATGGCGCCGCCGGGTGCGTTGCGGGCGCCCGCCGGTGCGTAGGCCCGGTTGACGATGCCGAATTCGGCCAGGTAGTCACCGATCCGGAACTCGTAGTAGCCGCCGGGGACGGCGAAGTACGGCTCGATACCGAGGAACTCGCTGTACCAGTTCTTCGCGGCCTCCAGGTCGTCGGCGTAGAACGTGCTCGTCGCCATTCCTCGCAGCATTTTCGCTCCTTCATCGGTTCGTGCCTTGCTTGTAAAACCATCCTCCGCCCCAAAGTGCTCACCGAATGAGCACTTTCTCGGGCAGAATTGTGCGCATGCGAGCGGACAGATTGGTGGCGATCCTGCTGATGATGCAGACGCGCGGACGGGTGACCGCCGCCGAAGTCGCCGCGGAACTGGAGACGTCGGTTGCCACCGCCCGCCGTGATCTCGAGGCGTTGTCGACGGCGGGTGTGCCGGTGTATCCGCAGCCAGGTCGCGGCGGCGGATGGTCGCTGGTCGGTGGCGCGCGTACCGATCTCACCGGTTTGACCGCGGGGGAGGCGCGCGCGTTGTTCCTGCTGGCTGGTCCGTCGGCCAACGCGGTGCCGGAGGTGAAATCGGCGCTGCGCAAACTGGTTCGCGCGCTGCCCCAGCCTTTCCGCACCGACGCCGCCGCGGCCGCCGACGCCGTGGTGATCGACCCGGCCCGATGGGGCCAGGCAGACCGGGAACTGCCACCGGTGGTTGCGCTGCTGCAGCGAGCGGTGGTGCAGCGCAACAAGGTTCGCCTGCGGTACGCAAGCAAGAAGGGTGAACGCACCGAGCGCCTTGTCGACCCGTGGGGCCTGATCGACAAGGACGCCATCTGGTATCTCATCGCCGGAACCGAGCACGGCCAACGCACGTTTCGCATCGACCGCATCACCGAAGCCGTGCTCACCGACGAAACCGCCCACCGGCCAGCCGATTTCGATCTCTCCGCAACCTGGAACGAAGTAGTCGACGAGCTGGAGCAACGCCGGGCCGCCACGTCGGCGACCGTCCTCATCGCCGACCGCCTGCTGCCGATACTGCGCAACCAGCAGGGCAGGCATTGCGTCGTCGACGGCCCTATCGTCGACGGCCGCATCCGCGTCCAGGTCACTGCCCCCACCGCCTGGATGCTCGCCCAGCAATTGGCGGGCTGGGGCGCCTCCCTCGAAGTCCTCGACCCGCCCGAAGTCCAGGCCGAACTCGCCCGCATCGGCACCGAACTCGTCGACCGCTACCAGCATTGACGCCTGGAAAATCGCCACGCTGATAGCTTCACTAGATGGAGATCGAAACCGCCTCTGCCGCCGACGGATTGGCGGACGAGCCATTCGTATTGACGCCCGACTTCTACCGCGACCCACACGGCGCCTACCGCGCGCTGCGTGACCGCGGGCCGGTGAATCGGGTGGTGTTCCCTGACGGCAGCAATGGATGGCTGATCACCGGCTACGCCGAGGCGAAAGAGGCGTTCACGCATCCAGGCATCAGCAAGCGCCTCGGCTCCGACGGCGCACGATCGGCCCTCGCGGCCAGCAATGCCGGCCACCAGGTCCAAAGTGGGCCGTTCGCCAGCATGTTGGTCTTCTACGACCCACCCGAGCACACCCGGCTGCGGACCTTGCTCAGCGGAGCGTTCGGCACCCGAGCGGTGCGCGGGCTGGCTCCGCGCGTCGCCGAACTCGCCGACGCGCTGCTGACCGAAATGGCCACGGCAGCAGATGATGTCGTGGACCTGTTGGACCGGTATGCGGTGCCGCTGTCGATGTCGGTGATCTGCGAACTGCTCGGAGTGCCCGATCGGGACCGTGCGAAATTTCAGCATTGGTCGACGGTCATCGTGTCCGGCGAGCATGCTCCGCGCGAGCGGATGACGGCCGCCACCGAGTTCGTCGCCTACATCGATCACCTCATCCACGATCGGACCACCGAACCGGGCGCTGACCTGCTCTCCGAGCTCATCGTCGCGGAGGCGGACGGGGATCGGCTCACGTCCCGCGAACTGCGCAGTATGGTGCTCGTCCTGCTGGTCGCCGGTTTCGAGACGGCCGCGAACCTCATCGGCAACGCGGTGGTGACGCTGTTGGCCGACAACGACTCTCGTCGGCGGTTGCGCGACGACCCCGCGCACATTCCGGCATTCATCGAGGAGGTGCTCAGGCATCGGTCACCGACGAGCGAAACGACCTTCCGCTACACGACGACCCCGATCACGGTGGGCGGCATCGCCATTGCCGCCGGCGAGCTGATCGTCTTGTCCGTCGCGGCGACCGGTCGTGACCCTCGTCGATTCGCCGATCCAGAAGTCATCGACATCGACCGGCCCGACAACGGTCACCTCGCCTTCGGCCACGGAATCCACTACTGCGTCGGCGCGCCCCTGGCCCGCATGGAGGGGCGCATCGGGCTGGCGCGACTGCTCGAGCGCTACCCCGATCTGGAACTTTCGCCAGGTTCCGAAACCGAGTGGCGGACGAGCTTCGCCATCCGGGGCTTGACCGCCTTACCGGTGCGCTTGCGCCCCTGACATTGAAGTACGACCGTACGTTCGTATTCGCGGGATTTCGTGGAAGAATGGCACCATGTCCGAGTCCACTACCGCCGCCAGTCGGCAGCAAGGCACCGATCAGCGTTTGGCCAAGGGCGCGCGATCCCGGGCGTCGATCGCCCGGCATGCCGCCGATGTGGCGTCCGTCGAGGGGCTGACCGGGGTGAGTATCGGCAGGCTCGCCGCCGATCTCGGGCTCAGCAAGAGTGGCATCGCGACCTTGTTCGGCAGCAAGGAGAGTCTGCAGTTGGCCGCGGTCAAGGCGGCGCGTGACGTGTTTCTGGACCAGGTCATCACGCCGAGCCTGGACGAGGACGGTGGCATGCCTCGCCTGCGTGTGCTCGTGGACCGGTGGTTCAGCCAGGTCGTCGAGCCCGCCTTTCCCGGCGGCTGCTTCCGAGTGGCCACCATCGCCGAGTTCGACAGCCGTCCCGGCCCGATTCGCGACGCCATTTCGGCGGACAACCGCGACTTCCTGACCTTCCTGGCCAACGAAATCCGTCGTGCTCAGGAGCAGGGTCACCTCGGCGAACGTAATGCCGACGTGATCGCCTTCGAACTGTCCGCGGTGATCGGTGCTGCCCACACCGCGCACCAGATGGGTGACGAGTGGGGCGTGGCGACGGCCCGGGCCATCGTCGACAACCTGCTGAGCTGAGACGCCGGCCGCTGCGGGCACTTTGTGCGCGCTGTGCCTTGTTCTTGCCGGTTTGGGCTCGAAAGTGTCCGCGCAGGACGGCTTCTCACGGCGCGAATTCCGTGCCCGCGGTTAAGCCGACATCGTGAGAGCGTGGGTGATCGCCGCGTCGTAGCGGTTCCAGACGATAGCGGTGAGGGCCGCGTGCGCGCCGATCACGTCGGCGTGGATCACCTCAGGGGCCGCCGCGACGAGGCGATCGGTGAGTAGGCCCGGTGCCAGGAACCAGGGGGCGACAAGGATGGATTCCGCGCCGCGGCTGCGCAGGCGGGAAATCGCTTGGGGCAGTGATGGTTCGGTGGTGGCGAAGCAGATCTCGGTGAGATGACCGGTGAGTGCGGCGAGGCGGCGGGCCACCTCGGCGGTGCGCGCGTTGGCGGCAGGGGAGGAGGAGCCCACTGCGGCGACGGCGATACCTAAGCGGCTCACTGGGGTCGACGCTTCCGACACCCGATCTCGCAGAGCGGCAACCAACCGCGCATCAGGCCCGAGCACATCGGCCTGGGTCAACCGCAACTGCGGATGCCGGGCGTGCGCCGCGGCCAGCAGCCCAGGCAGATCCACCCGAGCATGGAAGGCGTTGCCAAGCAACAGCGGCGCCACCACGGCGTGGGTATGCCCCTGCGCCGCAACAGCATCCACCACTTGCTCGACCGACGGCGCATTGAGATCGAGAAACGCCAACCGCACATCGAATCCCGGCCGCGCCGCCACCAACTCGGCCACCACCGCCGCCACGGTCGCCGCCGACCGCGGATCCCGGCTCCCATGCGCCACCGCGATCAGCGCGGGCCGGTTGCGCACCGGCGCAACCGCGCTCGGCGCGCCCACGATGTTCAGCACCGCGGCTGCGGCGACGGGCCGCGTCGCGGTGCTGAACTGGTCCGTCATGTCAGACTCCGGTGCCGACCTCGACGGCCGACAGCACGTCACCGACGAGGCCGGCGGCGAGGGTGTTGCCGCCTGCGGGGTCGATGAGCAGGAAGCTGCCGGTGTGCCGGTTTACTCGGTAGTCGTCGACCGCGAGGGGCTCGGCGACGCGCAGGGAGATGCGGCCGATGTCGTTGAGGGCCAGGGATTCCGGGTTGGGGGCGGCGATCAGGCGCTGTTCGTCGAAGCGCTCGAGCAAGCTGCCGACGATGGCCTGGGTGGTGCGGGTGCCGTGCTTGAGCAGCAGGCGGGCGCCGGGGTGCAGTGGCTTGTCGCCGAGCCAGCAGACGGTGGCATCGAAGGTGTCGAGGGGCTCGGGGGCGTCGGCGACCGAGGTGATGATGTCGCCGCGGGAGATGTCGACGTCGTCGGCCAGGATCAGCGTGACGCTGCGCCCGGTCTGGGCCACCGCGAGCTCACCGTCGGGAGTGTCGATCCGTTCGACGGTGGTGCGAATCCCGGAGGGCAGCACCACCACTTCGTCGCCCGGCGCCACCGCACCGGCCGCGATCTGGCCGGCATAGCCGCGGTAGTCGGGGTAGTCGGCGGTGCGCGGCCGAATCACGTACTGCACCGGAAAACGAAGTCCCAGTGTGTGATTGCCGGTGCTGTCGGCGTCGACCGGCACCGATTCGAGGTGCTCGATCAGCGAGGGGCCGCTGTAGTACGGGGTGCTGTCCGAGCGGGTGGCGATGTTGTCGCCGTGCAGCGCGGAGACCGGAATCTCCAGCACGTCGTCGTCGGACCAGCCGAGTGTCCTGGTGAGCCCGTTGAATTCGGCCGAGATCTCCGCGAACACGGACGCCGCGTCGTCGACCAGGTCGATCTTGTTCACGGCGAGCACCAGCTTCGGCACCCCGAGCAGCGCGAGCACCGCCGCGTGCCTGCGGGTCTGCTCGATAACGCCCTTGCGCGCGTCGACGAGCAGAATCACCAGCTGCGCGGTCGACGCACCCGACACCGTGTTCCGCGTGTACTGCACGTGCCCCGGGGTATCCGCGAGCACGAAAGACCGCTGCGGCGTAGCGAAATAACGGTAGGCGACATCGATGGTGATGCCCTGCTCCCGCTCCGCGCGCAGCCCGTCCACCAGCAACGAAAGATCCGGCGTGGCAAGCCCTTTGTCCACCGAAGCGCGGGTAACGGCGTCGATCTGGTCGGCCAGCACGGATTTCGTGTCGTACAGCAGACGCCCGACCAGAGTGGACTTACCGTCGTCGACAGAACCGGCGGTAGCCAGCCTCAATAGCTGTGCTGATGGCTCGCTAGGCAAGCTCCACTCGGCAGACATATCAGAAATAACCCTCTCGCTTACGGTCTTCCATCGCGGCTTCCGACACCCGGTCGTCACCGCGGGTAGCACCACGTTCGGTCAGTCGGGACGCGGCCACCTCGGCGAGAATCGCCGCGTTGTCGGCCGCGTCGGAAAGCACGGCACCGGTGGACGATCCGTCGCCGACGGTGCGGTACCGCACCGAAAGCGTTTCCAGTGCTTCGTCTTCCCTCGGCCCGCCCCATACGCCGGGCGTCATCCACATTCCGTCCCGCTGATACACCGGACGCTGGTGCGCGTAGTAGATGCGCGCCAGATCGATGTCCTCACGGGCGATGTAGCGCCAGATGTCCAGCTCGGTCCAGTTGCTCAACGGGAACACCCGCACATGCTCGCCCGGCGCGTGCCGCCCGTTGTACAGGTTCCACAGCTCGGGCCGCTGCCGCTTCGGGTCCCACTGCCCGAAGGCGTTGCGCAGCGAGAAGATTCGCTCCTTCGCGCGGGACCGCTCCTCGTCGCGACGGCCGCCGCCGAACACCGCGTCGAAGCGATGCTCGCTGATCGCGTCCAGCAGCGGAACGGTCTGCAGTGGGTTGCGGATGCCGTCCGGCCGCTCGGTGAGCCTGCCGTCGGCGAGGTAATCCTCCACCTTGGCGACATGCAGCCGCAGCCCGTACCGCTCGACGATCTTGTCCCGGAACTCCAGCACCTCGGGCAGATTGTGCCCGGTATCGACGTGCAGCAGCGAGAACGGCAGCGGCGCGGGCCAGAAGGCCTTGAGTGCCAGGTGCAGCAGCACGGTGGAATCCTTGCCGCCGGAGAACAGAATCACCGGCCGCTCGAATTCCCCAGCCACCTCGCGGAAGATGTGGATCGACTCCGACTCCAGCGCGGCAAGAGTGTCGAAATCGGTAATGCCGAAAGCACGTTCGGTGGTATTCGAGGACTCGTCTAGCAGTTCACTCACGATGGTCTCCGTCATGCTGTGTCCAATCTGCCTGTCCGAGGGCCCTACGTGGTTACGCACGCTGCCTCCTTCGGGCCTGACTCGGTCAGGCGGTGTCCAATCTGCCTGCCCGAGGGCCCTACGTGGTTACGCACGCTGCCTCCTCCGGGCCTGACTCGGTCATGCGGTATGCAACCCGCATTCGGTCTTGGCGAGGCCGGCCCAACGCCCGCTGCGCGGATCGGCTCCCGGCTCCGGCTTCCGCGTGCACGGCGCGCAGCCGATCGACGGATACCCCTCCTCGACAAGGGGATTGACGAGAATGCCGTGCCGTTCGATGTAGTCCTGCATCTCGTCGTCGGACCAGGCGGCGATCGGATTGATCTTCACCAGCCCGAATCCCTCGTCGAAGGAGATGAGCGGCGCGTTGGCCCTGGTCGGCGACTCGACCCGGCGGATGCCGGTGACCCACGCGTTGTACCCGGCCAGCGACCGCTGCAGCGGAACCACCTTGCGCAACCTGCAGCACTCACCCGGATCGCGCCCGAACAGGTCCTTGCCGAGCAGCTGATCCTGTTCGGCGACACTGTGTTCCGGCCGGACGTCGATCACATTCACCCCGTACACCGCCTCGACGGCGTCTCGGGTGCCCATGGTCTCGGCGAAGTGGTAGCCGGTGTCCAGGAACAGCACGTCCACGCCCGCATGGACCTGCGCGGCCAGATGCACCAGCACGCCGTCCTGCATGTTCGAGGCGACGATGTAGCCACCGCTGGCGACTGCTTGCGGGTCGGTCGAAACGGCACGGCCGAAATTGTCCTCGGTCCACCGGAGCAGATCGAGCGCGGACGCGTCCGTCCCGAGGTCGGCGGCGCCCTGTTCGGCGAGGGCCCGGAGCTCGTCCTCGCCCAGCTTCGTGACCAGTTCGGTTGTCACAGTTGATCTCCCATCAGATGCCCGTCGCAAGCGAGGCTCATTTCAGATCGGCCTCGTCGGCACGAACGGCCCACTGGGCGAACCGTTCGCCGTCCTCGCGGTGCTTGATGAAGTTGCGCACCACCCGCTCGATGTAGTCACCGAGCTCGTCGCTGGTCACCTTGTGCTGACGCAGCTTGCGCCCGAAGGCGCTGTCGAAACCGAGGCTGCCGCCCAGGTGAACCTGGAAGCCCTCCACATGATTCCCGCTGCCGTCGTCGACCAGCTGGCCCTTGAACCCGATGTCGGCCACCTGCGACCGGGCGCACGAGTTCGGGCAGCCGTTGATGTTGATGGTGACCGGAACGTCCAGCTGCGCATTGAGATCCGCGAGCCGCTCCTCGAGTTCGGGAACCAGCACCTGCGACCGCTTGCGCGTCTCGGCGAAGGACAGCTTGCAGAACTCGATTCCGGAGCAGGCCATCAGGTTTCGCCGCCATAGCGACGGACGGGCTTGCAGCCCAAGGGGTGCCAGCTCGTCGATCAGCGCGTCGACCTTGTCGTCGGCCACGTCGAGCACGATCAGCTTCTGATACGGCGTGAACCGGATCCGGTCCGACCCGATCCGCGCCACCGCGTCGGCGACCTTGGTCAGGATGGTGCCCGAGACCCGGCCCGCGATGGGGGAGAAGCCGACCGCGTTGAGCCCGTTCTTCAGCTTCTGCACGCCGACGTGGTCGATCGGCTTGGTCGCCTGCTCCGGCGCGGGGCCGTCGATCAGCTTGCGCTTCAGGTACTTCTCCTCGAGCACCTCGCGGAACTTCTCGATGCCCCAGTCCTTGACCAGGAACTTCAGCCGCGCCTTGGTGCGCAGGCGGCGGTAGCCGTAGTCGCGGTACAGCGACACCACGGCCTCCCACACGTCCGGCACCTCGTCCAGCGGCACCCACGCGCCAACCCGTTGCGCCAGCATCGGATTCGTGGACAGGCCGCCGCCGACCCACAGGTCTAGGCCGGGTCCGTGCTCGGGGTGGTTCACGCCGACGAACGCGACGTCGTTGATCTCGTGCACCACGTCCTGCTGGCCCGAGATCGCGGTCTTGAACTTGCGCGGCAGGTTGGAGTACTCCGGCTTGCCGATGTAGCGGCGCACGATCTCGTCGATCGCGGACGTCGGATCGATGACCTCGGTCAGCGACTCACCGGCCAGCGGCGAACCGAGCACCACGCGCGGGCAGTCGCCGCACGCCTCGGTGGTCTTGAGCCCCACCGCCTCGATCCGCTTCCAGATCTCGGGGACGTTCTCCACCTCGATCCAGTGGTACTGCACGTTTTCCCGGTCGGACAGGTCCGCGGTGTCGCGGCCGAACTCGGTGGAGATCTGGCCGAGGGTGCGCAGTTGCTCGACGCTCAGCGCGCCCGCGTCGCAGCGGATGCGCATCATGAAGTACTTGGCCTCGAGCAGGTCGAGGTTCTCGTCGCCGGTCCAGCTACCGTCGTAGCCCTGCTCGCGCTGGGTGTAGAGACCCCACCAGCGGAACCGGCCGCGCAGATCGCCCTTGTCGATGCTGTCGAAGCCCTGCTTCGAGTAGATGTTCTCGATCCGGGCGCGGACGTTGAGCGGGTTGTCGTCCTTCTTGGACTGCTCGTTCGGGTTCAGCGGTTCGCGATAGCCGAGTGCCCACTGGCCCTCCGCCTTGCGGCGCACCGGCTTGGTGCTGCGGGCGCGCGGCGCTGTCGCGGTGGCCGCTTCGGCGCGCGGGCGGTCGGGACGGACGCGGCGCTCTGAAACGGGCCGGTCGGGCCGCGTGTGGTGGCCTGGCCGGGATTCGGGGCCGGACTGGTCGGTAGGACCGGCGTCGGTACTCGACGTCATGGGGTCGCTCCTGCGGGGGTATGGGAATCCGTGCTGGAGGCGCGAGGGGCTGACTCGCACCTGCGGTGTCAGCGGACCGATGAAGTCGAAAATTCGCCGGATCGAAAGGACCCGGGGATGGGCGTCGCTGAGCTACCGAGGGGATTCGGTCAGACAGCAGGCGCTACAAACGCGCTTGTAGTCGACGTGGCGACGTGCCACAAGTCGTACTCCCGATGCGCGCATGCAGCCTATTGTGCCACGTCAGCGGCAGCCTTCCGACTGGGTGTCCGTATTTTCCGCAGTTTTGCGGGAAATCCCCTGGACCGTTGACCTGATATGTGACGCCAGTCATAGATCATCCCGTGCGGGCGGCGGTCGATGCAGCCGACCCTGTCGAAGTGAACCGCGCCACGTTCGGCGAACAAGGCAGGCAGCGGAGTTCCCGGTGATCGTTTGTCCAGAGCGGGATCGGGTGTGGGTCGGTGGCGGCGGACCTGCACACTAGAGGGGTGAGTTCACCTGCGGCTATCCCTGTCGGCACCGAGATGTCGGGACCGGTGCTCGGTGACTTCGGGGGTGGTCCGTTCGGGATCTACGTGCACGTGCCGTTCTGTGCGGCACGGTGCGGATATTGCGATTTCAACACCTACACGGCGGGTGAACTGGGGACCTCCGCGTCGCCGCAGTCCTGGCTCGAAGCGCTGCGGGGCGAGTTGGCAACGGCGGCAGAGCGGTTCGCGGCACTGCCGACCGCGACGCCCGAGGTGGCGACGATATTCGTCGGCGGCGGCACCCCCTCGCTGCTCGGCGGTGACGGGCTGGCCGCGGTGCTCGACGCCGTGCGCGCGAACTTCACCCTGGCCGCCGACGCCGAGGTGACCACCGAGTCCAACCCGGAATCGACCGCACCCGAATTCTTCGAGCGCCTCCGCGCGGCCGGGTTCACCCGGATCTCGCTGGGCATGCAATCCGCCGCTGCCCACGTGCTGAAGGTGCTCGACCGCACGCACACCCCCGGCCGTGCCGTCGCCGCCGCGAAGGAAGCCCGCGCCGCCGGGTTCGACCACGTGAACCTCGACCTCATCTACGGCACCCCCGGCGAACGGGACAGCGACCTCGACGCCAGCCTCGACGCCGTGCTCGCTGCGGGCGTCGACCACGTGTCCGCCTACTCACTGATCGTCGAAGACGGCACCGCGCTGGCCCGCCGCGTCCGCCGGGGCGAACTCCCCGCCCCTGACGACGACGTGCTCGCCGCCCGCTACGAACGCATCGACGGCCGCCTCGCCGCCGCGGGCCTGACCTGGTACGAGGTATCCAATTGGGCCGCAAGCGAAGCCGCGGCCTGTCAGCACAACCTCGGTTACTGGGACGGCGGTGACTGGCTCGGCGCGGGCCCCGGCGCGCACAGTCACGTCGGCGGCGTCCGCTGGTGGAACATCAAACACCCCGCCCGCTACGCCGACCGCGTCACGCTCGGTGGTCTCCCTGCGGCCGGGTGGGAAACCCTCACCGCCGACGAGCGCTACACCGAACGCGTCATGCTCGCCGTCCGCCTCCGCACCGGCCTGCCCCTCACCGACCTCGATCCCGTCGGGCTTGCCGCCGCCGACCGAGTCATCGCCGACGGCCTGGCCACCCGCGCGGCGGACCGCCTCATCCTCACCGACCGAGGCCGGCTCCTGGCCGACGGCGTAGTCCGTCAGCTCCTCGTCCCGTGACCCGTAGGTCCTTCGCGCTCGGTCAGGCGCGGGGAGTGTCGCGCGATTATTTGGCGTGGGTATGTGACGCAACACTCATCACGCACCACCTTGGTCTCCGGTTTGTGGCCGCCGGACCCGTCGCCGATCGCCGCGGGCGTCAAGCGGGCTCGCCGTCTCCATAACCGCCTCACCACCGGGGCGAGTGCGACCGCTGGCCCCCGGTCGACGCGCCCCACCGGCGACTCGGTTGCCAGCCCTGCGCCGCCCGACCGAGCCTGTTCAGCGAACTGCTGGGTCGGTTCGGCTGTCGCGGAGCGAGCCCGCCTTGTAGGCTTCGATCAACCCCCAAGGAGATTCATGTCCCCGGCACGACACATCACCCTCATCCACGAACCGGGCGAATTCGCCGAGGCGCGGGCAAATGAAAAGGCCGAAACTGCGCGACAGAGCGCGGTGGCCGCACGCACCGTTGCCAGCTATTCACAAAATGCCGACGATTGCCAGTCCCTATTGGCGATGCTCGGCTTGGACGCACTCGCCGGCAAGCAAGCCAGGGTCTGCGACTAGTTGAAAACCCTTCCCGCCGGCCGATGCCATTCGCGGGGAGACCGCCCGTACGCGGTGCGCGAGCGCCGGGCCGAACGGGTCACGAAAACCCCAGCGCCGCGCGATCATTGAGGTCGTGCGGTGTCTGCTGTCCGGACGCGCCAGCTGATCCGGACCGCTCCAAGCCGCTGACTGACGAATTCACTGCCCGCCGCGTCGCGCAGATTCTGTACAGCGCCGTCCTAGGAGGTTTTCGTGTCGAATCCCACCGCACGTCGTCCGGTTGTGTTCATCCACGGTCTATGGATGCACAGCAGCAGTTGGGGCGCATGGCTCGACACGTTCGACCGCGCGGGCTATCAGACGTTCGCACCCGGCTGGCCGGGCGACGCCGGAACCGCCGATGCCACCCGTAAGAACCCCGACGCACTGAACAATCGCGGCATCGGCGAGGTCACCGAGCATTACGCGAAGTTCATCGCCGACCTGCCGATGCCGCCCGTGGTCATCGGACATTCCTTCGGCGGCCTGATCGCCCAGAAGCTGCTCGGGTCGGGGTCGGCCAGCGGATGCGTCGCGATCAATCCCGCCCAGTTCCGCGGCGTGCTGACCTTGCCGTTGGTCCAGGTCACGAGCGTGCTCCCGGTGCTGAGCAAGCCTTGGCTGCGCGGCAAAACGTGGTCGCATACTCCGGAGAGCTACCACCGCGCCTTCGCCAACGCGATCCCCCGCGAAGAATCGGACAAACTGTTCGCCACCCACGGCATCCCCGCTCCCGCCCGCCCGCTGTTCCAGGCGGGCCTCGCCAATTTCGCGCCGAACAGCGAAGCCGGCGTCGACACCAAGCGTGCCCGCGGCCCCCTGCTGATGCTGGCGGGTGACCGCGACCGCCTCGTCCCGGAAGCGACAGTCCGCGCCGAGTACAAGATCCAGCGGAAAAACCCAGGCATCACCGAACTCGTCGTCTTCCCCGATCGTGGCCACTCCATGCCCGTCGACCGCGGCTGGCGCGAAATCGCCGACGCCGCACTGGATTTCCTGGCAAATCAGCACCTCCCCGCCCACCTCGAGGACTGATCCGTCGACGCCTCCGAGTTGTGTCGTACCGGAACCGTCGACCTGCTGTATGCGGTGCGGCACGGCCAGAGCACCGCGAACGCGGCCGTCGCCGCGAACGCACCCATGGAGTGGGCCGACGACATGACTGTGGCCTTGACCGATCTCGGCAAGCGGCAGGCGACCGCTGTCGGCCGGTGGTTCGCCGCCCTCGACGCGGAAATGTTGCCTGACCTGGTGTTGTGCTCGCCGTACCTGCGAGCCGTGCAGACCTGGCAGCTCATCGAGCGGCAATTGTGGGCGGCCAACCGTGATCTGCCAGGCCACCGCATCGATCAGCGCATCTACGACCGGCATCGCGGCGAACACGAACGCCTATCGCCCGCCGCTGTGCGGAAGAGCTTCCCCGAGGAAGCCGCGAAGGAAGCCCGTGACCCGCTCGGCTATCGGCCACCCGGTGGCGAATCGTTCAGAGACGTCGCCGACCGCCTGCGCGCCGTTGTCGCGGACCTGGCAGCCGACCATCGACACCGCCGAGTACTGATCGTGGCGCACGACGCGATCGTCCTGTTCCTGCGCCAACTTCTCGAAAACCTCACCGACACAGCGGTTCTCGCTCTCGCCGATGCTGGTCTCGCGGGCAATGGCTCGATCACCAGCTGGCAACGCACCGCTGATGGCTACCGCCTCCTGGCCTACGATCAGCGCTCCCATTTGCCATACCCCTGAAGCATCGAGTCGGCCCCTGACCAAGGTCACCGCTCGATGATGTTGTCCCGCATACCTTGTGGCAGTCCAACCACGAGTTGCGATACATTTCGGCGAACCTGACCCACCCGCAGTTCCGGCGGCAGCGACTGCCAGACCTGCCGAATCTGTTCGCGCGCATGGTCCAGCTCGCCCTGCCGGGTCCACAACGTGGCCATGTCGAGATCGAGCAGCGCACGGCCGACCTGATCCTTCTCTGCCATCGGCAATTCGAGCATGCGATCACGGATCGACTCGGCCGCCCGCCAGTCGCCGATCGAACTCAGCGCATGCGATTGATGCCAGCGCAGAATGTATTCGGAGGTGCCGAGATTGTCGTCGGTCGTCGCCGTGTCGGGCAGTGCGGTGAACATCCGGTCCGCCGCGTTGACCGCCTCCAGCGCGTCCCGGCGCCGGCCGATTCTGGCCTGAATGCCCGCCTCGGCCAGTAGCCCGAACACGCCGGCCGCCGTCGGACCCCGGCCGCTGGCCGCCTGCGCCGAACGGGCCGCGGCCAAACCCTGATCGAGGGCATGCCGATAGCACTCGTGGGTGTGCGCCATGTGTCCGGCCAGCCAGGCCTCGAGCGTCGGGTCGCCGGCCTGCCTGGCGGCGCGGCGCGCCTTGGCGAACCACATGAAGGTGTCGTGCAGATCGGCGACATCGTTGAGCCGAAAAGCGATGAGCCCCGCGATAATTGCCTCGATGCGATGCAGCCGCCTGCGCAGATCCGCGGACTGGTCGGTCAGCTTCACCTGCTGGACCTGGGCCAGATCGCGCATCCGCGCCGGAATGTATTCCGAAGGGGGCTGGACATATACGAGATAGCCGCTTAGTTCGAGGCCTTCTTCCAACGCGCGCACGGTATCTCGCGCGGTGGAGCCGACTTGGGAAGCGGGAGTGACGATCAGGCGGCTCGGCAGTGGTGCCGGCGCGGGATCGTCGTCGGTGTAGTCATGTCCGAAGCCGAGCCGGTCCGGCCGGGTGCGGTACAACTGACACAAGGCGTCGAGGAACTGATACGACGGCATGTCCAAGCCGGTTTCCCAGCGCGACACGCTCTGATGCGACAGCCCGCGGCACGACGAGCCGTCGGCTGTGACGATTTCCTGCAATCGGTGCGCGACATCGACGAGAGTGAACCCGTACGCGATGCGATGGGCGCGCAGCAACGAGACGCCGCAATGCGACCGGACCGCGTGTACCTGGTCCCATGTCGATCCACCGGCGGCCTCGTACTCGCGGACCACCTTTCTTCCGCACGCGATGCTGTGCGGCCCGTTCATTCAATTCCCCCTTGCTGCCCTCACCTCAGCAATACGCGAACGCACGCTGTGTTGTCGGTCGGTGCGCCGCGCCAAGGCGCGCTGTACTGCGGTTTCGCTCGCTCACGCTGACTCATGCTCACCCTGCTAGCCCTGAGTCCGGTCGTGCGCGAAGGCGCATCGTGTTGGTTCGCTCGCACATGCTCACCCATGGCTCACCCTGCTAGCCCTGAGCTCGGTCCTGCGCGAGGGCGCACTATGTTCTCGATTCGCTCGCTCACGGCTCACCCTGCTAGCCCTGAGCTCCCTCGTGCGCGAAGGTGCACTGTGTTGTTGTCGGTTTGCTCGCTCACGCGTACTCATGGCCCACCCTGCTAGCCCGAGTTCTGTCACGCGCGAGAGCGCATCGTGTTGTCTAATCGCTAGCTCGCGCTCGCTCACAACATCTCCAGATCACTGCTGTTCCACTACCCGGACACGCCTGAGGATCTGCGTTGTCCGTGCTTACGACGGTATCCGCGTCCTGGTCCTTCGTCCATAAACATCGCGTTCTGCACGCCTGGCGCGCAAGGGCCGGGCAATCTCTGGCCGGTCGTGGCGATCGGCGGCACCCTAGGGGCATGAGAAGAATCGTCATCGTCGGTAGGGTCCTGGCGAACCCGGAATGCACCGCCGACGAGGATGACCCCGTGTCATTCGCCCACAAGTTGGTGCACGTAATGACGCCTATCGCGACTGCGGTGACCGCCCTGGCCACCTTCGTGACCTGCGCCTCGGCAATGAACACCATGGCAGTGACGGTTTTGGCCGCCGCGTGGGTGCTAGCCGGTTGGCTGGCCCGCGGGCGGCGCTGCCAGTGCCGGACAGACCGGCCGCATGTCCGGTTACACCATGCCGCAGGGGGTTCCGCCTAGTCGAAATGCCACATGTAACTGAGGCACGCACGGGTACGTGACGCCGCAGCGGGACTTGTTTAGCCCCATGCCGTTGTAGCTGCGGCGAATCACGTAAAAAATACCCGGGAGTACGGTTCCGGGTGTCGGTCATATCGGTAATGTGAGCGACATCAACGGGTCCGCGATCGTACAAAGCAGACAGTCAACTGACCTGCGCGGTATCGGAGCGCTGGTCCTGTTAACCGCGTCTTTCGCCATGCTCACGGTGCTGTCACGCTATCTCGGTAACGGTTTCACTCCCGCCCAGCAGGTCTATCTTCGCACGGGCCTGGCGTTCTTCATCGCGATAGTCGTATTCAGTCGGTGGATCCGCTGGCGCATCATCCTTCGGACCCGCATGCGGGAATGGTGCGTGATCATCGGACGCACTGTCCTACTGTACGTAGTAGGGACCACATTATTTTCCAAAGCCGCGGGAATGACGGCGGTGAGCGACATTTCGTTCATCGCCGCCCTCCCGCTGGTCTCCGCGCTCGGGATGCTGTTGCGTAGCGTGCGCGTCTCCGCCGTCCGGGTGGTGTTCGTCGGCGGCTCCGCCGTTGGTGTCGCGATCCTGTCGGGATTCGGCGGAAATGCCGCGAGCTCGCTCAACTACGGCAACCTGATCGCGCTGGTCGCCATGGTGGCAATGTCGTTGGGTTATCTCGGACGGGGTTGGCACGACGGCACTTTGAACAATCACGAGCTCACCGCGTTGACCCTCGGCGTCGGCGCCGTCGGCGTTGTGCTGACTTCCGTTGTGCAAGGAGACAGTCTCCCGGATATTCCATCGCACACATCAGCGGTAATGCTGTGGGCCGCAGTCGGTCTCGCCGGTGTGCTGAGTGTGCTGAATGTCTTTCTCATCAATTATTCGTTCGACCGCCTGGACCCGGTGCTCAGCGGCAACATGCTCACCGTCGAATGCGTGTGGGGCCTGCTGTTCGGATTGTTCTTCTTCGGCCAGGTACCCACCTGGAGCGGAATCCTAGGCGGCACAGTCATTGTGCTGTGCGCCCTAGCCCTCAACCTACTGGACGGCCGCGCCGCCCCCGCCGAAGCCGAGCCCGAAGCCACCGAACCAACACCAACCCCAATCCCCACACCCCACCCCGATTTCGCCCTGGCCACCGCCGCCGACCAAACAGCCCCCGTCCTCCGAATGTACCTACCAGACAACACAAACGACCAACACCCCCAACCCGAAGAAGAACTAGCAGCAAGCCATTCCTGGATCGGCGCCTGGGTAAACGACCCATCGAACAACCGAACCCCCCACAGCCAAGCCAGCTGACCCCAAGTCGACTTGACGTACGTTGCATGCTCCTGACGCATGCTGCAACCTGCGGCAGGAGCGCGTTTCGTACGTCAAGTCGTTGGCACCAGCCGGAGCTGGGATGGTGGGGGTCGGTGTTTAGTGGGCGTAGTCTTTCGCGAGCTTGCGGATGAGTGTGCGGGTATGGGGTTCATCCAATGCGGAGCGCTGTAGGTCGGCGTGGGTCTGCTGGTATTGCTGGACCTCTTCGGTTTTGTCGAGGTACCGGGCGCTGGTGTGGTTTTGCAGGTAGACGATCGGCGGTTCGGTGAGGTGCGCCGTGGGGTGCGGGGGGAATTCGAGCAGGACGAACGGTCCTACGGCGAGTCCGGCGTAGGCCGCTGCGGCGAGTGGGATCACCCGCACCGAGACGTTCGGCAGCTCACCGATTCGGGCAAGGTGAGCGAGCTGATCCGCCATCACCGCCGGGCCGCCGATTGCTCGACGGAGGACGCATTCGTCCATGATGGCCTCGACGGTCAAGGGGTTGTCGGCATCTGTCAGCCGGGCCTTTCGCCGATTGAACAGTTCGACGCGCAGTTCCACTTCGGGGGTGGTCATTGCGGGTGATTCCACCCTGGTCATCGCGCGCCGATAGGCATCGGTCTGCAGCAACCCGGGCAACAGTACCGTCTGGTACGAAATAATCCGCCGTGCCGCTTCCGCCAGACCGACAAACACATCGAAATGCTTCGGAATGGCATTCCCGTACGCACGCCACCAGCCGGTGCGATGCGACTCTTCCGCCAGTCCGAGCAGCGTGCGCGTCACGTCTTCGCGCGCGTCGTATACCGCGCACAGCCGCTCGATGAACAGCGGATTCAACCGGACGGGTTGCCCGGTTTCCATCCGCCAGAGTGTTTGCTTGCCAACGCCTATCGCCTGGCGGGCGAATTCCGCGCTGACGCCTGAATTCTCTCGGAGCTCGCGAAGCTGACGTGCCAGCATGCGTCGCGGGAGGGTCGATCCGGTGGGGGTCACGGCAATTCCCTTTCGTAGCCTCAGTATTGGCCAGGTATGCAACTGGAACCGCATGACGGGAGTCCTTGGAACCTTGCGAATTTTCCGTGGTTCCACCACTGGGAATCGTTCCCGCCGATAATTTCCGGTGCGCTACTGAAGGCGTGCCCCGGTCCGTGTCGTCGAAGTACTGAAACCCTATCTGCGAGAGCGGGTTCAGGTCCACTCGAATCGTATGTACCAAGCGACCGATCGGAGGGAGTGGCGGTCCGACATGAACGAGGCCCACTCGACGAGCACGCCCGGTCGTCGAGAAGCCAACTGCCGCAGCCCCATCAGTGCCGCGCGGACAGTCGCGCGGACCGCGCGGCAATCGGCCAGTAATTCTGTGCCACGACTACCTGGTACGCCGTGTCACCACTACATGTCGGCGGAAGCGCCCGGATGCACGACCGAGCGCCCTGTGTGGCCTGTTGCCAACGAGAAGCCAAGTGCGGCAAGCCTGTCGCGCGAGCAGCGCCGACCGCTCGTTGCTGCGTGGCCTACCCAGCACCGCCTCCTGATCATGAGTTTTGTTCCGGCGGCACGGGTTCCGGCATTGATTCGGTCACGATTCGCTGGGTATTCGAGAATTAACAAGAGAACGCCCATTATTGGGTTAACCTGCCGTGGATCGTTCGATAAGCCGAGGGAGTTGCCGTTGATAGTGGGCGGCAGTCGGCGTTGGGCGGCCGTGGTAGCGATAGCCACGGTCGCTGTCGCGCTGGGCGGATGCGGCACCATCTCCAAGGAATCGACCGTGCGGTCCAGCGCCGAGTCCACCGCACCGCGCTCGGTGAAAGCGCAGGTAGGAGCCCCCGGCTCGGCGGAACTGGCCGCCATCGCGCCCGGCACTGCCGACCTGATGGCACGGATCCGCGCCACCGATCCGTGCGCGTTGCTGAACCGCGAATTCGCCGAGCGACTCGGTGTTTTCCAGCGCTTCGACCGCAGCCCCGGCGTGGATCGCGGCAGCGGCTGGACCGGCTGCGGATTGGTACTCAGTGCCCCTGATGACGCTTACTACTCGTTCAATCTGGAGCTCGACAAGCTTTATACGGCGGATAAACGCGCGGCGGACAAACCCGAACAGATCGACGGTCACCCCGTGTATCGCAGCGCGAGCAGCGACGACCGACCTGACGCCTACAGCTGCGAGTACCGAATCCCGGCCGGAGACACCGGATTCGCGCACTTCCTCAGCGTCGCCAAGTTGGCGGGCTCGGCGAAGACGCCCGTCACCTGGTCGCAGCCCTGCAGCTTCACCAGGGAATACCTGGCCACCATCATCGACGGTCTCTCAGCATTGCCGCCGCGCGTCATCGATGATCAGGGCGGCCGGTCGCTGCTGCAGCGCAACCCCTGTGCGGCCACTGTCCAGGTCGCCGCACAGTTCTCCGGCTGGCAGATGACATCGGTCGGCTGGTCCAAGGCCTACAAGTGCGCGATCACGCTCGTCCAGCCCGGCGGGGCGAACCGCGCCACCGTCGAGGTCTCCTTCGACCAAACCAGCGAGCAGATGGTCAAGACGGGCGAGGTCCTGCGCCTACCGTCCGGCCTCGACGGCGGCCAGTCCATCCAATACGCGCGGCACACGAACGTGGAAGGGTTCACCGGCATAGAGCTGCGCACGGTCCAGTCCACCGACCCGACTCGCCAAAACTCCAGCTGCGCAATCACCTTGAACTACCGCCGGGCCGACCCACCCACGGCCAGCAACGCCCACCTGCTGACGGTTTCGGTGAACCTCGCCCCCGCCAGCCCGCCGTTCCCTTTCGACGCCTGCACCCAAGCGGCCCAGATCGCCCCGACGGTTCTGCACGCGATCCCCTGAGTCCGGGTGCTCGCGTTCTGCCACCATCGCGTGCCTCGTCGTCGCGTCGCGGCAGCCACGCCTCGCCCTGATGCGGCGGCAAATGTCGGACACATCCAACGACACTTCCGCACCGAACTAACTGAGGCGGACTCGGCTTCGTTCCCGGCTGCGATTATCTAGCGAAGCTCGGCTCCGAAATCTGATGAAGCACACCCCTGTGCCGTTGTGCCGTTGTGTCGTGCAACTGGCGGTCAGGGTCCATATATGGCGCATTCTAGGAGGAGGAATCATGGTCAAACGCTTAGCCGCGCTGCTCGTGATGGGTTTCGCGGTGCTGTTCGTGAACATTCCAGCACCGGCCTACGCGGGTGATGACAATGAAAAGTGGGCAAAAATCTTCGAGACTTATTGCCATGTAAAAAGCGGGGAGGACGCGATAGGCCCGCGAACCAACGTCAAAGCGGCGCACGAGCAGTTCAGCTTCAAAGGGCTTCGTGCCTGGGACAGGGCGTACGCGTTGACTCCGCTGGAGCTCGACGAAGACCCGGTAGCATATGGCCGTTCTATTGTGTTCGGTCCGGACAGCAAGTTTGCGCCACCGCCCGGCTCCAGTGATTGGGATGTATTGCTGCACTGGCGTGACTTGAACTGTAACAGCGAGGAGTTCAAGGCCGAATGGCGCAATGTGAAGAAGACGCTCGACGAGAAATTTGGCAGGAAGTTGAAGCCGGGTTACGAAAACGATGCCAAAATCAATGAGTTGTATGCCGAGAAGATGAAGCAAATGCGCGAAATATTGCAGGGCGAGCAGCAGCGCCGTGGCATAAAAGACGAGGAATGGGCGGAGATATGGGGTGAATCGGGTGACAAAGACGATTTGTAGCTAGCTTTCCGGTCGAGGCGGTGGGTCGTCGGTCAACGGACCGCGGACCGGCGGAACCTGCTCAGCCACGAACTACGACGCGATCACGCCGTTCTGCGGCCACACCTGCGCCGTGGGTGGCCCGCGCAAGAAAACGCCCCCCCCCGCGCGGCACCACCCCACCCACCCGGCGGCGGGCCCGGGCCCCACCTACGCGGTGGGGGAGGAAAGCGTGGGCGAGAC
>NZ_JBITFL010000001.1:123161-240814 GCF_044456045.1 Nocardia sp. NPDC051052
GGCCGGCGGCCGGGGGCACCCGGCTCCCCCCCGACCTAGGACGCGAACCCGCCGTTCGGCGCCCCCCCCGGCGCGGGGTGGGCCCGTATCTGTCCCGGGGCACACACGGCGCGGAACATCCCGTCCTCCGGTTGGCCGGTCCGGACCGACTCGTTCGTCTTGTCGATGATCAGGTTGCGGTCGAGGGCGTCCCGTAGGTCGCCGAACTGGTATTCCACCTCGTTCGGATCGTTCCTGATCTGGTTGTAATAGATCAGCAGTGCCATCTTCTGGTCCCCCGGTCGCGAGCTTGCTTCACTGACTACCGACGCGGCAAGCCACCGATCGGTTCCATCGAGTCGAAAGTTCCCGCACCCACCGACCCGCACCACCCACCCGCCCGGCGTGCGAGAGGGCGATTTGGGTATAGACAATTAGACTGGTCGAGCAGACGGACCGGGATTCGCATGGTGTTGTGCGATGCGGGGTTCGCCCGTTGCGGCGGACCCGAGGACGAAGCGAGGAGGTGGGGCCGATGTCGAGCACCGAGGACAGGCGCTTCGACGTCCTGCGCGCGATCGTCGCGGACTACGTCGCGACCAAGGAGCCGATCGGGTCGAAGAGCCTGGTCGAGCGGCACAATCTGGGTGTTTCCAGCGCGACTGTGCGCAATGACATGGCGGTGCTGGAGGCGGAGGGTTACATCACGCAGCCGCACACCAGTTCCGGGCGCATCCCCACCGACAAGGGCTACCGGCAGTTCGTGGACCGGATCGCCGAGGTGAAGCCGCTGTCGGGGGCGGAGCGGCGGGCGATCATGGAATTCCTGGAGTCCGGCGTCGATCTCGATGACGTGTTGCGTCGCGGCGTCCGGCTGCTGGCTCAGCTGACCAGACAGGTCGCGGTCGTGCAGTACCCGTCGGTGTCCGCGTCGACAGTGCGGCACATCGAGGTGGTCGCGCTGAATCCCGCGCGACTGCTGCTCGTGGTGATCACCGACACCGGACGCGTCGACCAGCGGCTGGTGGAACTCGGCGCGCTGATCGATGACGACGATCTGGCCGCCCTGCGCGGCATGCTCGGCGGTGCGATGGACGGCAAGCGGCTGGCACACGCCTCGGCGGCGGTCGCGGAGCTACCCGAGCGGGCGCCGCTGCGCCTGCGCGATGTGCTGGTCCGGGTGTCGACCGTGTTGGTCGAGACCCTGGTCGAGCACCCGGAGGAACGCCTGGTCCTCGGCGGCACTGCCAACCTGACCCGTAACGCGGCCGATTTCGGCTTCCCCGGTTCGCTGCGTGACGTGCTGGAGGCGCTGGAGGAGCAGGTGATCGTGCTCAAGCTGCTGGCCGCCGCGCAACAGCCGGGCACGGTGACCGTGCGCATCGGCGAGGAGACGCAGGTCGAGCAGATGCGCGGCACCTCGGTGGTGTCGACCGGTTATGGCACCTCCAGCGCGATCCTCGGCGGCATGGGTGTGCTCGGTCCCACTCGAATGGACTATCCGGGAACCATCGCCTCGGTCGCGGCCGTTGCCCGGTATATCGGCGAGGTGCTCGCCGAACGCTGACGGCGCCGATGCCGCTGATACCCTCGTACTTCCGGCCGGATAAAGTTGAGTGCATCCGACTAATGCTGGCCATCAGCATGCGGTTGGAGCGGTGAAGCACCGTCGGCACTGTCGAGAACGACCAAGGACTAGAGAACTCAAGTGGCACGGGACTACTACGGACTGCTCGGCGTCGCGAAGAACGCGACCGACCAGGAGATCAAGCGCGCCTATCGCAAGTTGGCGCGGGAACTCCATCCCGACATCAACCCGGATGAGACGGCACAGGCCAAGTTCAAGGAAGTGTCGGCCGCCTACGAGGTGCTGTCGGACCCGGAGAAGCGGCGCATCGTCGACCTCGGCGGCGACCCGCTGGAGTCCGGCGGTGGCGGCGGCGGTTTCTCGGGCGCAGGCTTCGGCGGGCTCGGCGACGTGTTCGAGGCGTTCTTCGGCGGCATGAGCAACTCGGGTGGCGCGCGCAAGCCCCGCGGCCGGGTGCAGCCCGGCGCGGACTCGCTGCTGCGGACCCGGCTCAGCCTGGCCGAATGCGCGGTCGGCGTCACCAAGCACCTGACGGTGGACACCGCGATCCTGTGCGACGTGTGTACCGGCGCCGGCACCAACGGCAAGTCCAAGCCGGTGCGCTGCGAAACCTGTGGCGGCGCAGGCGAAGTGCAATCCGTGCAGCGGTCCTTCCTCGGTCAGGTACTGACCTCGCGTCCCTGCCCGACCTGCCGCGGCGCCGGTGAGACCATTCCCGATCCGTGCCACAAGTGTGGTGGCGACGGCCGGGTGCGCGCGCGTCGCGAGATCGCCGCGCCGATCCCGGCCGGTGTCGCGAACGGTATGCGGGTGCGGCTCGCCGCGCAGGGTGAGGTCGGCCCCGGTGGCGGGCACGCCGGTGATTTGTACGTCGAGATCGTCGAGCAGCCGCACGACGTGTTCGTCCGCGACGGCGACGACCTGCACTGCACCATCCGCGTCCCGATGGTCGACGCCACGCTGGGCACCACCGTGGTGATCGACACCATCCTGGACGGCCCCACCGAACTGACCATCGCGCCGGGCACCCAGCCGGGCGAGGTCTCGGTGCTGCGCGGCCACGGCATGCCCCGGCTGCGATCCGGCGCGCGCGGCGACCTGCTCGCGCACCTGGACATCGTGATTCCGGCCAAGTTGGACGGCAAGCAGACCGAGCTGCTGCGCAAGTACAAGGGCATGCGCCCGAGCGAGCGCGCCGAGGTCATGTCCACCCAGTCCGAGCACAACAGTGGCCTGTTCGCCAGGCTGCGGGCCTCGTTCAGCGGGCGCTGATTGGCCGCGACGGTCTTCTACCTGGACGAGGTGCCCGAACCGGGTGCCATCGCCGTGCTCGACGGCCCGGAGGGCAGGCACGCCGCAACGGTGCGCCGCATCCGGGTGGGCGAGCCGATCACCCTGTCGGACGGGCGCGGTGTGCTCGCCGAGTCGGAAGTCGTTGCGGCGCAACGTGACCGGTTGGACCTGCGGGTGCTCGATCGCGCTGTCGCGCAACCTGTTTCGCCCCGCGTGACGGTCGTCCAAGCGTTGCCGAAGTCGGACCGCTCGGAGCTGGCCGTCGAGTTGATGACCGAGGCCGGCGCCGACGCGATCATCCCGTGGCAGGCCGCCCGCTGCATCGCCAACTGGGAAGGCAAGGCGGGCAAGGCCGTCGACAAGTGGCGCGCCGCCGCCCGCTCGGCCGCCCGCCAATCCCGCCGCCCCTACATCCCCGAGGTGGCGGACCTGCACCGCACGCGTGACCTGCTCGAGCTGATCCGAAAAGCCAAGGCGGACGGTGCGATCGTCGCGGCCTTACACGAATCCGGCACCGGACGCTTCACCGAGCTTCCCTTCGCGGGCGTGCCCGAAGTCGTGTTGATCGTCGGCCCAGAGGGCGGCCTCGACGGTTCGGAGCTGGCCTCGTTGTCCGAGGCGGGCGCCGATATCGTCCTGCTCGGCCCCACCGTGCTCCGCACCTCGACGGCGGCCGCTGTCGCTCTCGGTGCGCTCGGTGCCCTGACTCTCCGCTGGTAGTACCAACGCAACCCGCACCTGACGGCGGCAGCGAGGTGCACGGCGTCTGGGATAACACCGCCAAGAATCTCTCAGCGAAGTTCGGCGTGCTGATGATGCGTGTGGTGGGCCGCAGGTTCTTCACGACGTATTACCAGCGGGTCTTCGACGGCCTCGCCGCCGGGTGATCCGGCCGTCCGGGTGTGAAATGCCAAGGCCGACACGAGGATCGAGGCCACCACTAGCAGCGCCGCGACGCAGACAACAAGTTTCGCCCAGCCGTGCGTTGTGTAGGCGATCCCCGCCGCGGCGCCGACAACGCCGCTGCCCACATAGAACGAGAACAGATACAACGACGAAGCGGCACCACGATTGCCCGACGCCATCACCCCGACCCATGCGCTGGCCACCGTGTGGGCACCGAAAAACCCTGCGGTGCACAGGGACATACCGAGGATGAGCGTCACCAGGTTGTCGGGGATGGTCAGCGCCAAGCCGGCGCCCATCAGCACCACCGTGCCCGCGAGCACGCGATGACGGCCGACGCGATCGGCAAGCCGCCCGGCGACCGTCGCGACCGCGGTGCCCGCGAGATAGAGCAGAAACACTAAACCCGCTACCGCGTCAGGCAATTCGAACGGCGGCTGGGTGAGCCGGTAGCCGAGGAAGTTGTAGAGCGAGACGAAGGTACCCACCAGCACCAGCGCAAGCCCGAACAACGCGAGCAGCCCACGGTTGCGCAGCTGAACGGCGAGATCACCTAGTACAGTGCGGATTCCAGCAGGCCGGGCGACGAAACCACGCGACGGCGGCAGGCAGCGGACGAACCAGACGGTACACACCGCCGCCGCCACCGAGATGGTCGCCTCCGCCCAGCGCCAGGAGCCGAGCCCGAGGGTGAACGCCGGAATCACCCGTCCGGCCAACCCGCCCATGCTGGTGCCCGCGATGTAGACACCCATCGCGGCCCCTAGCGCCGCGGTGCCGACCTCCTCCGCGAGATAGGCCATCGCCACGGCAGGCACCCCGGCCAGCGTGAGTCCTTGCAACGCTCGCCCCGTCAGCAGCACCTCCAACGACGGACTGAACGGCAGCAGTAGCCCGATCGCCGCCGAACTGATCGCGGACACCGTCATCACTCGCGTGCGACCGAACCGCGAGGACAGCGCGCTCACCGGAATGATCGCCAGCGCGAGCATCCCGGTAGTCAGCGAAACCGCAAGCGCCGCATGAGCGGGGGTCGCGCCGAACGCTTCGGACAGGCTCGGCAGCAACGCTTGCGCGCTATACATGGTCGCGAAAGTGGCCAATCCCGCCGCGAACAGCGCCGTGGTGATCCGGCGTTCGTGCGACGTGCGGCCCCCGGCGGCCGGCCGGGTCTTCGTCGAGGTCATGGCTTTCAGGATCGCCCGCCA
Organism: Nocardia sp. NPDC051052; assembly: GCF_044456045.1. NCBI lineage: Bacteria > Bacillati > Actinomycetota > Actinomycetes > Mycobacteriales > Nocardiaceae > Nocardia > Nocardia sp. NPDC051052. The sequence goes on from NZ_JBITFL010000001.1 coordinate 128,136, forward strand.
CTCCTTCCGAAGGGAAATGAATAATAATGGTGAAGTTCATGCACTGAGCGCATATGGGGAGGACAGTCCGGGCCGCACCGAGCTGCCCTGTGGCGGGAGTCACCAGGAGGAGATGAATACCGTGCTGAGCGAAGACCTCGAATGGTTCACCACACTCGCCCAACTGGAACGGGTCGGCGCGGCCGCCGAACGCCTGCACATCGCCCAGCCGACGCTGTCCCGGATGCTCGGCAGGCTGGAACGCAGGCTCGGCGTCGAGCTGTTCGACCGTCGCGGTAAACGCATCATCCTCAACGAGTTCGGCCGCATCTATTACGAGCACGCCCGGCGCGCGCACGCCGAACTCGACACCGCGGCCAAGTCCATCGCCGATCTGAACAGTCCCGCCAACGGTGTTGTGCGCCTGTCTTTTCTGCATTCCTTCGGCGGCTGGCTGGTCCCGCAACTGGTCGGTGAATTCCGCCGCGGTTCGGCCAGAATCACTTTCGCGCTGCGTCAGGGGCCCGCCGAAATGGTGGCCACCGATGTGCTCGACGGGACATCGGATCTCGGTATCGTCTCGCCGCGCCCGACCGCGTCGGGCATCGGCTGGCGCGGCCTGCTGCGGCAGCGGCTCGCGCTGGCCGTGCCCGCCGATCACCGGCTGGCCGGCCGCAGGCAGGTGCGCCTCGACGAGGTCGCCGACGAGGACTTCATCGCCATGCATCCCGGCTTCGGCATGCGCCGCATCGTCGACGAACTGTGTGCCGCCGCCGACCTGCGCCCGCGGATCGCCTTCGAGGCCAGCGACCTGATCACCGTCGCGGGCCTGGTCGCCGCGGGTCTCGGCGTCGGAGTGCTGCCCGAGGAGGACATCGGCCCGGCGAGCTCGCCGCGGGTGGCCGGGGTGAAGGCCGACGTGCGGCTGGCCGGGCCGGTGCTGATTCCGCTCGCGGACGCGGGCGCGACCCGGGAGGTCGGACTGGTGTGGTCGGCCTCGACGTCGGCTTCGGGGGCGGCGCGACGCTTTCGTGATTTCACCGAGGATTGGGCGCAGCGACGCCGGGGAATCCCCTGATCATCCGGCCCCCGTTAGCGGCTTATTCACTGGGCGGTGTCGGTGGGGCGCGTTAAACTTTCATCAACACAGCAGCACGTCGAGACCGGAAAGCAGGCTATAGCCACTTTTGAGAACACAAGGCGAGATCGGCGACCCGACCACCTCCGCGGCAGGGACTAGCGCTGACGACAACACCTCGGGTCCCGCAGCACGCACCGTGCGTTCCAGCATCGAACTCGCGCCCGAATCCGTGTTCCCGTTTCTCGGTTCGGCCGACCAGAACCTGCGCGAACTCGAAGAGTTGCTCGACGCGGATATTCACGTCCGTGGCAATTCCGTCACCCTCACCGGCAAGGCGGCCGACGTTGCCCTCGCCGAGCGAGTGATCGAACAGCTCGTCGCGCTCACCGGCCGGAACCGAGTGGTGACCCCGGAAGCGGTGCGGCACACCGTTTCGATGCTCACGGAGGGTTCCTCCGAGTCCCCGGCCGAGGTGCTCAGCCTGGACATCCTGTCCCGGCGCGGCAAGACTGTCCGGCCCAAGACGCTGAACCAGAAGCGCTACGTCGACGCGATCGACGCCAACACCATCGTGTTCGGCATCGGCCCCGCAGGCACCGGCAAGACGTATCTGGCGATGGCCAAGGCCGTGCAGGCCCTGCAGACCAAGCAGGTCACCCGGATCATCCTCACCCGCCCCGCGGTGGAGGCCGGCGAGCGGCTCGGCTTCCTGCCCGGCACGCTCAACGAGAAGATCGACCCGTACCTGCGCCCGCTCTACGACGCATTGCACGACATGATGGATCCGGAAGCCATTCCGAAGTTGATGGCGGCCGGGGTCATCGAGGTCGCACCGCTGGCGTATATGCGCGGTCGGACGTTGAACGACTCGTTCATCGTGCTCGACGAGGCACAGAACACCACGGCCGAGCAGATGAAGATGTTCCTCACCCGGCTCGGGTTCGGTTCGAAGATCGTGGTGACCGGTGACGTCAGCCAGGTCGATCTGCCGACCGGCGCGCGCTCGGGTCTGCGGGCCGCGAGCGAGATCCTCACCGACATCGACGACATCCACTTCTCGTACCTGACCAGCAGCGACGTGGTCCGGCACCGGCTGGTCGCCGACATCGTCGACGCCTACGACCGGGCCGAGTCGGAGCGCACGCCGCAGGTCGGCCCGCACTATCCGGGCAATCGGGCGCAGCGCCGGGCCGCGAGCCGAGGCGATCGACACTGAGTTGCGCGCGATGTCGGTCATTCGGTCGACACCCAACGGCGTTGGGTGTCGACCTGCGGCATTAGGCTGACCGGGTGAGTATCGAGATCGCCAACGAGTCGGGTATCGACGTGCCCGAAGAAGATCTGGTCAGTGTCGCGCGCTTCGTGATCACCCGGATGGATGTGCACCCCGCCGCGGAGCTGTCGATGGTGCTTGTCGATCTCGACACCATGGCGGACCTGCACATGCGCTGGATGGACCTACCCGGCCCGACCGACGTCATGTCCTTCCCGATGGACGAACTCGAGCCGGGCGGGCGCCCGGACAGCCCCGAGCCGGGCCCGTCCATGCTCGGCGACATCGTGCTGTGCCCCGAGTTCGCCGCGGGCCAGGCCCGCAAGGCGGGCCACTCGCTCGACCACGAGCTCGCGCTGCTCACCGTGCACGGCGTGCTCCACCTGCTCGGCTACGACCATGCCGAGCCGGAGGAGGAGAAGGAAATGTTCGCGCTGCAGGCCACGCTGCTCGAGGAGTGGTACGAGAGCCTGCGCGAAGCACAGCGGCGGGCCGAGCTCGCCGCCCGAGACGCCAGGTTGCTGGGGAAGGCGGGCTTCACCACACCGGGTGACGCATTAGGACCCGCGTGAATTCGCTGACCCTGATACTGCTTGCCGTCCTGCTCGTCCCCGCGGGGGGATTGTTCGCGGGCATCGATTCGGCGTTGAACACGATCTCGCAGGCCCGCGTCGACGATCTGGTGCGGGCCGACCGGCCCGGCGCGGTGCGGCTGAGCAAGATCGTCGGAGACCGCGCCCGCTACGTGAATCTCATGGTGCTGCTGCGCATTCTGTGCGAAATCGGCGCCACCGTGCTGCTGGCCGCGGCGCTGATCTCGGTCTGGGAAGACGACTGGGCGCTGCTGGTCACCGCCGTCGTCATGGTGCTGGTGTCCTATGTGGTGATCGGCGTCGGCCCGCGTACTTTGGGCCGCCAGCATGCCTATTCGATCGCGTTGGCCGCGGCGCTGCCGTTGCAGTTCATCGGCGCGCTGCTCGGCCCGCTGTCCAGACTGCTCATCCTGCTCGGTAATGCGATCACGCCCGGTAAGGGTTTCCGCAACGGCCCGTTCGCCTCCGAGATCGAGTTGCGCGAGGTGGTCGAGATGGCCAGCGAGCGCGGCGTGGTGGCCGACGAAGAACGCCGAATGATCCAGTCCGTCTTCGAACTCGGCGACACCGCCGCCCGCGCGGTGATGGTGCCGCGCACCGAGATGGTCTGGATCGAAGCGGATAAGACTGCGGCACAGGCGATGTCGCTCGCCGTGCGGTCAGGGCATTCGCGCATTCCGGTGGTCGGCGAGAACGTCGACGACATTCTCGGCGTGGTCTATCTGAAAGACCTTGTGCCCTATGCGGAACGGGGCCGCAAGGTGCTGGTGCGCGAGGTGATGCGCCCGGCCGTGTTCATGCCCGACTCCAAACCCCTCGACAGTCTGCTCGACGAGATGCAGCGCAGGCGCAACCACATGGCGCTGCTCGTCGACGAGTACGGCGGCATCGCCGGGCTGGTCACCATCGAGGACGTGCTCGAGGAGATCGTCGGCGAGATCGCCGACGAATATGACACCGACGAGACCCCACCCATCGAAGACCTCGGCGACGGCCGCTACCGGGTCTCGGCCCGGCTTCCGGTGGAAGACCTCGGCGACCTCTACGGGCTCGACATCGAGGAAGAGGATGTCGACACGGTCGGCGGGCTGATGGCGCACGAGCTCGGCCGGGTGCCGCTGCCCGGGTCGAAGGTCGTGGTACACGGGCTGATGCTGCGTGGCGAGGGCGGCGCGGACACTCGTGGGCGGGTGCGGGTGCACACCGTGGTGGTGCGTGCGGTGACGGACAAGGCGAAGGACACCGACGGCGAGAAGCCGAACGGCAAGCGCAAAGGCAATGGCGCGGATCGGGAGACCCCGGCCGGTCGACACGAGGACGGAGACACCGAATGACCGAATTGGATCCCGAGGACAACAAACTGCTGGTGCTGGCCCGCGGCGCGATGGGCCGCGCGGGCGGGGCCAGCGGTGCGGCGGTGCGCGACACCGACGGCCGCACCTATGCCGCGGGCGAGGTGGGCCTGGCGGCGCTGCGGCTGACCGCGCTGCAAGCGTCGGTCGCGGCCGCGATCTCCAGCGGCGCAGAGGGATTCGAGGCGGCCGTGGTGGTCGGCGGACGGTTGTCGGACTTCGGGGTTGCCGCGGTGCGTGAGGTATCGCCCGCGGCCAGGATCATCTTCACCGACCGGGACGGCGCGGTATTCGAGATCGTCGACGACTCGCAGCTTGCCGTCGACGCGGAGCAGGCCAGCGAGGTGCGCGGTGGCTGACCGCGAATTCCGTTCCGGTTTCGTCTGTTTCGTCGGCAGGCCGAACACCGGCAAGTCGACGCTGACCAACGCCCTTGTCGGCCAGAAGATCGCGATCACCTCCTCGCGCCCGCAGACCACCAGGCACACCATTCGCGGCATCGTGCACCGCGACCACACCCAGCTCATCCTCGTCGACACCCCCGGCCTGCACCGCCCACGCACCCTGCTCGGACAGCGGCTGAACGACCTTGTGCGCGATACGTATTCGGAAGTCGACGTGATCACGCTGTGCATCCCCGCCGACGAGAAGATCGGGCCTGGCGACAAGTGGATCGTGCAGCAGATCAAGCAGATGGCGCCCAAAACCACCTTGCTCGGGGTGGTCACCAAGATCGACAAGGTGAGCCGTGACCAGATCGGCGAGCAACTGCTCGCCCTCTCGAACCTGCTCGGACCCGACTGTGACGTGGTGCCGGTGTCTGCGGTCAAGGGCGAGCAGATCGAGGTGCTCATCGATGTCATCGCCTCGAAAATGCCTGAGGGACCGGCGTTTTATCCCGACGGTGAGCTGACCGACGAGCCCGAGGAAACCCTCATGGCCGAGCTCATTCGCGAGGCGGCACTCGAAGGTGTCCGTGACGAACTCCCGCACTCGCTGGCCGTGGTGATCGAGGAGATCCTGCCGTACGAGCAGAACGAGGAAATGCTCGACGTGCACGCCATCCTCTACGTCGAACGCCCCAGCCAGAAGTCCATCATCATCGGCAAGGGCGGCGCCCGCCTCAAAGAGGTAGGCACCAACGCCCGCCACCAAATAGAACATATCCTAGGCACCCGCATCTACCTCAACCTGCACGTCAAGGTCGCCAAGGACTGGCAACGAGACCCAAAACAACTGGGCAAACTGGGGTTCTAGGGCCCCAATGGTCCGTCGTCAGCAGTCCACTCTGCTGGAGCCCGATGGAAAACAATGCGGTCCTTCGAGGCTATCGCCCCGACCGTCGGAGTTCCGAAATCTACTGCGACAACCAGTAGCCGTGGCACCTCGGGCTGGGGGATGGACCCCACGTTGACCGGTCCGTGTTCTGGCCCAGTGCATTCGACCATCGTGATCGTCTCCAACGCTCGTAATTGGGCGAGTGGGGAGAGGTCGTCGGGGAGTTCGACCAAACTCAGATCGAGTGATCGGAGCCCGGGTACCACCGCGATCAGCTTTGGAAAGGCCGCAGTGAGATCACAGCCGGTAAGCGTCAGGTGCTCCAGTAGTGGTGCGCACTGCATTGACGCGAGCGCAAATCCCGCCATCGTGCCGGCGAGGCGAAGGTCGTTCAACTCGCGATCGACCACAGGTTCCAGATCGTATTCTGCACGAACCTCGCCGATACCGACTGCGTCCAGACTTGGCAGGAGTGGGATGGACGAAAGGGGTGGAGGCGAGGTCCATCCTATGAAATCAAGGGCGTACAGACCGGTGAGAGCTATCAATGCTTCAGGATTGCGGAGGACGGCTCGGTCGTCGTTCGCGACGAAGATCACGGTCTGCAGGGAGTCAGGATTGCGGAGATCGGCAAGAGAACTGAGGTCGTTGATTCCGATCAGCTGCTTCAGATACAGGTGGGGCAACGGCCCGAGTTGGTCGAATGGAACATCGCCGAGGTTGGTCGGGTAATCGATGGACATAGAGCGCACATTGGCGAGCCGAATCGCCGCTTTCCATTGGCTGGGATACGACAGTTGGAGATTCAGGCCAGGTTCGGATGGAACGTTGGACAACACCTGATCGGCATACTCGAACGGATCGAAATATCCCCAGGCGCTGTTCAACTCACGCTGGACTGCCGGCCGACTATCCAGGGCATACACACGCAGCAATCGCAACGAGGCAGATCCACCGACAAGCGCGGCAGTCAGCACTGTGGCCGCTGCTTGCTTGGGGCGCAATTCGTCGAGATTCTTTGGCAGGTGCCGCAGCATCGACTCTCCGACAGCGGCCAGCGAAGGGGCCTCGTCGTGATGACGGGGCGGGACCAGCGTGTCGATGGTGCTGTCCAGCCGTTGGCCGAGTTCGTCCGTAACGGACTCGATCGTCTCGAGACACGAGACCGCGAGCAGGCGCAGGCGCCGTCGCTCTGCCTTGTCACTGTTGCTCGATAGATCGAGGATTCCTGTTATCAGCTCGTGGCGTTGGCTGCTATTGGCATGGCCTGCCGCCATGATAATCGTGTCTCGCCACTCATCCAGGTGCGCGCGCCCTACGAGGTTTCCCATCCGGTCCTGCGCGACAGCCTCGGCCGCGGCGAGATACTCCTGAAAGGTGCGGTGCACGAAGTCGATTCGGCCATTCGAAGGGGACCTGAGCAGCCCCGATCGATTGAGCAGATAGTTCATCAAGGGTTGTGGCTCGACATCGAGGTGGCGCATCGATGCGACCTTGACAGTCGTGTAATCAGCGGCTTTCTGAAGGTCGAGCTCAGTGAGATTGTTGTCCGACAGACGCCATGCCAAGTCACGAAGCAGGGCGACCTTGTCGGTCAGGCTGAGTGAAACTTCTTGTGCGGCCGGTATATGCCGCTCTGCATCGCGCCTTTGTACCAGCATTTCGACAGCGATCTGATACAACTCCATGCGATTACGTGGCAGCTGCCGGTTACGGCTCAGGTGCAACGCGCACAGCATCGCCGCAAGGAGTGGGTTGGCGGCCAGTGCAAGGAGATGGCGTCGATCCTGCACGCTCGCGATCAAGGCGCGCTCGTAGTCGGGGAGCTCCGCCGATGCGCATGGCAGACTCTGTCGGCTTGCTCCGACGGCTTGGTGCCATTGACAGATGAAGACTGTCAAGTCCGCCGGGGTCATTCGTTCGAGCTCGACCGGGGCGAAAATCGCTTCGTCGAGCCAATCCTGGCGTGCGGCGGCTGGTCGTGAGGTCACGACCATACGGGTCTCGGGGTAGGCGTGCAGCAGGCGGGTGATCCACTCATGGACCTTCTGTCGGTCCGCGAGGACGAGTTCGTCGACCCCGTCGATCAACAGCAGCACCCGGCCGTCCGCGAGTTGCCGGTCGATCCACGCTGCGGGCATGTGGCTGGTCAACGGGCCTGCCGCGTCGTCGAGTAACTCATGCAGCTTGGGCAGCTCGCGCGCGGCGTAACTGCGCAATCTGAGTACGACCGGGATGAGACCGTTCCAGGCGGCCAATTCGCCAGTGAATGATGCGCGCGCCGCCATGACCGCCAACCAGCGCAGCAGGGTTGTCTTGCCTGAGCCCGCCTCGCCGCGGAGCAGGATTCGTGACTTGCGGCTCAACGCGCCTTCGATCCGCTCGCCGCCGAATCCCTGCTGATCTGCCTGCCACGGTTCGGCTGCCGTCTCCGGCCTGGGCGGTCTGCCCGACGGGAGGTCACGGGGGACCCGCGCCCAGCGCCCTTTGCTGCTTGGAGTCACTCGCAGACTGACGTAAGCGACCGAAAGTTGTGTTCGTAGTGGCCGTTCCACAGAAAAACTGAACAACTCGACCTCATCGAGGGTCCGGCTGACCAGTTCGAGATATTCGCGACGGAAGGCACCGTCTTGGTCACTGCCTTCCGGCGCGTAGAGCGATCGCTTGGGCAGGCGTTCGAGCGCTCTGTCGACATTTTTGCCCAATTCATCTACGCGACTGAGGAGTTCGGCTACAGCTCGCTCGGTGAACACTGGCAGATGGCGCACGATTTGGACATAGCAATCACAACATTCCGCGATCAACTGTTCGTAGAGCGCCGTTCCCGCGGTGCTGAGCCCGATCGGCGGTGTCACGCCTTCGCGTATCTGTCGTGCCAGCTGCGCTGAGTCGGCATTCGACGCGAAGATCGCGGCATCGGACAGATCGGCATGCTCAAAGGTGTCCACCACCGCGTCGACGACAGCGGTGTGCTCGCTCTCATCCATCCCGCGAAACTCATGCGCGAGCATGGGTTCGAGTCGTGCGGCCACCGCATCCGAGATCTGTTCGAACTGCCGTTTGACGCTGCGCCCTGGGCGAAGGCCGGGGATGTAGCGCCGGATCAGCTCATCCATATCGGAGCGCCGGTCTTGATCCCCCTGTTGTTTCGCCAGCAGCAGGTGGGCGGCACGACCGACGAGCGCAGTGCCGAGCCTTATCGCAACGAGTTCCGCGCTCATGTTCCCCTGTCGCAAGGTTTGGCACCGTCAAATCGCACCTCGTGGCCCTCGATAATGCCACCGCCCTCGGACACATCGAGCGGACTGCCGAGAATCGATCGCTGACCGGCCCAGTCCGATCGCCTGACTCGACGTACGTTGCGCGTTCTTGACTCAGGTCGTAAGCGTGCGTCAGGAGCATGCGACGTCCGTCAAGTGGGGCTGTCCGCGCTGCGGTCCGCAGGGTTGCCTCGTCTCGGCGATGGTTCGACGAAGGCAAGCGTCCGGGGATGGTGTGATAGCCGAGATCGGCAGCGCCTCAGCGCGGTAGCCACCAAGGGGTTGGGCGTTCGCGTTCCCAGTGCAGCTCTGACTCCAGTTGCGCGGCAACCGAAATCAGGAGGGGTTCGGTGGAGGCTGTGCCCATTAGTTGGGCGCCGATGGGTAGGCCTGCGTTGGTGAAGCCGGCGGGGACGTTCACGCTCGGCCAGCCGAGGACGTTCCAAGGCCAGGTGTAGGGGCAGGCGGCGGTGATGAGGTTGTTGGTGGCATGAACGCCGATGTTGTCGATGTCTTCGGCGCGTGGGGGAGGAGTTGCGGTGGTGGGGGCCAGGACTAGGTCGTAGTCGTGGAAGAAGGTGCCGATGCGCTTGTGTAGCAAGGGTTCTGCTCGGCGGGCGGCGGATAGGGCTGGGCCGTCCAGTAGTCGGCCGAGGCGAGTATTGGCGGTGGTGCGTGGATCTACTTGGGCGCCAGGCAGTTTCTGGTGGGCCGCGCGGATGCCTGCCATGGATCGGGGGAGGAATGATGCGCCGATCATGAGGCCGTAGTGCAGATCCGCGATGGTGACCGTGTGGCCCAGCTTGCGCAGGGTGTCACCTATGCGTCGTACCGCGGCGGCGATTTCGGGGTCGAGGGCGGTCCTGGTCGCGGTGAACGGGGTGCGTAGCGAGAGTGCGATGCGCAGTCGGCCGGGATCGCGGCCCACCGCTTCGGTGGCGGAAATCGCTGGGGGAGTGTGTAAATCGCCTTGATGCGGCCCTGCCGCGACGTCGAGGAGCAGCGCGGCGTCGGCGACCGTGCGCGCCAACGGCCCGTTGACGGTGAGTCCGTAGAACGCTTCGGCGTGCGGCCAGGTCGAGATCCGCCCGCGCTGCGGTTTGATGCCGACGAGATTGGTCCACGACGCCGGGATGCGGACGGAGCCCGCACCGTCGGAACCCAGTGCGGCGGGCACCAATCCGGCCGCCACCGCAGCCGACGAGCCACCGGAGGAGCCGCCGGGTGTGTGATCGGCGGACCACGGATTCCGGGTGACCCCGAAGGAAGCCGCGCTGGTGAACGGCAGCTGCCCGAGCTCACACGTATTGGTCTTGCCGACGATCACCGCGCCGGCCGCACGCAGTCGCCGAACCGATTCGGCGTCTTCGGTTTTCGGTGGGAAGTCGCCGCCACAGCCGAATGCTGTTGGCTCGCCCGCGATATCGGTGTCGTCCTTCACCGCGATCGGCACCCCGAGCAACGGCAGCCGTTCGCCCGCCGCAAGCCGCCGGTCGGCGCCGGCCGCCTCGGCGAGTGCGCGCTCCCGGCGCACGATCCGGAACGCGTTGAGCGTCGGCTGCGACGCGTCGATGCGGTCGAGGACGGCGCTGACGGCGGTGACGGAGCTGATCGTGCCCTGCGCGATGGCGGCGGCATGGTCGGCGAGGCCGAGGTCACCGGTCTGCGTCTCGGAGGTTTGCCGAGTGAGGTCCGTCATGTAGGGGCTCCGTCTCGTTGTGCTTTCGGAAGACGGTAGCGCGCAACTGGTCAAGTGACTATTTCACCTTCGGTATCCAGCCCTGCTTCCCTGACTTGGCGCATCGATTCCCGACTTCTACCGGCCGATCTATAGACATACATACCGAATGTATGTAACAGTGGTCGGACCGCGACGCACTGGAGGAACGATGGGAATCAGCACCGAACTCGGCCGCACACACGAGGTGGACCTGCCCGGCGGCCGTATCCGATACCACGACACGGGGGAGGGCTCACCGGTCGTATTCGTGCACGGCCTGCTCGTCAACGCGGACCTGTGGCGCAAGGTCGTCCCTGGCATCGCCGCAGCGGGTCACCGCTGCCTGACCCCGGACTGGCCGCTCGGTTCGCACCAGATCCCGATCCCGGATGCGAACCTGACCGTGCCCGGCCTCGCCGACCTCATCGCGTCCTTTCTCGACCGCCTGGACCTGACCGATGTCACCGTGGTCGCCAACGACACCGGCGGCGCACTCACCCAGGTCCTGATGACCCGCCATCCGGCCAGGATCGGTCGCGTGGTGCTCGCCTCGGTGGACAGCTACGAGGCCTTCATGCCGCCGCCGTTCAACGTGTTCACCTGGCTGGCCAAGATCCCGGGCTCGATGCGCCCGGTGGTCGAGGTGGCGCGCATTCGTGCGCTGCATTCGACGCCGCTGGTGTTCGGCTTGATCGCCAAACGCCCGCTGCCGCCGGAGATCGCCGACTCCTACCTGGCGGGCAGCCGCCAATCCGGCGCCGTCCGCAAGAACCTGCGCCTGTTCCTGAAGAACGCGAAGGCCCGCTACACGCTGGAAGCCGCGTCCCATTTCGGCTCGGTCGAGATCCCGGTGCTTGTGGTGTGGGCGGGCGAGGACAAGATCTTCCCGGTGTCCTACGCCGAACGCCTGGTCAGGGACCTGCCGAACGCGACGCTGAAGATCATCGACGATTCCTACACCTTCCTCTCGGAGGACCAGCCCGAGTTGCTCACCGAGTCGATCCTGGAGTTCACTCGGCTGCATGCCACGCCGTAGCCAGGAGGACCGCTCCCGTACCACCAGGGCCGCGCTCGAGCAGATCGGCCGACGGCTGTTCACCGAGCGCGGCTTCGCGGCGACCTCGGCCGAGGAACTCGTCACCGAGGCGGGGGTCACCCGCGGCGCGCTGCACCACCACTACGGCGACAAGCGCGGCCTGTTCCTCGCGGTCTTGGAGCAGATCGAGATCGAAACCACCGCGGAGATCGAAACAGCCATCGGCACAGTCGATCCCGACGATGTGATGGCAGGCATGGCGGTCGGCCTCAGTGTCTTTCTCGAGGCCTGTCAGCGTCCAGCGATGCTGCGTATCGCCCTCACCGACGCGCCCGCGGTGATGGGTTGGCAGGCCTGGCGCGAGTTCGAAAGCCGGCACGGTCTCGGCATGATCACCGCCATGCTGGAACGCGCGCGCGGCGCGGGCTTGATCGCCGACTGCCCCGTTCAGATGCTGGCGCAACTCTTGCTCAGCGCGCTCACCGAGTCGGCCTTGATCGTCGCGCACGCCGACGACCCGGACCGTGCCCGCGCCGAGGCGCAGCAGGCGGTGCTGCTGCTGATCTCCGGCATCGTGCGGACCTGAATCAGCTCGGGCGGGAATCCGCGCACCCCTGCTGATCTACTCCACGAATCGCAGCTCCACCTGCGGTAACTCGATCATGACCCGGGCGCAGACGGCACGATGCCAGGTGGCCGGGTACCGCGTGTCCGGCTCGTGCCGGGAATAGTCGTCGTTGGTTCGATACGTGTGCAGGCGCGGGGAGATCTCACCCGCGCCGATGGCGCCGACCATCGCCTCCACCACCTGCTCGGTCTCGTCGGCGATCTCGGCGAGCTCGCGGGCCGCGATGTCCGGAATCTGGAAGGCTCCCCGCTCCCACCGTTCTACGGTTCGCTCGGCGACGGCGAAGAGCCGGGCGCACCAGGGCACCGGCAAACCGAGTAGTTCACGAGTGGCCCGAAAACCTGCGGCGGTTCCGGTACCAAGTAGGTCGTCCAAATCCGAAAACCCCTCCCCAGCAGTACGGTAGAGAAAAAGGATAGGTCAGCGCGCCGACCGGCATGGTGGATTCGTCCGCGGAAGTGGCAGTGGGGTGCCGCGCCTGCCAGGGGCTGTCGGGTCTTCGTGGGAGGATGAGGCGTGCGTTTGTATCGGGATGTGGCGGTGGTGGTGCGCCAGCACAAGCTTGGCGAGGCGGACCGCATCGTCACGTTGCTGACCCGCCAGCACGGTTTGGTGCGCGCGGTGGCCAAGGGGGTGCGCCGCACCAAGTCGAGGTTCGGCGCCAGGCTGGAGCCGTTCGCCTACATCGACGTGCAGCTGCATCCGGGTCGCACGCTCGACGTGGTGACCCAGGTGCACACGGTGGAGGCGTTCGCCTCCGACATCATCGACGACTACGGCCGCTACACCACGGCCTGCGCGGTGCTGGAAACCGCCGAACGGCTGGCCGGCGAGGAGCGGGCGCCCGCGCCGCGGCTGCACGCGCTCACCGCGAGCGCGTTGCGCGCCATCGCAGCCAAGCAGCGGCCGCACGAGCTGATTCTGGACGCATTCCTGTTGCGCGCCATGGGTTTCGCGGGCTGGGCGCCCGCGCTGGACGAATGCGCCAAGTGCGCGACGCCGGGCCCACATCGCGCGTTCCATGTCGCAGCAGGCGGCGCGGTGTGCGTGCACTGCCGCCCGCCCGGGTCGGCGACACCGGCGCCGGGGGTGCTCGATCTGCTGGTCGCGCTGCTGCGCGGCGAATGGGAGTATGTCGAGACGGTGCCGGAGGGGGTGCGCAGGCAGGCCAGCGGTCTGGTCGCGGCGCACCTGCAATGGCATCTGGAACGGCAGCTGCGCACATTGCCGCTGATCGAGCGGTCGACCCCGGTGCGCGCCCCCGCCTGATCGCCTGCGTCGGTGGAGACCTTCACAAGGCCTCCACAACCATCAGGCAGGATAGGGGCCGTGATCCTCCGCCGAGACTCCTCCACCGCGACCAAGCCGGGGGCGACCCGCACCGTTCGGCCGCCCTCGCAGCATCCCTCGGGCGCTCGTCCGCCGGAAATACCGGCCGTGCTGGTGCCCAACCACGTCGCACTGGTGATGGACGGCAACGGCCGGTGGGCGCAGGAACGCGGGTTGCCGCGCACCGCGGGCCACGAACGCGGCGAGGCCGTGCTGATGGACACCGTCGAGGGCTGCATCGAGATCGGCGTGAAGTGGCTGTCGGCCTACGCCTTCTCCACCGAGAACTGGCGGCGCAGCCCCGAGGAGGTGCGCTTCCTGATGGGCTTCAACCGCGACGTGATCCGGCGCCGCCGCGACGAGATGCACGAGATGGGCGTGCGGGTGCGCTGGGCCGGCCGCCGACCTCGGTTGTGGCGCAGCGTGATCAACGAACTCGAGACCGCCCAGGAGCTGACCAAGGACAACACGGTGATGACCCTCACCATGTGTGTCAACTACGGCGGCCGGGCCGAAATCGCCGACGCGGCAAGGGAAATCGCGCGGCGGGTGGCGGCGGGCGAGATCGATCCGGAGAAGGTCACCGAGTCGACGCTGGCGAAATACCTGGACGAGCCGGACATGCCGGACGTCGACCTGTTCCTGCGGCCGTCCGGCGAATTCCGCAGCTCGAACTTCCTCATCTGGCAGTCCGCCTACGCCGAATTCGTCTACCAGGACACCCTGTTTCCCGATTTCGACCGGCGCAATCTATGGCAGGCCTGCCTCGAGTACGCTTCGCGGGACCGGCGCTTCGGCGGCACCAAATGAACGGCGGTACGGACATGGAATCAACGGTGAGTCCGGAACACGAACTGCAGGCGCGGGCCGGTGCCTGCCTGTCGATCTACGACATCGATGTGCGCGTCGACCCCGAGGGCTCGATCGGCTTCGAATACGAGGGCTCACTGTGTTCGTTGCGCGCGGTGCGGCTGGCGCCCGGGCTCGACGTGCTGACACTGACCTGCGTGCTGGCCTGGGATCGTCCGGTCAAGGCGCAGCTGCACAAGCGGGTCGCCGAGCGGAACAACGAGCTGCAATTCGGCTCGCTGACCGTGATCGTGCGCGAGAAGCTCGCCGACGTCATCCTGCGGTACACCTTCCCGGCCGCCGGGCTCGACGACCAGGCGCTGGCCACGATGCTGGTGCTCGTGCTCTCCGGAGCCGGGCGCGCCCGGCAGGGTTTGCTGCTGCCCTGACCGCCTGATTGCCGGTCGTCGATCGGCATCCTGCTCGGTCCGGTGAGTACCGGACCGAGCGGCGAAACCTATGCTCGGCAGTCAGAACAAGGGCTGTGAACCGTTAGACAACCAGACTGCCCAAATCTGAAGCGACGGCTTGCAGCAGTTTGGCCTGGACCAAAGCGAAACGTTCGGGTCCGAGGGTAAATGGTGAGTTTTCTCCTCCAGAGTACCTGGCGAATGCTTCACCAATCTTGATCCGTTTGCTAGCCACAGCGCCTGGTTTTCCGTGGTCGACATCATGCTGTAGTCCTGTGCGCAGTAGATTGACATCTTCAAAGGATTTCGGAAAAGATCCCGTGAGCCGTTGTCCGGTCCCTTCTCGGAGCAGAAAATAGAGATCTCCGACCAATGCCGAATATGATTCGAAGCTGTCTATGGGTTCGCGTATATTTCCCAATGCAGTCGCGGTGCGATTGGTCATCTTGAAAAGATCCATGCCGTGTTTGGCTGAATAGAATTCATTGACCTTCGCTATCAGCTGCCGTACCTCTTTGCCTAGTAAGTCTAGCTCGATCGACATTCCTGCTTCAATCGTCGATTCCAGTCCAACAACATCAACCCACCGAGGGTCTGAGAGCATAAGCTTGCGGGAAAGAATTGAATGCCGATCTCTCGGGCCCGACTTTACGTTGGAGGAGAGGGTACGCTGGAATTCGAGGTAGGTTGCGTCTGTTGCCTTGATGCCGAGTTCGTTCTGTCGCGCCAACTCGGCAGTGAACTCTTCGAAGTACTCGTACAGCTGAGACTCGGTTCCGCTCGATCGTCCGGTAGCTAGTATGGTGGAGGTGAGGGTGATCAACGACTGAATAGTGCTACGGTTCCTGAGGATTGGGCTCTTCGATTTGAATGCTGAATTGAGGTAGTCAAGCGTGGATGTCAATCTCTTTGCAACGTTTGAATCTTCAGAGAAGTTCAGCTGTGATTCGGCCAGTCTTTTCAGGTCATCGTAGCGAAGTCGTACATCGAAGCCATCTATTTCGATTGCCAAAGCTTTGGTGGCTATATCGAAATAAGCCTTCCGAGTATCTCGTATGGAGACTTTCTCGGTGAAGAAAGGATGTTTTGCCAGAGTCCGTGCGAAGCGGGTCATTCCACTATGGATGGAGTTGAGCTTCTGTATCCACCGAACGCTGCTGCCGAAGCATCGGAGAGGCGTAGTCCGCCTTCATGGAATTCCCAGATCGTGGCAAGGCGTTGCTGACCGTCAACAACATCGAACTCGTCGGGATCGCTAGATGTCTTGGCGAAGTAGAATTTCGGCAGTTTCCAGCCATTCAGGATGGAGTCGATTAGTAACTGTTTGTGATCGAGAGACCAGACTTCATCGCGCTGCCAGTCCGGGATGTCGTAGCGGCCACGCCGCTTGTAGATCTTGTCAAGCGCCATCTTCCGCGCTTCCATCTTCATCAAATCTCCCCAGAGCATTTCGGCACGGCCGATATACGGTCCACAGCCAGGACAGGCCAGGCGAGATACTTTAGTGGTCTTGGCAGGCTCATGCACGCTGTTTTGGGCAATACGGATCTTGCCGGGGTCGGCGAAATACGACTGCGGGGTGCGTGTCGTGACAGGCGCAGGTGGACGCGGCGGGCGTGGCGGGTCAGTCGGGCTGGGATCGAGAACAGCTGCAGCCGTATGGTTTTCGCTTCCCAACGGCGAGCTGGGTCCTCGCCGAAGGCGAGGGTCTGGGTCCAGGCTGTGAGGTCGAGTGCCAGGGCGATGAGGGCGAGCCAGATGCGGTTGGCGACGATAAGGCGTATCTCGGGTGGCCATCTGGACAACTCGGCGATGCCGGTGGCTTCGGTGACCCAGGCGCCGTCGCGGACCTCGCCGTCGGCGTCGTAGGCCGGGGTCCAATCCTGCGGCGTGAGATGGGTGTCCATGGCTTCGATGATCTCGTCGGTGAGGGTGAATCCGATCGAGTACTGCACCCGACGGCGGTGGCAATAGTCCAGGAATTCATGGGTGCCTCCGCCGGAATCAGTGCGCACCAACACTTTCCGGCCGGCCCGCCACGACGTGGTCCACGGCAACTGCGCCAGAGCCTCACCCAACACCTGTTTATGATCAGCGGCGGTATTGCTGCCGGCGTTGCCCGGGCGCAGCATCGCCGGGGCAGGCTCACCGGTGCCGGTCTCACCGTGGTCGATGAACGCCCACAATGGGTGGAATCCGAACCCACGTTTGAATGTCGGTGCCGCCTTCTCCTTCTCCGAATGCGCATCGGTCAAGGTGGCATCGACATCGATCAGCAACGGATGCTCGGCATCGATCCCATGATCAGGGGCGTGCTCGCCTGCCAGCGTCCATGCCCGCGATCGGGCGTCAGCACGAGCAGACGCTATGGCCGCCAACGCTTTCGGCGCATCCGCCGCCAGCATCTTCACCAGCCGTGACACCGTCGGATCCGACGGTGTCACACCGAACACACCCGGCTCGGCCCGCGGCAACTTCAGGTCTGAGACACAGTCACCGCCGACCGCGAGCAACACCGCCAGATCCAGCAACACGATCTTGCCCGGATCATGGGTGGCCATCGGTTTACGCCACAACGCCATGTTCGCTGACAAGCCACCGACCAGACCGACCCGCTCCGCGGTCCGCAACACAACACCGACCCGGACTGCGACACAACCCCCGACCCAGTACCGTCGACAACCAACGCCGGATACGGCGAGATAGACTTGCGCACCAGAAGGGGGTGCTCCTCACTCGCGATGATTTTCCCTCAGCAAGAAGGATTATCGCAGGTCAGAGCCCCCTTCGTCTTTTTCAACGCACGCCGCCAATTTCGGTGAATCCGCGAGGCTAGTCCGCGGACAATGCGGTGGCCTCCTGGACGGTGAGGCTCCCGGACGGACAGGAACGCGAGATCCATCTGGCACATCGCACTCTGGGTTCGAGCGAATAGTGGGGTGTGCGTCGTGTTTCACGGCTTTGCGTGCGGACCTCGGTGTGGAATTACCCCGATGTCGGGGCTTGCAAACGTGCTGTCGAGGCCGTCGAGTTGCTGATGGATGCGCTGGACGTCGCCGGTGCGGTGTTGGGTCAGGTACAGCTCGAGGGCGCGCTGCCAGGCGTCGCGCGCGTGGTCCTGCTGGCCGAGCGCGGCGTGGGTTTCTCCGAGGTGATCCAGCACGGTGGCTTCGTTGAGGGCATCGCCCAGATCGTGGAACAGGGCGATGGCCTGGTGCCCATAGACCAGCGCTCGGGTGTGCCTACCGGTGCGTAAAGCGATGTAGCCCAACAGGTTCAGTGCGTGTGCTTCCCCTTGCGGGTAATGATGTCGGCGAAACACGGGAAGGGCGTCCGTGCAGAGGGTGTCGGCGTGCGGGTAGTGGCCGAGCAGAGCGTGGCGCCAGGCCACTATCTGGAGCGCCACGGCGTACCAGACGGGATGGTCGAGCTCCTGGAACAGGTCCGAGGCGCGGGTGGCGTGTGCCAAGGCGCGGTGGTCGTCGTGCTCGAGAAGTTGCAGGGCACCAGCAAGTGTCAGGTGGATCAGGGCCCGTTCGGTCACGTCGTCGGTGTCCTCGATGATGGCGAGGGCCCGCTCGAGGTGCTCGACCGCGGAGTCGCGGTGTCCGGCAAGCGAACAGAGATGCCCGAGGCGTCGGTGCGCCTGGGCGACCGCAGCCGGACGGCCCAACCGGTTGGCCGCGGTCAGCGCGTCACGCCAGACCACGAGGCCATCGTGCAGGAGGCCTCGCCGCAGATGGAAGCCGGTCAGTGCCCAGGCCAGCTGCCACACCACCACGGACCAGCCCTGCGCAACGACGAACTTTTGGGTGGCCAGCAGATCGGGGTGCTCGGCATCGAACCACGCCATCGCACTGGTCAGATCGGGCAGCGGGTGCTGGTCACCGCTGGGGAGGCGCTGGCCGAGATCCACCGGTGGTGATTGCGGGTCGATCAGTTGTGCACCGGCGTGGGCGGTGGCCAGATAGAAGTCCACCAGCCGCCGCATCGCTGAGGTACGGGCGTTTTCGGTGAGATCACGTCCGGCCCGCTCAGCGGCGTAGAGGCGAACGAGGTCGTGCATACGGTAGCGGTTCGGCGCGTGTTGTTCGAGCAGATATGCGGCTTCGAGTTCGCGAAGCAGGACACGGGTATCGGCGACGGCTGCGGAACCGAGCGCCGCAGCCGCAGGCAGGCTGATGTCCGGAGCGGGCATCAGACCCAGCAGGCAGAACAGCTGCGCGCCCGCGGGAGTGAGCGCGTGATAGGACCAGGAGAACACCGCGCGCGGATGTAGCGGGCTGTCGCCAGGATCCAGGGTGTCCAATCGGGTTGCGCGGTCCCGAAGTTCGTCAGCAAACACGGCAAGCGGAAAGCCGGTGTGCACGGCCGCACGCGCGGCCACGATGCCAACCGCCAGCGGCAATCCCGCACACCCGTCGAGCAATGCGTCGACCGAATGAGGCTCGGCGGCCAGCCTGTCCGCGCCGAGGCGGTCGGCCAGCAACTGCCGGGACTGGTGCTGAGTCAACACATCCAGATTCATCGACCGCGCGCCATGCGCAGTGGCAAGGCTGGTGAGGTGGCGGCGGCTGGTGATCAGCACCGCACACGTCGGGCTCCCGGGTAACAGCGGAGTGACCTGAGCGGCATCGGCAGCGTTGTCCAGGACAACCAACATCTGTTTGTCGGCAACCAGGCTGCGGTACAACCCGACCTGGGCGTCCACCTCTTCGGGTACAGCGGTGGCGGGGACTCCCAACGCGTCGAGGAAGCCGCGCAACACAGTTTCGGGCAGCGTCGGTTCTCCTGAGGGGTCGAAACCTCGCAGATTCACGAACAGTTGCCCGTCGGGGAATCGGTCCAGGCGTTGGTGTGCCCACCGCAGCGCAAACGAGGTCTTGCCGATGCCGCCCATGCCCCCGATCGCGGAGATCACCACCGTCGAACCCGGCACGAAATCAGCGTCAAGCGTGGCCAATTCGCTAGCTCTTCCGGTGAACGACCGTGGTGGTGCCGGTAGCTGACGTGGCACCACAGCCCGTGCCCGCGCAGGCGACCAACCGGTGGAGGAGACCTCTAGTGTGGGGTGAGCGGTCAGGATCTGCTGGTGTAACCGCTGCACAGAGGGTGTGGGATAGGCTCCGAGCTCCTCCGCCAGCCGGGAACGGGTGCGCTGATAGTGGTCGAGCGCGTCAGCCTGGCGACCACTGCGATACAGAGCGACCATCAGCTGCGCCGCGAGGCGCTCATCCAGCGGATGGCGGGCGGCGCGAGCGTGGAGCACGGGAAGCAGGGTGGTGTGCAGGCCCCGGCGAAGTTGGGCATCGTGATAGTCGAGTTCGGCGGCGAAACGCTCTGCGTGCAAGGTGTCTCGGAGAGTGCCGATCCACGGCGTGTCCAGGCCGGCGAAGGCTTCCTCGCCGCGCCACAACCGCAAGGCCTCGTCGAGCGGTTCGGCGTTATCGGTGGCGCGCGCATCGTGGAGCAAACGGTGAAACCGGTGCAAGTCCACCGACTTTTCCTCGACGCGCAGCACATAGCCGCCGGAGCGGCGGTCGATGCTGAACCCCTCGGTGCCCGCGAACACCGCCCGCAATCGGGACAGGTAGGTGCGCAGCGTAGCGAAGGCCCGCAAAGGTAGCCGATCGCCCCAGATCCGTTCGGCCAACTGATCGGCGGACACGACCTGGTTGGCCTCGGCCAGCAGCGCCACCAGCACGCACCGCTGCCGCGCCGACCCGAGATCCAGCATTCGATCGTCGACGCATGCTTCGACCGGGCCGAGCACACCGATCCACACCGTGTCCCCCAGAAAGGTCTAGCCCCTTCATCTATCTTACCGGGGCCGTCACCAGCGGATTCAACGAATCCGCAACGTAGCCATGCCATCCGCTGAGAAAGGTTGGTCGTGTACGAGATTCAGGCACAGCCCGCACAACCGTGCACAGTTCGCCGCGCCTACAGCAGAAAAGGAAGTACTGACATGCGCAATCGTCTCGGAAAAGCGCTGGTGTGCGCCACTATGGCCGGATCGGCAATCGGATTGTTCGCAGCCCCGTCTCAGGCTGCGCCCGAGGCAGGAGGGGGGTACTGGAGTGATCACTGTGACTGGGGGCGGGCCTGTATTCAACATATCGGTGGTGCTTGGTACAACCTGGATGGCTGCGGCTTCCATGGCATCAATGACCTGTATACGCGGGCTCAGGCTCACGGCAACGGCTTCCGCGTCTATTACCAGGACGGCCGGACGGACGATGCCGCCGCATGGACCACCCGGGGGCTGGACCCCAACAACAGGGTCGTCAACGTGGAGGTGTGGTGCTGAGCCGGACTTAGGGGCTCCGGACCGGTGAGATCGCGTAGCGCCTGGCCGGGCTATCGGTCCCACAACTGGTAGCGCACCGCTGTCGCGGCTGGCTCGCAGTTGTCAGTATCGGGACGGGCCGGCCAGCGAATGGGGTCGGCCCAGGATACGGCGACGGTAGTCAGGCATCCTTCCGACAGGCAGGCATTTGCGCCAGTTCGCCGCGCCTACAGCAGAATAGGAATTGCAGACATGCACAATCGTCTCGGAAAAGCGCTGGTGTGCGCCACTATGGCCGGATCGGCAATCGGATTGTTCGCAGCCCCGTCTCAGGCTGCGCCCGAGGCAGGAGGGGGGTACTGGAGTGATCACTGTGACTGGGGGCGGGCCTGTATTCAACATATCGGTGGTGCTTGGTACAACCTGGATGGCTGCGGCTTCCACGGCATCAACGACCGGTATACGCGGGCTCAGGCTCACGGCGAGGCCTTCCGCGTCTATTACCAGGACGGCCGGACGGACGATATCGCCGCAGGGACGACCCGGGGGCTGGACCCCAACAACAAGGTCGTCAACGTGGAGGTGTGGTGCTGAGCCGGACTTAGGGTGTGCAGATAAAGGGTTAACCTCGACCCTCCGCCGGGCCTTCGGCCCGGCCTGATCGGGTTCGAATTGGTTTCCGGCGGCTGGTCTGCGACACCACCCCCGATCCGTCTCCGCCAACTTTCAGCGACGGATACCACGACGTAGATTGCCTCACCAGAAAGGTGCTCCTCGATACTGCCGATTCAACCTTAGACAAGTCGAATCATTGCAGTTCAGAGCACCTTTCGCCATTCCTGAGCCGCGATCAGCTCAACCTGCATGAATGCGCGAGGTTAGGGCGCTCCGTGGATCGCGAGGACTTAGGATTAAACGAGCGTCCATTTGGTTTGCATGTCGAAGCGTTGGACCTCGATGAGCATGTGGTCTGGCGGGCATCTCTGACGGGCCCATGACAACTGTCATGGCAGACACGTGACATGCGTGCGGGGTATTCGGGGCGCTGATGCGCGAACGTTGACCCATGACATCAGCACTGACGACCGCGGCCGTCTTCGCCGCGGCTGGCGGGTCGGGGCAGCGGGGCTCAGGGGCGACACCGGCGATCGAGCTGCACGATCTGCGCAAGAGCTTCGCGGTGCCCGGCGGCGGCGCGGTGCAGGCTGTCGACGGGCTCGACCTGGCGATCGAACCGGGCGAGATCGTCGCGTTCCTCGGGCCCAACGGCGCGGGCAAGACCACCACCCTCGACATGGTGCTCGGCTTGGCGCGGCCGGACTCCGGCACCGTCGAGGTGTTCGGCGGCACGCCGACCGAAGCGCTTGCGGTAGGCCGGATTTCGGCGGTGCTGCAATCCGGCGGGCTGCTGCCCGATCTCACCGTCGGTGAAACCGTGCGGCTGGTCGGCACGCTGTACTCGGACGTGCGTCCGGTTGAGGAGGTGCTTGCCCGTGCGGGCATCGCCGATATCGCCGGTCGCATGGTCGGCAAATGCTCAGGCGGACAACGGCAGCGGCTGCGGTTCGCGCTCGCGCTGCTGCCCGATCCCGACCTCATCGTGCTCGACGAGCCGACCACCGGCATGGATGTCGAAGGGCGACGGGACTTCTGGAACGCGATGCGGCAGGACTCCGAGCGCGGCCGCACCGTCCTGTTCGCCACCCACTACCTGGACGAGGCCGACGCCTACGCCGATCGGATCGTGCTGGTCCGGGCCGGGCGGGTGGTCGCGGACGGCAGTGCCGCCGAGATCAAGAACCTGGCTTCGGGTCGCGCGGTCAGCGCCACCCTGCCCGGTGCCGTGCCGACCGGGCTGATCGCGCTGCCCGGCGTCGATGACGTCGAGGTGCGTGGCGAACGAATCATCGTGCACACCAAGGACTCCGACGCGGTAGCCCGCTACCTGCTCACCGAGACCACCGCGACCGATCTGGAAATCACCTCGCACAACCTCGAATCCGCGTTCCTGGCGCTCACCACCGGAGACAACTGACATGACAACCCTTGCCCCACAGGGCGTTACCCGGCATCGGCGGACTCCGCTCGGCGGCTTCAGTGCCGGATTCCTGCGCTTGGAACTGCGCAGGATGTTGCGCAATCGCCGCACGATGATCTTCACGCTGCTCATCCCGCCGCTGTTCTTCGTCATCTTCGGGCTGCAATCCGACTTCCGGACACAGTCTTTCGGTTCCGGCAATATGACCGGCTACGTTATGGTGTCGATGGCGGTCTACGGCGCGATGCTGGCCACCACCAGCGGCGGAGCCATGGTGGCGATCGAACGCGCGCAGGGTTGGAGCCGTCAATTGCGGCTCACCCCACTGCATCCGGTCGCCTACATCGCCACCAAGGTCACCGTCGCCATGGTGCTCGGGCTGGCCTCGGTCGGCGCGGTCTTCGTCGTCGGCGCGATCCTCGGTGCACAGCTGACCCCGGTCGCGTGGGTGAGTTGCTTCCTGCTCGCCTGGATCACTTCGCTGGTCTTCGCGGCGTTCGGCCTGTTCGTCGGCTACCTGTTGCCGTCGGAGAACGTGATGCAGCTGCTCGGGCCGTTGCTCGCGGTGTTGTCGTTCGCGGGTGGGCTGTTCGTTCCGCTGGGCGGTTGGTTCGGGACGGTGTCGAAGGTACTCCCGACCAACGGTGTCGCCACGCTGGCGCGGATCCCGTTCGGCGACACCAGCGCGGGGGCGATCGCGTTGGCGGTTCTCAACGTGGTCGTCTGGGCCGCGGTGTTCGTCGGGGGTTCGGCGATGCTGTTCCGTCGTGACACGTCTCGCTGACCTATCCGGTGCCCCATGGCGCGGCCGTCCCCGAGGGGTGGACGGCCGCGCTGCGCTGTTCCTTGTCACAGCGGACGCGGACATCCGGGCCTTGCACCGGAATCGGGTGGTGCTGCTCGACGCGAAGTCTCGTCTCGATACCGGCGTTCGCTGGGATGTCGAGCAGGGTTCTGTACCGTCTGTCCTTGTGATCGACCGAGGCGCGCGACAACTCCCGCACGACCCGTCGCACGCCGGGGGTACGGCATGGACGTGAGGTCACGGCTCGCGTCGCTGCGCGACGGTGGGGCGCTCGGCTTGATCGATAGCATGGTCTCCGACGGCGCCACGGTGAACAGTCGGCGGCGCGGCTGGTTCGGTGCGCTGATGTCGACGGCCTGGATGTCGTACATGATCGCGCCGATCCTGCAGGCATGGTCCGACGGTGAGCGGCTGCGAGTGGCGCTCGCGGTGCCGGCGTTGCTCATCTACGCGGCGTTGGTCCTCAGTGCGTTCGTCATTTTCCGCCGCCGCAAGGTGGACGCCTGGGTGGATCGGGCCGATCCCAGGCTGTGGCCGTTTCTCGCCGGTATGGCCGCGGGCACGGCCGCCCTGATCGCGTTGCTCGGTCCGGTTGCGCTGCCCACCACGATCTTCGTCGCGGTGACCGCGATCTTCCATATGCCGGGGCGCGAGTCCGGATACGTGACGCTCGCCGTCGTGCTCGTGCTCCTGTTTCTGCCCGTGATCGTCCCGAGTCTGTCCGGGCTCGGGTTCTACTTCGCCTTCATCCCGGTCGTGATCTGGGTGGCCAGGCAGTTGGGCCTGCGTGGCGAGCGGCTCGGGGAGCTGGCCCGTAAGCAGCGTGCCGAGCTCGACATCGTGGAGGAACGTAACCGGGTGGCGCGCGACGTGCACGATATCCTCGGCCACTCGCTGACCGTGATCACGGTGAAAACCGAACTCGCGCAACGGCTCATCGATGTCGACCTGGTACGGGCCAAGACCGAGCTGGCCGATATCGAGCGGCTCGCGCGGGAGGCGCTCGCCGGGGTGCGTGACACCGTCGGCGGGCTGCGGGAGGTCACGTTGCGCGGCGAACTCGCGAACGCGCGAACAGCATTGGCTGCCGCGAATATCGCCGCGGATCTGCCGGAGGTCGAAAACGCGCCGCACAGTGAGTTGTTCGGCTGGGTGCTGCGCGAGGCGATCACCAACGTGATCCGGCACAGCGCCGCCGAACACTGCACGGTGACGGTTACGCCGACGAGTATCGAGGTGGTCGACGACGGGCGCGGGGTCGACGGGGCGGTAGGGTCCGGCTCCGGGCTGGCCGGTCTTCGTGCCAGGGTCAAGGCCGCGGGCGGAACCCTGACGTTGTCCGCGCCGGAAGGCGGGGGAGTGCGCGTCCGTGCGACCATCCCCGAGTAGGGCGTTTCCGACGCCAGGTGTTCTTCGAAACAGGAAGTGGGACAGATGATCCGGCTGTTGCTCGCCGACGACCAAGCGCTGGTCCGTGGCGCGCTCGCGGCGTTGCTCGGACTGGAATCCGACCTGGAGGTGGTCGGCGAGGTCGGCCGCGGTGACGAGGTGGTCGACGCCGTCGCCCGCACGAACCCCGACGTAGTGCTGCTCGATGTGGAAATGCCCGGCCTGGACGGCATCTCGGTCGCCGCGCAGCTGCACGCCGCGTACCCCGACGTTCGCGTGCTGATGGTGACCACCTTCGGCCGACCCGGATATTTACGCCGCGCGATCGATTCGGGTGCCAGTGGGTTCGTGGTAAAGGACACTCCGGCAAGGGAATTGGCCGACGCGGTCCGCCGGGTCCAGATGGGCCTGCGGGTGGTCGATCCGGCCCTGGCCGCCGAAACCCTCACCGCGGGCACCTCGCCGTTGACCGAACGTGAACGCGAGGTACTGTCCGCCGCCGCCGAAGGCGCGACGGCGGGCGCCATCGCCAAACAACTACACCTCTCGGAAGGCACTGTCCGTAACCATCTTTCGGCCGCGATCGGCAAGACGGGCACCTCCACCCGCGCCGAAGCCGTTCGCGCCGCCGAACGCCTCGGCTGGCTCTGACGTCCTGGCAACCGATTCGAATTGTCGGACACACTCGGGGTGGACCGGAGGTGTGCGCCGGACAGCAGGCACATCCGCGTCCTAGGCGATTACGGCAGTTCGACCCGGGTGCGGTCGGTATCGACGGCGCGCGCCTGGCGGGCCGTCGAGCTGCAGAGGCGCGCAGTGCAGAGAGGGCGCACACAGGACTTACACAACAGATCCGCAGAGGAGTCCCACCCTTCGCTCGTACGGTCGGGGTTCAGGTCGGGACAATTCACATATAAGGCGCAGTCATGGCAGAAGCGGAAAACACCGGGGAAAATGCCCCGGCGCAGCATACGAATCCAGCGGCGGCACCGAAGCCGCCATCGCGGCTGGCGGCGCGCTGGCGGGGCTCACGCCCGTTGCGGATCGCGAGCGCGGTGCTGGTCGCCGTGGTGATCGGCGGTGTCGGATTCGGCGCGGGGCTGGCCGTCGGCGGTGGCGATGGTCATCACCACGGCGGGCATCAGCTGACAGCCGCCCATCGTTTCGGGCGGGATGAGGGACCGAGAATGCATCGGTCCGAGCGTGGCGACAGGCCGGGTCGTGGGGACCGTCCCGGTGCGCCGGGCGACAACGGCTCGGCGCCCGGAGCGCCTGCGCCGCCGACCGTGACGCCGACACCGAGTCCGGCGCCCCGTTGATCACTGGCACGGCCAGCCGCCATGTCGAATCGCGGATGGCCGTGCCACGCACGGCGATCGATGGCCGACCGGGCCATCGGCCGATCGACACCCCGATCTCGTTGCCTAGCTGACGGACGAGATCAGCACGGAGACAGGCGAATACGGCTAGGTGGATCGCTTGCCACCCGGCTGTGGCCGGACACGTGTCAGCCGCATGCGCGGTCTGCGGCTGACATCGGCTGTGCGCTAGGCGATTACGGCAGCACGACGCACGCGGGGCCGAGGTTGATGCCGGTCCCGACGTTCACCGTCGTCATGATGTAGGACTCGCCCTGGATGTACTCGGCCGCCCAGATATCGTGCTTGCCCTTCTTGGCTGGGGTCCAGGTCGTGCTCGCCTTACCGGACGCGTCCGCGACCTGGGTGACCGGCTTGAACGTGTCGATGGTCCGTCCGCCCTCGACGTCGTCCAGGAAGGTCACGGTTGCGCCGGGTCGCGCGGTCGCGGTGACCGTGTAGGAGCAGCCCGCACCGTAGCCACCACCTGAGCTACCGAAACTCAGTCCGGGTGCGACGTCGACGCGGGTGACCGAGGCCCCCGCGGTCGGGGCGGCGAGTGCGATCGCGGCGGTCAGCGCGCCGAGTGTGGTCAGCGTGGCGGCGGTCTTCTTTGAAACGGTCACAGCAGTTTTCCCTTCCGACAAAACCGATTTCCCCGCGAGGGGCCGTCCCGACACTTGCACAGGTGGTGTCCGCGATCAATGGCCCGGCGCGGATCGGCGGGCCGGTAGTTCCATGGGGTCTATCCGCATTGGCCGGTCTCGCCGCTACCGAATCAGGGACGTCCCTGATGTGCCGCCACGGCTTTTGGTGTTTGCTCGCTGTACTGGCCGGATGAACCAGTCGAAGGAGCGTGTGTCGTGAATGCTGCCATCGTCAGCACCTGGATGTGGTTGGCGCTCGAGATCGCCCTGCGGCTGCGGGATCGCTTGCGCCGCAAGGGATCGACCGAGCACGACCGGGGCACCCGGCTGACCATCGTGCTGCTCGTCGCGGTCGCCGTCAACGGTGCCGTCGTCGTCGCGGCCTTGCTGCCCGCGACCAGTGCGTTCCAGTTACCGGGTCGAGCACACCTGCCGTGGGAGATCGCCGGGCTCGCGATCATGTGGCTGGGGTTGGTCGTGCGAGTCTGGGCGATCACCGTGCTCGGCAGCTCGTTCCGGACGACCGTCGAGGTCGACACCGACCAGACCGTCGTCGATCGTGGGCCGTACCGCTGGGTGCGCCATCCCTCCTACACCGGCGTCCTGCTGATCACCACCGGCCTCGGCCTCGCCGCGGGCAATTGGCTCTCGCTACTCATCGCCGTCGCGCTGCCCGTGTTCGCGCTGAGCAGACGGATCGACGTGGAAGAGCGGGCGCTGGTCGAGACCATCGGCCGCCCGTACGAGACATACCGAGCGGGGACCAAACGGCTTGTCCCCGGCCTGTGGTAATCATTCGTCATCCGCTCGCTGATAGTCATCTGAGAATCCGGCAAACGCGACACTTTTCGTCCGGTCTGGAGCGTTGAGACTGGTGAGAAGGCCAACCCGGCCACCACAAAGGAGTGCGGAATGAGCCTCATCGGGACCCTGCTCGGCTACGTGTTAACAGTGTTCATCGTGTTGCTGCTGGCGCGGATGGTGTTCGACTGGATGGCCGCGCTCGGCAACAGCCCGAGCTGGGCGAACCGTCCCCGCGAACTGACGCACGCCGCGACCGAGCCGGTGATCGCGCCGGTCCGGCGGGTGCTTCAGCCCATTCGGGCCGGCGGGTTGTCCATCGACCTTGCCTTCACCGTGGTGTTCATCGTCGCGCTGGTGCTGCGCGGGATCGCGTTCAGCCTCTGACGCGTCAGGCGGCGGGGCCGTCGTAGGCGAGCAGGGTGCGCAGACCACGGGCGAGGGTCTGCGGGTCGAGGTCGCCGATTATCAAGTGCTGCAACATGAATCCGGGCAGCACGCCCATGAGGGCGGTGGCCGTCGCATGCGTGTCGGCGTCGGCGGCGAGCCAGCCCGCGTCGCGCATGCGCTCGGTGTATTCGTAGCAGCAGCCGCGGATGCCGAGGATCGCGTCCTTGACGTACTCGGCGGCATCGGCGTCTACCAATGCCAGCGCCCACGCCTGCGGGGCTAGTCGCAGCGGGCCCTCGGGTCCGCTGTTCGCGACCATGTGCTCGGCCATCGCGGCGACGAAACGGTCCGGCGTCGGCAGGGGATCGGCGTGGATCAGTTCGGTCATCAGCGCGCGCAACGGCACCGTCGTCTGGGTGGCCAGCGCCGCAATGAGATCGTCTTTGCTCTTGAAGTAGCGGTAGATCGCCCCGGCGGATAATCCCGATTCGGCGAAGACGTCCTGCATGGAGGTCTCGTGGAAGCCCTTGCGGGCGAAGCACAGGCGCGCGGCGTCGAGGATCTGTTGTCTGCGGCGTTCCAGGTGCTCTTCGCTGACCTTAGGCATGCCTACAAAGTAAAACGAACATCCGTTCTTGACAAGTTCCGGGGCGCGGGCGACGATACGTCCATCGAAAGAGAACGGTCATTCGATTTACGGGAGAACGTCATGACCACCACCCAGCGAGCGCTCGCCGTCGGCGTCGGCGCCGCACTGCTCCAAGCGCTGATGCTGATCGCCTTCGCCTGGCCCGCCGCCAATATCGCCCCGCGCGACCTACCCATCGCCGTCACCGGCCCGCAGGCCGACCTGGTCGTGACCCAGCTCGCCGCGCACAACCCGGACGCGTTCGACATCGCGCGCCCGGCCGACGAAGCCGCCGCGCGCGCCGCCATCGAAGACCGAGCGGTATACGGCGCCATCGTCACCGGCGACGGACCGCCGCGCGTCCTGATCGCCTCCGCCGCGAGTCCGGCTGTCGCGCAACAACTCACGCAGATCGGCCAGCAGCTGGCCGGGGGACCGGCACCGCGGGTGGACGATGTGGTGGCCGCCGACTCCGACGATCCGCGGGGCACCGCGTTCGGCGCGATGGTGCTGCCGTTGGCGTTGTCGGGCATCGCGGCGGGCGTGCTGCTCAGCCTGCTGATCCCGACGGTCGGCGGAAAAGCGTTGGGGCTGGTCACCTTCGGTGTGGTGGGCGGTCTGCTGAGCATGGAGATCATTCAGGGCTGGATGTCGGTGGTGCCGGGTTCCTACCTCGAACTGTCCGCCGTCGCCGGCCTCGTCTCGTTCGCCGTCGCGGGTGCCGTCGTCGGACTCTCCACCGCGATCGGGCGGGCCGGTATCGGCATCGCCGCGCTCACCATGTTGCTCATCGGCAACCCGTTCTCCGCCGCCACCTCGGCCCCGGAGCTCCTCCCGAAGCCCTGGGGCGCCATCGGCCAGTTCCTCCCGCCTGGCGCCGCCGCCTCGCTGCTCCGCTCGGTCGCCTTCTTCGACGGCGCGGGCGCGGGCAAACCACTTGTGGTACTCCTGATTTGGGCACTCGCCGCCTTGGCGCTCCTCGCCCTTGGTGCACTGCTCAGCCGCCGCCCCGCCGAGACCTCCGCCCCCGCAACAGTTTCGGTCGCCGCTGGCTGAGTCGTCTGCGTGGAATCTACCGGCGGCACCGCCTCGATCAGGTCTTCGTTACCGAAGGTGGCGTTGATGGAAGAGACCAGGTGAACCGGCAAAACGGCCCCGGAGATATTCTCCGGGGCCGTTCGAGCGGCTCAGTCGTGGACCGAATGCGATTTCGGCCTGGTGCGGATCAGCTGACGGTGAAGGCGAGGGTGGGGGCGGTGGCCGCTCCCTCCTCCTTCTGGCTGTTGTAGGTCAGGACGTAGCTGCCGGTTGCCGGGGCGGGCACGACGAAGACGACGTAGTCCTTCGCGTTGTCGATGGTCTTGTTCGCGTCGAGCAGTTCGTTGATCGGGCTGCGGTCGTTGGCGACGATGCTCTGGCCGTCGGGGGTTTTCAGCGAAAAGTATTCGGTGAAGATGTTGAGGCCACCGGCCGAGATGCCGGATCCACCAATGATTTTGATGTGCAAGGCGAGTTCGTCTTTACCGTGCTCGTCCTTGGTGTAGCTCGGGCTGAGTTTGCCCGCGGTCACCTGGATGGTGGTCTGGTCCTGCACCAGCGTGCCGGTGACGGGGAGCGTCTTCGGCTGCACGCTGTCCACCTTGCCGGCGGCGCTGAGCGGGATCTTGGTCTGGTTGTCCGCGGCCTGGCCGTACACCACGGTCATCGTGTCGATCAGGTGCTCGGCGTCCTTGGCGGACTTGACCGATGTGGTCACCTTGCCCGCGGCCGAGCCGCCGCCGGGCACCGTCGGGTTGTCCCACAGCGCGCCGCCGTCGACCTCGTTGCCGACCAGCAGCGCGGTGTTGTTGCTCATCGTCTCGTTGTCGAGAGTGGTGTTCTTGTAGGTGATGTCGATCAGCACCTTCGCGCCGCCGAATTCGTCGGGCACCACGGTCGCCTTGTTGACGGTGATGTCGAAGCCCTCGAACCAGCCCGTCTTGCCGACGGTCCGCACCGTCGACTGGCTCGCGTTGTTGCTACCCGGCGTGCCGTTGGCGGCCACACTGGTCGCCGGTGTCGCCGAGACCGGGGTCGCCGCGCCGTCCTTGTCGTTGCATGCCGTCAGGACCAACGCGGCCGCGCTGAGCATCGCCGCAGCTACTGCGGCGGTGCGGATTCGACGGTTACGCGCCGGAACTACAGATGAAATCAGGGTCGTACGCACGCTGAGCCTCCCGGAAATATGCAAACCCCAGAGCGCGACACCCGGGTCGGCCGGGCGTTCGTGGGTTCGCGTTGAAATCTGCACGGGAAGGAGCAGTGTTAACCAGGGCTCGGTCCGCTGAGTGAACCGAAGCGTGGACTACATCGTGGTCGGGCCGTCGCCGTCGCCCGCCGACGCACAGGACTCGCAGGTGCCGAACACCTCCATGGTGTGGCTGACCTCGATGAAGCCGTGCTCGCGCGCGATGGCGCCTGCCCAGGCCTCCACGGTGGGGCCCTCCACCTCGACCGTGCGCCCGCAATGCCTGCACACCAGGTGGTGGTGGTGCCCGGTGGAACATTGCCGATAGACGGACTCGCCGGAGCCGGTGCGCAGCACATCGACCATGCCCGCGTCGGCCAGCGACTGCAGCGTGCGATAGACGGTGGTCAGGCCGATGCCCTCGCCGCGCTTGCGCAACTCGTCGTGCAACTCCTGGGCGGAGCGGAACTCCTCGATGTCGCCGAGCAGTGCGGCGATGGCACTGCGCTGTCTGGTGCTGCGGATGCCGACCGCCTTCTGCGGCACGACACTGTTCTCTGGCACGAATTACCCTTCCTCGGCGTGCGCGACGGCGTCGACCACGATATGCGCGAGATGGTCGTCGACGAGTTCGTAGAGCACCTCGCGACCGGACCGCTCGCCGTGCACGACGCCCGCGGACTTGAGGATGCGCAGGTGCTGGCTCACCAGCGGTTGGGTGACCCCGAGCGCGTCGACCAGCTCGTGCACACAGCGCGGCGACTCGCGCAGTTGCAGCACAATGGCGATGCGCACCGGTGCGGCCAGTGCACGCAGCAGCTCACCCGCGTCCTCCAGGACGGTGCGCGCCGGTACCGGCGCGGGCGCGGGCGAGCGGTACGGGTTGTGCGGATGGGCGGTGGCGGTCTCGGCGGTCATGGCACCAACTCCTTAATGGAAAGCGATTCCATTTTGATATGCACAGTTGCGCATGTCAAACGGGCGCGCCGGAGTGTGCCCGTTCATGGTGCCGCGCCAGAGGTTGCCCGTGCGGTGGAAAGTCGGTTGGGCAGGGCCGATAGTCTGTCTTCGTATCGTTGCGTACACGCAAAACAAAGGCCTGAACGCACAATCCGACTCGTAGTGGATGGAGAATTCTCGAGTGGCACCCAAGTCGAAGGTGGACACCGTTGCCAACCTCGCCAAGCGCCGGGGTCTGGTGTACCCGAGCGGTGAGATCTACGGAGGCACCAAATCGGCCTGGGACTACGGTCCGCTGGGCGTCGAGCTCAAGGAGAACATCAAGCGGCAGTGGTGGCGGTCCATGGTCACCAGCCGCGAGGACATCGTCGGCCTCGACTCGTCGGTGATCCTGCCGCGCCAGGTGTGGGTGGCCTCGGGCCATGTCGGTGTGTTCAACGATCCGCTGGTGGAGTGCCTGAACTGCCACCACCGCTTCCGGCAGGATCACCTGCAGGAGGCGTACGCGCTCAAGCACAAGATCGACGACCCGGACACCGTCTCGATGGAGCTGATCGCCTGCACCAGCTGCGGCACCGTCGGCAAATGGACCGAGCCGCGCGACTTCAACATGATGCTCAAGACCTACCTCGGCCCGATCGAGTCCGAGGAGGGCATGCACTATCTGCGGCCCGAGACCGCGCAGGGCATCTTCGTCAACTTCGCGAACGTGATGACCACCGCGCGCAAGAAGCCGCCGTTCGGTATCGCGCAGATCGGCAAGAGCTTCCGCAACGAGATCACCCCCGGCAACTTCATCTTCCGCACCCGCGAGTTCGAGCAGATGGAGATGGAGTTCTTCGTCAAGCCCGGCGAGGACGCGGAGTGGCACAAGTACTGGATCGAGACCCGCTTCTCCTGGTACACCGACCTCGGCATCAACCCGGACAACCTGCGGCTCTACGAGCACCCGAAGGAAAAGCTGTCGCACTACTCGGCAGGCACCACCGACATCGAGTACCGCTTCGGCTTCCAGGGCAACGAGTGGGGTGAGCTCGAAGGGGTGGCCAACCGCACCGACTTCGACCTCAAGACGCACTCCGAGCACTCGGGCACCGAGCTCAGCTTCTTCGACCAGACCACCAACGAGCGCTACGTGCCGTATGTCATCGAGCCCGCGGCCGGTCTGACCCGCTCGCTGATGGCGTTCCTGGTCGACGCGTACGCCGAGGACGAGGCGCCGAATGCCAAGGGCGGCGTGGACACTCGCACGGTGCTGCGCCTGGATCGCAGGCTCGCCCCGGTCAAGGCGGCGGTACTTCCGTTGTCGCGCAACGCGGATCTGACGCCGAAGGCGAAAGACCTTGCCGCACAGCTGCGCCGGAACTGGAACGTGGAGTTCGACGACGCGGGTGCCATCGGCCGCCGCTACCGGCGGCAGGACGAGATCGGCACCCCGTTCTGCATCACCGTCGACTTCGACACCCTCGACGATCAAGCGGTGACCATCCGCGAGCGGGACTCGATGGCGCAGGAACGGATCGCGCTGGACAAGGTGGAGGGCTACCTGGCCCAGCATCTGCTGGGTTCCTGAGGCTTTCACGAACGGCCCGCACCGGGTGATCGGTGCGGGCCGTTCGTCGTTCAGTGCTTCGGCGGGAGCGGCGGCGTCGGTGGTGTCGGCGGTAGCTCCGGACGCTGCGACCCGGAGCCGTTGCCGCGCACGGTGATTCCGATCGCCGTCGGGATGAGCAGCGCCATGCCCCACGGCACCGCCACCCAGAACGGCCAGAAGTAGCCCGCGCCGGTGGCCACCCAGATCAACAGGGTCAGCATGTTCACGAAGACCCACGGGATCCACATGATCACGACCCACTGCGGGATCCGGCTGGTCGGCACCATCGCGCGCGAACCGCGTTGCGCGGGCAGGTCGGCCAGCACCGGCGTCAGCTCGCCGTAGGTCCTGGCGCTGTATACCTGCTGCAGCCGATCGTCGTACTCGTGCAGCGTCAGTCTGCCCTCGTTCATCGCGTGCCGCAATTGTTCGACGATCTTCTCGCGGTCCGCATCAGACGCCCGCACATTCTCCGCACCCACGATTGCCAGCGTAGGGCCGTCGCGGACGATCCGCGCTTCAATTGCGCCCCGACATTCAGTGGCAGTGCGGCGCGGCCGAGTCGGAGCTGTCGTGGTGTACGGCCTCGCCGACGTGTTTTTGCCTGCCGAGCGGGGTGAGGTCCAGGTAGTTGTGGATGCCGATGTGGATGTCGCCGCCGCGAGCATAGGACGAGTAGGTGTGGAAGACGGCGCCGTCATCGTCGCGCCAGAAGACGCTGGTGCCTGGCTGTTCCCCGGTGAGTTGCCAGTCCTGTCCGCTGGCTTCGATCTCGTCTTTGGTGCGGAAGTTGTATTCGATCGGCGTGACCGACTCGTCCTGGGTGACGTGGTAGTCGTAGTTGAAATCGCTGCCGTACGAGGAGTACATCGGGAACGTCCAGGCCATGCGCTCGCGGTACCGACTCACCGTGTCCCATGGCCCGCGCGATACCACCGCGAACGAGGTGCTGGTGGTGCAGGTGGGCGAGGTGTCCGACGTTGTCCAGGAGGAACGCGCAACTCGGGCAGCCCGCGTCCAGATCCCAGCGCCACATCATGTGATAGACGATGAGCTGGCGGCGGTCCTCGAACAGCTCGCTCAGCGTGAGTTTGCCTGTCGCGCCTTCGAATACGTAATCCTTGTCGACCGCGACCATCGGCAGGGCGCGGCGTTCGGCGGCGAGCTCGTCCAGTCGACGGGTGAGCGCCTTTTCCTCGGCCAGCAGGCTTTTGCGGGCCGTCAGCCATTCGTCGCGGGTTGCGACGGCCGGACGGTTCATGGGGTTCTCCCTCGATTCGGGAACAGTGGTCTGTGTGGGTAGACGTGTCGGTAGCGGAGAAAGCATCGGTGGGCGGCACGCGAATGCGTTCAGCCGGATTGACGTCGCTAGTTTTCGAACCCGCTGCCGCGGGAATTAACCGGGCCGGGCGGGCCGTTGACGCTCGGGATGCCTTAAGTCACCGAAACGAGGAGCTCGACATGGCAAGAGCGGTGAAGTTCGATCGGTATGGCGAGATCGATGAGTTGAAGGTGGTCGAGGTGCCGACCCCGACGGCCGGGCCTGGGCAGGTGGTGGTCGCCGTGGTCGCGGCGGGCATCAATCCGGGCGAAGCGTACATCCGCGGCGGGGCGTTGCACGATCAGTGGCCCGCGACGTTTCCGTCGGGGGAGGGGACCGATTTCGCGGGGCGGATCGTCGAGCTCGGTGCGGAGGTCGGCGGTATCGAGGTCGGTGCCGAAGTGCTCGGGTTCACCGACGATCGTGCCAGTCACGCGAGTCACGTTGTGGTGCCTGTCGCACAGGTGACGCCCAAGCCCGCCGGGCTGGACTGGGATGTCGCGGGTTCGTTGTATGTCGCGGGCACAACGGCTTTCGCGACGATACGCGCGGTGGAGGCCAACGAAGGCGATGTGGTCGTCGTGTCCGGTGCCGCAGGGGGCGTCGGCTCGATCGCGGTGCAACTACTGCGGGCGCGCGGGGCCGAGGTGATCGGCATCGCCAGCGAGGCGAACCACGACTGGCTGCGGAAGGTCGGCGCGACGCCGGTCGCCTATGGCGACGGGCTGATCGATCGGCTGCGCGCCGCCGCGCCGAATGGTGTGGACGCGTTCATCGATACGTTCGGTGCCGATTATGTGGACATCGCCGTGGAACTGGGTGTGCCGGTTGAGCGGATCGACACCATCATCAACTTCGCCGCCGTGCAGAAGTACGGCGTGAAGGCAGACGGCAACGCTGCCGCGGGCACCATCGATGTGCTCACCGAGCTGGCCGATCTCGCCGCGGCGGGCACCATCGAGGTGCCGATCGCCGGTGTCTACCCGCTCGACAAGGTACAGGACGCGTACCGCGAACTGGAGCAGCGGCACACCCGCGGCAAGATTGTGTTGCGACCCTGACTTCCGCGTGCGGTAATCGGGGACGGCGCGGCTCAACGTGGGACGTCGAGTTCGTGGCGCATGCCTTCGAGGAACAGCGCGTTGGCGCAGCGCTTTCCTCGATCGCCAGGGCGCGGTAACGGCTCGATGGGCAAGCGGCGGGAGTGTCCGGCGCTGCTCAGCGTGGGACGTCCCAGAAGGCGAGTTCGTGGCGCATGCCCTCGCGGAACAGGTGTTCGGCGCGGTCTGGATCGGGGCCTGCTTCGTCGATCATCTGGGCGCAGCGGCGGGTGAGGGCGGCGAAGGCGGGGTCGGCGTAGGTGTCGACCCAGCGGCGGTAGCGCGGCTCGGCGGGCGGGTTTTCGGCGAGGCGCGCGCCCAGCGTGGAGTAGCCCCACATACACGGGTACATGGCGACAAGGCCCTCGGCGTAATCGGCGGCCGAGTCCAGTAGGAAGCCCGTATATGCCTTGCAGGCAACACCTTTGGTGACACCGCCGAGGTCGGCACCGAACTCCGCGGCCAGCGAACGGTGCAGTGCGAGCTCGTCGTGATAGGTGGCGTGCGCCAGATCCACCAGGTCGCCGAGGTGCGCGGCCGGGGCCTGCCAGGCCAGGCGGCTGAACACGCGGACGTAGTCGAGCAGGAAGAGGTAGTCCTGCTCCAGCCAGGAACGGAAGATCGGCTCGGGCAGGTCGCCCGCGGCGATGCCGGCCACGGTGGGATGGTCGAGCTGATGCTCGACCAGGGGACGGCCGAGTTCTTCCAGATGCGCGGCGAGACTCATGTCATCCAGTCTTGCGCATCCGTTCGTTTGCGCCCCGGCCGGTGTTGCCGCACGCTTGCGAGGTGTTGCGGGATGAGGATGAAGTGGTGCGCGTGTTGGCGCCGTCGGAACAGCGGTTTGTCCGGCACGGCACCTACACCGGCCGGTCGGTGTCGGTGGCGGGGGAGCTCGATGTCGCGGCGTTGAAAGAGGCTTTCGCCGCATTGCAGTTGGCGTTTCCGGTGGTGCTCTGCCGGATCGAGGAAGACGACGCCGGGGCGGGATATCTACTGCGCCCGAGGGGTTCGCCGGTTGGCGCCTCGGTGACCGGCGGTGCTGTGGAGACTGTGGGTTTGCCGGGGACTGCGGTGGACCCGGGGACGCAGCTGGCCTATCTGGATGCGGTGGCGTCCGGCGCGGGTCGGTGGCGGGTCACCCTGTTCGCGCATCACAGCATCGCGGATGCTGGGCATTGCGTCGAACTGTTGTCGCGGTTCTGGGGGTTCTATACCGACGTCGTCGAGTCGGTGCCGATAACCGTTGTGCCGCAGGAGTATCCGCAGTCGTTGGAGTGGCATGCGGCACGGCGTGGCATTGTCGCGGGTGCGGTGTCCGGCTTCGAGGATGTGACCAAGCCGCTGCCGGAGACGGCAGCGCCTGTCCCCGTTGGTGATTCGGCACCCAGTTCCCTTGCCCGGCCGAATCGAATTCGGCTGGACGAAGCTGCGACGGCGCGAATTGTGGCACTGGGCCACCGTCGGGGGGCCAGCGTCAACGGTTTGATCACGGCCGCACTGCTGCGTGCCTACGCGTCCGAAACATCCGGCGCTCCGGTGCCGTTGGGCGGCCTGTACCCGGTGGATATGCGGTCGCGGCTGGATCCGCGAGTGGCGCCCGCCGAGGGCACCAACATGGCCGGACTCGCGTCATTCGCCGCCGAGGTCGATCCCTCGGGCAGTGTTCTCGAACTGGCCCAACAGATTTCGGCGCGACTACATGCCGACTTGGCCAGTGGAGTCGTCCAACAGTCGGTATTGCACTTCCCTGACTTCTACGGACCGACCCGAATCCACTCGCTGGCCGGCCACGTCGCAATCACCAATACCGGTGCCGTGCCGCGATTCCGAACCCCCACCGGGCTCACCCTCACCGACTACGAAATCGTCTACCTCTCCGCACATCCCAGACCCTCGACCGGCGCCTCCGCCGCGATCACCTTCCTGGTCTACACCTTTCACGGCCAGCTGACCGTCGGCCTACTCGGCGTCGCCGCCGCGGACCGGCTGCTCGCCGCGGTGCGCAAAGATTTGACCGCGTTGTCGGCCATGGAGTTCGACAAGTAGCCGGGGGCGCTGAGGTGAAGCCGATGTCCGCCAGTGCTACTGGTAGCTGACGCGGGTGGGGCGCATGACCAGGACGACGCGTCGTGGATGGTCGGCGACGGGCGGTTCGTAACCCAGGCCGTAGCGGCGGGCGAGTACGTCGAAGAAGTCGCCGGTGGGGTCAGGCTCGGCGGCCTCCATGACGCCGCGGACTTCGAGGTAGCGGTAGGGCTGGTCGGGGTCGTTGATGCTGATCGCTACCTGAGGGTGTTTCTGGGTGTTGCGGTACTTCTGGCGATCGGTGGTCGTGGTGAAGCGCAGCACCTCGCCGTCCCAGAGGTACCAGATCGGCGTGACCTGTGGGTCGCCGTTGGCGGTGAGGGTCGCCAGGTGTCCGTAGAGCGGCCGGGTGAGCAGGTCGGCGTAGTTGTCGGGGATTAGCGGGTGGTTCATGTTTCGAACGTTATCGTGTGCGGTCGACGGCCTGCCTACCCCGGGTGAAACGCGCTGGCCGGTGCGCCGTTCGGGCAGAATGCAGGGTGACAGCGGACAATCGGGTTGGAAGCGGGTGTGCCAGCGGTGCTGACAAACGAAGACCGGAGCAGGGTCGGAGCGGCCGCCGTCGGGGTGGCGGCGCTCGGGGTCGGCGAGGCGATCGCCGCGACCAGGGGTGGTTCGCTGATCGACACAGTCGGGCGCGCGCTCATCGATGCCGTGCCGGTGCCGGTCGTCGAGGCCGCCGTCGCGATGTCCGGTCGGCACGACAAGGTGGCCACCCGGCTCGGGGTCGCCGCGGGTGTGGTCGCCGGCGCCGTCGGGCTCGGTGGTCTGCCCGAACGGCTGCGCACACCCGTCGCCGTGGCATCCGGTGCCGGTGCGGCGGTGTTGGCGACGCGCCTGTCGGCCCGTTCGACCTCGACCGTCGCCGGTGCGGTCGCGGCCTCCGGCGTGCTCGCCGCGGGCTTGCGCAGGCGGCCGCATGGACTGCTCGGCGCGCTGGGCTGGCTGGCGACGGGCGCCGGGATGTTCGCGGCCGCACACACCCTGCAGCACGATCTGGACCGCAAGCAGAACAACGATATTCGACGGATCGGCTCGATGGGCGCGCTGGGCGTGGTGCCGCAGGACGGGCTGGAAGACGAGCCAAGGCTGTCCCCGCTGGTCACCGCCGCCCATCGAATGTATGTCGCCGACGTCAATCTGCGCCCTCCCCGGATCGATCCGGCCCACTGGCGACTGTCCGTCACCGGCAAGGTCGCGCACCCCTTGCGCTTGACGCTGCATGAATTGGCCGAGGACGCAGTGGAATTCGACGCCGTCATGGTGTGCATCCACAACCATCCCGGTGCGGGCCGCGCGGGCAACGGCCGCTGGTTCGGGGTGCCGCTGTCCGATCTGCTGAAGCACGCGATCCCGGAATCCGACGCCACCCGCCTGGTCACCAGAGCCGTCGACGGTTACACGATCTCGCTACCGATCGAACCGCTGCGGTCCGGCGAATGGCCCGGCTACGTGGTCATCGGCATGAACGGTGAACCACTCACCCCAGCGCACGGTTTCCCGGCCCGCGTCTTCGTGCCGGGCCTGTACGGCCAATATACCGGCACGAAATGGCTTGGCGAACTGGAACTTACCGACGACACCCATGTCGACTACTGGCCGCGCCGCGGTTGGCCAGCAGGCCCACTCTGGATAACACCACAGGCCCGCATCGACGTAACCGCACCCGGCCGAGCCGCCGCGGGCACCACCACGATCGCCGGAGTCGCCTGGGCCCCGCCCCACGGCGTCGCCGGCGTAGAGGTGCGAATCGACGAAGGTGACTGGCACCCAGCCGATCTCGCCACTGAACTCGCCCCCGCCGCCTGGCGCCGCTGGCGCACCGCGGTAGAACTCCCGCCCGGCGACCACCGAATACAGGCCCGCGCGATCAGCCGCTCCGGCGAAGTCCAAGAAGGCCGGCACCGCCCCTCATTCCCCACCGGCCCCTCCGGCTACCACGCAATCACCGTGCACGCCTGAGCAACCGCACCCTCTCTCGGGATCTGTACCAAGATAGGGCCCTATTCCGAGTGCGGATCCCGAGTGAGAGTGCGGATTTCGACGGGTTACTTGGGGCGGATCGGTTCCTGGAGTTCGGTGACCCAGCCGGATGGGTCTTCGGTGTGGACCAGGGTTACCTCGCGGCTGAGGCCGCTGAGGCGGTAGCCGTTGTCGTCGACCCAGCGGCCTAGGGCCTGCCAGGGTTCCAGGACCTCGTCCATGCTGCCGCGGTGGACGACCGTGGCGGCCTGGGGGATGGCGGGGAGGTCGACGACGGTGAAATCGCGGGCTTCGCCGGGGTCGAGATCGACCGGCACGG
Organism: Nocardia sp. NPDC051052; assembly: GCF_044456045.1. Taxonomy (NCBI): domain Bacteria; kingdom Bacillati; phylum Actinomycetota; class Actinomycetes; order Mycobacteriales; family Nocardiaceae; genus Nocardia; species Nocardia sp. NPDC051052. The sequence continues at coordinate 168,861 of NZ_JBITFL010000001.1, forward strand.
CGGCGTGGGCTAGCACCGTACCGTCTTCGCGCTCTTCGTAATACGCGATGCCGCAGCCGACGATCGGTATGCCGGCGTGCTCCAGGCGTTTGCAGATGTCTTCGAACAGCGGACCGATGACCGGGCCGATCGATTCCGGCTCGAAACTACCGGCGACGGCGGACAATTCGGCGACTCGAACCGCCGGTATGGACTTGATGATCACATCATGCACAGGCATGGCGCCCTCTTTCTCGATGATGCGGAGCCGCGTTTCGACCTGGACCAACCTGGCGCGGTCGCCCGCGATGCGCTGTTCGAGCTCGGCGCGGCGCAGGGTCAGCATGCCACGCAGTTCCGCGCCGCTGACCTGGTCGTCCAGGATCTGGCCGACCTGCTCCAGGGTGAAGCCGAGATCCTTCAGTGCGACAAGGCGATTGAGCCGGGCCAGCTGCCCGCCGGAGTAGAAGCGGTAGCCGCTGTGCTCGTCGACCCGATCCGGGCGTAACAGCCCGATCGCGTCGTAGTGGCGCAGCATGCGCACCGACACCCGTCCGTGTCTGGCGAAGTCTCCGATGGTGAACATAACGACTCCTGGTCTATGACCTCACACGGTGTCAGGGTCAAGCGTCAGAACCGGCCGCCGCGGCTGATCCGCCGCGAACCAGTGGAACCGCCGTAGGAGCCCGCGCCCCAGCCGCCCGACCCGGATCGGCGTCCGCCGCTCGCGGCGCCGCGCAGCAGTCCGTCGATCAAGATGCCACCGAGCACCGCGCCCGCCTGCGACCTCCCCGACACCGGCTGTGCCGTTTCCCAGGCCCGCACGCTGGCCTGCGCGGCCTGCAGTGCGCGGCCGCCGAGGTCGGCCGCGGCTTGGGCGCTGGTCAGTGCCCGCGCGGGATCGGTGGCGCCGAGTTGTTGTGCCGCATCGAGATTGCGTTGCGCCTCGGACAGCCGGGTGCGTGCCTCGGCGTCGATGCCGCCGCGCCGGGTGGTGATGTAGTCCGATGCGGCGCTCACCCGGGAGCGGGCCGCGGTCAGCGCCTGGTCGAGGCGGCGGCGCAGATCCTCGATGGCGAGTTTGCGATCGGTGGCCGCGGCGATGGCGCGGTCCAATTCACCGTCGGCGGCGACCGCGTCGTGGAAGGCGTCGAGAGGGTCGGCTGTCGCGGTGGCCGCCGCCTTGTCCAGCGCGGTCTGCGCGGTTGCTGTCGCGGCCGCCAGCTCGGCGCCGCCATAGCCGGAAAGCTCTGTGGCGGAAGCGATATCGCGGCGCAGTTCGTCCAGTACCGCGGCCAGGCCGTCGCGCGCCTGCTGGATGCTGGTGGACGCGTTGTCGATGCCGTCGAGCAACGTGCGGGCCTGGCCGACCGCCGCCTCCGCCGAGCGGATCGCGGCGACCGCCCCGCCCTGCTTGCCCACCGGCTGGGTGAGCGCCGCGCGACCCGCGTCGATGTTCTGCTCCGCGAAGATGATTCGTTCGCGCGCCATGGTCGCGTTGTCGTGGATCGGGGCGAGCACGCTGGCCGGGTGTGCGGCGGTGAGCCGGGAGAGCTCCGCCTCGGAGGCGGGCAGGCGGCTCTTCAGTTCGACGAGATCCCTTGTCAGCCCGTCCAATCGATCGGCGGCGTTGATCAGCAGATTGCGCATGGCGTCGAATTCGGCGACCTGGGCGTCGAGTTCGCGGTCGGCTCGCCCGACCGTGCCGATCAGGTCGACCAAGAGCGTGCGCTGCTCGTCCGGCGTTTCCGGGATGTCGTCGTCGAGCTGCTGCCTGATCGAGAAGGCTTTGGCGGCCGCGGCTTTCGCATGATCGAGCGCGGTGTCGAAGGGCAGGGCGGCGGTGGTGCCGAACTCGCCGGTCGCCAGCTCCAACTCCTCGGCGCTGGTGCGGATCGCGTTATCGATGTCGACCAGCGCCTCCCGTGAGCGTGCGTGCAGCGCCGCCAACGGCAGCGCGGCCAGCGCGGTGGTGTTGTCCGGGTCCACCGCGCGCGCCACCGCGAGCTCGTCCTTCGCCCGGTCGCGCCGCCGCTTGCGCGCGAACAACAGCAACCCGCCAACCACCAGCACGACCAGCACGCCGATGACGAGCAGAAAGCCGACGTTGACGCCGCCGCCCCGCATCGCCGACTTCAGCCCGTCCGCCGTCGCGATACCGGCATCCGCCCACCGACCGTCTCGCATGGCGGGCTCCACCTCGCGCGTCAGCAGTTTGTCCAGCTCGGCATCGCTGACACCGCTGGGTAATTCCCCGTAGAACCAGTACGACCGATCCTTTGTGGCGACCGCGAGCATCAGGTCGCGATTGCCGAACCCGGATTCCGACGCTGTGCGCTGCGCCCACGCCTCCGGCCCGAGCCCACCGAAATCGCGCACGTACACCACCCACAGCCGCACCTGCTGGTCGGCATACAGCTGATCCACCGCCGACTGCACCCGATCGAGCTGCCCGCCGTTCAGCGCCTGCGCCGAATCGACGACGTAGGTGTCCATCCGCAGCGGCGGCTCCGCCACCGCCGTCGGCGCACCGACCAGGGCTGCTCCGGTGAACAACACGCTGAGCACCACCCAGGACGTCCAGCGGGCAACACGATTCGGCAGCGACATAGCACGAATCTATCGCGCGACCCGTCCGTGCGGCTGCTGGTCAACGCCGCGACCAGAAGTTCGGAGCCGGACACCACGCGCTTCGGCTGAGATCGGCCGAGCGTGGGAGAACGCGCGGAATGGCAGGGGATCGCGCCGGTCGATAGCATCGACGGTGTGATCAACATAGATCGCCCGTATACCGGTCATGTCTCGCCGGGTTCCGATCCGCAGCAGCATGACGTTCCGGGTGCCCGCATCCTCAAGATGTCCGTCGGCGGCATGAACAACAACTGTTACCTCGTGCAATGCACGACCACCGGAGCGGCGCTGCTCATCGACGCCGCGAACGAGGCCGAACGGGTCGAGGAACTCATCGACTTCGTGGCACCGGGCCAGGTCTGCGTCATCGTCACGACGCATCAGCATCCCGACCACTGGCAGGCGCTGAAGCAGACGACCGCCGCCACCGGAGCGCCCACCGCCGCACACGAACTCGACGCCGACCCGCTCCCGGTGCGCCCCGACCGCCTGCTCGCCGACGGCGACCACATCGCCATCGGCGACCTGACCTTCGAAGTCATCCACCTGCGCGGCCACACCCCGGGCTCGGTCACCCTGGCCCTCACCGACGGCGACCAACGCGTCCACCTGTTCACCGGCGACTCGCTGTTCCCCGGCGGCCTCGGCCGCACCACCAGCCCCGCGGACTTCGACTCCCTCTACCACGACGTCACCACCAAACTCTTCGCCCGCTACCCCGACGACACCGTCGTCTATCCCGGCCACGGCGACGACACCACCCTCGGCACCGAACGCCCGCAGCTGGCCGAGTGGCGGGAACGCGGCTGGTAGCCGGGATCCGGACCTACCCGACTCAGGTAGATCCCCGAACAACCCGAGCGAAGCACCTGTACTGGCAGACTTGGGGAGTGGATTCGCCAACGATGCGCGCTCGAGCCGATGCGGCGCCCGGTCCCGTTCCGCCGCGAGGCTACGGCGCGGGGCTGCTCCGGTGGATTCGCCGACTCATCGTCGGCTCGGTGTTGATGGGGTTGGTGCTGGTCGGCGGGACGGCGTTGCGGGTGTGGCAGGTGGCGCGCATCGACGATTACACGACGGCCGATGCCATCGTGGTGCTCGGCGCCGCGCAATATTCCGGCACCCCGTCCTCGGTGTTCGAGGCGCGACTCGACCAGGCGTACCGGCTGTTCCGGCTGGGGGTGGCGCCGCGGGTGATCACGGTCGGCGGGAAGCAGGAAGGTGACCTGTACACCGAGGCGGCGTCCGGCAAGAACTATCTGCAGTCGCGTGGGGTGCCGAGCGACAAGATCCTGGCCGTCGAGACCGGGTCGGACACCTTGCGCAGCATCGAGGCGGTCGCGACGGCCATGCAGGCCCGCGACATGGGCTCCGCGGTGCTGGTGAGCGATCCGTGGCATTCGCTGCGCACCCGCACCATGGCCCGCGACGAGGGCCTCGACGCGTGGACCGCGCCGACCAGGACCGGGCCCGCGGTGTATACCCGCGAGTCGCAGGCGCACGGAATCGCCAGGGAGACAGGCGCTTTGCTCTGGTATCAGCTCACCCATTTCGCGGCGGACTTCCGATACACGGCGGGACAGTAGTGGACGGCTATACCGAACACGATTATGAGCGGCTCGTCGTCGAGCGCGCCAAGACCGCCGGGCTCGGGCCGCCGCGCAGCGAATTCGAGTCCGGTCACCGCACCGAATTCGCCCGCGACCGCGCCAGGGTGCTGCACTCCGCCGCACTGCGCCGCCTCGCCGACAAGACCCAGGTGATGGGCCCGCGCGACGGCGACACCCCGCGCACCAGGCTCACCCATTCGATCGAGGTCGCCCAGATCGGTCGCAGCATCGCCGACGGCCTCGGCTGCGACCCGGACCTGGTCGATCTGGCCGGGCTGGCCCACGACATCGGCCACCCGCCGTACGGCCACAACGGCGAACGAGCCCTCGACGTCTTCGCCGACGCGCACGGCGGTTTCGAGGGCAACGCGCAGAATCTGCGCATCCTCACCCGCCTCGAACCGAAGGTGCTCGACGCCGACGGTGTCAGCGCAGGCCTCAACCTGACCCGCGCCTCCCTCGACGCCGCGCTCAAATACCCTTGGGGCAGAACGGGTCCCGGCACCAAGTTCGGCGCCTATGACATCGATACCGAGCGCCTCGACTGGATTCGCAAGGGCGCTCCCGAGCGTCGCCGCAGCCTGGAATGCCAGATCATGGACTGGTCCGACGATGTCGCGTACTCCGTGCACGACGTCGAGGACGGCGTGATCGCGGGCCGCATCGACCTGCGCGCGCTGGCCGACCCCGCCGAACAGGACGCGCTGGCCAGCCTCGGCAGGCACAAACACTATTCCCTGTCGGCGGACGAATTGGTCGCTGCCGCCCAACGACTTTCCGAGCTACCCGTGGTCGCCGCGGTCACCGTGTACGACGGCACCCTCGCCAGTTCCGTTGCGCTCAAACGACTTACCAGCGAACTTGTCGGCCGCTTCGCCACCGCGGCCATCCTCGCCACTCGCGAGACCGCGGGCAGCGACCGCCTCTCCCGCTACGGCGCGGACCTCGAGGTTCCGCACGTGGTCGCCGCCGAGGTGGCCGTGCTCAAAACCGTTGCCCTTCGTTACGTCATGTCCGATCCCGATCACAAACTTCGCCAAGCCGCCCAGCGCGACCGCGTCCACGCCGTCGCCGAGGGGCTGCTCGCCGCCGCGCCACGGAGTCTCGATCCGCTGTTGCTGCCGTGGTGGGAGGCCGCCGCCGATGACACCGCGCGGGTGCGGGTGATCGTGGACCAAATCGCCTCGTATACCGAGAGCCGACTGGAGCGGGTCGCGGCCGAGTTCGGGGCCTGAGTTCGGCGTCGCTGATTTTCGTCGCGCCGCTCGATGTGATCCGGATCATCGTGGCGGCAGCCGTCATGTGCCGCCGCACCTGGCTGGTTCGACTCGACGATGTATCAGGAACTGAAGGCGCCGCAGCGGTCCGGCTCGCGCGCCGACTCGAGCTTCTTCGGGGACGGGCGTCGGAGAAGATGTCGAGCGAGCAGCCATAGGTGAAAGACGTCGGTCCCGACGGGTACGCTCACTGCCGTGCCCGGACGACTCCCTGATCGCGATATCGCGGCGATACGTGACCGCGTCCGCATCGAAGACATTGTGGGGGAGTACGTCGCGCTGAAGCGCGCGGGCGCCGACTCCATGAAGGGGCTGTGCCCGTTCCACGACGAGAAGTCACCGTCGTTCCACGTGCGGCCGAATCACGGCCTCTTCCACTGCTTCGGCTGCGGCGAGGGCGGCGACGTCTTCGCGTTCCTGCAGAAGATCGACCACGTCGGCTTCGTCGAGGCGGTCGAGCAGATGGCCGACCGGCTCGGCTATCAGATCAACTACGAGGGCGGCGGCACCTCGGTGCAGCGCGATCGTGGCACCCGTTCGAGGTTGGTCGCCGCCAATGCCGCCGCGCACGAGTTCTACATGGCTCAGCTGCGCGAGCCCGGCGCCGAGACGGCGCGCAAGTTCCTCACCGACCGCAATTTCGATGCCGCCGCCGCGGAGCAATTCGGCTGTGGCTACGCGCCCGCGGGCTGGGACACGCTGACCAAACACCTACTGCGCAAGGGCTTCGAGTTCAAGGAGCTGGAGGGCGCAGGCCTGTCCAGGCAGGGCCAGCGTGGGCCGATCGATCGGTTCCATCGCAGGCTGCTCTGGCCGATCCGCAACCTCGGTGGCGACGTCATCGGGTTCGGCGCGCGCAAGCTCTTCGACGACGACACCATGCCGGGCAAGTACATCAATACCCCGGAAACGATCCTGTACAAGAAGTCTCAGGTGCTGTTCGGCCTGGACCTGGCCAAGCGGGACATCGCCAAGGGGCATCAGGCCGTCGTCGTCGAGGGCTACACCGACGTGATGGCCATGCACCTGGCCGGTGTGAAGACCGCCGTCGCCTCCTGCGGCACCGCCTTCGGCGACGAGCACCTCGCGCTGCTGCGCAGGCTGCTGCTGGACGACAACTTCTGGCGCGGCGAGATCATCTACACCTTCGACGGTGACGCGGCGGGCCAGGCGGCGGCGCTGAAAGCCTTTGCGGGCGACCAGAAGCTGGCCGGACAGACCTACATCGCGGTGGCGCCCGACGGGCAGGACCCCTGCGAGCTACGCCAGCACTCCGGCGACGGCGCCGTTCGCGACCTGGTGGCCCGGCGAACCCCGCTGTACGAGTTCGTGATCCGCGGCCTGCTCGCCGACCACAACCTGGACACCGCCGAGGGCCAGGTCGAGTCGCTGCGCCGGGCGATTCCGGTGGTCGCGCAGATCAAGGACAACGCGTTGCGCAAGGCGTACGCGACGAAGCTGGCCGGGTGGGTCGGCTGGGACGACATTCAGACCGTCGTCCGCCGGGTCGGCGACGAGGCCAAGCGCAACCGAATGGGCGGCGGTAGCGCGGGTGGACGGCAGGTGCCGGCCGCCCGGCAGACCGAGGTGGTCGCCGAACATCCCGCGGCGCGGCCGAGTCCGAACGATCCGACGCTGATGCCGCAGCGGCAGGTGCTCGCGGCCGCGCTGCAATATCCGGCGATGGCCGGGTCGGTGTTCGATTCGCTGGAGGCCGACGCCTTCACCCATCCTGCCTATGCGGCGGTTCGGCTGCTGATCTCCGAGGTCGGCGGCACCGGGACCGGGCTCGGCGGAGCCGAGTGGGTCAACGCGGTGGCGGATCGCACCGACGACCTGACCATGCGTGCGTTGCTGTCCGAGTTGGCGAACGAGCCGTTGCCGGTGAAAAACGCGGCCGGTATTCCCCGGTTCGTCGCCGGTGTGCTGGCGCGGACCCAGGAGGCCTGGGTGGGGCGGCAGATCGCCGAGCTGAAGTCGAAGCTGCAGCGAGTGTCGTCCACTGAGCAGCCGGACGCTTACATGGCGCTGTTCGGGGATCTGGTGGCGTTGGAGCAGTACCGCAAGAGCCTGCTGACGCAGGCCATGGGTAACCACAACGACTTCGCAACCGGGGCTTAGTAACTCGCGTTCGGTGTGGTGGGGAGTAGCTGAATCAGGTCCATCCCGTTGCGGTCGTGTTCGATACGCGCGGCGCGAACTCTCCAGCGACCGGGACCGAGTGGAATAGGCGCTTGGTCCGGCAGTATGCCGTCCGGGTTCGGCGTGTTCAGGTCGAGGCCGGGATAGACGGAGTCCATCAATACAGCCGGTCCGTCGATCTCCCAGATGCCACATTCCTGCCACTCGATGGCTTCGTGCGCGAGCGTCGCCTTGGCGTCGGCAATGAGCTCGTCGTCATCGTCGGCGTAGTACAGGCGGAGGAAGCAGCGATGCTCGGGGAGGTAGCACGTGGTGGATGGCTCGTCGCCGAGGACGAGGGCTTGTGTGCCGTTCTCACCGACCGTGATCAGCGCGGCGTAATCGTGTATTACGCAGGCGCGGTCGTAATCGTCGACGGTCTCACCGGTGCCGCCTATCCGCCCTTCCGGAGTGCTGCCGGTCCACAAGTCCAGCGTGGAAAGCGGGACGACAACGAGCGCTCCACCCAATGAGGCCACCCAGCGGACGGAACGTTCAGGCGAGTCGAGTGCAGTGGAGGTTTCGCTTATGTTGGGCACGTCCTCAGCGGCGCAGCTGATCCTGCGGCACGAGGATGGTGGTGCGTTCGTCCAGCGGCTCCATCGGTTCCAGCCGCGGCTTGGTGCTGAGCTTGTCCGACAACCGCTGCCTGCCGACCAGCACCAACTTGCGGGTCACCGGGCTTTCCGACAGCGCACGGGTCGCGGCGCTGATCTGCTCGTAGCGAGCCCGCCCGGCCTTGCTGCCGAGTACATACCCGGCCGCCACGCCGATGATCAACCGCAGCATCTCGATGTGCTCCTCCCAGTTGCCTGTTCGCGGCTCTATCCTGCCCGACGCGCGGTGGCCGTGTCGATCCGGATAGGCTCACCACTTCCCGGGCAGTGGAAAGGCAAGACCAGGACCACGTTTGGTGGTGGAACCTCGGCGAAGGGATAGGTCCGCCGGAAAGGACGGTGTCGGCCTGGCCGGGCTACTTCGAGTGACCCGACCAGGGGTCGAGACCGGACGTTGCTCAGGCGGCGAGTTCTTCTCGCTTGGCCCGATGCTCCTCGCACAGCTGTCGCGTGCTCCGGCGGATGAGCGCCGGATCCAATCGTTGTGCGAATGTCAGATTCTCGTTGCGCCAGCAATCGCCGCATGCGAATTCGCTCATGTCGGCCTCCTCGTTCCTTTGCTCAGCGGGTTGCTGAGGAGTGCCCACTTCGCCACCTGCTCAGCACTATGTGTTCATACTCGCCCCCGATGGTGGCCGTACCGTTACTTCCATGTGAGAACGGTCGAACACGCCCGGTTTCATGAACCTCTCATCTGCCGCGTCGACAGTGGGCGGCATGCAGCACGGAACTCGAGACATCACATTCGCGGCGGCCGCCGTACTCCTGGGCGGGCTGCTGCTGGCCCCTCGACTGCTGCCAGAATTCGGCGGGATTCGCCAGCTCGTCGGCAGTTTTCTGCCGTGGCTGCTCGTTCCCGCGCTGCTGCTCGCCGCCGTAGCACTCGGCACCGGCTCCCGGATCGGCCTCGCCGCCGTCGTGGCGCCGATCCTGGCATGGTCGGTGCTATTCGTGCCGCAGCTCATCGAACGCCCCCACGGCGGGTCTTCCACCGACGCGTTGCGTGTCGCCACCCAGAATCTCGGCGCACACGGCACCGCCGCCGAATTGACCGACGCCGCAATAATTTCGGTCCAGGAACTCACCGACCGCAACCGCCCATCCGTCGCGGCCGCCTTGAATCCAGACCACCCCCACGTCGCCACAGTCGGCACCGTCGGCCTCTGGAGCCGCTATCCCCTCGACGACGTCGAACGCCTCGACCTAGGCCAAGGCTGGGCCCGCGCCCTACGCGCCCGAATCGACACTCCCACCGGCGACGTCACCGCCTACGCCGTCCACCTGGGCTCCGTTCGATTCGGCGAAACCGAATCCCGCAACAGCACCCTGCGCACCCTCACCGACCTGATAAACCGCGACCGATCCGACCGCCTACTAATCCTCGGCGACCTCAACACCGCCTCCACCGACCCCGAACTAGCCGCCCTCACCCACACCCTCCAGGACGTCCGCACCGGCCTCGGCTTCACCTGGCCCGCCGACTTCCCCCTGACCCGCCCCGACCACATCCTCACCCGAGGCTTCACCCCCCTTGACGCAACCGTCCGCCGAACCCCCGGCAGCGACCACCGAGCCCCCACCGCCACCCTCGCATGTCAGCAGGTAGCGACGCGATTTGGGCAGCGCCCGCCCATACGCTAGAGTTTCTCCTCGGCCCGCCTAGCACAGACGAGCCGAGGATAGTCCCCTATAGCTCAATTGGCAGAGCAGCCGACTGTTAATCGGCAGGTTTCTGGTTCGAGTCCAGATGGGGGAGCAGTGACCAGGGCGAACGGCAACGTTCGACCCTGGTTTTTTGCTTTCGGGGGTAGAACGACACGCTTTCTGCGGGCGAGTGCCGGAGTTGCGGCAATCGTCGGCTGGGTCGGGGTATCTAGCGTCGCGTGCGTTGCGTTGGCCGTGACACTGACTGTCGCGACGACTGCGAGAACACCGAGAAGAAGACATGGCCGGGACCGCGAGATCGGGGTGCCGGGGCGTATAGAACTGTAGTTCTTAGAAGTATGGTTCTAACGATAGAACCTCTGATGAAGCCGGATCGGGTGTTCGATCGTGGCCGCGAGTGGGTCGCGTCGACGTGATCACCAGGTGTCCGGAATGGGCGTATTGGCGGACCTGCTGGTCGGTGACCGCTCGGCGTCGGGCTGTTTGCAGATCCGTTGCCACACAGGGCAAACCTTCGTTATGATCGCCGTGCTGCGGTCAGTGAGAGACTCCTGGGCCTGAAGCAGAGATGTTGTCGGGGGGTGGCTGCTCGAGTGCCCTCGATTCGAACGGGAGTCCGGTTATGGATGTCAGTCAGGCGGAGTTGGACGGCGCGCGCCCGTACTCGACGATTCTGCTACGCGCATACGATCTTTGGGTGCTGGGCTTCAATAACCGGTTCGTGTGGCGTTGTCCCACAAAGCATCTACGGCGGCTGTACGACGGCAACATTGCCGGCGACCACTTGGACGTCGGCCCCGGCAGCGGTTGGCTGCTGAGCCATGCCACGTATCCCGTTGCGGCCCCGAAGGTCACCCTGGTCGACCTGACCGAACGTTCGATGGAAATGACCACCCGTCGGCTCCGTCAGCGCGACATCGAACCCGTCAGCCACGTCGGCAGTGTGCTGCAGCCGTTGCCGGTCGATCGCCAGTACGCCTCGGTCGCGGCGAGCTTGCTCATGCACTGCGTGCCGGGCACCTGGGACAGCAAAGGCGTCGCGTTCCGGCACGTCGCCGACGCGACCACCGACGACGGGGTGTTCTTCGGCGCGACAGTCCTGTCGTACGGCGTTCCGGACACCGCGCTCAGCCGTGCCACGGGCAGGGCATTCCAGCGGCGCGGCGTTTTCCATAACCAGGATGATGATCTCACCGGCCTGGTCGACGCGTTGGAGCGTGCGTTTGCCGCCGTCGAGGTGAATACCATCGGCTCGACGGCGCTGTGGACCGCCCGCCAGCCGCGCCGCGCAATGCAACCGGACGCAGCCATCGCCACGGATCCACAGCCCTGATCGTTAGTCGGCTCTGCGGTTCGCGGGCACGAGAAGAATCGCCACCGGAGCCGCGGTGGTTTGCCGAGCGTTCGGCACCGCGAACAAAGCGACGTTGTACTGGTCCCCCTCGATCGAAATCGTCTGTTCCACAACGGTTTCATGCGACGCCGCCGGGGGGATCCGGTGCAGGTCGACCTGATTGAGCACTTTGCCGAGCAGCTGTTCATCGCTGTCGAAAGCCGGCGCCAGTTCGCCGGTGGTGGTCACGGTGAACCCGGTCCTGGCGTCCACCATCAGCAGGGTGGAGTGCGTGTATTGAACGAGAGTGCCCATGCGCGTGTCCATCTCGCGATGACGCAGTTGTGCGGTAAGCCCGTACACGGTGCGGTTGCTGTCGTCGGGCGCGCCCAAAGCCGTTGTGGTCGACCAGAAATGCACCCACTGGGTGGGGTCGTCGGGGCGACGTACGGACCAGGTGGCCTCGGTGAGCCTGCCCTCTTTACCGTCCTGGGCGCCGTAATACAACGCCAAGAACTCGCCGGCGTCATCGGGGATCATATTCCGCAGCAGGTGCCGGATCGCACGTTCCTCCCCGGCCTGGCGGCCGTCGCCGATAATGCTGAGGTTGTCACCACCGCTGCGGGTGGCCACCTTCTGCAAATCGAGAATCCACGAGTTGTAGTCAGGACGAGTGGTCGTGGGTGGTGCCGCTATCCACACGACCAGCCCGACCGCCTGGCCGTCGGGAGCCTCGATCCAATGCGTATGGCACTCGATACCCCCGTCCGCTCGCACGTGGTCCACCTGCGGCCCAGCCAGGATGTCGGTGACGACGCCGGTGAACAGTGCTTCACCCTGACGGTCGAATCCCAGCTGCGATGCGACACGGCGTAAAGGACGCGCTACTCGATGTCCGTCCGACGAATGGATGACGATCTGCTCGTGCAGGAGGGTGGCGATCACATCGACGCCGAACCAACGTCTGGGCAGCTGCATACCGACGCAGCGTAGTCATTTCGAGCCGAACTAAGAATAGGTTGTGGTCAGCGACGTCAGCTTTGGACTGTCGCAGTCGGTGGCCGGTGCTGCTAAAGTATTGGGCGCACCGGCTGGTGAGCGACTCCCACGCCCGGAAGCAGAGATCCCCGCAGATTGGGGATAGCTTTCGGTTGCGTCTGACGGGGAGGGCTCATAGCAATGGGAGTGCCATATCGACTAGGAAACGCCGCACTGTCTGGGGAGACATTAGTGCGTTGCGGCCTGTCAGGGAGCCACCGAACGCCTGCTCAGAGTGTGTTTCTCCGCGCCGGGGGTCGCCCTATCAGGAGTATGGAGTGACTCCATGAGCACCGCATCGCTGAACGATCCCGGCGGCATCCACGTCCTGACCGAGATGAGTTGTGCCGATCGCACACCGAACCAGCAGCCGTCGATGACGGCGCCGCTGCGACGCTGCCCGTACTGGTGCGAGCGCCCGGACGGTCATGACTGGGAAGACGATGCTGCCCTCGGCGACGACCTGATGCGGGTCCACCGGCACACCTTCCCCATTCCTGGCACTGATCATGGCAGCTTCATGGTGCTCGCCACCGAGTGCGTCAGTCGCGCTGGTATCGAGCACAACCCGATGAGTTACGTCGTCGATACCGGACTCGGCAGCGATGGCGAACTCGACGCCGCCGGTGCGCTAGGCCTCGCACAAGTACTTGCCACGGCGCTCTCGCTCACCGTGGGGCAGCAGCGAACCCAACTATCACCTACCGCTGTGACGGAATTGAGTACCAAACCACCACCGTATTAGTTACGCGAAGGTGAATTCTCCGTCCTCGGCCTGCTGCTGGCCACCGGCGGACGCTCGACCCGGCGAGATAGTACTTACCAACGCTAGAAACGGGAGCCCGCATGCCGCCTGAACAGCCCCACCGCGATCTGTGCGTGGCGCGTGTCAGGGCTGTGTCCATCAGCGGGGCCGGCGGACTCGAGGCTTGCCTGACCGGTGGGACATTGCGGGACGTACGGGATCGGGCTCGACGGAGGGGATCGAGCCACGGATCGCGGCGATCTGGTCGACTACCAGCCGACGTCCGGCGCCGGACACGACAACGATTCGGCTCGCAGCGATCGCCACCGCAGGAACGCGGCCTTCGCACACCGCGACGCGGGCAGGTTTGCACAGCGATACTCCCGGGCACCGATCCCAATGATAGAGGGGTGAGATCGGCGCGTAGCCGGGCGCTGTTTCCGAAGTGCGCGAAGGCAATTCGACAATGTTTCGCGCGAGGCCTTTGGGGAGCCTCTCGCATCAGCTGTCATTTCCGTTTGGGGGAAAGTATGAATATCAGTGCATTTCCGACAACTATGAACTCGAGGCTAGGCGATCGAATCAGTCTGCTCGACATCATCGCCGCCTATGGCCCCGAGGCCGTGATGGCGCGCATCGCGGCGCTCCGTGCCAGTGGCTGCCGTTCCGCGGCGCGGGCAATGGAGCGCGAACTGAACACAATCAACGTTGCACAACAGAAGCCCTGATACGGACCTGCGGAGACCACGACGATGACCGATCTCGGAATCCTGCTCGCATTGCGTCGTGAGACACCTGAGGCCGAATACTGGCATCGTCAGGCCGCCGCCGAGCAGCCACGCGCCATGTGCACCCTCGGGATCCTGCACGCCGAGCGCGGTGAGATGCCGGAGGCGGAGAACTGGTTCCGCCGCGCCGCGAACGCCGACGACCCGTGGGCGATGAATATCCTCGGCCTCTTTCTCGCCGAGCGCGGTGCGAAGCGCAGTGCCGAATATTGGTTCCGGCAAGCCGGCGCCGCAGGCTGTCCACACGCGATGATGAACCTGGACATCATGCGCGCCGGGCGGTTACAGAATAACGACGCCGAATTCTGGTACCGCCAGATGGCGTACGCCGGCCACCTCGACGCAATGACGAACTTGGCCGTCATACACGCCGACCGCGGTGAGATGGACGATGCCGAATGCTGGTTCCGCTGGGCCGCCTGCGGAAACCACCCTCGCGCGATGAACGGCCTTCGCACATTGCTTGCCGAACGCGGCACGGTCGACGAGACCGATTACTGGCACGGGCGAACCGAAGATTGTCACCAGTAGGGGCAGCAGGCTCAGCCGCCGTACGGCGGCAACGTCTGAGTTAGCTTGCGCAGCAGGTGGGTTAGGGCTTGCTGCTCATCAGCGGTGAGGCCGGCGAGTAGCCGTGCTTCGTTGAGCAGGTGCTGTTCGACTGCCTTGTCGATGACGTCGCGGCCTCGGTCGGTCAGCTGGATCAGGCGGCCACGGGCGTCGTCCGCGGCCGCACGCCGGTTGACCAGGCCGGTGTGTTCCAGGCGGTCGACACGCTTGGTGACCGCGCCGGAGGTCACCATCGTCGAATCGCGCAGTTCGCCGGCGGTCAGCTCGAACGGGGGGCCGGAGCGGCGCAGCGTGGCGAGTACGTCGAATTCACCTCGCCCCAGGTCGTAGTCGCCGAAGACTCGGTTGAGCTGCTCATCGAACGCCCAGTGCAAGCGGGTGATTCGGCCGATCACCTGCATGGGGCTCGGGTCGAGGTCGGGGCGTTCGGTGCGCCACTGGCCGACGATCTGATCGACGTCGTCGGGTTCTGGTGGGGTGCGATCTACGGCCATGCCTTGACTATACCTTCCGTGGAAAGTAATCTATCTTCCATGGAAACTAACCTCTGATGTGACCTCCTACCGAGGGGGGCCGGGGAGTCGTCTATTCGGTGACGGCTGAATTGTTTCCGTGTGGCCGGTCGCTGCCCCAACAATTGGTGCAATTTCGATCGGTCGACCTCGAGAGCATCGCGCTGACCTGAACAATCAGAAAGAAGCAGTTGGCTACACAAGATGAACATCCGCATTCGGCCCTGCGATCATGGCTGGGCGTTTCCGCAATCACTGCCAGCCTATTCGTCTTCGTCACGACTGAACTGATGCCCGTCGGCCTGCTTACTCCGGTAAGCACCAGCCTCGGCATATCGGTGGGCGTCGCCGGGTTGATGGTTACGTTGTACGGCATCTCAGCCGGCCTCGGCGTGCCGTTTATCGTGGCATGGACCAGGCGCGTCAACCGACGCATGCTGCTGTCCGCACTACTGGCGATATTGGCGCTCGGCAACCTGATCACCGCCATTTCGCCGAATTATCCGCTGGTCCTGACGGCGCGGCTGGTCATGGGATTCGCCAATGGCGTGTTCTGGGCCATCGGCGTCGGCATGGCGATGCGTCTTGTTCCGGAACGGCACGCGAGCAGGGCGGCCGCGATCGCGTTGTCCGGTATCTCGATCGCCACGGTGGTCGGCATGCCGCTGGGCACATTCCTGGAAAGTCTCACCAGCTGGCGAACCACGTTTCTCATCTGGAGTGGCCTCAGCACGCTGGTCTTCCTCGCGGTCGCTGCGATCGTTCCGTCGCTACCATCGGACAACGCGGTCTCGGTCAGGGAAGTATTCGGACTGCCATTCAGGAATGTGCAGCTGCGTGTGGTGATGTTTGCCGTCATATTGTATGTGCTCGGTCATTTCGGGGCATACACCTTCATTCGCCCATTCTTGGAAGGCAATTCCTCTGTCACGCCAGCGTATATCACCGGATTGTTGATAGTTTATGGCGCAGGCGGGGTGGCCGGGAATTTTATCGCCGGATATACCGTGACCAAGAATCTCAGGGCCAGCTTCATCATCGCCTGCGCGGGACTCGTGGCATCGCTGCTGTTGCTGCTCACCATCGGTCATGGGCCGGTCGGACTGATCGTCTCGTTGGCTCTGTGGGGAGTGTCCTTCGGCGCCATGAACCTGTGCCAGATCAACATGACGCTCGCCGCCGCGCCGGACACTTTTGAGGCCGCCATGTCACTGAATACGTTGGGCTACAACACATCCATTGCGCTCGGCGCACTGTTCGGTGGTCTGTTCGCGGATCATCTGGGGGTCCGAAGTGTCTTCTGGTACGGGGTGGCACTGACCGCGGCTTCGCTGCTCCTCACGCTCAGCACTCGCCGAAAGAGCTCCCGCCCGGCGCCGGATGAGGTGTTGGTCGCCACTGGGTAAGCCGGGCCGATCTTGCTGACGGCCCTCGACGGTTCCGTCGGGGGCCGTACCCGGATCGTGAGGCGCGGACTCGATGCCCATACCGCGTCGTGCGCTAACTGCTGCGGTGTCTGGCAGAGTGTCGAACGGTGCCTATGTTCGCGGACCCCGGGGGTTAGAGACTTGCGTAGCAACGGAATCGGCTTGAACGGCGACACCCGCTCGGTGTCCGGGATCCTCGGGCGCGACGGTTGGTATCGAGATCCGATGTGGGCGGTGGCTTTTCGGCTGACGCCGGTGGAACGACAGTTGTTGCGCACCTGGGAGCTGCGGCGGCTGCAGTTCATCACCCACGCCGGTGCGGCCGCCGTGACGACGCATCAGACCTACAGCCGACTCGAGCACAGTCTCGGGTTACTCAGTCTGGTGGCGCATTTCGCACCGGACGACGAGGTTGCCCGGGTCGCGGCGCTGCTGCACGACATCGGACATCTGCCGTTCAGCCACACTTTCGAAGGCGTGGCCGGGCTGCGGCACCACGAGCTGGGTCGGCAGTACATCCGGGGGTTGGCACCGCTGCTGGCTGAACACGGCATAGCGGTGGATGCCGTGCTGCGGATGGAAGAGTCGAACACCGTATCGGTCCTACGGGGACTGCCGGGCGGACTCAAACTCGATCACCTCGAGTCGTTCGTCCGCAGTGGTCGCGCGCACGCTCGATTGTCCGAACCGCCACCGGAGACTTTGGCGAAGTTGCGACTTGTCGATGGGGCGGTGCACACCGATCGGGCTACCGCCGACTATCTGGCGGAATTGGCGCTCGGCGAAGCGTTGTATCTGTGCAGCTGGGAGAACGCGCTAGCGAACGGCGCGCTGCGCGGGCTGGTCGGTGTCCTGCTCGACGACGGCCCTGAACGAGCGGCCGCCATCGCGTCGATGACCGATGACGAATTGTGGACAGTGCTGCTCACCGATCCGCGAACGGCCGAACCGACTCGCCGCCTTCGCCGCGACCCATTGAGCTGGCAGCTGCTCGCCGATGGTCACCCGGACGCGTCGCTCGGCTGGAGTTACCAGCTCGACCGTCTCTACCTGGATACCGCCTGTGTGGCGGGGATCCCGGTCGGGTTCCGGGCGGAGCAGCTGGCGGAACTTCCTGAACTGCCGTGGCGCTGTGTGGTCATCCCTCCGGGCGGGCAAGCGTAGCTACCCAGACCTTTAAGAATCGTTGAAACGCAACAGCTCCCATCGTCGACCCCGACGTGATCGCATTCGCCGCCGTACGCTCGAACGCAGTTACCGAAGATGAAGGGATCGACGCGATGGCCGACGCGGCTTACCTCACCATCGCGGACGACTACGCACGGCGGATTCGCAACGGCACCCTTCCCGGCGATGCTCAGCTACCCAGCCACGCTGAGCTGGCCGAGCGGCACGGCGTATCGCGTTCGGTGATCCGGCAGGCAATCCAAGTGCTGTGCAACCAGCAACTCGTGCGAACCGTGCCGCGGCGCGGCACCTTCGTCGTCGCGCAAACGCCGGTAAGTCAGCCCGACCCCCTCCAGCTCGATGACGATGTCGATGAAATTCGCTCGGTGGCGCATCCGATCCGCCGCGCGCAACTCGCCGCCAACCTCATCACCCATTACCAACTCCGCATCGCCGAACTGTCCGGCATCCGCCAGACCGCGATCGAGGACGCCCACGACCACGGCATGAGCATCGCCGACATCGGCGAGCGACTCGGGTTGAGCAACGGGCGCATCGGCTAGCCGCCGGTTTCCGCACCGCTTGGTAGCGGTTGAGAGCTGGATGCAACGGCGCAAATGTTGTTAGCTATGAAGTAGCTGAATTGCACTCGGGCGGCAGTGAGCTGTGCCACTAAAACGAGATGTCAATGGTTGTCCACGTCAGCATCCCGTAAGGATAATCCGCGGAGGATTAGTAGTCGTAGGGCTTCTACCTGCGAGGATATGCAGATCCTCGAACATTTTTGTTGACGCGCCCATGTCGTGTCTCAAGCCTGAATGCATGAACAGAAACACCACCTGCGCAGCATTAGCTGTCGTCTATGTATCGACCCTCGTGTGTTCGGGGTTCGTCGCAGGCTCGGCCTCGGCCGACCCACCTCCCGCCGGCTGCACCTCCGACTACGCGGTGCCGAATCAGCTCACGATCACGTGTGAGCCCGGGGCCGGCGTGGGGCAGCACGCGTACATCCGCTGCCGCGATATCGGCGGCGTAATGCACACCCGGATCGGGACCACCGTAGGAGCCAACGGTGGGTGGTCCCGAGCCGTCTGCGCGACCGGCGAACGCGGACCGGTCTGACCCACACGAATCGTCGTCGTTCGGAGAGCTCTGTGCGAGCTCAGCATGCCCAGTCGAATCCGGCTGTGTATTCGCTGCATCACCTGTTCGATCGAAAGGTTCTCCCATGTCTGCAGTCAACGAACGTTCTCGAACAACCAAGAGCGCCGCGCGGCATCGCAAGGTGACCAAACGTAATCGCCGAGGCCTCTACGCGGCGGCCGCGTTCGCGTCGCTGGCCACCGCCATGGTGTCGACCGGCGAGGCGTCGGCCGAAGCGCCCGCGTTTCCCTCGATTCCAGGTGAACTCATCCCCGGCTTGAACTCGACCGCGCCCGGCCTCGGCGACGCGGTCAACGGTGCCGTCACGGAATTCGGTGGATCGGTACCGGACATCGCCGCGGCGGTTCCCGAACTCGGCGAGATCGCGACGAACCTCGGACCGGCCGGACAGAACGCCGTCGATCAGGCACTGGGCGCACTGGACACGGTAACCGCAGGCACCCCTGCCGAAGGCGCGGGCCAGTTGATCCGCGGCTTCACCACGCCGCCGGCCACCCCGGCCGAGCAGTCCCGGCCCGCGGGCACGCCCCTCGCCGCCACGCCGCCCGGCACCACCGCCGTCTCGGGCCCGATCGGCTTCGTGCCGTCCTCGGTCACCGAGATGGCCGCCGTCGCGCAGCAGGTCATCAGCACCGGCGTCGATCTGAAGCAACTGGCCGGTTGGGCCGACAAGACCTTCCCGAGCGGCCCGCTGCGTCAGCCCGTCGAGGATCTGCTCTCGTTCGTCAATCAAGCGATCGAGCAGGCCGGTGCCCGCCGCGACCCGATCGCCGCACCCATCGAGGACCTGATCAGTCAGGCGCGCACCCTCTTCGACTTCCCCAAGGACGGCGCCGACCCCATCCAGGCGCTCCGTGATGTGCTGACGCCGATGCTCGGCCAGACCGTAGGTGACGGAGATCCGTTGCAGGGCTTGGCCGAAGGCATCCGGCAGCTCATCGCGGATCCGGGAGCCTCGCTGCACGCCGCCCTCGCGCCAGTGCTGACCGACATCCGCGGCATGCTCAACAACGACGGGTTGTTCAGCACTCGGCATGCGGCTCTGCCGCTGCTGGCGCTCCCCGTCATCGCCGCCGTGGTAATCGCGGGCATCGTCGGTGTCCTGGCAATCGGCGCCGTCGCCCTGCTGGCCGCACCCGTGATCATCGCGGCCCTGGTGGTCGGTGCCATCGTGCTGGCCGCGATCGCGGTGCCCGCGCTCATTGTCATCGGCGTCGTGCTGGCCGTTGTCGCGCTGCCCGTCCTGGTGGTGCTCGGCGGTATCGCGCTCGCCGCGGTCGCGTTGCCCGCGCTGGCCGTGCTCGGCCTGGTCGGATTGGGCCTCGCGGGGACGGTGACCCTGGCCGCGCTGGCGCTCGCCGGTGTCGCGACGGTCGCGGTGCTCTCCTTCGCCGCGCTGGTTGTCGTGCTGCTGCTCGGCTGGACCGGATTGCCCGCCCTGATCGCGCTTGCCGCGATCGGCCTGGTCGGTGTGATCACGCTCGGCGCGTTGGTCTTTGCCGCGGTCACCGCGCTGACGGTGTTCGCCGTGGTGGAGACGATCGCGCTGGCCGCGCTGGCCGTGGCCGCGTTGATCGTGATCGCCGCGGTGACCTTCGCGGCGCTGGCCGCACTCTTCGCGCTGGGGTTGCCGACGGTAATCGCGCTCGCCGCCATCGCGTTCGGTGTCGCGGCGGTTGTCGGCGTGCTTGCCCTTGCGGCGGCGATCGTCTTCCTGGCACTGGGCTGGACGGGATTGCCCGCCCTGATCGTTATCGGCATCATCGCCGCGGTCGCCGCGATCGCGGTCGCCGCGGGTGTGGTGGCTTCGATAGTGGTGATCGCCGCGTTCGCGACCGCCCTGCTGGCCACGCTCGCCACCCTCGCAGTCGGTGGCGCGGTCACCCTCGCGGCGCTGGCCTTCGCCGCGCTCGTCGTGATCGCCGTGTTCGGCGGCCCCGCGCTGCTCGCGTTCGGCGCCTTCGCCGCAGTGGCCACCGTGGCCGCGGTAGTTGGTCTGATCGCACTCGCTGTTCTAGCTGCGCCGTTTGTGCTTGGTGCGCTGGCGATTGCGGCGGTGATCGGGCTCGCGGTGTTGGCTGTGATCGCTGCGCCGTTCGTGCTTGGTGCGCTCGCGATTGCGGCAGTGGTTGCGCTGGCCGTGCTCGCATTGCCGGTGCTGGCTCTGGTTGCCGCTGGCGTTGTGGGAGCGCTGGTGCTTGCTGCGATTGCCGCGCCGTTCGTTCTTGGTGCGTTGGCAATTGCGGCGGTGATCGGGCTCGGGGTGTTGGCTGTGCTTGCTGCGCCGCTTGTGCTTGGTGCGCTGGCGGTCGCGGCAGTGGTTGCGCTCGGCGTGCTTGCTGCGCCGCTTGTGCTTGGTGCACTCGCGATTGCGGCGGTGGTCGGGCTTGGGGTGTTGGCTGTGCTTGCTGCGCCGTTTGTGCTCGGGGCGCTGGCGGTCGCGGCAGTCGTCGCACTTGCCGTGCTGGCGGTGCCCGCGTTGATTGTGTTGGGCGCGTTGGCACTTGGTGCTGTGATCGGGACCGGTGCGCTGCTCGCTACGGGTGCGGCCGTGCTGGCCGCGTTGGCCATCGGTGCGGTCGTGCTGGCGATCGCGGCGGCACCCATCTTGCTCGGGCTTGGGGCCGCCGCATTGGCGGTGCTCGCCGTGACCGCGGCGGTCGTGCTCGGCGCGCTCGGGTTGGGGCTGGCCGGGACGGTGACCCTCGGTGCGCTTGCGCTGGCCGGCGTGGTGACGACGCTGGTGCTCGCGTTTGCCGCAGTGGCGGTGGTCGTGCTGCTCGGTTGGACCGGCATACCGGCGCTCATCGCACTCGCCGCGATCGGTGTCGTCGGTGCGATCGTCCTCGGTGCGCTCACCCTTGCCGCGGTCATCGCACTGACGGTGTTCGGCGTCGCGAGCGCGATCGGACTGGCCGCACTGGCGCTGGCGGCCGTGGTCACGGTTGTCGCGGCGACCCTCGCGGGAGTGGCCACGCTCGGCGCGCTCGCGTTGGGAACTGTTGTCGCCCTTGGCGTGCTGGCCTTCGCCGCGGCGGCGGTGGTGCTGCTGACGGGCTGGACCGGATTGCCTGCGCTCCTCGCGCTAGGCGCGATCGCGGTGGTCGCAGTGCTTGTGGTGGCCGCCGCGCTGACCGCTGCTGCCGTGGTGGTCGCCGGACTCGCGGTCGGCACGCTGACCGTGCTGGCTGGCCTCGCCTTCGCCGCCTTGGTGGTCACCGCGGTGCTCGGCGCACCTGTGCTCACCGCGCTCGCCGGCCTGGCTGTCGCGGTGGCAATCGCCGCTGCGGCGCTCGCTGTACTCGCGGCACCGTTCATCCTCGGTGCGCTCACTGTCGCGGCGCTGGCGCTGCCCGTTCTCGCAGTGCTCGGCGCGTTGGCCCTCGGTGCGCTGGCTCTGGTTGCCGCGCCGATCGTGCTCGGTGCGCTCCTTCTCGCCGGAGTTGTGGCGCTGGCCGCACTCGCGGCACCGTTCGTTCTTGGTGCGCTGGCGCTGGCCGTACTCGCCGCTCCGTTCGTCCTCGGTGCAATCGCGCTGGCACTGCCCGCTCTGATCGCATTGGGCGCGTTGGCTCTTGGTGCGGTCGCGACGGTTGGTGCGCTGCTTGCCGCAGGTGCCATCGCCTTGACGGTGCTGGCTTTGGTTGCCGTACCGGTGGTATTGGCGGTCCTCGCCGTGGGAGCCGTGCTCGCGATTGGCGCACTGCTTGCGGTGGGCGCGGTTGTGTTGGCGGCGCTGGCGATTCCGGCGCTGGTCGGGCTTGCCGCAGTCGCATTGCCCGCGCTGCTCGTGTTCGGTGCGCTTGCGCTGGGTGCGGTCGCGACGGTCGGTGCACTGCTTGCCGCAGGTGCTGTCGCCCTCGCCGTGCTGGGTATCGTGGCACCGATCGTGTTGAGCGCCTTGGCGATCGGCGCGGTCGTTGTGCTTGCCGCACTGGGGTTGCCGGTTGCGGTGGTGCTTGGTGCGCTGGTGCTGGGTGCGCTGGTGCTGGGTGCGGTTGTCGCCGCGGCTGTGCTCGGACTGCCTGCGCTCGCCGCGTTCGGTGCGCTGGCCCTCGGCGCGCTGGTGACACTGGGTCTGCCGGTGGCGATTGCGTTGGGTGCTTTGGCTTTCGGTGCGGTTGCGGTGGCGACCGCGTTGGCCTTGCCGGGGCTGCTCGTGTTCGGTGCGTTCGCGCTGGCCGCCGCCGCCGCAGTTGGACTGCCGGTGGCGATTGCGTTGGGTGCCTTGGCCTTTGGCGCTATTGCGGTGGCGACCGCGTTGGCTTTGCCGGGGCTGCTCGCCTTCGGTGCGTTCGCGCTGGCCGCGGCGCTGCCCGCGCTGCTCGTGTTCGGTGCGCTCGGGCTGGCCGCGATCGCCACGGGCACAACCCTGCTGGGGGCGCTGGCGCTCGGTGCGGTGATTACTACGGCGGTGCTGTTGACCGTCGGTGCGGTCACGTTGGCGACGCTCGCCATCGCGCCGCTGGTGGTTGGCGCCATCGCCGTCGGTGCTGTTGTCGCGTTGCTCGGCGCGGGGGTGGCGGCCGGGCTGGTCGCCCTGGCGCTGGCGGCGTTGCCGCTGCTGGCGCTGGCCGCGGCCGTCGCGGTGGCGGCTTCGGTGGCCGTGGCTGCCGCAGTGGTCACCGCGGTGATCGGGTTGCCGCTCATCGCCTTCGGGGTGCCTGCGGCGTTGGCGGCGCTGCTGACGGTGGCGCTGCTCGCGGCGCTGCTGGCGGTGGCGGTGCCGGTCGGTGTGGCCGGGGCTCTCGGCGCGGCAGCGCTTGCCGGTCTCGGGTTGGCCGCCGGTGGGGCGGCGCTTGTCGGTGCTCCGCTGCTGCTCGCCGCGGCGGCGACGGCGCTACTGGCCGGCGTGCTGCCGGTGGTGGTCGTGCTGCCGCTGCTGGTCCTCGCGGTCATCGTCGTGGTGCCGCTGGTCGGGCTGTCCAGCCCGGACGTCAAGTCCTACATCGTTTCCGCGATTCGGGCGTGGCGCGACCAGAACACCCCGCGCGGTGACTCCAACAGCGGGATGACGCCCACCGGAACCCAGTTCCTGGACGACATCCAGGACACCGCGAGCCTCGAAGATCTCATCGCGTCGCTGCAGAAGGCGCTCGCCCCCGCGCAAGCGCACGCCGTGGCCGCGCCGCGCGCCGAGATCCCGTTCGTCGGGAACGACGCGGCGGATGGGCGCATCACGAACACAGACGACCGGCGACTGGTCGCACTGTCCCTCTGAAGATCCAGGAATCACTATCCCGCAACACAATACAAACATAGGAGTCCATCATGAAATCTGAACCGACCAACCTCGACACCGAATTCAACCCCGACGACCCGACCCTGCACCTGGAGTACCTGTACGGCCCGCAGTGGCGCGACGTCGCCAAGATCGTCGAGCGCGCCGCACAACTCACCCTGGACGAGCGTGAACAGCTCAACGTCGCGGCAGGCAACGGACTGCAGGAGGGCTTGTCCGGGCTGTCCGGCGGTGCGGGCCTGGCCGGTCTGTTCGCCGGTCTCGGCGGCGCCTCGGACGACTCACAACCGGCACAGATCGCCGCCGAGACGGCCAAGGAGTTCGGCCGCGCCCGCCATATCCAGATCGCGGGAACCATTGCCGGACAGGCGGTGTCGCCTGTCGCCGGACCCGGCGCCGATGATCTGAGCGGGCTGCTGAAGTCGCTCACCTCGATCGGCGCGCTGGTCACGGTCAATCGGGCGGTCACCGCCGCGGCCCTCGGCGACCTGGTCGGTCGCGGCAAGTTCACCAGGGAGGTCTACGACGCGCTGATGCGGCCCTGGTCCGACACCATCCGCTGATCCATCGCAGCCACCAGGAGGTTCGATCATGTTCGACACCAGGTTCTCCGGTAGCACCGCCGATCCGCTCGGTGGACTGCTCGACATCAGCTCGGCACCGGTCGGCTTCGGCTACTACGAACAGAACGCCAGCGACGCCGAAACCATCGCCCGGTGTCACGACCAGACCCGCGTCGGCCCGGTCGGCTGGTGGAACCGGCATCGGCGGCTCGGCGTGGGCGTCGGCATGGCGCTGGTGACCTCGTTGGGCTTCCTGCCCGCGGTGCAGAACGCCATCCTGATGGGTCTGACGTAGGTCGCACAGCGCTACGTGACGCGCACCGTGCCCGCCACGGTGCGCGTCACGCCGCTGTGGCAATCGCGTCGCAAACCGGAGTCGATGACGTTGACTGATACGTTCGGGCTATCGCGCACACATGAAGCATCGTCAGCTCGGCATGGCAATGTCCAGGACACCCGACACCTCGGAGAACATGCGATTGTCCCCTTCGCTGGTCTGTGCGGCAGCCGCGACGACCTCCCCGCGGCGATAGGCCGCTGATGGACGAGGGTCGTCGTAACTTCGCCGCCCGGTTCGGCGAACTGTTCGCCGCCGCCGGAACGCCGCCGGCGAAATCGGTGGTCCGCGCCGCCAACGCCCGCGTCCCCGACGGCGCGAGCAAGGTCACCCCGCAACGGATCAGCGACTGGCGGCGCGGCAACCGCACGCCTGCCACCTTCATCGCGGTGCGGCCGGTGCTGGAGGTCCTGATCGCCGAGGCCCGCCGCCGCGCCGCCGACAACCCGCGGCTCGACCCTTCGTTGCTCGATCTGGTGCGCTGGCACGAGGATTGGAAGGCGGCCAAGGTCGAGCCGCCGAGCATCGACATCGGTCGCGAGCCCTATCGCGGCCTATGGGAGTACCGGGTCGAGGACCGTGATCTGTTCTTCGGCCGCGATGACGCGAAACGCCAGCTGCTCGAATTGATTTCGAACGCCGAAACAAGCCAGTCACCGGCGATGGCGGTGCTGCTCGGCCCGGCGGGCGTCGGAAAATCCTCCTTGCTTGCCGCCGGGCTGCAGGCCGCGCCGGGCGCGCGGACCCCGATCGCCATGACCCCCGGTGACGACCCGATGGTGGCGCTGGAAGCCGCCCTCGACGCGCGGCCGTCCGGTCACTGCCTGCTGCTGGTGGATCGCGGTGAGGAACTGTTCACGCGGTGCGCGAACGAGGCACTGCGGCAACAGTTCCTGACCGTGCTCGCCTCGCTCGCCGCCACCGACGCCGAGCCACCCACCACCGTCGTCGTCGCGTTCGACACCGCGCACCTGCCGGAGCTGCTGCGCTACCCGCTGTTGACGATGGTGCTGCGCGACCACGCGATGTTGCTCAATCCCATGACACCGCAGGAACTTCGGGAGGCGATCGTCCGTCCGGCCGCCGCCACCGGCCTGCGGATCGAGGACAGCCTGGTCGATACGCTGCTACAGGATCTGAACTCGATGGACGCGCACAGCTCGGTCCGGCTCCCGCTGCTGTCCTTCGCGCTCGCCGCGACCTGGGCGAACCGGCGGGGCCGGACGCTGAGCCTGGAGGCCTACCGCGAAACGGGTGGATTGGCCAGGGCCTGCGCGGTCGGTGCCGAAGCGTTCTGGTCCCGGCTCACCGACCGGCAACGCGACGCCGCACGCCATGTGCTGGTGGCGCTCACGATCATCGGGCCGACCACGATCGTGCGCAATCGGATGCCGATCGAGCAGTTGATCGAGGAGTCGACGGATCCGGATGCCACCCGGGCCACCATCGCCCGGCTGATCCGAGCGCGCATAGTGGTGCAGCGCGGCGGCGACATCGAATTGGTGCACGATCTGCTGTTGGCCGGCTGGCCGAGGATGGCCGGCTGGCTGGCCGAGGAGAAGGAATTCGCGCCCGCCCGCCAGCGCATCGAGGCGGACGCCAGGGAATGGGCGCGCCAGGACCGGCCGATGTCGCTGCTCTACTCGCGCACCCGGCTCGAGGACGCGGCGGCGTGGATGCGCCGCGCGGACTCGCCGAATCTGCTGACCCGCGAGTTCGTCGCCGCCTCGTTGGCTCGGCAGCGCGCCGGCACGGTGCGCCGACGGGTGCTCTGGTCCGTTGTCGCGGTGCTTGCCGCGCTGGCCCTGGTCCTGTCGGGAGTGGTTGTCGTGCAACGTGTCTCCGTTGCCCAGGAACACCGGGGGGTGGTGCTCGGCCAACTCGTCGAGCAGTCGCAGCGGGTACAGAGCGTCGACCCGGCGCTGTCCGCGCAGCTCGCGCTCGCGGCGTATCGGTTGAGCCCGGACGACCCGATGGCGCGAGCCCGGCTGCTGGCGACCCAGGTGCTGCCGCTGGACATCGCCTCGGCGGTGGCACACCACGGGCTGGTCCGCGACCTCGCGCTGAGCCCGAACCGGAAGTTGCTGGCGAGCGCGGGCAGCGACGGTTTCCTCCGGCTGTGGGACGTCTCGGATCCACGAGCGATCACCCCCGCCGGACCGGAACTCAGTGGTCATCGTGGCAATGTCAACGCTGTCGCGTTCAGCCCGGATGGCAACGTCCTCGCGAGCGCGGGCGACGACGGCACCGTGCGGCTCTGGGATGTCCGCGATCCGCACCGGGCGCGCGAGCTCGGTGAGTTCGTCAACGGCACGGCCGCCACCGCCATCGCCTATCTGCCCGATGGCCGAACGGTGGTCGCAGGCGGCGCAGACGGAACGCTCAGCTTCCTCGATATCGAAGTGCCGCAAGCCATTCAGCGCCGCGGGACGCCGATCGCCGCGCAGGCCGGCGCGGTCGAGGTGCTGACGATGGCGCCGGACCGGCCGGTGCTTGCCAGCGCGGGCGGCGACCGCAGCGTGCGATTGTGGGCCGTGGCAGACGCCGACCACCCGACTGCGCTTGGGGCGCCGGTCGACAGCGAAAGCGCGGTACAGGCCGTCGCGCTCGGTCCGGACGGCCGACTCGGGGCGGGCACCGCGGATGGCGTGGTGCAGGTGTGGAATATCGACGATCAGGGCCGTGCGCAGCTCGTCGGCAGGCAGCAATCGCGGCCGGTGCCGATCACCAAGCTGCAGTTCTGGCTGGATGGGAAGATGCTCTCGATCGCGGATGCCGGCGGCACCCTGCGCGCACTCAATACCGCTCGCCGCGATCGAGTTTCGCCGATCGGGCGGGAGATACACGGCAGCAGTGGTTCGGCCCAGTCCTTCGTGATCGTCTCCGACACCCAGGCGGTGACCGCGGGCTCGGACGGGCGGATCAGGACCTGGAGCCATGCGGGGGTGAACGTGCCCATCGTGTTCGCCGGTTCGCTCAGCTCGGTCGGCTTCGATCGGGCGGGCAAGCTGCTGGCCAGCGGGCTTCGCGACGGCCAGGTCAACGTCTGGGATATCAGCAACCCGTTCTACAGCCGTTCTGTGGGTGGGGTGACGGCGGGCCCGCCCGACCCGCACGGTACGCAGGTCGCGCTGCGGCCGGACGGCACACTGCTGGCGACGGGCGGTGGTGGTGAGGTGCGATTGTGGAATCTCGCCGATCCCACCCGGCCGGTGCCGATCGGCGCGCTCCCCGGTACCGGGCTTGGCGGGCCGATCGCCTTCGACCCGAGCGGGAAGCGTCTGCTCACCGGCGTCGACCGCCGGTCGCTGCGGCTGTGGGATGTCGCCGATCCCGCCGCCGCGCGCCCGCTCGCTGAATTGTCGACCGGACACGACCGCGTGCTCGAGCGCGCGGTGTTCGCACCCGACCGGGCGCTCATCGCGGCCGCCGACGACGGATCGCGAATCCACCTGTGGGACATAGCCGATCCGGGCAAGCCGGTCGAGACCGCACTCGACGCCGGCGGCGCGAACGTGCGCAGCCTCGTCTTCGCCCCGGGCGGCAGCACCCTTTTCGGCGCGGACGACAACGGCATGATTCGCTCCTGGGACGTCACCGACCTGGCCCGGGTCCATGACCTCGGCTCGGTACGCGCGCACACCGCGGCGATCCGGACCCTGGCGATCGATCGATCCGGCCACCGCCTGGCCTCCGGCGGCGACGACCAGACCGCCCGGCTGTGGAATATCGCCGACCCGTCCGACATCCAGCCGCTCGGTGACCCGATCGCCGCGGCGATCGGCTGGATGTGGTTCCTGCAATTCGACCCGAGCGACGAGTCGCGCCTGTTCGGCGTCGGCGACGAGTTGTCGGCACTTTGGTACACCGACCCGGACGCGGTCGCGGACAAACTGTGCGCCGCCGCGGCCGCACAGATCGATGAGCGGACGTGGCGAGAGCTGCTCCCGTCCGTGCGCTACATCGCCACCTGCTGATTCGCTTGTGGCCGTGACGAATAAGGTCTCAGCCGCGGTCGGCGGGTTGGGGGAGGATCAGCGCGAGGCCGACCGCGGCGACGGGCACGAAGCACAGCGTGGTGAGGACAGCTGGTGGCCCTAGACGATCGGCGATCATGCCGAGCACGGGCACGAACACCCCACCCGCGCTGACCGCGAGACCGAGGGTGACGCCCGCGGCGGTGCCGGGGCGATTGGGCAGATAGTCCTGACCCAGCTTGACCAGCACCGCGAACGGGATGTTCACGGTGACGCCGGTGAGCACGGCCACCGCGAGGCCGAGCTGTGGATCCGGCACGATGCGCAGCGCCGCCAATGCGGGAATCGCTGCGACACTGCCGATTTGGACGGTGCGAAGCATCCCGATGCGGTCGGCGATCCGGCCGCCGAGCAGCGTGCCCGCTACGCCACCGGCCATGAAGGCGGTCAACGCGGCCCCGCCGAGCGAACGTGAGCCGCCGAGCGAGTTGATCCAATACAGCGCGAGGAAGGTGCTCAGACCGAACGAGATGATCGCGCGCACCACGGCAATGGCGGTGAGCACCAGGAACGGAACCCATCGGTCCTGGCCGACGGCCGACCTCGCGGCAAGTGCGCCGGTGGTTTGCCGCAGCTGGTAACGCCACAGCACGAAGCCCATCAGCACCGCCGGCGGGATGAAGAAGGCGGTGGCGCCGACGCCGTAGGAAACCAGCGCGGGCGTCGCGAGCGCGGGGGCGAGAAAGAAGCCGACGCTGCCGCCCGCCGCGAAGAGGCTCATCGCCGACGCGCTGTTGCCCGCGTCCCGGCGCGCGTCCCGTCCTGCCGACGGGTGAAACGCGGCGACGCCGATCCCGGACAGCAGCAGCAACATCCACACCACGGGATACGTCGGCGCCAGCCCGGCCAGTCCGGCACCGAGTCCCGCGACCGCCACCCCGGCGGGTGCGAGCCACAGCAGACGCCAGCGATCGGCGAGCAGGCCGAGCACCGGCTGGGGGAGCGAACTACCCAACGCCGCGGCCAGGGCCAGACCCGAGGCCGCGACATAGCTGTAGTGCCGCTCCAGCACGAAAAACGGAATGCTCGCGGGCACCAAGCCCTGATAGAAATCGTCGACCGCATGCGCAATCACCCAGTACCGCATACGTTTCCACGTCGGAGTCGTCGCCACCGACGTCGCTTCTTGCGCACTCGTGCTCACCATTACCGACCTCCTCCTGTAGCCATTCAGGCAGCCTAGGAAAGGTATGAGTGAGCAGGCTTCCGATAAACTGCCTGATTATGTCGATATTCAGCCAGGATTCGACGGTCGTGAAGACGCTCGTCGGAGGCGCGCGCATCCATCGGCATCGACATGTCGACCACCAAATCGTCTATCCGAGTTCCGGGGTGGCCGAGGTCCGGACCGACGCCGGTAGCTGGATCGCCCCGGCAGACCGCGCGATCTGGATCCCCGCCGGGAGCTGGCATGAACATCACTTCTACGGTCCGACGCGGTTCCACACGGTGGGTTTCCCGCCCGAGCTGGCACCGGACTGGATCACGCCGTCGGTGCTCGCCGCGCTGCCGCTGGTCCGTGAGCTCATCATCACCTGCTCGACGTCGCCGGAGCTGCCCGATACCGAGCTGGTGCTGCTGCGCCAGGTGCTGCTCGATCAGTTGCGCCGCAGCCCCGAGCAGCCGCTCCGGTTGCCCGCCGCCCGTGACGAGCGACTCCGAAAGGCTTGCGCGCTGGTCGAATTCGACCTGACCGAGGTATGGACGCTGGCCGGGCTCGGCCGTCGAGTCGGTGCCAGTGAACGAACGCTGACCCGCCTCTTTCGCACCGAACTCGGCATGACCTACCCGCAATGGCGCACCCAGCTGCGCCTGCACAACGCCATGCATCTACTCGCCGATCAAGTACCGGTCACCGTCGTCGCGCACCGCTGCGGCTGGTCCTCGGCGAGCGCGTTCATCGAGGTCTATCACCGCGCGCTCGGACACACCCCCGGCGCGTTCCGCGCGAACCGTGACCTGAAATAGCGGTCGAGGATTTGTCGGCAATGACTCGTGACGCCAGTCATAGAGCCCGGTCGCCTTATCCACGGACAGTTCACCGAGAGTTAAAGCCGATCTCAGTAAACTTTTCGACCAAGGGGGTTACGGGGGAATTCATACGTTGGATCGAGCCTCGCTGGAGGGCCGGTGGAGGTTCGTCGTGGATGTCGCTGTGGGTGACGTGGGCACCGGCACTCTCGAACAGGGTGCCGGCAACAGGATGCGCGATGTTCGACTGATCGCCGTGCTAGGCGCGCTGTCCGCGTTCGGTCCGGTCACCACCGACCTCTACCTGCCGAGCCTCCCGCAAACCGCCGCGGCGTTACACACGACGCAGTCGGGGGTGCAGTCCTCGCTCACCGCGTGCCTCATCGGACTCGCGTTCGGTCAGCTGCTCGTCGGCCCGATCAGCGACGCGCGCGGACGGCGCGGGCCGTTGATGGCGGGCATGGTGCTGTTCTGTGCCACCTCGCTGCTGTGTGCGATCGCGCCGAATGTGCTGGTATTCGACCTGTTTCGGCTGCTGCAGGGGCTCGCGGGGGCGGCGGGCATCGTCATCTCGTTCGCCGTTGTCCGTGACGTGTACCACGGTGCGGCGGCCGGAAAAGCCTTCTCGATCCTGCTCGCCGTCAACGGCGTCGCGCCCATCATCGCGCCCGTCGTGGGCGGTCAGCTGTTGCGCTTCGTGGACTGGCGTGGCGTATTTCTGGTGCTCGCCGGACTGGGGGTGGTGTTTCTGGCGCTGGCGTATCGCTGGGTGCCCGAGACCTTGCCGGTCGATAACCGGCGCGGCGGCGGGCTCGTGATGATGGGGCACGATATGCGCCAGGTGGTGCGGGATCGGTCCTTTGTCGGTTATGCCCTCGTTGCCGGATTGTCCTTCGGTGCGATGGTCGCCTATATCTCCGCGTCGTCGTTCGTATTCCAGGAGGTCTACCGGGCGTCGCCGCAGTTGTTCAGCGTCTTTTTCGCGATCAACGGAGCGGGAATCCTGGTTGCCAATGCGGTGAACGCCCGGCTGTTGAATCGCGGCACGCCCCGGTCGCTGCTCGATATCGGCCTGGTGGGATTAGTGCTCGGCGGTATCGCGGTGCTCGTTGTCGTCACGGTGGGCGGCCTGGGCCTGTGGTTCTTGGTGCCCGCGCTGTTTCTCATGGTGTCCTCGATCGGATTCATCATGCCCAACGCCACCGCGCTCGCGCTCGAGCCGCACGGCGCGACGGCGGGTAGCGCCTCGGCCGTGCTCGGGTGCACACAGTTCCTGTTCGGCGCCGTGGTCGCGCCGCTGGTCGGGCTCGGTGGGGTCAGCGCGGTCCCCATGGGCGTTGTTGCCGTCACGTTGTGCACGCTCGCCGTGGTCATCCGAACGGTGTTGTGCCGCCCGGAGATTCGCGTCGACGGTGCTTTTTGAAGGCCAGGGAGGCGAGGGCGATGGAACAAGATGTCGTCGTGGTCGGCCTCGCCTGCCGATACGCGAACGCGCGCGATTCCGGCGAGTTCTGGCGGACGTTAGCGACCGGACACTCCGACATCGCGGAAGTCGGCCCCGATCAATGGGATCGGGAGCGCTTCTTCGCGCCGGGCGACCGCAACCCCGGGAAGATCAACACGAAATGGCTTGGCAAGCTGGCCGGAGCGCGCTACTTCGACAACGCGTTCTTCAACCTGTCCCCGCGCGAGGCCGTTGCCATCGATCCGCAGCATCGACTGCTGCTGGAGGAGACGTGGCACTGCGTCGAGGACTCCGGGCTGCCGATCGACCTGCTGCAGTCGGGCCGTACCTCGGTGAACGTCGGGCTGATGGCGCAGGACTACCTGATCAAGGTGATCTCCAACAACAAGCAGGTCGACGCCTTCGACCCCACCGGCAACTACGCGTGCATCGCGGCCAACCGAATCTCGTTCCTGCTCAACTTGACCGGGCCGAGTCGGACCGTCGACACCGCCTGCTCCGCCTCGCTGGTCGCGCTGGCGCAGGGCCGGGCCGACCTGCTCACCGAGGACTGCGATTTCGCGCTGGTCGGCGGGGTGAACGTGATCTGCTCGCCGTGGCGGTATCTGGCGTTCTCGCAGTCGCGGATGCTCAGCCCCGACGGACGGTGCTTCACCTTCGATCGGCGCGCCAACGGTTATGTGCCAGGGGAGGGCGTCGGCGTCGTACTGCTGACTACGCGCGCGAAGGCGGAGCGCCTCGGCTGCCACATCTACGGTGTGCTGCGCGGCATCGCCACCAACCACAACGGGCACAACCGAGGCCTCACCGCGCCGAGCGTCGCTGCCCAGGCGGACGTGATCAACCGCGCGCTGGCCGCCGCGGGTGTCGAACCGTCCGCGGTGAGCTATGTGGAGGCGCACGGGACCGGCACCAGTCTCGGCGATCCCATCGAAATCGAAGCGCTGAACAGCGTGTACGGCCGGGACCGCGGCACGCCGCTCGCCGTCGGCTCGGTGAAGACGAACATCGGCCATGTCGAGGCGGGTGCGGGGATGGCCGGGCTGATCAAGGTCCTGCTGATGCTGCGGCACGGTCGCATCGCGCCGACATTGAACATGGAGATCCATAATCCGCTGCTGCACGCCGTCGGTGCGACTATTCGGTTCCCGAATGCCCTCGTCGACTGGCCCGGCGAGCCCGGCCCGCGTACCGCGGGGATCAGCTCGTTCGGCTTCGGTGGTGTCAATTGCCATGCGGTAGTGCAGGAATACGAGGCGCCGGTCGGCCGTCGTACCCCGGCGTCGCGACGCGGACCGGCGGTCTTTACGGTGGCGGCGAAATCGCCTGACGCACTGCGTAAGACGCTCGCCGCGTGGGCGGACGAACCGCGCTGGGCCGAACCGGAATTCGTGCCGCAGCTGTGTCATGCGGCGAACCAGCGGCTGCTGAGCCTGCCCTACCGGCTCGGGGTCGCGGCGGACGGCATCGCGGATCTGCTCGCAGCGGTACGGCGGGGCGAGCTGAGCGCCGTCCGTCAGGTGGCGGGGCCGCCAGAGCCGATGGTAGTGCTCGCGCCGCACGATTCGGCAAGTGCCGCAGCGCGTCTCAGCACCGTGTCCGACTCCGTCGCCGGTCGAGAACTGCGCGCGCTGATCGCCGACCGGGACGGTGAGACCATCGCGGACGGCCGCCTCACCCGGTTCGTGGCGCACCTCGACGGGCTTGCCGAGCTGGGTCGGCGCCGGGTGGCGATCACCGAGGTGGTCGCGCTCGACGCGGTCGGCGCGGCGGCGGCGCTGGTACACGCGCAGGCGATCCCGATGGAGGAGGCGGTCGGTGCCCTGCTCGTCGACGATCCACCGGTGCTACAGACGCCACCGCGGCACACCGTGCTGATCGGCGGGGAATGCCTGCTGCCCAACGAGATCGACGCGGACTACCTGCGTGAGCTGGTGACCGGCTGTGCGAGCACCCTGACCGAGGTCACGCCCTACATCACGCAGGCGGCGCTGCTGCTCGACCACCAGCACACCTTCGCGAGGGCGCTCGGCCGGTGGGAGCAGTTGCTGTCCGCCCGCAGCTTTTCGGTGGTCGACGCGATCCGCCGGTTCGCCGAGGTGGCGCCGGAACTCACGCCGGAACAGCTCGCGGTGCTCGCGCTTGCGGTGAATGTCGCGGCAGGCGAGATCGACCGCGCGTGGGGATTGACGCCGCCGGGGTGGCTGCCGCCCGCGACCGCGGAGCTGGCCGTGCTGATCTGTGACGGCATCGTGGACCGAAGTGATGCCGTGGCAGCGCTATTCGGGGATGCGGAGTTGACGGAGCTGGCGGAGAGTGCGCGCGGTCGAGCGGTGGTGCGATCGACGCGGCTCACCCGGTTCGGCGCGCTGACGAAGCGAACCGAGGAGGCCTATGCCGGGCGCAGGCTGGAGCTTCCGGCCCCGGATGCCGACGTTGCGGCCGCCGTCGCCGCGCTCGCCGAGCGGTCTTCGGCGGTGGTCGTCCTAGGGCCATGGGATGTCGAGCCAGCGCTCGACTTCGTGCACATCGCAGACGGCGAACCACGCACTATGACGGCCGCGCTCCTCGAATTGTGGTTGCGCGGTTGCGATGTCGATTGGGCCGGGCCGCAACTGGACGAAACGCCTCGACTGCCGGGACTGCCCGGTTATGTGTTCGACCAGCATTCTTTCTGGCACGAGGACACTGATCTCCGCATCGACGGTCAGGTGCCGATGGTGGATCCGACGACTCGGTCAGCGGTGGACGTGACCACGCTGCCGGTATGCGACGCGACTTCGTCGGCCGGGCAATCCACCACCCCGTCACTCCAGCGAATGTCGGAATCGAACGGTGACGGTTCGGCTGAAAGTCCCGATTTTGGCCAGGCATTCGCAGAAAAAACCGTGGTGGAGCCGGTTTCGGCGAATGCCCACGAAGCGGAGTTCGGTGCGCGCCTGGAAGGACTCCTCATCGATCTGATCGCCGAAGCAACCCGCTCGCCCCGCGAGAAGCTGCGCATAGCCACGGCATTCGCGGATATCGGCATCGATTCGCTGATCATCCACACCCTCAACCTGCAACTCTCCGAACGCTTCGGCGACATCGCCGCCACTCTCTTCTTCGAATGCCGCAACATCGGCGAGGTCGCCCGCCGAATCGAGCGCGACTACGCCGAGGGCGTCCACACATACTTCGGCTCGGCATCCGCACCGGTGCCCGTGGCTGGAGCGGCGCTCGCACCGGTGCCCTCGCTTGGCCCCGCAGTGGCAGCGGCCAACCGGCGTGGGACCGTGCAGTCTGGTCCGGCGGCAGCACCGGCAGCGCCGCACGCACCCGGAGCGGCACCCGCGTCCGGGCCGTCACCCATCTCAGTGCCTGGAACTGCACCAACACGGGTGCCCGCAACGCTCTCCGCGCTCGCAGTGCCACCCGAACTCGTACCTCCCGCCGCAACACTGGCCGCCAGGCCCGCACCTGAACCGGCGTCTAGAGTTGCCGCGCCTCCGGCCGAGCGGCCCGTTGTGCGGCAGCGGATTCGGCGGGAGTCGACTGAAGACGGTATTGCCGTGGTCGGGTTCGACGCTAGATTCCCTGGTGCCGACTCGGTGCCGGAATTCTGGCAGAACCTTTGCGATGGAGTCGATTCTGTTGCCGAGATTCCGCGCGATCGCTGGGACCATGCCGAGTACTTCGATCCGCGGCGCAATGTGCCGGGCAAGGTTTATTCGAAGTGGGGCGGATTCCTGTCCGACGTAGACCTTTTCGACGCGGCGGCGTTCGGCATCGCCCCGGTCGAGGCGGCCTTCATGGACCCGCAGGAACGACTGTTCCTGGAGGCCACGCGCGGGTGCCTGGAGGTCGCGGGCTACTCGCGGGAGCGGCTCGCGGCAGCGCACGACAATGAGGTCGGCGTCTACGTCGGCGCGAGCTTCAACAACTACCAGCTCGTGCAGCACGAAGCGGCCGGCGCTAATTCGTATGTGCCGATCAACTCGCAGACCTATGCGGTGGCCAACCGCGTCTCGTATCTCAACGACTTCCGCGGTCCCAGTCTGACTTTGGACACGGCGTGCTCGTCGTCGTTGTACGCGCTGCACCTGGCGTGTGAAAGCCTGCGCCGTGGCGAATGCTCGCTCGCGGTGGCCGGCGGTGTGAATCTCACTTTGCACCCATCGAAATATCAGATGCTGGCGGAGTATCAGTTCCTCTCCTCGGATGGCCGCTGCCGCGCCTTCGGCGAAGGGGGTGACGGGTATGTGCCCGCGGAGGCGGTGGGGGCGTTTCTGCTGAAGCCGTTGGCCGACGCGGTATGTGACGGTGACCGGGTCTACGGCGTGGTCCGGGGGAGTGCGCTCACCCACGGCGGCCGGACCAACGGTTTCACCGTGCCGAGCCCGGCGGCACACACCACGGCCATCGAACGCGCGCTGTGGCAGGCCCGCTGGACGCCGGACACGATCACTTACTTCGAGGCGCACGGCACCGGCACCCGCCTGGGCGATCCGGTCGAAATCGCCGCCATCCGTTCCGCTTTCGAGATGGCGACGCCGCGGCGACAGCAGTGCGCGATCGGCTCGGTCAAATCGAATATCGGTCACGCCGAGGCTGCCGCCGGGGTCGCGCAGCTGGCCAAGGTATTGCTGCAACTGCACAATCGCACCCTGGTCCCCTCGCTATTGCACGCGGAGCGCACGAATCCGGCCATCGATTTCACCAACTCGCCGGTCTACGTCCAACGAACCCTCGAGGACTGGGATCCCGCACGAATGGGGGCACCTGCCACCCCGCGCCGCGCCGGACTGTCCTCGATCGGCGCGGGCGGCACCAATGTTCATGTCCTGATCGAGGAGTACCAGCCATGAATGCACCCGTGCCTCGGTACATCATCGGCGTATCCAGTCGTACCGCAGAAACCCTTGCAGCCCAGGCGAACACCCTCGCCACGTATCTGGACGCGACCGAACGGGATCCCCGTCGAGCGGCATTCGCTACCACCGTGACACTCGCCGCCGTGGCCAAGACTCTGCTGCGACACCGAGATGGGCTCCCGCACCGATTCGCCTTCGTGGCGGCCACGCTGTCCGGCGCGGTCGAGTCCCTTCGCTTCTTCGCCGAACAAGAGGACAGCGGAAACCGACTGAGCGGGAAGGGAATCTATGCGAGCCGAGCCGAGGTGAACCTGTTCGGCGATGGGTCGCCCGCAGACCAAAACTATGTTCGGCAACTGGCCACCGACGGCTCCTATCACCGGCTGGCCGCCCTGTGGTCGGTCGGATTTCCGATCGACTGGAGCATCGTCCACCCGGAACTGGACATGGAGCTACCCGCCTACCTACCGCCGACCCCGTTGTCGCGCCAACGGTTTTGGCCCGCAGCGGCCACTATCGGACACGCGGACCGGCAGGCGCCGCAGCAGCCCGGACAGACTTCCACCGCCTGGGTGTCGACCGATACGCCCGCTACGTTCACTCCCGCGCCTGTCGTCGCCACTCCCGAGGTGGAGGCCGCGACCGCGCCTACCACTGCCACCTCCACGACCGTCGTACCGGCGATCAGCACCGGCGACCTGCGGTCTGAGCTGGCCGATCTGCCGTCGACATTGCGGCGCCAGCTGCTTCGCACGCGGCTCCAGGGGTGGATCGGCGCCGCTCTTGCCTACCCGGAGGGGGAGTTGCCCGCCGTCGACATGGGGTTCTTCGACATCGGTATGACGTCGATCCATCTAGAGGAGGTTCGTGGCCGGATCTCTGCCGCGCTGGGTTTTGCCCCCGAGGAGACGACGGCATTCGACTATCCGACGATTGCCGAGTTCGCCGAGTACCTCGAGCGTTCGCTCGATAGTGAGGTAGCCCAGTCGTTTTCGGCCCAGCAGCTACCCGAGGCTCTCGTCGAGGACAACGCCGATGGCGAGAACGTCCTGACCGCATTGGACGCCGCCACCATCGATGAGCTGTCGCCGGTGGAACTCGAGCGCGTGCTCACCGCGATCCTCTGACGCCCGGCTATTCGATCGAGGAATCCAGATGACACCCGAAGAAGAAAATGCACAGCTCAGAGCATTGCTACGGAAGTCGCTCGCGACGATTCGAGAGCTGAACCGGGAGACGGCCACCGGCGGCGCTGCCGCGGGTCCTGTTGCCATCATCGGCACGGCATGTGAGCTGCCCGGCGGTGTCGATTCACCGGAAGCCTTCTGGGAACTGTTGAACTCCGGAAAGTCCTGTGAGCGTGACGCTCCCGCGAGCGAGTGGCTGCGGAACGTGCACAGTCGGTATTTCGCGCAGCATCCCGCGGCGGCCGCCTACGCGACGGCGAACTATCTCGATCGCGACGTAATGCGTTTCGATCCAAGGCCTTTCAACATCTCGCCGAACGAAGCGCGCGACATGGACCCGACTCAGCGGCTGGCGTTGAAGCTCACCGCGCAGGCACTGGAACGGGCGGGGTACAACCCGTGGCGGATGACGGGCAAGGTCGGCGTCTACTTCGGCGTGATCGGCGGCGAATACGGTGCGCTGGCCCGGAAGTCCGGGGAGCCTGGCCATTACGTGGCGACCGGCACCCTCGACAGCGTCGTGTCCGGGCGCATCAGCCACACCTTCGACTTCGCCGGGCCCGCGCTGTCCATCGACACCGCGTGCTCGTCGTCCCTGGTCGCCCTGCATCTGGCCTGCGCGGGCATCCGCAACGGTGACTGCGACATCGCGGTGGTCGGCGGGGTGAATCTACTGCTGGACCCGTCGGTGGTGGGTGCGCTGGCGGGATTCGGCGCGCTGTCGCTGGATGGCCGCTGCCACCCGTTCACCGGGGACGGCCAGGGGTACGGGCGTGGCGAAGGCGGTGCCGTCGTAGTGCTGAAGCGGTTGTCCGACGCGAACAACGATCGCGACGGCGTACTCGCGGTGGTGCGCGCCACCGCCGTCAATCACGACGGCAGGTGCAGCGGTCTGACGGTGCCGAACGGACGAGCGCAGCGACACTTGCTGACCGAGGCGTTACGCAAGGCTGGCCTGCGCGGATCGGAGGTCGACTATCTCGAAACCCACGGAACCGGAACACCATTGGGTGATCCGATCGAGATGACGGCGGCCAGCGCGGCCTACTGCCAGGATCGTCCGGTGGACCGGCCACTGATCGTCGGATCGAACAAAGCCCAGATCGGCCATCTGGAGGCCGCTTCGGGACTGACTTCACTACTCAAAGTGGTTTTGGTGCTGCAACATCGCCGCATCCCGGCCCAACCCGGATACGACGCGCTCAGCCACCCGAGCGACTTCGACAAGCTGGGATTGCGCGTCCCCAACGCGCAGCTAGACGTCCCCGGACGCGAATTGATCGCCGCGGTCAGCTCATTCGGATTCAGCGGAACCAACGCGCACGCGGTGATCGGCAGCCCCGAGGAGCGGCCACGCACCGCGAGCACCGAGCGACGCACGCACGCCCTGCTCCTCGGTACCCGCTCCGCGAACACTTTGGCGACCACCATCGAAGACGCGGTGCGATACCTCCGAACCACGCCCGACGCGAACGCCGAGGACGTGTGCTTCACCTACGCCACCGGCCGCGCGCACGGCCCCTATCGGAGCTACGTAACGGGCACGAATCGCGCCGAATTGCTCGACGCACTCGAAACCCTTTCCGCTACGCCCCATTTCACGACCCGATCGGTGCTGACCCGAACCGGCCCGCTGAAGCCGGTCTTCATCGTGTCGGGACTGATTCCGCGGCAACCGGATTCGCGAGCGGATAGCTGGCATCGCTCGTTCAGCGGATTCCGCGACGGTTTCGACGCCGTCGCCGCCGCATGGACGACACATCGCGGCACGCCACTGCCGAGGGGAACCCGCGCCGACCGCCCGGTGACGGCGGCGTGCCACCAACTGGCCGTGCTGTGCGGCCTGATCCGGATGTGGCGCGGCTTCGGCATCGAGCCCGAGATCTGGTGCCCCGACGGCATCGGCATGTACGCGACGGCTATCGAAACCGGTGCGCGCAGCGCGGATTGCCTCGTCGGCGAATTGATCGACCTGTTCGCCGCGGCGGGAGACGAGCCGGGCCTGCTGACGCCGACCGGTGTTGCCGCCCTGCGGATACCGGAAGGGACCGGCCCGGCAACGCGAGAGCCCGCGCAGGCATTCCGTTTCGAAGCCGCCGTGATCTGCCCGGCCACCGGCGAATTCCTCAGCCCACGCACGGCATTGGATCCCGACTACTGGCGGCAAGCCGCACAAGCAACACCCGATCTCGCTCGCACCGCGCGTCTCTGTGTCGGCCATGAAGCGCGCGTGGCCGTGGTGCTCGGCCTCGAATCGACACCGACTCGACCGATGGCCGACGCACTCTCCGTGGTCGAACTCGCTTCGGACGCCGACGCGCTGCTGGCAGCCCTGGTCCGCCTGTATGAGCTGGGCGCGGAGGTCGACTGGGCAGCCTGGTACGAAGGCACCGGGGCTCAGCGAGTCCAGGTGCCAACCTCGGCTTACGAGGAGTCCGTCTACGTCCTGGAGTCGCTGCGGGAGGAGCCAACCGCGGTACCTCTCGGCGACCCACTGGAACCCCGCACCCATCCCGCACCGGGCGACAGCTCCGAGCTGGACTTCGTACTCGCGAACAGCGTGCTCCCGCTGGCCGACACCCACAACATCGTGCACATCGGGTATTTCGTCGAGATGCTGCTCCGCGCGACCGACCGGCTCGCCCCCGATGCTCGCTTCGACATCGCGGAGATGACCTTCAGCGCCGCGCTCATCGTGGCGGACACGCCGGTTTCGGTGCGGTTGACTTTCGACGACATCGACTCCGCCACACCACGGTTCGACTTCTATTCGCTAGTCGACTCGGAGGCGAACCGCTGGCGGAATCATGTCTCCGGAGTACTGGCGAAGCGTTCTGACCCGCCAGCGGTCTTCGCCGAAATCGCTGGCGCGTCAGTCGGATCCGATACCGCATACACCGGCCCCGAGTTCTATGCCGCCATGCACGACCGCGGTCTGCGGCTGGGGCCGAGCGTTCGTGCGGTTGGCGCCGTGCGCCGCCACGGCACCGTCGCCATCGCCGATATCGATTCCGCGCATGCCATCCGTACGGAGCGCGCGGCGACCCGCGTCGCCCCCGGCATCCTCGACGCGTGCGCCCAGGTCTTCCACGTCCTCATGCCGGACGTCGTGCCGGCGGGCGCCGCGTTCATGGTCGAACGGATGGCGGGTCTGATCGTGCGACCCGGCGAACCGGTGGCGCCGCACACCATTCGGGTCGACGGCGTCGAGCTCGCCCCCGACGGCAAGAGCGTGATCGGCCGGTTCGCCCTACTGGACGCGGACGCGGCCACCATCGTCGAATGCCGAGCCTGCACTGTCCGCTGGATCGACAGTGGCATCGACTCGGTCATCGCGGCCTCGGACGGCTCGGCGGACACGCTGCGCTTGTCATCGGCCGAGATCACCGAGATAAACGCGGCCCACGGGCCTGCGGCTCAGACTCTCCTCGAGGCCGCGATAGGCCGGTTGATCGCCGAACTGACCGGCCTCCCGACCGCCGACCTCAGCTCCGCCGACACGACCGCCGCGCTCGGCATCGACTCTGTCCAGGCGACCCGGCTGTACCGAGCGCTGGAACCGGTCGACCCGCGCCAGCGAGTCGAGCTCGGGGATCTCGTACAGGGCATCGCCATCGCCGAACTGGCCGCCCGACTGCGCTCCGCAACTGCCGCTGAGGAACTCCGCTCGAATGCGAAACCGTATCTTCCACAGCGCAATTCCGCTGCGCCATTCCGGCTCCTCTGCATCCCCTACGGCGGCGGGAGCACCCTTCTGTTCCACGGCTGGCAATCCCTACTGCCCGCCGACATCGAGGTATGCCCGGTCGCATTACCCGGTCGCGGCACCAGACTCGCCGAACCCTTGGTGCCGGACGTCTACCGCATCGTGCACGAACTGACCGACGAGGTACTGCGCTCCGGCGACGTACCGTTCGCACTCTACGGCCACAGCGCGGGCGGATTGATCAGCTACCTCCTGGCCCTCAACCTGCGCGACCGCGGCCACCCCGGACCACGGCACCTGTATATCGGCGCGTTCAGCAGCCCTGACCACACCGGAAACCCCTTCTACCTGGCATGCCGGGAAGAGCTACGGCAGGCAGGCTACCCAGACCTGCCGAGTGACAACGAGATCCGCGACCTCACCGAGCCGCAACTCGAAAACCTCGCCGCCCTACTGCGTTTCCCCGCCGCCGACGCCGACGCGGCATTCCTGCGGATGGCATTGCCCATCCTGGCCAACGACATCCGCATGGTCGGCAGCTTCCGCCAGGCCGAAGCGAAGGCCCTCGAGGTGCCGATCACCGCCCTGCACGGCCGCAACGACGATCGCGTCACGGAAGCGAACATGCGGGACTGGTCCGCCTGGACATCCGCCGAGTTCGACCTGCACGTCCTCGACGGCGACCACTTCTTCCTGCACCCCGAACAATGCCGAGGGGACGTGCTGGACATTCTCGCGAGGGGCGCCCGATGAACGGATCCAGCACCACCCCAA
Source organism: Nocardia sp. NPDC051052 (assembly GCF_044456045.1). Classification (NCBI taxonomy): domain Bacteria; kingdom Bacillati; phylum Actinomycetota; class Actinomycetes; order Mycobacteriales; family Nocardiaceae; genus Nocardia; species Nocardia sp. NPDC051052. Next base: position 211,700 of record NZ_JBITFL010000001.1, read on the forward strand.
CGCAATACGAAGCGATCATCGTCGGCGCGGGCCCGGTCGGCCTCTTCACCGCCGTACTGCTCGGCCAATACGGCGTGCACACGCTGGTGGTGGAACGCCGACAGCAGATGTACACCTACCCACGCGCGATCGGCATCGATGACGAGACCATGCGCGCCATGCAGGCAACCGGCATCGCGGAAACGCAACTGCCGCAACTGAGGTACTCGCCAACCATCGAATACCTGTCCCCGGCGGGCTATTCGCGCTTTCAGCCGCCCGCCACGCCAGGCCCGTTCGGACATCCATTCCTCGCTACCTTCCTCCAGCCGAGCCTGGAAGCAGGTCTGCGTACCCGATTGGCCGAATTGCCCACGGTCGAACTGCGCGAGGGCACCGAATTCATCGACTTCGACGAGGCGGGCGGAATCGTCACCCTGATGCGCGACGCCGACGGCCACGAACTGCGCGCGTCCGCCCGATTCCTGCTGGCCTGCGACGGCGGCCGCAGCCGGGTACGCCAGCAACTGGGCGTCGAGCTCCTCGGCGACACCCAGCAGGAGAAGTGGCTGGTGGTCGACGTGCGTGACGACGACGTCCTCGCGGCGGCCATGCGCGACCGCCATCAGGACACCGCCGACCAACCCATGGTGTCGATCTCCCTCCCCGCGGGATTGCGCCGCATCGAATGCCGGCTCGGGGCGGCGGAACGAGCCGAAACCGTTGGCCAAGAATATATTCAGGAGGCACTGCGACCACTGGTCGCCGATCACCCGGTCGACGTCGTGCGGGCCGCGGTATACGAACGCTACTTCCGGCACGCCGGACAGCTACGCCACGGAAACGTCTTCCTGCTCGGCGACGCCGCGCACCTCGTTCCGCCCTACGGCGGCCAAGGCCTGTGCTCCGGTGTTCGCGACGCGATCAACCTCGCCTGGAAGATCGCCTTCGTGCTGCAGGACCGCCTGCCCGCCGACATCCTGGACAGCTACGACACCGAACGCGGCGGCCACCTCACCCGCACCGTGGCTTTCGTGCGGCACCTCGCCCGCCGGATCGAGGGGGACAGCGGCGAGGCCCCGGACGCGCTCGAACTGTCGGTAGCAGACCAGCGTCGCGCCAAACCCGCACCCGAATACGACATCGGCTTCTTCGACGAAAAGGCCGGCGGCGGAAAGATGTTCCCGCAGCCTGTGGTTCTGCACGAGGGCATCACCCAACCGTTGGACGATCTCCTCGGCCACGGCTTCGCGGTACTGGCACGAACCCATAGCCGCATCTCCGCCATCGGCTGGCGCGCGCTGCTCGGTGCTGACACGGTGGTCGCCCAGGTACGCGCACACGGGGAACCGAGTAAACCCGGGGTGCTCGTGCTCGACGACGCCACCGGCGATCTGGTGCGCGCCATCGGCGCCGCCGATTTCGTGGTGCTGCGGCCGGACCGATTCGTGTTCGCCGCGTACCGCGACGCCATGGCCCCTCGGATCGCCGAATGCCTGTCGGCGTGGCAGTTGTCCCGTGGTGGTGCCCGGTGATCGAAAGCCGAAACGGCACAGGGCAGGTCGACGTCCTCATCGTGGGCGCGGGCCCGGTCGGACTTACCATGGCCTTGGCGTTGGCGGGCAATGGCGTGCGATTCCGCATCGTCGACAAGCTCGACCACTGGTCGGAGCTGAGCAAGGCGATGACGCTGACACCACGGACGCTCGAATGCTTCCGGATGCTCGGCGTCGCCGACCGTTTCCTCGAGGAGGGCATCCTCTCCCGTCGCATCCATCACTACACCGAGCGACGAAACCCCATCGCGGTCACCGATCTGGCCGGACTCGACGGCGAGTTCCACGGTGTGCTGCACCTGAGCCAGCGCCGAACGATCGAAATCCTCACCGCCGCAATGGCCGAACGCGGCATCCTCGTTGAACGTGGCCTTGCCCTCACAGAGGTCGCGCAGTCGGGGGCAGCCCATGTCTGCACCCTCACCGCGGCCGACGGCACCCGCACGACGGTCGAAGCACGCTATGTGGTGGGCGCCGACGGCAGCCGGAGCCGGGTGCGTGAGGTGATCGGCACGCCCTTCGACGGCGCGGAACAGTCGGAGACCTTCATCATGGCCGACATCGAAATGGCCGGTTTCCCATATCATCCCGAGGATCGGCACGCGTTCTATCTGGATGAAGGCACCTTCTTCACCATCCTGCCGATCGACGGACGCTACTTCCGCCTGATCTCCACGTCGCGCACCGCCGCCGCGGCAGTCGACGAGGAATTCATCCTGCGCCGATTCGACGAGCTGCTGCGCACCGTCGGCCTCGCGCACGTGAAACTCGGCGAACCGTTCTGGCTCACCCGCTTCAATCCACGCCAATATCTGGCCGAACGCCTACAGGTGGGCGGCATCTTCCTCGTCGGCGACGCCGCCCACGTCCAAAGCCCGATCGGCGCACAGGGATTGAATACCGGCATCCAGGACTCGATGAACCTGGCCTGGAAGCTCGGCAGCACGCTGCGCCACGGCGGCACCGCGATATTGCGCAGCTATCACGACGAACGGCATCCGGTGGCCATGGGTCTGTTCGCCTACAACAACATGCTCAGCGAGCGCATCTTCGGCCGCAATCGCCTCAAGCGGCGGTTGCTGCGCTATCAGAACTATCTACTCCGCCTACCCAAGTTCCATGCCGAAGAACTCGCGAAGGTCAGCCAGTACCGCGTCGGCTACCCCGCGGGCGGCCTTTTCGCACGCCCCGCACCGGGCAGCACACCGGGCGGGCCTCGGGTGCGCGTGGGAGAACGCATGCCGCACTGCGCCTTCGAGACCGCGAACGGTGACCCGCTGCGGCTCCTGGCCGAACTGGGCGGTTACCGGCACGTGCTGCTCATCTTCGCCGGTGAGGACACCGTCCCACCGGAAGCGTGCACGACCCAGGCCGAGCACGGGACGCTCAGCTATGTCGTCTACGACCGGCCGTCGCCACGACAGAAGTACCGGCGACCGCACGGCGGCAACGTACTGTTCGACGTTTCGGGACGATGGCGCGCACAGCTGGGGGTGCCGCCATACACCGGCGTGCTGATCCGCCCCGACGGCTACGTGGCGGCGGTATTCCGGCACGGCGACCATCGAACGCTCGAGGCCTATTGGGACCTACTCACATCGCACACCGAGGACGGACAATGAAGGCACTGCGTTTCGACCAGATCGGTTCCCTCGATGCCTTGTTCTTGGCCGAAGTGCCTCGGCCGCAAGCGGTCTCGGGTGAGGTCGTCGTGCGCATCCACGCCGCGGGCGTCAACCCGAGCGACTTCAAGAATGTACTCGGCAAGTTCCCGTACACGACCGTGCCGCGCACCCCGGGCCGTGACTTCGCCGGTGTCATCGTGGCGGGCCCGGCCGGGCTGATCGGCCAGGAAGTGTGGGGCAGCGGCCGCGAACTCGGGTTCGTCCGCGACGGCTCGCACGCGGAATACCTGGCGCTGCCCGCGGCCGGTGCCGCACGGAAACCCACCAGCCTGTCCTTCGCCGAGGCCGCCGCCTCCGGTGTGCCCTACCTGACCGCGTGGGAGGCCGTCGAACGGATCGGCGTCGGCGCGGGCACCCGCCTGGTTCTCATCGGCATGGGTTCGGTCGGCACGGCCGCCTACCTGCTCGCCACCGCGCGCGGTGGCGATGTCGTTGCCGGCGTACGCCGTTCGGAACATGCAGCGGAATTGCGCGCCCAAGGTATCGAGGCGATCGTGCTGGACGACACCGAGAAGTTCGCCGCACAGGTCCGTGACCGCTTCGGCGACGGCGCCCAGGCGGTATTCGACACCACCGGCTTCTGGCTGCCCGCGGCGATCACCGCGCTCGGCGCCGGCGGTCACATCGCGGTGATCGCCGCACCCGCCGACGGTCACGAGCGAGTGCCGGTGCTCGACCTCTACCGCCGCGGCGGCACCCTCGTCGGCGTCAACTCGGCCAGGCACGACACCATTACCAGCGCCGCCTCGCTCAACAGCCTCAGCGAGCTGTTCGACTCGGGTGCCCTGCCTGCGCCGACCGGCATCGTCGCCCGGCCGCTGGACCAGGCGATCGAGACCTATCGCGAGTTGGCGGCGGGGGCGAACGACAAGTTCGTCTTCACCGAACTCGGCGACTGAGCGCCGAACGATGCCTGTCTTCGTCTTCCCCGGCCAAGGTTCGCAGTTCCCCGGCATGGGCAAGGGACTGTTCGACGAGTTTCCCGATCTCGTGCGCGAGGCCGACGCGGTCCTCGGCTACTCGGTGCGCGACGTGTGCACGGAGGCAGGCGGCGCGCGCCTGGCCATGACCCGGTACGCCCAGCCCGCCATCTACACCGTGAATGTCTTGACCTACTTACGTTTTCAACGTAAGGCGGTATTGCCTCCGTCGTATCTGCTCGGCCACAGCCTGGGCGAGTACTGCGCGCTGTTCGCGGCGGGCGCGTTCGACTTCGCCACCGGGCTCGAAATCGTGGCCCGGCGCGGCGAATTGATGGGCGACGCCGGCGGTGGCGCGATGGCGGCGGTGGTCGGGCTCACCGCCGAGCGGATCGAGGCCACCGCCGCGGATAGCCCCGGCGGCGGCATCTGGGTGGCGAACCTGAACACACCGGACCAGGTGGTGATCTCCGGCAGCGCCGAGCACATTCGTTCGGCGCGCGACCATTTCCTCGCCGCGGGCGCGGCCCGCTACGTGGTGCTACCGGTGAGCGGCGCCTTCCACTCGCCGCTGATGGCGGCCGCCCGGACCCGATTCGCGGAGGTCCTGGCCGCCGCACCGATCCGCGATCTCCGAATTCCCGTGGTCGCCAACCTGACCGGCGAACTCCACGCCGACGCCGGCCTGCGGGCCTCGCTCGCCGCACAGATCTGCGCGCCGGTCCGCTGGGCCGACAGCATCCGACTGCTGTTGCGCCGCGGCGAGACCCGCTTCATCGAAACCGGCGCCCGCCGCGTGCTCACTCCGATGATCGAAAAGATCGCCGCCTGACCGCGACTACTTGTCGAACTGCGCCCGCTTCCAATCCCCGTACGGCTCGTCGCGTTCCCGCACCGCCTCCCGGAAACCCACAGTGGCCGAACGCAATTGGAAGGCGTAACCCTCGCGGGTGTGCCGGGAGATGCCGTCGAAGACGGTGCTGATCATGCCGGAGTTCGCCACCCCCTGGGCGAGCAGCGCGCTGTTCAACGCCAGCTTCGCCATGACCAACTGGTTGATCGGCATCCGGGCAATGCGTTCGAGCAGCGCCTCGGTGCGTTCATCGAGCTCATCGGCGGGCACGGATTCGACGGCGAGGCCCCATTCCTCGGCCTGCTTGCCGGACAGGCAGTCGCCGGTGAACAGCAGTCGCTTGGCGCGCTGGTCGCCGAGGCGGTGTGCCCACATGCCAGCGGCCGGAATGCCCCAGACCCGGGTGGGCGGGTAGCCGATCTTGGTGTCGTCGGCGCAGATGATCTGGTCGGCGTAGAGCGCGATGTCGGTGCCGCCCGCGACGGCGAACCCGTGCAGCTTGGCGACCGTCGGCTTGTTGGCGTGCAGCAGGCTGGCGAAGCCGCGGTTGAATCGGCTCATCATCGCGTAGTCGACCATCGGGTCCCAGGTACCCGCGGGATTGTGATTGCGGGCCTGGACCTGCGGGTCGAGCACGGTGCCGGTAGGCGACTCCGCGCCGTCCGCCGGTTCCAGTCCGTTCTCGGCGAAGATCGACAGGTCGTAGCCGCCGCAGAAACCTTTTCCGCGCCCGGAAACCACCATCACGTGGACGCGCGGATCGAGATCGGCCCGCTCGACCGCGTGCGCGAGCTCGATAGGAGTGTCAGCGGTGATCGCGTTGCCGCGTTCGGGGCGGTTGAAGGTAATCCGCGCGATCCGGCCGGTGACCTCGTAGGTGAGCGTGCGGTAGCTGGTTTCCGTCGGCGGCAGTGCGCGGTCGGCCCAAGGCGAATCGGGCGCTTCGGTAAGTCCCTCATACCAAGCGGCCGGGCGGGTGCCGGAATGATTCTCGAAGTCTGACAACAGGGTTTCCTGACTATGACGGGGCAAACTCCCCACTAATATTACATACTTGTGTCAATTGACGGAACGCTGTAATACTATTTTCATGCCCACCCACGCGGTAACGAATCAGGTTCCCCCGCTCGTCGACTACGACGCCGCCGAGCAGCCGGTGCTGCTCGAGGCGCTGCACCGCGCGGGCGCCGACCACTCGCTCGACGAGCTGCACGAGATCGGACGGCTGGCAGGCAGCGCCGAAGCCATCGAGCTGGGTGATCTCGCCGAGGCGCATCCACCCACGCTGAAGACGCACGATCGTTACGGCAACCGGATCGACGAGGTCGGCTATGACCCGAGCTATCACCGGTTGATGACGCACGCGGTCGGCTTCGGGTTGCACGGCGCGGTGTGGGCGGACACCCGGCCGAACCCGCACCTGACGCGGGCCGCGAAATTAAGCGTGTGGGGCCCGGTCGACGCGGGCCACGGCTGCCCGATCTCGATGACCTATGCGGTCGTCCCCGCCCTGCGTGCGGCTCCCGAACTCGCCGCGCAGTACGAACCCCTGTTGTGTGCGAAGGAATACGACCCGGTGCTGCGAGCGCCGCTGTCCAAGCGCGGGTTGCTCGCCGGGATGTCGATGACCGAAAAGCAGGGCGGCTCCGACGTTCGAGCCAATACCACCGCCGCCACCCCGATGCCGGACGGAAGTTACCGGATCACCGGGCACAAGTGGTTCACCTCCGCGCCGATGTCGGATGTGTTCCTGGTGCTGGCGCAGGCGCCCGGCGGGCTTTCCTGCTTCTTCGTCCCGCGCGTGCTGCCCGATGGCACCCGCAATACCTTTGCGCTGCAACGGCTCAAGGACAAACTGGGTAATCATTCCAATGCCAGTAGCGAGGTCGAATACGACAACACCCTCGGCTGGCTGGTCGGCGCCGAAGGTCGTGGCGTGCCGACGATTATCGAAATGGTCAACCTCACCCGGCTGGATTGCACTATCGGCACCGCCACCGCGATGCGCACCGGAGTCGCCGCGGCCGCGCACCATGCCGCGCATCGCACGGCTTTCGGTGCGACGCTGGCGGATCAGCCGTTGATGCGCAATGTGCTCGCCGATCTCGCGATCGAAGCGGAGGCGGCGACTACGGTCGCCATGTGGCTGGCCGATCTCACCGATCGGGCGACGGCCGGGGCGGACGGCGCCGACCAGTTGCGCCGAATCTCGTTGGCGGTGAGCAAATATTATGTGTGCAAACGCGGCCCGATCCATGCCGCCGAGGCGTTGGAATGCTTGGGCGGCAACGGTTATGTCGAAGAATCGCGGATGCCGCGGCTCTATCGGGAAGCGCCGTTGATGTCGGTTTGGGAGGGGTCGGGCAATGTCGCCGCGCTCGACACGTTGCGCGCCATGGCCAAACAGCCGGAAACCCTGGGCGCCTTTTTCGACGAAGTCAAACGTGCCTCGGGCGCCGACACGCACCTCGACGCCGCGATCGTCCGGCTGGAACAGCAATTCGGCGACTTCGACACCATCCAGCATCGCGCCCGCCGCATCGTCGGCGATATGGCGCAGGTACTTCAGGCGTCGCTGCTCGTTCGCTACGGCCACCCGGCGGTCGCGGACGCGTTCACCGTCAGCAGGCTCGGCGGCGAACACGGCGACGTTTTCGGCACCTTACCGACAGGTATTGATAGCGCCGCGATCATTCAACGCGCCACACCCAAGACGAGCGACTGAAACCGACCGGCGCAGTTCCCCGATTGCCACTACGCCTCCGAGGTGACGAGCAGCTGCTCCGCGAATGCCATGAATTCGGTTCGGAACGCCGCGTATTCGGCGCGCAGCGGTAGCCCGGGCCAGTCGGCGGGGAGCAGCGGATCGGGCAGCAGCGGGTCGTCGAGAATATGCCGCACCGCCGCTGCCGCCACCTCGAACCGCTCCCGCAACGAGGACGAAGTCGCGAACTCGTGCAGCAGCCGCTGCGCGTCGCGAGCCCAAAGCTGTGGTGCGAAAAGGGTTTCGGCCAGCGCGACCGATGCGTCCATCGGTACCGCGGTGAACACCGAAACGCGCCGACTGGCACCCGGCCCGAGAACGATCTCAATGTTCGCGGGCCGGGTCCACACACCCTCACGCAATTCGCCGAGTTTGCGGGTGCGCATCGTGTCGCGGAAAGCCGTCCGAGCAGCCGCGTCGTCGCCGACGGCCGTCACCACCGCCAGAAACCATTCGCCGTCCCAGGCTTTCACCACGGGACTCACCGCGGCGTCCTGCCTGCGCTGTCGCTCGATCAGCCGATCCGAGAGCCGATACACACCATTCGCGCGTTCCAGATCACCCAGGGCGACCATCCGGGTCAGCGCGACCCGCACGGCCGATTGCCGCAGACCGAGTTCCTCGGCTACCGAAACGATCCAGCTGACCGGTGCCTCCGCTGGATGCGCCCCGAGCAACGCACTCAGAATTGCCGACCGAGCGGTCAGCTTCCGCACGCGCATCGCCACACCCCGTCCTATCCGAGTGACCGCCTGCCGAACTCCGGCGGGCGAACCCGAAATTCTACAGACGAGCGCGCCACGACCCGCCGCGAGACATCGCCCACCCGAAGTCCGCGGTGGCCGGCGGCACCGGCGATCTGCCGGGCCGAGGCACGAATCCCGTGGTAGCGCTAGTTCGCGTTGTTATATGCGGCGACAATGTCGGCGGGGATCCGGCCGCGGGTCGATACGTTGTGCCCGTTCTTCCTGGCCCATTCGCGGATCGCGGCTGTTTGCTCGCGATCGGTCGCGGAAGTCGCTTTGCCGGTGCCTTTACGCTTCGCCCGGCCCGTCTTGCGCGCCTTTTCCGCCCACGGCTCGAGCGTCACCCGCAGCTTGCCCGCGTTCTTGGTGGACAGATCGATCTCGTAGGCCACGCCATCGATCGAAAATTGAACTGTTTCATTCGCTTTCGACTTGCCATCGTAGTCGTCGACCAGGGTGACGGTGACTTTCTTGGCCATGGGATGCGTCCTTCGCGTAGTCACGAGTAATTGCTCGAAATACTAATACCGTATCTTATCGAACTCGGCGAGGAGAAATGTACTGTGGCGTAGAAGTGCAAGACCAAGTGATCGTGCATCCGATACGCTGTACTCAGCGCAGCGATTCTGCCGCTGTCGCGGCTATCGCGGAGGCAACCGCGCTCAATGCCGGTGAGTCGAGTCGCCATTGCTGCCAGAACAGCGGGACATCGATGAATGCCTCGCCGTCGACGGCAACCAGCTCGGTGCTTCGGAAATTGCGGGTTTGCAGGTCCGGCAACATGCCCCAGCCCAATCCCAGCCGAACCGCCGCGAGGAAACCGGCCGAGGAAGGGACATAATGCCGCGGCGGATCCAGCGGTTGCCGGCTGCGGCGGCGCAGGTGGCGGTCTTGCAGATCGTCTTTGCGGTCGAAAAGCACCACCGGTGCCGCGGCATAGGACTTGGCGGTGGCGCCGTCGCCGAACCAGGTGCGCGCGAATCGCGGTTCGGCCATCGGCCGATAGCGCATCGCGCCGAGCCGTTCGACTGTGCAGCCCTGCACCGGTGTGGAGGTGGCGGTGATCGCCGCCATCACCGTGCCGTCGCGCAGCAGCCGGGTGGTGTGTTCCTCGTCCTCGCGATGAATTTCGAAACAGACGCCGGGCGGCGCTTCGGCCAGCGCGGGCAGCACCCAGGTTTCCAATGAGTCGGCGTTGACCGCGATGGGCAGCCGGGTCGGCCGATGCGCCTCGCCGAGCTCGGTGGCGGTGTCCGCGGCGAGCAGCTCGATCTGCCTGGCCAGCCGCAGCACCGCGAGCCCGGATTCGGTGGCGCACACCGGTTTTGTGCGCTGCACCAGGACGCGACCGGCCGCGTCCTCCAGCGCTTTGATGCGCTGGCTCACCGCGGACGGCGTGATCCGCAGGCTCTTCGCGGCGGCGTCGAAGGTGCCCTCGGTGATCGCCGCGTTCAACGCGCGGAGCTGATCCAGCTGCAGGTCCATGTTAAGGAATCGTAATGGTAGTGCAGAAACTTTAGTTTGCCTGGAGATAATGCCGGACCTAGCGTCGAGGGACATGGAAGTCTCCTCGGCCGCGCTGGCGGCCCTCTCCGGTCTCGGGTTCGGGCTCTCGCTGATTGTGGCCATCGGCGCGCAGAACGCCTTCGTGCTGCGTCAGGGGGTGCGCGGACAGCACATCTTCGCGGTGGTCGCGGTGTGCGCGCTGTCGGACATCGTGCTGATCGCCGCGGGCGTCGGGGGATTCGGCGTTGTCGTCCAATCGGTGCCCGCCGTGGTCACGGTGGTGCGGTACGCGGGTGCCGCGTTCCTGCTCGGTTATGCCGTGCTCGCGGCTCGCCGGGCGTTCGCGTCCACGGCGCTGATCGTCGGTTCCGCGGGCACCACGGTCGCGCTCGGGGCCACGGTAGCCACCAGTCTGGCCTTGACCTGGCTGAATCCGCACGTGTATCTGGACACCCTGGTCCTGCTCGGTTCCCTGGCCAGCACCTATGCGACTCCCGATCGCTGGTTCCTCGGTGCGGGCGCGATGCTCGGCAGCGTCCTCTGGTTCACCGCGCTCGGGTACGGTGCCCGACGGCTCGGCCCGCTGTTCGCGCGTCCGGTCGCGTGGCGGGTGCTGGATTCCGCTATCGCGGTGGTGATGACGCTGCTCGGCCTGGCCTTGTTGCTCGCGGGACCCTCGCTGTGACATCGAAACTGGGTGCCGCGGTCCCGGTTCCAGGGCCGTAGACAAGCGAGATCGGGCTCGGGCAGCAAGAAACTCGAATGTTGCAGTCGTGGAGTATCGAGTGTTGTTCAGCGAGAACGGGGTTGGCTGTGCTACTGGCGTGATGCGAGACACAGCCTGTTTCGCGTCCCGTACTGATTGGGCCCGAGGGGCCCGGGTATGCGGCGAATGACCGCCAACACCGAGCTGGAGGAGTTGCCATGACCAAGGACAACAGCGGACCGCGCGAGGCTGTCGAAGGCGTCGTCGAGGACGTCAAGGGCAAGGCGAAGGAAGCCGCGGGCATCATCACCGGGAACGACGGCCTGAAGAGCGAGGGCCGCGCCCAGCAGGACAAGGCCGAATCCGAGCGTGCGGCAGCCAAGAAGGAGGCCGAGGCGGAGAAGGCTCGCGCCGAGGCCAACTTGAACGAGGCTCGCCAGAGTGCTTACGAGAGCGGCAAGGAATCTTAAGTCGCCAGAGCTTCGGCGGCGCGGGGACGAAAATTCGTCCCCGCGCCGCCGTTTTACGTTGCGCTGCGGAACATTTGGGCTGCCTGCTCGCGCTCGGCGAGGATCTGGCGTCGTCGCTCGGCCATCGCGGCGGCCGGTGCGCCGCCGGAGGTGATGGCTTCAGCGAGTGCCGCGGCGTCCTCGATGGCGTCGCGGGCACCGATTCCCGCGGCCGGCGTGATGGCGTGATCGGCGTCGCCGCACAGGATCACCGGCGCCTGCGGGGGCCGTGCGTCGGCGAGCGGCACTGTGCGCGCGTTGGATACGTGCACGGTGCTGGTTGCGCCCAGCATGGTCTCGACGAGTTCGGGGATCGCGCCGGCACCCGCCAGAATTGGCGCCGCCCACCCGTCGAGCGGCTGAGATCCGGTGTCCCGCATAGCGAGTGGTTCGCGGGTCAGGCGGGTGAACCACACTGAGATCGTGTCGTTCCAGAAGTGTCCGAAGGTGCTGGCGGGTCGGCCGTCGTCGTCGAGCTGGCGGTGGAAGTGCAGAACGGACGGATCGGTGGTCGGCTGGATCGGCCGATCGGTGATGCCGTAAATGATGATCTGGCCGGAGTATTCGGCGATGCGCTCGGGTTCGAGGTGACGCCGGGCGGGGGAGTCGATGCCGTCGGCGGCGATGATCACGTCGTCGGCCGGAACGGGGCTATCGCCGCTGAAGAGTGTCCCTTCTGCGTTGTTCAGCTCGGTGATCGGGGTGCCGTAGTTGAGGACGGCCGTAGTATCGACGGCGAATTCGGTCAGTGCCCGCATGAGGTCGGCGCGCAGGTACAGCCTGCGTTCGGTGCGGGAGTCGCTGCGAAGCACACCGGAGCGGTCGGCCGCGCGCAGTTCGGTCAGTGCGTGCGATGCCGCGTGCAGCCGATCGAGGCCGACCCCAAGCCGCGTCAACGCGGCATGTGCCCGATCATCCAGTGCCAGAAAGTGTCCCGCGCCGATGGTCGGCTGACTCTCATAGACCGTGACCGGTCGATCGTCGCGCGCGAGCGCACCAGCAAGCAACGTACCCGCGATTCCACCGCCGATGATCGTGACCATGCACCCACCTTAGGTGCCACCCCCGGGACGCGGTGGCGTCCTGCGACCCGAGGGTGGGCGCCTTCGTGGCGATCAGCAGTCGGTCGGCGCGGGCACGCCGCGGAACCGGTCATCGATCCAGGCCATCGCGGCAGGCGAGCCGAGCACCGCGGTGGTCAGGTGGTCCGGGCTCGGGTACAGCTCCGACTGCACGCGCACGCCCGCCGCGCAATACCGGCGCACCGTGTTGTCGATCGAGGCCACCGGGATCAGCGCGTCCTCCTGCGAACGCCATTGGTAGATAGGCATTTTCGGCACACCTTCGTAGAGCTCCAGGCTGTTCTCTTCGAGTACTGAGCGCGCGCTCGGGTCGTCGGCCAGCGAGGTGGAGCTGGCCACGTCCAGCACGTTGTGCCCGGCACCGGCCGCCAGGATCTCGTTGGTGCAGCCGTTGGCGATCTGATCGCGGGTCGCCCGGCCGAAGGCGTTCAGGCTGTCGCTGATCGGCAGCCGCGTCGGGTATTCGCGCTCGAGTCCGATGGCCGCCGCCAGCGCGAGCCCGAACGCCGGGTGCCTGGTGTAGCCGAGCCCCTCGGTCATCTTCACCAGGTTCATCGGGACACCGCCCTCGGCCGCGCCGACGATGGCGAGATCCGGCGCGTAGGTGGGCGCCAGTGCCGCCGCCCAGCCCGTGGCCATGCCGCCGCCGGAATAGCCGAACATCGCGACCGGGCTCCGCGCGACACCGAGCTCCGCGACCTGGCGGGCCGCGCGAATGCCGTCCAGGGTGATCATGCCGCCCAGCTTGGCCGCCCCGTAGGCGCTGGTCGGTCCCAGATGATCGGGCAGCGCCACCGACCAGCCGCGCAGCAGCACCGTATTGAGCGCGGGCGCCTCGCGCACCGCGAGATTCGGGTCGCCGGTGTACAGCACCCGCGAGACGGCGCACTGGGTGCCGAGGCCGTTGATGATGTGCTGATAGGACAGCAGCGGGCCGCCGGGTGCATGGTCGTGCGGGGTCAGCACGGTGGTGGTGGCCGCGATCGGATTGCCCGCCGAATTGGTGGACCGGAACTTGATCATCGTGACCGTGGTTCCGGGAAATCCGAGCAGCGCGGGCATCGGCCGGACGGCGAGCACGTCACCGGGTTTGGTCCGATCGAGGTCGGGCGGTGCCGCGTAGAAGGGGTCGGGGTCCGGCTTGGGATAGATCGGTTGCGCCGCAGCGGAACCCGGCACGACGGCCACGTGTGCGACCGAAATCAGCAGGGCGACAACGGCGAGCGCGGGGCGGATGTGTCGAAACATAGCGATGAGCGACTCCCATTCATCACGACATGCACGGGGGATTGTTTGGGCATGTGGAAAGTCGATAATCCGAAAAGTGGCCGTGAATAATCGCCCGGCCGATGTTCGGACGAGCGACACGATATGGGAAAAATGGAATGGCCAGAGGGAGCCGCGCCGTGCGAGCCCGCCGATCCGCACCGCGGTGGCGTGGCATCGCCGCATGGTTGCCGCCGCGCCGGTTACGGTGGTTCGGTGATGCTGCTCGTTGTCGGCCTTGTCCTGCTCGGTGTGTTCCTGCTGAGGTTCCGCACGGACCGGCGGCGGTTGAGCAACGGTGTGTTTCTGCTGCTCGGCTTGGCTTTCACCGGCGTGTGGGTGCTCGGATCCGGCGCCAAGGGTGATCTTCCGGTGGTGCTGGCCGGCCTGCTCGTGCTGCTTTCGCCGCTGCTCGTGCTGGTGCTCGCCGGGTTGCTGATGGTAAACGGGGTGCAGATGATTCGCCGGGAAGGGCTGCGCATCGCAAACCTGCTTCCGCTCGGAATCGGGGTCGCGCTGCTGGTGCCCTATGTGTTGCTCGCGGTGGCCATTTTCACCGGCGATATCTGGGTCGTCGTGCTTTTGGCGTCGGGGACCATGGCGGTGAGCTACGTCGGGTTTCTGTTCGCGAGCTTCCTGTTGTATTCGTTGTTCTACGGGTCGCTGCCGTACCGGCCTGGCATGGACGCGATCGTCGTGCACGGTTCCGCCCTGCTCGGCGCGCGTGTGCCGCCGCTGCTGGCCAGCCGTCTGGACCGGGCCATCGAGGTGTACCGCGCCGAGATCGCCGCGGGGCGCAGGCCGCTGCTGATCACCAGTGGCGGTAAGGGTTCCGACGAGGCCGTGTCGGAGGCCTCGGCGATGGCGGGCTACCTCATCGATCAGGGGGTGCCCGCGGACAGCGTTGTGCTGGAGGACCGTTCGACCACCACGCGGGAGAACTTGCTCTACACCAAGCGATTACTGGGCGAGCGCGGCGAGTCCACCCGAATGGTGCTGGTGACGAGCAACTTCCATATTCTGCGCACGGCGATCCTGGCCCGGCGCCTCGACCTGGACGCCGAGGTCACCGGTGCGCGGACCGCCTTCTACTACCTGCCCTCGGCGATCCTGCGTGAGTTCGCCGCGGTCGTCGTGGCCTACAAGTGGATCAACGTGCTCGCCTGTCTCGCGTTGATGGCGCTGCCGGTACTCGCGCTGGTCCTGACTCGCGACCTGCCACACCATTACTGAGGTCGGCGCGGTTCGGTCGCGTGCGGCTCACGAATCGAAGGTCTTGTGTGGAATGCCCACGGTGAGACCGCCGTCGATGACGAACTCGGCGCCGGTCGAATACGAGGATTCGTCGCTGGCCAGGAAGGTGATCAGTGCGGCGACCTCGGACGAATCGGCGGCCCGGCCTAGCGGGATCTGCAGGAAGTCGGCGGGAATGCCCTCGGTCATCGGGGTGCTGATCAGGCCGGGGTGTACCGAGTTGACCCGAATCTTGTACTGCGCCAACTCGAGTGCCGTCGACTTGGTCAGGCCGCGGACGGCGAATTTGCTCGCGACGTAGCCGTGCAGGCCGGGGCTGCCGCGCAGGCCTTCGACGGAGGAGATGTTGATGATCGACCCACCGCCTGCCTCGGTCATCGCCGGCGTGGCCGCCTGCATGCCGAGAAACGTGCCGGTGAGGTTGATGTCGATGATCCGCTGCCATTCGGCCAGTTCGAAGTCGACGAGCAGGTTGCCGTTGGCGATGCCCGCGTTGTTCACCAGCACATTGAGGGAGCCGAATCGCTGCACCGCCTCGGCGACCGCGCCCTGCCATTGCGCGGGCTCGCGCACATCGAGGTGCACGTAGGCGGCGGCGTCGCCCAATTCCTTGGCGACCGCGGCGCCTTCGTCGTCGAGCACGTCACCGAGCACCACGCGGGCGTCTTCGGCCACCATGGCCTTGGCGTGTGCCGCGCCCATGCCGCGGGCCCCGCCGCTGATCAACGCCACCTTGCCGGTCAACCGCCCCATCGAGGCACCTCCGTTTTTCGCTTGTTCACGCCAACGTACTGGAACACGTTACAGAAATGTGCCGAATCGGGCGTTGGCCTCGCGTCCGATGGTGCCACATCGGAGTCGGCGGCCGGGAATGTCGTTGCGGGCCAGCGGGCTTGCGGTGATGGAATATCCGCCGATGCTCTCGCCGCGGCGGGCCGCTCGATTTAGGGTTCTCGCATGAGTGAGCCCACCACCTTCACCATGGCATCGCTGCGCGGCGCCGCGGGCACCGACCTGGGCGTGAGCGGCTGGATCGAGATCAGCCAAGCACGCATCACCGCGTTCGCCGAGGCCACCGAGGATCGGCAGTGGATCCACGTCGATCCGCAACGCGCGGCCGATGGACCGTACGGCACGACCATCGCGCACGGATACCTGACGTTGTCGCTGCTCCCGGCGGTGATGCGGGAAATCTTCGAGATCGCCGACGCGGGCGCGCGAATCAACTACGGCCTCAACAAGGTTCGGTTTCCGTCGCCGGTTCCCGCCGGATCCCGCATTCGCGGGCGGGCTACGATTGTCAGTGTCGACGAAGTGCCGGGGGGCCTTCAGGTGGTGATCGCGACGACTATCGAGCGAGAAGGCTCCGATAGGCCCGTGTGCATCGCCGAATCGATTGTCCGGGCCCTGGCGTAGGCGTTCGCGCGTGCCGCCCTGACCCGCTATGGCATCATCGTGTAGAACACGTTCTAATTCTGTCCGCGATTCGCGGGAGGCGCACGATGACGAACTCACCATCCTCGGCGGCGCTACGCCGCTTCGCCCGGCGGGTACCGGATATCGCCGAGGTGCCGGGCGGGCGGCTGGTCGAGCTGCCAGGACGCGGGCGCACCTATGTGGTCGATATCGCCGGACCAGAAGGGGCTCCGGCTCTGGTCCTGTTGCACGGCACCGGATGCACCGCCTACCTGAACTGGTTTCCGGCGCTGGCGCCGCTGGCCGAGCGGTACCGGGTGATCCTGTTCGACCAGCGCTGGCACGGTCGGGGGATTCGCTCCGAGCGCTTCCTCGTGGACGACTGCGCCGACGACGTCGTCGCTGTGCTCGACGCGCTCGGCGTGGAACAGGCGGTGTGCGCGGGATACTCGCTCGGCGGGGTGGTGAGTCTGGCTGCGGCGCATCGGCATCCGGACCGCGTGAACGGACTCGTGCTGTGCTCCACGCCGTATCGGTTCCAGGAGAAGTGGCGCGAGCGCGCCTTCCATCGGGCGTTCGGCGCGTTCGCCGAGGCAGTCGGGCCGTATTCCTTCCGGCGCATCGAGGAATTCGCCGGACGGCTGCCGGAGATGCCGGAAATCGCCTGGGCGCCGGGACGATTGGATCGGTGGGCGCTCACCGAGCTGCGCAGTACCAGCGGCTGGGCGATCACCCAGGTGATCGGCGAAGTCGGCCGTTTCGATGCGACGGACTGGCTATCGACCCTGACCATGCCGACCGCCGTCGTTATCACGACGCAGGATCGGGCCATCCCGGTCTATCGGCAGTTGGAGATGGCGACCATGATCCCCGGAGCGAGCATTCATCTGATCAGAGGCGGGCATGCGGCCTGTGTGCTGGAGGCCGATCTCTTCGTGCCCGCGCTCATCGAAGCCTGCGGGGCGGTCGCCGCGAGACTGTGAGGCACGGCCTCGGCTCCTGTTCGGCGGCGATGGCGAACAGGGCCACTCGGGTAGATCAACCCAATTCGCGGGCGGCGGCGAGCAATTCGGCGACTACGCCGGGGACCGCGTCGGCCAGCTCAGCAACGTCGGGCACCAGTTCCTTACAGGCGATGAAGCCGAAGTCCAGGTCGTCGTTGTTCGATATCACGGTTACCGTCAGTCCCGCGCCGTGGAAGACCGGACCGAACGGGTACATCCCGTCCACCCGCACGCCGAGGAAGTACAGCGGCATCGGCGGACCGGGCACATTCGACACCACCAGGTTGTGCACCACCGGATGCCGTTCGGCCAGCTTCAGCGACGAGTAGACCCGTGCCGCGAGCTGAAAGGTGTTCGGCGGGGCGTACTTCGACCAATCCTGGAGGAAGTCGGCGCCGATGAGGTCGTGCTCCGCTTTGGCGCCGCGGTTGTCCTCGGCCACCTGCCGCAGGCGCTGCACCGGGTCCGCGACATCGGTGCCGAGCCGGGCGAACAGCGTGGACACCTTGTTGATACCCGCGGTGTGCCGCGACGATTCGTGCACGGAGACCGGCACCGAGGCGACCAGCGAACGGTCCGGCAGTTCGTCGTGCTTCTCCAGGTATGCGCGCAGCACCCCGGCGACGACCGTCAGCACCACGTCGTTGATCTTCACCCCGAACGCGGACTTGATCTCCTTGACGGCACCGAGTTCGGCCTCGGTGAACGCGACCGCGCGATGCGGGGTGATGGCCAGGTTGAACGGGGTGCGCGGCGCGGAGAACGGTAACGCCATGCCCGCCTTGTCGTTTCGCCGCCGATTCGCGAAACCGGCCACCATGCCCAGGGTTTTCGGCACCATGCCGACGATGCCCGCCTTGGTCGGGAACTTGACGACCGCCTTGGCCAGCAATTGCCAGTCGTTCGGAGTGGATTCCGGGCGCCATTCCTCGGCGGGCGGGGTCTTCGCCGCGTGCGGTTCCAGGTCGCACAGGTGCATCATCATGTTCGTGCCGGTGATGCCGTCCACCGCGGCGTGATGGTATTTGCAGATCACCGCGACCTTGCCGTCGTCGAGGCCCTCCACCACCGACATCTCCCACAGCGGCCGGTCCCGGTCCATCGGGCGGCTGGCGATATCGCCGACCAGCTCGGCCAGCTCGCGGCGGCCCGCCGGGGCCGCGATGCCGATGCGCCGAATGTGATAGTCCAGGTCGAAGTTCTGATCCTCGACCCAGACCGGGTGATCGAGATTGAACGGCACCTCGTAGACGCGGCGGCGCATCTGGGGGATCAGGGGTAGCCGCCTGCCTAGTTCGGCCTTGAATTTCTCGAAGGAATAGTCCGCTGAGCTGGGGTCGAGGATCAGCAGCGCACAGACGTGCAAGTGTTGTGTCCCGGTTTCCAGGTAGAGAAAGCTGGCATCCAATCCGGTTAGTCGCTCCATAGCGAAAGACTACTAGAACGCGTTCTAGTTTATGGACGAATGGAAGCGAAGTGGATCACAGTGGTGGACCCTATTGTCAAGTGGGCTAACGATATTGGCGGGTGCGGGTTCGGGTGGGGCGTTTGGGTGAAATGCCTGGTTGAGCCACTGTGGATCTTTATGTAACTCAGGGTTTCATATATGTGTATGATGATTGCTACGGCCATGCAGGAAGGCGCGCGACGACGCAGTCGTGAGAGGAGTACCGATGAAGCTACTTCGTAGAGGTGAGCGGTTACCGGAGATCGATCCGGGCGAGGTCGCGCTGCACGCGCGCAACGTGCAGTTCCAGTGGGCCGATACGCCGCTGCACTGGATGCCGAACGAGCCGATCGCCTCGCACCTGATCAACTCGCTGAACCTGCTGCTGCCCGAGGGTGAGCGCATGTTCTGTGCCACCTACACCGAGGCGCTGCCGTTCGTGAAGGACGACAAGCTGCGCGAGGCCATGCTCGGCTTCATCGGCCAGGAATCCATGCATGCCGAGACGCACGACAAGGTGCTCACCGAGGTGCTCGCCGCACACGGCATCGATCCGGAGCCCTATGTGCGGCAGGCCGAGTATCTGTTCCGAAAGACGCTGGGGCCCAGAGAGAACGAGGGCATCGAGCAGCGTCAGACGCTGGTCGAGCGGCTGGCCGTGATCGCCTGCCTGGAGCACTTCTTCGCCTACCTCGGTGACTGGGTGCTGAACGCGGACCTGGAGAAGTTCGACGCGGAGCCGCGCATCGCGGACCTGTTCCGCTGGCACGGCGCCGAGGAGGTCGAGCACCGGCACGTGGCGCACGACGTCGCGGTCTATTTCGGCGCGGGCTATGTGCGCCGCGCCGCGGTCATGACATTCGTGTTCCCGATCTTCGTCACGCTGGTGGTGCGCGGCACGAAATTCATGGTGCATCAGGACCCCGCGTTGCCCGACCTCGGTTACCCGCGACTGCTCACGCGGGTGTTCGGCGCGATGTGGCGCGGTGCGCTGCCCGGTGTGCCGTCGCTGTTGCGCAGCGCGTTGTCGACCTTCAAGCCCGGCTACAACCCTGGCTCGGTCGGGTCCACCGCGCAGGCGGTGGCCTATCTCGCGAAGTCGCCTGCCGCGCAAGCGATCGCGTCGTGAATTTGCGCCCTGTCCCCGAACAACTGCCCGCGGATCTGTTCGGCAAGCGTGAGCAGGATCGGGCGGTGCGGGTGCTCGACGCGGTCGCCTCGGCGCGGTTGAAGTGGACCACCATGATCAACCGGCGTGACCTCGCGCCGAAGGTGGACGACCATCGGCTGGCGCTGGTGGTGACCGAGCGACGGATCGAGGCGCACGATCAGGACGTGGTGAGCCTGCGACTGGAGGCGCCGGATCGGCGGGAACTGCCGCCGTGGCGGCCGGGCGCGCACCTCGATCTCGAGTTGCCGTCGGGACGGCTGCGGCAGTACTCGCTGTGTGGCGATCCGGCGGACACCCGTGCCTATCGGGTTGCGGTGCGGCGCATTCCGGACGGGCTCGGCGGGTCCGTAGAGGTGCACGACGGGCTGCCGGTCGGCGCACCCCTCATCGTGCGCGGGCCGCGCAATGCCTTCCCGTTCGCCGTGCCGGGTCACGGATCACCCGCTGCCCGTTTGCATTTCATCGCGGGCGGGATCGGGATCACGCCGATCCTGCCGATGGCGCGGCTGGCGCGGCGGCTCGGCATCGACTGGTCGATGGTCTACACCGGGCGCAACCGCGACACCATTCCCTTCCTCGACGAGATCGCCGGATTCGGCGAACGGGTCACCGTCCGCACCGACGACGAGCACGGCCTGCCCGACGCCGCCGCACTGCTGCCCGGCGTCACCGCCGACACCGCGGTCTACTGCTGCGGCCCCGTGCCGATGACCATGGCCGTTGCCGCCGCGGTGCGCGAAATGCCCGGGGTGGAACTGCATTCCGAGCGGTTCTCGCCACCGCCGATCGTGAACGGCGTGCCGTTCGAGATCCAATTCGCCGCTACCGGTGAGGTGGTCGAGGTGGCCGCGAATCGCTCCGCGCTCGACACCATCCTGGAATCTCGCCCGGATCGTCCCTACTCGTGCCGCCAGGGCTTCTGCCGCACCTGCAAGGTCCGGGTGCTGTCCGGCGAGCCGGAGCATCGCGAAACCGTGCTCACCGCGGCCGAACACGCGGCGGGCGAGATGCTCGTCTGCGTAACCCGTTCGCCCGGTGGGCGACTGGTGCTCGATCTGTAACCACGACCTCTGGTCAGCAAGGGAGAAACCGATGACGACCATCGAACCACCGCAGCTGGTGGCCGCCGAGCGGACGGTGCGCAGCGGCGAATTCGAGCTCGCCGTCTACGAATACGGCGACCCGACCGCGGAAACCGTGGTGCTGGTGCACGGCTGGCCGGACACCAACCACCTCTGGGACGCGGTGGTGCCGCTGCTCGCGCGGCGCTTCCACGTGGTCACCTACGACACCCGCGGGCACGGGCGATCGACCAGGACCCGGCGCACCGAGGACTTCCGGCTCGACGTGCTGGCCGGCGACTTCTTCGCCGTGGTGGACGCGGTCAGCCCGGACCGGCCGGTACACGTGCTCGCGCACGACTGGGGTTCGGTGCAGGTGTGGGAGGCGGTCTGTGAGCCGAGGGCGGCCGCGCAGGTCGCGTCGTTCACCTCGGTGTCGGGGCCCAACCTCGACCACGTCGCGAACTGGATGCGCGGCAGGCTGTCCCGGCCGACGCCGCGCAACGTCTGGCAGCCGTTCACTCAGCTGCTGTCCTCGGCCTACACCTTCTTCTTCATGACGCCAGGGTTGCCGAGGGCCGTCTTCGGGCTGCTCGGTACCGAACAGCGGTGGCAGCGCGTCGTCTCGATCATGAACGAGACACCGCCCTCGAATGTCACGCTCGGCCCGACGTTCCGGCAGGACATGGTCGACGGCCTGCTGATCTACCGGGCGAATATCGTGCAGCGCATCCTCTCGCCGCGGGAACGGCACACCGAGGTGCCGGTGCAGCTGATCGTCGCGGGGCGTGACGTCGCGGTCCGGCCCGCCGGATACGACGACGAACGCAAGTGGGTGCAGCGGCTGTGGCGACGCGACGTGCCCGCCGGGCACTGGATGCCGTTCTCCCACCCCGAATTACTCGCGACCGCGACCACCGAACTGATCGACACGGTCAATGGCGGGACGGTGCCGCGCGGCCTGCGGCGTGCCGAAGTCGGCCGCAGCGCACGGTCTTTCGAGGATCAGCTGGTGGTGATCACCGGTGGCGGCAGCGGTATCGGTCGCGAGACCGCACTGGCCCTCGCGCGGCGCGGCGCCGAAATCGTGCTGTCGGACATCAATCTCGACTCGGCCAAGGAGACCGCCGAGCTGATCGCCGCCGAACACGGTGTGGCGCACCCGTATCAGCTCGACGTGTCGGACGCGGACGCGGTAAACGCGCACGCCGAGATCGTGCTGGAAACCCATGGCGTGCCGGACATTCTGATCAACAACGCCGGAATCGGCCAGGCGGGCGGGTTCTTCGACACCTCGGCGGCCGAGTTCGACCGGGTCATGCGGATCAACCTGGGTGGGGTGCTGAACGGCTGCCGCGCCTTCGGATCCGCCATGGCCGAGCGTGGTTTGGGCGGGCACATCGTCAACCTGTCCAGCATGGCGGCCTACAGTCCGCAGCAGGGTTTCAGCGCGTACTCCACCAGCAAGTCGGCGGTGTTCATGTTCTCCGACTGCCTGCGTGCGGAACTTGCCGGTCGCGGGATCTCGGTACACACCATCTGTCCCGGCATCGTGCACACCAATATCGTTGCGAACACCAAGTTCTCGGGTGTCAGCGCCGAGGAGGAGAAGCGCAAGCAGGAGCGTTACGACAACCTCTACCGCAAGCGCAGCTACGGGCCGGAGAAGGTGGCCGAGCAGATCGTGCGTGCCGTGGAAAAGGACCGCAGCATCGTTCCGGTGACACCGGAGGCGCGGTTGCAGTACCACTTCAGCAGGCTCGCGCCCGCGGTCGGCCGGTTCGTCGCGGCGCGGGTGAAGCTGACCTAGTCGGCCAGGGTGCGCAGGTCGGCCTCGATGGCCGCGACGCGCTCGGCGTCGACGCCCCACGGGTGTTCGACGCCGACCCTGCGGTCCAGGTCCCACAGCACGCAGGACTCGCCGGGCTCGGCGACCAGCGCCCAGGCCACCACGGTCCGGCCGAGCTGCTCGCCCATCGAGCCGTGCGAATCCTTCGGCGGCCCAGCGCCTTCCGGGAAATGATGGAGGAAGCGCCCGTAGGCGGTCGCGCAGAACTGGGCATAGCGCTCGGTGCAGAGGATGAACCCGTGCCAGGCCTCATCGACGGCGTGTGACGGCATGCCGACGACCTGACCGTCGCGCATAGCCGCGCCGCAGCAGCGCAGCCACTGGCGCAGGCCGATTTCCACGAGTTCGCGTGGCTGCCAGGGGGAGGTCTTGTAGACGGCCTCGGGCAGCTCCAGCGCGGCGACGGCGGCGTTGACCGCGGCGAGGTCGATGGCGCGCGGCCGGGGTCTGCGGAAGCTGAAAGACGGCACAGTTCACTGTACGCAGACGGGGTGGGCCGTTACGGTTCATGCATGGGTGAGGTCGTAATGCTCGTGCTCGCGATGCTGATAGTGCTGCTCGTCGTCGCGACGCCGTTTGTCATCATCGGCTTGATCTTCGGGGCCTTCCGCAGCGGCAGGCGGGTGCCGCCCAACCGGCGTCGGCGACGGGGCTACGCCGGGGGTTACGACAGTTCGGGCCCGTACTGGGCGGCGGGGGCCGCCGGTACGGATGGCGGTTCGTCGAGTAGCTGTAGTGGGGGCTGGGATTCGGGGAGCGGGGGCGGCCATCACCATCACGGCGGTCATCACGACAGCGGCGGTAGTAGCTGCGGTGGTGGGAGCAGTTCCAGCTGTGGTGGCGGTAGTAGCAGCAGCTGTGGCGGCGGTAGCAGTAGCAGCTGTGGTGGCGGTAGTTCCTGACCGGCATGCGGTCCTGATTTCGCGCTGAGCGGAATGGCTCCCGCACGACTTGACCTCAACGTTGATTGAGGTCCCATGCTGGTCCCTGTCAGCGGAACAGGGAAGCAATGGAGGATGGTCATGCGGGCAGTGCAGGCAGTGGAATTCGGTGGACCCGAAGTGCTTACGGTGCGTGACGTGCCGGAGCCGGTCGCCGGGGCGGGCGAGGTCGTCGTGGACGTGGCCGCCGCCGATGTGATGTTCCTGGACACTCGGCTGCGCAGCGGCTGGGGTGGCGAGTTCTTCAAGTTGGCCACGCCGTACGTGCCGGGCGTTGCCGTCGCAGGCGTGGTCAGCGCGGTCGGTGCCGGTGTCGACCCGTCCTGGGTCGGCAGGCGCGTCACCACGTCGACCGCGGCCAGCAAGATCGGTGGTGGGCAGCCGATCGGTGGCTACGCCGAAAAGGCGTTGGCCAAGGCCGAATCGCTGACCTCCGTGCCCGAGGGGTTGAGCCTGCCGCAGGCCGTCGCACTCGCCCATGACGGCAAGATGGCGCTCGCGGTGCTCGATCGGGCCGCGATTCGACCCGGGGAATGGGTGCTGATCACCGCGGCCGGTGGCGGCCTGGGCACCTTGCTGATCCAGCTCGCCCATGCGGCCGGTGCGCACGTGATCGCCGCGGCGCGCGGCCGCACCAAGCTGGCACTCGCCGAACGGCTCGGCGCCGACGTCGTCGTGGACTACTCCGAACCAGGCTGGTCGGCCGAGGCCCGTGCGGCGACCGGTGGTGCCGGTGCGGACGTTGTGCTCGACGGCGCGGGTGGCGCGCTAGGTGAGGCCGCACTCGACGCCGCGGCGGACAACAGCCGATTCCTCGGATACGGCGCTTCCGCAGGCGAATTCGCCGCGCTGGATACCGCGTCGGCGGCGGCGCGCGGCATCACCGTCTATGCCCTGTTCGACATCACCGACGCGAGTACCGACTGGGCGGCGCTAGCCGAACGCTCCCTAGCCGAGGCCGCGGCCGGGCGGCTGGAAGTGGTGATCGGCCAAACCTTTCCGCTCGGCGACGCCGAAAGTGCGCACGCCGCCATCGAATCCAGGTCCGCTGTCGGCCGCACCCTGCTGACCGTGGATTCTGCCGTCTGAGACCTGTCAGTCGAGCACCTAGCGGGCACCCTGGCACGGCGCTAGGGTGCCCTGGGTGGAGACTCTGATCGTTGTAGGTGCGGTCCTGGCGGTGCTCGCCGTCGTCGTCGTTGTCGTGCAAATCGCCAGCAGACCTCCGTCCGACGGGAGGCGTTGGGACAGAGACGATCCTGACGACTACGACGACCGCTGGGATGAGCGCGACGACGGCTACGACGAGCGGGACTGAGCCAGCTCAGCCGATAGGCGTCAACACCACCACAGGGATGGGCCGCTTGGTCATCTTCTGATAGGCGGCATAGCGCCCCTTGTTGACTTTATCGACGATCGCGAACCGGCGAGCGTAGTCCGGATCCGCCGGATAAGTAGGCCGCGCCACCACCGGTATCGTGCGCCGCCCGATCTGAATCTCACACTCCGGCTTGGCTTTCACATTCGCCAGCCACCCCGGCGGCCGCGGCGACCCACCATTGGACGCCGTCACCAAATAATCCGCCCCATCCACCCCATACGTCAGCGCCGACGTGCGCGCCTGCCCCGTCTTGCGCCCCACCGTCCGCAACAGCAGCGTCGGATTCCCGAACAGCACCCGATGCCCCACCAACCCGCCACTGTTCTCATACACCCACTGATGCACCTTCAGCACATTCGCGAACACACTCGACATGGTCGACCCTCCACAACGGTTGCCGGACGCCCAACCCTAACCGCCCGCCCGGCCCCAACTGGTGCAAGCCCCACCCCAGCCGGTAGCATCCCCCACGCCTGCGGTGCACCGCAGAAGAGGGGCGGTAGCTCAGTCGGTTAGAGCCGTGGACTCATAATCCATTGGTCGCGGGTTCGAGCCCCGCCCGCCCCACAAACCCCCGCTGAACAGCTTGAATGGGTGCGAAACCTGGCCGCAAACGGGCCCAGGTCTATATTTACTCTTGATTTTCACCAGGCAGCGCGAAGGCATCGAAGCGGTCCCGAGCATCCGGACCCTGGTGCGTGGGCTGGACGTAATACCGTCGGGCGACTTGCTCGGTGTTGCCTAGCTGGGCGGCGGCGGTGCCGACATCGGACTGGCGTGCGATCAGTCTCCCGACTGCCCAGGCGGGGGCTCTGGCGAATGTTCCGTCGCGAGCTCGCCAGTAGTGGACGCCCGTTTCGTGTCGGTGGACAGGGTTACAGTCGGGCGTGTGTCGGTGAATATCAATGTCGCGTTCTCGATTCGGGGGGTACGCGACGAGCGTGAGCGGGCGGGTGTGACTGCGCTGCTCACCGATGTGCTCGAGAGCGAGCGGTTAAGTAGTGACGTGTTCATCACGTATGAGGGGGAGAGCGAAAGTTTGTCCGTGACAGTGGACTCCGACCGCCCGGTGATCTTCAGCGGGTTCTACCGCTGGGTGGACCCGTTCGAGACGATGTTGACCAGTCGGGTGACTGCCCTCGTACCAAATGCCGAGCTGGTTTTCGATTGGGACTACGCCGATGAGGACTGACGCCAATGGCCCATGGACCGATGTGCTGCCCGCCGAAGCCCCTGTGGCACACACGAACCTGGATGTGAACGTCGGAGCTCGGCAGTTCACCACCCTCACCCGCGATTACTTGAACTACTGGCTGACCAAACTGCCCTACGTCAGCGGTGGACCGTTCATGACAGTGGCACGCGCCGGACAAGCCGGTTTCATCCAGACCTATCGCAACCACGCAACCGACTACCTGCTCGAGGTGAGCGCCGGTGCGGAAGACGGGCAATACCTGAAGGCAACCTTCGACGACGTCGACCGGGTCGCCCAGTTGATCTGGGATTGGCTGGAAGACGATCGGGTTCGCCTCGACGAGATCGCTTGGGACCATTGCACGTTCTAACGGAGGGCCAAGAAGACGATCGATGTACATCGAGGCGCTGCTGTCCGGATCAACCGGCGGGGACCATGGAGGAGTTCTCTTGACATTTTTAGAGATTCCGATTTGGCAGTACGCGTCCGCGATCGCCGAAGCCGGTGAAGCCGAACGAGACTCTGTGCGGGCGCAGTTGTACGCCGCGCGGTACAGGATCCGTATGTATGGGGGCGAGGTCATGACGTCTTCGGTCGATGAGGCGTGCGGAATACTCGGGCTGGAAAATCCGGACCAAGTGGTCGAGGTGTTTCAGGCATTCAAGGATGTCGGCGCGATGAGGTGGAGCTCGGAGGAACGGGTTCATATCGAATTGCTGCCTGCGAAGCAGTACACGAAACTGGCACGGCGCCCCGCGAGCCTGCCACAGGAGCCTCCGCCCGGCTTCGACGGGCAACCCAGGACGATGTACTACCAGAAGTGAACGGCATCCGAGCTGGAGCGACGCAAACGTGCGGCGTGGGAGGACCTGCAGCGGCGGCTGGACGGTTGGTTCGACGGCGCGATCGAGGTGCTGTGTGCCCCGGAGCTGTATGTGGAGGTGTCGAGTTGGGACGAACGAAATATGCGCAACTCGGCGAAGGGGCTGCGCGTATATGCCGCTCGCGCAGGCGCTCTCGCTTATGTCTTCGAGCAGACGCCCGGATCGCTCACCTACGACACCGTTGCGTTCACGGTAACCGAATGTGATCCGCGCAGGCTGGCCGACGCCGTGGAGGAGTTGCTACCGCGGGTGGAGGTGTGGCGCGATGTGGCCGGTGACGGCCGATATGTGATGTCGCTGGACGAGCCGCCGTTCGCGGTGGGTACGAATCGTCGGATGCTGGTCGAGCGGATCCAGAAGGATATCGACAATTTGATGCAGCGGCTGGAAACCCATTGGGAATTAGGGCGTCCCGAAGACCGGTATTGAATTCAGAGCTAGGAGACCGTCATGGCGGGAGATCACAGGATCCGGCCACGATAACTATGGCAACAAGTTCGTCAAGGGCGACAAGGGTTACGGAAAGTCCGAAGAGAACCTGCTCGCCGGCGGCGACAACATGGTAGTGGGCCTGCTCGAACGGATCCCGGAATCGCAAGGACTTAGGCGCCCACGGGTTCCGCGGTGTCGGTTTCGGGATCGATGAGGGCGGTTAACGCCAACAGCGCCTTCTCGATGTTGGTGATCGCCTCGGCTTCCTTCACCTGGTGGCCGATCTCCCGAAACAGGTCCAGAGC
This sequence comes from Nocardia sp. NPDC051052, assembly GCF_044456045.1. Classification (NCBI taxonomy): domain Bacteria; kingdom Bacillati; phylum Actinomycetota; class Actinomycetes; order Mycobacteriales; family Nocardiaceae; genus Nocardia; species Nocardia sp. NPDC051052. Next base: position 239,612 of record NZ_JBITFL010000001.1, read on the forward strand.
CTGCCGGGAGAGGTCGGCGGCCAGCTCGGGGTCGCCGGTCTCCAGGCAGACCGCGCCGAGGTTCGCGAGTGCGTCGGCTTCGCCGAGACGGAAGCCGGTCTCCCGGAACAAGGTCAGGGCCTGTCGGGAGAGGCTTGCGGCCTGTTCGTAATCGCCCGAGTCCCGGCGTACCGTCGCGAGCTGCCTCCGAAGGCCAGATCTCCGGACCGGAATTTCGCTCCATGGGTGTTGACCTGCATTTTCGCCGGGCAACCACGGATCAGGCTTGGCGGTGTTTCGGTTCTTCCGGTGATGATTGCGGCGCCAACTACGAGGCAGGGGAGCCGGGTGGTGGAGCGCCGCAGGTGGAGGGGATCAGCGGCGTTCCAGGCTTATTCAGGTCGGTGTGCGGGAGCGGATGGTTCTGGCGGCAGGGCTTCGAGCGTAGCGAGATAGGTTGTCGCGGCGTCGGTTTCGGCGGCGCCGAGGCTGTGGTAGATGTCGATGACGTGGCGCAGGAGGGCGGTGGCGGTGGCGGTGTCGCCGAGGGCGGCGTGGCAGCGGGCGGTGCCTTCGGTGGCGCGGGCCTGCTGGATTCGGCTGTCGATGTCGCGGGCGATGGTCAGCGCGTCGGTGAACATTGTCAGCGCGTCAGCCGGTTCGCCGGTCGCCAACAGGACTTTCGCCATGTTGGTCAGCGCCTCGGCTTCCTTGACGCGGTAGCCGATCTCCCGATGCATGGCCAGGGCTCGTCGGGAGAGGTCGGCGGCCTGCTCGTGATCACCGATTTCCCGGCAGACGGCGCCGAGGTTGGCGAACGCGTCAGCGGCGCCGAGACGATAGCCGGTCTGCTCGAACAGGGCCAGGGCTTGTCGGGAGAGGTCGGCGGCCCGCTCGTAGTCCCCGGTTTCCCGGCACACGGTGGCGAGGCTGTTGAGGTTGTTGGCTTCGCCGATGGGGTGACCGATTTCCCGGACCAGGGTCAATGCCTGCTGGATCAAATCGGCTGCCCGCTCATGATCCCCGGTGTCCCGGCGCACCAGGCCGAGATTGGCGAGGGCGTTGGATTCGCCGATGCGATGACCGGTGTCCTGGAACAGCGTCATGGCGCGCAGAAACAGTCCGGCCGCCTGTCCGTAGTCCCCGGTCTCGCGGCGCACGCTGCCGAGGAAGGCGAGGGCTTTGCCTTCGCCGAGTGGGTAGCCGATCTGCTGGAACAGGGTG
>NZ_JBITFL010000001.1:240914-515331 GCF_044456045.1 Nocardia sp. NPDC051052
AGGGCTTGTTGGAGTAGGTCTGCGGCTTGTTCGTAGTCGCCGTTGTCTCGGCGCACGCCGCCTAGGTTGGCGAGGGTGTTGGCTTCGCCGAAGGGGGAGCCGGCCTGCTGGAACAGGGTGAGGGCTTGTTGGAGTAGGTCTGCGGCTTGTTCGTAGTCGCCGTTGTCTCGGCGCACGCCGCCTAGGTTGGCGAGGGTGTTGGCTTCGCCGAAGGGAGAGCTGGTCTCCCGGTACAAGTCGCGGGCTTGCTGGAGTAGGTCCGCGGCTTGGTCGTAGTTCCCGGTCTGCCACTGCACGTTGCCGAGGTTGCGCAGGGTGTTGGCTTCGCCGAAGCGGTTGCCGGCTTCCCGGTACAGGGAGCGGGCTTGCTGGAGTAGGTCGGTGGCTTGGTCATACTTCCCGATCTGCCATTGCAGGATGCCGAGGTTGGTGCGGGCGTTGGCTCGGCTGAGGCGGTCGCCCAACTGGTCTGTCGCCTCGGCGGCGCGCTGGTGCAGCCGCCGGGCCGATGGCCAAGGCCCTTCGCGCTCCAGCAATTCCGCAAGCACCTCGGTCAGCCCGACCATCCGCGCCGGATCGCGGTCGGCGGTGTACTCGAGGCAGGCGAGGAGGTTGGCTCGCTCCCGCCGCAGCCACCTCAGCGCATTCATCTCGTCGCCGAATTCCTGGACCACGGCACCTGACACGACCGAGGCGCCCTCGGGGCGTGGCCTGCGTGTCAGCCATCGGTCCGCCGCTGCGGCAGTGTCCCGGTAGTAGTCCAGCAATCGCCGCACTGCCTCGGTACCGTCGTCGTCCGTGGCGGCGAGGGCGCGCGCGTATTCGCGCACCAGGTCGTGCAGGCGATAACGGCCAGGCGTGGTCTCCTCGATGAGGTGGTAGGTGTAGAGGGAGTCGAGTTCGGATCGGGCCTCGGCGCGCGAGATGCCGTTCGACGCGGCGACCGCGTAGGCATCGAAATCGGGGCCCGGGTGCAGCCCCAGTCTCCGGAACAGTTGCTGCCGTTGAGGCAGCAGACTGTCGTAGGAGGCGGTGAACGCGGCGCGTACCGCGCGCTGCCCGGCGTCGAGTTCGTCGAGTCGATCTCGAGCGGTGCGGAATTCCTCCGCCAGGCCGGGGAGAGTCCAGGCTGGGTGGTGGGCGAGTCGGCCGGCGAGCAGCACGATCGCCAGTGGTAAGTACCCGCATAACCGGACGATCTCGGCGACCGCCGCGACATCGTCGCCCTGCGGGTTGCGTTGCGCCAGTTGGCAGAACAGGTCGATGGCGCTATCGGGCTGGAGAGTGTCCAGCGCCAGCGGGAGAGCGTCGTCCAGGGCGATGAGCCGGCGGCGGCTGGTGATCAGGGTGAGGCAGCGGGGCCCGGTGGGTAGCAGCGGTTCGATCTGGTCATGGTCGCGAGCGTCGTCGAGTACCAGCAGCACGCGCTTGGCGCTGACGCGGTCGCGCCACAGGTCACGGCGTGCGTCGAGGGAATCCGGAATGTGCTTCGGTGCGATACCGAGCCCGGTGAGCAGAGTGGCCAGCACCTCGGCAGGATCTCCAGGCACCTGACCTCGAGTGTGCGAATTCAATTCGATGAAGAACCTGCCGTCGGGAAACCCGTCGGACAGCAGATGTGCCGCCCGCGTGACCAACGCGGTCTTCCCGACGCCGGGCATGCCGTCGATGGTGTGGATGGACACCACTCGCCCCGGCCCCGCCGCGGCCAAGATCCGTTGCACCTCGAGATCACGCCCGACGAAGGTGGGGATATCGCGGCGCAGCGAGGTCAGCACCGTCGGGCGTACGGGCTGGGCGATCGCCGCTTTCCACACCCGCCGCCAGGCCGACCGGTTCGACAAGTCCGACGGAACGGAACCAGATGCCTGCCGCACCAACGCGATCAACGTCACCAGCACTGGATCCAGCGATTCGAATCGCGAGGGCACGTTGCGCCCACTGCGCCAATCACTGATGCGCTGCATCAACGACCGATGGTTCTGTGCCGGTGTGCGAGCCGCCTTCAGCCGCGCCTCGGTAGCGGCCGCGACCCGCTGCAACGTCGGATTCCCGGCAGCCTCCCAGAGCTCCTCCAGCCTGGACACGAAGAGCGCCCGCGGCGAAATGCCTTCGCCACCACTTCCGTCCCGACCGGTCTCGTCTGTCTCGCCACGCACCAACACACGATAATGGCCTGGTCAAAAGGTCGCGGGTGCGAACCCGCCGCTACGCCACTACTTCCGCCGTGTCATGACGCGGAATCAAAGTGCTCATTCGGTGCGCACTTCAGTGCGGATGATGAGGTTATGGAGCGCATCGACGCAGGTTCTGTTCGTTTTCCGGACGCGGCGGGTTGGGAGTCGTGGCTGGCCGACCGGCACGACGAGTCGGCGGGGATCTGGTTGGTGATCGCCAAGAAGGGGGCGGCCGGGCTCACGATCGGCGCGGCTCTCGAGGTGGCGCTCTGCTACGGGTGGATCGACAGCCATCGCAAGGGCCTCGACGAGCAGTACTACCTGCAGCGGTATTCGCCGCGGCGGCCGAAGAGCCCGTGGTCACGGATCAATGCCGGGAAGGCCGAGGCGCTGATCGCGGCGGGGCGGATGCGGGCGCCCGGACTGGCGGCGATCCGGGCGGCCGTGGCGGACGGGCGATGGGTGAATTAGCCGTTGTCGAAGGCGGATTGGGCGCGCTGGGCTAGGTCGGCGCCGAGTTTGTAGCCCTGGGCGGCGAGTTCCTGGTGGGCCTGCGGGTCGGTGGTTTCGGTGCCGTAGAGGATTTCGATCGAGGATTCGGCGATCTCGGAGTAACCGGCTATGCCAGCGTGGAGTTGCAGGGTGATCGAGTCTTTGTAGCCGCGGCGATCGAAACTGTCCTGGTTGACGCCCGCCAGCGCGATGAAGTGCAGCTCCTTCACCGCGCTCGGTCCCTCGGGGGAACTGTTCTCGTAGGCCCAGCCTCGGCTGAATACCCGGTCGATCCAGCCCTTGGCCAGCGCGGGCATCGACCACCAGTAGACCGGGAACAGCACGGCGACGACGTCGGCCGATTCGATCAGCTCCTGCTCTCGTCGCACGTCGGCGGGCACCTCGCCGAGCAGTCGGTGCACCGCGAGATCCGCCGCGTTGAACACCGGATCGAAGCCCGAGGCCGTCAGGTCATGCGTTGTGGCAGTGGTACTTCCGTCGCTGTGGATGCCCTGCTCGACCGCGCGGGCGATGGCCCAGGTGGCGGACTCGTGATCCGGATGGGACACCACGAGCAGTACGTTCGGCCGATTCCGTTCGTTCGTCATACGGCCAAGGTAAAGTATGACACTAACGTCAATGTCAAGGAGGAGCTCGCGGGTGCAGATCAAGGATTTGAGCCAGCGTACGGGCGCGAGCCCGCGGATGCTGCGCCACTACGAGAACGCCGGCGTGCTCACCCCGGGGCGCGACCCCAACGGCTACCGGCACTACCGCGAAGAAGACGTCAAGACCGTGCACGACATTCGCTGCCTGCTCGCCTCTGGTCTGTCCCTGTCCGAAGCCGCCGCCCTGATCCACATCGCGTGCACCGCCCCGCAAAGCGCCACTGACCAGGACCGCGACGACGTGCTCGCGCAACTCGACGAGCGCACCCGCCAACTGGACGCGGGCATCGAGCGGCTACTCGACGAAAAAGCCAACATCAGCAAACTCCGCCAGGACATCATGACCGGTCGCTGACCCCGCTGCGCACCGGCAACGTCTCGTACTGTGGTGACAGACTGCCCACTTGTCGTGGTCCCGAGCCGTGTCGAAGGGCGCGGGGATGGCCGCGGCCGAGCCGAGCGCGAGGATCATGTCGGACAACGCCCCAGCAGAGAGATCCGGTTTCGACGCGGTGATCGCGGCCGCCGACTATCCGGTGTTCGTCGTGACCGCCCGCGCCGATGGCCGCCAGGCCGGGTGCCTGGTCGGCTTCACCTCGCAGGTGAGCATCGAACCGCCGCGTTTCCTGGTCGGCATCTCCAAGAACAACTTCACCTTCGGCGTCGCGATGGCCGCCGAGCACCTCGCCGTGCATCTGCTCGGTCGGGAACAATCCTCGCTGGCAGCGCTTTTCGGCGCGGAGACCGGCGACGACATCAACAAGTTCGCGCACTGCAAGTGGGCGCCGGGCCCGGCCGAGCTGCCCATCTTGGCCGCCGCCGCGGGCTGGTTCACCGGACGCATCCTCGAACGGCACGACCTGGGCGATCACGTCGGCATGCTCATCGCACCGGAGCAGTCCTCCGCTCCGGTATCGAGCATCGAACCCCTGCGCTACAACTCCGTCGCCGACCTGAAGCCGGGCCACGTGGCATAACCGCTCAGGCCAAGTGGGCGGGCTGCTCGTCCAACGCCTGTTCACGCAGGGTATTCAGCGTTTTGGTCAGGATCCGCGACACCTGCATCTGGGAAACCCCCAGCTGCTCGGCGATCTGCGCCTGGGTCAGCGATTCGAAGAACCGCATGATCAGCACCCGCCGCTCCCGCTCGGGCAGCGCCGCGATCAGCGGACGCACCGTCATCGACTGCTCCAGCAGCTCGTAGCACGGTTCCTCCGCGCCGAGCCCGGCGGCGACGGGCAGCGGCGAACTCTCACCGTCGTCGCGCGCAATGCCATCGATGGAGCTGGTCTGATAACCGTTCCTGGCGATCAGCGCCTGGGTGACTTCGGTGACCTCCACCTCCAGCTCGGCCGCGATCTCCCTGGCGGTGGGCACCCGGCCGAGCCTGCTCGACAGTGTCTCGGTGGCGGGCCCGATCAGCTGCTGAATCTCTTTGAGCCTGCGCGGAACTCGCACCGCCCAGGTTCGATCCCGGAAGTGCCTGCGCACCTCGCCCATGATGGTCGGCACGGCGAACGACAGGAACGAACTGCCGCGCGACACGTCGAAGCGGTCGATCGCGAGAAGTAAACCTACCCTGGCGATTTGATGCAGATCGTCGAAAGCCTCACCGCGGCCGGAGAATTTGCGCGCGATGTGCTCGGCCAGCGGCAGGCACAGCCGAGTTACCTCCTCGCGCAAGTCGTTTCGATGCGGGTCGTCCGCCGGGAGTGCCGCCATTTTCTCGAACCAAGGCTCGATGTTGTCGTAACTGTCACCGCGTGAACTCGTGCGCCGCGGTGCGTCTGCCCGGTCGGTGGTGAACTCACGTTGCATCGGATATCCCTCGCTCCCAACTGAATTCGATGGCCGTCGGGTACCCACCCGCGTCGAGATCAAAAGAATCCTGGATCATTTCCGCCGAATCGCTGAGCACCTGCACCAACTGCCAGCTCAGCGGATCGCGACTGACTTCGACATCCCGCGTTGTTGTCGCGCTGATCCGCGCGCTGATCCGGCGCCGGGTGTAGGTGAACGCACACCGCAGGGTCGAGCCGGGCACCGCGTCGAGCATCAACGCGGTCGCCGCCTCGCTGAGCACCAGCCGAATATCCGGGATCGCGTCGAGCGTGACGTCGGCCATCATGCACATGGTGTCGGTCAGCGCACGCAACATCCCCAGTTCATGCGGCTGAGCAGCCAGTTCTACCGCCACCCGGTGCGCGACCACCGCCGTCTGGCGTGGTGTCGAGGTACCGGAATCCACCTTCATCATGTGCGCCGCCTCCCAACGATTCACTCCGGCCATACCCGCCGAGTGTGTGCCCAACCCGACAGCCGACATGTGGTCGCGGCGATGTGACTCGTCTTACCCCGGCGGATAGGGCACAAAGTCCCGGCGGACAGGGCACAAAGACTCTGAATTTGTGGTGTTTCATTATGGTTCCGACACGAGCGACCGACCGCCGACGCGGCACAAAAACCGCAGGTAGGGCGCATACTTACCGGGTGATGGAAACAGGCGCGAAGGCCGCCGAATCGGCTGCCAACGCGGTCGTCCAGGTGGTCGGTGGCGGCACACCGCAGGCGACCGGAAGCTTCGGTTTCTGGTTCGCCGATCAGCGGTGGGAGTGGTCGGACGAGGTTGCCGTGATGCACGGGTACGCGCCGGGGACGGTGACGCCGACGACGGAATTGCTGCTCTCGCACAAGCATCCGGACGACCGCGCACAGGTCGCGGAGACCATCGCCAAGTCGTTGCGCAATGCCGAGCCGTTCTGCAGCCGCCACCGCATCATCGACACCACCGGTCAGGTACGCCACGTGATCGTCTTCGGCGACACCATGACCGAGGGCGGCAAGGTCGTCGGCACCACCGGCTACTACGTCGACCTGACCGAAACCATCGACGAACAGCGCCAGGAGATGCTCGCGGGCACGCTGCCGGAGCTTTTCGAGGCGCGGGCGGTGATCGAGCAGGCCAAGGGCGTGCTGATGCGGGTTTATCGGCTCAACGCCGAGCAGGCCTTCCGGGTGCTGCAGTGGCGGTCCCAGGAAACCAACGTCAAGCTGCGCACGCTGGCCATCCGGTTGATCGCCGAACTCGATTCACTGCCGCCAACGCCGCCGCATGTGCAGACGGCGTTCGATCATCTGCTGCTCACCGTGCACGAGCACACCGACTAGCGCGTCACGCTTCCGGTCGCCGGGTGGTCTCCCCGGTGCCGGGGCGGCTTACTTCGTAACCGAGCAGTCGTTCGGCTTCCTCGATACCGCCTTGGAGGTCGCCGACCGCGTTCATCTTGGACAGGTCGAGTCCGATGGTGACCAGCGTCAGCGCGATCTCCGAGGACAGCCCGGTGATGATCACGTTCGCACCCATCAGGCCGGACGCGTCGACCGTTTGCACCAGGTGGTTGGCCACGGTGGAATCGATGGTCGGCACGCCGGTGATATCGATGACGACCACCTTGGCGCGGTTGGCCCGGATCGCGCGCAGCAGCTGTTCGGTGAGCTGACGGGCCCGCTGCCCGTCGAGCACGCCGATGATCGGCAGGATGAGCAGCTGCTCACGGACCTGCAGCACCGGGGTGGACAGCTCGCGAATCGCCTCCTGCTGCTGCCGGATGATGCGTTCGCGTTCCTCCACGAAGGAGACGCCCACCGTGTTGGCGATCCGGTTGGCGGCAGGCTCGTAGGCGTCGAGCACGGCGTTGAGCAGCTGGAAATCCGCCTGGTATTTCTCGAACAGCGAGCGGGCCAGCACGTCGCGCAGCAGCAGCACGATGCCGAGCACTTCGTCGGTTTCGACGCCTCGCGGAATGATGCGCTCGGACAGGTCGCGGGCGTAGTCCTGCAGCGCCTCCACCGAACCGGTCTCCAGCACGGCCACGTAGTTGTCGTAGACCGACGTCGCCTCCGAGAACATCTCGTCGGGCGTCATCGCGGTCAGTAACTGCGCCTCGGTAATGCGCCGCGCCCACTCTTCACGCAGGATGGTGCGGTTCTGCCTCAAGTGCTCGACCAGCTCGGAAAGCAGACCCTCGCTGACACCGTTGGACGTGGTGTCCACCGCGAAAGTGGTAATCGACATCTCGGACAATGCCGCCTCCGGTCCATCCCACGCTCATCGGACTCGCGTGCTCGAAAATAGAGTGGAGGGCCTCATTCTGGACCGTTCCACCGCCCGCAGAATCGTATACCTATCGCGGGCAACGGAGCCATCGAAAGGGGCCACGTCAGGTTTCCGGGCGCGGCGGCCGGGGTAACCGGTCTACCCGCTTTCGTTCCCGCTCTCCGCCAGCCGAATTCGGCGGGGCACGCTCGGCGTCGGGCCGTGCGCGCCGAGCAGCCAATCCACCTCGGTGTCGGTGACCGGGTCGAAGCGCAGGTAGGACTCGTCCAGCGGGCGAGGGTTGGCCGGTGTTTCCAGGCACACGACCTTGTCCGCGTGGTAGGCCAGCGACCGGACGATCCGGTGCGGTGCGACCGGGACGGCAAGCACGACGCGGACCGCACCACGACGATAGGCGGCGCGGCAGGCGGTCCGCGCGGTGATACCCGTGGTGACGCCGTCATCGATGACCAGCGCGGTGCGCCCGCCCAGCTTCGCTTGCGCACCGTGCCGCCGGAATCGCTCGGATCGGCGGCGCAGGCTGGCCCGTTCGTGTGATTCGGTATCGGTGAGTTCCTGTGACGTCAGCAACGAACTGCGGACGACGACCTCATCGATGATCCGGGTGTCGTCCTCGCCGATGGCGCCGAAGGACAGGTCCGGCCGATAGGGGACGCGCAGTTTATTGACGACGATCGTGTCGAGCGGCAGTCGCAGCTGGACGGCGATCTCGAAGGCGACCGGGACGCCGCCGCACGGCACGCCGAGGACGACGACATCCGGGCCGCGGAAAGCCTGCAGCCGGTCGGCGAGTCGACGTCCCGCGTCTTGCCGATCAAGGAACAGCGAACGCAGGTAGGCCCGGCGATCAGTGGGGTCACTGGATAAAGCGGGATCGTCCATACGTCCCCCGAGCATCGAGTGGCAAGTTCCAGAGCCGCGCTGCGGGACTTCAGAAGGACATCCTTAATTCTACTCGGCAGTAAGGCTTTCGCCGTCGGTTTGTCCTGCCGATGCCGCCGGACGCACGAAAATCCTTGGGGGGTGGGCGATCACGAATGGCGCTCGGACCGCGAGGGCGCTATCGGCTCGACGAAATGCGGCGCGGCGGGAGCCCGGCCGGTGACGGTCTGGATGATCTCCACGGCCAAGACCGCGACCCGGACGTTGCGTTGCTGGGACCTGCCACGCAGCACCTCGAAGGCCGCGTCGCGGTCGCAGCGCCGTTCGGCCATCAGGATGCCGAGTGCCTGATCGATGGTGGATCGCGAGGCCAACGTGGCCCGCAGCTGCTCGGTCAGCTCGGCCTGCCGCGCGTTGTCGGTCGCGACGGCGAGCAGCACGCCGAGGTGTTCGGCCGTGAGGTCGGCCGCCCGCCGGATCCGGTCGGTGAAGCCTTTCGGCTCGGTCGAGTAGAGCGACAGCGCGCCGACCGCCTCGCCATCCACCGAAAGCGGTTGGGCGTAGATAGATTTGACGCCATAGGCGAGCATCCGGTTCGAATAGCCGCCCCAGCGATGCTCCGCCGCGACGTCGGGGACCGAAATCTGTTGTGCCGTACCGATGGCCTGCAGGCAGGGGTCGTATCCTTCGCTGCGTTGCGTTTCCTCGATGAGCATCGCGTGCGCGGCACCGGAACCGCCGACGATAGTGCCGTGTCCGCGGATGAGCGTGACCCCCGCCATCGGGTGATTCGGTAGCATCCGCACGACGGCATCGGCGACGGCACAGAGTGATTCGGCGACCTCGTCGCCGGTCAATAACAGGGCCGTCAACTCCGACATCCCCAAAGCCAGTTCGTCAGCCATGAAATACCTTGACGGTCAACATAATTGGTATCCGTCCTCTAGTACGCGGCGGGCGATCTCCGATACTGCGCTGCCGCCGGCGAAGGCGCGGGCGCGCAGCAGCGCCAGCGCGGTGTCGAGATCGCAACCGCATTGCACGGCAACCATGCCGACCGCCTGGTGCACCACGGCGAGGTAATCGGCGTCATCGAACAGGGTGCCTTGCGGAGCACCGTCGTCGGCGGTCCCGTGCGAGGCGAGCAGCAGCGTATTGGCAAGCGCGTCGGCCACGGTTTCGGCGGCCGGCGTGATTTCGGTGCGCAGTCCGGCTCGGCTGGTGAACACGCACAGGGCGCCGAGTAGGCGAGCGGAGGGCAACGGGACCGCGACCACGGACTGCACGCCGAGTTCGGTCAGGGCGGGACCGTACTGCGGCCAGCGCATGGTCATGTCGGCACCGTCCGCGGCGACGAATTCCCGGCCACCGACTACGTCGCGGGCGGGACCCTCGCCGATCAGCAGTTCGAGGTCATGCGCCGCCCGCGCGATGCCGTCCGAGGCGGCGACCAGCAGTTCCTCACCTGTTTGGCCGAACAGGGTGACCGCGGCGCAGTCCATGCCGAGGTGCTGGGCCACCGCGGCCATGAAGACCGGCCGCAGCGTGGCCTGATCGCTGATATACCACCGCTGTAGCCGCAGGGCATGCAGCCGGTGCAGTCGCGCGCAGGCCAGGTGGCGGCCCTCGATGCGTCGATGCAACTCGGCCATGCGCTGCCGGAACGGCCGCATGGATTCTGGTCGCTGGGTGGCCTGTGTCTCGTATTTCGCGGCCACCGCTGCCGCCCGAGCGGCACGTTCACGCTCGGCGCTAAATTCCTGCCACTCACGGGCAATTTCTTGGTGAGCGTCCGAATACGACCGCACGGGGCCAGCCTACCCGCTCGAGCTAACGGCGGCGTTAATTGCCATGTATGGCAACGTGTGTCGGTGGGACCTCTTCCAAGAGCAGCACCACACCCTCGCGGTTGCCGTCCAATGGCGAACAGGTCACCGCGCAGACTATCGAACGCCCGATTCGATTGACGGCCGGGATCTTCACCGGGCCGTCCCGGCGACTCGTTTTGAGGCAGCGCTGAATGCTTTCGTGCAACTGCTGGGTCGGCAGCCCGAAGTCGAGCGCGAAGAACACCTGCTGCTGGACCTCCTCGGAGCGCAGCCCCCACATCTCTTCGGCGCCCCGATTCCAGCTCCGGACTCGCAACTGATCGTCGAGCACCACGACACCCGCCGCGACGCTGGACAGCACGCCCTCGAGAAAGGTGCGGGTCTCGTTTAATTCGTCGGTGCGTATCCGCATCTCCTCGTTCATCGTTTCGAGTTCTTCGTTGCCCGACTGGAGTTCTTCGTTGGTGGTTTCGAGTTCTTCGTTGGTGGACTGGAGTTCTTCGTTGGTGGTCTCCAATTCCTCGATGCTGGATTGGAGTTCTTCGTTGGTGGTTTCGAGTTCTTCGTTGGTCGATTGGAGTTCCTCGTAGGCAGTCTCGAGTTCCTCCCGCTTCACCTTCACCTCGAGCGAAAGCCGGTTCGCGACAGTGATATCGACGAAATGCACCACGACTCCGACGTCCGTGCCATCGCTGGCCCACAGCGGCTGGATATGCACCTCGAAATATTGGACGTCGCCGGGGCCGACCTTGCGTTCCGCCGCATTGACCCGGATGCTGCGGCGCTCGGACACGGCCTGCTCGATCAGCGATCGCAATTCGACCGGTCGATAGGAGATTTCCAGCGCGCTCAGCGGTTTGCCGACATCGTGTTGTGTCAGGCCGAATTGACTGCGCATCTGGTTGTTGAGGATGGAAATTTTGCCCTCGGCGTCGACCCCGATCACGCCGAACGGTGTTGTCTCCAGGGCGAGCTCGCTGAGCTGGCGTTTCTTGACCAGGCCCTGCACCTCCCTGCCGAGTTCGACGTCGAGTCGCGCCGTGCTCGGCGGGGGCGGCGGCCTGACCTCGCCCGCCCGTCGCTGGAAGATGCGCTGACGCATGCTCGCCACCGCGAACCGATCGCCCTCGGAAAGCAGCAATTCAGCCTTGCCGAGGAACAGGAATCCGCCCTCTCGGAGCGCGAAACGGAACCGGTCCAGGATCTGCGATTGTGCCTCGGCATTGAAGTACATCAAGGTGTTTCGGCACACCAGCAGATCGAGGCGTGAGATGGGCGCGTCGCGGGTGATGTCGTGGCGGCCGAAGATCACCCGGCGGCGCAGGTCCGACCGGAAGGCGAATTTATCGCCGATCGGTTCGAAATATCGGTCCCTGAGCTCACCGGACAACTGCCCGAGCGCCTTCGCCGGGTAGACGCCGGCCCGTGCCTCGCGTAAGGCTTCCTCGTCGACATCGGTACCGTAGAGCTTGACCCGTTGCACGCACTCTTCGATGCCGAGCACCTCCGCGAACGCGATCGCCAGCGAATAGGTTTCCTCCCCGCTGGAGCAGCCGGCGCTCCAGATCCGGATCTCGCTGTTCGGCTTGGCATTCGCGATCAGTTCCGGCAACACTTCGCGCTGGAGGTATTGCCACGCCTCCAGGTCACGGAAGAAGCTGGTGACATTGATCAGGATGGTGTTGAACAGGTGGCGGAATTCTTCCGCGTTGCTTTCCAGCAGATCTCGATAATCGAGGTAGTCCGAGACCCGAACCTCCTGCATCCGCTTGCGGATACGCCTGGTCAGCGACGTGCGCTTGTAGCCGGTGAAATCGAACCCGCGCGAATCTCGAATGAACAACAGCAGATCTTCCAGCGCCGGATCGACCGTGTCGATCTCTTCACCCGGTGCCGTCATGATCTCCTCGCTCGATTCGGTCACGCGGCGCTCTCCGCCACCAGACCACGAATGACGCCGGCGATCTCGTCAAGTGGCACAACGAGATCCACGTCGCCGGTCGCCACGGCGGCGCCCGGCATGCCCTTGAATTCCGCCTCTTCCGGATCTTGCGCGACCACCGTGCCGCCGCGGGACTTCACCGCGCTGACTCCCGTCGCACCGTCGCTACCGGATCCGGTCAGCACACAGGCGATCGCACGCGGTCCGTACGCGCCCGCCACCGATTCGAACAGCAGGTCAGCGGAGGGCCGGACGAAGTGTACGAGTTCGCTGCCCGACAGCGTGAGGCTCCCCTGCGGCTCGACCAACAGGTGGTGGTTCGGCGGCGCGATGTAGACGGTTCCCGCCTTGATGGTTTCCCCGGCCTCCGCCAGTTTCACGTGCAATTCGGTTCGGCGCGAGAGCAATTCGGCCAGCACGGTCTTGTGGCGTGGATCGAGATGCTGAACGACGAGTACGGGTACCGGCAGCGTGGCAGGGAGGGCGCCGAGGACCTTGAAGAGCGCGGTGATGCCGCCTGCCGACGAGGCTATCGCTACGACGGCGTACTGGTCATCCGTGGTCATGGTCGCGCGGACCAGCCGTGAGGTGCACGGAATCAGGGTAACGCGCGGGCGGATACCCGCCCAGCGGTGGCCGCGGTCCGGCGCGGCGTGAGCAGCGGCTCATCGGAGCCTTCTGCTGCGCAGCTCGGCCATCGGCGCGGCGGCGGTAAGACTCAACATCGCCAAGCCGGTGGTGCGGATCATCGAATCGAGATTGGCGAGGACCTCGACGATGGCGGTCCGGTGCTCGTTGAGCTCCACGGTGGTCAGCCCGTCCCGGTCGAACGCCATGCGGATGGTGTCCAGCCGCAGCCCGGAATCGAACAGTTTCCGGACCAGCCGGTCACCCAGTTCGGTGAATTCGGCGATGTCGTACAGCCGCGGACCGGTCTGCTCGGGCGGTGGGCGCGAGGGTGCGGGCTGGATGAGTTCGTCGCGCGATACGAGGGTCATGATTCCTCCGGGTTCGGTGGCGCATGGCGAGCCACACTTCTGGACTCGGGGAATTTTCACCTCGAACTCTACGCCTGAGCCCCAGCTCGAGGGCCTAAGCGTGGGATACCGGCGGTGCCGGAGACCCGCCGCGCGTGTTTGCATCGCCGTCGTCCGGTTATCCGCCACTTGACTGGCCCGATAAAGGCAGGTCGGTCGAGCCCAATCGGAAAGGGGTTAGACAGTGAGCACAGCTGACAAGGCCAAGAACAAGGCTGAAGAACTCGCCGGCCAGGCGAAGGAGAAGTTCGGTAATGCCACCGACGACCAGGATCTGAAGAACGAGGGTAAGGGCGATCAGGTCAAGTCCAACCTCAAGGACGCAGGCGAGAAGGTCAAGGACGCTTTCCGCAACTGACCGATGAACGGTCGCTGCCGTCGAGCGGGTGCGTGCCCCATCGGGCGCCGCCCGCTCGTCCGCGTCCGAGCGACGTCGCAAAAACGTGGTGACGACGCCGAGTCCGGCGATAGGGTGCACAGGTCTATCGCGTAGATCAGCGGCTCGGGAGGATCGGGATGATCGCGGCACGGATGGTGGCTGTTGTTGCGTCGGTGTTCGTCAGTGCGGGGCTATTAGGGGGAGTGGGACCTGCCGTAGCGGGCCCGGTGGCGTGTGCGGCGGGAAATCCGTTGCAGGCCACCGCCGAACTGTTCGCGACCGACAACACCGCGACCATTACCGATCCGGAGGATCAGCGGCTGCACACCCGGCTGGACGGGTTCGAGCTCGCCGTCGACGGGATCGCGTTGCGGCACATCGGATTACCCGTTGGGTCGACGTTGGTCAGCGGCGTTTTCTGGTCGGATGAGCGGCAGCAGGCCACCTACGAACGGTCCCGTGAGTTTCATCTGGCCTGTGTCGACGGTGCCGAACTGCGGCAGATCGCCGACCAGGTGCGCGGGCAGTTCCAGCAGGAATCGGTGCTGACCTTCCAGCGGCTCGCCTCGAATTCCCCTGGGGTAGACGCGTTTACGGTGACGATCAGCGGTGTCGACGTGCGACGGTTCCGGGACGCGCTGGTCGCCGACCCGATGGCACGCGAACGGCTCGTCGGCGGGTCGGTCACCGAGGCCGACACCCTGATCCTCGTGGTCGATGTCGCCGATACGGCGTTGGCGCAACGGTTCGTCGCGGGCCTCGGCGGTTCCTGGGATTCGGGCAGCGTGCAGTACGGCGATCGCGAATTCGTCAGCGCCTGAGAGTCAATGCTCGATCCTGCTCAGGATGTCGCGTAGTACCCGCAGGTCGTCGGCGGGCAGGGCGGTGACCGAGTCGGGCGCGGGATCGGGGGTCGCCAGTGCCTTGGCGAGCACGGCGCGACCGGCCATGGTGATGGATACCAGCTTCTTGCGCCGGTTGGTGGGATCCACTTCCCGGTCGACGTAACCCAGCTCTTCGAGATCGTTGACCGCGACCGTGGCGGCCGGCGCGTCGATCGCCGCGGCGTGCGCCAGCTCCTTCACGGTCATCGGGGCGGCGCGCAGGCGGCGGAGCACGCGAATGCGACTGAACGGCAACCCTGTTCGCTCGACTGCGGCGCGGCGCCACGGGTCGCGGGAGTACATCACGACTCGGGTGAGCAGGGCCCACACCTCGTCGGGTGTGGGGTTGTCATCCGGCATGGACGGGCACCTTCTGTTCCAGCAGTGGGGCGACGCGGTCACTCGACCGCTTGGCCCACGGGGTATTCGCGACTATGCCGAGTATGGCGACCCCGGCGGTGAGCACCGCGATCACCCACCACAGTCCCGCGCCGGCCAGCGCGCCGCACAGCGCGACACCGATGCTCACGCCCACCTGACGGCTGGTCGAGGCCACCGCCGACGCGGCGCCCGCCCGATCCAGCGGCATCCCACTCACCGCCGTGGTGGTGATCGGCGCGTTCACCGAGCCGAAGCCGATACCGAAGATCGCGAACATGATCACCAGCTGCCACACCGGGGTATTCGGGTCGAGGGTGGTGAGCATGACGGCGGCGACGGTCATCATCACGCCCGCCACGATCAGCGACGGTTTGGTCCCGACCCGGCCGACCAGCCGGCCGGACAGCGGCGAGACGATCACCATCGCGATGGCCATCGCCAGGTACAGCAGGCCGGTGTGCACCGCCGAATAGTGCCTGACCTGCTGCAGATACAGCGAGCAGCTGAACAGGAACGCGCCGAGCGCGGTGAACGAGAAGATGGCGATCACCGTCGCCGAGGCGAACGGCACGCTGCGGAAGAAGCGCAGATCGATGAACGGGTCGACGCGGCGTGACTCGTAGTAGACGAACGCGGCGAGCGCGAGCGCCGAGACCACGAAGATCAACGGCCTGCGCTCGATCAGCCCGAACACCGTGCTGAACAGGAACACCACCGCGAGCACCTGGCCGATAGGGTCGATGCCGCGCACCGTCGCCGACTTCGATTCCGGCACGAACAGCACCGTCATCACCAGCGCGAGCGCGCAGATCGGCAGGTTGATCCAGAACACCGACGCCCAGCCGAACGCGTCGATCAGCACGCCGCCGACGGTCGGCCCGAGCGCCATCGAGATGCCGACCACCGCACCCCACACCCCGATCGCGCGAGCCCGCTCCACCCGTCCCGTGAAGGTGGTGGTGATGATCGACATCGCCACCGGATTGAGCATCGAACCACCGACTGCCTGCAGGAACCTGGCGCCGATCAAGACCTCGATGGACGGCGCGAGGCTGCACAGCAGCGATCCGACCGCGAAGGTGACCAGCCCGACGCGGAACACCCTGCGCCGCCCGAACCGGTCCGCGGTGGCGCCGGCCAGCATCAGCAAGCTGGCGAGGGTGAGCGTGTAAACGTCGACGATCCACTGCAGCCGGGGCAGCGGCGCGTGCAGATCGGTCTGAATGCTCGGTATCGCCACATTCACGATCGTCGAGTCCATGGAAACGATCAGCAGGCTCAGACAACAGGTAGCCAGCACGAGCGTCTTACGCCGCGCGGTCATCTCCTGGACAGTTGTAATCACACAACTATTGTGACTTCACAACTGTTACGAGCGCAAGGGCTGTGATCGCGGTCGCACCGGGCGGTTGACATGCTTGGCAGGTGATCTCGGAATCGGAAGCGCTGTTCCTCGGCGGACGATCGGGTGTCGGCAAGAGCCGAGTCGGGCTCGCGGTGCATGCGAGACTGTCCGACGCCGAAGTGCGACATGCGCTGATCGAGGGCGACAACCTCGACCTGGCCTATCCGCCGACCTGGGAACACGGGCTCGCCGAACAGAATCTGGCGGCGATGTGGCAGAACTACCGTGCGCTCGGCTACCGGCGGCTGGTCTACACGAACACGGCGAGCGTGTTCCCACAGGTCATCGGTGCGCTCACGGCCGCGATGGGGGATACGCCCACGGTCACCGCGGTGCTGCTGACTTGCGACGATCGCACCGCCCGTGCGCGACTTGCGCAGCGCGAGAACGGCATCGAGCTGGAACGGCATCTCGAGCGCAGCATCGCGATGGCGCGTCGGCTGCACGATGCCGTGCCGGATTGGGCGCATGTCGTGGACACGAGCGATCGGCCACCCGAGGAGATCGCGGCGGAGGTCATCGCGCTGACCGGCTGGCGGTCGGATCCCCCGGCGGTCGAGTAGTCGCTGCCCTACTCTGGCTACGGTTCTTCGGTCCGTTCTAGGGAGTCTCGGTGGGCGCTGCACTTGTCAATGGGCAGAACGGGTCGTTGGACGAGTCGCGGGTCGTGCTGTCGGTGCGGACCGAGGCGGCCGTGGATGTGTCCGCGTTGCTGGTGACCGAGACCGGCGCGGTGCGCTCGGATGCCGACTTCGTGTTCTTCAATCAGCCTGCTGCGCCCGGCGTGGTTTTGCGTGTCGGTGTTGCTGCGGCGCTGGAGGTTTCGTTCGCCGAGGTGCCTGCGGAGATCGCTCAGTTGCGGGCGGTCATCACATTGGACGACCCGGACGCTACGTTCGGGCAGTTCGCCGCGCCGGTGGCGACGGTGGCCGACCCCTCCGGAAATGTGTTGTACGAGTATCGGATCGAGGGTCTCGGCAGCGAGTCGGTGGTGATCGCGCTGGAGTTGTATCGGCGTGGTGCGCAGTGGAAGGTCCGGGCGGTGGGGCAGGGGTACGCGGGTGGATTCGCGGCGCTCGTCACCGATCACGGTGTGCGCGTTGATGATGCGCCCGGATCGGCGGAACCGCAGCCCGCGCCGCCGCACCTCGCGCAGCCGGATCTTCCGGTGCGGACCGTGCCCGGCGAGGCCGCGCTCTCGTTCGAGAAGCGCGGCAAGCTGGACATGCGCAAGCGCGAGGTCGCCAAGGTGCTGATCAGCAAGGACGCCTGGGGAATTCGAGCACGCATCGTGCTGGTGATCGACAAGACCGGCAGCATGATCAAGCAGTACCGCACCGGGGTGGTGCATCGCGTGGTGCAGCGGATGATTCCGGTGGCGACTCAGCTGGACGACAACGGCGCATTGGAGGCCTACCTCTACGCTCTTTCGTTCGCCAAGCTGCCCGACATCACGGTCGCGCACGGCGACGAATGGGCGCACACCTATCTGCACCTCGGCGGCACGCACGCGGGCATCGACTACGACCGAATCGGCGGCCGCAACGACGAATTGCCGATCATGCGCGACATCATCGCCTCGCTACGCCCCGGCGACGGGCCGACGCTGATCCTGTTCTTCACCGACGGCGGTTTCGCGAAGAAGCGGGAGATCGCCGCGCTCATGCGCGAGGCGGCGCGGCTGCCCGCCTTCTGGCAGTTCATCGGACTCGGCCGCGCCAACTACGGTCTGCTGCGCTCGCTCGATGAGATGACCGACCGAATCGTCGACAACGCGGGCTTTTTCGCGCTCGACGACATCGACAAGGTCGACGACGGTGAGCTGTACGCGCGCTTGCTCGGCGAGTTCCCGGATTGGCTGCGCGCGGCCAAGACGGCGGGCATCCTGCGCTGAGCGAACTCGCCGAATTGCGTTCAGTCCTCGGGGATCTGCTCCATCGCCCACCTGGCCCACTCCTCGTTCATCGCGTGGAAGCGCTCGCCCCACTCCATCGCGATGCGGCCGTACCTGGAGAAGTCGTTGTCGTCCCAGTCGACCGATTCTTTGAGCGCGAGCAACTCCACTTGGGCCTTGCCGGACCTGGCCGCGATGCCGTCCAGATAGTCGGCGGCCTCGGCATGGGAGACCGCGCCGAGGAAGAAGACGCGCAGCAGCGTCTCGTTGCGGATCACCCGCTTCGGCCTGGTGTCGGTCAGCCAGTGCCGCAGCTCGGCCAGCCCGGCTTCGGTGATCGTGTATTCCTTGCGGCCGCGCGGGCCTTCGTCCGATACTGCGATCAGTTCGGCGTCGGCGAGCTTGCCGAGCTCGGTATAGATCTGGCTCTGGGTCGCGGACCAGACATTGGCCAGCGAGACTTTGAACCGTTGCAGCAGGTCGTACCCGCTGGCGGGACGGTCGGCCAGCAGTCCGAGCATCGCGTATCGGAGACTCATGCCTCCCACTCTACATTCCACTATTGACAGGTCTAAGTAGGACGCTCTAGTTTTGACATGTCACAACTGGAACGTCGCGGCAACGCGAGTCGAGGAGCTTCGGACATGTCGTACTTGCGCACTTTCGCCCCCTGGATCGTCTACGCGGTGATTCCCGCCGCGCATTGGCAGTGGGCGGCGCTCATCGCCCTGCTCCTGTCGGTGTTCGAGGTGACCCGCAAGCTGCGTGCGGGCAGCACTTTCGACGCCCTGATCATCGACATCGGTTCGATGATCTTCTTCGCGGCGCTGACGGTGCTCGCCTTCGCCGATCCGAACACCGCCCTGCATCCCTACAGCCCGGCGATCTCTTCGGGCGTACTCGCGCTGATCGCCCTCGTCTCGCTGGCGCTGCGCAAGCCCTTCACCCTCGGCATCGCGAAACAAACCGCCCCGAAAGAACTTTGGGACAACCCGGTGTTCATTCGCACCGCCTACGTGCTCACCTCGGTCTGGGCGGCGAGCTTCACCATCGGCTGCATCGTGCTTGCGGCGCTCGCGCATGCCGACTCGACCCCGCGGACCATCGCGCAGGTCTTGGCCTTCGTGATCCCGGTGGTCTTCACCATCCGCTATGTCGCCTACGTCCAGGCCAAGGCGCGTACCGCCGCCCAAGCCTGACCTTTCGACCAGAACGGTTGTCTCCCATGACTACTTCCGTCCCGCACCTCACCGGCAACTACGCACCCGTCACCGAAGAACTGACCGCCTACGACCTCCCTGTCACCGGGCAGATTCCGGCCGAGCTCACCGGCTGGTACCTGCGCAACGGACCGAACCCGCACGAGGCCGCCGCCCGGCACTGGTTCGCCGGCGACGGCATGGTGCACGGGGTGCGGATCGAGAACGGCCGCGCCGTCTCCTATCGCAATCGCTGGGTGCGCACCTCGACCTTCACCGACGGTGCCCGCAGTTACAGCGAAACCGGCGAGCGGAACCTGACCGCCGGTGTCGCCAACACCCACGTCATCCGGCACGCGGGCCGGACGCTGGCTTTGGTCGAGACGTCCTATCCCTATGAACTGAGCTGCGAGCTGGATACCGTCGGCCCCTACGATTTCGACGGCAAGCTGCACACCGCGATGACCGCGCACCCCAAGACCTGCCCGGTCACCGGCGAGCTGCACTTCTTCGGCTACGAGGTGGTCGGCGAGCCGTTCCTGACCTACCACCGCGCCGACGCCGACGGCAATCTGCTGTTCAGCCGTCCTATCGAGGTGCCGGCCGCGACCATGCAGCACGACTTCAATCTCACCGCCGAACATGTCGTATTCATGGATCTGCCGGTCGTTTTCGACCTGGCGACCGCGGCGAGCGGTGCCGGGATGCCGTTCCGCTGGAGTGACAGTTACCAGGCACGGCTCGGGGTGCTGCGGCGCGACGACCCGTTCGGCGAGGTCAGTTGGTTCCCGATCGACCCCTGCTACGTCTTCCATTCACTGAACGCGCACGACGAGCCGGGCAAGATCGTGCTGTATGTGATGCGCTACGCGGAGTTGTGGCGCACCAGTTCAGACGGTTTCGACAAGTCGACCCTGTGGCGCTGGACGATCGATCTCAGCGCGGGCACCGTCGCCGAGGAGCAGCTCGATGATCGCAACGCGGAGTTCCCCCGGGTCGACGATCGCCTGGTCGGTCTGGCTGCGCATTTCGGGCATGCCTCGGTGGCCGGCGATTCCGGTGCCCTCATGCGCTATGACCTGCGCACCGGCGCGCAGACCTCGCACGAGTTCGGTCCCGGTCGGGTTCCCGGCGAGGCCGCGTTCGCGCCCGCCGACCAGAATCCCGGCGGCCACGGCTATCTCATGACCTATGTCTATAACGCCGAGACCGACCGTAGCGATCTGACCATTCTGAATGCCGACGATGTGGCCGCCGAGCCGGTGGCCGCCATCCACCTGCCGCAGCGTGTCCCGTTCGGGTTCCACGGAAGTTGGCTCGCGGATCGGTAGTTCGGGAGGAGGCCGCGGCGGGCTGGGTACCGCCGCGGCCCGCCCGTGTCCGGCGCATACCGAAGCCGGGCTGGAGATGTTGGGGGAGTGGGGTTCTCGTGGCGGGGGCGGTCAGCCGATGACGGCGTTCATGATGGTGCCCGCGCTCGTCGCGACGACACCACCGATCATGGCGCCCGCCACCATCTTCGGGGAGTCGAGTCCGCCGCCGGTCCATTTCTCCCAGGCGAACTTGCCGCCCGCGTAGATGATGGCGGTGATGCCCGCCAGCAGGACGAACCAGGTGAAGTAGCGGACCAGTTGAAGGAATTTGTCGGAGACCGGCGGAGCCTCGGGGCTGGGGTTGCCGATCTGAGCAAGCAGTGTGTCGTGCACGGCGAGCAGGATCATCGTGGTCAGCTCATTCTGGATTCGGGACAGGGCAAGATTCGCTGACTGCGATGGTATCGGTTTGTTCGCTGCAATGCAGTCGGGTCGGTGCGGCGCAGTGAAGTTCGGCGTCGCCGAGGCCTTGCCGGGGTTGCTATAGGTCGGGATGATGGGTGGGGCGGGGTGCTCGAGGACCCGGTCGCCGCGCACCGCCGGTGTCGTCGGCGGGTTGTCGTTTACTACCGCTTGGGGGCGATTCCGCAGGTGATACCGCGGAGCGTGAGCTCGCAGAGGCCGCAGTCCCACGGGAGTAGCGGCGTGCCCGTATCCTCATCCAAGATCGAATTCATCGGTGGTTTAACAGCTTTCGCGTGGCAGCTCAGCGGCGGCAAAGTTGTAGTGGAGCGTAGGGAGTAGACGGTGAGCATCATTTTGACGTCGATCGGGGACAGCTTCACGACGCTGGCACAGGTCAGCAACCCGACCCCGGAAGCGCCGCCCCTGTCGGACAAGCTGTTACAGATGGTTCGCTACCTCACCTGGTTCGCGCTGCTCTCCGGGATCCTCGCCATCATCTTCGCGGGCGGTAAGTTCGCCTGGGAGAAGTGGCAGGGTGGCGCGCTGCAATCGCCGAAGATGATCGCGGGCGCCATGATCGGCGGTGTTGTCGCGACAAGTGCCGGCACCATCATGAACGCCGTGCTGGGCACATGAGGCTCTGACGGCAAACATTTAGCTATACTCCTGCGCGGATCTCTCGCAATGTCCGATCGGATCGGAAGCAGGGGAAAGACCTATGGGCGAGACCGAAGGCGGAGTGTCGCGCCGGACCATGTTCGGCGTGGCGGCAACCGCGGCGGCGTCCGCGCTCGGCTTGACGGCGTGTGGCGGATCCGACGACGCGTCGTCCGGCCCCGTCACCACGGCGCCCAGCGAGGCCGAGGCGATCGCCAAGGACGCCTATATCTTCGGCTTCCCGCTGGTCCTGATGGACGTCACCAGGGCCGCCGCCGCGGCGAGGACCCCGGCCAATCGGTTCCAGCACGCCGCGGCGCTGGCGACGCCCGCGCGCCGGGATGTGGTGCGGGTCAACCTGGACACGCTGTATTCGTCCGCCTGGCTCGACCTGCGCGCCGAGCCGATGGTGTTGCAAGTGCCGGCGATGGCAGACCGGTACTGGTTGATGCAGGTGCTGGACGCGTGGACGAATACCGCGCACAACCCGAGTAGCGTTCGGCCGCACGCGAAGTCGGGTCCGCCGTATACCTATGCCATCGTCGGACCCAACTGGTCCGGCACGCTGCCCGACGATGTCATGCCGTTGCCCGTGCCGACGCCGACGGTGTGGCTGCTCGGCCGGATCCAGGTCAACGGCACCGACGACCTTGCCGCGGTGCACGCGCTCCAGCAGCAGTTGCGGCTGGAGCCACTCAGCAACTGGACCGAGCGGCGACCGGCACCGACCGTTCCGCCTGCGCCACAAGCGGATTCGACCCCGCCCGCCAAGCAGGTCGCCGAGCTGGACGCGCGGACCTTCTTCGATCGGCTGTGCGCGGTATTGGCGATCAACCCACCCGCACCCGATGACGCGCCCGCCATGAAACGTCTTGCCACGATCGGCATTACGCCGGGCGGCAGTGTCGTCGGTCTCTCCGACGCCGAGCTGTCCTCGGCGGTCGATACGGCCCGCCAGCAGATCCCGGTTTACCTCGATCCGAAGTCGATGAACGAGAACGGCTGGACGTTCGACCCCGCCATCGGCACCTATGGCACGAATTATTTGCAGCGGGCCGCCATCGCCTGGAAAGGGCTGGGCGCCAACCTGCCTCAGGACGCGATCTATCCGACGCTGTTCGCCACGGCGGGTGCCAACGGCAGCACCGGCCGGTTCCGCCTGCACTTCCCGGCGGGCCAGACGCCGCCGGTCGACGCCTTCTGGTCGCTGACCGCCTACGGCGCCGACAACTACCTGTTGTCCAACCCGGCCGGGATCTACGCGATCGGCCACCAGGTTCCGGTGGTGCCCAACCCCGATGGCTCGATCGACCTCGCGGTTCAGCAGGCCGACCCCGGTCCGGAAGTTCCGCCGGGCAACTGGCTGCCCATCCCCGGGTCCGGGCAGTTCTCCCTCACCTTGCGGCTGTACGCGCCGAAAGAGGACGCGATCCAAGGCCGTTGGCAACCACCGCCCCTGACTCCGGTGTCCTGATCGTCGGGCGAACAATTAAGTAAACGGGTTTTACTAAACACTGTTCACAAGCCCCGGTTCTGTGGTTGCATCTCTTCTGGAACGTGTTCCACACAACGTTGTGAGGTCTGCAGTCCAGACCGCTAGGAGATAGCCGTGACCGTGACCACCCCCGCGATTCCCGCAGGATTCGATTTCACCGACCCCGACATGCTCGCCAGCCGACTGCCCGTGCAGGAGTTCGCCGAGCTGCGCCGCACCGCCCCCGTGTGGTGGTGCGCGCAGTCCGGCCGGGCCAGTGGCTTCGATGACGGCGGCTACTGGGTGGTGTCCAAGCTCGACCACATCAAAGAGATCTCGAAGCACCCCGAGCTGTACTCCTCGCACGAAAACGGCTCGATCATCCGGTTCAACGAGGACGTCACCCCGGAGCAGATCGGCATGCTCAGCGACATGCTGCTGATCAATCTCGATCCGCCCAAGCACACCAAGGTCCGCCGCATCATCTCGAAGGGCTTCACCCCGCGCGCGATCGAAAGCCTGCGCGCCGCGCTCACCGAGCGGGCCGCCAAGATCGTGCACGACGCCAAGAAGTCCGGCCGCGGTGACTTCGTCGAGCAGGTCGCCTGCGAGCTGCCGCTGCAGGCGATCGCCGAGCTCATCGGCATCCCGCAGGAGGATCGCAGGAAGATCTTCGACTGGTCCAACCAGATGATCTCCTACGACGATCCCGAATTCGAGGGCGATCACCAGGCGGCCACGGCCGAGGTGATGGGCTACGCGTGGAACATGGCCGAGGACCGCCGCAAGTGCCCGGCAGACGACATCGTGACGCAGCTGGTCAACGCCGATATCGACGGCGACGGCCTGGCCTCCGACGAATTCGCCTTCTTCGTCATCCTGCTCTCGGTGGCAGGCAACGAGACCACCCGCAACTCGATCACGCACGGCATGAAGGCGTTCGTGGACAACCCGGAGCAGTGGGAGCTGTACAAGGAGCAGCGGCCGCGCACCGCGCCCGACGAGATCGTCCGCTGGGCCACCCCGGTGAACGCCTTCCAGCGCACCGCGACGCAGGATCTCGAGCTCGGCGGCCAGCAGATCAAGAAGGGTCAGCGGATCGGGCTGTTCTACGGCTCGGCCAATTATGACGAGGAAGCATTCCAGGACCCGTTCAGCTTCGATGTACTGCGCAACCCCAACCCGCATGTCGGCTTCGGCGGTACCGGCACGCACTACTGCGTCGGCGCGAATCTGGCCCGGCTGCAGATCGATCTGATGTTCAACGCCATCGCCGATGCGATGCCGAACCTGCGTCAGGTCGCGGAACCGGTGCGATTGCGTTCCGGCTGGTTGAACGGCATCAAGCGGTGGGACGTTGAATACGCTTGAATCACAGGATGAGCAACCCTAAACCCCGGGGCCGCTCGCCGATCGTGACCGACGCTGAGATCCGGCGGGTGGCCAGGACGCTGCTTGTCGACCATGGACAAGCCGCGGTGAGCCTGCGTGCGATCGCGCGCGAGCTCGGCATCACCGCACCCGCGCTGTACCGCTATTACGGGTCCCTGGACGACCTGCTGGAACGGCTGCGCCTGGAGTTCTGTGCCGATCTCGGCGACGAGTTGTCCGCCGAGATCGCCACCCTGCCCGACGACGGCGTGGTGCAGTTCTTCGCCATCTGCAAGGGATTTCGCCGCTGGGCGCTGGCGCACACCAGGGAATTCACCCTGGTGTTCGCCTCGCCCGGCGGCGGCGAGGCCCGCGCGCTGCGCCGATTCGACGAGCCGTTCGGCCGGATCTTCCTCGCGGCGGCGGGCCGGCTGCTGGCCAACTACGACATCGTCACGCCGCCGACCGACGTGATACCGCCGGAACTGCGCGAGGATCTCGTGCACTTCCAGACCGAGTTGCTCGCGGCGCTGTCGGAGACCGGGCAGAAGTTCCCGGCGGAGAAGCTCGACCTGGGCGTGATGTACCTGATGATCCAGCTGTGGGCGCGCCTGTACGGGCACGTCACGCTCGAGGTCTTCGGCAACTATCCGATCCCGCTGTCCAACCCGGAGATCCTGTTCGACGCGATGCTGCTCGACCTCGGCCAAGCGGTGGGTCTGCTGACCGGATAGCTCAGATGCGGGCGCCCTTCGCGCGATTGCAGGAGCGGCACAGGATCTGCAGGTTGGTTGCGCTGGTCGCGCCGCCACGGCTGAGCGGGATGATGTGATCGAACTCGAGGTAGTGGGTGTCGCCGCACTCGACGCATTTGCCGCCGTCGCGTTGCCACACTTCGGCTTTCACCTCCTGCGAGATGCTGCGGGTGTCGCGCTGGCCCGGGGTGAGGATCAGCCGTTTGGCCACCCGTAGCGCGCCCTCGAGCGCGGCGGCGACGTAGTCCGGGTCGCTGACGGTGAAGGTGGCGCCGCCGCGCGACGAGGTCGCCGCGAGTAGCACCGCGTTCTGCTCGGTGTGCACGGAAACCACACGGGACCACAGCAATTCGGTGCCGGTGCCGTCGCCGACGAAGCGCAGCTTCTTGTTGCTGACGATCAACCTGCCCTCGGTGAGCCTGGGGCCACGGGCCAGTTGGCGGACGTGCACCGCGGGCAGATCCAGATGCACCTTCTCCTCGGGATCGAGATGCAGGCCGGGGGTGCGCATCACCGGCAGCTCGCCCGCGCGCAGCCGGGACAGGGTGCGGCCGCGGTGCATTCGCCGCCGCAGGTCCTCGATCAGCGGACCGGTCAGCGCCAGTTCGGTGACGGCGTGCTCGAATGCCGCCAGCTCGTCGTGCTCGACCTCGCCGTCGGCGAAGGTGAAGGTGACGAGTCGCTCCACGTAGCTGAGCCCCGCGTCGCGCAGCGCCGCGCGACCCGCGCTCTCCTCGATGCGCTGATAGCGCAACGACGCCCACAGCGCCGCCCACTCGGGGCCGCGCGGTCCGTGCGCGGTGAGCACCCGCCACGCCTGGGTGTGCCAGTGCGTCAGGAACTCCGCGATCTCCATGTCGCAGGACTGGCAGGCCGCGAGGCCGCCGAACAGCTTGCGACGGAGGAGGTTTCCGCAGCGGTCGCAGTGCCGGTCGCGCGTCTGATGCCGATGGTGAGTGGCGCCGGTCCATTCGGTCCCGTCCCACCAGCGCAGCTGCGCGGGGTTCTCGGGGTCCGAATGCCAGTCGGCCAGTTCGGGATTCGGTGGTGGGGCCGGTGCCGGAGCCGGGTCGGCCAGACGTCGGGCGAGATCGACGGGCCGCTGGTGCGGCGGGCGGGCCGGCTGGTCGAGGAGATCCGTCTGCCGCATCCGTGGGTTCGCCGGGATCGGCTCCCGGTCGGTCGAGTCGTCGACCGGAACGCGCTCCAGCGTCGGGGGCTGCGGCGCCCGTCCGCCGAACGGGTCCGCCGGGTGCGACGGTCGCGGCTGATCGTCGACGCGCACCCCGAATTCGGTGACCAGCCCGGACAACCCGGTGGACCAGCCCTGAGCGATAGCGCGGAATCGCCACTGTCCGTCCCTGCGATAGAACTCGCCGAACATCAGCGCGGTGACCGGGTCGGCGTCCTCGATCGCGAACCCGGCCATCGGCCCGTGCGCGTCGTGAATGGTGAGGGACAGACCCGTGATGTCGCCGAAGGTGCCCTCGTCGACCGACCCGGTGATCACGATCCGCGCCACGTCCGACTCCGTACGCGGCAGCGAAACACTCAGCCGGGCGGTCCGCGGCGCGGGCTCCTGATCCAGCGTCACCGCCTGCGAAACATGCCGCGGCGCGTTGTAGAACACCAGATCACGATCCGTGCGAACCGCGCCCGACTCGCCCAGCAAGAGGGCATGCGCGTCTACCGCGTGGTCCGACCGCCACGAAACAACCACGGCAAGAAGGGATGTCGGTACCGCGGCATTGGCGCCTTTGCTGAGTTTCATCGCCACCGAACTATGCCACGACCCACCGACACGCCGAACCCGACGACCCCTCCACTCGGCGGGCCGCCCGCGGTGTCACAGAGTTCTGGTACGTCTCCCAGGGTGCTGAGGCCCGGTGAGACGTATGGCAGGCCTGTGGGCCCTCAGTGGGCGACGTGGTCCGCTGCCGCACGCAGGGTGGCGGCGGCCTTGAGCACCATCTCGTGGTACTCGTCTTCGGCGTCGGAGTCGAGCACGATGGCGCCGCCCGCGCCGATCCGCCAGCGTCCGTCGTAGCGCACGGCGGTGCGGATGACGATGTTGAGGTCGGCGGTGCCGCCGAGCCCGAGGAAGCCGATGGTGCCCGAATAGATGCCGCGCGCTTCGGTCTCCAGCTCGTCGATGATCTCCATGGTGCGCAGCTTCGGTGCCCCGGTCATCGAGCCGCCGGGGAAACACGCGCGCAGGCAGTCGATCACGCCGACGCCGGGGCGCAGCGTGCCGCGCACCGTGGAAACCAGCTGGTGCATGGTCATATACGACTCGATGGCCATCAGCTTCGGCACGTGCACGCTGCCGATCTCGCATACCCGGCCGAGGTCGTTGCGCAGCAGGTCGACGATCATCAGGTTCTCGGCCCTGGTCTTCGGGCTGTCAGCCAGTTCGCGGGCCAGCCGCTCGTCCTCGGCGGGCGTGCTGCCGCGCGGGGCGGTGCCCTTGATCGGCTTGCTCTCCACCGTGTGACTGCGGTCGATCTTGAGGAAGCGTTCCGGTGAGGAGCAGGCGATTTCGAGGTCGTCGAACCGCAGGTAGGCCGCGTACGGCGCCGGATTGCAGCGGCGCAGCGTGCGGTAGAAGTCGAGTCCGCCGTCTTCGACGGCGGGCACGGTTACGCTGTCGGTGAGGCAGATCTCGTAGGACTCGCCCGCGAGCAGCCGTTCCCGGCAGACCGCGATGTCGGCGAGGTAGCGGTCCCGGCCGCGGGTGAGCAGCGGTTCGACGACGTCGCCGTCCGACGGCACGTCCAGGGTCGGTGGATTCGCCCACGTCGGAAGGGTTTCCAGGGTTTCCCCGGCATCACGCAGCCAGTCGGCGCCCGCGCGCAGTGAGTCCGCCGTCGAATCCGTCAGCGACAGTAGGTGGGTGCGGCCGCCGACGTGATCGACCACCACGATCCGGTCGGCGAAGATCCATTGCGCGTCCGGTGTCGGCGCCCGGTTGGCCGTCCGCCCGCCGCAATCGCCCTTCACCTCGTAACCCAGGTATCCGACGTAGCCACCCGCGAAATCGAAAGGCAGATCGGGCAGTTCGAGGTGGCGCAGCCGCAATTCGGCGGCCAGATAGTCGAGCACCCCGCCCGCGACCACGCGCCGATTGCCGTCCGAGGATTCGACGGTCACCTCGCCGGTGCCGACCCGGTAGCGCACCACCTCCGCCAGCGGTCCGCTCGCGTCGCCCAGGAACGAGAACCGGTCCAGGCCCGGCTCGACGTGCTCGCTGTCGAGCCAGAAAGCGGTGGGGGAGTTGCCGTACAGCCGGACGAACGCGCTCTCGGTATCGATCGCCCGGTCGAGCACGGCGTGCTGCAGCTGCCAATGGCGCGGTGCACCGCCGTAGCGGTCGGCGACGTCGGGTCGCGCCGAACCGGCGGCGGCGCTGAGCAATCCGCTGCCCAGCGCACCGAATTGCTCGACCAGGGCCGGGAACTGCTCGGGCGCCACTGTGGACAGTGTTGTCTCCGA
Source organism: Nocardia sp. NPDC051052 (assembly GCF_044456045.1). Taxonomy (NCBI): domain Bacteria; kingdom Bacillati; phylum Actinomycetota; class Actinomycetes; order Mycobacteriales; family Nocardiaceae; genus Nocardia; species Nocardia sp. NPDC051052. The sequence continues at coordinate 269,728 of NZ_JBITFL010000001.1, forward strand.
ACGTGATTGCGCGCCGACCGGCGCGGCGATGGTGACGGGACGCAGCCGCATGGTCACCAGGTCGCCTCGCTGCGCCGCCGTGGCCCGGCCGGTCGCCCGAGCCCGGTGTGCCGCAGTCAGTTTCGCGAAGTTGCGCAGTAGCGCGGCGCCGAATTCGCTGGCGATCGACTCGGGATGGAACTGCACACCCCACTGCGGTCGCGTGCGATGCCGCACCCCCATGATCACGCCGTCGGCGGCCGTCGCGGTGATCTCCAGACTGTCCGGCAGCGGTCGTTCCGCGCACAGCGAGTGGTATCGGACGGCGGTGAACCCCTGGGGCAGGCCCGCGAACAGGTCCTGATCGTCGTGCTCGATCCGGTCGAGGTAGCCGTGCCGCGCGGCAGGCGCGATCGCGACCGTCCCGCCCGCGGCGACCACGATGCCCTGATGCCCGAGGCACACGCCGAGCAACGGCAGGTCCGTCTCGCCGATCACCGCGGCCGAGATGCCGACATCGCGAGCGACGTCCGGGCGGCCCGGTCCGGGCGAGATGACAATGTTGTCGAAGCGGGCCAATTCCAGCTCGCCGACCTCGTCATTGCGCACGACAGTCGGCTCGATGCCGTTCACCTCGCTGATCAGCTGATACAGGTTGTAGGTGAACGAGTCGTAATTGTCGATCAACAACGTGCGCATGGTGCCCGAAACCCTACGCCGCACCGGTCGGGCCCAACTGTTGTCTAGTGCCTTCAGTTGGCTTCGGCGGGTGGTGCACAATGTTGGGCATGTCTGTTGCGCAACCGGTTGGCGTGGATCGTGCACTCGTCGACTTCGCCCTCGTCGGCAAGTGGATGGATGAGCAAGGCCTGCCCGCAGGCGAATTCGAGGAGGTGACCGCGCTCGGCGGCGGGACGCAGAACGTCATGCTCCGGTTCAGTCGCGGTGGCGCGGACTACGTGCTGCGCCGCGGCCCGAAGCATCTGCGCACCAAGAGCAACGACGTGATCCGGCGCGAGGCCAGGCTGCTCGCGGCGATCAACGGCACCGATGTGCGCGCGCCGCGGGTGATCGCGGCCTGCCCCGACGACTCGGTGATCGGCGCGGTCTTCTATCTGATGGAGCCGATCAACGGCTTCAATCCGGCCAACGAGCTGCCGGAGTTGCACGCGGGTGATCCGGCGATCCGCAAGGAGATGGGCCTGTCCGCGGTCGAGGCCATCGCCCGGCTCGGCGTGCTCGATTATCAGGCCCTCGGACTGTCCGACTACGGCAAGCCCGACGGCTTCCTGGAGCGTCAGGTGCCGCGCTGGCTCGGCGAACTCGAGTCGTACTCGGTCAACGAGGGCTACCCCGGCCCGGAGATTCCCGGTGTCGAGCGGGTCGGGGAGTGGCTGGACCGCAATCGCCCCGCGCAGTGGACGCCGGGCATCCTGCACGGCGACTGCCACCTCGCGAACATGATGTTCTCCTACGACGGCCCGCAGGTCGCGGCCATGGTCGACTGGGAGATGTCCACCATCGGCGATCCGCTGCTCGATCTGGGCTGGCAGATCGCGACCAGGCCGGAACCGGGCAGCACCGGCGCCGCGCTGGTCGGCAAGCTCGGCGCCGCGGGCGGGCTGCCGTCCCCCGAGGAGATGGTCGCGCACTACGGAAAGTTCTCCGACCGCGATCTCAGCGCCGTCCCCTGGTACACCGTGCTCGCCTGCTTCAAGCTCGGCATCGTGCTGGAGGGCACGCATGCCCGCGCGTTCGCGGGCAAGGCGCCCAAGCAGGTCGGCGACTTCCTGCACGCCATCACGCTGGAGCTGTTCGAGCGCGCGCACGGCTTGATGGAGTAATTGTCGGGATGTTGCCGACAGTCGGCCGAATATCTGTGGTTGCCGATATTCGGCCAGGTTAGGTTGGGCGCATGCCGATCGTGCCTGATGTGAAGAACTGGACCTGGGTGCTCGAACGTGCCTGTGCCGATTGCGGATTCGATCCCGCCACGATCGACTACGCGGACGTGCCGCCGTTGACGCGCGAGAGTGCGTCCCGATTCGCCGAGGTGCTCGCCCGCCCCGATGCCAGGGTTCGGCCGGACGACTCGACCTGGTCGCCGCTGGAGTACGGCGCGCACGTGCGCGATGTGTGCCGGCTCTTCGACGTCCGGCTCCAGCAGATCCTGCGCGGCACCACAGACGGCACGGTCCCGCGCTTCGCGAACTGGGATCAGGACGAGACCGCCGTGAGCGACCGCTACGGCGAGCAGGACCCGGCGCGGGTCGCCACCGAACTCGCCGAGGCGGCCGACGTGGTCGCGCGGTCCTTCGAGTCCGTGCCGCCTGCCGAGCGTGACCGTAGTGGCGAGCGCAGCGACGGTGCGATCTTCACGGTCGAGTCGTTCGCGCGCTACTTCATCCACGATCTCGTCCACCACGTGCACGACGTGCGCGGCTGATTTCCGACCCAAGACTAGAACGTGTTCCGGGCCCTCGATCGCCGATACCGCTGAATTTCCAACTCGGCACTAGAACGCGTTCCACTTTTGGCTTAGTGTGGGTGCAGTCACATATAAGCACGTGCATGCGAGAGGGTCGACAGGAATGAAGACGAAGGGCGCGATCCTGTGGGGGATCGACCAACAGTGGTCGGTAGAAGAGATCGAGGTCGGCGATCCGGTTTCCGGTGAGGTGCAGATCCGACTGGAAACAGCCGGCATGTGCCATTCGGACCATCACATCGTCACCGGCGCGACGCCGATGCCCGCCTTCCCGGTGATGGGCGGCCACGAGGGCGCGGGCGTGATCACCAAGCTCGGGCCGAACTGCCCCGCCGATCTGGCGGTGGGTGACCACGTCATCCTGTCGTTCATCCCCGCGTGCGGGCGCTGTCCGTCCTGCGTGAGCGGCAACATGGCGCTGTGCGATCTGGGCGCGGGCCTGCTGATGGGTCAGGCGATCAGCGACGGCACCTACCGGATCCAGGCGCGCGGCGAGAATGTCATCCCGATGTGCCTGCTCGGCACGTTCGCGCCGTACATGACGGTGCACCACACCTCGGTCGTGAAGATCGATCCGAGCATCCCGTTCGAGGTGGCCTGCCTGGTCGGCTGCGGCGTGCCGACCGGTTTCGGCTCCGCCACCCACGTCGCGCAGGTCGAGCCCGGCGAGACCGTGGTGATCGCGGGCATCGGCGGCGTCGGCATGAGCGCGCTGCAGGGCGCGGTGCTCTCCGGTGCGTCGAAAGTCGTTGCCATCGACCCGAACCCGTGGAAGCGCGAGCAGGCGCAGAAGTTCGGCGCCACGCACACCTACGAGAGCATGGCCGCCGCGATCATGCCGCTGATGGAAGCCACCGAGGGACGGATGGCCGAGAAGGTCATTCTCACCATGGGCGAAATGCACGGCGACTACGTCGAAGAGGGCCTGATCCTCACCGGCAAGGCGGGCACACTTGTGGTCACCTCGATGGGCCGGATGGACGCAGGCGACGTCAAGATGAACAGCTTCCTGCTGTCCATGCTGCAGAAGACCGTGAAGGGCACCATCTTCGGCGGCGGCAACGCGCGGCAGGATGCGCCGAACCTGCTCCGGCTGTACAAGGCGGGCCAGCTCAACCTCGACGACATGGTGACCCGCACCTACGCCCTGGAGGAGATCAACCAGGGCTACCAGGACATGCTGGACGGGAAGAACATCCGCGGCATCATCAAGTACACCGAAGCCGACTGGTAGATCGAGCGTGTTCGTGACCCGGCCGAGCTGGGTCACGAACGCTATGTCTTACGACTTGCTCACCAAGCGGGTGGCCAGTGTGGTCGCGATCTGGGCGATCAGGTCGTACGGGATGGGCTTGGTCAGTGGGAACTTCAGCGTTCCTTTGCCTGCTCGGTACGGTTCGACGGCGCGGTTGAAGGCTTTGTCGCCGTCCGGGATCGGGTACAGGCTGATGTGTTTCTTCCAGCCGGCGAAGTGGACGGCGTTGTGGCCGTTCACCTTGAAGGTCGGGATGTCGTAGCTGATCGCCTCGGTCGCGTCCGGTAGGGCGCGGTGAATGGTGTGCCGGATTTCCTCGAGGATGCCGCGCACGTCTTCGGGAAACGCGGCGATGTAGGTGTCGATGGTTGCGGGCTGCTCTGCCACGAGGTCCCTCGATTCCGTGTTCGGGTATCGATCGATCGCTGAAGAGGGTGGAGCCATCGTCAGTGTAGGCAGGAGTGCGGCTTGGCTAAAGCCTCTTGCTGTACCAGCACTGCGCATACATCTCGTCGTTGTGTGGCGTCGACTCTGTGTACCCGAGCCGGGCATACAGCGCCCTGGCCTCCACCAGATCGAGCCGGGTATCGAGCACCATCCGTTCCGCGCCGAGCAGGCGCGCCTGGTGTTCGGCGGCAGCGCCGAGAAGTGCGGCACCACCCTTTCCCCGCATGTTCGCGAGCAGGAACATCCGGCTCAGCTCCGCGGTCGCGTCGTCGAGCAGGCGTACCCCGGCCGTCCCGGCCGGTTCGCCGCCATACCGCGCGACCAGCAATACCCCGTGTGGCGGCGCGAGTTCGGCCCCCGTTGCCGCCGCGATCTCGCGCTCGAGTTCCGCCGGATCGGTCACCCGTCCTTCGCGCAGCTGATACCACCGGTCACTCACTTCGGTGTAGTAGGCCCGCCACAACATAGCGGCGACAGCAGAGTCGAAAGGTTCGGGGCCGACACCCCAGGCACCCGAGGCAATCACCGCGTCAGGCTACCGGCGAGCGCCGGAGTCGCGGTCAGGGCGCTGTTCAGCTCGTGCAGCCCAGCAAGGCTTGGCGGAGGTTGCGGCTGCGGACGTCGTCCAGGACGGCCAGGCCGAGCCGGTTCATCGAGTAGCCGAAGCCGAGACCCGTTGCGGGGTCGGCGAATCCGAAGGAACCGCCGAGGCCGGTGGTGCCGTAGGCGCGCTTGTCGGAGCCGAAGCGGAACTCGCCGCCGGACTTGCGGAAGCCGAGGTGGTAGCGAGTCTTGATGTGCAGCACCAGGTCTGCGGCGGGAACGTCGTCGGCGGTGTCCGCTGCCGCCAGCCTGCCGAGCACGCTGTCGTCGATCGGGAGCGCGCCGGTGCGGCCCGCCGCGGCACCGTAGACGCGGGCCAGCGATCGGGCATTGCCGACGCCGTTGGAGCCGGGCAGTTCCACCTCGAGGAATTCGCGTCGCGTCGCCCGTGCGGGACTACCGGTGCGCGGATTGCTCAGTGCCGCGTAGGCGAACCCGCGTTTAGCGGCCATCTCGGCGCCGATGCGCAGCGGGAAGTCGCGCTCGTAGCGCAGGGCGTCGAGGCCGCGGGTGGCGGCCATGGTGGCGATGCGTTCCAATCCTTGGTCGGCGGGCAGGCCGATGAAGAAGTCCAGCCCGAGCGGTTTCGCGAACTCGTCGGCGAAGATTCGGCCGAGCGTGCGGTGCTGCGGGTCGACGCGGCGCAACAATTCGCCTTGGTACAGGCCGAGGGTGATCGCGTGGTAGCCGTGTCGGGTGCCCGGCTGCCACGCGGGTTTCTGCGCGGCCAGGATCGGCGCGAGCCCGTCCAGGTCGGCGATCTGACTCAGCCCCACCATCGAATCCAGGGTCGACAGCCCGGCCTGATGGTCGATCAGCTGCCGCACGGTGATCGAGCCCTTGCCCTGCGCGGCGAACTCCGGCCAGTACTTCGCCACCGGCTGCTCGTAGTCGAGCAGTCCCTTCGACACCGCCGCCGCGAGCGTGAACGCGGCCATGCCCTTCGTCGAGGAGAACACCGGGACGATCGTGTCGCGTTCCCACGGCAGGGTCCGGTGCCGATCGCGATGGCCGGCCCACAGATCCACCACCGGCCGATCGCCCGCGTACACCGCGACGGCGGCACCGATTTCGCCGTGCTGGGCGAAATTGCGCCGGAACGCGTCGGCGACGGGCCCGAAGCCGGACTCGACCTCGCCGTGAATCGTCAGCTTTTCACTCATCGTGTTTCGATGGTAGCGGCGTTCTTCTCGTACGCTCGCTGAGTGGGTTCACTCGAACAGATCAGGGACTGGCCGGTTCGGCACGCGGCCGCCGCGGTTGTCACCGGCGACGGACAGGCAGTGCACGAGGGCGAGGTGGACCGGGTGTTCCCGCTCGCCTCGGTGACCAAGCCGCTGGTGGCCTATGCGGTGCTCGTCGCGGTGGAGGAGGGGGCGGTCGAACTCGATCAGCCCGCGGGCCCGCCCGGATCGACCGTGCGGCATCTACTCGCGCACACCTCGGGCCTCGCCTTCGACACCAGCGACATCCAGGCCGCACCCGGCACTCGCCGCATCTACTCGAGCATCGGATTCGAGGTGCTCGCGCGATTCGTCACCGACCAGACCGGGATCACGTTCGACGAATACCTGCACGACGCCGTGTTCGAGCCACTCGGCATGACCAATTCGGTGCTGGCCGGGCCCGCCGGGCACGCGGGGCGGTCCACCGCCGCCGACCTGGCGCGTTTCGCGGCGGAATTGCTGGACCCGCGGTTGATCTCCGAGCAGACGCACGCCGCGGCGACCTCCGTCCAATTCCCCGGCCTCAATGGCGTGCTGCCCGGTTACGGGTCGCAGCGCCCCAATGACTGGGGTCTGGGTTTCGAGATTCGCGACGGGAAGACTCCGCATTGGACAGGTAGCACCAATTCCGGGGGAACTTATGGTCATTTCGGGCAGTCCGGCACGTTTTTGTGGGTGGACCCCGCGTCGTCGTTGGCGTGTCTCGCATTGACCGACCAGAATTTCGGCGACTGGGCCAGAGCGGCCTGGCCGCCCTTCAGTGATGCCGTTATTGCGGAGGCGACACTCCCACGCAACACGGCGGTGAAGTAACACACGTAACATCGGGCACTCCAGTACACTCAGGCAACACCAGCAGACGGGCTCGTTGGGGAAGACGTCCCCCGTCCACGCTGGAGGTGTTAGTAGTGCGCGCATCGAGTCAGTTCGCGGACGTGACGGCGGGTGTGGTGTACATCCACTCGTCGCCCGCTGCGGTGTGCCCGCACGTCGAATGGGCACTCACCTCCGCTCTCGGCTCACCCGCGAAGCTGCGCTGGACCGCCCAACCCGCCGACGGCCAACTCCGCGCGACCAGCGAATGGATGGGCCCGGTAGGTACCGCCGCCCGCATCGCCCAATCCCTGCGCTCCTGGCCCGTCCTGCGTTTCGAGGTCACCGAAGACCCCAGCGAAGGAGTGGACGGCGAACGGTATTGCTTCGTGCCCGGCCTAGGCCTCTGGCACGGTTCCACCAGCGCCAACGGCGACGTCACCCTCGGCGAAATGCGCCTGCGCGCAATGCTCCAAGCCGCAGGCGAACTCGGCAAATACAACACCTACGACCTAGCCGCCGAATTAGACCGCGCCCTCGGCACCCCCTGGGACGAAGACCTCGAAATCTACCGCTACGGAACCGAGTCCGGCGCCGAGGTCACCTGGCTCCGCCGCGACGTCGGTTAGTCCCGATTCCGCGGCGCCGACAGCCGCCCAGGCGAGTATCGGGCCGTCGGCCCGCTCACTGCCGATGCGCGGCTACTCGACGGCCCATCAGATTCGAGCAACGGGATCGACGGTGGACTCGCGCACCGCCCATCGCAGGTCTCCTGGAGTCTGTTCGTCCTCGACCTCGAACCACGACGGTCGGAGCGACTTGGTCCAACCGAGTTGTCGGAGCTTTCTCGAATACTGCTCTGCCACATTGGATCCGGCTCCACCGCAGCCTGACGAACGTCTCCGAACACATCACCCTGCCGGACCTGTCGATCCTGCAGGCCTGGTTGCCCAGAATCCGCCGCTTGTCTACCTGCTCATGACGACCGAGCCCGACGGCCGATAGTGCGCATCTTCTCGCTATTCGAGCGGCAGCGATAGTTTCCACCTGTGCCATCCGGCGCTGGCGGAGCACGAAGTTGTTTGCAGGACAACGAAATCGACCGGCCGCTGGGATGATGCCGATCGCTCGGCACGGCCCACGCTGTCGAAGAGTGCGAAATGTCGTTGCTATGGTCTACGGTGTCGTCTCGACTCTTCATACAGAGCTGGGTTGGACGCTTGGAGGGGTTCCGCGGTATCCCCTATGGGGAGCGGACTGTATGCGGTCGTAGAATTTGATCACTTGAAGGTATGCTCAATTGAACTAATCAACTAGCGTGGTTGCCGCGCCGTTCGTGGGCAGGTGAGTGCGCCGATTGGCGGGAGTCGCTCGTGGTGGGTAGGGGACGACCGAGTCGCGCAAGTCTGTATGCCCGGCTCGATCTGGCGCTGAAAGAGCTCAATGATCGATTCGGTGGGTTGCCCAACCCTAGGGAAGCCCAGTCGATCTGGAACGACATCTGGCATCTGGAAGCTCACCACTCGACGGCGCTGGAAGGAAACACGCTGGTTTTGCGTGAAGTCCAGGCGTTGCTCGACCAGGGGCGCGCCGTGGGTGCAAAGCCTCTCGCGGAGTACAACGAAGTTCGTGGTTACGCTGACGCAGCCGAATGGGTATACAGCCAGGCCATGGAGCCGAGCGAACTGAACGACGGTCGGCTCGTCACCATCGCTGAAATCCGACGGATTCACGAAACCGCAATGACACCGGTCTGGGATGTTTTACCGCACCCGGACGCAACCGATCGGGAGGGGCCCGGAAGTTTCCGAGAGCACGATATTCGCGCCTTCGGCGCTGGTATGACTCCTCCGACTTGGCCTCTCGTGCCTGAGCAGATCCACCAATGGGTCACCGACGTCTGCTCGCTCGGCAAAGAAATCGCCACGGGCACCGAAACAGAACTGCCGCTGGCCGAGGAGCTGGCTCGTATACACAACAGGTTCGAACGTGTGCACCCGTTTCTCGACGGAAATGGACGGACTGGTCGACTGGTGCTCAACCTCATCCTGGTCCGACTCGGCCATCCGCCAGTCGTCGTCTTCAAACGCCAGCGAGATCTCTATCTAACGGCTCTACAGCGTGCCGATGTCGGAGACTATGGCGCTCTGGGTGAGTTGATTGCGCGCGCTATGTACGACAACCTCGTGCGCTTCATTGTGCCCAATGTTGCCGGCCCCGCACGGTTGGTTCCATTGCCTGCCTTGGTGGACGGAGACTTCACATTGCCTGCGTTGCGCCAAGCCGCGCAGCGAGGGCGTCTAGATGCGGTTCAGGGGCCGGACGGAATCTGGCGAAGTTCGCGCAAGGCCGTGGAGGCTTACCGCAAGTCTAAGCATCAACGCCGATGACAGTGGTAGACGCGTAGGGCCGCGCACATAGCAACGAAACTAGCGGGATGGGCTTGGCGGAGAGAGGTTTCAGTGGAGGTCGGCGGAGAGGGTTTGGCTTACTTCGGTGAGCAGGGGGATGGCTCGGTCTACTAGTTGTTCGGACATCCGGCCTACGGGACCGGAGATGGAGATGGCTAGGTGGGCGGGGGCTTCGGGGACGGCTACGGCTACGCAGCGGACGCCGAGTTCCTGTTCGCCGTCGTCTATGGCGTAGCCGTTGGTGGCGGCGGTGGCGAGCTGGCGGGTGAATTCTTCGGGGTCGGTGATGGTGTGTTCGGTGTAGCGCGGCATTCCGTTGCGCTGCAGAAGGTCTCGGGTGCGTTCGGGCGGCATGCCTGCCAGTAGGGCTTTGCCTACGGCGGTGCAGTGCGGGAGGACGCGGCGGCCGACTTCGGTGAACATGCGCATGGAATGGCGGGACGGGACCTGGGCGACGTAGACGATCTGGTCGCCGTCGAGCATGGCCATGTTGGCGGATTCGCCGAGTTCGTCGACGAGGCGCGCCAGGTGCGGGCGGGCGCGCAGGCTCAGCATGTGTGCGGAGGATTCGCCGAGCTTGATCAGCTTCGGGCCCAGCACGTATTGGCGGGACGGTTCCTGACGGAGGTAGCCGAGGTCGACGAGGGTGCGCACGAGCCGGTGGATGGTGGGCAGCGGCAGGCCGGAGGCGGTGGCGAGCTGGGAAAGGCCCATCATGCCGCCCTCATCGGCCATGGTCTCGAGCAGTCCGAAGGCGCGCTCGATGGACTGGACGCCGCCGGTGCGTCCCTTTGCTTCGCTCGTTGCGGTCACTGGCTACCTCCATGTTTCCGGATGGTGGAAGCCTACCGTCGATCTTTCGGCCCTCGGCTGTGACCCGCATCGTCCTTGACCGCGTCAGCCTCAACTCTTAAGCTATTCCGTATATCAGAATAATACTTCCGCATTGTGGAATTTAATCTGGAGGGATCCATGAGCCATTCGCTCCGATACGAGGTCAACTGCTCGATCCTGTTCACCGAGCTGCCGCTGCTCGAACGGCCGGAAGCGGTGCGGCGGGCCGGCTTCGACGCGGTCGAGTTCTGGTGGCCGTTCGACCGCGCCGTTCCCGGTGACCAGGAGGTCGATGCCTTCGTCGCCGCCATCGAGGACGCCGGAGTGTCGTTGGTGGGCCTGAACTTCGCCGCCGGTGACATGCCGAACGGCGACCGCGGCCTGCTGTCCTGGCCCGCTCGATCCACCGAGTTCCGCGACAACATCGACGTCACCATCGGGATCGGCAAGCGCCTCGGCTGCCGAGCGTTCAACGCGCTCTACGGCAATCGCACCGATGAGGCATCCGCCGCGGCGCAGGACGAGCTGGCGACCGAAAACCTCGCCCTCGCCGCGACCGTCGCCGCCCGGATCGGCGGCACCGTGCTGGTCGAACCGGTGAGCGGCGCGGATCGCTACCCGCTGCGGACCGCCGCCGACGCGCTCGCGGTGCTCGATCGGGTGCAAACATCCACGGGCGCAGCGAATCTCGGCCTGCTTGCCGACCTGTACCACCTGGCGGTCAACGGCGACGATGTCGACAAGGTCATCGCGGAGCACACCGCCAGGATCGCGCACGTACAGATCGCGGACAGCCCCGGCAGGAATGAGCCAGGCACCGGCGAACTTCCGCTGCAACGGCAACTCGCCGAACTCGAGACTCGCGGTTACCGCGGCTGGGTCGGACTCGAATACAAGCCGTCCGCAGGCTCCGCCGACAGCTTCGCGTGGTTGCCGCGCGAGCGCCGCGGCACCACGGCGTAAATCATTGTCCAGGAAAGACTTCAGGGAATGCGCATGACCACTATCGCTTTCATCGGGCTCGGCATCATGGGCAGCCCGATGGCCGTCCACCTGGCCACCGCCGGTCATAAGGTGACCGCTTACAACCGCACCGTTGCCAAGGCCGCGCCGATCGTCGCCGCGGGCGGACGCGCCGCCACCTCGATCGCGGACGCGGTACACCGCGCCGAGGTGATCTGCGTGATGGTGCCCGACTCACCCGACGTCAAGGACGTGCTGGGCGGCGAGAAGGGCGTCTTCGACAGCGCCGAGCCCGGCGCTTTGATCATCGACTTTTCCAGCATCCGGCCTGATGTCACCGTCGAACTCGCGAAACAGGCTGCCGCGCGCGGCTTCCGGCTGCTGGACGCCCCGGTCTCCGGCGGCGAGAAGGGCGCGGTCGACGCCTCGTTGTCCATCATGGTCGGTGGTGACGCCGCGGACTTCGAGGAGGCGACGCCGATCTTCGACGTGCTCGGCAAAACCGTTGTGCACGTTGGCCCCAGCGGCTCCGGCCAGACCGTCAAGGCGGCCAACCAGCTGATCGTCGCGGCCAACATCCAAGCCCTCGCCGAGGCCGTGATCTTCCTCGAGGCGTACGGAGTGGATATCGAGGCCGCCCTGCGGGTGCTCGGCGGCGGGCTGGCCGGCTCGAAGGTGCTGGACCAGAAACAGCACAACATGCTGTCCCGAACCTTCGCGCCCGGATTCCGAATCGACCTGCACCACAAGGACATGGGCATCGTGACGGCCGCGGCCCGGGCGGCCGGGGTGGTGGTGCCGGTCGGCTCGCTGGTCGAACAGTTGATGGCCTCCGCCAAGGCGAGCGGTGACGGCGGACTCGACCACAGTGCCCTAATGCGCGGGGTGCGGCGCCTGAGTGGGCGTGCGGACAAGGAGAACTGACGATGGCACGGATGCGTACCGCGGACGCCGCGGTGTTGATTCTCGAAAAGGAAGGCGCGACACAGTCGTTCGGTTTGCCTGGGGCGGCGATCAATCCGTTCTATAGCGCGATGCGCGCGCATGGTGGGATCAAGCATGTGCTGGCCCGCCATGTCGAGGCTGCCTCGCATATGGCTGAGGGTTATACCCGTGCCGCAGCGGGCAATATCGGCATCTGCATCGGTACCTCGGGTCCTGCGGGCACCGACATGATCACCGGGTTGTATTCGGCCAGCGCGGATTCCATTCCGATCCTGTGTATTACCGGTCAGGCGCCGGTGGCCAAGTTGCACAAGGAGGACTTCCAAGCGGTGGATATCGCCTCGATCGCGGGGCCGGTGGCCAAGTGGGCGGTGACTGTCTTGGAGCCCGCGCAGGTGCCGGGTACGTTCCAGAAGGCGTTCCGGTTGATGCGCGAGGGCAGGCCCGGCCCGGTACTGATCGACTTGCCGATCGATGTGCAGCTCGCTGAAATAGAGTTCGACATCGACACCTACGAGCCGCTGCAGGTGCATCGCCCGGCCGCGACCAAGGCTCAGGCGGTGAAGGCGATCGCGATGCTGAACGCGGCCGAGCGCCCGCTCATCGTGGCAGGCGGTGGCATCGTCAACTCTGATGCCGCGGGCTTGCTGGTCGAATTCGCTGAGTTGACCGGTGTTCCCGTGGTGCCGACCCTGATGGGCTGGGGCACGATCCCCGACGATCATCCACTGTATGCGGGCATGGTCGGACTACAGACCTCCCACCCCTACGGCAACGCCACCATGCTCGAATCCGATTTCGTGCTCGGTATCGGTAATAGGTGGGCCAATCGGCATACCGGCGGGGTCGAAACCTATACCAAGGACCGCACTTTCGTGCACGTCGACATCGAGCCGACGCAGATCGGACGTGTCTTCGCGCCAGACTTCGGCATCACCTCCGACGCCGGTGCCGCGCTGCAGGTGTTCCTCGACGTCGCCCGTGAGCTCGCGACGGCAGGTGAACTCCGCGATCGGTCGGATTGGGCTGGGCAGGTCCGGGCGCGAAAGCAACTGGGCCAGCGCAAAACCCACTTCGACAACGTCCCGATCAAACCGCAACGTGTCTATGAGGAGATGAACAGGGCGTTCGGCCCGGATACCCGCTACGTCAGCACCATCGGCCTCTCCCAGATCCAGGCAGCCCAGATGCTGCACGTCTACCGTCCACGCCACTGGATCAACGCGGGCCAGGCGGGCCCGCTCGGCTGGACTTTGCCCGCCGCGCTGGGCGTCGCAACGGCCGACCCCGATGCCACGGTGGTGGCATTGTCCGGCGACTACGACTTCCAGTTCCTCATCGAGGAATTGGCCGTCGGCGCACAGTTCGGCATCCCGTATATCCATGTGCTGGTGAACAACTCGTACCTGGGGCTGATCCGCCAAGCCCAACGAGCGTTCAGCATGGACTACTACGTCCAGCTCGATTTCGACAACATCAACAGCCCAGAGGTCGCAGGATACGGCGTCGACCATGTCAAGGTCGTCGAAGGGCTGGGCTGCAAGGCAATTCGAGTGTTCGAGCCGGAGGGTATCGGCCCGGCCCTGGAGGAGGCGAAGAAGTTGATCGCCGAACACCGGGTGCCGGTGGTCGTCGAGTGCATCCTCGAACGGGTGACGAACGTGTCGATGGGCCTGGAGATCGACAATATTGTCGAATTCGAGGAACTCGCCGAGACCGCCGCGGACGCACCCACCGCTGCCGCGCTACTGGACTGAGGACGGGATGCCCCGGGTACTCATCGCTCCCGACAAGTTCAAGGGTTCGCTGACCGCCGCACAGGTCGGCGCCGCCGTCGCGGCCGGTATTCGACGGGTGCTGCCGGACGCGTCGGTGCTGGTCATCCCGGTCGCCGACGGCGGCGACGGGACTGTCGCGGCAGCCCTGGCGGCGGGGTTCGCGGCGATCCCGGTAGTCGCCACCGGGCCGACCGGAGAACCGGTCGGCGCCTCCTACGCCCGGCGCGGCGATCTCGCCGTGGTGGAACTGGCGGACGTATCCGGGCTCCTCCGGCTGCCCGACGGGAAGTTCGCCCCGATGTCGGCAAACAGCCGGGGGACCGGCGAGGTGATCGCCGCGGCCGTCGACGCGGGTTGCCGCCGGGTGGTGCTCGGCATCGGCGGTAGTGCGGGCACCGACGGCGGGGCGGGCATGCTGCGCGCAGTCGGTGCTCGGCTACTCGATGCCGATGGCGCCGAAATCGGTGACGGCGGAGCGGCTTTGGCGGACGTGGCGACCATCGACCTGACCGGACTCCGCAAACGACTGGCCGGTGTCGAATTCACCGTCGCTTGCGACGTGGACAACCCACTCACCGGCTCACGGGGTGCGGCAGCCGTTTACGGCCCGCAGAAGGGTGCGGACGATCGTCAGGTGACCGCGCTCGATGCCGCACTCACCCACTGGGCCGACATCGTCGCCGCGACCACCGGCACCGATCGCCGAGACATCCCCGGCGCGGGCGCCGCCGGGGGAGTGGGCTTCGCCGCGGTAGCGGTACTCGACGCCATACTGGCTCCGGGCATCGAATTAGTCCTGGACTCGGCCGATTTCGGCAACCACCTAACCGGTACGGACTTGGTCGTGACCGGCGAGGGCACCCTCGACGAACAGACCCTGCACGGCAAAGCGCCCGCGGGCGTCGCCGCCGCAGCCCATGCGGCGGGCATCCCGGCGGTAGCGGTCTGCGGTCGAAACACCCTGTCCGAAGCCCGATTACAGTCCGCCGGATTCACGGCAGCCTATTCACTGGTAGCGATAGAGCCCGACGTCCAGCGCTGCTTCACCGAGGGAGAGGAGCTGCTGCAGCGCCTCGGCACCCACATCGCCGAGCGACACCTATCGCAGACAACCCCTGTGGTGAAGCAGCAACAGCCGCACAAGTCCTGATTCCCCGCACACCGAATCGCCGCCCTGACACGCGTGCGGATGTCAGAAGGTGTGCGTCTGCGGCAGGGATCCCGCGGTTCGCCGAGCTGCGCTGAGGATGCCTGCGTTCGCGCGCACCGCCGTTGGCCGAGCCGCGCGCCGACGGGTGCTTGCGGCTGCGCGCACTGCCTCAGCCGCACAGGTTCTGATTTCGCGCACACCGAATTGCCGCGCTGACACGCGTGCGGATCTCAGAAGGTGCGCGGTTGCGGCAGGCTAGCCGAGTCGGGCGCTGAGGCTGTTCGCGGCCGCGCTCACCGCTGCCCCGAATACGGGCTCCGTTTCGTCTGTCAGACGGCTGAAGGGCACGTTCACGCTGAGGCTTGCTACTGGCTTTCCGTTGTCGCCCAGTACAACTGCGGCGACGGCGCCGACATCGGAGCGCCATTCGCCACGGTTGACCGCGAACCCGCGCTCCCGGATCACGGCCAGTTCGGCGCGCAATTCCTCCGGATCGGTGACCGTGGTGTCGGTGTAGCGCGGTAGCTCGTCGACGAGCAGTTGCCGGATAAACTCCGGATTGCTGTGCGCGAGAACGGCTTTCCCGTTGGCGGACGCATGCATGGGCAGCGAGTGGCCGAGCGCCATGTTGGTGCGCACCGGTTTGTCGGTTTCCAGCCGCTCGATCAGCACCATTTTGCTGTCCTCGGGAACGGTCAGGTGGATGGTTTCCTCGGTCTGCCTGCGCAGATTCTCCATGATCGGCAACGCCACCCCGCGCAGTCCGAGATCCCCGCCTGCGCGACTGCCGACCGCGAGCGCCTTGGTTGTCAACACCCACCGGGTCACCTCGCCGGACGCAGGACGAATCCACCCGGCCTCGTCCAGCGTGACCAATGCCCGCTGGACCGTGCTCTTGGGCATCTCCAGCACCCGCGCCAGCTCGCCGACGCCGATCGGTTGCCGGGCCGCGACCTCTTCCAGCACGCGAAGCGTATTCAGGACATTTCGCAAGGTATTGACTCCTTCATCGCGCATCCCTACCCTTGCTGCACCTTTTCACGGCACAGTGTGCCATATAACGGCACGGAATGGAAACGATGTGATGACCGCTCATAGTGGACGGCATTTCCTGCAGATCCCCGGACCGACGAACGTCCCGGATCGGGTACTTCGCGCCATCGCGCAACCGACCATCGACCACCGCGGCCCCGACTTCGCCGAACTCGCCCTCGACCTTCGTGACCGGGTGAAACCCGTCTTCGGCACGGCTGGTCCCGTCGTCATCTATCCCTCCTCCGGCACCGGCGCGTGGGAAGCCGCGCTGGTCAACACACTCTCGCCCGGCGATCGGGTGCTCGCCTTCGAAGCCGGACATTTCGCCAGCCTGTGGCGGGACATGGCCAACCGGCTCGGGTTGGTCGTCGACTTCGTGCCGGGGGACTGGCGGCGCGGCGTCGATGCCGCGGCCGTCGCCGAGCGGCTGGCTGAGGACACCGCGCACCGCATCGCGGCGGTGATGGTGGTGCACAACGAGACCTCGACCGGCGTCGCCAGCCGGATACCGGAGATCAGGGCCGCCATCGACGAGTCGGACCACCCCGCGCTGCTGCTGGTCGACACGATCTCCTCGCTGGGATCCATCGACTACCGGCACGACGACTGGGGTGTCGACGTGACGGTCGGCTGCTCGCAGAAGGGCCTGATGCTGCCACCGGGTCTCGGCTTCAACGCGATCAGCGACAAGGCGCTCGCGGCCGCACCGGCGGCGCGGTTGTCGAAGTCCTACTGGGACTGGACGCCCATCCTCGACGCCAACGAGCACGGCTTCTACCCGTACACCCCGGCCACCAACCTGCTCTACGGCCTGCGGGAAGCGCTGCTGATGCTCGAAGAGGAGGGCTTGCGCAACGTCTTCGCCAGGCACAACCGGCACGCCGCGGCGACCAGGGCGGCCGTTCGTGGCTGGGGTCTCGAGGTGCTGTGTGTCAACGAACGCGAGTACTCCAGTGCGCTGACCGCTGTGCTGCTGGGCGCGGAACACGATGCGGACAAGGTGCGCCGAATCATCTTGGACCGCTTCGATATGTCACTGGGCACGGGGCTGGGCAAGCTCTCCGGGCGCGTGTTCCGAATCGGTCATCTCGGCGACCTCAACGACCTGACCCTCGCAGGCACCCTGTCCGGTGTCCAGATGGGTCTCGAACTGGCCGGCGTGGCTGTCGATCCCGCCGGTCTGCAAGCCGCTCTTTCGGTCTTACGCGCCGAATGAAACATGCTCCGGCGCCGCACTTTCCATCGATGGACAGTGAGCGCCGGGAAACAGCCCCTGTTAACTGAATTCGATCGCTCCCCGCTGGGCACATCGTAAGCCCCCGCCATTACGGCGTGGACGTCAAGCACGGCAGATCCGCCAGATCGGCGCTTCAACGCGACACCGGCCTCGGAGATCTCGACCCTAGATGCTCCGCCACGAGTGACTCTCCCGATGCTCCGCCACGAGCCGGGATCCGCTATACGCCGACGCTTTTCGCGTCGGCCACCTACGAGGAGGTAGGTCGTTGTCCGAGCGAACTACGCCAATCCGGCGCCTGTCCGAGATGAAGCGATGGACGTATATCTTGCCCATCGTCGTCTTCATCTACGTCATCTGTTATATCGACCGCACCAACATCAGTTTCGCGCTGCCGCACCTCGAAACCGATATGGGGCTCAGCAAAGCCGAGCAGGGTCTGGCGAGCGGCATCTTCTTCTGGGGCTATCTGCTGCTGCAGATCCCCGGCGGGTATATGGCCGAAAGGTGGAGTGCCAGAAAGTGGATCGCGATCCTGATGGTGTTGTGGAGCGTGGCCGCGATGGCGCAAGGCTTCACCAATTCCGTCGGCCAGCTGTTGATCGCCCGTTTCCTGCTCGGCGTGGCCGAGGGCGGCGTGCAACCGGCGCTGATGGCCACCATCCGGACGTGGTTCCCCTTCGCCGAAAGGGGTAGGGCCTATGCGATTTTCAAGCTGTACACCCCGATCGCGGCGATCGTGGCCGCACCGTTTTCTGGCATCCTGCTGACCTACACGGACTGGCGCTGGATGTTCATCATCCAGGGCGGTGCCCCGCTGGTCGTCGGGCTCGCGGCTTGGCTTGCGGTAGTGCGCGACACACCCGCCAAGGCCGGGTGGTTGTCGACGGCCGAACGCGACTTCATCGAGCGTTCCCGGGTCGCGGAGGGCGAACCGCTGCAGCATCGCGGCACCTTCAAGGCGGCCTTCACCAGCAAGATCGTGTGGCATTTCGCCCTCATCTACACGTTGACGCAGATGGGTCTGCTCGGTCTCACCCTGTGGCTGCCCAGCGTGTTGAAAAAGGCGTTCCATACCGATTTGAAGGTGGGTTTCGTCGCGATACTGCCGCAGATCGCCGCGGGCGTCGCCATCATTCTCATCGGCAGATCGGCGGACAAACGCGGCGGGCACATCGCGCACATGGCGCTGGTTCTCGGGTCCGCGGCGATCATTCTCGGCGGCGCGAGTTTGATCTCGCCGGATCAGAAGTGGTTGGTACTCGGGGCGATGATCTTGGGTACGGCAGCGTCGATCGCCTGGTACGGACCGTTCTGGGCGACGGTCACCAAACTTGTTCCGGTCGCGGCCGCCGGGGCGGGATTGGGCCTGATCAATGGCGTCGGCAATCTCGGCAGCTTCTTCGGGCCCTATATCGGTGGCTGGCTCAGCGATATCAGCGGTGGCGGGTACGCGCTCACGCAAGCGTTCTTCGGCGGGGTCTTCGCTGTCGCCGGGCTGCTCGTCCTGACGTTGCGTAAGAAGATGCGCGAGGCGACGAACGCGGTCCAGTCGGAGCCGAAACCCGTTCTGGCGGAGGAACAACTGGTGGTCATGTCGAAACCCGCAGGGGTGGAGGCGCAACCGGTGACGGACGCTGCCCCGATCGTCTGACGGCCGCGGCGGCCGATCCTCGGGTCGGCCGCCGCATGGTCCCTGTCGTGAACTACCGAGGATCAAAGGACTCTCATGAACCTACCCACCGCAACGGCCGACCGGTCCGCCGTCGCCGCACGTCTGGAGGACACGCTCCGCACGACGATGGATGGCGAGGTCGCCTTCGACGACTACAGCCGCCACATCTTCTCCCGCGACGCGAGCATGTACTCGATAACGCCACTGGGCGTGGTGTTTCCACGGCACGCCGACGACGTCGCCGCGGCGGTGCGGGCTGCCGGTGAGCTCGGGGTGCCGATCGTGCCCCGTGGTGCGGGAACGAGTTTGGCCGGGCAGACCGTCGGTCCGGGCCTGGTGCTCGACCTGTCCCGGTACATGAACCGGATCCTGGAGATCGATCCGATCGCCCGCACCGCGCTGGTCGAGGTGGGGGTGGTGCAGGACCAGCTCAACCAGGCCGCGGCCGCGCACGGGTTGATGTTCGGCCCAGACACCTCGACGAGCAATCGGGCCACCATCGGCGGGATGATCGGAAACAATTCCGCGGGAAGCGGTTCCAGGACCTACGGCATGACGATCGATCACGTACGGGCGCTGGACGTGGTGCTTTCCGATGGTTCGCGCGCCCGGTTCGCACCGGTCGACGAGGCCGAACACAAACGACGAGCCTCGGCGCAGACCCTGGAAGGCCGTATTTATCAAGAACTTCCGGAACTGGTAATCGCCGAGGAGTCGGCTATCAAGGCCGGCATGCCGACGTTCTGGCGGCGCGCCTGTGGCTACCGGCTCGACCGGCTGGTGGATTTCGGCGAAGACAAGCCGTTCGATCTGGCCAAGTTCGTGGTGGGTGCGGAGGGCACGCTGGTGATCGCCACGCACGCGCTGGTGGACCTGGTGCCCAAGCCTGCCCGAACGGTATATGCGGTAGGGCATTTCACCGACACCGTGAGTGCCATCGCGGCCACCACGGACGCGTTGAGCTGCGAGCCGCATCAGGTCGAGTTGATGGACCGCACCATCCTGGAGTTGTCCCGGCAGAAGATCGAGTATGCCGAGCTCGGCAACATTCTCGTCGGCGACCCGGGCGCACTGCTTTTCGTCTCGTTCAGCGGTGACGACGAGGGGCCGCTGATCGCCGATCTGGACCGGCTCGATCGACTATGGCAGCAGAACGGGCACGGTTACCACACGCTGCGGGCGGTCACCGCCGCCGATCAGACCGCGTTGCTCAAGGTCCGCAAGTCCAGCCTCGGCCTGCTGATGGCCGCGGGCGAGGGCACCCGCCGCCCGCTCGCCTTCGTGGAGGACACCGCCGTCGATCCGGCGCACCTGGCCGAATACACCAAGCGGTTCAAGGAGATTCTGGACGAGCACAAGATGGAGGCGGGGTTCTACGGGCACTGCTCGGTCGGCTGTCTGCATATTCGCCCGTTCGTCGATCTGACCGATCCGGCGCAGGTGATCACGATGCGTGCGGTCGCCGAGGCGGTCAAGGATCTCGTCGCCGAGTACGGCGGGGTGAACTCCAGTGAGCACGGTGACGGGCTCGCGCGCAGCGAGTTCAACCGGGAGATCTTCGGTGACGAACTGTACGAGACGATGCGAAAGGTCAAGCGGCTCTTCGATCCTGGGAACGTGATGAACCCGGGCAAGATCGTCGACGCGCCGCCGATGACCGAGAATCTGCGCGACCGTGACGCGTTGCCGCCGGCGCCGCCGTTGACTACGGCGCTGCAGTTCGAGGTCGTCGGGGGAATGCGTGGTGCGGCGGATCGCTGCATGAATATCGGGCTGTGCCGCAAATCCACCGCCGGGGTGATGTGCCCGTCCTATATCGCGACAAAGAACGAGGAGCACTCCACCCGTGGGCGGGCCAACGCGCTGGTAAAGGCGCTGTCCGAGCCGGACCCGCATGCCGCGCTCGGTGGTGAGCGGTTGCACGATATTCTCGATCTGTGCCTGATGTGTAAGGCGTGCAAGAGCGAGTGCCCGATGAGTGTGGACATGGCCTCGCTCAAGGCCGAGACGCTCGCGCACCATCATGAAATCCATGGAACACCCTTGCGTTCAAGGGCTTTCGGTTCGATAAGGCTGCTCAATCGGATCGGATCGGCGACGGCTCCGCTGTCGAATCTGCCGGGGCGCAACGGGTTCGCGCGCCGGATGATGGACCGCATGCTCGGCATTACGGCTGCTCGGCCGTTGCCGGTGTTCCAGCGGGTCAACTTGGTGCGGTGGTTCCGTCGTCGGGGCGTGACGGTTGATCAGACGACGCTGGGAACTGTGAATTGGCTTGCCGATTCGTTCACTACGTTCACCGAGCCGCACATCGGGGTGGCGGCGATCGAACTGCTGGAGCGGTCCGGCTGGCGGGTCGAGCTCGCGAGCGGTGGGTGTTGTGGGCGGTCGAGCATGTCCAAGGGGCTGCTCGATGACGCGAAGAAGAAGGCCACCGGGCTCGTTCGTTCGCTGGCCGAGGATACCGAACCCGGCTCGCCGATCGTCGGCTGCGAGCCGTCGTGCCTGTTCATGCTGCGCGACGAACACGTTGCGCTGCTGCCGGATTCGACGTCGGTGCGGGCGGTCGCGGCGCGAGTCAAGCAGGTGGAGGAGTTGCTCGTCGAGGCGATCGACGCGGGTCGGCTGACGCTGCGCGCGGATTCACCGCTGGCGGGCCGGCGGATCGTCTTTCACGGCCACTGCCATCAGAAGGCCGAGGTCGGCACGGCGGCCACCATGGCGTTGCTGCGCCGGATTCCGGGTGTCGAGGTGGTGGAGATCGACTCCGGGTGTTGCGGGATGGCGGGCTCGTTCGGCTTCGAGTCCGAGCACTACGAAACGTCCATGACCGTCGGCGGGGACCGGCTTTTCCCGGCCCTCGCCGCCGAGTCGGCAGACACCATCGTCGCCGCGACCGGTGTGTCGTGCCGGCAGCAGATCTTCCACGGCGCGGGTCGCACCGCGTGGCATCCCGTCGAGCTGGTGCGCGAAGCACTGGCCGGAATCGAATAGGAGACATCGATGCGTATCGTCCGCTACTCGATCGACGGACGGATCGGGTGTGGCGCCCTGGTCGGCGATGTCGTGCACGACCTACTCGAAACAGAGCTCGGCGCGGTGGTGGGGAGGTTGTCGGAGCTGACCTTGCTTGCCCCGTGCGACCCCCGCACGATTGTCTGCGCGGTCAGCAACTATGCCGGCCAGATCCTCGAAAAGAGCAGGCTATGGCCGCAGCAGCCATCGCTGTTCCTGAAGTCCCCCAACGCGATTACCGGCCTCGACGCAGAGATTCTGCGCCCCGCCGAGGTCCAGCGCCTGGAATACGAGGGCGAACTGGCCGTGGTCATCGGCCGCACCGCCCGCAACGTCCCGGCCGCCCACGCCACCGACTTCATCCTCGGCTACACCTGCGCCAACGACGTCACGGCCGACGACTGGCGAGCCGACGGCCAATGGACCCGAGCCAAAAGCGCAGACACCTTCTGCCCTTTGGGCCCCTGGATCGAAACCGACATCGCAGACCCCGCCGCCCTCCAGATCACCACCCGCCTAGCAGGCCAAGTCGTCCAATCCGCCCCCACCTCGGAAATGGTCTTCGGAGTACCAGAACTACTAGCATTCGTCACCCGCTGGATCACCCTGCAACCCGGCGACGTCCTCCTCACCGGCAGCCCCGTCGGAGTCGGCCCGATGACACCCGGCGACGTCGTCGAGGTCGAAATCTCCGGCATCGGCACGCTCCGCAACACCGTGGTCGACGGAGCGACCAGCCCGGGTCGACTGGCCCGTGCCTCTGGTGATGGGGCTCATCTTCGCTGAGCTCGAGTTGCCCGCAGCCAGTCCTCGAGAACGGTGAAGTCCTCGTGGTCGAGACCCCGAGACGCCTCGACTCGGTGCAACAGGGCTCGGCCTCGATGGTGCGTCGCGACCCAGTCTCGGTCGGAATCGGTGATCTCGTCATCGACCCACGCGAACGGGCGTCCCGCCGCCCAGTTCACCAAAGTCCGGGTCTTCCAGTGCAGTCCGAACCATTGGTCCTCGCGCTGGTGTTCGCCCGACGGATCGGGCCATGCGACCACCGGCAGTTGTGGCAGCCCGATTCGAGGCGATATCTCCGCGTTGGCATCCGCTTCCCAGGTTGTGGCCCAGACCAGTTCGCACGGCAATGCCGCCAGCCGAAGTCCGATGCTCGGGCGCAGCCGTGCCAAGTGCCCGACCGCGGCCGAGCTTTGGGGTGGGGGCCGCACGTCTGCGCCGAACGGGAGCAGCGGTCCGTCGACATCGAGGAAGAGCAGCGGGCGCTCTTCGTACTCGTTCATCGGCCACACCGTAGCGTGATGCGGCGAATGCTCCAGTGCGCGAGGTGGTTCGGGGTCGATGGAACGAGTAGGCGGCTGTGGGTTCAGTCGAGGATGGCGGTGGCTTCGACTTCGACCAGGTGGGCGGGGATGTCCAGGGCGGCGACGCCGATCAGGGTGCCCGGGGGTGTCGGGGTGATGCCCAGTCTGGCGGCTGCGCGGCTTACTCCCTCGCCGAAGAGAGGCATTTTGTCGGGGGTCCAATCTACGACGTAGACGGTTAGTTTCGCGACGTTGGCGAAGGTGGCGCCGACTTCGGCCAGTGCGGTGGCGACGTTGAGGTAGCACTGTTCGACCTGGGCGGCCAGGTCGCCTTCGCCGATGGTCGTTGCGGTGGCATCCCAGGAGACTTGGCCGGCGACGAAGATCAGTTTGGTGCCGGTGGCGATCGAGACCTGGTGGTAGGCACTGACTTCCGGCAGGCCGTTGGGGTTTACCAGGGTGATGGTCATAGTGCTTGCCTCCGTGGCTCTCGTGGTCTCTTGTGGTTACTGGAGAACTGTAGGAGAGTGGCCGCTGACGTGGAAGAACGCACTTTTTAGTGACTGGGGAACCTGATGGTGACTAAGCAGCTCAGTGGGTTGACCGACGACGCGGATTTGTCGCGCGCGGATTCGCTGGCGCGCGAGATTTTCTCGGATGTGGCCAACAAGTGGGCGCTGCTGATCATCGAGACGTTGGGTGAACGCACCCTGCGCTTCGGCGAGTTGCGCGATGAGGTCGAGGGCATCAGTCACAAGATGCTCACGCAGAATCTGCGGATGCTGGAGCGCAACGGTCTGGTCGAGCGCACCGTGCACCCCACCGTGCCGCCGCGGGTCGAGTACACCCTTCTCGAACCGGGCCAAGCCCTTCGCGAAACAGTCGATCGGATGTGCGGCTGGACCCATCGATACCTCGGGCACATCGAGACCGCACGTCATCGGTTCGACGCCTGAGGCGGCCGGGTCCGCGCGCATAGTTTTGTGCTGACGCGCACGGAATTGCCAGCAATTTCGGGCGCGGCACGAAAGAGCATGCGCGGCGACTGTGCCGGGGCGAAGAACGCGGTGAGCGCAACGCGGTGGTTTGCCGGCGCGCACCAGTTGTGCTGGCGCGCAAAATATTGCAGGCTGATTTGTGCGCGGGAGATAAGTAGTTCGCGGCAGATAGGGGGTTTCGTAGTGGTGATTAACAGTGTTTTCAGGGTGGCTTTATACGGATAACGCAGGGTGGGTGAGGTGCGACATATCCGGTAATAGATGCCTGAATTTACTGATTATCACTGTTGGGCGGCCGACCAGTAGCGGCTTCCTGAGCGGTGCTGTCGACCGAGGAAGGTGGCATCACGCCACCAGCTACTGGAGGACGATCCGCCCCTACGCCAGAGGAATTGACTATGCGCACGCCACGCCACCGCATCCGAGCCCACCACAGCCAGTTCAGGGCTGCCGACTATGCGACCACCGATGCCGATCGTGGTGAATGGGAGGTAGTCGAGGAGTCCGTCGCCGACGACGCGATCCCGCACCCGATGTCGCCGGAGGAGCCGACCCGCGATCCGATCCCGTCGGGCCGCTTTTTGCTGCCCGCCTATGCCGGTGGCCTCGACTCCGACGCAGGCTCCGATACTGGCGAATTCCTCGGCTACCACACCGGGGAATTCCCCGAAAGTTACCGGCCGCGACACTCGGCGCCCGCCTGCGGAGTGTCCCGAGTACGGCAGTCGCGCAGCACCGACTACGTGCCGTCCCCACCGACGGCCGACCAGGTCCGAATCGACTACGGCGTTGTCTACGTCGTCGACGACAACGGTGACGTGCGGTGTGTCACGCCCGACCATCCACTGGCACAGGCCGTCTACGAGCGCACCCGGCAATGGGGTCTGCGCCCGCCGAGTCCCGCGCTCGCCGGGATCGTCTCCGCGTACTATCTGTCGGCGCTCGGCCCCGGCCTGCTCGAGGATGTAGAAGCACTCACCCCGGAGCAGCAGCGCGCCTTCGCGCGTTGGAGTGTGCACCGTGCCTTCGAACATGCGGGCCTCGCCGGCGTCGATTGGATCCGCGAAGGCCTGCTGGCCATGGACGGCAATCAGCCACCGCCGCCGCATTTCCAGAGCAGTGCGCGGTTGCGCCGCCGCCTCGACAGTGACCCGCGCATATCGAAGACGGTCGTCTCCGGGGTGCCGGGCTCGAGTGCGCACATTCAGCAATATCCGCCGGTGGGTGCCTACTTCTGCGTTGACCACGAAGACCCACTCGAGGCGGCACTCGACGCGTTCCGGTACGCGGCGTGGACCTACGGCATGGGCTATCGCGACCTCATCGCCGCTGCCGAGCGTGACTTCTTCCCCTGGACCCGGCAACGATGGTTAGGCGCGTAGGCGACCTGTTTCGGCGTCGTACAGCAGGACTCGGTCGGGTTGGGGGACTACCCAAGCGTCGGTGCCCGAGGCGGGCTCGTCCGCCTCTGGCACCGTGACACCGACGCTGAACCCGTCGGCCGCCACCGTCACCAACGAGGTGGCACCGAGGTGTTCGACCGTGGATACTTTGCCGCGCAAAGCATCCGGTACGGAGGTGGCGGAGAAGGTCAGGTACTCCGGGCGGGCACCCCAGATGACGGAGGGGTCCTGGCCGACCAGTTCCCCCGGGATCAGGTTCATCGGCGTCGATCCGATGAAGTTGGCTACGAAGGTATCGGCGGGGCGGCGGAATACCGCACGGGCGGTGCCGAGTTGGCGGATCTGGCCGTTCGACATCACCGCGATTCGATCGGCCAGGGCCAGCGCCTCGGCCTGGTCGTGGGTGACGAAGACGGTGGTGACGCCGAGATCGTGTTGCAGTTTCTTCAAGAAGGTGCGGGCTTCGAGGCGTAGGCGTGCGTCGAGGTTGGACAGTGGTTCGTCGAACAGAAAAACCTTGGGGTGGCAGGCCATTGCGCGGGCCAGCGCCACTCGCTGTTGCTGGCCGCCGGAGAGTTCGGCGGGGCGGCGATCCATTAATCCCTGGAGGGACAGCTGATTTCCGGTCTCAGTGGCCTTCGCCGCCCGGGTCCGCCGATCGGTGCCGCGGACCTTCAGCGGATAGGCGATGTTGTCGACCACCGTCATGTGCGGGAACAGCGCGTAATCCTGGAACACCATCGCGACGTCGCGCCGCCCGGGCGACAACCGCGTGACGTCCTTGTCGCCGATCCGAATCTGTCCGCCGGTCGGGGTTTCCAGCCCGGCGATGGTGCGCAGCAGCGTGGTCTTGCCGCACCCGGACGGCCCGAGCAGCGCGAAGAACTCACCGTCCTGAATTGTGAAGGTCAGGGCGTCAAGGGCTGTCACGTCGCCGGGGAAGACTTTCGTCAGGTCGACCAGATCGATCTGTGCCATCTAAGACTTGATCCCTCCGTGGAGCCGGAAGCCGTAGCGCCGGTTGACGAATAGATACATCAGCACCACCGGAATCGAGTACAGCAGCGAGAACGCCGAGATCGGACCGAGCTGCGCGCCGCCGCCCTCGTCGTAGAAGGTGCGCACCACCACCGCGGCAGGTTGCTTGTCCTGATCGCGCAGCAGCAGGAACGGCACCAGATAGCTGCCCCACACATTCACCACGGTCCACACCGCGATGGTGGCCAGCCCCGGCCGGGCGATCGGCACCACGATGTCGCGCAGGATGCGCAACGGTCCGGCCCCGAACACCCGGGCCGATTCCTCATAGGACCGGGGCACCGAGTCCATGAAGTCTTTCAGGATGAAGATCGCCGCAGGCAACAAGCCGCCGGACAGCACGAGCACCACGCCGAACTCCTGGTCAAGCAGCCCGAGCTTCCAGATCATCAGGAAGATCGGCACCATCGCCGCGGTGCCGGTGACCACACTGGACAGCAGTAAAAGCAAGTACAGCAAGGCATCTCGGCCGGGAACCCGGACCCGGGACAGCGCGTACGCCGCCAGCGCAGCACTCGAAACCACCAGCACCATACAGAAGAAGGACAGCAGCACGGAGTTCCACAGCGAGCCCATGGTCAGGTCATTGTCGAATAGCGCCGAAAAATGTTGCAACGTCGGCTTTTCCGGTATCCGCGGCGCGTAGCCGGGGTTGGCGTCGAACGGGGCCGAGGCCAGCCATAGCATCGGCAGTGCGAAGAAACCGGTCACCACCGCGACGAAGGTGTAGAACCCGATTCGCGCGACGAGCTGTCTGGGATTCATCAGGTCCTCCGCCGCAGCAGCCGCAGGTAGAACAGGGCGAGCACCAGATTGATCAGCAGCATCAGCACCGACGCGGCGGCGCCGTAACCCAGTGCGCCGTCGTCGATTCCCTGTCGGTACAGGAAGATCGGCAGGGTTTCGCTGCGGTGGTTCGGCTCACCCCTGGTCAACAGGTAGGGCGTGAAATCGTTGAACGTCCACAGGCTGATCAGCAACGTGTTCGTCAGCGTGTGCCCGCGCACGTGCGGAAACACCACGTCCCGCAGCAGCTGCGGCCCGGACGCACCGGCCAGCCGCGCCGTCTCGAGCTGCGACGGCGGCACCGTGGACAGCGCCGCCGAGTACAGCAGCATGGAAAACGCGGTGCCGCGCCAGATGTTGAACACGATGATGACGGCTAGTGGCTGGTGGATCATCCACGCATAGCCGGGATGATCCAGCAGCCGATTGACGGTGCCTTCGTCGCGATCGAGCATCGTAATCCACAGCACGGCAACGACACTGGCGGGCAGAATCCAGGCAAGCAGCACCAGGCTTTCCACCACGGCGCGTACCGCGCGGGCGGCGGTGCGCATCGACCAGGCCAGGGTGAAACCGAGGAAGTTCTGTCCGATGATGGCCGAGCCGAACACGAACAGCAGCGTGATCCAGGCGCTGTTGCCGAACAGCGGGTCCTGCAGCGCCTTCGCGTAATTGTCCAGTCCCACAAAGGAAACGTCCACCGAGGTGCGCCCCGACACGGTGAGGTTGGTCAGTCCGATCCACAGCAACCACAGCGCCGGAAACACCAGGAAGGCCGCGACCAGCAGCAGTGCCGGTGTGACGAACGCGCTCGCCTTCCAACGCCCCAACCCGGCAACGTCGGTATCAGCTCGCACCTCGGCGCCAACGGGCGGCCCGGTATCAGTCACCGGCAACCTTGTCCTTACCGACCGCCTCCGCCACCGCCTTGCCATAGGCCGCGGCGGCGTCCGTGGTGCTCTTGCCGGTGACCACATCCAGCGTCGCCTGCTGCAATGCCTTGGATACCTGGGTGTATTCGGGCAGCGCGGGCCGCAACGACGTGATCGGCAGGATCTGCTGAGACACGAAGGTCAGCATCGGATCCCCGCCCAGCGCGTCCGCGTTCACGTCCTGCCGCGCGGTGATCCGCGGCCCGCCGTCGGCGATCAGCTTCGTGAACGCCTCCGGCGAATTCATGAATTGCAATAGTTCCCAAGCTAATCCGACGTTCTTGCTCTTCGGGTTGAGCACCCGTCCGCCGCCGCCGGACATGCTCACGAAGTCCTGTTGACGCACCCCGGAACCGGGGGTTGCCGCAGGAATCTTGGCCCAGCCGACCTGGGTATCCCGCTCGGCCATCGGGAAGCTGCCCCCGGTCGGATTGAGCACACCGCGCCAGAAGTAGTCGCTCTCCAACAGAATTCCCACCTGGCCCTTGGCGAACTTTTCGAAGCTCTTCTCCCGGCCTTTGGCGTCCTGCTGCAACTCCGCGTCGCCCAGCTTCTCGCCGTACAGCGCGCGGTAGAAGTCCAGCACCTGACGGAATTTCGCGGTGTTGCCGACCCACTTGCCGTTCTCGAACAGCGTGCTGCCGGTGCCGGCCAGCAACGGCAGAATGCCCTGGGTGGTCGTCGCTTCGCCAAAGCTGGTGCCCGCGTTCAGCTGTACCGGGGTCACCCCAGGTACCGCCTTCAGCTTCCGGCCGGCTTCCAGGACTTGGTCCCAACTGGTGGGCTGCCAATCCGCTGGCAGCCCCGCCTGCGCGAACAGCGTGCGGTTGAAGAACAGCACCCGACCGTCGGTTTCCTGCGGTATGCCGTATTGCGTGCCGTGGTAGGACGTCAACTGCTGCACGGTGTCCGGCATGTGCTGCCAGCCGTCCCACGCCTTGACCTTGTCGGCGCCGACCAGGTCGTCCAGCGGCTTGATCTGCTCACCCTCGGCGAACTCGCCGACCCAGATCCCGTCCAGCGACACCACATCGGCGCCGGTGCCGGTCTTCAGGTCCTTGGCGATCCGGCTCTTGTAATCCTCGTCCGGCACACCGGTCGCCTGGAACTTCACTTTCACGGTGGCACCCTTGGCCTGCTGCTGCGCCACGAATTTCGGGATGACCCAGTCTTCGATCCACTTCGCCTCGGCCGCGTTCTTCCCGCCCGCCGAGTTGATCGCGTTGGCGGTGATCGTCAACGACGTCCCGTCGCCGCCCGACCCGCAGGCCGCCACCCCAACCAAGAGCGAGCTGACGCTCACCACCGCCGCGAACATCCGCCAGTTCGATGCCATGGGGTCCTCCTGAAAGGCAAATCCATCCTCACCCCGACGTTGTCACAAGACGATGCCCACCGAAGCCCATTCCCGCGAATAAGGCAGAAGACGTCCATGCCGGACCGAAATCGGCCGGTCTACCGGAGAATTCAGCGCGCTGCCGCAGAATGGGTGCAGTTCGTTGATCATGGCCGCGATCCGAATGGAGCCACCGCTATGCACGATGACCGTCGGTTGATCGAGGACCGCCTCGGGCGAGTACTCAACGAGCGGATCGCACCGGCGATCTACCCGGAGTCGGTGCCGCTCACCGCGGGTATCTGGGTGGCGCCGGACGAACCGGTGCCGGTCGCCGAGGGCTTGGCCGCGCCGCGGACGCCGGTGCGATCCGGCGACCGGTGGGGTGCGCCGTGGGGGACGAGCTGGCTCACCGTCGAAGGGACGGTGCCTGCCGAGTGGGCGGGTAAGACCGTCGAGGCGATCATCGACATCGGTTTCGATCCGAACATGACCGGCTTCCAATGCGAGGGGCTGGTCTATCGGCCGGACGGATCGCCGGTCAAGGGTCTGCACCCGCGGAGCCAGTGGGTGCGCGTGGCGGCTCCGTCGGTCGGCGGCGAGCAGGTGCTGTTGCACGTCGAGGCGGCGTCGAACCCGGTCATTCCGTTCTTCGCGCCGACCGCACTCGGCGACAAGCTCACCGCAGGTAGCGAGCCGCAATACCGGCTCGGCCGAATGGATCTCGTGGTTTTCGACGAGCAGGTCTGGCAGCTGGTGCTGGATCTGGAGGTGCTCGGCGAGCTGATGCACGAGATGCCGGAGGATCCGGCTCGGCGCTACGACATCGTCCGGGCGATCGAGCGTGCGCTCGACGCCATCGATCTGCAGAACGTCAACGCCACGGCGGCGGCCGCACGGGCGTGTCTGGTCGATGTGCTGGCGAAACCGGCGATTCCGTCAGCGCACACCATCTCGGCGGTGGGGCACGCGCACATCGACTCGGCGTGGTTGTGGCCGCTGCGTGAGACGGTGCGCAAGGTCGCCCGCACCACCGCGAACATGACCGCGCTGCTTGCCGAGGAACCCGAGTTCGTCTTCGCGATGTCGCAGGCCGCGCAATACGACTTCATCAAGCAGCATCGGCCGGAGGTCTACGCCAAGGTCAAGGCTGCGGTGGCGGCGGGACGTTTCGTGCCGACCGGTGGCATGTGGGTCGAGGCCGAC
Source organism: Nocardia sp. NPDC051052 (assembly GCF_044456045.1). Taxonomy (NCBI): domain Bacteria; kingdom Bacillati; phylum Actinomycetota; class Actinomycetes; order Mycobacteriales; family Nocardiaceae; genus Nocardia; species Nocardia sp. NPDC051052. Next base: position 300,588 of record NZ_JBITFL010000001.1, read on the forward strand.
ACGAATATGCCCGGCTCCGAGGCGATGGCGCGGCAGTTCGTGCACGGCAAGCGGTTCTTCTTGGAGGAATTCGGGATCGAGGACCGGGAGGTGTGGCTGCCCGACACCTTCGGCTTCGCCGCCGGGCTGCCGCAGATCATCAAGGCCGCCGGGAACAAATGGCTACTGACCCAGAAGATTTCCTGGAGTCAGATCAATCAGTTTCCGCACCACACCTTTCTGTGGGAGGGCGTCGACGGCACCCGGATCTTCACCCACTTTCCGCCGGTCGACACCTACAACTGCTCCATGCAAGGCCGCGAGATCGCACACGCCGCAAGGAATTTCAAGGAGAAGGGGCGGGCGTCGATGTCGCTGGCGCCGACCGGATTCGGCGACGGTGGTGGTGGCACCACCCGGGAGATGGTCGCGAAGGCCGCCAGGATGAAGAATCTGGAGGGTTCGCCGAAGGTGGTGTGGGACAAGCCCGCCGCGTTCTTCGCCAAGGCCGAGGCCGAGTATCAGAATCCGCCGGTGTGGGTGGGGGAGCTGTATCTCGAGTTGCATCGCGGCACGCTGACCAGTCAGGCGAAGACGAAGCAAGGCAATCGGCGCAGCGAGCATCTGCTCCGGGAAGCCGAGTTGTGGGCCGCGACGGCGGCGGTGCGCAAGGGCGTCGCGTATCCGTACGCCGAGCTCGATCGAATCTGGAAGACGGTGCTGCTGAACCAGTTTCACGACATCTTGCCTGGCTCGGCGATCGCGTGGGTGTATCGCGAGGCGGAGCAGACGTACGCGGAAGTGGCGGCGGAGCTGACGGCGATCATCGAGGGGGCGCAGTGGGCGCTCGGCGGTGCGGCGGTGGGGCCCAATGTCTTCAACCCGGCGCCGCACACATGGCGGTCGGTCCCGGCTGGTGCGGCTGGCCCGGAGCGGTCGGATCATCCGTGTTCGGCGGTTGAGCGTACGGGTGGCGGGTTCGTCCTCGACAACGGACTGCTGCGGGTCGAAGTGGACGCGCGCGGTCTGATCGTGTCGATATTCGACCTCGAGCAGCAGCGCGAGACACTGCCGCCGGATTCGGTCGCGAACCTGCTGCAGTTGCATCCGGATCTCCCGAACTCGTGGGACGCCTGGGATGTCGATCTCTTCTACCGAAACCGCGTCACTGATCTCACCGAGACGGATTCCATTGCGGCATCGACTGATTCGGAAAGTATCCGGATCGTCCGCTCGTTCGGGTCCTCTACGGTCGAACAGACCCTGACCCTGCGCTCGGCGTCCCTCGACATCGACACCACCGTCGACTGGCACGAGACCGAGAAATTCCTCAAACTCGCCTTCCCCCTGGACATCCACGCCGACCGCTACGCCTCCGAAACCCAATTCGGCCACCTGTACCGCCCCACCCACACCAACACCAGCTGGGAATACGCGAAATTCGAAGCCTGCAACCATCGCTTCGTACACGTCGCCGAACCGGGTTGGGGCGTCGCCCTCGTCAACGACTCCACCTACGGCCACGACGTCACCCGAACCGTCCGAACCGACGGCGGCACAACGACCACAGTTCGAGCGTCACTACTGCGAGCCCCGCGATTCCCCGACCCACAAACCGACCACGGCGCCCACCACTTCCGCCACTCCCTGATCCCCGGCGCTACCATCGGCGACGCGGTACGCGCGGGCTACCGAATCAACCTCACCCCACTCCGGCCAGGCGTCGCCGAAGCCGTCGAACCACTGTTCACCATCGATAACGACGCCGTAGTGACCAGCGCCGTCAAACTCGCGGACGATGGCAGCGGCGACGTCGTGCTCCGCGTCTACGAGGCACACGGCGGCCGGGCCTCAGCCCTGGCAACCCCCGGATTCGAGGCAACCGGCTTCGAGATGTGCGACTTGCTGGAACGTCCGCTGCGGGAGCAAGTCCCCGCGACCGCAGAGGGCACAGGAGTTCGCTTGCACCTGCGCCCCTTTCAACTGGTCACGCTCCGATTCACGCGTTCCGTCGGGTGACAACGTCCGCGAAGCCAAGGCGCAGCGTCAATCGCGAGCGTCTATGTAGATCCGATCTACGTAGATCGGATCTACATTATTTCGCGTCGGCGTTCGGCGGGAGATCAGTCGAACATCGCCTGGTCAACGAACTATGACTAGACTAAACTAGACTAGGTTTGATAGTTTGGGGCTATGACGGCGGTAAACATCCACGAGGCTAAGACGCACCTGTCCAGGTTGCTCGAACGTGTCTCGCGGGGAGAGCACATTGTGATCTCCAAGGCAGGTAAGCCGATCGCTGATCTGGTGCCGCACCGAGCGGCTCCGGTGACAATTGGCGGGTTGAAGGGGCAACTGCAGTACGACGACAGCGCCTTCGACATCGATCCAGACATTCAGCAGATGTTTTACGGGGGATGACGCCGATGCTTCTGCTTGACAGCCAGACCGCGCTGTGGCTGCTCGATGACAATCCCAGACTGGGCGAGGCGGCTCGCAAGGCGATCACGTCCACGACGGAGGTCTACGTTTCGGCGGCGACGATCTGGGAGCTGACCATCAAGTCCATGCTGGGCAAATTGACGGTGCCGGCCAACCTCACCGAAATAATGGATGAGCAAGGCCTTGGGATTGTCGACGTGACAGGACAACATACCGAGGGCGTGCGTGAGTTCCCCGAGCTGGTGCGGCACGACCCATTCGATCGATTGATCACTTCTCAGGCGTTGTGCGAACGGCTCCAGTTGCTGACCGCGGATCGAGTGCTGTTGGGCCTGGGACGGGACTTCATCGTCGATTCGACGAAGTAGTAGATCGTTCAGCGGGACAGGTCGGTGTGCCTCGTAGGTCTTGTGCCGCGAAGTAGGTTGCGCAGAGATGTTGGTGGCGGGCGTCGAGGACCATGTAGGTGGCCAGGACGAGTTGGGTGATGCCGCGCCAGACGTCTTCGAATCGGTCTCGGGCTCGTAGGGCGGTGAGGCTGGCGCGCACCAGGGCCGGTGATGGTGGCGTCTCGGTGGAGAGGAGTAGGCAGGGGGCTCGGTGGGGGATGGAGCGGGTGTGGGAGACCGGGGAGCGTAGGTGGTAGCGGGCGAGGACTGTTCGGGTGACTGTTCGCATGGCGATGGGGGATAGGCGCCAGGCTGGGCACGGGCGGTTGGCGGCTACGCCGAAGGGGATGTGGTGGGTGTCTTTGGGGCGGGGGGTGGACCAGCGGTCGGGGTCGAAGCGGTCTGGGTCGGTGTGGCCGGTGCGTTCGAAGTCTGGGTAGTTGAAGCAGAGCACTGTTCCGGTGGGGATGGTGGTGCCGTCGTCGAGGTCGATGTCGTCGGTGGTGATTCGGTGGGCGATGCCGAAAAGTGGGAACTGGCGCAGGGTTTCGTCCAGGACGTGATCCAGGTATTGGGTGTTCGGTTCGGCCGGGATGCGGTGCTGGACGTCTCGGTGTTGGGCGATCGCGAGGAGTAGGTGGGCCATGCCCTCGGACATCTGGACTACGGCGGTGTTGAAGAACGCGCCTTGCAGGTAGTACGCACGTTCGCGGCGGCTGAGCAAGGTGGGTAGTTGGTGCGGTATCTCGTCGGCGTCGATTCTGGTGAGCAGGTATTGGGTGAGTCGGTCGCGTCGGCTCATGTGACGTAGGCCGGTGCATTTCAGGGAGGTGACCACGTCGTCGGCGTTGCCGACGATGAGATCCCTGGCGGCTCGGGGGCAGGGTTCGCGGAAGACCAACTCGTAGAAGAACTCTGCCCAGATCGGCATCATGAGGTCGCGTAGTCGGACCAGAGTCATTGGGCGAATATGCAATTCGTCGAGTACTCGGCGGGCGCAGCGGTCAGCGAGTTGCTCGATCTCGGCGGTGGGTATGGACAGTACGGCTCGGGTGGTGCGTGCCGCCTCGTCGTAGCGTGGGCCGTCCTCGAGGTGCTCCTGGTGTACTTCGGGGCCGGGTGCGAGCCAGTACCAGAACAGGTCCGAGAGGGCCGCGCCTCGGCTGCGCCCGTTGGCCGCTCGGTGGGTGTACAGCTTCCAGAACAAGTCTGCACCGCCGCGTTCGCCGGGGAGGGTGATCTCGTTGCTGCCGTTGACTTTTGCGAAGATCCATACCCGCAGTGCCACCACCGCCTTGGGCAGCCAGCGGGACACCGCCCACAGTGCGCCCGCGGCGGCCAGCACCGGGGCCGGTCTGGTCACTGTGACGCCCCTCGCGTGATGACCAGACTGGTGTTCAGTTCGGACAGTTCGGCTATCCCGCACAGGGTCAGGGTGTGCTCGAACTCGGAGCGCAGCGTGTCCAGCACGTCGGTGACCCCTTTGTCGCCACCGACGGCCAAGCCCCACAACACCGGTCGTCCCACGCCGACCGCCGTGGCGCCAAGTGCCAACGCCAGCGCTACATCTGAGCCGCACCGTACGCCGCCGTCGAGGAATACCGGGATCCGATCGGCCACCGCAGCGGCGATAGCGGGCAGGGCATCCAACGAGGCGGGTGTGCGATCCAGTTGGCGTCCACCGTGATTGGACACCACGATCGCGTCGGCTCCGAACTCCACCGCGAGCCGTGCGTCCTCGGGGTGCAGGATCCCTTTGAGCACAAGGGGCAGGTCGGTCATCTCACGAAGTCGACGCAAGTGGTCCCACGTGAAGTCGGACGACATCGCGATCGACCGGACCGCGTCGCCGGTCGACCCCGGCAAGCCCCGCATGTTCTCTGCGCGCATATTCGCGGGCAGATCGTGGAAACCGTGGCGATCTTCCCTGGCCCGGCGGCCGTGCACCGGGGAATCGACGGTCACCACCAGCGCCGTGCAGCCCGCTCGCTTGGCCCGCCGGACGAGCTCAGCGGTCACCTCCGGATCGGGCTGTAGATACAGCTGAAACCACACGCGCGCTTCACGATCGACATCCTGCGCGGCGGCGGTGACCTCGCCGATGGCCACCGTCCCCGCCATGCTGGCGATCAGGATGAGACCAGCTGCGGCCACGCCCCTGGCGGTGGCTCGCTCGCCGTCCGGGTGCGCCAGCTTGTGGAACGCGGTGGGCGAGACGAACACCGGCATGCTGCTCGGATCGCCGAGCAGGTTCGTCGCGATGGATCGGCTGCTGGTGTCCCGCAGCACGCGGGGCAGCAGTGCGAGCCGCCGGAAGGCCTGCTCGTTGTCGGCCAAGGTAATTTCGTCGCCCGCCCCGCCGGCGAAGTAGTCGTAGTGCACGAGATCGAGCAGTTCCCGGGCTCGCTGTTCCAGGGCGGCCAGTGACGAGGTCACGGGGTCAGCTCCGGCGAGCGCAGCGCGGACTCGAGGAAGTCGAGCAGCGGTGTGCGGTGCGCCGCTTCGTCCGTCCACTCGTTCTCGAGGTTTTCCGTGATGTGGTGTTCGGCGATTTGCCGGTCGCCGCGATACTGCCGCAGTACGGGGTGCAGGTAGCGGCCGTCCAGGGCGTGCTCGGCGTCGGACTGCGCGATCCGGCGAGCGTTGATGTCGAACGGGTCGAGGCGATCGTGGTCCTTGCCGTATTCCAGGGTGATCGCCAGGTAGGTGTCCACCTCGCCGAGGTAACCGGCCGCGATGGCATCCGGCACGAAATCGACTGGCAGTTCGTCCCAATACCGTGCCGACCCGTCCGCGCTCAGCGTGACGACGTCCCCGAGGAAGCCGAACAACTGCCACAACGCGGAGGTGCGGTTCACCCGCGCCAGGATCGCCTCGCCGACCTCCGCGCTGGTGCCCGCCAGCGCGCGGTGCGGCCAGGTCCGCGCGTGATGACGTTGCTCCAGGATTCGATGCAATGCCCTTGTCCTGTAACGGAATCCGTGGATGAACGCACTGGTCGACTTCTTGAAATCGCGCTCCTGCATCAACGTGCCCGCGAAATACAGGCCGGGGACGTTGATCGACTCCCAGGCCGAGGTCTGAGCCGGGAACCGGTCGTTGATTTTCAGCTCCGGCCGACATTCCGGTGCGAAAATCGAAGCGTCGAAACGGAATCCGGTCGCCGCGAGCACCCGGTCGTAGCGGATGTCCTTGGTGACCTCGTTGACCCGGGAGAAGCTCACCGTCACCAGATACGACGAGTCCGGCTGCCTGGCGATGTCGACGACGTTGCCGTCCAGGATCGCGTTCTGCGATTTGAGCTGATAGGTGTCGAGGAAGTTGTTGTTGACCGCGCGCAGATGCCCGAGAAAGTGCGTCTGCCAGGCCATTCGTATGGAGTGGGGGCCTGCGACGTGGATGACGGCGGCGTGCTCGATCAGGTTGTCGGCGGTCTCGAAGGCCGAGTTGCCTTTTCCGATGATCAGCACCCGCTGGTTGGTGAACTCCGTTGGGTCCACCGGCATTTCGGTGTACAGCTCAGCGGTCTCGATGCCGGGAATCTCGGGGATATAGGGTTTCGAGACACCGGTCGCCACGATCAACCGGTGCGCGCGGAGCACGTTCCCGTGCTGATCGACCGCCTCGAACACGTCCGGCCTGCTGATCCGTTCGATCCTGGTGTCGTATCGAACCGACAATCCCTGTGCCGCAGCGAAATCGCCGAGATAGCGGACCATGTCGTCAGCGGCGGGGAAGAACCGCTGCGTGTATTCCTTGAACGGCCGCCCGCCCAACAGCGTGTTCCAGTCCATGCGCAGGTTCAGCTCGGGATCGTCCCAGCCCGTGTGCATCTTGTTGATGGAGATCAACTGGCGGTGCCGGGGGAATCGGCTGAAGAACGTGCCTGCCGCTGGGCCGGCCTCCACGATCAGATAGTCGCGGCCGGCCTGCTGTAGGTGGTGGCCCATCTGGAGACCGGCCGGCCCAGCGCCGATCACCAGGTAGTCGAGTTCGGACAAGGTTCCTCCCAATGTCGTGTTCTACCGTCGATACAGCTCCAGTAAGGCTTTCTTGTCCGGCTTGCCACTCGCCGCGATCGGGGCGTCCGGCACCACCGTGTAGGTCTGCGGCACGCTCGACTCGCCGAGTTCCGTGCGGACCAGGGCCGACAATGCGGCCGAGTCCGGCGAGTGCCCCGCTCGGGGCACGAGGAAGGCGTGCACCGCCTCGCCGCGGCGATGATCCGGTGCGCCGACGACATAGGCCTGATCGACATCCGGATGCCCGGCCAATACTCGCTCGATCGGGCCCGCGTACACGGGCAGCGCGTCCACGATGATCACGTCCCGCACCCGGCCGGTGAGGTAGAGGTATCCGTCCTCGAGGTAGCCGAGGTCGCGGGTGCGCAGCCAGCCGTCGATGAGTACGTCGGCGGTCTCGGCCGGATCCCCGAGGTACTCCGACATCATGTAGTCGGTGCGCACGTAGATCTCGTTGTCCCGGATGTCCACCCGCACTCCGGGCAGCGGACGGCCGACGGAGGTGAGCACGCCCGCGTCGATATCCCGCGGTGTCAGCGCGGTGAGACCGCCGGTCTCGGTCTGGCCGTACGCCTGGTGGACCACCGGGCCCAACGCCCGCACAGCCGCGGTCAACCGGTGCGCGGTGAGCGGCGATCCGGCGACCACCATGGCGCGCAGGCTGCTGGTGTCAGTCGGCGCGGCCCGTAGGTCGTCCAGCATTTGGTATAGCCGGGGGACGTTCATGATGGTGGCGGTGATCCGCAGCCGCTCGATGACGCCGGGGAACAGCGGCGTGCCGTCGGGTTCCGGGATCACCGCGGTGCCGCCACCGAACAGGCACAGCGCGAGGTAGTCCTGCACCACCGCGCTGGCCAGCGTGCCGAACAGCAGGTAGCGATCGTCGCACGCGGCCAATTCCGCGGTGTCCCGACTCCAGGTCTCGCTGCCCCAGGACCAGTGCGCGGACATCGCCCGATAGGTCTGCGCGCAGCCTTTGGGTAGGCCGGTGGTGCCACTGGTGTAGGCCACCCGGGCGATGTCACCCGGTCGCGCTTCGATTGTCAACGGGGTCGCTGGGCCTCGCAGCAACGCCGCCACCTGGTGGTCGTCCAGCACGGCGTCCACGCCGTTGCCCAGTACATGGGCTTGCTGTCGCTCGCTCAGGCCGGGACGCACTCCGATGACACGGCAGCCGAGGGTGTACGCCGCGAGATACCCGGCCAACGACTCGGCACTGACGTCGACGACCATGGCGACGCCGCGCCCCGGGCCGAGCCCACACCTGCGGAGGCCACCGGCGATCGTGCCCGTCATCGTGAGCAGCTCGCCCCGGGTGACCGCGCGCGCACCGTGCTCGACCACCACCTTTTCCGGAGCGGCCCGCAATGCCCGCACGATCGACTCCGGAAAGCTCACTGGACAGATGATAGTGATTCGGGGCTCGAGATACTTTGAGATTCAACAAGTTTGGCCACTACGCCAAAGCCGGTTAGCGCTCCGGCGCGTGCCCGCTGGGGTACAGTTCGCTGCCTACGCGGTGTTGTGTGGCATGAGCCTGCCCCGCATCGCGCGGAAAATCCACGATTATCTCCGTGTTATGTCGCGCTTACGCGTGCGTGACTCGGACCGTGTTGAATCCCAGTGGGTGCCAACTGGGCTCGGCGCGGCGTTGCGGCACGGCTCGACCGATGATGTGGAGGCTTCTGGTGGCGAATGAACGGCTGAAGGCCGATGCCGCGATGATGATGGAAGCGTTGCACGAACAAATGCAGGGCCTTGCCGAGATCCACCGCGACCGTGCCAAGCTCACCGCTACCGTCACCGCCTGCGACAAGCGAATCAGCGTGACCGTCAACGCCGACGGCATTCTCATCGAGACCCTGTTCGCCGACGACATCGACGATCTGACGCACGCGGAGATCGCCAAGGCGATGACCGAGGCGGTGCAGGCCGCCGCCGCTCAGGTGAACGAGCAGGCCAGGCAGCTCATGGAACCGTTGCGCGAACGAAAGGCGCAGTTGCCTCGGCTGGCCGATCTCATCGAGAACGTGCCCGACGTCGGATCCGCGGTGCCCGTGGCACCACCCGTGTCGCTCGCACCGCCGAATTCGCCGGAACGGCACTACGACGACGAGAGCACCGACTTCGATGACGCAAGCAGATTCGAGCGACCACGGTCGATGATCAGCGACCACGACGACTGAGGCCGCGACGGATGGGACTGTATCCTCCGCTCGAACTCCGCCGGCCGGGGATCGCGGGCGGTGCGTGGCTCGGCGGTGCCGTGAACGAGGCCAGGGATATCAAGTCGCGATCGACCACGAAGACCACGAGGAGCAATTCGGATGGGTGACGGAACAGTTCGCGACGACTGGAAAGGTCTGCGATCCAAGGCGGACAGCCACGCGTTGAATTTCAAGGGGGTGAAACTCGATCCGAAGGTTTTCGCCGACTGTGCAAAAGCTTGTCACGACCTGATCGGAAGATTGGTGTGGTTTCAGAACTTCATCAATGATACCAAAATGAACACCATGACGGACTGGTCACTTGAATCGGGCGGAAAAAGCCTGACGGCTCTTTTTAATAAAAAGGGTGTCCTCGTCTATGATGCGTTGGACACCTTGAAATGGACCCTGGAGGATATGGGGGATACGTTCCTGAGCGCAGGGGGGAATTATCTGCGGGCCGAAGGCGAGTCGACAGCTGAGCTCGAGAAGGTCGGCGACCTGCAGAAGATGGATCCTATGCCGCCGAGAGGTGATCTGCTGAAGGATATCGAACTCAAGGCGAACAGCAGCCTTCCGGATCCGCCGAAGCCAACTGTCGCTGATGCCCCGACGACGATCTCGATAACGTCTTACGATGGCAAGTCTGCAGCTGATTTCGTTGCACTACATGATTCTCTGGCCGATCATGATAAGCGAGCGTATGAGACGGGCGCCCGATACGGTTGGCTGGCCGGAAAGCTCACCGAAGATTTCTCGGACCTGAACGCAGCATTAAATAGGGTCAAGGCTGAAATGTGGGACGGTAACGGTGCGGATCAAGCCATGAAGGCGATTCGGCGCTTCACTGATAACACGCTGCCGTTCACCAACAGTCTAGTCGATCTCGGGAATAATCTCACGTATTGCGCGCAGTGGCTGAATCTCACGTATAGTAACTTGCCGAGCGAAATCCCGGACACTAGCGGAAAGTGCAATGACGTTCTCGGCGAATATCGCGAAACCTACAACAAGTATTATGTTGCCGGTATCAAGGGTTCGATGAGTGCGATGCCAACAATTACCGTCCTCGGCGGCACTGCGGCGCCTCCGCCTCCGCCGCCCCCTCCGCCGCCGGACAAAGACAAAGATAAAGACAAGAACAAGAACAAGAACGATAACAACAATAATAATAATGGAGGTGGAAACAATAACAACATAGATAAGAACAGTCCTGAATACAAGGCCGGCTATGAGGACGGTTACAAGCAGGGTCTGCAAGACGCCGGTGGCAAGGGCGGCAGCGGTGGCCCTGGGAACAGCGGCAGTGGCGGCCCTGGGAACAGCGGTAGCGGCGGCCCTGGGAACAGTGGCAGTGGCGGCCCCGGAAACAGTGGCAGCGGCAATATCGACAAGAACAGCCCCAACTACAAGGGCGGTTTCGAAGATGGCCGCAACAACGCAGGCGGCAGCGGCGGCCCGAACGGCGGCAGTAGCGGCGCGGGCAATGGCTCAGGTTCGGGCGGACCGGGCAGTGGAGCGGGTTCCAGTGGCCCGGGCAACGCCTCGGGTTCCAGCGGCCCTGGCCCCAAAATGCCGGATATGCCTAATTTGGCGAGCCTCAAACCGAGTGGCGGCGCCGGCCCGGGCGGTGGGGAAGGTTCCAGCGGTGGTGCCACCGGCGGCCCCGGCAACTCGGGCAGTTCCGGCCCCGGCAGCTACGGCAGCGGACCAGGCCCCGCCATCCCACCCCCGCCGCAGAAGACCCCGCCGCAGACGAACCCGCAGCAGCCCACGGGTGGTCAGCCGCCTAAGGGTTCGCCCCAGGACCTGCTCAACAAGCTGCTCAACGGCGAGAATCCGTTCAAGGACCTGAGCCCGGAGGCGATGCAGAAGATCGGGAAAGAGCTGCTCGGTGGCCTGAGTCCGGATCTGCTGAAAAATATGACTCCGGAGGGCTTGCAGAAGCTGGGTTCGGATCTGCTGAAGAATATGACTCCCGAGCAGCTGAAGAAGCTCGGGGCAGACATTCAGAACGGCCTCACCCCAGAGGGTTTGAAGAACCTGGACCCGGAGACGCTGAAGAAACTGGATCCGGAGACGCTCCGGAACTTGAGTCCGGAGACATTGCGTGATCTCGGGAAGGCTCTTCCGCAGACTCCGGGTGGCGCGGATCTGCTCAAGTTGTTGTCCGACGGTTTGAACGGGATCACGAAGACGATCGGCGACGTCATCAAGTCCGGTACCGACATCCTCGCCAGTTTGGCGTCCAACGGCATGCTCAATGTTCCGGGTCTCGGTGATCTGCAGAACGTGAACCTGCCGACCGAACTCACGGATGCGCTGCGGGGTGCCGGTCTTCCGGTCGGCGGCCCCGGCCCTGGTCCCGGTCCTGGCCCCGGGCCGGGCGGCAACCTGAATCCGCCGATTACTACCCATTCCGGCCCGCCGGAGTCGTCGAAGTTGTTCCCGCGGGCGGAGATTCAGCCCGCTATCGATGGACGCCAGGCGCAGGTTGGGCCCGGGACCTCGGGAATGCCGATGGGTCCCGGTCCTGGGCCCGGCGCGCAGAGCGGCAACGGGGAGCACAAGCGGGGCAAGTTCCTCGACTCGGTGAGCAATCTGGATAGTGCGCTCGGGCCGGACATCGCGCGGTCGAAGCCGGTGATCGAGCCGTGACCCAGCAATGGAAGTTCACCGCGCTCGAATTCATCGTCCTGTGCGAGCAGTATCGCGGCGGTTCGCTACCGCGGCCGTTCCAGTTCGTGTCCGACGAGGAGATCACGGTCGACGAGCTCGAACGTCGCAAACGCGTGACATGGGAAGAACTGCGGCACCGGCTGGACGGCTCGTTCGACGGTGTGCTGGAGGTGCTACGCGCGCCCGAACTGTTTGTGCGAGCCAGTAGTTGGGACGAGCTGGACATGGACAACATGGCCAAGGAACAGCGCCTGCACGCCGCGCGGGCCGGTGCGCTCGCGTACCTCTTCGAGCAGGCGCCCGCCTTGCTCACCTACGACACTCCGGCGTTCACGATCACCGAATGCGACCCACGGCAGCTGGCCACTGTCGTCATCGACTCGCTCCCACCGATGAAGGCCGGTCGGCTGCCGGACATTCCGATCGTGACCGACTCGGCCGAGCATGTCACGCCGACACCAGGCCGCAGCTACGTCGAAGACGACCGCGAGGACACGCCGGTCTACCGCACGCAGCAGTTCTTTCAGCAGCGTGCCGTTCGAACGGGCGCGATCACCGTGGTGCAAGGCCGGTCGAAGTTCGGGCCACGTGGGATTCACGAGATAGCCATGATGTGGCGGGACGTGGCAGGCGACGGACGCTACGTGATGTCGCTGGACGCGGCACCGGTCGCCGTCGCGTCCAGTCGTGAGACGCTGATCGAGCGGATCGAGGCCGATATCCGTAACCTGATGCGGCGCCTCGAATCGCATTGGGAGTCAGGACGTCCCGACGACAGGTACTGATCGTGGGAACACGACAACGCAACCGGGATTCCCGGAATCCGTGATGGAGGACCTGGCCAGATGACTGCCGCACAAGAGAACACTCCGGCGCAGGCAGGTGCTCTGCCGGACGTTGCCTTCAAGATGGGTGCCAACGGGCCTTCGAGTGCCGAGCCCGCTAAGACGCCGGATTCGGCTGTCCCGGAAGCGGATCCGGCCGCGACCGAGCCGACGCTCGAAGACCGGGCCGCCGATCTGGCCTACCGGGTCGCCCAGGAGTTGGCGGTCGCCGGTCCGGAGGGCTGGCAGCGGTTTACGGCGGTGTTCGTGCTCACCGTCCTCGGCGGGGTGCACACCGTCATCTATTACGACGATGCCGATCAGGCGGCGAGCATCGAGCCGTCGGACGAGATCATGGAACTGGTCCGACGGCAGCGCGAGGTTTCGGCGCCGCTCGGCGACGGTCCATGGTGGCGGATGACGATCCAATTCGAGGTCAGCGGCCAGGCCGAGTTCGACTACGACTACGGCGCCGAGCCGTTCCCCGACGAGCACCTGCTGGTGCCCGAGGCGTATCTGGCCGATCTCCAAGCGTTTCCGCGCCAACGATTACCGGTGTGGCTGGCCGCCTATCTCGCGCACGACAATCGGCAGTGGCGCACGCCGCGCGAGGCCGCCGCGCAGACCAGGGCCGACTGGGCGGCGGGCGTTGTCGCGATGCGGTCGGTGGACGACTTCCCTGAGCTGTCCGTGCTGTGGGCCCGCTGGGCGGCGATCGCGGCGGCGTTCGTGGCCGTCGGCTCGGAATGGGGTCCGCGGATCCAGCCCGCGGTCGGCGTCTTCGAGGGATCCTCGCGCGGCGGTGCCACGCTGTATGTGCTGCCCGGCGGTCGGGCCACGTTGTCGGGTGGCGTCTGGAACGCACCGGAATTGGAAGTGGCTTACCACAACGGCACCGAGCTGCCGGATCTGTACGCCGGCGCTCCGGACTGGGTGGCCAACCAGATATTGAATCCGCGTGCCGCCCGCGGGCTGATGTCGTTCTGCTATTGGTGGGAGGACGGCAACTGGTATCGCGGTGATTCCCCGTCGGCGGATCGGCTCAGCGCGGCGGTGCCGGGCATCTGGACCGACGAGACCGTGATCGACGTGGTGTGCGGTGTGCTCAGCGACCAGCCGAGCGCGGAATTACGCACCGCCGCAGCGACTCTGGTGGCCGCCGCGGAGGCGGGCGTGGTCACCCGCGATACCCTGACCGCGCTGTTCGACGACCCGGACGACGATGTCGACGGCGCGTTGTATCAGCTGTCGCTGGCGGGTCTGGTCACCAAGGTTCCGGAGGAGAGACAGACCTCTCGGTCTGCGCGATCGGACAAAATTCTCGATCGGAAGTAAACTGCTGCTTCGCGTCGGCTTGGCCAGATCGGATGTGAGGGTTTCTTTTGGCACCGCAGCAGTGCTCGGGTACGGACGGGGTGGGGCCAGAGGTACTTCGGTTACGGATGTTGGGGCCGGTCGAGGTGTGGCTGGGGGATCATCGCCTCGATATCGCCGCGCCGCAGCTGCTTGCCGTGCTTGCCATGCTCGCGGCCGAACCCGCGCGCACCCTGTCGACGACGCAGCTGGCCGCGCGCCTGTGGGCCGACGGTCCGCCGAAATCGGCGGCCAGCGTGTTGCGTAACCATGTCCTCGCGCTGCGTCGGCAGTTCGACGCGCACGGCCATGCGGGCGCCGGAAACGAGTGGCTCGATTCGACCCGCGGCGGGTATCGGCTCGGGCTGGCGGTGGAGTTCGATGTCGTCGCGGTCGAGGGGCTGATCGCGGCCGCCGAAACCGATCGCCGGGCGGGCGCGGTCGACGAGGCGGACGCCAAACTCACGGCGGCGCAGAAACTGTGGCGCGGCGACCCACTGGTCGGGCTGCCTGGACCGTGGGCGGAACGGGAGCGGGCACGGCTGGCTCGGCTGCGCTTGTCCCTGTACGAGGTCGCGATGGCGGTCGCGCTGGATCTCGGCAGGCATTCGGCCGCGGTCGCGGAGTTGGAGGCGCTCGTCGTCGCCGAACCGCACTCCGAGCGGTGGCACGAACTGCTGATGGTCGCGTTGCACCGCAGCGGGCGGCGGGCCGAGGCGCTCGAGGTGTACCGGAACGCGCGTCGGCTGCTCGCCGACGAACTCGGCCTCGAACCCGGCCCGGAGTTGGTTCGATTGCACCAGCAGATCCTGTCGGCCGAGCTGCCGACCTCCGGGCCGACGGGCGAACTGCCCGCTGCCGCAACGGAGTTCGAGACCCCGCGGGTGCCGGAGCAGTTGCCGTCCGACATCGCCGACTTTGTCGGACGGGAAAACTTGGCCCAGGAGCTGTTCGAGGCGTTGGACGCCGACTGCGACCGGCGCCAGGTGATCGCGATCACCGGGCTCGGCGGCGTCGGAAAGACCACGCTCGCCGTGCATCTCGCGCATCGCGCCAGGAAGCGCTACCCGGACGGACTGTTGTATCTGGACCTCGGCGGGATGGACGAGCGTCCGCGATCCGCCGACATGCTGCTCGCGGTCGCCTTGCGCGCGTTCGGCATCGAGCCGGGCGAGCTGCCGTCGGACCTGGCCGAGCGAGCGGCCCTCTGGCGCGGCACCGTAGCGGGCAAGCGGATACTGCTGGTGCTGGACAACGCGCGCGACGTCGACCATCTCACCCCCTTGCTCCCCGACACGGGGAAAGCGGCGGTGCTGGTCACCAGCCGGTCGAGTCTGGCGGAACTGTTCGGTGCGCGGCTGGTCCCGCTGGACGTGCTCACCCCGGACGAGGCATGGACCTTGTTGGAGCGCACGGTATCGGTGCGCCGGATGTCGGCCGAACCCGAAGCGGCACAGGAGATCCTGCGTGCGTGTGGGCACCTGCCCGTCTCGCTGCGGATCGTCGGGGCGCGGCTGGCGAGCCGGCCGACCTGGCGGCTCGCCGCGGTGGCCGATCGGCTGTCCGACGAGCGCGGCAGGCTGGCCGAACTCTCGATCGGCAACACCAGTGTGGAATTGGTATTCCGGGAAAGTTACCGGCTGCTCGCCCCCGAGTTCGCGCGGGCGTTCGTGCTCGTCGCCTTCTCCGACGCACCCGATCTGTCCGTCGCCGCCATCGCCGCCCTGATCGATCGGGGTCGGGCCGAGGCCGAGCGGCTCTGCGAAACCCTCGTTGATCTGGGAATGTTGCAGACTCCGGAACGCGGTCGCTACCGATATCACGACCTGTTGCGGCTGTTCGCTCGCGAGGTGGCCGACCCGGCGCAGCAGCAGGAGTGGCCGCAGGCGCTGCGCAGGGTGATGGATTTCTATCTCGCCAGCGCGAAAAACATTGTGGAACTGCGTGATCCGGGCGTCGGCACGCACTATTACGCGGCTACCGAAATGGCCGGGCAGCGGTTCGTCGACGAACGGCAGTGTGCCGTATGGGCGCAGGCGGAACGATTCGGTCTGGTCGCGCACTATCGGCAGGTCGCCGATCTCAACGATGCCCGAAGCCGAACGCTCGCAGTCGATCTCGCGCTGTCGCTCGCGGTGGGCGGGGACGCGGGCGCGCACCTGCCGCAGGTGGCGCAGCTGCTGGAGCTGCTGAGCAGCGCCGCGGAAAAGGACGGCGACCGCCGGACGATGGCCAGGGGGCGGCTGGCCGCGGCCGTCGCCAGGCTGGTCGGCATGGCGGATCTGGGTGCCGCGCGCACCCTGCGCGACGCCGGTGCGATTCTGTGGGATCTCGGCGATGGGGCAGGCGCGATCATGGCCGAGCAGATGCTCGGCACGGCCATGGCCTACCAGGAGAACGTGGACGTCGCCGTGGAGCACTACCGGCGCGCCATCGAACTGGGACGGCAGCAAGGTAACCAATGGAGTGAGGGGATGAGCTGGGCGACGCTCGCCCGCGCCTACTGTCACGCCCGGCGCTGGCCGGAGGCCGTCGAAGCCGCCGAACACGCGCTGTACATCGCGCGCCTGGTCGGCAGCCTCCGGCTCGAGTCGATGGCCTTGCACGAGTTGGGATTCGCGACGCTGCAGCGCGGCGATCCGGTACAAGCCAAAGAGCTGTGCGAGCGGGCGCTCGACGTGGCCCGCCGCGACGGCCGCCGGCATCAGGAGGGCTGGGCCCTGGCCCGGCTGGCCGAGGTCACCCTCTACAGCGGCGACGCCGAGGCCGCCGTGCCGATCGCCGCCGAAGCCGTGCGCGCGCTCACCGAGGTCTCGGCCATCGTGCGACGCCTGCGCGCCATGTGGGTCTACAGCTACGCCCTCACCGCGGTCGGCTCCGCCGACAAGGCCGAACCCATCCTGCGCAAGGTCGCCCAATCGAGCCGCCGCATCGGCCTCACCCTCCCCGACATCCCCCCACCCCGCCGCCAAGCCGTAACCTCCGCCCCCACCTCCCTAGCCCTCCGCCAATGCAAATAGGTCTTGCCTGACCTGCGCCCTAATCGCCGGTCTTGACCTTCACCCCGGGCGAGGTTCAGGGCATGAGCGAGACGGATCGTTTGCCGTGCCCATCCGGGCCACCGCGCGAAGCGAGCTGAGCCCCCGGTGAACGACGCTGCCTCCCAAGCATTTCTGACCAGTGCTCCGCGCATCAAGCGTTGCGGTTCCGCAGAATGCGCACTGTTTGTGTGAGGCCCACACCTGGTATAGCAGGTGTGCGCCGTGCTCGACCGGTGTGCGGCTCACCTAACCGGTGTGCGGCTCACCCAAACGGTGAGCGGCCGCGCAACGGGCACTGCGCGTTGCGGTTCCGCAGAGTACACACTGTTTGTTTGAGCCGCACACTCGATATAGCGGGTGTGCGGCTCGCACAAACGGTGGGCGGCCCGGGCAGTAGGCGTGCGGCCACGGTGGGGTGCGGCTCGCGGCCGGGGTGTGCGGTCGAAAGTCGAAGTTCTCCACACCCGCGAGTTATGCACATTTGGCGGGGATGGGGGTGTGGGAGCGGGTGGGCCGCAAGGATGGGGTGGGTGGAGATTCCGGTGCCGATCCTTCGGCGAGACGCGGTTTTGGCGGGGTTCACCGATGACGAGTTGCGTGGGGCGGGGTGGCGGCGAGTGCACCGTGGACTGTATGTCGAGTCTGCTGACGCCGTGGGATTGACTGTCGAGCAACGTCATCACGTGCTGACCCGGGCGGTCGTCGCGGCGGCGACGTCCGCTGTCACAGTCACGCATGTGTCGGCGGCGATCGTGCACGGGTTGCCGGTGTGGAGGATTCCGCTCGCACGGGTACATCTAAGCCGGAACCGCCGGACCGGCGGGCGCGTCCGCCGAAGGTCGGTCCTGCACTCGATGCCGATCGCGATCGACGAATGGGTCATGGTCGATGACCTGCCGGTGACAACCGTGGCGCGAACAGTGGTCGACCTCGCCCGTACTGTGCCATTCGAGCAGGCCGTCGTGGTCGGCGACGCGGCTTTGCGGCTGGGCACAACGACCCGCGACGAACTGTGCGAACAGGTCGAACGGGCAAAAGGGCGGACCGGTCGCCCGCAAGCGAGTCGCGTTGTCGAGTTTCTGGACGGGCGTGCCGAGAGCCCCGGTGAATCGCGCAGTCGCGTCGCGATGCGCGAGCTGAAGGTGCCTTCCCCGGAGTTGCAGGCGCGCATTCTCACGCCAACCAAGTCTGTGGTGGCACGAGTCGACTTCCTGTTCCCCGATCTCGGTGTCATCGGTGAATTCGACGGAGAGATCAAGTACCGCAGCGAACTCCGCGGCACGCTGAACCCGGAGGATGTGGTGATCGCCGAGAAAAACCGCGAAGACGCCCTCCGCCGCCTCGGCTGGACCGTAGTCCGCTGGACCTGGCGCGACCTCGACACCCCCCACACCTGGCTGCCCCACCTGGCCGCCGAAATCGCCCGCAACACCCCCACACTCGGCACCTACCTCCCCACCCCCCGCACTTAACCGCCCACCCCATCGCGACCGTAGTGCTCACCGTTTCTGTGAGCCGCACACCCGGTATACCGAGTGTGCGGCTCACAGAAACGGTGAGCGGTCCTACCTGGGTCGCCGGGGTTGCGCCGTCACGGCGTGCGGCCGGTGGTGCTTTCGCGGATTTCGAGGGTGAAGGGGGTTTGGATGTCTTGGGGTGGGAAGGGGGTGGTGGCTCGGCGGCGGAGGAGGTCTACCGCGGTGTGGGCGATGGCGGATTTGTCGGGGGCGATGGTGGTGAGGGTGGGGGTGCTGAAGGCGCCCTCTTCGGTGTTGTCGAAGCCGACTATCGCTACGTCTTCGGGGATGCGGAGGCCGCGTTCGGCGGCTTTGCGCATGGCGCCGAGGGCTAGGAGGTCGTTGAAGCAGAAGACCGCGTCGGGGGGTTCCGGCAGGTCTAGTAGGTGGTTCATGGCTTCGGCGCCGTCGCGGCGGTGGTATTCCAGCGCCGTCACGATCAACTCGTCGCGTTCGGGGATGTCGGCCTCGGCCAACGCTTCTCGATAGCCGGTGAGGCGGAGGGCGGCGGTGCCGCGACGCGGGTTGTGGCCGATGGCGGCGATGCGGCGGCGCCCGATTCGGGCGAGGTGACCCACGGCGGCGCGGGCGGCGCGCACGTTGTCGATGGCGACATGGTCGAAGGGGACGTCCACGGCGTGCTCGCCGAGCAGGACCAGCGGGACGGCGGGGGACAGTTCGGCGAAGTCGGTGGCCTCGAGTGCCTGCGGGCTCACGATCGCCCCATCGATCAGGTATGGGCCCATCGACGCGAGGGCGGTGCGTTCCTGGTCCCTGGTGCCCTGGGTCTGTTCGATCAAGACGCCCCACTCGTGCTGGTGGGCGGCGGTGATGACGAGACCGGTCAGCTCGGCGAAGTAGGGGATGTTGAGTTCCGGCAGTACCAGGGCGATGAATCCGGTCCGCCCGCGCCGGAGGTTGCGGGCACCCCGGTGCGGCCGGTAACCGGTGGCCTCCAGCGCGGCCAGCACCTTGCGCCGGTTCTCCGGTTTGACGAAGTCGTAGCCGTTGACGACGTTCGACACGGTCTTGATGGAGACGCCGGCAAGTGTCGCAACGTCTTTGAGCGTGGCGGCCACGGCGCTGCTCCTCCTCGCGATCGGCAATCCGTGGAAACCAACATCAACGGATTTCTCCAAACTACTTACAACGTTGTTCCAACGTTGTAAAACTCATCTAACGCCTCGCACGGCAGCGAGGTTCGGGTCGCGCCCTCGCCGGTGCCCTGAAGGAGTTATCGATGCCAGTCAACAAGACCAACACGGTCGTCGTCGCGGTCGCCACCGCGGTCGGCCTCACCCTGTCCGGATGTGCGAAATCCGAGACGGATTCGACCGCACCGACCGGGGCCGGTCCCGCGGCGTCCGCGGCGGCGACCCAGCCGAGCGGCCAGTCCACCTGCACCCTCGCCCAAACCGGCTACCCGAAGATCGACCTGAAAACGGCGAAAGTCGGCTTCTCCCAGTCGGAGAAGGAGGCCAACCCGTTCCGGATCACTGAAACCGCGTCGATCAAGGATCAGGCTGCCGCGCTGGGCATCCCGTCGGGCAACCTGCTCGTCACGAACGCCCAGAGCGATCTCAACAAGCAGATCAGCGATATCAAGTCGCTGCTCGACCAGGGCGTGCAGGCGCTGATCGTGGCACCGCTGAATTCCGATGGGCTGCAACCGGCGTTGGACGCGGCCAAGGCCAAGCAGGTCCCGGTCATCACCGTCGACCGCAAGGTCACCTCCCAACCCTGCACGGACTACCTGACCTTCATCGGGTCCGACTTCGTCGAGCAGGGCAAGCGGGCAGCCGATCAGATGATCCGGGTCACCGGCGGTCAGGGCAAGATCGCGATCCTGCTCGGCTCGTCCGGCAACAACGTAACCACCGACCGCACAAAGGGTTTCAAGGACAAGCTGGCAGGCACGCCGGGCCTGACGATCGTGGCCGAGCAGACCGGCGATTTCGACCGTTCCAAGGGCTTGTCGGTGATGGAGCAACTGCTGCAGAGCCATCCGGACATCACCGCCGTCTACGCCGAGAACGACGAGATGGGCATCGGTGCCGTCAACGCCATCAAGGGCGCGGGCAAGAAGCCGGGAACCGACATCAAGGTCGTCTCGGTGGACGGCACGCACAACGCGGTTCAGCTGATCGTCGACGGCGCGTACAACGCGGTCGTCGAGTCGAATCCGCGCTTCGGGCCGTTGGCTTTCCAGACGCTGCAGCAGTTCCAGGACGGTGCCGCCATCCCGGCGACGGTGATCATCTCCGATGACGAGTACGACGAAACGAACGCCGCCGCGAAGGCGGCTAACTCGTATTGATTGCTCCCGCAAGCAGATTACGATGATCGAACCGGTACTCGAGGTCGTCGAGGCGCGCAAGGAGTTCGGTGGCACGCGCGCGCTCGATGGCGTGTCATTCACCGTGCGTCCCGGTGAGGTGCACGCGCTGGTCGGCGAGAACGGCGCGGGCAAGTCCACGCTCATCAAGGCGTTGACGGGCGTGTACCAGCTCGACGGCGGGCAGCTGCGCTATCGAGGCGAACCCGCCGTGTTCCCGACGCCGCTGCACGCGCAGCGCGCGGGCATCTCCACGATCTACCAAGAGGTCGATCTCATCCCGATGATGAGCATCGCGCACAACGTCTTCCTCGGTCGCGAGCCGCGAAACCGGTTGGGGCTCATAGATCAACGGCGGATGTTCCGGATGGCGGCCGAGCTACTCGCCGGATACGGCATCACCGACGATGTCCGCAAACCGTTGCGCAGTCTCGGTGTCGGCGCACAGCAGATGGTCGCGCTGGCCCGTGCCGTGTCGATCGACGCGCGCGTCGTGATCATGGACGAGCCGACGTCAGCGCTGGAACCCCGCGAAGTGGAGACCCTGTTCGAGGTGATCGAGCGGCTGCACGAACGCGAGATCGCCGTCGTCTACGTCAGTCACCGACTCGACGAGCTCTACCGAATCTGTAACCGGGTCACCGTCTTACGCGACGGCAGGCTGGTGCATACCGGACCGCTCGCCGAACTCGGGCGGCTGCCGCTGATCGCCATGATGCTCGGCCGCGATATCGGCGAGATCAAGGCGCACGGCGCCACCAACTTCAGCGACGATCAACACGCCGCGGCCGAGCAGGTGCTGCGCGCCGAGGATCTGGTCAGCAGGCACCACCTCACCGGCGTTTCGGTTTCCGCGCGAGCCGGTGAAATCGTCGGGCTGGCTGGGCTTTTGGGTTCCGGGCGCAGCGAGACCGCCCGCGCCATCTTCGGGGCGCTGCCGTTGGACCGGGGTTCGGTCGTCATCGGCGGTAAGTCCGTTCGGTCCGGCAGTACGCCCGCGTCGATCGCGGCGGGCATCGCCATGCTGGCCGAGGACCGCCGGGCGGACGGGATCATCCCGGAGCTGTCGGTGCGGGAGAACATCGTGCTCGCCGCGTTGCCGCGGCTGTCCCGGTTCGGGTTGGTGAGCCGCGCGCAACAGGACCGGATCGTCGACACGTTCATCACCCGGCTGCGGATCAAGGTGGCCGGTCCGGAACAAAAGGTGTCCGAACTCTCGGACGGTAATCAGCAGAAGGTCATGCTCGCGCGGTGGTTGTGCCTGCAGCCCAAGCTATTGCTGCTGGACGAGCCGACCCGCGGCATTGACGTGGGCGCCAAGCTCGAGGTGCAGGCGCTGATCGACGAACTGGCCGACGCGGGGCTGGCCGTCGTGCTCATCTCCTCGGAGTTGGAGGAGTTGCTCGACGGCGCCGACCGGCTGCTCATCCTGCGCGACGGGGCCACCGTCGGCGAACTCGTCGGCGATCAGCTGACCGAGGGCAATGTGCTTGCCGCGCTCGCCGAGGCGCCGGGCACCGTCGAAGCCGAAGGGGAGGCACATGATTGAGCAGGTTGCGGTCCGCAGGCCGCCTGCCTGGCGGGGCCGGGCCACGGTCTGGCTACAGGCCTACGGCGTGTACGCCGCGCTCGGCGGGCTGATCTTGTTCAACCTGGTGGCCACCTCGAACTTCTTGACGTTCACCAACTTACGGACCCAGCTGCTGCAGGCCGCGCCGGTGATCATCGTCGCGCTCGGCATGGCGCTGGTGATCGGGACCGAGGGCATCGACCTGTCCGTCGGCGCGGTGATGGCGCTGGCCGCCGCCATGATTCCGCAATACCTCGGTTACGGACCAGCGGCGGCTGTGCTCGTGGCGCTGCTGGTCGGTCTGGTGGCGGGGGTGTTCAATGGAATTCTGGTGGCGCGCATCGGGATTCAGCCCATCATCGCCACCCTGGCGTTGCTGGTCGGTGGGCGCGGACTTGCGCTGGTGATCGCGAACGGGCAGCTCGTCGACGTCAAGAACGCGTCCTTCCTCACCCTCGGCTCCGGTGACCTGTTCGGCGTGCCGATCAGCGTGCTGATCGCGGCGGTGCTCGCGGTCGGCACCGGATTGCTGATTCGCCGAACCACATTCGGCCGCCAGCTGGTGGCGGTCGGCGGCAACCGATCCGCGAGCGAGCTGGCGGGGCTGCCGGTCCGGCGGGTGCTCATCACCGTCTATGCGCTGTGCGGCGTGTTCGCCGGACTGGCGGGGGTGCTGGCCACCGCCCGGCTGCATGCCAGCGATCCGGCCGATATCGGCCTGCTCATGGAACTTTCGGCGATCACCGCGGTCGTCGTCGGCGGGACGCCGTTGACCGGTGGCAAGGTCAGGGTGGTCGGCACCGTGGCAGGTGCGCTGCTCATGCAGTTGGTGCTTGCCACCCTCATCAAGCATGATCTGCCGTCCTCGACCGCGCAGATGGTGCAGGCGGTCATCATCGTCGCGGCGGTCTATGTCGCACGGGAGCGGAACAGCCGATGAGTACCAATACCAGACTGGCCGATCGCCGGGCCGCGGCGGCCGATTCGACTGCGGGCAAAGGCGCGCGGCTGCTGCTCGAGCTGCTGCAGAAGCAGCCCGCCGCGGTGGTTTTCGTCGCGGTGGCCGGTGTCGCCTGGCTGACGTTGCCGCATTTCGGCAGCGGGACCAATATGCGCGATCTGGCGATGCAGAGTTCGTTCCTCGCCGTCATCGCGCTCGGCATGACCTTCGTGATCATCTCCGGTGGCATCGATCTGTCGGCGGGCTCGGTGTACGCGCTCGGCGGGGTGCTGGCCGCGTACGGGTCGCAATGGGGGTTCGTGGCGGCGCTGCTGTTGCCGCTCGCGGTGTGCGGGCTCATCGGCATGATCAACGGGGTGCTGGTGGCGCGTACCGGCATGGCGCCGTTCATCGTCACCCTGGCGACCCTGCTGTTCGCCCGTGGGCTGTTGCTCGCCA
This sequence comes from Nocardia sp. NPDC051052, assembly GCF_044456045.1. Taxonomy (NCBI): domain Bacteria; kingdom Bacillati; phylum Actinomycetota; class Actinomycetes; order Mycobacteriales; family Nocardiaceae; genus Nocardia; species Nocardia sp. NPDC051052. The sequence continues at coordinate 324,345 of NZ_JBITFL010000001.1, forward strand.
TCACCGAGGAGGGCGCGACGACCTACAAGATCGAGCGCGGACAGGCCTTCCTGGAGATCGGCCGTGGCACGCTGTTCGGCATCGGTTACCCCGTTTACCTCACCCTGCTGCTGTTCGCGGCGGGCGCGGTGTTGTTGCGGCGCACCGCATTCGGCCAGGTCGTGTTCGCGACCGGCGGCTCCGAACGCTCCGCGGTACTGATGGGGCTGCCGGTAATTCGCACCAAGATCCTGGTTTACACCCTCAGCGGGCTGCTTTCCGGGTTCGCGGGTGCGATGACCGCGGCGTATCTGGAATCCGGGGTCACCGTGATCGGCGTCGGCACCGAGCTGGACGCGATCGCCGCGGTGGTGATCGGTGGCACGCTGCTGACCGGCGGTGTGGGAACCGTCATCGGCACCATCTTCGGTGTCTTGTTGCGCAACGTCATTCAGGACATCATCAACGAAATCGGCACCCTGGACAGCAATTACCAGTCCGTGGTGAGCGGCGGCTTCCTGCTGGTGGTGGTCGTGTTGCAGCGGCTGCTCGGGTACGTGCGCCGAGTGTGACGGAATAGTTCCGAGCCCTGCGCAGTGCACGCAGCGTTTCACCGAGTGTGCAACGTGCGTTGTCCGGCGGTCCAGCCAGCCTCGATTGATGGGTTGACCGTGCTCCAGCGTGGGGTAACGGCGTGCGGAGGGTGCTCGGAGAAAGTCCTGACGCCGGGCAGGTAACATCCAGCAAACTCTATCCGATAATACTCCTGACCAGATAGGTTCAACGTTAGGAGAATGCAATGGACGTCAATAATCCCGAAGGCGCGCTCGTCTGGCTTGCCATCCTCTCGCCACTGATCGTCATCGGCGGGGCGTACGCGCTCATCAGTGGAATCGGCCGGGCGCTGGGCATCGGCTGATTGGTCTGCCCCGCGCGGCACGCTGTCCGGTCTGCCGGCATCGGGCGTCGGCCTGACCGAGGCGATGACGATTACGGCATGTTCATCGCGGCCAGGTGTGGTCGGCGATGGCGCGCGGGGCATACCCCTATAACCCCCTACCGGTAGGCGCTCGCCAGGGTGGTGCCGGGTGCCGGGGCGATCCGGGGCGGTCGTGCCGGACCTGCGCATTTCGGTAAATGTTGTTCCTGCACAGCAGCTTTCAGTGGCACGGCGGGATGGCTTGGCGGCGCGAAATCGCTGGAAACGTGTGGCAGGGTGCTCGGTTATGAAGACGATCCTGATCACGGGGGCGACGTCGGGGATCGGCCTCGCGGCCGCGCAGCAGTGTGCCGAGGGAGGGGATCGGCTGGTTCTCGTCGGACGGAATCCGCGAAAACTGGCTGACGCGGCGGTGGCCGTGCGGGCGGCGGGGGCCGGGGGAGTGGACACCCTCGAATGTGACTTCGCCTCGCAGGACTCGATTCGGCAGCTCGCCAAAACGGTGCTGGCGCAGTATGACCGGCTGGATGTGCTGGCCAATAACGCGGGCGGGTATCACAAGGACCGGGTCGAGACCGAGGACGGTATCGAGGCGACGTTCGGGGTCAACCACCTCGGTGGATTCCTGCTCACCGAATTGCTCATCGACCTGATGGTGCGCAGCGCGCCCTCGCGGATCCTGTTCACGTCGTCGGTGCTGCATTTCGGCGCCTCGCTGGATTTCGATGATCTCGGCCTCGAGCGCGGGTATTCGGGCGAGCAGGCTTATAGCCGATCGAAGTTGGCCAATATCCTGTATGCCAGGGCGTTGGCGCGCCGCGTCGAGGGCACCGGGGTGACGGTCAACGCCTTTCATCCCGGCGCGGTGGCGAGCGGCATCTGGGATTCGCTGCCGTGGTTCGGGCAGCCGCTGGTCGCGGTGGCCAAGCGGCTGTTCATGATCTCCGTCGAAGAGGGCGGACGCGCGCTGAATTATCTCGCGACCGACCCCGAGGTCGACGGGATCACCGGCGCCTACTTTCAGAGGAACCGCATCAAGACTCCGTCGCGTCGGGCGCGGGACGACGCGCTCGGGCAGCGGCTGTGCCAGGTGAGCGCGATGCTGGTCGCACCCTAGCGCGGTTGCCACGCAGTCAACGACAACGTTGTCGGAATTACCAAGCGACACATCATGTTTGTCCTCGACTGATCTGCAGAAAGCAGGGGCAATGCAGCGTACGCGTTTCGAGTCGATCGGCTCGTACACTCCGGAAACCATCCGCTCCACCGAGGAATTGATCGACAGCCTGGCCGTGCCGAGGTCACTGGATCTGGAGCGGATAACGGGGATCAAGAATCGGCGGGTCTACGACTCGCATCCGGACCGCTATGAATCGTCCTTCGAATTGGCGCTCCGGGCCATCGACGACTGCCTGCGGCATTCCGACTACACCGCGGCTGAGCTCGACATCGTCATCTCGGCCTCCATTACCCGCACCCGTGGCAAGGAAATCTTCTGCTACGCACCGGCTTTCGCATTGATGCTCGGCAATGCGATCGGCGCGACGGCGGCCAGGCATTTCGACGTATCCAACGCGTGCGCGGGCATGCTGACCGGCGTGCTGGTGCTGGACCGGATGATCAAGGCGGGGGTGGTGCGCAACGGTCTGGTGGTCAGCGGTGAACAGATCACGCCGATCGCGGAGACCGCGGTGCGGGAGATCAGCCAACCGTACGATCCGCAATTCGCGGCGCTGACGGTCGGCGACGCGGCGGTGGCCGTCGTGCTCGACGATCGCGGCGACGACAACGACGAAATCCACTACGTCGAACTGCTGACCGCCGCCGAAGGGGCCGAGCATTGCCTCGGCATGCCGAGCGACAGGTCGGGCGGGATCGCGCTCTACACCGACAACCGCGCGATGCAGAACGAGGGCAGGTACCTGCAGGCGATCCACCGCATCGACACCTTCCTGAGCGAGTCCGGGCGGACCTGGGCGGGCGAGAAATACGACTACTGGATCCATCACCAATTCAGCGGGCCGGTCATCGAGTACCTCGGGCAGCTGACCGAGCAGCATTTCGGCACCCCGATGCCGCAGGCCTTGAATGTGTTGCACGACTACGGCAATACGGCGTCGACCTCGCACTTCCTGGTGCTGCACGAGTATCTCGCGCAGCAGAAGATCCCCAAAGGATCGAAGATCCTGATGATTCCCGCGGCTTCGGGGCTCGTTTCCGGCCATCTAGCCGCGACTATTTCGCGTCTGGAGGCATAAGTCATGGGTACCACGATTGTCGCCGCGGCGACCAACACCGATCTCGACACCGCCAGCTATTTCGAACTGGCCGCCCGCGCGGCCCGCAGCTGCCTGGCCGACTCGGATGTTTCGGTCGACGAGGTCGGCATGCTGATCAACGTCGGCGTCTTCCGGGACGAGAACATTTCCGAGCCCGCGGTGTCGGCGCTCATCCAGAAACGGATCGGCCTCGGCCTGGAATATCAGCCGGGCCGGGTACCGGCGTTCTCCTTCGACCTGATGCACGGCGCCACCGGGCTGCTGCACGCCATCAACACCGCGGAATGCTTCCTGGCCACCGGCGATGTGGAGTACGCGCTGCTGGTGGCGGGGGATACCCACCCGTCGACCCGGCGCTACGTCGCGGGGTTCCCGTACACCACGGGGGCGGCCGCGCTGCTGCTCGGCAGCTCGCCGAGCACGGGCGGATTCTGTCCGCTGCACACCAAGGAGACCACCGGTCAGGCCGACCCGTCGGCCTGGGTCAACCTGGGTGAGGCGGGCGCGTACGGCCGCTCGGCCATGCGTATTCGGCACGGCGGGGAGGATCCGATCGAGCTCGCGGCGGCGGCCGTGCGCGCCTGTGTGGCCGACGAGGGCCTCGACAGCGCCGACTTCGCGGAAGGACGGGCGGTGTTGCTCGCACCGGCTCCCGTCGTGGGGTTCGGCGACAGCCTCGCCGAAACATTGGGATACCGAACGGAATCGGTCGTCGGTGTCGCGCCTGCGCTCGGCGATCCGTACACCGCGGCGCCCGTGCACGCGTATCTGCACGCGCGGGAATCCGGTGTGCTCGCCGCGGCCGACTCGGTGCTGTTCCTGGCCGCCGACGATGCCGCGGCTGCCTGTCTTGCTTACCATCCGCGGTCGGCTGCGGTCGCGACGGTGAGCACGGGCGGCGCGGTGCGGCGCGAAAGACGTTGATGTTACCGACATTCCGTCATCGGTGTCGGAATCGCCGGGGCGATCTTGTTGCCGTGATTCGATGACAGGCCGCGGTCGGCGCCCTACGCTATGGGCACCGGCTGGATCAATGGGGCGTCCGGTGACGTCCCTGCTGCGACGATGCCGCATCTTCAGCGCACCCGAGTTTCTCTCTTCGTTGGTGCCCTTCCCCAGTCGGCTACATCTTGTCGACGAAGGGGGCTCGGATATGCAGAAGCAGATCTCGCCGCAGGGCGAGAAGTGGTCGACCCTCGCTCGATCCGGGGTCGGTCAGGCGATAGCCGTGCTCGGCGGCGCGAGCACGGTCGGCCTGGTCGCCGAGCTGCTCGCCGCCGACGAGGCCGCGGTGCGCTCGGCCGTCCGGCAGCTCGCCGCCGGGTCGTCCGCGGGGGCGCCGGTTGCCGAGGTCGACATCGCCGACTGGATCCTGCGCGACACTCCGGCGCAGGTGCGCCGGGAGTTGCACTTGCGTGCGGCGGAGCTGTTGCACGACAAGGGGTTTCCGGCGGGCGCGGTGGCTGATCAGTTGGTCGCGGCCGGTGTCGCCGAACAGTCATGGGCGGCGGTGGTGCTGCTCACCGCGGCGGCCGAGGCGTTGGCGAACGACCAGATCGACCGCGCGGTGGCCCGGCTGGAATTGGCCTATCGCGCCACGCGTGACCCGGCGGAGCGTGCCACCATCGCGATCCGGCTGGTGCGGGCCGAATGGCGGATCAGCCCGTCGAGTCGAACGCGGAACTACACCCGGATGCGCGCGGCCGTCCGGGCGGGCCGGGTGCCTGCCGCGGTGTTGCCCGCCGCCGTCATGTTCCTGCTCTGGCACGGTCAGACCCAGCACGCGGATCAGGCTCTCGGACAACTGGATTGCGGGCGGCTCGACGAGGCGGCACCGAAGGTCGACTTTCTGTGCGCGTGGCTGCGTGCCACCCATCCGCCGCAGGCGCAACGCCAGCAGCGACTCCTCGCGGCCCAGGCGCTGCGACGCACGGCGAGCGCGCTGCGACCGTCGCCGCACCTACTCGGCGCGCAGCTGCTGACCGGCCTGTTCACCGGGCGTCCGCGCGACGAAACCAGCACTCTCGCACAGCGTTTGCTCACCTGCCATCGGCTCGCTCCGAGCACCGTGGAAACCCTTGCGGCGGCGGTGCATTGCCTGATCTACACCGACCGGCTCGATACCGCGGCCGCCTGGTGTGACTCGCTGCTCGCCGAGGCCGAGGCACGCCAGGCACCGACCTGGCAGTCGATCTTCGCGGGCCTGCGCGCGGAAACCATGCTGCGCAAGGGCAATGCGCGGGCCGCGGCCGACGACGCGGTGCTCGCGCTGAATCATGTGCCCGCCGAACAGCTCGGCGTCTGGATCGGCACCCCGATCGCGGCGCTCGTTCGCGCGCTCACGCTGGCGGGCAGGCACGCCGACGCCGAGGCACAGCTACGAAGACCCGTGCCGCGGGCCATGTTCGAGTCGCGCTTCGGCCTGCCCTACCTGCACGCGCGCGGGCACCACTACCTTGCCGTCGACCGCGCCGACGAGGCACTGCGCACCTTCCGTCGCTGCGGCCACCTGATGCGTCGCTGGCGGATGGACTTCGCCTGGCTGGTGCCGTGGCGCAACGACGTCGCCGCGGCGCATCTCGCGCTCGGTGAGCACCGGTCCGCGCGCGCCGTCGCGACCCGCCATCTCGATCTGCTCGGCACCGCGAGCCAGCATCGCACCGGCGGTGTATCGCTGCGCCTGCTCGCCGTGACCGCCGACCGCTACCAGCGGGTCCGGTTGCTGCGCGACGCCGCGGCGATCGCCCGCTCCGGCGGCTGCGACCTCGAATTGGCCACGGCCCTCGGCGAACTCGGCGCCGCGCACCGCGCCGTCGGCGACCACGACAAGGCGCGGCTGCTGATCCGGGAGGCCACCAGGCTCGCCGACTCCTGCGGCGCGGGCGCACTGTTGCACGACCTGCTCGGCGACCGCCCACGCTGCCCCACCCCACCCGGCCCCCGGCTACGCGCGCACCCCAACGGTCTCGACGTCCTCAGCCCCGCCGAACGCCGCGTCGCCGAACTCGCCGCCCACGGCAACCGCAATCGCGACATCGCCGCCACCCTCGACATCACCACCAGCACCGTCGAACAACACCTCACCCGCGTCTACCGCAAACTGGAGATCGCCCGCCGCAGCGAACTGAGCTTCGTCCTCGGGGACGCGGGCTCGTCCGTCTCCGCTACCGGCTAGGCCGGGCAGGCTACCGCCGGGTCATGGCCTTCTCGGTGGTCATCGCCCGGACATCGGGGAGCGCGATGATCGACAGATTCACCACCGCGACCAGGACCGCCATCGTCAGCAGTGGGACGGCGTCGCCGGTGACGGCGGCGATCGGGGCGGCGAAGGCCGTGCCGAGTGGGCGGGCGGCGAGTGACAGCAGGACGTCGTAGGAATCGGCGCGGGCCAGCGCCTCGGGTGGGAACTCGCGTTGTATTGCGGTCTGCCACACCGTGTTCAGGAGCCCGACGCCGAGCATCGCGGCGCAGTAGGTGATGGCGTCGACCCACGCCGGTGTCAGCGTCGCGAAGCTGATCATCGGCAGGGCGAACAGGGCGCTGCAGACCGATGTCAGTACGAGGGGGCGTTGTACTCGCAGCCGGGGTGCGATCAGTGCGCCGAGCACCACGCCGGCCATACCGGACTGGTAGATCAGCACCCAGGAAACCTCGCCGCCGAGCGATCGCACCGCGATGAGCGGGCCGAGCGTCAGGAGGACGCCCGCGGCGAGATTCGAGACGCCGTGCCCGATCAGGTTGGACCAGAACCACGGTCGGCTGCGCACCTCGAACCAGCCGTCGGCCAGCTGCCGGACGAACGAGACCGGATGCTCGACCACCGGGCGCGGTGCGATCCGGAGTCCGCCGAGGGTGCACGCCGCCACCGCGAACACCGCGGCGGTCACGATGAAAGTCCAACCGGGGCCGACCGTTACCGCGAGCACGCCGGCGACGCCCGGCCCGGCGACCAGGGTGATGCCGCGCACCACGCCGAGATAACTGTTGGCCTGCAACCGATGGACCTGCGGGACCGTCGCCAAGATCAGCGGTGACATCGTCGGGGTGCCGAAGGCGACGCCGATGCCGGTGATCGCCGAGAGAATTGCCAGATCGGTGATTCGTACTACGCCGCACAGCAATTCGATGCCGATCCCGAGCTGCGCGAGCCCGCGCGTCAGGTCCGCGGCGAAGGCCACCTTCTGCGGCCGGAAGCGGTCGGCCAGCACCCCGCCGATCGGCAGTAATACCAACTGCGGCAACAACTCCGCGGCCAGGACGAGGCCCAGGTCGCCCGCCCGTCCGGTGGCGTCGATCACCGCGAGGGTGAGCGCCATCGGCACCAGGGCGGTGGCCAGGAACGACAGCGTGCGCCCGAACATCAGCCTGCCGAAACCCGGCACCTGCCGGATGGTTTGGCTCATCGGCACGCCCCGCACGCATGCGGCGAGAACGGCTCGAACAAGTGTGACAGCAACGCGCTCCCGTCCCCTGATTCCGAGTGGAAACATTACAATCGATCTCGCGAGGTCGGGGCAGCCCACTGCGCATGTGAGGTGGATCACCGAAGCCGCCGCAGCGGCTGGACCGGCTCGTCTCGATCGTTGAGCGGATCTAAACGGTGGTTGACCAATGCGTCATTGTTCCAGGAACTCCCGTTCTGAATCCTTGGACAGGCAGTTCAACGATCGATATCTGGAGCACGAGTTTGAATCTCTCCCGCATAGCCACCGCACTTTCGCTGATCGGTGCCGCGTTCATCATCTACGTCGGCGTCAGTTACGTGGTCACGCCCGCGTCCATGGCCCCGCAATTCGGCTTGCCCGAGTGGCCACAGGGGGACGCGGTCGCCTTCTTGAATCTCAAAGGTATTCGCGACATTACGAGCGGGCTGATCATCCTCGCGCTGCTCGCCGTGCGACAGCGATTCGCGCTGGGGGTCGCCACCCTCGTCATCGCGCTGAATCCGTTGGGCGACATGGTGACCGTGCTGCGCTATGGAGGGTCGACGGCGACCGCGCTCGGCGTGCATGGCCTCACCGCGATCCTGGTGGTGCTCACCGGCGGACTGCTGCTTCGTGAGCGGCGCGGTGCCGGCGAAATGGCAACGGGCGCAGCCCCTGTCGTTTCCGGGGCAGCGCGGTGAGAACGGCCCGAGCGGCCGCGCTGGTCGCGGCGGTGGTCACGGCCGGACTGATGGCGGGACTTTTCGCCGGGTTCGCTTACTCGGTGATGCCCGCCCTGCGGCACGCGAGCGACGGCGTTTTCGTCGAGGTCATGCAGCAAATCAATGTGGTGATCGTGAACCCGCTGTTCATGGCCTTGTTCATGGGTGGGCTCGCCGCCGCGGTGGCCGCCGTGCTGACGAACTGGCGGTTCCCGACGGCTCGCAACTGGGCCATCGCCGGATTCTTCTGCTACCTACTGATGTTCGCGATCACGACCGGCGTGAGTGTCCCGCTCAACGACAAGCTGGCGGCCGCCGGTGATCCGGCCCAGATCGCCGATCTGGCCGCGGTCCGCGCGCGGTTCGAAGGACCGTGGGTGGCCTGGAACATCGCCCGCGCGGTCGCCAGCGCCGGTGCGCTCGGCTGCTTCGCGTGGGCGCTGGTGCGGTTCGGGCGCAGGCCATTGTGAAGAAGATCTATTACGCGGCGCACACCTACATGATCGTCGGGGTTATCAGCGGTCTGTTCTACCGCGAGCTCACCAAGTGGTACGACGTCACCGGTGACACCCAACTCGGCGTGGTGCACACGCACCTGCTCGCCCTCGGGATGCTGTTCCACCTCATCGTGCTGGCGTTGGCGAAAGTGTTCACCCTGAGCACCAGCACACTGTTCGGCTGGTTCTTCTGGGTCTACAACGCGGGTCTCGCACTGACCGTCGTGATGATGACCGTGCACGGCATTCAGACCGTCGTCGGCGCCGAGACCAGCGCCGCGATCTCCGGCATCGCCGGGCTCGGGCACATCGTGCTGACGGTGGGCTTGATTCTGTTCTTCATCGCCCTCGGCAAGCGGGTTTCGGAGCCACAACAGGGAGCACAATGACCATGCGCGCTATCGCCCAGGATCGCTTCGGCGGGTCCGACGTCTTGCGGGTTGTCGAGGTGCGGCGGGGCCCGCCTACCTAGCCGACGAGGCGCGGCCGCTCGGAATTCGGGCCGTCTTCATGATCGTCGAAACCGGCCGCTTGCGGCCCCTCGACAGGGTCTTGCCTCTCGAACTCGCCGCCGAGGCGCACGAGCTCAGCCACAGCGGACGCGTCGTCGGGAAGATCGTCCTCACCGTCGACTGAACGGCGTTGCGCCGCAGCCGTTTCGAGTAGCGTCTGGATGAACGCGCACACCAGGGCGGAGTCTCCGGTCCTCGGCCAGATCAGGCCGTATTCGATGGGCGGAGCGTCACTGAACGGTACGAAGGTGACGCCGGGGCGAGCATGATAGTGACGGCCGCGCAACGCCACGGGGGCGACGCCGCGCCCGGCGGCGACGTGGGTAGGCATTTCTGTCCAGTAGGTGGCGGCCGGTCCCTGCGGGATCGGCCGTCCGGACGGCGTACGGGTGGGGAGGTGGAAGTTCAGCCAGTAGGCGGGGATGTCGCCGCGTAGCGACACCAGCGGGACGTCGGCGAGATCCTCCAGCGACACGGTCTCCCGGCGCGCGAACGGATGCCGCGCCGGAACCATGAGCGCGCGTGGTTCGGCGAAGATCACCGGGCCTGCCGTGAGATCCGGCTCGTCGATGGGGAATTCGCTGATCTGCAGATCGAGGTCGCCCGAGCGGAGTCCGCCGAGCGGATTACCGAGCTGGATCTCGTGGACCTTGATCTCGCAGTCGGGATTGCGCCCATGGAAGGCTTCGACGGTGCGGCCGAGCAGGTCGGCCACCCACGGGGTGGAGTATCCGACGCGGAGCGTGCCCGTGACGCCGCGACCCAATTCGATGGCCCGGGTAATCGCCAGCTGGACGCCTTCGTAGGCGGGCCGCAGCTCGTCACGGAGTCGTCGGCCGGCGGCGGTGAGCACGACGTGGCGGCTGGTGCGGCCGAACAGCGGTACGCCGACGCGCTGCTCCAACCTCTTGATCGTCTGGCTCACCCGCCCCGGTGACAACCCGAGCCGTTCGGACGTTCGCCGGAAGTGCAGCTCCTCGGCCAAGGTCAGGAACGTCTCGATCTCATAGCGCTCGATCACCGGTCTCCTCGAGTGCGATGGGAAGTTTTGCGCAACCGATCTTCGCACGTGAGGTAGCTGTTCGGTTACCCGCTCCCTGGGAGCTGGGCAGAACCGCTCAATTTAGCTTGGCGGCAAGGGTATTCGCAAGGGACCTAGCCTGGATTGGCCCGATCGGCGGATCTGGTACCCGAAGTCGTCATAAAGGAGGACGACGGCACGGGCCTACGACGGGACCATGATCACTGTGGAACGCGGGTCGCGCGTCCTCGGGGGTGGCTTCTGAGCGAAAAGGAATCGGTGCTGTGAAGGTCTCGGCAGATCCGTCTGCTCCGGTGTTGCGGTTGCGTGCAGTCACCGGTGTCGTGCTCGATCCGGTCAGCTCCGCCACCGGGCTGGTCGCGGTTGGGCAGATCGTGTTTCTGCTCGCTTGCTCGAGCGCACTCCGACAGGTGCGGTGATGGTTACCGTCATTCTGACCTGCGAGGTCGCGTTCTGGATTCTCGCCGCGACCGGACTGCTGTTGCGCTACGTAGTGCGCTGGCGACAAACGAGTTCGGTTGTGCTGGCTCTGGTTCCGCTGATCGATGTGTGCTTGGTCGGCGCGGTAGCCATCGACGTGTACCGGGGCGCGGAGGTCACGGGCATACACCTTCTGGCGGGGATCTATCTTGGCTGGACCGTGGTCTTCGGAAAAGGGACCATCGCTTGGCTCGACGGCTGGTTCGCATACCGGTTCGCGGGCGCGCCGCGTCCGGCGAAACGCCCCAAGCACGGCCCGGAAGCGCTGAAGAACGAGACGAAATCGTTCGTCAAATGGTTGGTCGCGGCCGCGATCGCGCTGGCCGTGTGCTTCGGCCTGTCGGTGACGGTCGCCGACGCGCAACAGGCCGCCGCGCTGCGCGAGGTGCTGCAGCCCCTGGGGATCATCACCGTCATCTGGTTCCTGACCGGCCCGGCGTGGGTGAAGGGCACGACGGAGGCGCGGCGATGACCGGAACGTCCGAATCCGCCGGCGTGATCGCGACGCCTTGTCTCTTAGAGTCCGATACTTAGAGGTCGGAGCCGGGTTCAGCAGCCGTGCGCCGCGCCAGTGCGTTTGTGATCAGAGCTCGTGCGGCGTCGCCGTAGGCCGCCTGGCCCGCGAGCAGCGCGAAGGTCTTCTCGTGCAGGGCGATCTCCGATGGCCGGGTGATGGTGAGTTCGGCGCTAACGGTCTCGGTGAGCACCTGGGTTCGGTCGTAGATGACGAAGTTCGTTGCCGGGGCGCAGTATTCGGCGTCCAGCGGGATCACGCCCAGTAGGAGGTTGGGACGCGCCAGTTCGCCGAGTAGGTGCTCGAGTTGTGCCGCCATCACCGCGCTGTCGCCGACGGTCCGGTGTAGCCCAGCCTCGCTGATCAAAATGTGGAAGCGGTGCTCGCGGCGCTGGAAAACGCCCTTGCGCGCCATCCTCATGGCGACGGCCTCCTCCAGGTCGTCACGGCCTCCGGTGATGGCGATGCAAGCGCGCAGGATGGCCCGCGCGTAACCCTCGGTTTGCAACAGCCCAGGCAGGGTGTCGGGAGCGAACCAGCGGATGAGCCGGGTCTGGCCTTCGAGCTTGATGGACTGGCGCTGCCGGTGCGCGTGCCCGGCGGTCACGGTGCGCTGCCACTCTAGATACATCGCGCGTAGATTCCGCAGGCTCGCAACAAGGTCGTCCAACACGTTCAGAGCGCCGCACGCCTCGCACCAGACGGCGAGGTCGGCTTCGGACGGCGCTTGCTTTCCGCGTTCGATGCGGCTGATCTTGCTGGAGTGCCAGTCGCATCGAGCAGCGAGATCGACGCCGGACAAATGCGCGGCTCGGCGCAGCTCCCGAAGGCGGGCGCCGAGCGCGGCCCGTGCGTCATCGACAGCTCTCACTGTGCGTGCGCGTGCTCACTGTCGACGTACTGGATGTGGTCAATGCCGTGCGGCCACAACGTCGCCCGTGCGTTCACGCAGCGAGAGACGATTCCCGGATCGGTGGTAATGGACAGCCCCATGAACTCCCCGCTCTCTGCGAAGGTCGTGAAGGCCACCGTGTCGTCATCGAACAGCCAGAAGTCATCGCCCGGCACGTCAGCTGGGTCGGCGAGGTGGCGCGGTAGCCACCGCACTGCCTCTCCGACCTCGAGGCGGATTTCGGTCTGGCTGAGCAACCACCGGGTGTAGTCCGAGTGCGGGACGGTGACCACGCGCAGGCGTTCGAGCGTGACGCCGCGACCGGCAGTCTCGACCACCAGGTCGTCCCACGCCTTCCACGACGCGGGCTGTTCCTCCGGTTCGTAGGTTTCCCCGGCCTTCCAGCGCCGTAGCGCTTCGACTTCATCGGCCACGCCGTAGGTGTCCTGCACCTCCAAGTGAAACGCATAACGGCGGGCTGCGCGGAACAGCGGCTCGAACACCTCGTCGCCGACAACGTGGAGCATCAGCGCACCACCACGGCTGTCTCATGGTCGGCGAGACGGAGCTGTTCAAGGACTTCCGGCAAGGTGACCTGCTCGCCGCTGACCAAGAACGAGCCGGGGGCCTCAGTGGCCTCCACAGGAAGTGTCATGCCCGGCTCCAGCCAGTCGAGCAGGACGTGCGGTACCAGCACGGTCCCGGTTCGGTCGGTGATGTCGCCTTGTACGACCAGCTCGCCGGTCTCGGTGGCGTACACCGCCGGGCAGGTGCCGTGGTCCGAGCCAGAGCCGAGCAGACGAAGTGTGAGGTGAGAGTTCATTGTGGTGCCATCCTTTGCGGATTGAGGCGAAACCTGCCTCGCAATCATCCCTGTGCCAGCTCCTCAGCTCACAGGCCTTTGCGCAAGATTGCGCAAAGTTGTATCGGGTCAAGGCAATGCCCGCCTAGCGTCAATTTCATGCCCCATCGCAGTTTCGATGCTGTTGAGAGGCGCGGCGGGCTGCCTGTACTAGGTCGTGGGGCAGCAACATTCCCTGGCGGTGGTGCGTACCCGCCGGACGACGGAAGAGGTGGGCCGTGAGCACACCCGGACGAGGGGACAACGACGTAGATGCGCGGAAGCCGGCGCTCGCGCCGGACGACTCCCCGCGCGCTTACCTGCACAACAGGGATGGCTCATGGTCGTTCGTCGGCGACGACGGATGGCCGGTCAGCCCCGGAGAGTTGCACGCCGATGCTATGAGCGCGATAGCCACCGCGGCGCGGCCCGTGATCGATGTGGACCCGATAGCCGTCACCGACACCGAGACCCGATGAGCAACAACATCTGGGTGATCGTCGGGTTCGTCGTGGCGGTCGGCCTGCCGCTTGCGGTCATCGTCGGCGCGATCTGCTGGCCGCAGCGCATTCCGCGCGAGCAGTCGGTGAGCGGTATCCACGACCGAATTCGCGAGGAAGACAACCACTCTGGACACCACGCCGGGACTTCTGGGTCGCCGCGCACGACATCCTGATGGCCGTGCTCGGGCCCTTTTCGCAACATGAGCCGATGAGGCCGGATACGCAGCCGGCTCGGGGAGGGTGCGCGATGCGCCGCGTTCTTCGACGCGCCGGAGGCTCGGCTACGTGCCGGACTATGCCCATATATAGAGATATGTCGGGTTAGCCACTACCGCGGCTGACTGCCCGGCTCGGCGGACCTATGCCGCCAGGAAAGCGCGTTTGCGAGCGATTGTCGCGCGGTGCGCGCTGTGGCGGGTGAATATGGACATGCTCGATCGGGTGGTGCGCGACGAAGTGCTCGATACACTCGCGGCCGCCGGTACCACCGCGGGCAGAACGGGGTAGGGATGCAGGTCGCCGTGATCGGACTCGGCGCGATGGGTCGACGAATCGCGGGTCGGCTCGCGCGAACCGGGCACTCGGTGAGTGTGTGGTCGCGGCGTTCGACCGTTGATGTGCCCGGCGTTCGGGTGGGCAGTTCCCCGGCGGATGCGGCGTGCGGAGCCGACGTCGTGATCACCATGGTCTCCGACGGCGCCGCCCTGCGCGCGGTGGTGCCCGGTGCGGACGGGCTGGCTGCGGGCCTCGGTGACGGCGCCACCGTCGTCCAGATGTCCACGGTCGATTCCGCAGCGGCGCAATGGCTTTCGCGGAACCTTCCGGCCGGGGCCGGATTGCTGGATGTCCCAGTGCTCGGCAGCATCGCCGAGGCCGAGGCAGGCACACTGGTGCTGCTGACCGGTGGCGATGACGAGGTTGTCGCCGCCTGCGAGCCGGTGCTACGGGTGCTGGGCACGCAGCATCGGGTCGGCGGCCTCGGCGCGGGGACCGCGGCGAAGCTGGTCGCCAACAATGCCCTGTTCGGTGTCATCGGTGTGCTCGGCGAATGTCTGGCCCTGGCCGAGTCGTTCGGCCTGTCCGCCGACGCGGCGTTCGAGATTCTGGACCGCACGCCGCTGCAGGCGCAGGCGCGACGCAGGCGGCCCGCGATCACCGACGACCAGTATCCGCCGCGATTCGCGCTGGACACGGCGCTCAAAGATGCCGGACTCATCGCGGCTTCGGCACGCGAGGCCGGCATCGACGCGCGGCTGTCGGCGGCGATGGCCACGTGGCTGTCCGACGCGTCGGACAAGGGTTTCGGCGGCCTCGACTACACGGCCGTGCTGGCATATATCAGGCACCGCCGACCCAGGTAACTGCTCGCCGTTTCCCGCTACCACACGCTGGCGGGCCAGCGCATAACTGACGCGTATGTTCTGCGTAGCTGTCGCTGTGGTGCACGCATGGGTGTTGCCGGGCTTCTAAACTTCGGGCTATCGGCTCGAGGTGAGGATTCATTTGGCGACGCAAGAGATCTCAGATATGCGGGTGGCGCCCTTCGGGGTGCTTCGGCTGGATGTCTTGGGTCCGGTCGAGGTGCGGCTGGCCGAGCGCAAGCTGGATATCTCGGCGCCGCAGACACTGGCCATGCTGACGATTCTCGCGGCCGAGTCCGGGCGCACCCTGTCGACGACGCAGTTGGCGGCGCGCCTGTGGGCGGACCCGGCGCCGACCTCGGCGGTCAATGTGGTGCGCAATCATGTGCACGACGTGCGTAAGCAGTTCGACGCGCACGGCCATGCCGGGGCCGGCGCGGCGTGGCTCGGCTCGACCATCGGTGGCTATCGGCTCGACCTGCCGGTGGAGTTCGATGTCGCCGCGGTCGAGGGGTTGATCATGGCCGCGGAATCCGACCGGGCCGCGGGCGCGCCCGACCTGGCGAACGAGAAACTCGTTGCGGCCAAGCAACTCTGGCGCGGCGATCCGCTGGTCGGGGTGCCGGGGCCGTGGGCGGACAAGGAGCGGGCCCGCCTCGGCGGGCTGCGCTCGGCGCTGGACGAGGCCGCGATAGCCGTCACGCTCGACCTCGGTCGCTATTCGGCCGCCGTCGCGGAATTGGAGGCGCTCGTCGCGGCCGAACCGCAGGGCGAGCGGTGGCACGAACTGCTGATGGTCGCGCTGTACCGGGCCGGGCGGCGGGTCGAGGCGCTCGAGGTGTACCGGAAGGCGCGCCGGTTGCTTGCCGACGAGCTCGGGCTCGATCCTGGTCCGGAACTGGTGCGGCTGCATCAGGAGATCCTCGCGGCCAAGGCGCCGGTGGAGACGCGGACATCGCGTTCGCCCGAACGCGACCTGAATTCGCCGCGGGTCCCGGCGCAGCTGCCCTCGGACATCGCCGACTTCGTCGGGCGCGACGACCTCGTCGACGAACTGACCGAGCTGCTCGGTACCGACTCCGACCGCCGCCCGATGGTCGCGATCACCGGGATGGGCGGCATCGGAAAGACCGCGCTCGCGGTGCATCTCGCGCATCGGGTGCGCCAGTGGTATCCGGACGGCGTGCTGTCGCTCGATCTCGGTGGCATGGACGAACTGCCGCGCTCGATCGACGTGCTGATCGAGACCGCGTTGCGCGCCTTCGGTTTCGAATCGAGCGCGCTGCCGCTCGACCGGGCGGAGCGAACGGACTTGTGGCGCAGCATTATTGCCCGCAAGCGGGTACTGCTGCTGCTCGACAACGCGCGCGACGTCGAGCACGTCACTCCGTTGCTGCCCGGTCCCGGTGCGGCGGCGGTGCTGGTGACCAGCCGGTCGAGTCTGGCGGAAATGTTCGACGCGCGGCTGGTCCCGCTCGATGTGCTGACTCCCGACGCGGCGTGGAAGTTGTTGGAGCGCAGGGTGTCGGCCCGGCGGCTGGCCGCCGAACCCGATGCGGCACGAGAGATCCTGCGCGCCTGCGGGCATTTGCCCTTGTCGCTGCGCATCATCGGGGCGCGGCTGGCGAGCAGGCCCACCTGGCCGCTCGGTGGGGTTGCCGAGCGGCTGGCCGACGAGCGCGGCCGGTTGGCCGAACTCACGGTCGGCAACGCCAGCGTGGAGCTCGCTTTCCTGGCCAGCTACCGCAGCCTCGAACCGGAGCTGTCGCGCGCGTTCGTGCTGATGGCGTTCGCCGACGTGCCGGAGCTGTCCGTCGCGGCCATCGCCGCCCTGCTCGACCGGGACTGGGGCGAGGCCGAACGGCTTTGTGAAACGCTGGTGGACCTGGGCATGTTGCAGACACCGGAGCTGGGGCGTTACCGGTATCACGAGCTGTTGCGGGTGTTCGGCCGCCAGGTGGCCGAACGCGAGCAGGTGCGGGAGTGGCCGCAGGCGTTGCACCGGCTGGTTGATTTCTATCTCGCCAGCGCAAAAAATATTGTGGAACTGCGTGATCCGGGCTTCGGTACCGACCAATACGCGGTCACCAGCGCGGCCGGGCAGCGATTCAGCACCGGACAGCAGTGTGCCGCCTGGGTTTTGGCCGAACATCGCGCGGTGGTGGCGCTCTATCGGCAAGCGGCCGACGGTGGTGACGCGGAAACCCGCACGCTCGCGGTCGATCTCGCGTTGTCGCTGGCGGTGGGCGGCGACGTGGGCGAGCATCAACCACAAGTGGCGCATGCCCTCGAGGTGCTGAGCCGGGCGGCCGAAACCGACAGCGAACGCCGGACCGTGGCCAGGGCGCAACTGGCCGCCGCGATGGCCCGATTGGTCGGAATGGGAGACCTGGGCACCGTCGGCGCGTTGAGTCGCGCGGGTGCGACCCTGCTGGAACTGGAAGACCGGGCAGGCGCGGGCATCGCCGAGATCATGCTCGGCACGGCCATGGCCTACCAGCGCGACATCGATACGGCGATCGAACACTACCGGCGCGCAATCGAACTGGTCAGCCAGGACTGGTCGGCGAGCCAGGGGATCGTCTGGGCGACGATCGCTCGCGTCTCCTGCGAGGCCCGGCGGTGGCCGGAAGCCGTCGAAGCTGCCGAACAGGCCCTGTCGTTCGCTCGCCAGGTCGGTAACCTGCGGGTCGAGTCGATGGCGTTGCACGAGTTGGGATTCGCGACGCTGCACGGCGGCGATCCCGAGACCGCCAGGCAGTTGTGCGAGCAGGCGCTCGAGGCGGCCCGCCGAGATGGCCGCAGGCATCAGGAGGGGTGGGCGCTGGCCAGGCTGGCCGAGGTCATGCTGGACAGCGGCGACCCCGCCGAGACGGTGCTGGTCGCCGACGAGGCCGTGCAGGTCGCCGACGAGGCGGTGCGCGCCCTTACCGAGGTCTCGGCTGCGGAGCGACGCGTGCGGGCGATGCAGGTGTACAGCCGTGCGCTGGCCGCAGTCGGGCGCGGGGAAGAGGCGGCGCCGATTCTGCAGAAGGTCGCACAATGGAGTAGGCGTATCGGGCTTGATGGTCCGGACGCCGAGGCGTCGATCGCCAGTTGACGGGGAACTGCTCCCCCTCGGCTGAGTCGTCAACGGCGCCGGTCGCGGCCTCGGCCAATGCTGCCGGTGGCGAACTTCAGCGTTTCGGCAACCTCCTGGAATTCGGCTGCGGCACAGCAAAATACGTCGGTCCGATCGCTACGCGCTTATTCATCGTGTGCCTCCGGTGGTGGTTTCCTCGGCGAGGCGCTTGACCTCCGTGAGGCCGGACACTTCTCGCTCGATGGCGTCGGCGCCGATCACTCCGGACAGCCGATCGGCGGGGAACGCGCGGCACCGGTTCAGCGCCACGGTGGCGGGTTGCCCGGCAAGGTAGGCGTCGCTGAAGCGCAACTGCCACAACCCGGCCGCGATCTCCCCGGCCCGCCCGGCCTGTGTCCGCGGCAGATAGCCGCCCGCCTCGCCGGTGATGGCAGCCCAGATATAGCCGACCACAGTGCCATTCATCCGGACCGGGAGATACCGGACCGGGGCGTCGGTGTCGTCGGCGTAGGTCTGTAGCGGGACGCTCCGCAGCGGTCCCCAGCCGTCGCTGCGGTCGGCGGGTGTGCCGTCGGGGTAGGTGCCGTCCTGGACCAGCGGTCCCTCGTCGAGGGGTGGGCCGTCGGGGTTGAGCCGGGCCCACAGCTCGGCCAGGCTCGGTGCGCTGCCAAGCCGGATCCCCGGCGGAACGACACCGGCGACCGCATCTTCGGTTACGCCGATCCACTCCTCGAGCGCAGCGATCGGCGCCAGCCCACGTCCGGCCGCGTTGTCGAGGCGTCGTTCCCAGGCGAGCAGGCAGTCGAGATCGTCTCCGGCCGTGGCGAGTTGGCGTTCGAAGCCCGCCGCGTGGTGGTCGGTGGATGCCCACAGATACCCGATGAGCTGACCCTGCCGATGCACTGGCAGATAGCTCAGCGGGCGGCGTGTCCAGCGGCTGTAGGCGGTGGGGGTGCTTGTCATCGATGCTCCGGTCCGAGGTTGGGATTGGTCGGTGGGGTCGTGCCGGTTGCTGCCATCGATCCGCGCTCGGGTCGCCATTACGGCCAGCCTGGCAGGTCCGGGGTGAGTCCGATGCCGGGTTGGGCGGACGTGGGGGTTTCGACGTAGCCGTAGAGCACGGTGACCCGGGGATCGGACTGGTCGTAGCCGGTGATCACGTAGCGCGTGCCGCGCGCAAGCAGGAGTTCGTTCTGATGCGCGAAATCCTGGTCACCGTCCTGCCCGATATAGACCCCATGTGCGCCCGGCGGCACCACGAGCTCCATGCGGAAATTGGTGTCGTGCATCAGATCCGTGAGATCGGCACCGACCGAGGTGGACAGATAGGCCGGTTCCTGCTGGGGGACGTTGAGCAGCAGGGAGAGGTCCGACTGTCGATGCATGGTGTTGCCGTACTGGTCTACCAGGAAGTCGATGTCTTGGATCGAGCGGACGACTCGGATCGGTTCGGTCAGTGGCAGCGGCCGGTCGGTCGCCTGATCCAGCAGCTCGATCTGCAGGCGGATGACGTCGGCGTGGAACGGCACGCCGAAATGCCGCTGGCTGAAATCGTCGAAGTTGCGGCAGATCTCGGCGTCGGTCCGGATGTCCTGCCAGTAGGCGTCCGGCCGGTCATGCGCCAGAACAGTGTTCAGCGCGTCCAGTTCCAGCGTTTCGTCTGCGCTGCGACCGGTGCCGCTGTCCAATTCGTTGTGGCGATTCAGCAGCATCGCGAGGTCAAGAGCGGTGCCGCGCGGATTCACCCGCGCAGCGAGCTCGGCGTTCCGCCGGATTTTTTCGCAGGAGCGGTCGAAAGCCGCCTCATCCTGATAGAGCCGCAGTTTGTTGTTGGCCAGCGGCCACTCCTGATACGAGCGCAGCACGGCTTTCAGCTCGCCTGGTAGTTCGTCCCAGATACGGAGCCGGAGGGAAGCGAAAACGGCACCGGCGTAATCAGTGTCGAATACGTGTACACCGTCGTACGCCCCGGGCGCCTGGGGGGCGAACGCCGGGTCTGCGGTGTCGCCGGTCAGCATGACCTGCGGGTGCGTGCTGTCGCCGGGCAGCAGAACCTGCGACTCCCCGGATTCGGCGGACAGCGCATTCACCGTCCGGGCGCGTTCTTGAAACGCGGGGTCCAGCAGGTGAGCGCCGAAGTAGGTGTCGTCGCCTTCGGGTTCGAACGTCGGTGTGGGAGGCACGGGGTTGTCGGTCGGAGACGGTCCCGGGGTGAGTCCGATGCCGGGTTCGGAGGCCATGGGGGGTTCGATGTAGCCGTAGAGCACGGTGACCCGGGGATCGGGCTGGTCGTAGCCGGTGATCACATAGCGCGTGCCGCGCGCCAGCAGGAGTTCGTTCTGGTCGGCAAATCTTTCGACGCCGTCCTCGCCGATATAGACCCCGCGTGCACCGGGCCGCACCACGAGTTTCAGGCAGAAATTCGTGGGGTTGGTGAGATCGGCGGGCTCGGCCGCTACCGAGGTGGACATGAAGCCGAGTTCCTGCTGGGGAACGTTGAGTAGCAGGGAGAGGTCCGACTGCCCATGCATCGTATTGCCCTGCTGATCGATGACCATGAAGTCGATCCCTCGGAGCGAGCGGACCACCTGAATCGATTCCGTCAGTGGCAGTGGCTGGTTGGTCGCCAGCTCGAGGTGCTTGATTTGCGCACGGATGACGTCGGCTCCCATGGGCTTACCGAAATGCCGCTGGCTGAAATCGTCGAAGACGCGGGCGAGGTCGGCGTTCGTTCGAATCTCTTCCCAATAGGCCTCCGGACGGGGACTCGACAGAATGGCGAGCAGGTCCACCAGCTCCAGCGTTTCGTCGTAGCTTTGTTCGGACCGGCCGTTCAGGCTGGCATAGCGTAGCCGCAACGCCGCGAGATCCGGCGTTGTATCGTGCGCCCTGGTCACTCGTTCCGCGGTTTCGGCGTTCCGCCGGAGTTTTTCGCAGGTTTCGTCGAAGGCAGCTTCTTCGGCGTAGATCCGCAGTTTATTGTTGACCAGCGGCCACTCCTGGTACCCACGCAACGCAGCCTGCTGCTCGGCGGGCAGATGGGGCCAGATGCGTAGCCGAAGGAACCCGTAAACGGCACCCGCGTAGTCCGTGTCGAATACGCGTACACCATCGAACGGGCCGGGCGGCTCGGGGGCGAACGCCGGTTCCGCGGTGTCGCTGGACAGTGTGATCTGCGGGAGCGTGGTGGCGTCGGACGGTGCTGTGGGACCGAGGTCGGCGGGTCCGGTCGGTGGTGGGGCGTGGACACCGCCGGGTGCGGGTGCTGTGCCGGTGCCCGCCTGGACGAGGTTGTCCGGCCCGTACAGCCCGAACGCGCCGGGACCGCCGATCGCGACGACGTCGAACAGCGGTATATGGGTGAGGGCGACGGCGATGATGCCGCCGCGAAGGGGGGTGGCGGTGTCGGGTGGGTCTGTGCGTGCGGGATCGTCGGGCTGCCATGTCGTGCTGCCTGGGGCTTTACGGTGTTTCTTGCCGTTCGGTTCGGTCCAGAGCTGGAGACCGTCCGGTGTTTCCCAAATATTGCCCAGGTGGGTGGACCACTGCTGTGCGCCATTGGTGTATCGGACATGCCGGGATCCTTGCGGGGTGATTCGATAAACAGTTCCGTCTGGGTCTTCGCGGGATTCGAATTCGCGGTGCGTGGTGCCGTCGGGGTCACGGCGGTATCGGATGCGGTAGGTGGTGTTGTCGGGGTCGCGGCGGACGTAGGTGGCGTAGGTCCGGTTGTCAGGGTCGCGGCGGATACTGCCGGGGTCGATGATGTAGCCCGATCCTCCTGGGGCGAGGCGGTATTCGATGCCTTCCATCGGCTTGGGGTAGGCGCCGTTGTGGTCGTGTGGGTTTTCGAGTAGGAGCCCGATCGGCTTGCCGTTGGCGTCACGGATGACTTCGAGTAGCGCGTACGCGTGGCCGCCGATCAGGCCGGGCACCAAGGCCCTATCGCCGTGATCCTGCCCGAACTTGGCAGTGCCGATCGTGACCGTGGTGTTGCGCCTCCCCAGCCAGCCGAGCCGTTCCGCGATCACCTCGGCGAACCGGTAGTTCCGGTCGTCCTTGTCGAGCAGCCGCTTTTCGGCGGGTCCGTCGTACATCGCGTCGAAGTAGGTGGCCAGGATGTTCTTCTCGGTTGCCCACCGCCCCGGGAACTTCTGGTCGAGGTATTTGCGGAAGCCGACGGACGTCGTGGGGTCTTCGGTCCGCTTGAACTTGGCCCACGCGGTCCGGCGGGCGGCGGCGTCCTTGGGGTGGGCGGTTTCGATGGCCTTGTCCGTGGCACGGTACAGCGCGTCGTAGTGCGGCTGGATGTTGTCGAGGGCGCCGACGAGGCTACGGTGGAATTCGGGGTCGCCGCCCACCATCTCATACATGGTTTCGGTGTCGAGGCGCAGTGCGTGGAAACAATCGAGGACAACGCGGGACGGTTGTGGCAATGCGCCGCCAGCGGGGTGGTAGGAGCCCACGTCGAGGTAGGCGAAGACATCCATCTTGGCCATGGCTGACACGTTGCTCACGTGGTAGCCGTCGCTACCGCCGAGCCGCTGCGCGAGGGCTTTGACGATCATCGAGGTCCACAGTGGTTGTCCGGGTTCGTGGCCGACGACGTATCCATGGTGGGTACCGGTCACGCGGATGCTTTTCCGGACGGGGACCCATTCGATCTTGTTGCCGATCAGGAGACGGACATACATGATGCCGGAGCCGTCACGGTGGTCGCACAGCACCTCCCGGATCGACTGCGGTTCGCGGTGCGCTTTCTCCTTGAGCGGCGCGATCAGGGAGCAATTGCCGATCGTCCCCTGCCGCGCGTCTCGTGGATGTGGCAGGCCGCTCGGACCGTACAATTCTTCGTCGGGGAGATCGTCGAGGGTCGGCGTCGCGGACAGTATGTTGTGCGGGGCTTCGACGGCCAGCCAGTCCGAATTCCTCGGGTTCTTGATGAACCGCCGCGTTGGGTGGGGCATGGTGACGAGTCCGGCGCCGTATGGAACTCGGATGTCGTCGTGATTCTGGTGGCGGTCAACGCCGAAGATGCGGATTTCGCCCTTCACGCTCCACGATATGGGGCGATAGACGTTGAATGTGTTGGGCGGGTAATTGAAATCGTCGAGCATTTTCGCGGATACCGAGAACTGTTGGCCGCTCGTGTTCGCCAATTCGTAATAGCTGTGCCCGGATGGCAGGACCGTCAACTTCGCGTACGCGCTGCCGGTCGCGGGTAGCACGAGAACTGCGCCGCCCCCATTGACGAGGGTGAGAGTGTTGTCGGGATCCTTGGTGCGCCCGGCTGTGATCGTGACAGGAATGGTTGGGAAGAGTTCGGCTTCCTTCTCCGGGGTGAGGGTTTTCAGGAATTCCTGATGCTCGGCGAGTGTGGGCGGTTCGAGGTTGGTGCGGACGAACGAGGTTCGCTCGGGTTTGGTGGTGTGATGTTCGTACTGTTCGGACTGGAGGTAGTTCAGCAGGTGGTCGCCGAAGTAGGTGTCATCTCTTTCAGGTCCGAATGGCAGCGCGTGGCCTGCCAGGACATCGTCACCCTCGACTGTCTCGTCGGGGCCGGGCTCGAACCCGCGACCTGTCGGTGTGCTGCTGTCCGTCGTCCGGACGACGGACCCATCGGTCTGCGTCGTTGCGGGAGTTGTTGTGCTGCGGCGTGCTCGGGTGCTCGGCGCGGTTCGATCCGGGATTGCCCTGGTACCAGGGTTGGCCTCGGAGGGATCCCGGCTGGAGGCGGGCCCGCGTCCCGGCGGTCCGCGCGTCGCGTCTCCCGCGCCGTCGCGGCCGAGGGTGAGCACGGTCGCGTGATCGGTTCGGGTTCGGGTGGTTTCGGTCTGGAATCGTGCGACGCGGGATATTGCAGGCGCCAGCGATCCGAACGACGCGTTCTCGGTCTCCTGCCGATGAATGGTTGTCGCGGTGTCCACCGGCCCGAACGCGATCGTCACGCGGCCGCGGCGGCGCTGCAGGTTCTGGTCGAACGACAGCAACCGCACCTCGGGTTCCGCGACACCCGAGCGTCGTGCCGCTATCGCCGCTTCGAGATCCGCGGTATGCAGCGCTGCCAGGGTGGTCTCGAGATTGTGCAAGCGGCGTTGCAGGGAGGCGAACCGTGCGATGGTATCGGCGCCTTCCTTCATGCGCGCGATCTCGAGCAGAATGTATTTGCGGTTCAAGGTGTTTCGCACCGTGGCGGGGATGCCGTCGCCATTGCGGAGACCGGGGTAGGCGGCGAGCAGCGGCGCTTGGTAACCCGGTGCCAGATCCGCGAAACGCAGGGCCTGCCACCACTCGCGGCCGTGCTGTTCCCACCAGGTAGCCCGGTCGCCGGCGGAACCCTCGACGGAGCGCAGGGTGTCGGATGGTGGCGCCGGTCTGATGTGATCGCCGGGACCGGTGGGCTCGGGATGGGCGAATGTCTTGTCCTGCTCCGTTCTCGAGATCCGTCCGGTGCGTAGCTGTTGACGCCAGCGGCCCAGTTCGAACTGTTCCTGGAAGAACGGCTCGCGTGCGGCCCGCACTACCTCGCGTACCGCCGGGTCCTGCCCGGTGGACGCGTGCTCGATGCGGTCCAGCGCCGCTTCCGTGGCGTTGGCGAATAGCTGCCGGTGCGTGACCTCGGTCTGTTGGCGCTTCAGCTCGCCGACCCGATCACGGTAGCGCCCGTCCTCATCGGTCCGGGTGAAGCCGGAGGCGAGCGTAAGGCCTTGGCGGCGTAGCCAATCCAGTGCGAGATCGTTGAGCTCCGGGCGAGGCGGGCCCATGCGGTCGTCGTCGGACCAGTCGACCAGCCGGCCATCGACCACACTCAGCACGCCGGTGGCGGTGGTGACACGCTCGCCAAGAAAGGACACGTGTTGAATTCGGCCGCTCGGCTCGGTCGCGGCGGCATAGAGATTGCCGAACTCGTCCATGGCGAACAGCACATCGCGGTGGCCCTCCGGTGCGTCCTCGGCCTCGGTCGTGTCGAACCGCCGCCCGTCGCTGGCCCGGTACAGCCTCCCGTCCTCGCCGATGAACAGCCGATGCGACTCGAGTTCCACGGCGTCCAGATAATGGACCGGGCGGGTGAAACCAGGCTCGGAAATCTTGCTCGCGACCGTGCCGACGAGTAGCGGTGTATGCGGCGCGGTCAGTGCACGGTGCAGCGGCGCCGGGATCTGGTCCATGGGTACGCGGCCGGTAGGTGTGCTGAGTTCGTCCCACAGCCGCTGCTGCGGCCACACCGTGAAGGGATCGCCGGTGGCGGTGACGCCGATCTCGGCTCGACCATCGGAGGTGCGCCGCAGGAATACCGTCAACCGGTCCGGGGACTCGATGATCTCGCGTACCTGACCGTCCGGGTGCACGCTGACGAAGTTCACACCGTAGGTATCCGAGATCAATCGCAGCAATTCGTCACCGGCATCGAAATCCGGTGAATTCCATTGCGCGGCAGGATCGACCATGACCCAATACGCGCTCGACCGCCAGCGATCGAAATCGCGCCGTTCCCGCAGCTCTTCCTGCCAGTCCAAGTCGTCGATCTCGCCGTCCGCCCGGCTTTCGTCGACCTCTTCGCGGCGGTCGCGTTCTACCACCACTTCCTCGAGGAGGTGGTCCATGATGCGCTCGCGGATACTTCCGATTTCGGCGACCTCGAATATTTGGGCAAAGACGGCGAACCCCGGATCGCCGGTGGTCGGCACCGGCTCCCAGCGCGATGGCATGGGCTGCGCAGGCCGGTCCACCGCGGGCGGGCGTGCTACGGCCGTGGTCTCGGATAGGTCGGAGGTGACTGTTTCGCCGCCCTGCGCCAGTTGCCGCAGCAGGTCCTCACCGTAATAGGTAGCCGGGGGGAAAATGCCGGGGATTTCGGGTCGCTCGACTCGGATAGCCTCGACATCCAGCCTGGTCACCAGCTCTTGCAGCGCCTCGACATCCAGTTCGTGTGCCCGGTCGGGGCGCGATCCGTCGATACTGCGAGCGACCAACCGGAGTCGGCGGTCGTCGGCGACCGTGACTGTCGTGTCGAACAGTGCGTCCTGGAAACCGATCGTCGTGCCAGGCGGGAAATGTCGCCAGTTGAGTTGATGGTGCGACGCGGTTCGATAGATCTTGAAAGGCCAGGTAGGTGTCGGACCGTTGGCGAGGATACGTTTTGCACGGGCGAGAGCTGCGCGTCGGGTGCGCGCCTCGGTTGTCGCATCGCGCTGTTCGAACTGTTCGTTCTTCGAATAGAAGATCCGCTGGAAGTCGTCGGCGAACCGCAGGCCCTGCGTCTCCAGGAAGGCGAGGGCATAGTCGTTCGTCTGCTCATCGGGCCAGTAGTGCCCGCTGCTGTCGACGATCCGGGTAACTATTCCATCCTGTGCCGAGATGGCGCCCGCAGCGGTGACGGTCCGGCCGCCGAGGAAAGACGAATGCTGGATCAGGCCTCTGGTTTTGTCGGCGGCGTACAGATTGCCGAACTCGTCCATGACGAAAATTGTTTTACGTTCGATGAGGTCTTTCTCGTTCCGCTCAGAATTGAACAGCGACCCGTCGCGAGCATGCCGGAGCCTGCCGTCCCGGTCCACGAAGAGCCGATGGGCTTCGCGCTCCACATCGTCCATGTAGTGGACTGGCGTTGGATCGCGGATATTCTCCCGAGTCAAGTGTTCCGACGTGATATTCCGGCCCGCTAGTTTCGGTTTCGGGACTGTTCGGTGTCGTATCCAATGCGTCCTCCTCCGCCTTCTCCTTATTATCGTTGCGGGCTTCGGCGCTCGCGCTGACGCCGGTCGCAGATCTGACATATAGAATCGCCGTATAGCAGCACCTTCCAGGAGAGATTCAGGTCCGCCTGCAAGCATCGTGGTGTGGGGTGCGGGGATCTGCTCTCTCGGTAGGGTCGTCGCACCGGCCCGGGCTGGTGAGGGAAAGTCTGGTTTGACGGCGGCGGCGAAATGTCCAGTGGCCGTGACACCGATCTCGTAGCCCGTGGTAGACAAGTGCCGCAGGAAGAGTTTCGGTGTTTTCGGGTTGTTTATCATTTCTGTGCGCGGCTCGTCGGTCGGCGAGAAGAAGAAGTTCAGGGCATAGCTCTCGGCCGCTGCGGAGAGCTCGGACGTTATGCCATCCGATTCCATCTTCTGGTGGGTTTGATTCCGCACGACGTCGGCCTCGAGTCCGAGAATGTAGGCCAGCGTCGGAAACAGGTTCTCCGGCCCGCTGGACGGCACGCGATACCAGTCGACGGGCGTCGGCGGCGTGACCCGGACATGCCGGGTCCCGTACTCGCCGAGCCGGCGTTCGAATTCCGCTCGGCTGATGATTTCCTGCGGGGCCGGTGGTAGATCACCTGCGGTATGCGGCTCGCGGACAGCCAGATTCCCGTCCCTGCGCACGACGGCGACCCGGGGCAGGTCGCCGTCGCGGAAATGTATCTCGGTTTCGGTGTCCAAGGTGTTTTCGGTCAGCACCTGGCTCAGGTCGGAGATATCGAGGACCTGGTCGGTGTCGGAGGGGCTCGCGCCGATGCCGATGTTGCCGAGGATCTCGGCGCTGCGCTCATGGTGGGTGTCGGCGCCGCCGCGGAGGGGTTTGGTGGAGGGTTTGGTGGGTGTGGTGGTGTGGGTGGTGATGGGTTGGCCGTGGGGGTGGATGGCGACGTGGTAGTGGCCGTCGCCGGTGTTTTCGCGGAACAGGGTGTAGGTGGGGGTGCCCGGGGTGCCGTGTTGGAGGTGGTGGGTGGTGCGGTCGGGGTGCTGGATGTCGAGGTTGAGTTGGAGGGTGCGGGCGAGTTCGGGGAGGAGGAGTTCGGCGGCGTGGTCGGCGTATTGGGCGTTGAGGAGGAGTTTTTGGAGTTTGGAGGGGGTGGCGTCGCGGAGTCGTTGGTAGGTGGTGTCGCGGTGTTGCTGGTAGGTGTTGTGGCGGTCGGTTTCGGGGAGGTCGGGGTGGAAGTCGGTGGGTGGGTTGCCGGGCATGAAGTGTTCGGGTGGGGTGGGGGAGGTGTAGTCGTGGAGGGTGGTGGTGCGGGTTTGGTAGGCGGTTTCCACTGCGTGGGCGCGTAGGTCTATGTGTGCGTCGGGGTCGTTCATGCCGGTGATGCGGGCGAGGGCGTGGAACATGCAGTTGCCGCCGCCTGGTTGTGATTCCCAGAGTCCGTTGTGGGGTGCGGGGATGTTGTCGATGTGGGTGCGTCGCGTGGGTGCGCTGGTGTGTTGGGTGGCACCGCCTCGGAGCGGGTGTGCACTGGCGAGGGCTTTGGTGCGGTCGTGCCGGGTGCTGCCGTCGACTGTGGTGTCGCGGCGCGGGCCTGCGCGGCGCTGCACCGTGACCCGGTCCGAATCCACCTGTTGGCTAATGGAATTCGCGACGGATTCGGGTGCGAAGACGTGGATCTGCCGCGCGGCGGGATGGGTGAGGGTGAAGTCGATGAGTGCTGCGCTCGGGTGATCGGTTGTGCCGGAGCTGGATTCTGGTGTGAGTGTGCCGGTGGCGGGCTCGTTGTCGATCCAGATCACCGTGGCGTGATCAGGGTGGGAGCGGACGGCTTTGGTGTGGTCCTGCGCTGCGTGGATTATCGCGTGTGCGGACGACGTGATGGCCGCGTTGGCCGGTATGTGCCAGTGCACCGTTGTTGCGGTATCGATGGTGCCCAAGCTGATCGCGACTCGTCCGCGTCTGCCCGTGTCGTCCTGGTCGAAGACGAGCAGATGGACTGCTGTCGGTCTGGCACTCACCTTCTGTGCGGTTGTTTCGATTTCCAGCCTGGTGGTGTGCAGGTAGGTGAGGGTGGCCGTGAGATTGCGCAGCTGGAGACGCTGGTTCGCGGGCAGCCGTTCGGAGGTGGCGGCGAGGGTTTGCAGGTGCTGGATTTCGAGCTGGAGGTATCGGGTGTTGAGGGTGTGCCGGACTGCCGCGGGCACGGCGTCGTTGGTGCGCAGGACGGGATAGTCGACGAGCAGACCACGTTGATAGCCGGGTGCGAGGTCGTCGAAATGCAGGTCGTTCCACCAGGATTTGCCGATATAGACCCACCAGTTGCCCACTGTGTGGACCGATGATCGGGTGCTGTCCAGTCCAGTGGGTAGTTGCGGCGGGATGAGCCGGTCGTCAGGTCCCCTGGGTTCCGGGTGCGCGAAGAGCTCGTCTCCCAGGTCGGGCTGGATGATCTCCCGCGCGAGCTCGCTTCGCCAGTGGTTCAACTGGTTCTGCCGGTTTTGTACAGACTCGCGCCGCAGCTGCCGTAGCAACGTATCGGCGTCGTGCGGTGAGCTGGGGCGCGTGTTCTCCTTGCGGGTCAGCGCGGCGTTCTCCGCGTCGAGCATGATCTGGCGCCGTTCCACCTCGGCGCGTTGACGGTCGAGTTCGCCGAAGCGCGCACGGGGCGCTTCGTCGAAGGTGTATCGGGTGAAGTTCTCGGCAGGCCGCAGACCTTGGCGCCGGAGGGTGTCGAGCGCATAGTCGTTGACCAAGAGAATGTCGCGGGCGTACGCAATGTCGGAAGCGTCGGCGTCGGTGGGAAGGCGGTAGTGACCGGTGTGGTCGCTCATGGCGGTGAGCTCGCCCTCGCGCGCGGCGATGGTGCCGCCGCCGCTGACAATGGCCCCGCGACGGAACGACGAGTGGTGGACCAGGCCGATCTCCTTGATACCGGCATAGAGATTGGCGAACTCGTCCATGACAAAGATCGCGCGACCGCCCTCCGTCGACGGCTCGGTAGCGAGGCTGGTGGTATCGAAGAGACGGCCGTCGACGGCCCGGAACAATCGGCCGCCGGGGCCGACGAACAGCCGATGGTCCTCGAGCTCATCGAGGCTCAGGTACCGCACCGGGGTGTGATAGTTCAGTCCATTCAGTTCATCGAGCGTTCGTGCGTTTTCGATGGGCCCGACCGTGGATTTGATCTCGATCGGCCGAGGCTCGGTATGGTATTTCTTGCGGATGGCCGCGCCGTCGAGGAGCGGGATGTACCGCGAGGCGAGCACCCGGTCCAACGGTCTCGGGATCTCCGCCCGGGGAACTACCAGGCCGTTCGTCGAACTGAGCGACGGCAATGGCCGGATACGTGTCCGCTCCGCATACAGGTTGCCGTTTTCGGTGACGCCGATCGCATAGTGGCTGGCCTGGCCGTCCTGGTAGAGCAGGTACACACGCGGGTCGCCCTGCGAAGGGCTGAATTCGATCTCGCCGCCGTGCTCATGCACGACAGTGACGTTGACTCCGTACGCTTTCGCGACCAGGCCCAGGAACTTGTGCTTGCCGAACGGCAGCCATGACTCCAGTGCGGCCCTGGGGTTTTCAAGCATCGCTCGTTGCCCGGCCACCAGGCGGTCGAAATTCTGCCGACTCATCGATGCGTTCTGCCATTGCGCGTCGCTGACCCGTCCCTGCTGCCATTCCTGCTCGATATTGCTGAGGCGCTTGTCCTCTTCCTCGGTTATGCGGTCCAGATACTCTCTGATCTGATCGTGCACGTCCGCTGGTCCGCGTACATTCATGACCCGCGCCATGGCAGCGGAGGTGGGGTCGGCGGGATGTTCCACCGGTATCCAGCGCAAGGTGGACACGATGTCCGAACCGTCGGCACTGCCGCTGTTCGACCGCGAGTCGCCGCTGGAATCGATGCCATCGTCGGTGCGGTCGCCTGTGGACGAGCTGCGTTCGGAGTTGTCGTGGTCGCCTGTGGACGAGCTGCGCTCGGAGTTGTCGTGGTCGCTGCGCTCATCGTCGGAGTTCGTGTCGCTGCTATCGTCGCGCTCGCTGTCGGATTCATCGTCGCTCGACCGGGCCTGGCCGCTGGATTCGTTGCTGTCGTGTGCGGTGGCGGCGGGCTCCTCCGTGCGGCCGAGGCGCGATGTGGTTGGTACGACGCGGCCGTAGAGCACGGTGACGTCGGGGTCGGACTGGTCGTATCCGGTGATTACGTACAACGTGTCGCGCGCTAACAGAAGTTCGTTCTGATCGGCGAAGTTTCTGTCGCCGTCCGGACCGATGTAGACCCCTCGCGTGCCAGGCGGCGCCACGAGCTCCAAGCGGAACTTGGTGTCGTGGATGAGATCCCCGAGCTCGGCGGCCACCGAGGTGGACGTGAAGCCAGGTTCCCGTTGCGGAACGGTGAGCAGCCGGGAGAGATCCGACTGCCCTTTCATGGTGTTGCCGTGCTGGTCGATGGCCATGAAGTCGATGTTGTCGAGAGCGCGAACGACGCGGATCGGCTCGGTCAGCGGCAACGGCTGTTCGGTTGCCCGGTCGAGCAGTTCGATGTGCCGTTGGTTGGCGTCGGCATCGGCGGGAGCAGCGAAAGCGGCTGCGTCCGGGCGGATCCGCAGTGCGTTGTTGGCCCTCGGCCACTGCTGGTATGCGCGCAGCGCCTCTTGCACCTCGGTCGGTAGCTGGTCCCAGGTGCGTAGATGGAGGAAGGCGTACGCGCCAGCGGCGGTGTTGGTGTCGAACACCCGTACGCCGTCGAAATGGTTGTGCCGCTCGTTGATTTGTGTGCGGTCGGGGTGGCTTGGTTCGGTGTGGGAGGTGGTTTGTTGTTCGGCGGCGCCGCGCAGCGGTTCAGTGGATTGGGTGGTGGTGTCGACGGCCGGAAGGAGCACTACCTCCGCGTGCAGGACAGGCATGCGGCTGGCGTGGCGCTCGATCCGGGTGATCCGATAGCGGGTATTGCGGGGCAGCACGAGTTCGCGCTTATAGCGGTCCCGGGCATCGCTGCCGATGTAGACGCCCCGCACGCCGGGCGGCACGGTCAATGCCAGCCGGTACTTCATCCTGTCGGGCAGGTGGACGACCCGGGAGGTGAACGAGGTGGACATATAGCCGGGTTCCTCTTGGAGGACGCCGATCAGCAGATCGGGGTCACGTTTGCCCAGGGGTTTGCCGTCCGCGGTGATCAAGAAATCGATGGAGACCAGGCTGCGGGTGACGTGAACCTTTCCGTCCAATCGCAGCTGCGGGCTCGTCGCCAGGTCGAGCACTCTGATGTGCTCCTGGAGCGAACTCGCTTCGAGCCGCTGGGCGGCGTCGGCGCCGAAATGCTCGCGGAACAACTCCTCGATGTCGGCGTCGGATCGGATCTGTTCCCACCGGGTACCAGGCTCGGCGTCGGGCAGCAGTGTGCTCGGCACCGCCAATTGCTGCTCCATGGGGTGGAAATGCGAAAGTCCGGCGCTCTGCAATTCTTGCTGGCGGGCCTGCCACAGCTCGGCGCTCTCGGTGAGATGGTCGAGCCACCGTCCGAGTCCGGACGATCCGCCCCACCGCAGCGCAAGGTTGATCAGCGCGGACTCCTCGAAGGTGAGCAGTGCCTCTATCACGTCGTCAGGTAGTTCGTCCCATGTCCGCAGGACTTGGTGCGCGAAATTCTGGCGAGTGGCCTCGTCACTGAAATAGCGCACGCCGCCGACGAGTCGACCCTGATCAGGCAGGATGGACGCTGCCGAAGCGATGGACGCTGCCGAATCGATCGAATCCAGGGATGCCCTTCGACTACTGCCGCC
The DNA here is from genome assembly GCF_044456045.1 of Nocardia sp. NPDC051052. Taxonomy (NCBI): domain Bacteria; kingdom Bacillati; phylum Actinomycetota; class Actinomycetes; order Mycobacteriales; family Nocardiaceae; genus Nocardia; species Nocardia sp. NPDC051052. Next base: position 356,884 of record NZ_JBITFL010000001.1, read on the forward strand.
CGGGACGTAGCGAGCACTGGCGGGAGCGGACTCAGACGGTACGACCTCCGCCATGACGCGCCCGTCCGCGGATACACCGGTGATATGGACGACTGTGTCGCGCGGTAGCAGCACCTTCGGGCGTGCGAGGTCGCCGAACAACAGTCCAGCCGTCCCAGCGGGCAGGATCAACTCGACCTGGGGCTGTATTGCCGATGACGATCCTCCGAGTACCTCGGTGGTAGCAAAGGTTTGGATCAGGACCTCGGAACCCGCCTCTCCCAGCATCGTCAACTGCTGTGCGGTCAGGCTGTGATCGGCCCGCACCCGTAAGGGGGTGGTGATGGGCAGTCGCGCCGCGGTGATCTCATCCAATATCCGGATCTGCGAGCGGACTTCTTCGATGCTGAACGTCGCGTTCAGATGGGTGCCGAAGTGGTCGTTCAATATGTGATATCTGCGGGAGGCGTCCACCAGGCTCTGCCATAGCGCGTGCGGATCGTCGGAGGCGAGAATCTCGCGCACCCCGTCCACCGCGTACGGCGGGTCCTCGGCTTCTGTCAGTTCGTCGAGTTTCGATTCGAGATCGTCGAACGCGGGTGGTTCCTGCTCGGGCCACAGCGTCTCCATGCCCTCTTGCGCATCGACCATCTCATCCCAGTCCCGGACGAAACGGTCAGGATCGGCCAGGAAGTCGTTCACCGCATCGGGTTTGTCCGCGTGCCCGGCGACCGCTGTCCGTTGTTGTTGGCTCAGTTGGTCGAACCTGGCCGATTGACTGCGTGATCCGCCCGTCCGGCCGGGGCCGGCTGCGGTTGCACGGTCGTCTGGTGCGCCGATGCGGATGTTGCGTGGGAAATTCGGGTGTCCTCGGCCGTGCAGGCGCATAGGGCTCACTCGGCCTGTGGGGCTGTAGTGAACAGCGAAGAGACCGGCCGACTTGGCCGCATCGATGGGCCGGGGAGCTCGGCGTATGTGTTTGGGAGCGTTGGGGTCGCGGGTATCGATGTCGTGGACGACGATGACGCCGCGGTCATTGACCATCCGATAGGCGTGTGCGCCGATTCCGTTCGCGTTGACTTCGGGGTGCACGCTGACGACCAGTGCCTCGGCTCCGGGGCCGAGAAGGTCTAGTTGCTTGGCGATGCTGTGCTCGTCGGTGTGTTTGCGGAGTTTGCCGCCCGCGCGTTTTTCGGCTGTTCGCCGCGAGCGGCCGGGCAGAGGTTGGCGCAAGCGGTCGAGCAGCCTGTCGGTCCGGGATCGGTATTGCGGGCGGATGGCGGTGCTGCCGGTGTTGCGCTGGATGTCGGTCAGTGCGCGGTCGAAGCAGTCGTAGGGACCGTGCGTGGCGACACTCACGACCGCATGCGCCGCCGTGCCGTCACCGTGCGTGGGGGCCGTGGTCCGGAGTGACGTGGGAAGTATTGTGCCGCTATCTGTTTCGGGTACAAGCCGTCGGAGGGTGGCTCGGACGCCGCGGCGTGGAGCGTGCGCGGCTGGCGAAGTGTGCGGTGCCGCCTGAGAGGTCGTGGCGTCGCTGGTGGCGCGATCGCCCCTGATACGGGAGACGAAGCCCCGCAACCGTTCCCGCGTGCGAGGACGCCGTGCGGGTTGCTCGGGCGGAGTTTCGCCGGTGCGGATGAGTGCGCTGCCGTCGATGCCCGCGATGCTGAGGTCCCGGCGCGCGGTCGTGGATGTCGTTGTGCCGTTGCGAGGTTGGGATAGCGGCGCGAGGTCGTCGCCGGTGTGCGGCGTGTTGCTGATCGCGTCGTCGGATGCCGCGGGCGCGATGTCGCGCTGGTTCAGCTCATCGGTCCCGGATGTCTGTTCGTCCCTGGGCGCTCCGGAATCATCCGGCGTTGTTTCGGTGTGCCGCAGTGGTTCCGGATCGTGGACGCTGTCGGCCGAATCTCGGTCGTCGGTATCGATTGCGGACCCGGTGCGCTCCTGGATGGCCGGGACGATCGGGGTGGTCCGTCCATCCCCGGTCTGCTCGGATTCGCGCAGGGCGGATTCGTGGGATTGCGCGGTGCGCTCCGGATCGTTGCGGTAGATCGACGCGTCGTCGCTGCTGTGAACCGACTCGTCGGTATAGGGGTCAGGATCCGACTCGTCGTCGATGCGCAGTGCGGACCGGATGTCCGGCAGCTCGAGGCGAATCCGCGGACCGGTCGCAGAGATGCGCTCGGGCTCGGTCTGCTCAGGTTCGTGCGGGGATGGCTCGTGGGATCGTGAGAGGTCGTCCACATCGGTGCGGTTGACGGACCCGTCGGAACGGCGCGGAGTCGGGAAGCGGTCCGGAAGTGAAGCGGGCCTGCGGATATCCCGCGGGCGATCGACCGGGCTGGGCGGGGCGCGGGGTCCACTCGTCGGATCATCCTGGTGCGCAAGGTGCTCGGTCGCTGCCTGGTCGGCCTGCTCCCGCATCAGGGCATCGAGCATTTCCTGCTGCCGTTGCTGCGCCTGATCGATGTAGGCGGACTCCGCCTCGTGCGCCGGCGCCACCTCGGCCGAGATCGAAAGGTCCGGTGAGCCTGGTGTCTCGACCGGTTCGGCATCGGTGGCCGCCCGCTGCTCGGTTTCGGGCAGCGGTGCGGGCCGGAAGTCGTCCGTGTGATCGATCTGCGACGTCGTAAATGGATCCCAATACTCGGCGTCGGATTCGGCCGGTGCCGGGGAGCCCGCCAATGGGGGCAAGTTGCGGATCGGCGCTGCCGCAGCAGGTTTGGTGGTTGACCCGTCCGCATCGGACCAAGGCTCCACCGGGGTCTGCCCGTTCCGCCGCCGCTGGGCTTTCCAGTTTCCGGCCAGCACCGCCAGTGCAGGTCGGGTGGGCAGCTTCGTCGGGGGGAGGGGCGCCGCGTTGGGTTCGGTCGGTACGGCGAGGTAGAAATGGTTCCCGTAGGTCAGGGCTGTGGCGTTTGGTGCTTCGGTGGTTTCCGCACCGAGTATCACTGTCTGCGATCTGTAGTCCGGGCTGTTGAGGGCCAGGAAAAGCCCTCGTCGGCGCAGCGCGGCGCCCGCCGCTTCAGGTGCCAGATGGCTGACCGCGTTTCGCCAGACCCTCGGCCTCCTGATCGCTCGGACCTGCCGGTCGAACTCGGCGCGGAGTCGGCCGTCGTCCCGTAGCGCCCGCAGGGCTGCCAATTCGTCGGAGTCGAGAAGTCTTGCGCCAGGTGCTTTTTCGAGTACCGCGCCGACGAGGTTCGTGGATCGCGCGAGTGGTTCGGGTTTGTTGGGATCGAGAAGATCAACGTTACGTTCTGCTTCTTTTTCGAGTGCGTCGACGACGGCTATGAATTGCTCGAAGTGGTCTTCGGTCTCGGCGGTTCTCTCTACGCGTAGTTCGGGCTCGTTGGGTTCGAGAATTCCCGCGTTACGTTCTTCGTCTTCTCCGAATAGTGCCGCAACGATGATCGCCTGGAATTGCTCGAAGTAGCCGTCGGCATTCGTTTCGATCTCGGTGGCGATCTCATCGCGCAATTCGGCGATCCGTTGGTCCAGTATCGCCTGCGTCAGCGGCGGGTCGTTCGGGTAGACCACGCGCTCCAGCATGAGGGGCAGGCAATCACCGTCGTCGCGCATGGATTCCCAGACATGTCCCGCCGGTGCGGCGATGCCGTTCACAGTGGCCGACCGAGGGCCTTGCCACCGGACGCCGCGCGACGAATTATCCAGTGCCACATCGTTATCGGAACGGTTGGGCGGATCGGTGCGCTGCTCGGGTTTCGGGGCGGGCGCACTCGGCGGGGCTTTCGGCAGGATATCGACGGTGCGCCCGACGCTGTTGCCGACGGTCCAGGTGATGCCCTCGGGGCCGGTCAGCTTGATGAGCACGAAGGTGCGGATCCGATGGTTGTCCGATCCGCGGCCGTCTTTGTTCAATGATGTTGTGCCGTAACGGATGAGCATGCGGAGCTGATGGCCCATGCTGACCGACATACCGTGCCCCTTGGCTCCGCCGGCGTAGGGGAAGCCTGCGGGTGCGCCGCGGTTGCTGGCGTCCGAGACGGTGGGGATGCTGATGCCGAAGGTCGGCATGAAGGTGACGCCTTGGTCGGCACCGAACGCGAAATTCTCCGTCGCGACGCCCAAGGCGTCGATAGCGATTGCTCCGGTGGTCTCCTCGATCTCGTACGAGTAGTGGGTCACGACGGCGGTGATGTCGTCAACCCGCTGCCCCGGCGGATGCTTCAACGGGGTCGGCAGGGTGCCGTCGGTGCCGCCGGCGCCGCCGGCGCCGAGCAAGGCGGCGATGGCAGCGGGGCCGAGCACGGTGGGCCGGTTCTTCCTGGTCAGCGAGTTCAGGGCGATGACCGCGCTCTCGAAGGAATGCGTCCGGCGGTTGGCCTCGACGTCGGGGGCGACGGCGCGCATCGCTCGAGCGAGCTGATCGAATCCGTCGAACCAGTACATCTGGAACGGGTTGTTCGGTACCCAGGGCTCCACGAGCCGGGTGGGCAGGTCGGCGGGCATCTCCATCTCGATGGCCACACTGCCTTCGGGCGGGGCCGGGCGCGGGATCGACGGATCGGACCGGTAGACGTCGGGCGTGATGCGGCGGCCGGGGTCGATGCTCGGCTCGGTTCTGGTGTCGGCGGCGTGGAACTGGACGAGGTTGGTCGATTCCAGGGTGATCGATTTGGTGTAGATCGGGCGCCCCAAATCCGAGGTATCCAGTCCCCGAAGAACTACATCCGACGGCAGCCGGGCCAGTCCCTGAAGGGGCATCTTCTTCGGCAGTCGGGCGAGTCCCTGAACGGCTAATTTCGTCGGCAGTAGAGCGAGGTCCACCGCGCGGGTCGGCAGCGCTTTGGGTAGCAGCCACCACTCGATCTTGACCTCATAGAAGTAGAGAAGCTTGAAGAGCGCGGTGATATCACCGCGCACCCAGACGTCGTACGACCGGTTGGAGTCATGGGACCTGCCGCTTGTTCCAGTCCCACTGAGAGCGAAGCTGAACGTGGGGCGCACGCCAACTCCGGGTACTTGCCCGGCGGGGTTGGCGCTCCACTGGTCGCTTCCGGCGCGATTCGCCCCTACCTTGGTGGTACGGCCACCGAGCACATTGCCGTCGCCCGAGACGTCGTAGAAGGTGTTCTCCAAACCGACGCCCCCGGGAAGTTCTCTGCCGCGTTTCTTGTCGAGATCTTTGGTATCCGGACGCGCGGTGAAGGTGAGGTGGACCAGGCGTGAACCGAACCAAGAGCGGTGGACGAAGCTGAATGTGTTGCTGCCAGGGCCGATGGTGCGGGGATCGAAAACGTAAGTGTTGATGCCCATCAGCAGGCCCTCGAAGAAGTTGGCGGAGCTCGGTCGCGTGATGCCGGGCGCCACCGGTTCCAAGAGTTTCTCAAGTGCCTTCTTGAACCCGTCTCGGCCGGCCGCGAAGTTTGTACCGACGATTCTGCCGAACGAGATGACGCCGCCGCTCTCGACGAAAGTGCTCGGCAGATACAGTTTTTCCTCGTTCCGTTTGGCAATCTTGTGCACGCCGCTGGCTTCGACCAGTGCGGCCAGTTCGGGATGCAGCTGTAGATCCTTGTCGTGCGCCATGAATTCCGCCCGGCCCGGCGAATCGACGACAAGGGTGTTGTCACCGTAGGGCGCACGCTTGGCCATACCGAGGAGGTGCTGCACCCAGGTGGCGAAGTCGTTTGCCACACCGATGACGACGTTGCGGGTGCCCTTCTCGACAGTGATGACATGGACCAGGTCCCCGGTGAACCAGTAGGCCGGGCCGCCGGAGGTCGAGGTGACCCGGTTGGAGCCCAATGATTCGGCGGCACTGGAGCTTTTCGATCTGGCGAGGGTGTGCTGGTAAGTGCCGCCGGGAATGAAGCTGCCGTCGGCCTTCGCGCCTAAGCGTTCGGTCATGCTGATGCCGAACTGGTCGCTGTGCTGGGTGGAGCTGGCGGTGGCCACGTGGTTGCGTGAGGGGCTCCAGTTCTCGGAGTTGGTCTGCACTGATTTCGGCGACACCTTCAGGCGGGCGATATAGGTCTCGATACGTATCTGGATATTTTTGCCCGCGAGGATGCCCTCGGTACCACTGACCTCGATGTCGTCGGAGTTATGGGAACCATGCGCCAGCATGGCCAGCATCGCTTGCGGCGATATGGTGGTGTGAATGACCTGGTAGGGCCCTGACTCCGGATTCGTGGTGCGCGTCCCGAAGGCTTGGTCCCACGCCCACTTACCACCGGCGATGGCATGATTCATTGCCCAGTCGACCCAGCCGGTGCCTGTGTCGGTATCCGATTCGGGCGCGGCAGGTGCCGACTCCGCGCTGTGGAGTACGCCGGACGGATCCACGACGACGATGGTGGGGATTTCCGGCTCTGTCACTCGGCGGTTCCAGCGCGGTCGTTCGGCATTCTCGTCGGCTTCGACGGGGAATTCGCCGGGCATCCGTGTGCGGGTATCGGCAATGTCGGTTTCTGCTTCGGGTGCCCATTCCGCACTGCGCAGCACGCCGGACGGATCCACGACGACGATAGCGGGGATCTCCGGCACCTGGGTGTCAGACGGGCGGCGGTCGGTGTGCGGGGCCGGTGCTGCGGCAGGGGGGTTCCATTGCGGCAGTTCGGCATTCTCGTCGGGTTCGACGGGGAACGCGCCAGGAATCGTCTGCGTTTGAGCGGTGTCGGTCCCGTCGGTTCGGCCGGTGTCGGTTCCGACTCCGATTCGGTCGATAAGGCTGAGGATGGCCCGGCGGATCAGCGTGCTGCTGCCCGCATCGCGAATAATGGCGTCTTGGGGAAGTTTCCACTGCGGCGAGGTGAGGTTCTCGATGTCCTCAGGGTTGACTTTGCGGATGGTAGCGGGTGCGGGCGGAGCTGATTTGGCGGGCTTTTCGGACTCCGCGCGGTAGCTGGGGAGATTGATGCGGACAAAGCCGTCACTGCGCATCGGCTCCGGGCTGGTGCCGTGCCGGTAGGTGATCTCCATCCAATGGGCAACCGGAACAGTGAAGTTCTGCGCGCCCTCGCCAGCCGGGCTGATGAGCATGTTGTTCGCGCCGGTGTCGAAACCGTGCAACTCGCTCTCCGAGTGCTGGTACGCATGGATGGCACTCGGTGTGACACTAGCGAGCAGTTGGCTGTACTTCACGTCGAACGGATTGTTGATCGCGACATTACCGCCGCCATTCGGATTGACCCGCACTGTCGATTTTCCGGACTGCGTGCTGCTGGAAAAGGCGAAGCCGGCCGTGTTCTGTGTCTGGAACTTGGGCAGTATCCAATCATGCGATACGCCCTGGTGTGCGTCCTCCTTCGATTCGAGGTGGCGTTTGGTGACGAGCCGGATCGAAATGCGTTCGGTCCGGTACTTTCCCGGCTTTTCGAACCAGACGAGCGAACCTCCCTCGAGCTTCCTGGTCTGCTCGTCTACTTCGCCATCGATCATCTCCTGTAGGGCTGCCTTCAAGTTGAACTGGGCCCGCATCTGTTCGAAGGCGGCGATATTCGCATCACGCGCGGCGGCGAGCCCCTGCTGGGTGATCAGGTCCAGCACGCCCTGTTTATCGTGTTTGCTCGAGAAGAAGCCGTTATCGGACAGGAATTTTTCGGCCGCTACGAACAACGGCTCGGTGCCCCCGACCGTGACCGGGGTGGCGTCGGGGCCGAGTTGCTGCAGATGCAGGACCTTCGGTGGCAGGTACTGTCTCTCGTCGAGTTCCATGTCCAATTTCGGTTTGCGACCGAGGGCACCCCTCGGCGGTACCAGCGTGTTGACCGGATACGTCTTCCCTTTGGCCAGTGGGGTATTCGCAGCAGGCCCGAAGCGCTCGCCGTCTTGGACCAGGACGATGGTGACGGTCGCGCGTGGCGTCGTATGCAGCAGATCGTCATGGAGCCGCAGCGAGCGCACCGCCTGGGCTTTTCTGCCGTAACCGAGGGTCTGGCTGGATTGGTCGGAAACCCCACCGCGGAAGGTGATCTGGCCGCCGCGGCGCGAGTACCCGGATTCCTCGAACTCCTTACCCTGACTGAAACTGAAGCTGAACGCCGGGTGCGTGCCGAGTTCATTGGTGATCGTGGATTTACCCTGCACCCCCAATTCCCGGATGGTGTAGTTTTCGAGGCCGAAATTCGTATGAGTGGGGCCGGTGATTTCGGTACCACCGTCGAGGTCGACGCTCATCAGGAAAAATCCGAGCGATTCACCGGACGAAGTCTGCAAGCGCTGCGAGGCCATCGAACCGCCCTGCATCAACTTGATGTTGCCGAGGAAATTTTCTTCTTTGAGATAATCTCGCAAATCGTCGGCGGAGTCCTCGGAGATACCGGCGAGACGAGTGCGGAACCCCGCTATGACATCGCTGACCAGTTCCTCGTGGTTCGGACTGCTCAGCGGCGCGAAGAGGGGGACCTCTTCCAGCGAAGGATGCGAATCGTCGGCCCCTGGGTGCCATGCCGGGGGCATGGTGGCCGGATCCTCCTCGTTGACCACGGGCAGCTCAGTGCTGTCGGCCAGGAATTTCGGGATCCAGACAATCAGGCGGCCAGGCGTTTCCGCATCAATATCGTGCCAGACCCTGGCCGCGGTATCGGAGGACAGCAGATCCGGGTCTTCATCGCTGAGCTGGAACGTCATCGCGTAGTCGAACGGAATGGACGGGCCCTTGCTCGACATCTTGACCGTCGACTCGACCGAGGTGGTGGCCTCGACGTGCGTAGACAACTGGTCATATATCGTCGAGCCCTGCGGCGTGCCGTCCAGACTGCTCAATCCCGTTTCCGCCATCGGCGCTTTCAGGCCATAGGAACCAGACAGGGACCGCAGGTTGTGTTCGCTGACATTATTGCTGACGTGGGACCGACCACGCGAATAACGGAAAATGGCTACCGGCGGCCCATTAGCGGGATCGTTACGGTCCCCGACCAGCGCGAGTTGCTCCGGTGCCAGGCGGGCGCCGTCCAGACTCAGGCGTATCGCGACCCGATGGCGGCGGCCATTATGCGTCACGGTCAGCGACATGCCCGAATTGGTGAACAGCCGCGGCCACTCGGCGCTGAGCAGACGGGGCGTCAGCACCTGGCGAATCTCGGCTCGCAATTTCGCCTCTGGGCTGTCTCCGTTGGTTACATAACGGTAGATATCCTCGCCCAGTTGCCGCGCCGCCGATTGCGGGCCTTCTTTGCTCATGACATAGCGGTAGATCTGATCGCCGAGCCACTGCACCGTCGTCTCCGGAAGCGGCATGATCTCGACGAGCTCTTGGACGCCGGTATGACCCGAACCTAAATTCTGGGCGATGTAATTCGGTTCGATCGGTGCGTTGTTCCAGTCGGCATCGAACACCTTGCTCAGTGCTCCGAAATAGGTGTCACCCGCCGACGGCTCGAACCTCGGGGTCACCTGGCCTGGCTCGTCGAACAGGGCGGGCAGCAGATTATCTTCCGGGCCGTCGAACAGCGAAGCATTCACGCCGCGGTTGTTGTCGTTGAGTCCGATGCGGTGTGGCGTGTGTGGGGTGGGGGTGTGGTGATCGGTGGGTGGTGGGACGGGTTGGTTGGTGTGGTCGAGATAGATGACGTCGATTCTGGTGACGGTTTGTGTGATGTGGTGTGGGTAGGGGTGGGTGGTGCGGTTTGCGGGGTCGGTGATGGTGAGGTCGTGGGTGGTGTGGTTGTCGGGGAGTTTGTGGTTGTTGGTGATGAGGTAGGCGTGGGCACCGATGCGGTGTTTGTTGGTTTTGATGTAGTCGTCGGTGTAGTTGAGGACGACGAAGGCGTGGGTGGCGGGGCCTTCTCGGCGGAGGGTGGCGGCGATGACGTCGTGGTCGGGAACGGTGTGGAAGCGGGCGCCGGGGGGTAGTGCCTGTTCGATGTGGTGGTGGGTGACGCCGGCGGGGCCGCGGGGGAGGTGGTCGTGGTCGATGCGGGCGGAGTCGGGGGCGTGGGTGTCGAGATGGGTGAGTAGGGCTGGGCCGCAGTCGTTGTCATGTTCGCTGGCGCCGATATGGGTGGGGCGGGCGTGTGCTGCGCTGCCGTCAGGGGCAGGGCCGGGCTCCGACTGGCCGACTACCGCCAGTTTCTGGACCGGTGCCGGGCCGAGACCCATGAGTTTCTTCTGCGCGGATGTGCGCGACAGCGGGACGCCGGAGGGCGGTGGGATAATTTTGCCACCGGTCAGGGTGAAGAAGCTGGCTTGCACTGTCAGGATCTCGCGGCGCTGGAACTGTGGTGGATAGGGACCGATCTCCTTGAATGCCTCGTCCACCATAGTGATGATTCCGTCGGGCTTCGCTACCACATAGAACGAATGGGCGCCGATACCGTTCTCGTCGACCGGCCCCTTGTACTCCTCGACCACGTGAACCACCGCAGGACCCTGAGCACGAAGATGGTCCTCGACCCGAGCGTGGCTGCCATACTGATACAACGGTGCACCGAAATAGAACTCGGCTTCGGCGAATGTACGCCCACGCAGACCCGCCCGCTTAGCAGGAACGGTCATATCCGCACTACCCGTGACGCGCTTGACACCCGCCACCGACAGGTCGAAGCAGTTGTTGCGATTGTCCGGGATCGGTTGCGGCGCAGCTGTTGTCGCCGCACCGGGGAACTCGCCGATGTAGGGTTCCTGATCTGTCGCGATGCTGGTGGGGTGCTGGTGTGCGGTGCTGCCATCGGTCGCCGGTGCCAGGTTCAAGTGCACCTGCTCGGGGTCGAGGCCGCGGGCGCGGAACTGGGTTCGGACTTCGGCGGCGAAGTCGTCGAATGTCGCGTTGCGGTGCAGGTCGAGTGCGGTGAACAGTGCTTTGGCCCGAGTCATGCCGAAGGTGTTGTTGCGGGTTTCGGCGCCGAGGCCGACGCCGGAGAGCACCTGCTCGGACCCGGTCGGCACACCCCAGTGGAACAGGTCGGGGTAGCGGTTCTGATACTCCCGCAACCATGCGATCACCCGGTTCGCCGCGGCCTGGCCTCTGACTGAGACGACGATGCCGTCCACCCGCAGTTCCCGTGGGCCGAATGCTTTCACCACATAGACCCCTGGGAAGCGACCGGGGTCATCGAGGACATAGTGGACCAGGTGCCCGGTCACGGTGGAGCGCGCGGCGCCGGTCGCGTTCACATAGATATTGAATTTGGTGTCTTGGCTGGATGTGTTGCCGGGAATGTGGTCTCGGGCGAAATGCACAACCGGGATGTCTTCGGGCGCCCAATTGTGTGCGTTGTCCGGGGTGAGCACGCCCGCTTCCTCCATGTCGCCCTGCTGGGCCCGTCCGGGTGGGCGTTGGGCCAGGATCTGCACCATGTCGTCTTTGAACGCGGCCGTGTCCGCGGGCGAGTCTCCTGCCCCGAGGGTCAGATATGCCTCGTAGATCATGTTCTCGTCCGGGACGAAATCGCGGTCGTTCCAGAGGGTCTGCAGGAAGTTGTCCAGGTTCTCCCGGGACACCGTGGGGGGTTGGATTCCATTGTTCAGGTAAGTGTGTGACCGCAATTGCTGCAGGTCGTCGAACGACAGGTCGGGCCACCTGGTGCTCAGCGCGGTGTAGAGCTGGTTCAGCTGTAGGGGCTGGTCGAAGATGTCGCCGAATTGCGCGGCCGCGCGATCCACCACCGAATCGGGCCGATGCGTCGTGGGCGGTATCGCCGGCTGTCCGTTCGAGTGCGGTGATTGCGCCGGTGGTGGCCCCGTGACATCCGTCGGCTCGGGGCCGAGACCGATACGTGGCCCGTCGTCGTCGACTATGCCGGTCAGGTTCTGGAAGCCGTCGCGACCGGTACCGAAGTCCTGCTGCGCCAGGGCATCCGGCTGCGCGGCCGAATAGGCGTCGGCGGCGTCGAAGATCTTGTCCAGCGGACGGAAATATGGCTCGTCGACCGGCGGCTCGAACACCGATCGCCCGGCCACCCCGGATCGTCCGAACGTACTGGATCCGTTGCGCGACAATGAATCTGCTGAACCGTCGAAGGTCGACGTATTCGGCGGCGAAGGTCGAGTGGTTGTCGCGGAGCTGCCATCATTGCGGGTGCTGGTGATCTCCTGCGTCGGGGGTGGCGTCACCTCGGTCGGCGGCACCTTCCGGGCATCACCGGGAGCGTCGTCGTGAGTGTCGCTGTGCACATCGGTGTCGGTGGTGAAGTCGCTGTCGTAATGACTGCTGGTGTCGCTGTGCGTATCGCTGTCGTCGTTGGTGCTGCTGTCGTAGTGAGTGTTGTTGTCGCCGTGGGTATTCGCGCCATCGCCGGTATCGGTGTCGCGATGCATACCGGCATCGCCCGGAGTGTCGACGGAACCATCGTTACGATCCGGCTCCGGTGTAATGGTCTGCTGCTCCGGCAGCTGCGCCGCAGGCGGCGGCGCGGTGAAGTCCATCCCTGGCGGGGCCAGGGGAGTGGTGGGCTGCTGGCCCGGGGCAGGGGCAAGCACCGGCGGAGCGTTGGCTCGGTAGGTCCCGGGATGTTCGGACGACTGCAGCTGGTCTTCCATCGCATGTCGCAGTGCGGTTGCCAGGTCTTTCGGTCCGAGGTGGGGGGCGAGTAGTTGTTCTTCCGCGTGCTGTTGCAGCCGCGGTGTTGTCTCCTGCTCCAGCACCCGGACGGCCTCGGCGACTCGGTCGTTGGCGTTGTTGAGGGCTTCTTGTTTGCTCGCCGCCGAGGGATCGGCGTTGTACTCGGTGGCGGCGCGGTCTTGTTCGTCCTTCGCTTTCATGTACTGAGTGATCTCGCGGATGGCCTGCGCGTCCGCGATCGTGGTGCGGAAGTCCTCGTTCGAGGTGTATACCTTCGCCGAGCCGGGTGTACCGCCGGTCGCCTGATCTTCGCCCGACCCGCCGCGGGCAGACCGCCAGATCGCCTGCAACAACACCCGCGGCGAAAAGGCCGGGCCGCCACTGACTCCGGTGAGTACGCCGCCAAGCTTTATCGACTCCTCCGTCGGCTTCGGGTCCGTCCCGCGCGCGCCGGACTTGTTGATGAACATCAAGCTGCCCGGCTCGCCGAACTTCTTGACTAGTGCATTGGCCGCGTTCTCGGCCTTATCCCCACCTTCTGCTTTCTCATACCAGCGGGCATCGATCGCTGAGTATTCGAGTTTCACCCCTTCCTTGATCGCCAACCCGTGCTCAGTCGCGTAGTGCTGCATGCGCCGTTCGACGATCGCGTCGACCCAATCGACGACCCCGCGCTCGGACAATTCCTTGTCCTGCCAACGATTCAGCTCGATCCTGGTGTCCTCGACCATCCGCCCACCGCCCGGCTTGTCGACTACCCGCTCCACCAGACGCTCGTTCGCGCCGCTGATCTCGGAGTTGTCGAGGTGAATACGCCACTGCGGCTGACCCTTTTGCTCGATACCGACAATCGTGCCGTCCTTCACGGTGAACGAGATCTTCGCGACATCGATGGCATCGGTCGCGATGCCCGCCAGCTTCGCCTCGCGACTCTCGAAGTGCGACGGCTTTTCTTGGAACAACATCTTTTCATAGAACGGCTTGACTTCGGGCACCCCGAAATAATCACCGCGCTTGTCATGAGCCCCACCCCAACTCTCGTACATGGCGCCTTCCACTTCTTTCGCCGTGCCCGACACACCCGTCGGATCCTGCAGGTAACGACTGCCGATCCACTGCTTCAACGTCATCGTCAGCGAATCCTCCGGGCGATTGCCCCGCACCGTCACACCCTGAACGATGTCGAGATGCTGCCCCAATCCCTCCAACCGCACTTCGGTTGATTTGTTTGAATCCCACATCAACCGGTCGGTGGTCGACGCGTTCATCTGCATCACCTTGTCGTATTCACGGGAGGTATTGAAGTCCCTGTCGCGTTCCAACCCCCACCTCGCGTTCGCGAATTTCGTGTAATGCTCCGCGTTGGCCAGCACCGAACCCCGATCCCCGGTCACCGCCGCCAGCTTGTCGATCGCGTCCTCGGTCATCCGCGCATGCCACAGACCGCGGGTGTTCTCGGGCCTGCCGAAATCTTTGTCGGTCAGTGGGCCATCTTTGTCGGTCAGCGTGTCGTTAGGCCGATCCAGTATCGCGAGACGGAACTGCTCATACAGATCCTTCAGTTGCGTCACAGTGGCCGGTGACGCGTCCCCGTCCGCACCCGGGGACAACTTGGCCCGCACCTCCCCGTCGAAAGCGGTATCGACCTCATCGAGATTGCCCATCCCCTCCGGGAGCGGCCTGAACCGCCGCGCTATCTTCTGCTTCTCGGCCATCGCGTTCAACCGATCCGCTACCTCATCAATATGTGGCTCCGTGCGCAGCCACTCCTTGACTTCCGCCACGACTTCCTTCGGCGCACCCGCCCGCCCGATCTCCTCGATCATCGAGTTCGCTTCGTGCAGACCGACGAACAGCACCGCTTCCTTGGTCCCCACGATCAGCAGGTTGCGGCCCGAGGCCTTGGCATCCCAGGCCCACTGCGGGAACGGCTCGTCTTCCCGCAGTTGCACCACATCCACGCCCATATCCTTCAGCCCCGCTCGATGCTCCTCGTGCGTCCCCAAATAGCCCTGTACCTGGCGCATCATGTCGCCCACCAGCGGTTCGCTGCTCGTCAGCATCGTCACCACGCCACGCTTTATGGCATCGCGTAACCCGGACATGATCATCACCAGCGTTTTGCCCTCCCCACCTTTCATATCCGCGGGCCCGAACTCAGTCAGCACGTACGTCAGCATCTGCGTCTTCCGCGGCGTGCGCTGCTTCGGTTCCGGATCATGACGCATCATCCACTCAGCCATCGCCGACACCTGCTCTGCGCGCGGCCCGTTGCGCACCATCCGATCCAGTTCAGCGTCGCTCGCGCCCCGCCCGATCACCGGATCGGTCTCCTTGGTCCGGCGCAACAGCTCGTCCCGGTACACGAACGCCGCCTTCACCACCGCGTCCCCCATCTCCATGGCCTTGTCCGTCGCTGCCTTCATCGCCTCTCGCTGGTCCGCGAGCCCCGCCTCGTAGGCGTCTCGATCCAGTCCCTTCGCGGTCCCCAATCCCGCGAAGCGTTTCTCGATCACCTCGTGCATCTCGCGCTTGAACTTCGCTACCGCCTCGGGGTACGCCGCTTCCTTCGCCGCCAGTTCCGCACCCAACTCCGCTACCCGCGACCCGGCATCGGACTCATCTCGGCTCAATTCCCGCTCCCAGACCGCGGATCGCTGCTCGACTCTCCTGTTGAATACCCACCTGCGGCGCCGATCCGAGGCCAGCTCGTCACGCTCGTTCCGCGCCGCGGCCAGCTCCTCGGGGCGATCCTTGGCGGCGGTCAGCAGCGCCTCGTGCTCGATCATTTGATCCCGCAGATTCTTCCGACTCTGCTTGACCTCACGATTGAGCTGCTTCAGGTATTCCGCCCGCGGCTCGTTGCCCGACCGGGCCTCCTCGTACTCCTTCTTGCTGTTCTCGAACGCTTTCCGTGCTTCAGCCACCCTATTCGTTGAGGGTTCGATTCTATTGTCAAGACTCTGATTCAGATGAACCTCGAGCTGCGCTTTCTCCATTTCGTGCAGATTTCTGAGGTTCTTCAGATCAGCCATTTCCTTACGCAGATTCTTAATAGCAGTATCCATGTGCGCGTCGGTGGCCTCTAGCATCAACAGCCGATCCTGGTTGACCGCATCAATCCCGGCCTCCGAATTGGCCTTCAACTGCTCATAGCGCTCCTGCACCGCATGCTGTACTGCCGCGTCGTGCTCGGCCTTTGCGGCATCGTGCGCCGTGCGCGCCGCCTCGTGCCGCGATTCGGCGTGCACGGCGGCGTCCGGCGCCCGATCTTTCTCTGCCTGAACAGATTCGAGTGCTCGACTGCTGTTGTCGAGTTCCTTCACCGCGGCGTTCAGCCGTTCCCTGGCACCGATGACATTCTGGTCGCCGGCCGCGACCTCGGTCCGCAACTGATCTCGTAGCTTCAGCTCATGCGGGCTCATCGGCTCTTTGGCCGCCGGTCGGACGGGCGGGGGCGGCTCGGTGCGGCCCTGGCCTTGTGCGTCGTGGTCGCGCTGGAGGCCGCTGTGGTGCTGCTCCGAAATTGCCTGACCATCATTGTGCTCGGACAGGTGGACTCTCGGCCGACGAATCGTCTGATCATCCGGTCCGTCCTGGCTCAGACCGTTTTTGCGTTCCGGCACAACATTTTCCGGATGCGTGCGGGCATCGTCGCCGGAGTTGCGGTTGGTGCGGATCTGCCCGGCTTCCGAGCCGGACCCGCTGTGCCCGGCCAGGCCTTCCGGCCGCGCTCCGGCCGCGGGGCCGACGGCGCGCTCCGGTGACACCGCCCGCGACGCGCCCGGTGCCTGGTCTTCCCTAGCGACTACCGGCCGCGGCCCGGCCGGGCCGGACTCGTTGTGCGCCGCGGTGATCCGCGCCTGCGATCCGCCGTCGGATGCCGAGGTGATCGGCGCCCCTGACCGGCCCCGTACCGGCTCGACCTCCGGTGTGGTTGACCGAGTGGGGAATTCGGAGCTGGTCCGGCTGCTGCTCCCCGATACCCCGTCCGTGCTCCGACCTCGGCTCTGCGAGTCCGACCCGCTATCTATCGACGAAGCCCTGGACGACGGCCGCGACTCCGCCTGCCCGGGCGGCGGTTCGTGCCTGGCCGAGGCGGGCGACTCGGACCCGTCCCGAAGGTGGCTGGTCGCGCTGTGGGTGTCGAACTCACCCGAAATTCGGGCATGCGATGCGGGCGGGTTGAATTCGCCCGATTGCCGGGATACCGACGAATGCGTCTCGGGCCCAACCGAACTCCCATTCCTCGACCCACCACCGTTACGAGTGAAGTCCTTCGGACCCTGGGACTCAGGTGACCGGGACGTCGAACCCGCTGCCGGTTCCGGCTTGGCATTGAACCCTCGGGTGACCGGTGGCGGCGCACTGGACGACCGGTGCACGCCATTGCCGTTCGATGCCGCCGACGTGCCGTTCGGTTTCGACGACGCCGAAACCCGCGAAGTCGATCCGTCGATGCCGGTCCCGCCGACCGAACCCGCGCGCGGCCGCAGCACGCTCGCCGCCGAAATACTGCCGGTGCGGGCGGAAGTCGGTCGAGTCGAGGCGGTGTTCTTGTCCTGCACCGAGGTTGGGTTGGAGCGTGAATTGTTCTCCGTGACATCGGATTTCGCACCCGACGACCGGTTGTTGCCGTTCTCGGTGCCTGCCGTATGCGACGTCGACCGGGTCGGTTTCTCCGTGACTGCGTTATCCGCCGAACGGCCGCCCGCGCCCCCGCGCCCATCCTTGCCGTCCTTATCCAGCACCGAATGGATGGAACTGCCGTCGGAGATCTTCAGATCGATCTTGCCGTCGACCCCGATGCCCTTGGCGTGCATGGCCTCGCCCCGCATGTGACCGACCGCGCCGTGGATACCACCGAGCATGCCGCCGCCCGCGGCGCCGGCGAGCATGGCCGGATCGAACTCCCACTCCCCGGTGAGGACGCCACCGGTGACGAAACCCGCGCCGGCGCCGACCAGACCACCGGGGATACCGGCGCCGATCGCGATGCCCGCGGACTTCCACCAGGTCATGCCCTCCCGGCCGATCCAGTTGCCGAGGCCCTTACCGATAATCGCGCCGACGGGTGCCGCTGCCGCGCCGGACGCCGCGCCAACGGCTCCCGCGATCCATATCCGCTTCAGGTCGAATCCGTCGATATGCCCCTTGTCCTTTTGGATTCCCTCGATCAGGACCTCGGTAAAGATGCCGAGGCCGCCCTGCGTCCCAGCGCTGATCCCGGCCAGCTTCCACATCGGCTGCCGCGCGATCCAATGGGCGTGTGACGCGATTTTGTTGAGGAGCGTGCGACCGATCCCCGACATGACGACCGCGGTCTCGGCCTCGAGTGCCGGAACCATCATCGCGCCGAACAGGGTGGTCAGGGCGTACGCGATCTCGGCGGCCAGGATCGCCAGCGTGATGATGACCTGCAGCTTGGTGTGCTCGATCTCGGCGCCCATCTCGTGCGCCGATTTACCGAGCCCCCTGAGCGACTGCACGAGCTTCGGGATCGACTGGTCGCCGGCGAAGAACATGCCGAACTGCTTTTTCATCTTGTCGTGGCCGTCGCCGGAATAGCTGTCCAGCGCGGTGTCGCAGGCGGTGTGCAGCTGGTCGAGCAGCGCTTCCAGACCGTCCGCCGCCGTCTTGTAGTCTTCGGCGAGCGCGAACATCTTGTCCTCGTCGCCTTCCGGCCACGCGGCACCCGACAGGTAACTGAGCCATCGCAGGCCCTCGGGCATGTCGATGCTCATCGATCAGTCCCAGAGGTGTTGCGTCGCGACCAGCCCCCACCGGCGGCTCGGCGGAATGCGCAGCGCCGCAGCATGATCAGCGGGCCGGGGGACACGTCGAACACCTTCCCGCGCTTCGGCCCGGCATCCCGTGGCCGCCGCGTGTTCGATTCAGCGAGGAACGACAACCGACGCCGATCAGTCGCGGTCGACGACCGACCATGGCCGGGTTTGCGAATCATCGGACTCGAGCTGCTTACGCTCGGCGGGCGAATCGAACGACGCCCGTTGCAGCTCCGGCGTTTTCGTGCGCAAGTCGGGCAGGCCCTCGACCATGGACGACAAGCTCGGCAGCCGCGACCGGGACTGGCGGATCGGCTCGATCAGTTCCTCGGCCTTGCGGGCGACCTCGGCGGCGGCGTCCTGGGTGGCCTCGGTGACCGCGTCGGCGATCTCGTCGTAGCTCAGTTCGTCGATGTCGTCGCTGAATTCGGTGTCGATCACGACGCCGTCGGCGTTGACGGTGATGCGCACCCGGCCCTTGGCCGCGGTAGCGGTGGCGGTGAGTGTGACCCGCTTCTGCTGTACCTCGGCGATCGAGCGAATGTGCTGGCTGACCGTGTCGAGCAGGTCGGCGACGTCTCCCTTGGCCCGTTCGTTGCTCACGTCGAGTCCTCCTGCCGCACGAAGAAATACAACCAGCGATGCGTTGCCCACATCGATTACTTCGCGAACGTACCACGCTATATTGTCGGAAATCTCGTCACGACCACGTTGTGATGTCATTATTATGCGCTGTTACGCGAGACTTATGCGCGACTGATTTGCGTAGTGTTGAATCCCCTTAGTGGCTAGTGCTCAAACGCGGTGTGGCGGTATGAGACCGAGCTAAGTTGTGGAGACTGTTCTGGTGTCGGGCGAAAGGCTGCGAGTCGATACCGCGATGATGATGGAAATACTATCGGAACAAATGCCGGATATTGTCGGCCGTGTGCCTGAATTCGATGGGCCGACGCCGCGCACCGACGAGAAAGAATTCATCATATGAGCGATCCCAAGGAGCAAAGCCGGGCCGGGATCAGCGACGGGGTGGACGTCAGCTTCCGGCTGGGTACCGCGCCGCCATCCGATGAGCCGGTGGCCGATGCGCGAAAGACGAAGAAACCCTCCTCGCCAACCGATTCCGATATACCGGCAGCCGAGCCGCAGGACGCTGCTGAGCAGGCGATCGGTGAGCCGAACACCGACGATCAAGCAGTCGCGCCGCCGACGACCGACGATCAGGCCGCCGAGCCGCCGACAGCCGACGATCCAGCCGCCGAGCCGCTGACAGCCGACGATCAGGCCGCCGAGTCGACGACCTCCGACGAGCCGACCGCCGAGCCCCCATCGATCGAGGAACAAGCGGCCGAGCTCGCCCACAGCATCGCCCGCGAACTCGGCGTGGCCGGCCCGGAAGGCTGGCAATGGCTGGAGGCGTCCTTCTCGCTCACCGTCGCCGGTGGCATCGCCTACGTGCTGTACTACGACGACTCCGAACAGTCCTCCCGGGCCGAGCCGTCGGCGACGGTCACCGAACTCGTGGTGCGGCATCGCGATATCTCCGCCCGACTCGGCGACGGCCCCTGGTGGCGCATGGTGATCCAGCTCGAGATCACCGGCGAGGTCGAGGTCGACTACGACTACGGCGACGAGCCGTTCCCCGACGATCAGCTGCTCGCCACCGACGCCTATCGGGCCGACCTGGCCGCGTATCCGCGCGAACAGCTCCCGGTGTGGCTGGCCGCCTACGTCTTTCATGACGAGCGGCAGTGGCGTTCGCCCGAGCAGGCCGCCGCGCAGGCTCGCGCCGACCGCGAAGCGAATGTCACCGCGCTGCTCGCGCGCGAAGAACTGCCCGCATTGCCCGTGCTGTGGGCCCGCTGGGCCACCATCGCAGCGGCCTTCGTCGCCATCGGTTCGGGGCTCGGGCCGCGAATTCGCCCGGCGCTCGGCATCTTCGAAGGCGCGGCGCGCAGCGGTTCCACCCTGTTCGTGCTGCCCGGCGGTCGCGCGGTGCTCTCGGGTGGGGTGTGGAACGCTCCCGAACTCGACGCCGCCTACAACGACGACGACGAGCTGCCGGAGCTGTATGCCGGTGCCCCGGACTGGGTGGCCAATCAGGTGCTCAACGCCCGTGCGGCGCAAGGCATGCTGTCGTTCTGCTACTGGTGGTCCAACGGCAGCTGGCACCGCGGCGAATCGCCGACCGCCGACCAGTTCAGCGCGGCCGTTCCAGGCATCTGGACGAGCCAGACCGTCGCCGACATCGTGTGCGCCGTGGTGAGCAACGAGCCGACCGAAGACCAGCGCGAGGCCGCGGCCACCCTGGTCGAGGCCGCCGAGGCCGGTGTGGTGACCCGGGAGACGTTGACCGGCTTGTTCGATGAGAGCGACAACATCGACGGCGCCATGTATCAGCTGTCGCTGGCCGGCCTCACCGCGACGGTTCCCGAGGAGCTACCGCACGACCAGGCGATCACCCTGGTGCGCGAATTCATCCTCGAACTGGGCGTCGACACCACCGGCTATCCACTCGACCAACTCGTCGCCGAACGCCTCGACGTCGGCTGGATGGTGTTCGTACCGACCGAACCCGGCGAAATCGCCATCGGCCGCGCCATCTTCTATATCGCCGACGACGGCGTGATCGAACAGTCGTCCTCGTCGATGCCACCGTCGACCTACACCGACGGGTTCGAGCAGCGCTTCCAGGAACGACGGACCAGGGCTGGCGTCGATCTCGTGATCTGACCTGATCAAAAAGGAGCACCATGGACAAGCCGATCAAGATCGAGCCGGACGGATTACGCCGCTCCGCGGACAATTTCGACGAGCTCGCGGACAAGGCCAAGAAGCTGCTGGAGACGCTGAAGTCCAACTCGAGCAGCAAGGGCGAGGCCTGGGGCGACGACAAGAGCGGTAAGAAGTTCGCCGAGGGCGACAAGGGATACAAGAAGGGCCGCGACAATACCTTCGAGTCCCTGGCCGCCATCACCGAGGTCTTCGCGGGAAACGCGAAGAACCTTCGGGATTCGGCGAAGATCCACGAGGAGAACGAGCGCCGGCTGGTCGAGAACATGCGAATACGAGACCAGCGCTGACGCATTACCCGCGGTTATGCGGCGATGACTCGAAACTGATCGGCGTGGTGTTGGATCGCAATCAGTGGCAAATGCTCAGCGAGGTCTTGCGAGACGAGCTCGACCTACGATCCGGAGGCTTCTGGTGGTGAACGAATGGCTGCGGGCCGATGCCGCGTTGATGATCGAAGCGATGTCGGGGCAAATGCAAGGGATCGCGAAGATTCAGCGTGATCGAGCCCGGCTCACCGCGAGCGTCACCGCGTGCGATAAGCGAATCACGGTGACCGTCAATGCCAACGGCATTCTCATCGACACCCAGTTCGCCGACGATATCGGCGACCTTTCCTACCACGAGATCGCCGCGGCGATGACCGAGGCGGTGCAGGCCGCCGCCCTGAAGGTGATCGAGCAGGGCCGTCAGCTCATGGAACCGTTGCAGGAGCGCAAGACCCGGCTGCCGCGCCTGTCGGATCTCGTCGCCGACATCCCGGATATCAAGTCGGTGATCCCGGTGGCGACACCCGCGTCGACCGCGCCGCCGAACTCGCCGTCGCGCAGGCAACCCGACGAGGCCGGCGACGCGGCGCCGTTCGGGCGCCGGTCGCTGATCAACGACCCCGACGACTGAGTTCGCGCCGGGATGAGTCTGTATCTGCCACCTGAGCTGCGCTGGCTGGGGTGGATCGCGGGTGGTGCGTGGCCGGAAGGCGACGAGGACAAGGCCTGGGCGGTCTCGGACGCCTACAAGAACGCCGCCGCGGCGCTGCGGACGGTGATCCCGGACATCGAGGACGCCAAACGCACCGCGGTCGCCGCCTATCCGGAGGGCACGGGTGGCGAAAACATCGCCGAGATGTTCGATCTGATGCTCAAGGGCGACCAGTCGATGGAGACGCTGGCGCACTACATGGAGCAGATCTCCGACGCCGCCTTCGATTTCGGCACGCAGATCGAGGCCGCGAAGCTGATGACGATCCTCTCGCTGGTCGCATTGGCCATCGAAATCGCCTGGGCCTGGGTCTTTCCGCCGACCGCGGCGGCCGTTCAGGCGGCCGAGGAGGTGGCCACCCAGTCCATTGTGCGCACCCTGGCGAGGCAGCTGCAGCAACGCATCACGGCGAAGGTGGTTCAGATATTCGGCGAGAAATTCGCCGGCTTCGCCAAGAATTGGATACTGAAGATCATCGAGGCCGCGCTGATCTCCGGCGGCCTGGACGCCGCCGTGCAGCTCGGTCAGATGGCCAAGGGCCATCGCAAGCACTTCGACTGGAAAGAGTTCGGGGCCTCGGTAGGCTCCGCGGGCCTCGGCGCGCCGTTCGGCCGGATCGGGGCCAACTTCCTCAACAAGCAGACGACGAAATTCCTGGGGGACAGGCTCAAGAACCCGTGGGTGCGGGCAGGCAACGGCGCGATCGTCGGCATGGGTTCCGGCGTCATCGAATACGGCTTCGGCAGTGTCGGTGCCGCGATGATCACCGGCGACTGGGCCGGAACGTTCGGTAACGGCGCAGGCTGGGTCGGCGGCGCGGCGCGCGGCGGCATCACCGGCGGCGTCAAGGGTTACCGCGGCATCAACCGGCCCGACAACAAGAGCTTCGAGATCGACTTCCACGTGCTGAAGGATGGGTCAGCGAATATCCCGAAGAGGGGCGGATTCTCGTTCGACCCTGGCAAACTCGAACCCAACGGCTCCCGAAACGGGGGCGGCGGCGAGAACATCCCCATCCAGGACCGGCCGGGCGGATCGAACGGCGGGCGGGGCGAGAACGGGAGCACCCACCCCGCCGGGTGGACCGAGAACAACGGCGCGGGCGGGCGGCGGAACCCGTTCGCCGACGGATTCTCGCGCAACGAGCCGGGCGGCAACGAGAACTCGGGTAGCACCAGGCAACCGCCCTCGGTGACGCCGAGCAACTACAACGGCAACCGGTCCGGCGGTCCGTCCGATTCCGGCCGGAATGGCCAGACGCAACCGGCCAATGGGTCGAAAGCCGTTGGCCCGAACGGTGATTCGCGCTCGCAGGGTCCCCGCTCGGCGTTCGGCGGGAGCGACCGGAGCGGGTACCAGGCACCCCCGAATTCGACAGCTAGCAGCGGAAACTCGAACGCGGCGACGGGGTCGCGGACGGGGGCGTCGAATCCGTTCGGGGACAGCCGCGCTTCGTCGGTGCACAGCGGATCGAGCGACCGGCCCGCCGGCGGTTCCGGCCTGACCCGTGACGGTCAGCCAAGCACGCAGCCGGCACCCGGTCGCGACGGTTCGGTGCAGTTCCAACGCCAGCCGGGGCCGCCAGCGCCCGGTGACGGTATCCAGACGTCGTCACACTCGAAGACGCCCGAGACGAATCCCGCTACGGGACAATCACGTTCACCTGGGCCGGTGTCCGACGCGGGTTCGAACAAATCGGTTGCGCCGCCGCGTTCGTCGGCTGCGTCAGACACAGGTTCGGTCACGCCCTCTCGTTCGTCGGAGACTGGTCCGGTTCCGCCGGGGCGTTCGGCTGGGCCGGAGGGTGGCCCGGTTCCGCCGGGGCGTTCGGCGGGGCCAGAGGGTGGCCCGGTTACGCCGGGGCGTTCGGCTGGGCCGGAGGCTGGTTCGGTCGCGTCGCCCCGTTCGTCGGCTGTGTCCGAGGCAGGGACGGGTCAGCCCTCGCGTGCGGCCTCGGTGTCCGAGGTGAGTTCGAGCCAACCGTCTCGGCGACCCGGTGGCTTGAATCTCGATGGGCAGCAGCAGCATCCGCCCGTCTCGGACAACGCGAAGCAGATGCGGCACCCGGGGCCGAATCCCGGCCCCGGCGACGAGCCGCCGGTGCGGCGCGTTCCGGCGTCCGGGTCGGATGCGAGCGCCCTCCCACCGTCGCGGCAGCGTCCGCCGGAGGCGAACGCCAGCGGGATCACGCCGCATCGGCCCGAGGGGGATCGGCCGTCGCCGCGGGGATCGGTTCCGCAGGACCAGCACCCGGTCCCGCGCGGGCACGATGACGCCGGATCGGATGGTCGCGGCGGTCGGATCCTCGAGGGCGAGGCGGACCATCCCAACTGGACGCGCACCAAGGACGGCGACGCGCTGATCACCTCGCCCGACGACACCAAGCACCTGGTGGACAAGAACGAAAACGTCTTCATCTGGCGGACCGGCGATCCCACTGTGGTGATGATTCGGCCGGACCGCTCGGTCGAATACTTGCCCAAACCCCACGACGGCGAATTCCCGGTGGCGCCACCCGCTCCGCGGACCGACACACCGAGTGGCGGGGGCCGGCGCGAGGAATTCGTTATCGACCGAGGCGACGGTACCCAGCACACGTTGCTGGAGGACAACTCGGTCCAGACCAAGTCCGGGGACAACTCGATAACGATCGTCAAGCGAAACGGCGGAGCGGAGCTTCGCTCGCCGTGGGACGAACGGACGCAGTTCGATCCGAACGGCACCGCCGTGCACACCGGGCCGGGCGATCCGGTGATCGTCACCAAGCCGGACAACACCGTGCACATCGTGCCGAACGACAAGATGGGGTGGCACCACGACGGGGACGGTAACTTCGTCATCACTTCTCCGGACGGCACCAAACACGAGATCGATGGGGACGGGAACATCACGGTGGGCCGCGACGGCGACCCGCAGCACCTGAAGATCGGTGCCGACAATGCGATCGTGTTCGTCAGCCCGGACAGTGCCGGCCCGGCGGCCCACTCCGGGGGCACCGCGGACAAAGGCGCAGGGGACAAGGGCGCCGCGGACAAGGGCACAGGGGGAAAGGGCGCCGGGGAAAAGGGCACCGGGGTGCAGTCGCCGACGTTCACCCGGCCCGATCAGGTCTCGCACACGGTGCTCGACGGCGGCGGGGTGCAGACGAAGTCCCCGGACGGCTGGACCACGACGATAAAGCGCAACGGGACAACTGAATTCGAATCGCCCACCGGCGACAAGACCGTGTTCAAGGCGGACAAAACCGTGGTCGAGTCCGGCCCGGGCAAGCCGACCGTGATCACCGGCCCCAGCGGGACCAAGCAGACCGTCGAACACAACAACAACGTGACCGTCGAGCTCCCGGACAACACCAGGCATACGGTGTTCGAGGCCACGAATGTGCCGGGCAGCGGGCGGACCGAGCACCCCGACCACACGGTGATCCATTACGACGTGAAGGACACCTTGAAGATCGGGTGGCGGGATAGGCTCGGCGGCTTCGATCAGGAAGGCCCGCACAAGCCCGGCATTTACCACATGGAGCGGCCCGACGGAATCGGCCTGGAGTCAACGCCGAAGGGTGTCAAGGTATTCGGGAGCGACGACAAAGTCTACGAGCGGGGTCCACGCGGGTCGGTGCACATCACCGAGCCGAACGGGCGTACCGAGACGCGGTCGATGAAGGAACCGATCGATCTGGGCAACCGCGCGACGCTGGAGCGGACCCCCAACGGCTTCCAGGTCAACCATGCCGACAATACGACCTCCGAGATCGGACCGAACGGCGCCTCGTTCACCGACGGTAACGGTGTGGCTCGTGGGGTACGCAGGGACGGAACGGTTTTCGTCAACGACCCGAAGAATGACACGCACGAGATCCGCGGCGACGGTGCGGTACGGGTCACCGCGGAGGACGGTACCTCGTGGGGCAGCAGGCCGGACGCCACCAGCTGGACCGTCGACGACAAGAACAAGGTGCACGTCACCGATCAGGACGGGAACGAGGCGGCACCGGCCGACCGGAAGCGCCCGACTGTCGACGGCGAGGATCTGTCCACCAACCCCCGGCCGCGTCAGGTGAAGGAGGACGATCCGTTGCCTGGCGGGTACACCGCGCCGCCCGGGCCGAGGGCCGAGGACTTTATTCCGCCGGGATCGGAGAAGGAAGACGTACCGCCGGATTTGTTCAATCTGGATCCGCCGGATCGGGACAATGACGATTGGGATCCGCCGGATCGGAATTACTGGGGTCCGCCGGATCAGGACAACTGGGATCCAGACCAGGACAACTGGGATCCGGATCAGGACAACTGGGGTCCGCCGGATCAAGATCAGTGGGGTCCGCCGAATCCGTACGTGCACGATCAGTCGGGTCCTGGCCCCCGCGGCGGGGGCTCGTCGAATGCTGGTCCGTACGAACGCAATCCGGGGCCGGGTAACTCCGGCAACGGAGTCGGCAACTCCGGCGGTCCCGGCAACTCCGGTGGTTACCGTAACTCCGGTGGTCTCGGTAACGGTGGCGACTCCAACGGCGGTCGAAGCACTGGCGGCGGCCCCGGCCCCGGTCCCCATGACGGTGGCGGTTCCGGTGACGGTCGCGGCTCGTCGGGCAACGACCGGACACCGCCGCCCGAAGACCGGCGGCCACCGCCGCCACCACCGCCGCAACTCGATCCCGAGATGCTGTCGAAGATGCTCCACAACCTGCACGGTGCTAGCGATGTGCCGTCGCCGGACACGGACGGCGCGTCCTCGAACGAGGAGGGCACGGACCAAGGGTCCAACGGCCAGGACGAGCCGTCGCCGGACTTCTTGCGCCTCGGTCCCGGTAGCGGTCTGTCCGACGGCGCGAATGCATCGACTCCGCCCGACCTGTCCGCGCTGCGCGGGGCACTCGATCAACTCGGCCGTTCGGGACCTGGCGGTTCGGGAGCCGCGGGTTCGGGAACAGGTGGTTCGGGATCCGGCGCATTCGGCCAGGAGAATGCGACGAACCAGCCAGGGTCCGCGAATCGACCCGGCGCCGGATCGCACTCGGGCACCCAGGATTCGGTCGCACCGCAGCGGCCGGGTACACCGAACCAGCAGGGTGGCAGCGAGTCGGATCGGTCCGGTTCGCAGCGCGACACGGACGCGCAACAACAGCGCGATCCGAACAACCCCGACGGCCGGAACAACGCGGACATGCCAAGACAGGGCGCGCAACCTGGCGACCGCTCGGGTGCACCAGGCTCCGAGAATCATTCGGGCACAACGGGTTCCGACGATCGTTCGGGAGCGCGAGGGCCAGGAGAGCATCCCGGCGTCGGTGACAACGCCGATGCCCCCGGTGCCGAGAAGAACTCGGATGCCGCGGACCCATCAGGTCGCACCGATACCGGCGATCGTTCGGGCACGCCCGGTGCTGGCGATCATTCGGGAACGCGAGGGTCCGATGGACATTCGGGCACACCGGGATCTGGCGATCGTTCGGGAGCGCCAGGGTCTGATGGGCATTCGGGAACGCCGGGGTCTGGCGATCAAACGCGTGGACCCGATGGGCAGTCGAGAATCCCGGAACAACACGGGAACTCGGCGTTGGGTCGAGATGGATCGCAATCGACCATGCCGGGGCGGCCGCCCATGTCGCCGATGCAGGACGGGCATCCGGCGTCCGGGTTGTCCTCGCCCGCCGGAGCACCGCCGTCGCCCGGTGCCCCGGCGGCAGCAGTGCCACCGCCCGGCGGTCTCCCCGGATCGCCGAAGAAGCAGGAGCGAAAGCCGCGCAAGAAGAACGACAAGCAGCGAAAGCCGCCGAAACCGTTCCTGTTGCCCTCGCCGTTCGATGCGCCCGAGCAGCGCGCCGGTCCCGACGAATCCACCGATGATGTGCCGTTCGCGGTCGAAGCTTCGAGCTCAGTAACCGAACCGGTCATCGACAGGCGAACCAACACACAGACCACGAGGAGTACCACAGATGGCTGACACCATTCGGAACGACTGGCATGACCTCCGCGGCAGCGCGGATAAACAGACGTTGAAGTTCAATACTGTGAATTTCGATGAGGCGGTCACCACCAAACTCGTGAACAAGTGCCTCGAGATGATCGGCAAACTGCAGGGATATCAGAAATTTGTCGATAATACCAAAATGAACGATTTGAGTGAATGGACGAAAATCGAGCCGAGTGGGGGACTTCTCTCACAATGGTTCAACCGTAAGGCTAACGAGGTCATCAAAGACCTCGACACTCTGAGGTGGACGATGGAGGATATGGGGGATACGTTCAAGAGCGCGATGGGGAACTATCTGCGGGCCGAAAAAAAGAACACCGACGCCTTCTACAAGATCGGTGACCTGCAGACTGTCGATGCGGTACCCCTCGATCCACCGCCGAAAACCGATTTTTCCCCCAAGGACGGCAAGGCGGACCCGCCGAAAACGTCCACCGTCGATACCAGCACAACGATCACGCCGCAGTCCAGTGAAGGCTGGGACTTCCATAAGTTCAAGCTCTTCAATGATGAAATTGCTAACAAGGACAAGGAAGCATACTACGCAAGTGAAATGTACAACTTCCTGGCCGGCAAGCTTTCCGCAGATTTTGCCGCCCTGAACGACGCGCTGAAGGGCATTACCGCCGGAATGTGGCAAGGCGACGGCGCGGACCAAGCCATGAAGGCAGTGCAGCGCTTCACCGACAATACGGTCCCTTTTACGAACAGCCTGACCGACATCGCCAATAACCTTAGATATTGCGCGGAATGGCTGTACGATACGCATGCCGCTTTGCCGACAGAAGAGTGGCAGAAGTGGCCAGATGATGACGGCGCGAGAATCGCTATGTACCTGATTTA
Source organism: Nocardia sp. NPDC051052 (assembly GCF_044456045.1). Lineage (NCBI taxonomy): Bacteria > Bacillati > Actinomycetota > Actinomycetes > Mycobacteriales > Nocardiaceae > Nocardia > Nocardia sp. NPDC051052. The sequence goes on from NZ_JBITFL010000001.1 coordinate 385,711, forward strand.
TCTGTATTCGTACCGTGACGCCTATCAGAAGTATTATGTGGCCGGAATCTCGGGTGCTGTCGCCGCGATGCCGGAAATACCCATCGCGGGCAAGTTCAGTCCGCCGCCGGAGAAGCCCGGCGGCCACACCGGCGAGAATAACAACGGCACCGGCAGCGGGAATAACAATGGCAAAGGCGGCGTAAATAACAACGGCAACCGGAACGGGAACGGGAACGGCGGCGGCAACGGCAACGGCGGCGGCAACGGGAATAACAACAATATCGATAAGAACAGTCCTAACTACAAAGCCGGTTTCGAAGAAGGTAACGAGAAGGGGATCAAAGACACCGCCGAGAAAAACAAAAACGGTGGTGGCAGCCAGGGCGGTCCGGGCCAGGGCAGCGGCAGCGGCCCCGGCGGTCAAGGCAGCGGACCCGGCAACCAGGGCAGTGGTAGCGGCCCCGGCGGTCAAGGTAGTGGCCCCGGTGGTCAGGGCAGCGGTCCGGGGAACGGCAGCGACCAGCCCAAGATCGACAAGAACAGCCCCGAATACAAGGCTGGCTACGAGGACGGCTACAAGAAGGGCACCGAGCCCGCAGGCGGTAGCGGTCCGGGGCAGGGCAGCAGTGGCGGTCCGGGGCAGGGCAGCAGCGGCGGTCCGGGCCAAGGCAGCAGCGGCGGCCCCGGCAACCAGGGCGACTCGAATCCGTACGGCAACAACCAGTCGAATCCGAACGGCGACAAGTCGCCCAACCGGCCGGTCAAAAACGTACCGGTCAACCCGCCGGGTCAGCCGGCCCCGAAGACTCCGAAGGAACTGCTCGATCAACTGCTGCAGGGCAAGAATCCGTTCAAGGATCTGAGCCCGGAAACGATGCAGAAGATCGGGAAAGAGCTGCTCGGTGGTTTGAGTCCGGAGTTGTTGAAGCAGATGACGCCGGAGGGCTTGCAGAAGCTGGGTTCGGATCTGCTGCAGAACATGACTCCCGAGCAGCTGAAGAAGTTCGGGTCGGACATTATCGGCGGCCTCACCCCGGAGGGGTTGAAGACGTTGAGCCCGGAAACGTTGAAGAATCTGGACGCGGAGACTTTGCGGAACTTGAGTCCGGACACATTGCGCGATCTCGGAAAGGTTTTGCCCCAGGTTCCCGGCGGTGCGGATCTGCTCAAGACGCTGACCGACGGTTTGAACGGCGTCACGAAGACGATCGGCGATGTCATCAAGACCGGCACCGACATGCTCGCCGGTCTGGCGACCAACGGCATGCTCGGCATCCCGGGTATCGGCGAACTGCATCCCATGAACGTGGACGCTCCGATAGGGAACAGTATGATGACGGCGCTGCAAAATGGTGCGGGACTACCGGCGCACGGTGGCGGTCCCGGCCCGGGTCCTGGCCCGGGTGGCAATCTGCATCCGCCGCTGACAACGCACAACGCCCCGTTGGAGCCGTCGAAATTGTTCCCTCGGGCGGCGATCACGCCCGCCATCGAGGGACAGCAGATGCATTCCGCATCCTCGAATGCCGGGTCTTCCGGAATGCCGCTCGGGCCGGGCCCCGGCCCCGGCGCGCACAACGCGAGCAGCGAGTACAAGCGGGGCAAATTCCTCGACTCGGAGGAAAATATGGATAGCGTCCTCGGGCCGGACATCGAGCGGTCGAAGCCGGTGGTGGAGCCGTGACCCAGCAATGGGAATTCACCGCGCTCGAGTTCATCGTCCTGTGCGAGCGCTACCTCGCGGGTCCGCCGCCAGTGCCGTTCCTCTTCGTCAGCGACGAGGTGGTGCTGGTCGATGAGCTGGAACGGCGCAAACAAGCGACATGGGAAGACCTGCGGCGGCGACTCGACGGCTCGTTCGACAGCGTGATCGAGGTGCTGCGCACGCCCGAACTGTATGTGCTGGCAAGCACCTGGGACGAGAAGGACGTTCTCAACACCGAAAAGCACCTGAACCTGCACGCCGCGAGGTCGGGTGCGCTGGGGTACCTCTTCAAGCAGCCGCCGGGAAAACTCACCTACGACTCGCCGATGGTCACTATTACCGAATGCCATCCGCACGAACTGGTCGTCGCGGTGGTACGGGCGCTGCCGAAGGTGGAAGCCGGTCGGCAGCGCGACATTCCGATCGTGACCGACTCGCCCGATCAGGACGAGTCGAGCCAGAATTTCAGCTTCATCCGAGACGACATCGAAGATCGGCCGACCTATCGCACCGAGCAGTTCTTCCAGCGAACCGCCGACTGCGCTGGCATGATCGCCGTGGTGCAGGGCCGATCGCGGTTCGGCCCGCGGGGGATCCACGAGACGACATTGATGTGGCGCGATGTGGCCGACGACGGGCGATATGTCTGGTCGCGGGAGGAGGCCCCGATCGCCGTCGGCACCAGCCGCAAGCAGCTGGTCAACCGGCTGCAGCGTGACATCGACCATCTGATGGAACGTCTCGAAACCCATTGGGAGTGGGGACGTCCCGAGGACCGATACTGAATTCGGATCGACAAGACAGGAGAGTGACATGCCCGCAGATGGCAGGATTCACGTGGACACCGCGCGGTTGCGGCAGGCCGCGGCCAAGATGGAGGGGATCGGCCGCAGGACCGGCGACATCATCAGCACGCTGAAGAACAACCTGAACGCGCAGGGCGAGCCGTGGGGCACCGACGACTACGGTGACAAGTTCACCAAGGGCGACAGCGGCTATACGAAGTCGTCGAAGAGCCTGCTCACCGGCGGTGACAACATGACCGATTCGGCAGTGAAGTTCGACAAGGCCATGCGCGATGCCGCGACCAAGATGGACAACATGGACGGCGCATCCTGACCGTGAACAAATAGCACTAATCCTGCCCGATCCTTGACGGGGGACGCTGTCCCGAGACGTAATACCTGTCGTGACAGCATCCAGTCGCGGTCGACCCGTGACCGGGAGCGCGGCGGAGTTCGCCATGGACTCCACGCTCCCGGACGCCGAGGTACCGGGATTCGAGGCGCATCGGCGTGGCTGGGAGGCGAAACTCGGGCCGGCACTGCCCACCTTCGACGCGGCCACGACCGACGACTTCCGGGTCAAGGTGCACGCGATCCTGATGCAGGACGTGCTGATGGTCGATATCCATGGCGCGTCGGGCATCTCGACCACGCGCCCGTTGGATGAGACGGACAAGGAAATCCAGCTGTACGTGGTGTCGCGCGGCGCCTACACGGTGCTCGGGCCGTCCGGTCACGGTGCGCACACCGTGTCGGCCGGGCAGTTCCTGCTCCAGCATTTCCAGCGGCCGCCGCAGTTGGACATGGCGCCCGGCACCGCGGCGAAGGTCGTCGTCACCACACCATCGCCCGCACTCGAACCGCTACTGCGCAACCGGATGATCGCCGGACCCGCGGACTCGGCCGAGCTTCGGCTGCTGCTGGCCCACGCGGAAATGGTCCGAGCGACGATAGCCGACCTCAGCCCGGCCGGCAGGCAAGCCGCAGGTAACGCCATGCTCGAACTGCTCAAGGCGGTGGCACTTGGCCACTTCGACGACGTGGAACCCCGACTCGCCCCCGCCCTCACCCAAGCGGCAAAGAACCTCGCGGACCGCAGACTCGCCGATCCCGAACTCTCCCCCACGGTGCTGGCCCGCGAACTGAATGTCTCCCTGCGTACCCTGCAACGAGCATTCGCCGCGGAAGGCGAATCGGTGGCCGCCTACATCCAGCACCGACGCCTGCAAGAGGCCCGGCTCGCCCTCACCTCCCGCAACCGCCTCAGCGTCTCCGAACTAGCCGCCTACTGGCAATTCGCGGACCGAAGCCACTTCATCCGAGCCTTCAAACGCGCCTACGGCCTGACCCCCACCGAATACGCCCGCACCGCAACCTGATCCATTTCCCTCGACCGCCCGAGTTTTCCATTACCCATGGCTGTCGGTCGATCGCACGACTGCCGGTGCCCGATCGGAAGCGGGAGAATCGACGCAACGCTTCGTAGCGACTATTCGGAGCCGGCGAAAGGCATTGCCGTGCGGTTTCTTCATGAAATACCCAGGGTGGCCCATCGGGGAGTAGGGATGGGCCGACGATGGTGCAACAACGATTGAAACGGTCGGACCTGGGCGCTGTGCAGCAGTTGGCCGCAGGTGGCCAGGGCGTGGTCTACACCGCGCCGAATGCGCATATGGCGTATGCGGCGGCACTGGTCTTCAAGGAGTACAAGCCGCAAGTGTTGCCCGCGGTGAATGTAGCGGCACTGGAAGCGATGCCGGCATTCCTGGAATCGTTGCCGTTCACCGAGGGCATCGATCTGCTCACGCGAGCGGCGTGGCCGTGCCGGCTGGTCGAGGAGGATGCCTCGCCCGCGGTCATCGGATTCGTCATGCCGTCCATCCCGAGCGAGTACTTCATCACCATGTCCGTCGCTTCGGGGACGAAGTCGACCACCGCCGAATTCCAGCATCTGCTCAATGACGACAACTTCCTGGCCCGGCGCAATATCGCACTGACGGACCGGCATAGGTACGAATTGCTGATACAGGCCGCCAAGTCGTTGGTGACTCTGCACGGCCACCAGATCGCGATCGGTGACCTGTCACCGAAGAACCTGCTGTTTTCGCTACAGCCGGACCGGAAGGTCTACATTATCGATTGCGACGCAATGCGATTGGGCTCCCGCACGGTCGCCAACCAGGTTGAGACGCCCGATTGGGAAGTGCGTGCCGCCAACCCGGGTGAGGAACTGGCCACCCCGCAGTCCGACGCCTACAAGCTCGGCCTGCTCGTGTTGCGGCTGCTCGCCGGTGATCAGAGCACCCGCGACGCCGACCGGCTGCCCTCGTACGTGCCGACCGCGATCCGCCGACTCACCGAGGCGGCGCTGTCACCCACTCCGGCATCGCGTCCCACCCCGGCCGAGTGGGTATCGGCACTGACCGACGCTGTCAGCCTGGCGTCGACGCAACCACCACAAACCACGACGCCTATCACGGTCGTCACGGGGCCGGTGCCGCCCACTCACCTGCCTTGGCGGCAGCCGGTTCAGCGGGTCCCGGTGCCCCCGTCCGGTCAGGTGCGGCGAGGGCCGTCGCGGCGGTGGCGGCTGACGGCGGTGGCCGTCGTTGCCGCACTGGCCGCCGCCGGGGTCCTCTTGTTCGATCGTGGCGGTAGCGGCAGCGGCGGCAGCGGCGGCAGCGGCGGCGAAAACCCGAATCCCGAGCCCGCCGTATCCCTACCGAGCGCCAAATGCGCTGTCCCCCCGAAGTTCTCGGTCGCACGAACCGCAGCCGCGGGTGAGTCGCTTGATGTCACCCTCAATATCGTCGCCGGCTGCCCCGACGGTGACGTGCTGTCGTCGAGCCACACTCAGGTGACGATTTCGATGGGCTCGGACACCGTCGCTTCGGCGGCCTTCGACCTGGCGGCCGCCCCTGTGCCGATGCCTTCGTCGTCCCGATCCACGCAGCGGGTCTTCCGGTTCCCCGCCGGACAGTTCTGGCGGTCGGCGGACACCCTCCCCACCAGCGCGAATTGGTCGGTCGCCGTGGACGAATCGGGTAGCCAGGGCATTCTGAGCGTGGTGAGCTCGTCGTCCGGCGGGGTCGTGACGGCAGCCGCTGCGGCAGCACCACCGGATGCCGGATACGTCGAGGCGATGAGCCTGGCGGGACTTCAGTCGACCGCTGAGGCAGACCGATCCACCGTCCTGCCGGATCTCGCGGATCGCTGGGTACCGCAGCTCAGTTCGAAACGTTTCGGCCTCGTCGCCGAAGGAGTCACCTGGCACCACGCCGAGATCCTGCGCGAGCATCTCTTGCTGCGACAGCAGTACCCGAACATACGCTTGCTGTGGTCCGGCGCCTGGTCGACATTCAACTCGCCCGACTTCTGGATCACCATTGCCGGCACCGCCTACCAGACCCCCGAAGGCGCGATCCAATGGTGCGCCGACCACGGCTTCGACCGAGACCACTGCTACGCGAAGCTGATAAGCACCACCCACCCGATCGAGGGCAGCACCCGATACCAGCCGTAACGGTGGTACCGGATGCCTCCGCAATCTGCGCGTCCCACACCGGCCCGGTCACCACGAAATCGTGATGACCGCCATTGCGCAAGCCGCTATCAGCAGCAGATAAGCGCAGTAGAGACCGTATGGATGGCTCTGGTACCGCGGTGCCACGACGGGGATGTCGAGATACTCGTTGCGAACCGCGTGGACCTGTCCCCGTTCGATCAGGAGGTCCTACGGGAACGTCGCCGGGAGAATCGAACCGCACAAAAATACTTTATCGAATCGCAGGTAGCGGTATCGAAGTAGCGCATTGCCGAGGGTGTAGGTACCGAAGCTGTGCGCGACGATGGATGGGTTCGAATGCCATGGAGTGCGACTACCGGATTTCCTGGTAAGACGACGGAAATATGCCGATTTGTCAACGGGCTGAGATGATCTCGCAGCTCGGCTATCTTTGCAAAACCAACCTTGGGTGTCTGACAGAAGCCGCGAGCGGAGGCCACTCGGAGGCGCTCAGGCAAGCCATCGATGCCGATCGGCACCCAGTCGGCTGGGATCGGAGATGGCAAAATGAGGATATTGCGCGGGGTTATCTCGCCGTGGACGTGACCTCGCGCATGGATGTGCTCGACCGCGGCGCAGACTTGGAACGCGGTCCACACCGCCTCCTCGAGCTCGAGGTCGCGTCGTGCCGACAGCTCCGCGAGGTCGGTACCTGCTGAAGCACTCGGTTTTTGGAGGGGGGGCTCGAAACCTCGTCGCGGACCAATTGATGATGCCGGTCTTGAAAGACTTGGCGGCAGAGTTCGTGGTGTTGGAGTTCTTGGTGGTGTGGTCGTTGCTGTGTGGGCGTACCACGGTTGGGATTTGCGACGGCAGCTGTCCGGGATCGCAGGTGCTTTGATCACTGACCAGGAATCGTAGGGCGAGCAATCCGAGCTTGTAGGCATCTCATCGAGCACCGCCACATTCAATCCGGGCCGCACCACAGCCTTGTATTCCTTGTACACCAACGACTTCGCGAACGACAATCGAACGCTTGGGACGGGGTATACCACCCCTTGGCCGCCCTCGCTCAACTTGAGCAACGGCCCGAGCTGTGACCGCTTCAGTCGTTGCGTCGCTACCGTCATCCGTCAACTCCAGGCCGAAATCTAGTGTATGCCAATGTGTTTCGTGGGCCACACGGCTACCAGTGTGCGGTCGTCGTCGAAGGTTTCTCGCGAGAAGTCCAGGGTGTGGGCGAATTCGATCAGGGTCGGTACTCGGCCGTGGAGCAAGGATTTGAACAGGGATCCGACGGCGCCGTCTCCGCCGCCCAGCGGATCGCCGAAACCGTCGGTCCCGACCAGCAGTACTTCGTCCGGTTCGATCAGCACATTGACGACCTCGATCTCCGGGGGGACGCGCGGTAATCCGCTGACCGCCGACGAAGACAGTCCGGACTCGGCGGGTTGCTTGCCGCCGAGGACCTGGGTGAAATGGCCGTCCGACAGAATCCACGCTCCGGAGTCGCCGACACCCGCCACGTACGCCGACAAGCCCGCTTCCGGGTGCGGTTCGCAGACGACACAGGTGAGGGTCGTCGCCAGTGCTTGTTCGGCCTGCTCGGCGCTCGCCTCCGGCAGCGAAAGCACGGATGCGGCAAGTTCAGTCAACTTCCAGGCGGTGTTTTGGAACAGCGAATGCCAGTCGATGCCTGCGATGTCGTCGGGTGAGGTCTCCTCGAGCCACTGAGCCGAATAGCGCACGGCCGTCGTCGAGCCGATATGCGACTGCAAGGCAGCGGACACCCCGTCAGCGACCGAAACGATCAAACGATCGTGATCGTTGGGCAGTGCGACGGCGAAATCGTCCTGGCGCGGTGCCCCGTTGTATCGGTGCAGGTGGCCACGCGCCGATGCCGCCCTGATCGTGAACGAGCCGCGAGACCACCCGTCGATCAGCGTGTCCGGCCGATACGGCGTCCGGCGATACTCCTCGCCCACCGCGTTGGGCTCGAAGGCAGCCGTCGGCTCGCCGACCACGATCGGGTCGCTCGACGGCCAGCCCACCTGGACCGGATCGGGGACCTCGGCCGCGTCGTCGGATTCTTCGTTCGTGACCGCGAGCTCGGCCGGTGCGTCGCCGGCCGGTTGCTTTTCTTTCTTTTTGGTAAATCGCATCTACACGGTATCCACGGCGAGGGATACGAAACCATCGGGCTTCGCAACCTGTAGCGATGCCTGCCCGGTCGCCAGCGCTTGCCCCGAGTTGATCACCGACTGGGTCAGCGCGGTGATGAACTTCGAGATCGCCACCCCGGTATCGGTGCCTGCCGCGGTGATGAACGCATATTGCGGACTCGTCGCGACCATCCTGATGACATCCACGTTGGCCTGGCCGATGCCGAACGCGAGAATATTCGGCCGCGCCGGGAAACTCGTGAGGCGTGTGTGCGCGGCTTCCCATCCATCACCGCCGTTCGGTGCGCCGTCGGTCAGGAAGAACACGGCGGGCCGGTTCACCAGATAGCCGTCGGACTTGAGCTTGGCGATGTCTTGCGGGATTCGGGTGGTGAGCGCGTCGAATGCGGCGGCGAACGATGTCGAGCCGCGCGCGGTCAATTCCGGCATGGCATCGATCTGCCGCAAATCGGCCGGTTCCAGATAGCAGATCGCGGTATCCGAGAACCCCAGCACGCAGAAACGGACTTTGGCCGCGGCCATCGACTCACTCTGTAGTGCGTCCAGCAGACTCGTCAAGCCGATGTTCAGATCGCCGACGTCATTACTCATCGAATACGACTCGTCCGCCACGAAGTACACCGGCAGAATCGTCGCCCGGGGTTCGCTCATGTGGCCACGCAACCTCTCTTCTGGATCCGCCCAGCAGGTAACAGCAGCTCAGCGATGTTCCCAACGGTAGCGTGCGCCAACGGATTTCACTGTCGTTCGTTCAATCGACAAGGTATGTTCAGCGGTCCGGCGGAGGGGATAATCGCGGTATCGTCCGCTGTCGTGGGTCGGCTGCGAAGGAATGGAAAAGGGGCCGGATGGTAACGACGAAACAGCGATTGAAGCGAGCGCGATTGGGTGCGCTGATGAAGCTGGCGGAGGGTGGTCAGGGCGTGGTTTTCACGGCGCCGGATTGCCGGATGTCGTTCGCGAAGTCGTTGGTGTACAAGGAATACAAGGCTGTGGTGCGGCCCGGGTTGAATGTGGCGGTGCTCGATGAGATGCCCGCATATTTGGAGTCGTTGCCGTTCGCCGACGGGATGGATTTGCTGACGCGAGCCGCCTGGCCGTGCCGACTGGTCGAGGAGGACACCTCGACCACGGTGACCGGCTTTGTGATGCCGGTCATTCCGGATGAGTTCTTCATAAAAATGATGCTGCCGTCGGGGACCAAGTCGAAACCCGCGGAGTTCCAACATCTGCTCAACGGTGACAGATTCCTGGCTCGGCTAGGTATTCCATTGACCGAGCGCGACCGCTACGAGCTGTTGCTGGCAACCGCGCAGGCGTTGACGATCTTGCACAGCCATCACATCGCTGTCGGAGATATGTCACCGAAGAACCTGCTGTTCTCATTGCATCCGGAGCGGAAGGTATATTTCATCGACTGCGATGCGATGCGTTTTCAGTCCCGGTCGGTCGCAAAACAGGTCGAGACACCCGATTGGGAAGTGCGCCAGATCAATCCAGGCGAGGAACTCGCCACCGCGCAGTCCGATGCCTACAAACTCGGATTGCTCGCCCTGCGACTCCTGGTCAGCGACCAAAGCACGCGCGACCCAGGACGGCTCCCGTCGAAGGTCCCCGCTGCGGTCCGCCAACTGGTCCGCGCGGCACTCTCATCCGCACCGGCCACCCGGCCGACACCGGCGGACTGGGTACCGGCCCTCACCGCCGCCGCCCGCATCGCGACCTCCACCGCACCCAAAAACCAAAAATCAACGCGCCCAGTGAACTTCAGTTCCGCACGGCCACTGAACTTCGCACCCGGTCCGCCGGCTCCGACCGCCACGCCTCGGGCCGCCACGGTGCCGGTTCGCCAGACACGACCAGCGCGCGGATTGCTGGACCGTCCCGGTGTGAAGGTCGGCGCCGTCGCCGCTGTCCTGCTCGTCGTGTTGGCGATCTTCCTGATCAACAAGACATCTGGCGGTAATAGCGCGAGTCCGACCGTTCAGCGCGGCGCCGTCGCGACAGCTCCCGCGACGGCGGTAATCGCCACGGTCGGCATCGGCGCGCAACCGTGGGGCGTCGCGGTCGACCCGAACGCGTCGACCGCCTACGCCACCAACAGTGTCAGCAACTCGCTGTCGGCGGTCGATACTCGGACCACCGACTTCGGTGTCACCACCGTCAGCCCGGCGGGTACCGCGAAGCCTGCGGCGATAGCGATCGACCCGGCGGCGGGGATCGCCTATGCGACGAATGCGGGGAGCGCCTCGGTGTCGCTGATCAACACCCGGACGCACGCTGTCGTAGGCAGCATTCCGGTCGGGGCGGGACCATACGGCGTCGCCGTCGATACCGCGTCACATGCCGCCTACGTCAGCGACTTCGACGCCGACACAGTGTCGGTGATCGACACCAGCACCCGGATGGTGACCGCGACGATTCCGGTGGGCCGCCATCCGTACGGCGTGGCGGTCGATCCGGCAACGCGCAGCGTGTACGTGGTTAACGCAGGCTCGCCCGACGCGGTCGATCACACGGTCTCGGTGATCGACACCGGCGCGTTGACGGTGGTCGCCACCATCAACGTCGGAAACCAGCCGTGGGGCGTGGCTATCGACACCGACGCCGGGACTGCCTACATCACCAACCATGCCGACGGCACTGTTTCGGTGATCAACACCCGATCGCGCACCGTCGTCACGACGATTCGAGTCGGAGTCGGGCCCGTGGGCGTCGCGGTCGATTCGCGGGCGCGGTCGGTGTACGTCGCCAACCACGGTCTGGACGACATCCGTTCGGACAACACGGTTTCGGTCATCGACAGCGGAACTGCGGCGGTGAGCGGCACCGTCCGGGTCGGCACCCGCCCGCACGGTATCGCCGTCGACGCGGCCGATCACCTCGTCTATGTCACCAACTTCAACGACGGTACGCTCTCGGTGATCGGACACTGAACGCGATGACTGCCACGAACATCGGATATCGGCGGTGGGTGCGGCTCGGCTTCGCCCTGGTCGTCGCCTACGCGTCGGTCGGCGTCGCGAATAGCAGGATCGAATATTCGACGCCCGAGATCAGGCCGCCAGGATTGGATATCGACGCCGCGGTCACTCCGATCGTCGCGGGTGTGATGGACTTGATGGTCGTTCCGGGCGCCGTGGTCTATGTGCGGACCCCGAGCGCCACTTGGCAGCACGCGTTCGGGACGCGGACGATCGGGCAGCGCGATCCGGTCACGGTCGGTGACTACTTTCGGGTCGGATCGACGACCAAGACCATGGTCGGCACCGTTGCACTGCAACTGGTTCGCGAGGGCAGGCTGGCGCTGGACGATCCGGTATCGAAGTACCGGCCGGATGTGCCGGACGGCGCCGAGATCTCGATCGCCCAGTTGCTGGATATGCGTAGCGGACTGTACAGCTACAACGAGTCGCCGTCGGTCGCCCAAGCCATGGACGACGATCCGGACCGGGTGTGGCAGCCCGAGGAACTGCTGCGGATCGGACTGTCCCACCGGCCATACTTTTTGCCGGGCAAGGACTTTCGCTACTCGAACACGAATACGATCCTGTTGGCGTTGATCATTCAGCAGCTGACCGGTGCGGATATCGGCACAGTGCTCGCTGATCGGATCTACCAGCCCCTCGGCCTGTCGAAGACCACTTTTCCCGCGCGCGGTGACGCGGCCATCCCGTCGCCCGCCCCGCACGGCTATCTGTTCGGTACCAACGTATCGTCGCTCGCGTCGCCGAGGCTGTCCGACAGTGAGATAGCGGCCACCAGGGCCGGTACCCTGCCGCCGACCGATGTGACGAGCCTGAACCCATCCTGGATCTGGGCGGCGGGCGGGGCGATTTCGACTGCGGCCGATCTGGCCGAATACGTTCGCGCGCTCGTCGGTGGCAACCAGCTCCTCGGCAAGGAACTGCAGCGGCAACGACTCGACAGCGCCGAACCACTGGACCGGCACAATCCGGCGACCATCCGGTACGGCCTCGGGTTGGAGTCGTTCGGGCCGATGATCGGTCACGACGGGGCCATACCGGGTTTCCAGACATTCATGGGCTATGACCCGGTCGCCGACCTCACCATAGTTGTCCTGTGTACCGTGCGCGACGGACCCGCGGGCGGTCGGCCCGCGAACGAGATCGCCTATGGAATCGTCCGCAAGCTGAACGGCGAATGATCGACCCGATCGCGGATTCGTTTGCCGGCGAAGCGCTTCATGATGGGCTGGTCCACCCACTGATAGATCGCTGCCGCGGCGAGTACCGAGGCGGCGAGGCTGATGAGCGCCCACAGGAGCCAGCCACCGAACGAAAACCGGTGCCCGCCTACGAAGAGCCGCGTGATGATCACCATCACCGGAAATTGGATCATATAGAAGGCATAGGAGATATTGCCGAGCCAGACCATCGGCCGGGTGGCATTCAGGCCGGAGATACCCGCGATATCGCGTGCCGCGAGAGTCGCGATCACCGCGGTCATCGGCGCGACGAGCAGTGCGGACATTTTGTAGTTCACGGGCACGTACCACGTCGCGACGTAAGCGGCGGCCAGTGCCGCCAAGGGCAGCAGCAGGCGCGTGTTTCGCCAGATCCGCTCGCCGACCATGCGTGCGGCGAGCACCCCGAGGTAGAACTCGGGTAAGCGTGATACCGGGAACGTGTAGCTGAGCCAATACGACGGTGAAACGGGGATGTCAGGTTGCGCGAACCATTGTGGTGCGGCGTGTATCTCGAACGACGGCGAGACGTCGCCGCGTAACAGCCTGGGCGCGAACACATTCGCGGTGCCCTTCGGCCCATCGACGCACAGGTAGAAGCAGGTGTGCACAGCGAGGATGCCGATCAGCAGGACCGCGATGCCGCACCACAGCCGGTGCCCGGGAATACGGTCGATCAGCGGGAGCGCAAGCGGAAAACTGAGGTAGAACACCAATTCCGCGCACAGCGACCACGAAGGGACATTGAGTCCGCCGATCGTGGTCCATTTCGGCACCCAGGTATGCACGAGTAGCGCGTTGGGCGCCCAGACCACCAGGCGCGACAGCGGTACACCGGCCGCGACGATGAATACCGTCGCCGCGACAAGGTGCGTCGGGTAGACCTTCAAGATCCGGCGCCGGTAGAACAGCCGGGTCCGGGTGCCCGGCCGGAACGACCAGTAGATGACGAATCCGGACAGCACAAAGAAGAAGGTCACGCCGGCCGCGCCGAACTGCATCGGAACGAACTGGTGGATCGTGCGGAAGAGCTCCGATTTCTGGAAGGGGTAGACCGGCAGGAAGACCAGTGCGTGCAGCACGAATACCGCGAACGCCGCCCACCAGCGGGCGCCGGTGAGCGCGGGCAGGACGGTACCCGGCGAGTTGTCAGATCCGTTGTGCGAGGCCATCTTCGGTCCTCTCAGCGGCCGATCTGAGGCGCCAGTCCTGCCGCGACCGTTGCGTTGCCTTTGGCATTGGGGTGGACGGGAGCACCGGCGAACGGTGAGTCCGCGCCGGCCAAGCCACTGATCCACGGTTCGGCTGAGCAACTGCTGTGGCCCGCGGTGACAGCGCGTGCGTCGAAGAAGTCGATCCGCAGCTGCCCGGCCGCGTCCCGCTGCGCATCCTGCAGTCGGTCGAGATAGGCGAGATAGCCTTCGGCGTGCGGCTGGACGACGCGACCGATGCCGACTAGGTCCATGCAGGCCGTCTGCTGACCACTGGCGAATATCTCCGGGTATCCGACGAGCACTATCTTGCTGTTCGTCGCGTAGTAGCGGACGAACTCGACGACTTCCCGGATTCGGTTCGCGTACGCCGCGCCGGTCACTGCCCGATAGTCGGGAAGCCGGTTTTGGTCGGCGGCGTCGAGTCCGCATCCTTGGGCGAGGTTGAGCAGGCAATCGGTCGACGGAAACGCGGTCCCGCTCGATCGTCCCCACACGTCGTTCATGCCTGCCTGAATCAGTACGGCGCGCGTCGCCGGGCCGAATGCCGCCTGCGCGGCCGCTTTTCGCGCCTGGTGAACCAGGGTCCAGCCACCGCCGGTGTCGAGCGTGCCACCGTTGCAGGACACATCGAGGAAATCGGCGGTTCCGAGGATTCCGGCTGTCCCCGCGAGCTGATTAGGCCATGACGACGGTGAGCGCACACACCCGTCATCGGCCTGGCCGAGCACGGGTGCGGTCGCGGTGAACGAATCTCCAAGGACGACCAGTGACACTCCCTCGGTATCCGCGGCCGCTACCGAGGTGGGCAGGGCGACCACGGATGCGACGGCAAATAGCGCTGCCGCCAACGACTTCCATTGCTGAGACCTCATCGGAGTCGAGTATTCGCGGCGGTGCGATGCCGCACAATCGGTTGAACGGACGACAGATGCGGCCGCGTGTCATGGCTACCCTGACCCTGTGGCCACCACACGTCAGCCCGTCGTGAAGAGGCGTTGTCTCCGGTTCGTTGTGGCGATCGGCGTCGTTTCGGTCGCCTTGGTCGCCTGCGGCGAGGACCGTGGATCGGCACCGCCCCCGTCCGGCGCCGTCGAATCACCGGCTCCGGCGGCCGGTGCGTCGTCGACCACACCCGCCTCCGCCGGTCCGGAGTCGGTTGAGCCCGCTCCGCCGACCAGTGTGCCGCAGGCGGCATCGGCTCCGGCACCAGAAATAGTTCAGGCGCCAGAAATAGCGCAGGCACCCGCAGCTGTCCCGCGGACTGTCCAGCCCGCGCCGCCGAAGCCCGAACCGGCAGCGCCACCAACGCTTTCCGATCCCGGATTCGAACCGCGCCCCGGATACTGAGCAGCCGTCCCGGCTTTCGGTGCCGCCTACTGAGCAGAGTCGGTCAGCAACGCCGGCAGCATTTGACTCAGTACCAGCGTCGCGGTGGTCGAGGCCGATTCCTTCGGCCGGGTCATGACGCGTAACACCAGGGCGTTGGTGTGGTAGACGCCCGCGTCCGAGCTGGACGGGTAGGAGCGAAAGCGGTGTGCGCGTTGGCCATAGGCGATGAGATCGATCATCGGTTTCGGCAGCGGCACGATGTTGCGCACGTCGCTCTCGTCGCCGATGGCGGACGGGCCGCTGACGCTGACGGTCTGCTCCAAGACCGCGGCGAGCAGGGCGACAGTCAGGGTCTGGTGCTTGCGGCAGATGGCCGCGAATTCCCGGACGTGACGAGTCAGCGCCTCGGTCGGATCCGTCTCGTGCTCGATATCCGCTGTCGCGCCGGCGAGTAGTGGCTCGAACAGCGGCGCGTAGACGTGGCCGAGCAGGGCCTGCTTGTTGAAGTGGTTGAATGCGGTCGCCACGCTCACCCCGGCGTCGCGCGCGATGTCTTCGACCCGGGTCGCTTGCCATCCGCGTGCCGCGAAGTGCCCCTTGGCCGCGGTGATCAGCGCGCCGCGCGTGCGCTGACGCTTCGTTTCCCCGCTGCGTTGGCGTGCGTCGAGTGGAGAGCTCATGTCAACTGACGTTACACATATCCAGCCTATGGCGGAGACCAAACTGGTGTCTGACCCAATCTGGATGCAATGGAGTTCGATTGACATCGAGTCGAGATCGCGGTCGACAGGTGATCGCATATGCACTGGTAAAGACGTGTCACACAAACCAGACTTGAATACAAGTTGTAGTGGAGTCTAATATGTAATCTGCGGTGTGGGGCCGCAGCGAGCGTCGCAGGCACCAGCCGCATGGGCGCTTCGAAGAAAGCGGGTGGTTCATGACTGCGTTCGCCTACCGGCGTCCCGAACTGTCGAAACGGGAGGTGGAGGTGCTGGTCTCCTGGCTGCGTTGTGACACGAAATCGCAGGTGTGCAGGCGATTGTTCGTCGCGATCGGCACCGTCAATACGCATCTGGCCCGCGTCCGCCGGAAGTATGCCGAGGTCGGCCGTCCGGCGACGACCAAGGCGGCGCTGCTGGCCCGCGCGATCCAGGACGGCTTGATCACGCTGGACGAGATATGACCGGTATCGCGACCAGTCGATCGAACAGCCGACATCGTCGTCTTCGGTGGTGGCGCAGACTTGTCCGGGGAGGTGGCACCGCATGATCGACGACGTGTCCGCGGCCGACCTGGCGGCGCGGCTGACCGATGTCGTGTGCGACGTCGACGCCGCCGCTGCGGATCTTGTCCGGGAGTTCGAGCAGATGCTTTGTGCCAGCACGTTATCCGGGCCGTCGGGCGAGGACGCGCGGCAGCTCGACGCACTCGTCGAACGGGGGATCGCGCACGGCTCGGCCGGTCGATACGACGCCGCGGCGCGGTCGTTCTGCGCCGCGCTGCGCCGGTGCGTGCGGATCGGATACCTCAGGGGCGCCGCCGACAGCGTGCGCAATATCGGGAAGATCCAGCTGACGACCGGCCGCTATCGCCAAGCCGAGTGCGCCTACGTCCTGGCATGGGAGCTGTATCGGCGGACCTCGTGGGCGGCGGCGGGCGCCGACTGCTCCCATGGGCTCGGCGTCGCGTACGCGGGAATGGGACGGTACAGCTTGGCCGAAGCCGCATTCGAAGCCGCGCGTGCGGCATTCGACCAGCTCGGCAGGCGGCAGCACGCCGCGAACTCGATGCAGGGGCTCGGCAACGTCTTCGAGGCGACAGGTCGGTATGCGCTGGCCGAGCAGGCTCATCGTTCGGCCAGAGCGGTGTTCGCCGAGCTGGGCTCGGTGGCAGGCGTCGCCGAATGCGACCTGAACCTCGGCGTCGTGTATGAGTCGATGACGCGCTATCGGGCTGCCGAGCTGGCTTATCGGCGCGCGCGGTCTGAATTCGCCACGCTGGACCGCGCCGAGGCGGTGGCGGAATGCGATCAGAATCTCGGGATCGTCTACGAGATCGCGCAGCGCTATGACATGGCAGGCTTGGCGCACCGGCGGGCTCGACGGGTCTTCGTGGAGCTGGGGTTGTCCGAGCGAGCAGCCGATTGCGCGCTGAATCTCGGTGTGGTGCATAGGTCTTCGACCGACTATCGGCGCGCCGAGCGCGACTTCGCGCATGCCCGTGCCGTTTACGTCGAGCTCGAGCTGCCGGAGAAGGTGGCGTGGTGCGATATCAACCGCGGACTGTCGGCCGCGCTTGCGGCCAGGTCGAGCGCGCCCGGTTCGCCAGAATGGCGCGAGGGGCTGCGTGCGGGGTTGTCGCTGGTGGTGCCCGCGGTGCTGTTCCTGGACGCGGGGCGGTTCCAGTTCGCCAGGGCCCAGGCGCGGCAGGCGTGGGCCCGCGTTCTCGGTATCAGATGGTCCGCGCTCTTCGAATGGGCTGCCGAACTCGGCGACTGCGAGCTGGTGGCGGATTTGGTCGAGGCCGCCATCAATTCTGGTGTGCACGTGGGCATCACCGGGCACGAGCGAATCCATGCCGAATCGGAGTTCGCGCGGATCGGCAGTGCCGAGTTGCCGATCGCCATGCCCCTCGACGAGCACACCGCCGCGCACTCGTCGGGTGGGCACCGCCTGGTAGCCGGTGCGATCTTGCCGATGATCGCCCCGCCCCGACTGCTGATGCCCGATGGCCACCTCGCCCTCGATCGCTACGCGGATAGGGTGGAGGCGTTGTATGGGCGCATCGATCGATTGTCGGCGCCGGTCGCGGTGTGGTGAGGCGTGCTCACGCGGGTGGGCGGATGCCGACGAGGTCCATCTCGGCGAGTGAAGGTGCTGTCGCGGCGGACCGGGTGCCCGCGGTGCCGCACGATCGCCGGGCGGTATCCAGGATCTGAAGCAGCGCAGCCTCATTGGCTGGCGTCAGCGCCTGCGCCTGCGCCCATTCGCTCTCCGCGTGCCGCCAGGATTCGTCCGCGTAACGTGGGTCGTCGAGTGGGATCAGGCGCTCGATCGACAGGGCCCATCCGGCGTGCCGGTGCGACGCGGCGAGTGCTCGGGTACGCCCGTCGAGCGGCGGCGGCGAGTTGGCGGAGTAGACGTCGACGATCGCGTCATCGCCCAATTCGCCTGCGAGCGAGGCGGTCCCGCGATAGTCGCCGGTGTAGGGGTTCGGCTGCAGACTGCCCGAGACGACCGGCGCCGAGGCGGATGGGCGCAGCAGCTGCCAGCGCAGCGTATCGGTCCACTGTGCGCGCTCGACGGCCGCGGCCGACGCGGTCACCGATACGGAGATGTCGGCGCCCGACGTGGTTACGCCGACCGTATTCTCGCCGGGGTCGAGGTATCCGCGCGGAACCAGCGCCCAATCGACCGAGGTTCTGCGGATGCGCATGCCGCCCGACAGGGTGCGGAACCGGCCCGCGGTCGTTGTCAGATCCATGCCGATCAGCAGATCGTCGGCACAACGCGCGGCGGCGGTCTGGATCGGGGCCGTCACCGGCATCGGCAGCCGCCGGAGCTGCCGGAGCCGGGCCGCCGGGTCGGCATCGGCGTCGTGCAGATAGGGACCCGACAGGTCGACGGCGGTCGCCACGATCGACTGGAACCGGTGGTCGGTGGCGTTGCCGAGCAGCGTGCGTTCCGCGAGATCGGCCAATGCGCCGAGAGCGCGGCGGTATCGCTCGTGTGCGATGGTCGAGGTGCCGAATCGTGCCGCGGCGCCTGCCGCACAAGCAATGTCGATATCGAGCAGTTGCTCGTCGAGCGGCCACGGCGACCACCGTTCGAGCCACAGCAAGACCCCGAGTCGCGAGATCGCCTGTGCCCGTGCACTTATCGTATCGAGTGTCCATGGGTCGACCGCGATCGCGCGGCCGTCGTCGAGTACGACGCTCGACGGCCACGTCGGGGCGATGTGCGGGTGCACGATCCGCGGGAATATCGGAGGCGACATTCACCCTATTCAACCCGGCCGGAAGTGGCAGTCGTGTCGGTCGTTCGAATGTATTTCGCCTGGACAGGTCGACTGGCACGCCGACCGACTGCCAGACTTCAGGAATGTCGGTAGCCCACCACCGCGATGAGGACGAGATCTCCGGTGATCAATTCATCGAGAGGTGGTACGAGGCCGCGGCGCGGCCCAAACCCAACAAGAAAGAGTTCATCGCCGAACTCGGGGGATGGTCGGGCCGACTCGGCGAATGTGACTGGGTGCGGCGCGATTACGGGCCGCGGCCTGCGGAGTTGGCGCGGTCGTATCGGAAGAAGGCGTTGCATGAGCCGGAGCACCGAAAAGTATTGAGCCGACTGTACGCAACGTACGTCGAACCATTTTCGCGTTTCACCGGACAGTACGCCGCCGTCGCTTACGAATACCGTCCGATCGGACTTCCGGACGGTATCGGTCAGCAGGTCAGAATCTTGAATCGGAAGGTTCCGCCGATGGTGCGCGCGGTGGTCGCCGGTCCTCGGATGCGGGACATAGGTGGCGCGATCGATGCGCGCCGCGACGCCGATGGGTTTCTCGGCGACATCGCCGGTCGATACGGTCCCTACGAAACGGTCGCGCTGCGAAGTTACGGTTCGATGCTGCTGGAAACATTCAGCAAGCTGGAGGATCCGGATGCCGAGGTCGCGGGGCCGCTGCTGGACCGGATAGGCGAATTGTCTCGCCGTTTCGGCGATTTGGCCGAACCGCCACGTGAGCCGACCGCGGACGAAAAGCAGTTTGTCCGTTCGCTGCTCGATACCGTCATAGCCACCACCCCCGAGGTCAAGGACAACCCGTACTGCGCCGAGGCCTATGCGCGGGCGACCAAGACGCTGCTGTGCTGGGTAGTCCAAGGCCGCGGCGATATTCATGCGGCGATCTTCTACAAGCATCTCGAGTGGGCACGCAAGGACGACCTCGCGGCGACGATTCGACATGCGAACCGGGAGCGGTCACTCGATGACGCCGCGCTCGCGCGGATCGATTCCGGTGTGCGAGTGGACAACGATGCTCCGGAACGCGTGCGGCTGACAGCCGCCTACGAGGAGCTTGTCGCTTACGCCGAAGCCGACGACGGCAGCGTCAGTTGGGAGAAGGCACTGGCCATGCGGATTCTCGACGAGGGACTGCCCGCCTCGGACGCGCGCGGGTCGATCGAGAACCTGGTGACCGCGGCATGGCGCACCGAGTGCCCGGCTTACGGCGCCTCGCCGTCCGGCGCCGCGACCTCGGGCCCGGCAACGGCCGCCACCTACGTGCGCGCGTTGCTCATCGTCGCGGCCGCCGCGGCGCGCGCCTCGGACCATCCCGAAACCTTCCAGACCGCGACCGCGACCGCGCGGGTCGCCCATCGGCTCGAGCAGGCGAGGAAACTGCTGAACCAACTCAGTCGACGCACCAGACGAGCCGACCCCGAGGAGCTGGGCAGATGACCATCGGATTCACGGACACCGTCGGCGATGGCGTGCTGTCCATCGACGCGACGGGGAACGCGTCCTGGCTGACGGTTCGGCAGGCGGCCGTCGCAATGGTCGATATCACCGTGGGCGCAGGCTGCTTCGTACACGTCGATGCCGCGCACTCGGCGACGGTGCTGGCCTGGGAAGTAGACGCGGCCGCCGATCCGGAGCCGCTCGGATTCGCCGCCGGCGACCCGGCGCTGGCCGCACTCGTCAGGCACTTGCGCGAGCGTGGGGAAACCGCCGAAATCGTGCGCGGTGCGCGATTGACCGCGCAGTGGTCGCGGTTCGCGGAGGTCGCCGCGGTCGCGCGATGGACGATGCGCCCGGTCGACCGTGCGGCGTTGTTGCTCGACCGCGCCGTCGCGGAGGCGGGCGTCGGACACGGTGCCGCCGCCAGGAACCTGTTCACCTTCGCCGAGGACGCGCTCATCGACTTCGGCCGCCGCTGTGTCGACGGCGAAATGTCCAGCGCTGTCATCGATCTGGTTCGCCGAGCCGCGATCGTGGCGGGCAGCGCCGGCTTTACGGGCGAGATCGACTCGCTGGCACGCGAACTCGGCGCGGCGGGCGCGATCGCCGATGATCGCGTATTCGCCGGGCTGGCGGAATGGAACTATGCCGTGCAGGAGGCCGGCGCGGTGGCACAGAGCACGGAGCTCGGCGCGGGCACCGTCAGTCTCACCGTCGGATCCGAGATGCTCGATATTGCCGCCGTCCCGCCGAGGATCGTCGCGTGGGCGGGCGCCGACGTACCGGAACTGTTGATCGAGCACGACCTCGACACCGACCGGATCGTGCTGACCGCGTTGCTCTCCGACGGCGTCGATCCGGACAGCGCGGAGGCGCGCCGGTTGCTGGCATACGCCGCGAACAAGGACAGCGGCGCCCTCGTCGCCACCGCCCCGACCCGGGTGGCGGGGCGGTCGATATCCGCGAATCTGCCAGCCCGCGGCCACGACATCGATGACCTCCACTGCGGTGTGTTCGACGCGAAGGTCGACGTCGAATCGCTGCGCGGCGATCCGGCCGGACGCTGCCTCGCCGAAGTGGATCGCTACACCGTCGAGGCGTGGAATTGGCAGCGAGCGGCCCTGGCCGCATGGAATGCTGTGCCGGACAACGCTTCCGCCGAGGTATGGGCCGCTGCGCGAGTGGTCTTCGACGATTGCCTCATCGACGCGCGCAAGGCGGCCAGAATCGCGCTGCGCAAGCTTGCCGACGGTGTCGCCGACACCGCACCGATCGAGCTGTTGCTGCGGACGCGATCGGAGGCGGTGACGGCATTCCTCGACGAGCTCGCGATGGTGCCCGCGGCGCAGGCGAGGCCACTGCTCAGTGAGCTGGTGCCGCCCGAGCCCGATGACGAGTGAGGCATCGCCGGACGGCGCGGTCATCGAGGTGCTGGTGCGTGCCGCCGACGCGGGAAGCACCTATCTGACGTGGCGCTGGCTCGACGAAAGGGACAGCCCGAACTTCGAGGTGCTCGCCGCGGCGTCGGTGGCGCGGGCAGTCGGTCTGCTCGATACGGCGTTGATCGCCAGGCTGCCCGGTGAGACGGCGGCCGCGGCCGCGGCCCGCGCGCTCACCGTCGGCGCGTTCGCCGAGCCTGGCACGGAGCATGCGCTCGCGGTCGCGTTGACGGACGCGGTGCTGCCTCGGCGTCTGCGTCGTCAAACGCTGGCGCGGCTCGCATCGGGCCACCGAATCCGGTTTCGGGTCACCCCGAGCCAACGCCTCGCGCGCATTCCGTGGGAATTGCTGTGCCTGGATGATGATCTCCGGTTGATCGAAGCTGTGGAGATCGTCTACGACCCGCCCGCGACGGTGTACGTGGGGCGATCGAGAATTCCGCCGCCGGATGGGTGGCATGCGATGCGGCACCTGCCCGCCTTGTTCGTCATCGACCCGGTGTTGCCCCCGCGCGCCGGCGACCACGGGCTGCGCCGGATCTTGGATCGCGTCGATATTCCCGCGTTCGCGGCTCGGCTGGCCGCACACGTTGCCGCCGAACGGATTACCGAAGCCGAGCGGGAGATCGCCCTCGCTTATTGCCTCGACCGGGTCGAGCTGAGCGCGGCGCTGCGGACACCACGATCCCGGCTGTTCTACGTCGGGCATATCTCCGCCGAGCCCGACGAACCCGGCTCGGCGTCGCTGCACCTCTACGACACCGCACGGACCTGGGGGATGGCGCAACCGCTGCGGAGAAGGTCCGCGACGACAGGGGCCGCGAGAGCCGATGCCGCCGACCACCTGCCGCTTTCGGCATTGGATCTGCTGCTCGGCACCCGCCTGGCAGGGCAACACGTCTGGGCCCGGTACGGCGACAGCGCGGCGGCCAACGGTGCGGACCTGTGGCCGATGCCACCCAGAGTCGCGATGATCGCCTGCGAGGGCAGCATCGACTACCGCTCGTCGGAAACCTTCGGCCTGGTTGTCGCGGTCCTCGACGCGGGAGCGGAGTTGGTCACCACGACGCGCTGGCCACTGCCCGCCAATCGAGCGTTCCGTGCCGTCGGCCGCGAGGTGATGCCGACGAGTGCGCTCGCGCTTCGGGTGGACGAGGCGCACGAATGTTGCGATCCGGTCGCCGACCTGGCCGGCTGGCAACGCGAACAGCTGACCGCGTGGCGGTCGAACGGCGATCCGGCGCATACGCCGCTGGTGTGGGCCTCGATCAGCCAAACATGTGCGCCCGCGCGGGTTTTGCGCGAGTTACCCCGCGCGGGCTAGTTCTAGCGGCCCGCCGTGAGCGCCGGGGGATCGGTGTCCCGGGCACAGGACTTCGGTCCCACGCTCACGGAGGAGATCAATCCAATGACAGTGTCACTGTCGCTGACAGCGGGTGGCCGGCCGGGATTCGGCCGCGCCATCGACGTATTCCATCGCGCGGCCCGGGAGGTGCCCGCGTATCGAGAGTTCCTCGCCAGGCACGGGATCGACGCCGAGTCGATCCAGACGGCCGACGACTTCGCCTCGGTTCCGGCTACCACCAAGGCGAACTACCTGCAGGAGTTCCAGATCCCCTCGATGCTGTGGCAAGGCGACATCACCCAGGCGGGGACCTGGTCGACCAGTTCCGGATCCACCGGTGCGCCGACCTACTGGCCGAGGGACCAGGTCTCGCTGCAGGAGAGTGTCGAGATGTACGACCGGCTGTTCCGGAACAGCTTCGCCTCGCATCGGCGATCGACGCTGCTGGTCGTCGGGTTCGCGTTGGGCAACTGGATCGGCGGGACGTATACCTACCGTGCCGCGCTCGCGTTGCGCAAGCGCGGGCACAAGATCTCGATCATCGCGCCGGGCATCAACGCGGACACCATCCTGGCGAACATCGCCGAACTCGGCCCGCACTATGAACAGGTCGTCATCGCCGGATATCCGCCTTTCGTGAAGGACATCCTGGACCGGGCGGATCACGACGTGCTGCGCCAGGATCTGAAGGTGCTGCTCGCGGGGGAGAACATCACCGAGGAGTGGCGTGACCATATCCTCGCGCGCATCGGCAAGCCGGACAAGCCCGATCAGATCTGCCTGATCTACGGAACGGCCGATGCGGGCGAGATGGGTCACGAGACCCCGACCACGATCGGGATCCGGCGGCTGGCCCGCACCGATGGGCTGCTCGCGGCCACCCTGTTCGGCGCGGACAACCCACTGCCGACCTTTGTCGAATTCGATCCGCAATTCCGCTACACCGAGGTTGACGCCAACGGCCGGTTGCTGTTCACCGTGGACAGCTCGTTGCCGCTGATCCGCTACCAAATCAACGACGAGGGCCGGGTCTTCGCGCCGTGGGAGGTGGCCGAGGCGTTGCGCCGGTGCGGACACCAATTGCCGGTGCGCACCTCCACCGTCGGTTCCGGGTTCATGGTGCTGCGCCGCCGCCCGGATATCGCCGCGAGTTTCTATGCGGTGAAGTTGTTTCCGGAAAGTGTTCGAGCGGCACTCGAGGACTCGGCCGTGCGCGACGCGGTAAGCGGCAAGTTCGTGCTGAGCACCGAAACCGATGACGCGTTCGGGCAGACACTGCATTTGCGGGTCGAGCTGAGTGCGGCGGCCCTTCCCTCGGCGACATTGCGCGAGCTGCTCGCCCGCCGGGTGGTCGCCGCGCTCGATCGGACCAACAGCGAGTACCGGCAACTGCACGCCACGATCGGCGCCATGGCCGAGCCGGTCATAACGCTGGATCCCTTCGGCAGCAGCCGATTTCGCTACCCCATCAAGCACAACTATCTGGAGAACAAGTAATGATCGAGATCCTCGACCCCGCCACCGATGCCACCCGAATCGCCGCGCTGCTGGACCCGGGCTCCGGGTTCTCGTTGACCGACGCTTGGGACACCGCGGCACGCGAACTCGCGGCCATCGACCCGACCGGACCGCGCGGCACGCCGCGCTACGTCGTGTACGACTGGCGCGCGCGGATCGTGAAACTGCCCGATTCCGAGACGTTCTGGCGGTTGCGTACCGCGCGCAACCGGTATCTCCTCGACGACCAGGAACAACGGCGGTGGTCGAACGCGCGGATCGGCATCGCGGGTCTGAGCGTCGGCGCGTCCGCCCTGTCGGTCTGCGCGCTCACCGGCGCGCGGCGATTCCGCTTGGCCGAACACGACACGCTGGGACTCACCAACCTCAACCGGCTTCCCGCATCGGTCTGTGACATCGGGGTACCGAAGCTGACGATCGCGCAGCGCCGCGTTTTCGAGACCGATCCGTACAGCTCGGTGACGGTGTTCCCGGACGGCTACACACCGGATATCGCCCCCGCGTTCCTCGGCGACGCCGACGAACCGCTGACCGTGCTGATCGAGGAGATGGACGATCTCGCCGCGAAGGTCGATATTCGCCGCCGCGCTCGGGACGCGGGCATCCCGGTCGTCATGGCAACAGACAACGGCGACAACGCGATTCTCGATGTCGAGCGGTTCGATCTCGACCCCGGCTACCCGCTGTTCCACGGTCGGGCGGGCGACCTGACGGACCTCACCACCTCGACACTCGACGATCCGCGCGATCGGGCGGCGATCGCCCAGCGCATCGTCGGCGCCGACATCACGCCACGCACCCGCTTTTCGCTGACCCAGGTCGGGCGTTCGCTGCCGTCCTGGCCGCAACTGGGTACCGCGGCGACCCTCGCGGGCGCGGTCGCAGCGTACGCGGCGCGACTGATCGCCACCGGCCACCCGTTGCCGTCGGGGCGCTATCGCCTCGATATGGACCGAGCGCTACTCGGCGCGGCGGCGGATACGGCCGACCAGTGGAACGAGCTGACCGAGGCGCAGTTCCTCGCGGCCGTCTCAGCTATGGGTGGCGATCCCAGATCGGCGTGATGAGCTGGCTGGTGAACCGCCAGCCGTGAGTCGTGCGGGCGGCGTCGAATGCGTAGCGGCAACCGATCATTCGGTGGACGGCGGGTTCCCCGGCATTCGGCACGAAGACCGCTACGACATTCGCGCCGACCGTCGCACGGTCTCCGTGCAGCGCGATCGTCGTGCCCGCGACTAGGTGCTGGGTCTGTGCGTAATTCTCGTGGTTACGCCGGGCGAGGTCGACGATCGCCGCGGCGCCGGTCGATACTCCGCCCGGCGTCTCGAGGGTGGCATCGGCGGCGAAGACCCGCGACAACCCGTCGAAGTCCTTGCGGTCCACGCAATCCGCGATCTCGGCGACGAGGTTGCCGAGCTCTTCCCGATCCAGCAGGTCCTGGATTCGATCAGCGTCCGACGTCATCCGGACAACGTAGTGCACTCGGTTCGGCGGTGCGATGACATTGCGCCGGACAGCGAAAATGATACGAGATCAAGGAGATCGACGATGATGAAGCTGCCGAGACGGTTGGTGGTCACCGCATGCGCGCTGACGGGGACGACCGAGTGGGTGGTGCGTCGTTCGGGCGCGCGATACTTCCTGCCGGAGGTCTTGGTCCCTCGGTTCGCGAACCTCGCGGGCGTCGACCGCGCTGTGTTCGCCGCGCAGCTCGCGGGGGCTCGCTCGTTCGCCGACGAACGGTGGGCCGGGTATTGGGAGCGGATCGCCGCCGCGCACATGGCAGCGGCTGACGGTGCGCTGGCGGCTCTCGCGGCGCGGCCACCGACCCTCGGCGGCCTGCTCGACATCGATCGCGCGAGCCAGGTGCTCGGTCCGCTGCTCGCGCCCGCGGCGGCCTTCCTCGCCGATCGCGGGCCGCAGGCTGGACCCGACGACGTAGCGAATTTCCGCCGAATCCATGCCGGGGCGGGTGAACTCGAGGAGGGACAGTCGGCCGCGGCGGTCATCGCCATCGATGCGATCGTCAAGGCGATGGCCTACTACCTCGTTGCCTGCTGGCCGGGCCGTTCGCCCGCCCGCATGCGGGCATACGCGATATCGCAACAACTGGCCCGCCTGCTGGTCGCGGCGCTCGCCCCCGGCCTCGGGCTGGCCTTCGAATCGATGGAGATCCCGGTGGGCGGCGAGATCGTCAGGGCCAGCGCGGTTTTCCCGTCCGGCGAGCACCGCTGCGCGACTATGTTGGCGACGAACGGGCTCGACGGCACGATGCAGGAACTGCTGCTGCCCCTGCTGAAGTACTGCGGCGCGGACCTCGGCGTAGTCGTCATGGAGATGCCGGGAACATACTCTTATTCGGAGCCGATGTCGGTCGAGTCCGAGCGGGTCTACCGGGCGGTGATAGACCATCTCCGCTCCCATCCTCGGGTGGACGGCGGCCGGATCGGCATGTTCGGGATGAGTTTCGGCGGATACTGGTCGGCTCGGATGGCCGCCGTCGACCGCCGACTGCGGTGCGCCATCGCGGCCGGTACGCCGACCCACCGGAGCTTCGGGCCCACCGGATTGGTCGGCGCCCCCGCGGTCATGGTGGACGCCATGCGGCAGGTCGTCGGCGCGGGCAGCACGCTCGGTATCGGCCGCAAGCTACCGGCATTGTCACTGCGCCGCTTCTACTCTCGGATCGCGATCCCACTGTTTGTCGTCAACGGTGCGGCCGACACACTCGTCGACCCGCACGACTCGGTCGAGTTGGCCGCCGCGGCACCGCACGGCATCCTTCGCCTCTACGCGGGCGACGACCATTGCGCGATAAGTCATTACGCCGATTGGCTGGACGTCGCCATGGCATGGGCGCGGCGCCGGCTCGACGTGGATCACTCACGGTATGCGCAACCCGTCGAAGGTCACGCTGCTGACGAAGGCCGCGTTCTGTTCCGGGCTCAGATTTCGGCTGGTGAAGCAGCGCAGTAGCAATGTGTTGGTCAGGAAGGCGGCGATCTCGACGGCAGGGCGGTCGTCGGCGAATACGCCGCTGTCCTGCCCGTGCTGGATGACGGGGGCCAGCAGCGCGGGAAAGTTCAGTTCCCGCTTGATCGAGATGAGCCCGTCCGGTTCGGCGTAGGTGTCGTGGGCGACCGCGGCCATCAACGCGTCCATGAAGGGGCGCTCCTCGTCGACCAGGCGGGCACAGCGCAGGTAGTGATTTCGCACGATGGTGACATCGTCGTGGCCGAGCGCGGTGTCGTCGGCGATGCCCTCACCCAGCGTGGCGTGCGCCGATTTCAACGCACCGATGATCAGGTGAGCTTTCGTCGGAAAGATCCGGCGCGCGGCGTCCAACGGAACGCGGGCATCGGCGGCGATGGCCGCGATGGTGGTCATGAAATAGCCGCGTTTGGTGAATTCGCTACGCGCTGCCTCCAGCAGCGCTGCCCGCGGCTCGCTCGGCAGCACCGAGGGCCGGCCGGGCGTGGTGCCGAGCGCGGTGAGCGCGTCGTCGATATGTGAGTGGCTTTGCGAACTATCCACCGCGGCGTTCAGCACGGCGAGTACGGCGTCGGCGACCAGCTCGGCCGAGACCGCCTGTGGCTCAGCACGATGGCGGATGAGAAAGCCATCCAGTAGCGCCGTCAGCACCACGCAGAAGCTGTTGGCGGTGAGCGGTTTTCGGAAGGTCGCGCCGGTGTGGGCGAAGAGGACCTCGAAGATCTGAAGAATCAGCGCGTCGCTGCGACGGTAAGTGGCGCGCATCGTTCCCGGCGTGCGTCGGCTGGATGAGCCGAAGGCCATCGCGAGCAGTCGCCGAGTGGTGAACGCGTCGTTGAACGCGGCATCGAAATGCGTCAGAATCAGCGCGCGCACCGCGCGTCTGCGATCGCCGCCATGGGCATCGAGCGCCGACCGCGTCAACGCCCGCAGGTCCGATGGCGCACCGGGCGCGTCGTCGGCGAGCTGGTCGAGGACCTCGGCCAGGTAGCGCGATTTCGTGCTGAACTTCCGATAGAACGTGGCGTGTGAGGAATTCGCGATGTTGATGGCGTCTTCGCTGCGTAAGCCGCCGTCGAGCAGTTTCTCCGGTTGCTCGACCAGTAGCCGGATGCCCGCCTGCACGAGATCGAGAGCCGCTTGGTCGTCAGTATTGATTTGCTACTCCTACCCCCCGGGTAGGCCCGGCTCGCTCCCCGGCGAGATCCCTTCGCTCACTTGATCCCGTCTCCCGACCCGGTCGTTACGCCGGCGATGAGACAGGGTGGTCTCAGCTGAGACCGGGTCGTCCTTCTTGCGGAGTGTCCCGGCAGTCGCCTGGCGATTGAATAGGGGCACATCATCTATACCGGTGCGGGAGTTCGGGACTCCGGCGTTGACGGCGAAGGAACATCCAATGAGTGTCACAGTCGACGGCCCGAACGAACAGCCCGGTGCGGGGGCGGCCGATCATCCCGGGTGTCCGGCGCTGAGCGCCCGCGAGCTCGAAGTGTTACTGGCCTGGTTGCGGTGTGATACGAAGGTGGAAGTAGGTCGGCGACTCTACATTTCGCTCGGCACCGTCAACACGTATCTGTCCAGGGTGCGGGAGAAGTACGTAGCCGTTGGCAGGCCTGCCCCGACCAAGGCGGCGCTGGTTGCCCGGCTGCTGCAGGACGGGCTCATCGATATCGCGGAGCTCTGAGGTACGCCGCCCGTCGCTCGGTGGCGGCGCCATCGTTCCCGACCTGCTACGTCGGTCCCGGGCGACACCGCCGCTGACGTCGCCCGGCTGCCGCGCTCGGTTATTTTTGGCGTTCGGCCCGATACAACGCGGCGGCCGCGTTGGTCCGCGCGCGGGCTTCGATGTGCTCGACGTGTGCGCACGGTTCCGGATTCCTCAGGTTCGGCAGGATGAACACCAGTGGCCAGACCAGCGCCAGATAGAAGACCGAACTGAGCAGGACGGCGGCGCCCGCGTTCTCCGGTTTGAACGACACACCGTGCCGTTTCCGGTAATACAGCCGGGCGACCACGACACCGGTGATCGCGTACGCGAACAGAATTATCCACGGGATAAACGATGCATCCATGTTATTTGCTTCTTTCGACGATAATAGTCGGGCATTTCTGCGGAAATCGTGCTCGTCCGACGGTGTCATCGATCAAGGGTGCTGTCTGTCTGCCGAACGCCGGACAGCATCGTCGCGTTTCGGGGCGAGCAGGGGGACCGGCGTCATTCAGTCGAATGACAAGCAGCGCAACGGTATTGCCCGTTTGGTAGCCCGAGTCGATGATGTTGTCATGACCAGTGCTGTTCCACTGGATACGCCCGATACCCGCGGGCTGATCAACGCCCAAGCCGAACGGGTCGCGCGCCACCTTGCCCAAGACACGATCGCGTGGGGCCACATCGCGGTGGCCGCCATGGATCCGCTCTGCTGGGACGACGGTGTTGCCGCCGTCGTCGACACGATGGATGCCGAGCCTGCGGAACTGCGCGATGAACTACTGAACAGTATTCGCGCACAACCGTTCATGAGCGTCTCCCGCACCGACGTGCCTGCGGCCGGTGACTGGACCGCTGGCGAATTCCTCTGTGCTGCCGCTCGATTCGAACCTCGGGTCGGCCGGATCCTGGCGGCGCATGGATTCGAACCGGAGGTCGCGACGTCAGCGATCGCGGCGCAGGCATTGCCGCGACAGTCGTGTACCGCGGCGGCCACGCAGGTTCTCGTCGCCGCGCACCGGCGGGCGTCCCGTAACGGTGACGACCGTATCGGTCCCATCCATGTGTGGTGTGAACTGACCTCGCCGGAGCTCGAAGGAGCTGCGGCGCATGGCGTTCTGGCGATACTCGGCCTCGATGTCGCCCCGCTGCACCGGCTCGTGCACGAGCTGCTCGAGCCAGCTCGGGCCGGGTCGGGCCGGGCAGTGAGCGCACCTGTCTGGGATACCGAATTGCGCGGCCGCCTCGAGGCCGCGTCGACCGTCGCGCGGATCGACGGCCGCCCGATCGACACCGCGGAACTGTTGATGGCCGCGGCCCCCGTACAGACCGAGCTCGACCGCGTACTGCACAAGCTCGGCGCGACCCCCGCCCAGATCGCCAGCGCCTACCGCAATTTACGGCGCGGCGCCGTCGCGGCCGCCGACCGGTTCGTGCCGACTTCACCGCTGGGCTCGAGGCCGGCCCTCGACACGCCACTGCCGGTGCTGCCCGAGGTCGCCTGGCTGGTCTCGCTGGGTGCGCTCGGGGGGATGGCCCGCGCCACGATCTTCCGATCCGACGGCACCCCGTTGGCCGACGGCTACGCCGGGCGGCTGTACCAACTGCTGTGGCTGTGGCTGGTCGCGTGTGCGATCTGCTGTGTGTATCTCGCGCATACCGCGGCGCACTGGAACTTCTGGCCGCTGGTTGCGGTATACGCGGTGACCTACCGCCCAAGTTTCATCGGCTTTCGGATCTGGGTCCCGCTCACGGTCGCCGCGTGCCTGACCGTGCCGTGGCCCCTTGCCGTCGTCTGTTCGGTGAACGCGGTGGTCTCGATCATGCTGCTGTGGGTCGAGTTGCAGATCCGGCGCAACGATTCCGGAAATCCGAACCTGCGCTACACCGACATCGTGCAGGACGCCTTCGGTCTCTTTCGCGCACCGAGCGCGCGAGCGAGGCTGGCGAGCCGCGAGTGGCGAAAGCTGATCGATGGCTGACCTCGATCGCGACGAGGAAGTCGTCGACTGGTTGCGCACCCGCAACACCATCGCCTTCGAAAACATGATCACCCTGACCGGTGTGCTGCGGACCACCTTCTGGGATCCGACCCGCTTCAGGACCGCCGTACGCGGCTACGCCGACGCGCGCCGAGTCAACCATGCCCACCGGACCGTCGCTCGCACCGCGGGCGCTGCCGGTCGGATCGGTGACTTCCTTCCCGACGTCGTCGCGGTCAACGCGGCGATCGACCGCCGCAGGTGGTCGGGCCGAGTGGTGGTCGCCGCGGTGTCGGTACTCATCGGCTGGGGATTGGGCTGGCCGCTTCAGCAAGTCGCGGTCGTCGGCGCGGCGACGCTGTTCCTCGGATCGATCGACGCGGTCGCGGTTGCCTTGGGGATCGCGGCACTGGTGATCCACTGGCAGAGCTGGGCGTCCGTCGGCGCGTTGCTCGTTGTCCAACATGCCGCGGCGCTGGTGCTGAAATCGCCTGCGCGTCTTGGACTCTTCTTGCCGACGCCGTACGCGGCGCCGGTCATGACACGCCGCGCCCGGCTGCGCCACCCGCACCGCTGGTCGACAGTTTCGGTCGCGGTCGAGTCGGCCTTCGCACAGGATCCGCACGTCGCGCTGCGGTTTATCGAGGCGAGTGGGGCGCTGCCGCAGATCGACGCGGCCGCCGTACTGGCCGCGAAAGCCGTTGCGCTCGTGCGGGTTCGGCAGGTGACCGAGGCGCTGATGCTGGTCGAACAGGCACGGCAGGCGGCCGCGGGTTCGCCGCGAGTAGTGGCGTTGATCCATCTCGCCGATGGTGAGGTGATGTTCGCGGCGGGGAGAATGGAAGACGCGCTGAGCGCGTTCGAATCGGCGGCGCGCACCGCGCTCGGGCGCGACGGGTGCGCGATCCGTCTGCATGCCCGCCGTCGCAGGGTCGCGCTGCTGGTCGATCTGGACGAATGGGCGCGGGCATACGACGAGTTGCTGCTGCTGCGGTGCGACGGTCTCCAGCGCCGCGAAGGGTACGACGTGAACTGGACCGAGCTGATCCTCGTCCGGATGATGTTGCGGGTCGACAATATCGAAGGAATCCGGCGTACCAGGTGGTACGCGCTGAAGCCCGACAACCGCAATGTCGCACTGAACTGGACCTCGGATGACCACATCGCGGCCCATCTGCTGATGGCGGTCTGCGCGCTGCACTACGACGATCCGGAGCAGGCGGATGCCGAAGTGGCGCAGGCGTTGGTGCGGCTGGCGGACCATCCGAACAGTGCGTTCACCGTCCAGGCGTACTACCTGTGGACGCTCGTGGGTGACCCGCTGGAGGTGCCGATCGATGAGTTGCTCGCCCGGATCTTCGCGGCGATTCGCGAGGGACAGCGGCTCCGGTTTCGGCTGCCCGCGAGCGTATGGCGCAACGAGTGGGCGGAATCCATGGAGACCGTGTACGGCCTCGGGCTCGAGATCGCCGCGCACGCCGACGATCAGGTCGCCGTGGCCGAGATCATCGAAATCATTCGCGCACAGCCGATTCCGACCCGCCGCGACGAATCCGATCATCGGGGTTCGGCGTCGCGCCTGCTCCTGGAGGCGGCATTGCGATACCGGGCCGCCAGCACGATGCCGAGTTCGGCGGACGCGGACGCGATGGTCTCGGGTGACGGCGCGATCCT
This sequence comes from Nocardia sp. NPDC051052, assembly GCF_044456045.1. Taxonomy (NCBI): domain Bacteria; kingdom Bacillati; phylum Actinomycetota; class Actinomycetes; order Mycobacteriales; family Nocardiaceae; genus Nocardia; species Nocardia sp. NPDC051052. The sequence goes on from NZ_JBITFL010000001.1 coordinate 418,746, forward strand.
CGGGGCCGATCTGATCGAACCACCGCCCACGTTGCGCATCGGCGGCGTGTCCTGGGGTGGTCCTCCCGAATTTCCGGCGATCGACCTCGAAACCTGCTTGGGCTCTTTCGCTGCGGAGTCGGTCTGGTATCTCGGCGGTGCGGTCGTCGAGGGGGCGTTGTGGATATCGCTGCGCGAGCCGAGCGGCCGATGGAGTTTCGTCCGCCACGACCTATCCGGCATCGCAGGCTCGGCCGTCGCGGCGTTGCTTGATGTGATCCCTGATGTGGCAAGGGTGTCCGGCGCGGACGGCGGTGCGGTGCTGCGCGCCGCGACAGCGAGTGTGCTCGGTCGGTGGCAGTCGCGGCGGCCGGACAATGCCGAGATCCGATTGCTCGGTCCGATTGCGGAGTTGCTCTTGCCTGTCCGGCTGCGGCGTGCGCTGGCCAAGCGCCGCGGTCGGCGGATGGTGGTGGTGACCGGGTTCGTCGGCGTCCTGACCGCGATTCCCGTTGCCGGACTGCCGCTCTCCGGAACCGTGTCGTCGGCGGGGGATGCGTTGCGTGTCATAGATTCCGCGGACCTCATCCACCCGCCGCCGTGGGCGGCAGTGCATGCGAACATCCGGTTCGGTGACCCTCGCGCGGTGCCGGCCACGGGGGTGGTGGCGCCGCTGCGGCTCGCGGTGGTCTCACCGGATCCCGCTTCGCCGCTCGCGGAAGCGACTGTTCCTTCAGGAGCACAGGTGCCGTTGGTCGGCAGTGTCGACCGGCAGCAGGTGGCCAGGGAACTCGGTCGAATCGGCTACGGCGCGCCGGCGACCGCGCTGTTCGTCTGTCACGGGGTCGCGGGCGCACCGGGTCAGCCCGCCACCGGTGGTCTGCGCTTCGCCGACGGCGTGCTGGAGGTGCGCGACCTGATCACCTTCCGCGGATCGGTGCCGAGGTACGCGATGCCGGAGCGGGTCATCGCATCAGCCTGCGAAAGTCTGGGGGCAGATTTCAGCTGGGGTAACGATATTCGAGCCGAAGACAATGCGGGCCGGTTCGATATTCGCGCGAACCCGGAATGGATCGGATTTCCGATCGGCTGCCTGGCCGCGGGGGCGCGCCATGTCATCGCAACCCGCTACTGCCTGCCCGCCGATGCCGAGACCGACGACATCGACCACCTGCTCGCCGCCGAACTGAGCACGTCGGCCGCGCCATGGACCGTGGTCGGCGATATGCAACGCGGTCGATTGCACGCGGCGCGTAGCGGCGAAAAGGTCAGGCCGTTGATCTGGTTGAGCTACGGCTACTACGGCTTCGGTTCGGGACAACTTTTCTGACCGCGCTAGACGAGTTGGTCGAGGGCGATTTCGAAGGCCGTGCTCGCTACGTTCGTGGTGCGGTCCGAGCGGGCGTGGCAACGGTCGAGGGCGGTGGCGATGGTGGTGGAGATGTCGCCGAAGATCGCCTCGTCCGATACCTCGACATCGCCCTGCATCAGTAGCGCGAAAGCGCGGGCCATGCCGCAGTTGGCGATGAAGTCCGGGACTACCGCGACGCTCTTGTCGGCGTGCTCGTAGATCGGGCCGTAGAAGATCTCGGAGTCGGCGAAGGGGACATTGGCGCCGCTGGCGATCACTTCCAATCCGTTCGACGTCAGCCGATCGATCTGGTCATGGGTGACCAGCCGGGACGCCGCGCACGGCAGGAACACCTCGGCGCCGAGATTCCAGATGCGGTCGTTGATCTCGTCGAACGGCAGCGCGCCGTCGGCGTGCAGTGCGTTACCTTGCTTGGCCAAGAACAACTCTCGGGTTTCTTCCAGGGTGTACCCGGCCTGATTGAGTACACCGCCGTCGCGATCGATGATGCCGACGATCCGGGCACCGGCCTGCGCCGCGTAGTAGGCGGCGGCCGCGCCGACATTGCCCCAGCCCTGGACGATCACCCGTTTCCCGGCGAGTTCGCCGCCGTAGATCCGGTAGAAATGGCGGACCGATTCGGCGACGCCCCAGCCGGTGATCAGGTCCGCGACAGTGTATTTGCCATGGGGATTCGGGGTGAAGCGCCGATCTTCGACCACCTTCGCCGCGCCGAGCCGCAGCTGGCCGACCCGCTGGACGAGTTCCCGATCGTCGGTGCCGTAGTGCCCGTTGACCACACCTTGCTGCGGGTGCCACAGCCCGTACCGTTCGGTGATCGGCACCACCTCGGCCATCTCGTCGACATTGAGATCGCCGCCGGTGCCGTAATAGGCCCGCAGCAGCGGCGTGACCGCCCGATACCATCGGCTGAGCACCTCGCCTTTGCGGGGATCGCGCGGGTCGAAATCGATCCCCGATTTCGCGCCGCCGATCGCGGGCCCGGAGACGGTGAACTTGATTTCCATGGTTTTCGCCAGCGATTCGACCTCATTGCGATCGAGTCCGCGGCGCATCCGCGTCCCGCCGCCCGCCGCTCCGCCGCGCAACGAGTTGATCACCACCCAGCCCTTGGCGGTGGTCTCGGAATCCTGCCACTCGAACACGATCTCGGGTGCCTTATCCTCGAACTGGGCAAGCAGGTTCTTCATGCGCGTGTTCCTCACCGTTCGGAATGTGCCGTCGACCAACCAAAGGGACGGGCGCCCGTTGTGTCAGCCACTGTGTATTCCCGACGATTTCCACGCAACCTGCCTAGTGGCTTCCGCGCAACCTGCGCAGAATGCCTGCCGTAATTGGACTGTGATGAGACAAGATGCCTAGTTGCCAGCAGTGCAATCATGCCAGCACGGAGCCGGGCGCGCGCGGAATGATTCGTCCGCCTTCAGCACCGCCGTGGCGGCGGGTAGCTCGCCCCCGGTTCGATTTTCTTAGCAGTGCGAAGTGCCGACGCGAGGCCCCCGGCAGTAGGGGCTCGCACAATCATCGGGCGGCCCGTAGCTTGAAAAATGGTTGCGGGTCTTGCACATACCGACTCTCTGGGAGCGGCGGGCCTCGGGAGTGCCACTCGGCGACGGCCTCTCTGGGCGCACGTTCAGTTGTGCGCTGGCCCGCTTTGCTCTTGGGAGGTAGCAAGACATGGTACGAGTGCATCGTTCCCCGCCCGATTGCGCTGCGGCAAGCCGTAATCGGCGTCGCGTGCGGTACATACAGCAACGCGGCGGACGTCGATGATGACCACCCTCGAGAAAGCCGCCCCAACCTCCCAGTCCGGACTGGACGCCAAATTTGTTGTACGACAGACGCATCCGAATCTGCGCGAGGCCGACCGCCTGGCGGTGACGCTGCCGACGACACTCGGGCTGGTCGAAAGCTGATTTTACTGACGGGGGCCGTTGGGCGGTAATCCTGCCTTTCGGCATTGGGGAGCATGAGCACGCGTCGCCGCACTTCGTGTCGGCCGATGTTGCCATGCCGTAATAGGGATCCACAGAGAGTTAAGGAGGGCGGTCGTGGTAGGTCAGGCCGTTGAGATAATGCCGAGTGCATGGCTCCGTCATGAACCTTCGGCCGGTAAGTCCACCGAAGTGGTCGAGGTCATGGTGGCCGAAGAGTTCGAGTTGTCCAGAGTAGCGCTGGCGGCCCTGCTCAGGCAAAGCAAAAAAATCGATGTGATCGGCGCGGCGGGCGATAGCGATGACGCATTGGAACTCGCCTCGCGGCTTCGGCCGGCTGTCGTAGTTGTCGGGTCGGAGAGCGGCCAGACAGGCGCCGTCGGGGTCGCGGAGAAGCTGGCGGAAATTCCTGGATGCCGGACCATTTTGCTCGGTATGCGGTTCGACCGTGCCGTCGTTCGCCGGGCCTTCGCGGGACCGATCGCCGGTCTGGTGCAGAAGGACGTTCCCACTCGCCAGCTATTCGACGCGATTTACCAGGTTTATCGAGGTCAGCGGGTCTTCGATCCGGATCTGACGGTCGCGGCCATGCAGAATGGTGACTGCCCGCTGAGCCCGCGCGAGATCACGGTACTGGAGTGCGCGGCGCTCGGTGATACCGTCGCCGAAATTGCCGCATGCTGCAATCTCTCGGAAGGAACGGTCCGGAACTACCTTTCCTCCACCGTCGCGAAGCTTGGCGCGCGCAACCGGATCGATGCGGTCCGGGTCGCGCTCGAGGCGTCCTGGATATGTGCTCAATGACCTCGTCCTAGCGGTCCCTGGATCGCAGGTACTACCGATCGCTTGCTTGGTTCGAATCGTCCGTAGCTGCAGCGGTGTCGAGATATGGCGTGTCATGCGGTGATTATTTTCGAATAGTCGCAATGTGCATTCTTCACGACGGTCATATGTAATGTTCACTTACTATCATCAAGTGATTTTTTGTATTGCCAGATGTTCGAAACGGCTGTTAGAGTTGAAGGCGCCAGCATCGCCGGCGGTACTCACCAGATGTTTCATACTCCTGAATTTACCGTCGACACATTTAATTGTATCGGTCCTGCAGCGGGGAGGATTATTCGGAAGTCGCTCGAGTCGGACCTATCGTGAATCCGAAATCCGACGGATATTCGCGTCTTTCATGATGGTTCCGGATCTCACGTAGCGCTTCGGCCCGGCTCGCCCCGGGTGACGATGAGATGACTGCGGCTGCTTTGTGATTCGTGCTGAGCCGATGGCATGCCGATAGCTGTGCGGAAGACGGCGTTGCGACGCCTGCTGCTCGGTCTCGACGGGCAGAATTGCTTTAAGGAGTACTTGTGCAGGTAAATGTCAAAGAGTCGGTCAAATTCGTGCGCTGGCCCGCGGAAAGGGATATCCGCGAGCAGTGCAAGGCAGGCCAGCATCTCTGCCTCCTGATAGTCGAGCACGGCGCGCAGCCGCCGGAGCAGTTGAGCCTCAATGAGGACTGGGTACGCCCGCCTATCGGTTCGGACGATCTATATGCTCGCGTTCGTCAGCTGGCCGCCCGCGCGGTGCTCAATTCGAAGCCGTTACTCGACCCGGCCGGTATTCTCTATTACAAGGACGCTTCCGTCACGCTCTCCATGACGCAATGCGAAATGGTGGCACCGCTGATCTCACGCTACGGCAATCTCGTCTACCGCAGTGAACTGCGGCAGATACTCGAACATTCGGGTGCCAGCTCGTCCAGCAATGCGCTCGACCTTCATGTCATGCGATTGCGCCGCCGCCTGCAATTAATTGATCTCGCGGTGCGGAATATCTGGGGTCGCGGTTTCGTCGTAGAGCCCGCCTAGCCGCTGGTCGGCGGCGTCCGGGCCCGGCCTGACAGACTCGAGAAAGAATGAAGTGCGTTGCCACGCCTGCGGCGTATTCTCTTGTATCAAACGTGATGAAATACGCGCCGGAGGCTGAGCGAAGTTGAATACAGTTTCGGATTTCTTCGAATCCACGGTTGCCGAGTCGGCTGATACTCCGGCGGTCATCTTCGGGGAGACCGTCGTCGATTATTCGGAGTTGAACGCCCGCGCGAACCGGCTCGCTCGGCGCCTGATCGCGGCCGGCGTCGGGCCGGACGCATTGGTCGCCATCGCGGTGCCGCGATCGACCCGGCTGATCGTCGCGGTGCTCGCGGTGCTGAAGGCGGGCGGCGCGTACCTGCCGCTCGACCCGAGCTATCCGGCCGAGCGGCTCGCGCACATGATCGGGGACGCGCGCCCGGTCCTCTTGCTGCGGACCGAGGATGTCACCGCACTGCAACTCCACGTGCCGGAGATGGTGCTCGGCGCACCGCGATTCGAGGCGATGTGCGAGCGCGAACGCGGCGAAAACGTCACTGCGAGCGAGCGTCTGGCGCTACTGACGCCAGCTCATCTGATGTACGTCATCTACACCTCCGGTTCGACCGGCGTCCCCAAGGGAGTCGCGGTCAGCCACGCCGGCGTCGCGGATCTGGTCGCCACCCAAGCGCGGGTGTTCGATGTCGAACGCGGCGACCGAGTGCTGCAATGGGCGTCGTTCAGCTTCGACGCCTGGTTCTGGGACTTCACGCTGGCGTTGCTGCGTGGCGCGACGCTGGTGATGGCCGATGCGGACGCGTTGCTGCCCGGCGATTCGTTACGCGAAACCTTGCTGAAGTACGACGTGAAACACGCGGTCCTGCCGCCGGTCGCGCTGGGCAGCACCGACAGCGCGGGGCTGCTGCTCGGCGGCACGATCACCTCCACCGGCGATGTGTGCACCGGGTCGCTGGCCGAGGCGTGGTCCAAGGGCAGGCGCTTGTTCAACGGCTACGGTCCGACCGAGGTGACCGTCGGTGCGGCGGTCGGCGGCCCGATCGACGGCGTCCAGGCGGAGGTGACCATCGGATCGCCGTGGGACGGCGGCGTGGTGTACGTGCTCGACGAACTGGTTGGCGCCTGCGGCGATGGCGACGAGGGCGAGTTGTACTTGGCCGGAACCGGATTGGCGCGCGGTTACCTGAACCGGCCCGGCCTGACCGCGGCTCGGTTCGTCGCCGATCCGTACGGCGCGCCGGGCAGCAGAATGTATCGGTCGGGCGATCGAGGCAGACACGAAACCGACGGCGAATTCTATTTCACCGGCCGGATCGATCATCAGGTGAAGGTCCGCGGCTTCCGTATCGAACTGGGCGAGGTAGAAGCGCGGCTGGCCGGCCACCCGGCGGTGGAGATCGTCGTCGTGGTCGTCAGCGGTGCCGATGTCGCTACCGCGAATGTCGCCGCCTACGTCAAAACCTCGGCACGCCACGCTGTTACCGAGGCGCAGTTGCGCGAACACGCCCGCCGGACGCTGCCCGAACACATGGTTCCGTCGACGTTCGTGCTGCTCGAGCAGTTTCCCACGCTCTTGAACGGGAAGATCGATCGCAAGGCCCTCGCTGAGCGGTCCGCGCGTCCGGCGGCCGAGACGCCACCATTCGCCGCCTCCGTCGCGAACGAGCCGAAATCCAACGAACAGCTGCTGTGCGAGCTGGTGATGGAGACGCTGCAGATCAGCGGCGTGACGCCACAGGACAACTTCTTCGATCTGGGCGGCCACTCGGTGCTTGCCGCGAAACTGGCCAGTCGGATGCGCAAAGAGCTCGGCGTGCACGTGTCGATGCGGGCGATGTTCGCGGCGGCGAGCTTGGCCGAGCTGGCGCGGCTGATGGAGCAGGCGGAGCCGGTCCGCGCGTGATTCTCGATATCAATTCATAGACAAAGGATCTGGAGGGCCGCGGGAATGTGCGGTATTGCAGGGTGGGTTTCGTTCGACTCTGATCTGACTCGCCGGTCGGAGGTGATCGACGCGATGACCGAGACCATGGCCTGCCGGGGACCCGATGGGCGGGGCACCTTCGTGCGGACGCATGTCGGGCTCGGGCATCGACGGCTGGCGGTGATCGATCTGCCGGGTGGGGCGCAACCGATGACCGTGGCTACGCCGAATGGCGATGTCGCGCTGGTGTATTCGGGCGAGACGTACAACTTTCTGCAGTTGCGCAACCGGCTTGCGGCGCTGGGGCACAGCTTCACCACCGACAGTGATACCGAGGTGGTGTTGCGGGCGTACCTGCAGTGGGGCGACGGGCTGGTCGATGAGCTCAACGGGATGTACGCGTTCGCGATCTGGGACCAGCGTGACGAAAAGCTGGTGATGGTGCGGGATCGCATGGGGGTCAAGCCTTTCTACTACTATCCGACGCCGGACGGTGTGCTGTTCGGGTCGGAGCCGAAGGCGATCCTGGCGAATCCGCTGGCGCGCAAGGCCGTCGAACTCGAGGGTCTGCGGGAGGTGTTCGCGTACACGAAGCCGCCGGGCTGGGCGCTGTGGAAGGGGATGGCGGAGGTGCTCCCCGGCACCGTGCTGACGGTGGACCGCAAGGGCATTCGCAAGCGCACCTATTGGAAGCTGACCCCGGCCGAGCATCATGACAGTCTGACCGACACGGTGGATCGCGTGCGCCACCTATTGACCGACACCGTGCGACGGCAGCTGATTTCGGATGTGCCGCAAGGCGTCCTACTCTCGGGCGGATTGGACTCCAGCGCCATCACCGGCCTGGCGGCGCACGAACTGGCGCGCAGGGGGGAGCGGGTGCGCACGTTCTCGGTCGACTTCATCGACCAGGAGAAGAACTTCGTGCCCGACGAGATGCACGACACCCCGGATTCGCCGTACGTGCGGGACGTGGCCACGCTCGTGCAATCGGTGCATCAGGATGTCGTGCTCAATCCCGCTGAGCTGTCCGATGTTTCGGTGCGCCACGCGGTGATCGGGGCCCGCGATATCCCGGTCACCTTCGGCGACCTGGACAGCTCGCTGTATCTATTGTTCCGGGCGATCCGTGAGCATTCGACGGTCGCGCTGTCGGGGGAGTCGGCCGACGAGGTGTTCGGCGGCTACAGCTGGTTCCATGACGACAGCGTGCACGCGAAGACGTTCCCGTGGCTGCCCGCCTTCCGGCAGTATCTCGGCAGCGCGGACTCGATCCTGCGCCCCGAGTTGCGCGAGCGCGTGCGATTGGACGACTACATCGCCGACCAATACGCCACCGCCATCGCGGAGGTCGAGCACCTGGACGGCGAATCCGAGGTCGAGTACCGGATGCGCACGATCTGTCACCTGAGCCTGACTCGGTTCGTGCGGCAGTTGCTGGACCGTAAGGATCGGATGTCGATGGCGGTCGGGTTGGAGGTGCGGGTGCCGTTCTGCGACCATCGGCTCGTCGAGTACATGTACAACGTTCCGTGGTCGATGAAGTCCTTCGACGGCCGAGAGAAGAGCCTGCTGCGGCACGCCGCCAAGCATGTGTTGCCCGGGTCGGTGGTGGAGCGGGTGAAGAGCGCGTTCCCGTCCACGCAGGACGCGACCTATATCGGTAGCCTGCAACAGCAGATGAAAGAGCGCCTGGCCGAACCTGATTCGCCGATCTTCACGCTGGCCGATCGGGAGCGGGTAGAGCATGCGGTCGCACTGGACCCGGCACGGATGCCCTTTCCCACCCGGGCCGGCTTGGAGCGCACGATCGCCCTAGCCGTCTGGCTCGAACTGAACTCCCCGGAACTGCTGCTGTGAGCTAGCCGACGTGAAGAAGCGGCCCTCGGGTCGAGATTCCTTGTCCGGCACCAGGAATTCTCGACCGAGGGCCGCTTCGCTTTGGGTAGTAGGCCGGCTCAGTAGGCCGGGTCCCGTTTCATCAGGCCCACCGCCGTAAGCACACGTGAGCCGCCGATGAACGCGGATGCCAGCAGCATCTGAGCGGCACTGAATCCGGTCGGCAAACTGAGGATCGTTGTCCGTGCGGTGTCGGGATCGCTGTGCGGACCGAACAGCCGAAAAACCGGCGGCACCTGGGAGCCCCACCAGAGGTGAAATGCCAATCGCGGATTCAGGAAGACCTCCGGACGCCACGGCGAGCAGCCGAGCACCTTCGCGAAGTCGATCATGTAGCGGGGGTAGTGCACCAGCGTCCGCAGCTCGGGATTGCCGAAGAAGACCTCGTTCTCGTACGCGGCCTGCCGCTCGATGTGGCCGAGTAGGCGGATGCGGTCCGGCAGCTGGAGTTTGCCACTGCACAGCAGGGCGAAGTAGCGGCTCTGCATTTCGGAGCAGGCCGGCACGCCGCCGGTACCGGGCCGGGCCCATCCGATGAAAACTATGCCGGTGCCGAGATCGGGATGGATCATATGCTTGTACATTCTGCGCACGTCGTCGATGCGCACGTCCTGCACCAGACTGAAATCCTCGACGTATCCGGTGTTCAAGACGATGGTGTCGATAGGTTCCCGGTGACCGTCCTTGAAGAGCACATAATCCTTGCCGAGGCGTTCGATGCCGGAGGCATTCACGGCCAGCGTGCCGTCGACGACCCGATGGATGAATGCTTCGTTCTTGGTATAGAAATGATTGAAGAAGTGTTTGTTCTTCGAATTCCAATCGGCCACCGCCCTGGTGATGGCCGTCTTGCCGTACCTTTTACCCAGTTGGGCCCCTACGCGCTGCAACGCGGTGGCGGCCGGTAACGGTACCGAATTCAACACGTAGGACGTGTAGGTGTCATTTGTGAAGCTTCGGGAACCTGGATACCTGGCGACGACAGGCTGATAGCGTCGCACGGACAGCGTGCAGCTCGTCGCTACCTGGGCGACCTCGTTCACGACATCCGCGGCCGTTTCGCCGATGCCAACGCAGAGGATTCTCTTTCCGCGAAATCGTTCGGCATTGCGGTAATAGGCCGAGTGCACGATCTCGCCGGTGAAGTCGTCCTGACCAGGGAGGTCGACGTAATTCGGGATCCGGTGGGTGCCGGTGGAGACGACTACCGCATCGAACTGGTGTGCAGTCCGCGCCGCCGGGTCGTCGACCGGCGCGACCTCGACCGTATAGCCGCCGCTGTCATTCTTCGATACGCTCGAGACATCCGTTCGGTAGCGGATGGTCGAATCGACGCCGAATTTCTTGGCGAAATCCGTCAGATATTGCCGATATTCGGCCGCGGACCAATATCGACGTTCGTCATGCTGCGGCGGAAAGCTGGAGAAAGTCATCATGTAATTGGAGATGGTCAGCATCGTCGAGTCGTAGGCGCCCATCTCGTCGGGGCCGATTCCCGAACGGAATACCCCACCGAGTTCGGTGCTACGGTCGAAGCAGGTCACCGTGTGGTTTTCATCCAATAGCTCTTTCACCGCGACCAAGCCGGAGGGACCGGCACCGATTACACAGACGTTCTTTCTCATTACTCAATGTTTTCAGGTGAGCCCGGCGACTGCGCGGACTCTTGCCAATTTCTTTCCATCAGGTGCCTGCTTATCAGCGGCGCGCGAAGTGCACCGGGAGGCTGTCGCAGCCGTAGATGAAATTCGAATAGAGGGGGCGGGGTGCCCCGCGCAGTTCCATCCGCGCGACGCCGGCCACCAGGGCACCCAGCAGCACCCGCAGTTCCGCCCGGCCGAGGAAGGCGCCCAGGCAGAAGTGCGGGCCGTGGCCGAGCGAGAGGTGCTTGTTGGGGGAGCGCGACAGCAGGAAACGGCGTGGTTGTGCGAAGACCGATTCGTCATTGTTGGCGGAGACGTTCCACAACGTGACGATGTCGCCCTCGCGCACCGTGGTGCCACCGATATCCAGGTCCTGCACCGCGGTGCGCGCGACGTGCAGCGGCGGCGTCGTCCAGCGCAGCACCTCCTCCACCGCCGAGTCGACGGTGACGTCGCCGGCCCGCAGCGCGTGCCACTGGTCGGGGTTCTCGATCAACGCGAGCACCGCTCCGATCGCCGATACCCGGGACGTTTCGTCGCCGCCGAGAATGAGGCTGTAGCAGTTGACCGCGATCTCCGCCACGGTGAGCGGCCGGTCATCGACGACCGCGGTGGCGAGCATGCTGATCACGTCGCTGCCCGGGTCGTCCCGCCGGTCCTGGGTCAATTCCATGAGGTAGAGCAGTATTTCGTTGCGGGCGCCGAGTGCGTCGAGTTCGGTGCTGTCGGCCCGATCCGACGACAACGCCATCTTGTTCCAGCGCAGCAGATCCGCGCGGTCCGCGGTCGGAATGGACAGCAGATCGCAGATCGTGTTCATCGGAATGTGGTCGGCGACCTCGGCGGCGAAGTCGAAACTGTCCAGCCCGGCGACCGTCGACAACAGCTCGGTGGTGCGATGCCTGACCTTCTCGACCACCTCGCCGAGCACCCGCGGCGTGAACGCGCGGTGCAGGACGGTGCGCAGCCTGCGGTGGTGTGCACCATCGGTGACCGCGAGCATGCTGCCGCCCGCCGAGTCGTCGCCGCGCAGTACGACATCGAGGACATTGCCCCGGACCGAACTCAGCGCGGGGTTGCTGTACGAGGACTGAACGTCGGAATAGCGGGACACCACCCAGAATCCGGGTTTCCGGTCGGTGGGGTCGTGCCAGTAGACCGGGTGTGCCACCCGTGCTCGACGCCAGAATTCATGGACGTCGTTGCGGAGGAAGGCCGCCGGATCGGTGAGGTCCAGCGAACGAACGTCGACCGTGAGCTGACTCATTGTTCCTCTATTTCCACCGAATGCTGGCTCGCCGCACCGGGATTCGGCGGATAGCGGGCGCTGATCAATGCACTTGCCTTGGGACCGCGGGCGAAGAAATATCCGGTGCTGTCGACTTTTCGGCCGGTCCAGCGGTCCACCAGCACCGGGTCTGCCTCCGAGCCCGTCGCGGCGTCGACCAGGATGAGGCTGCGATCCTGCGGCGCCAGTAGATGATTCCCCCATGCCGCCATGGCCAGGATGATCGGGCGCAGCGAACGACCGAGATCGGTGAGCCGATAGTTCCGGTCCCTCGGATTCGCGGAGCCGTGCTCGGTTTCGAGTAACCCCTTCGCTATCAGAGCGGCCATCCGAGCCAGCAGGACGTCGGCAGGCGTCGCCAGATTCCGACCGATCGACTCGAATCCAGTGTGCCCGTCGAACATCTCGTGCAGGATCTCCAGGGTCCACCAGGGGCCGATCGTCTGGGCCGTGCGCGCGAGCGGGCAATCGGGGATGCGCGGTGTCGGCCCGGCCGCCGCGCGCCCGGTGCCGGCCAATTCGCTACTCACCGTCGACTCCGGACACCGGGTCGACCGCCAGTGACCAGTACCGCCGCATTCCGTACAGCAGCGGACTCGATGACCGAACCACCGGTGATTGCACCCCGAACACCTCCCCGAAGACCACCATGTGGTCGCCGATGGACAGCGTGTCGCGGACCCGGCAGTCCGCGATCGTATGCGCGTCTTCGATCAGGTGCGGCACCCCGGACTCCGGCTCCCGGGCCCACGCGACCCGCTCGAATCGGTCCGCCACCGGCGAGGCGAACAGGCTCGCCGCTGATTCGGCCCGGTCGTGCAACAGGTTGACGGCGAAGGCGGACGATCGAAGCAGCGCGGCCAGCGTCGGGCTTTCCGCGCGCAGGCACACCAGCAGGGTCGGCGGTTCCAGCGCCACGCTGCATATCGACGAACAGGTCATCCCCCACGGCCTGCCATCCGGTCCCGCGGTGGTCACCACGGCGACCCCGGCTGGATGCGCCGTCATCAGGGACCTGAACTGCGCCGCGTCGACCGGCGTGCGCAGCAGTGTGTCCGGTACCGGATCCCGCATGGTGAGCTACCTCCTCTTGACCGCGGCGGTGATCACGAACGGATCCCGTGCCGCTGCCCGTCGCCGCATTCGTCGACGAATTCCACCAGCCGTTGCACCCCGAGCTCGAGCTGTGCCGGATCGACGCAATAGGCGATTCTGATCAGGTGCCGCGCCCACGGTGCGTAGCCGAAGGAACGGAGCCGACCTCGATCGTCGAGGTCGGGCCGCATGGCGAAGCCGTTGCCCGCCACCACCGCGACACCGGTGCGCGCGAGCAGCCGCATCGCGAACGTTTCGGCGTCGAGCCCGGTCCGGCCCACGTCGAGCATCGCGTACCACCCGCCCGCGGGCAGTTCGCTGAGCAACCCCGCCTCGATCAGCGGCGACAGTGCCACATCCCGGTTGCGCTGCACCAGCTTTCGATTGGTCGCCGCCGCGTCGGCCCGGCCGCGCAGCGCGGCGATCCCGGCATGCTGCACCGGCGTCGACGTGCCGATGACATTGGCCTCCTGGACGACCTTCATGACATCCGCGGCCCGGTCGTTGGCCAGCGCGAGGTAACCGAGCCGATAACCGGTCATCGCAAAGCTTTTGGAGAAGGTGAAGACGCTGTGCACGATGCGCTCGTCCACCGGGACGTCGCGTTCGAGCGAAGCGACCGAGACGTGCTCGTCCTCGTAGCAGAAGTGCTCGTAGGCTTCGTCGCTGATGACGCGCCAGCCCCGCCTGCGGGCCAAGTCGAGCACGGCGGCCAGCACCTCGGGATCGAGGGTGACGCCGGACGGGTTGGCCGGTGAGTTCAGCAGCAGCACTCGGGTGCGTGGCGTCGCGACGGCCGCGATCGCCTCGGGATCGGGCCGGAAGTCCGGCCCGAGCGGATACAGCACCGGCCGGAAACCCGCGAGCAGGCTTTGCTGCAGGTGCACGGGCCAATGCAGTTCCGGCAGCAGGATTTCGGCGCCGGGCTCGGCGAGCGACTGCATCAGGGCGGCCAGGCCCTGACAGGAACCGGGGGAGATCAGCACCCGGGAAAACTCGGTGTCCAGTGCGTTGTCGGAGCGTAGTTTGTCCACCACCGCCTCGCGCAGCGGGGACAGGCCTTCCGGGCCGGTGTACTTGGTGTCGCCGCGGCGAACGGCATCGATGAACGCCTCGGCGACCGCATCGGAGGGGTGGAAGTACGGCTCACCGACGTGCAGCTTCACCACCTCGGTGCCGGTCCGTTCCTCTTGAGCCTGCGCGGCTCGGAAGATGTCGTGCAGACACGACGACGGAATCGATCCAGCGACGGAGAAGATATCTGGACTCACGCTCGTACCACCTGTATTCGTCGAATTGTCATCGGAGTCAACCGTTTTCACGCCGTGCGACCGCCGTCGACCGGGATCAGTGCGCCGGTCACCCAGCTCGACATATCCGGGTCTAGCAGCAAGCACACCCACCGGCCGAGCTCGGTGCTGTCACCGAGGCGTCCCATCGGCGTGGACGAGAGCAGGTCGGTGCGGAGCTGGTCGGTCGCGGCCTCGCTCAGACCGGTCTCGGTCCACATCGGGGTGTCCACCGGCCCGGGGAGGATGGCGTTCACCCGCACGTCCGGTGCGAGTTCCCGGGCCAGCGAACGAGTCAGGCTGTTCATGGCCGCTTTGGTCGCGCCGTAGTAGGCGCGGCCCGGCATGGACAGCACCCCGCCGACCGACGAAATGTTGACCACGCTGCCATGATTGGCGCGCAGCTGCGGTAGCGCGCAGCGGATCAGGTCGGCGGGCGCCCGGACATTGACGGCGAACATCGCGTCGAACTGCGCGGGGTCGATCTCCGCCAGCCTGCCGAACCGGGCCGAGCCCGCGTTGTTGACCACCGCGTCGAGCCCGCCGAAGCGTTCGGTCGCCGCCGTGATGATCCGTTCGGCGGCACCGGGTGCGCAGATGTCGTGCACCAGCACCGCGGCCGCGTCTCCGTATCGATCCGCCAGCTCCCGCAGCGGCACGGCGCGGCGCCCGACCATCGTCACGTTGGCGCCCGACTTCAGCAGGCATTCGGTGATACCCCGGCCGATACCGGTGGCCGCACCGGTGACCACGATCGACTTACCATCCAGAGTCATTGCGGCAACCCGCTTTCCGCGAGCGTCGCGATGATGTCGCCGATCAGTTCGGTCGAGTCCGTGAGCGACTGGAAATGGCCACCCGGCCAGGCCCGCAGGCCGAATCGGCCGGTACCGACCGCGGCCCACGCGACGACCCGCGCGCTATCCACCAGGGGATCCTCGATGTTGTAGTAGCAGCGGACCCGGCAGCGCAGCGGTTCGGGGTGCGGCGCGGGCCGATAGGTCTCGTGGAGCGCGATGTCGGACCGGAGCACCGGTAGCAGCAGCTCACGCAGCTCAGCATTGTCGGCGACGTCCGCGTCGATTCCGCCGAGATCCCGGAGGGCTGACCACAATTCGTCGTCGGTAGCCCGATGGGTGGCCCCGCCACCGGCCTGCCACGGCGCGGCCGCGCCCGAAACGAACAGGCAATCCGCCGGTGTTCCGTTGTTCTGCAACACTTTCGCGGTCTCGTAGGCGACTACGGCACCCAGGCTGTGCCCGAACAGGGCGCAACGAGCCGGATCCAGTCGCGCCAGTTCCCCGGCGACCGACGATGCCATCTCCGCTACGCTGCCCGCCGGCGCCGCGGCGATCCGATCGGCGTGACCGGGATATTGCACGGCAATCAGTTGAAAACCCGCGGGCATCGCCGAGGCCCAAGCGCGATAGGTTGCCGCCGAGCCACCGGAGTATGGAAAGCACACCAACCGGATAGCGGGGTTCACCACGCTGTTGAGGGCCCGCACCCACCCGCGGTCGCGGGTTCGTACCTGGTTCATGTCACCGAGAGTCGCACGCCGAACCCGGTGACGTACCAGTATCTTTCGTCTCTCCGTCACCCCGCGCCGGAGCCGGATCGGGTCCTCGGCGCCGTCGACGCGACGGCCCGGCCGCACATTTCTGTCGCAGCTCTGTTGGGGCTCGGTACGCCGTCGAGGCCTGTGCCCGACGCTGAAGGCACGTAACCGAGGAGGACACATGCTGGACGGGTTCGTACCGTGGCCACCCGACTTTGCCGAGCGTTACCGCAGTGCGGGCTATTGGAACGGTATCTCGCTCGGGCAGCTGCTCGCCGACAGTGCCCGCCGCCGCCCGGACAAGGTCGCGGCGGTGGATGCGACCCGTCGGGTCAGCTACGCGGAACTCGTCGACGAGGCGGATCGAATCGCGGCGGGCCTGCTCGAGCTGGGCATCGGCCGGCGCGACCGGGTGGTGCTGCACCTGCCCAATGTGGTCGATTTCCTCTCCACTATCTTCGCGCTGTTCACCATCGGTGCGATTCCGGTGATGGCACTGCCCGGTCATCGCCGCGACGAGATCGTCCATCTCGCGCGCCAATCGGCCGCGGTGGCGTATATCGCCCCGGATCGGTTCCAGGGTTTCGATTATCGAGCGCTTGCCCGCGAGGTTCGCGATGCGGTCCCTGGTCTACGGCATATCGTGATCGCGGGCGAGGCAGCGGAATTCACGCCGCTGTCCGAGATCGCCCGAGCCGCGGCGCGCGAACTGCCGCCGGTCGACGCGTCCGAGGTGGCGCTGCTGTTGCTGTCCGGCGGCACGACCGGGGTGCCGAAGCTGATTCCCCGGACCCATGACGACTACGCGTACAACATCTTCCAGTGCGCCAGGGTCGCCGAATTCGACAGCGGCGGTGTGTATCTCGCCGCGAACCCGGTGCCGCACAATGCCGCGCTCGGCTGCCCCGGCGCGCTCGGCGCGTTGCTCGTCGGCGGAAAGGCCGTGCTGGCCGCCAATCCCAGTCCGGACCATGTCTTTCCGCTGATCGAGCAGGAGGGGGTCACCCTCACGGCGCTGGTGCCCACGTTGGCCCTGCTGTGGGCGGAGGCCGCGCAGCACACCCCCATCGACATGAGCGCGATGACCATGCAGGTTGGCAGCTCGAAATTCGGGCAGACGGCCGCGGCTCGGGTCAGCGTGAGTCTCGGGTGCCGCATCATGAACTGGTTCGGCGTCGGCGAGGGCCTGCTCACCCATACCCGCCTCGACGACCCGCCGGAGATCGTCTTCGGCACCGAGGGCAAACCACTCTCGCCCGCCGACGAGATCCGCATCGTGGACGCCGACGATCACCCGGTGGCGCCCGGCGGAATCGGCGAGTTGCTCACCCGCGGCCCCTATACGATCCGGGGCTACTTCGCCGCGCCGGAAGTCAATCGCCGCGCGTTCACCGAGGACGGATTCTTCCGCACCGGCGACCTGGCCCGGCTGACCGACGCGGGGCACATTGTCATCGAAGGTCGGCTGAAAGACATCATTCACCATGGGGGAGAGAAGGTTTCGGCCGAGGAGATCGAAGGCCACGTGCTGGCGCACGGGCTGGTCCGCGATGCCGCGGTGGTCGGCATCCCCGACGATGATCTCGGCGAACGCCTCTGCGTCTTCGTCGTTGTCGGTGGGGACGGCGCGGCGACGCAGGTCTCGCTGCGGACGGTTCGAGAGCATTTCCGCGATCGTGGTCTGGCGCCGTACAAGCTGCCCGATGAGCTGATCATCGTGCCCGAACTGCCTCGCACGCCGGTGGGAAAGATCGACAAGAACGCACTGCGTGCTGGACAACTGCAGTCTCGCTGAACGGAAATCAGATGAGGAGGGAAACGTCACGTGACAACCAATTCGCCAGCTATCGAACGCGATCCGGCGTATGGGGAAATACTCCGACTGGATGAACTCCTCGAAATCGCCTGTGTGCGTGACGAGGCGGATCGCACGCTGTTCTTCGCGACGCACCAGGCCTGTGAGATCTGGTTCGCGGTTGTGCTGCGCCATCTGGAGTCCGCGCGTGCGGCGCTGGACTCGGACGAGGCGGCCGCGGCCGCGGCGCAGCTCGAGCGGCTGCCGCACATCATGCAGGTGATCAGCCAGCATTTCGCCGTGCTCGCCACCCTGACGCCGGAATCGTTCGACCGGCTACGGGCCACGCTCGGCACCTCGAGCGGATTCCAGTCCGCCCAGTACCGCGAGATCGAATTTCTGTGCGGCGCAAAAGATCCGCGATTCCTGAACATCACCGGGCTGACCGACGCCGAACGAGCCAGGATGCGGCGCCGCCTCGACGAGAAGTCGGTGTCCACTGCTTTCGTCGAGTACCGCGATCGGGTCGGCGCGGGGACTCCGCACAGCGACTCGTCGTCGACCGAGCGGATATATGCGGCGCTCTCGAATATCGACAGCTCGGTGCGTGCCTGGCGGGCCCAGCATGCCGAACTGGCCGAGCTATTTCTCGGCGGCGCGCAGGGCACGGCCGGCTCGTCCGGCGCGGCATATTTGTGGCGCTCGACCGAGCGCACATTGTTTCCAGAAATATTTACTCGAGCTGAGCGGCGCGAGGGCACGGTCATGACTATGAATTGCCCGATCTGATATGGATCAGCCGATGTCGTCGAGCGAGTTACCGATGGTTAAGGAGAAAGCAGCAATGTCCGATAATGGCAACAGAAAACGAGTCGTGATCGTCGGTGGTGGCACGGCGGGCTGGATGACCGCGTCGTACCTGGCGGCCGCCTTCGGCGAGCGGATCGATCTGACGGTCGTGGAATCGGACCAGATCGGCACCATCGGTGTCGGCGAGGCGACGTTCAGCGACATCCGGCATTTCTTCGAGTTCCTGCGCTTGGAGGAGTCCGAGTGGATGCCGGCCTGCAACGCCACGTACAAGCTCGCGGTCCGGTTCGAGAATTGGCGGGAGCCGGGTCATCATTTCTATCACCCCTTCGAGCAGCTGGGATCGGTCGACGGATTTCCACTCAGCGACTGGTGGCTGCGGAACCCGATAACCAGCCGTTTCGACAAGGATTGCTTCGTGATGGCGTCGCTGTGCGACGCCCAGCGCTCACCCCGCTACCTGGACGGGAAACTGATCGACCAGGATTTCGTCGAACACGATCTGAGCGATACCTCGGCCAGGTCGACAATCGCCGAGTATCAGGGCGCGCAGATCCCCTACGCCTACCACTTCGAGGCCCATTTGCTGGCGAAGTTCCTGACGAAATACTCGACCCAGCGCGGCGTCCGGCACATCGTCGACAAGGTCGAAGATGTCGCGCTCGACGCGCAGGGCTGGATTTCGCACGTGCGCACCGCCGAGCACGGCGACATCACCGGTGACCTGTTCGTGGACTGCACCGGGTTCCGTGGGGTGCTGTTGAACAAGGCACTCGGTGAGCCGTTCGTGTCGTACCAGGACACCCTGCCCAACGACAGCGCGGTGGCACTCCAGGTGCCCCTGGATATGGATCGTGAACCGTTGCGGCCGTGCACCACCGCGACCGCGCAGGACGCGGGGTGGATCTGGACCATCCCATTGATCAGCCGCGTCGGCACCGGATACGTCTACGCCAGTGAATACACCACGCCGGAGGAGGCCGAGCGTGTGCTGCGCGAATTCGTCGGCCCCGCGGCGGCCGACGTTTCGGCGAACCATATCAAGATGCGAGTCGGCCGGAGCCGCCGTTCCTGGGTGAACAACTGTGTCGCGGTCGGTCTGGCGAGCGGGTTCGTCGAGCCCTTGGAATCGACCGGGATCTTCTTCATCCACCAGGCCATCGAGCAGATCGTCAAATACTTCCCGGCCGGGCGCGGCGACGACCGCCTGCGGGACCAGTACAACCTTTCGGTGTCGCGCGTCATGGATGGTGTACGAGAGTTCCTGTGTCTGCATTACCGTGGCGCGAAGCGTGCGGATAACCAGTATTGGCAGGATACGAAGACCCGTAAGATCCCGGATGAACTGGCCGAGCGGCTCGAGACCTGGAAATACAAGGTGCCGGACTCGGAGACGGTGTACCCGTACTACCATGGCCTGCCGCCGTACTCGTACAACTGTATTCTGCTCGGTACCGGCGGGATCGAGGTCCGCCATTCTCCGGCGCTCGATATGGTTGACGATCGGGCGGCGCTGCTCGAGTTCGATCGTATCCGGGCCAAGGCGGAGAAGCTGGTTCAGGAACTGCCGACGCAGAATGAGTACTTCGCCCACATGCGGGCCAATCAGTAGATTTTCTTCGATATGCTGATTCGAAACGAGTGAAATCGACGTGACGATGTATCTGTCGTACGACCAGCGATCCCTGGACATTCAGTATTCACCGAGTTCGCGTGTTGCGGACATCAATGTCTATCTGCACGAGTACGCCGTGCGCAGCGCGGCGGCCAGAGACAGGTTGGCTGTGCGTCGCGGTATACGTTATGGACCGTGGCCCGAGCAATTGCTCGACTTCTTTCCCTCGGGCCACGAGGGCGCCCCGGTGCTGGTGTTCGTGCACGGTGGCTACTGGCAGGAGCTCAGCCGGCGCGAATCAGCCTTCATGGCCGAAGGCCTCGTCGCACAAGGCATTTCGGTGGCGGTACTCGGTTACGGCCTGGCGCCGACGTACCGGCTGCCGGAGATCATCAGCATGGTCGCCGACGGGATACGGTGGATAGCCCGCAACACCGACCGGCTGCCCGGCGCCCCCGAGCAGATTTATCTGAGCGGCTGTTCGGCGGGCGCGCATCTCGTCGCCATGGCGTTGCTCGACGAACCCGGTTGGCGGCGGTGCGGCATGCGGGCGGCCGAGGCGATCGGCGGCGCACTGCTGCTGAGCGGCGTTTACGACCTCGAACCGATCCGTCGAACCTACGTGAACGAGCCGCTGGGACTGGACGCAGATGCGGCCCGCGCGTGCAGCCCGCTGCACAACCTGGGTGCCGCGCTCCCGCCGCTGGTCATTGCGCGCGGGGACAACGAAACCGACGAATTCGCGAGGCAGCACACGGAATTCGCGGCCGCCGTGCGCGCCCGCGGTGGCCGGGTGACGGATCTGGTCGTACCCAACCGAAATCATTTCGATCTGGCTTTCGACCTGGGCGATCCGGACACTGTGCTCGGTCATGCCTTGGTCGAGTTGATCCATGCCGGGCAAGGGAGTTTGTAATGTCATCGGAGAATGTCAGCCCCGGCGCGGGCGACCGGGATGCCCTGCGCGGTGCGGTGTCCGGTGTCCTCGGCATCGAATTGACCAGCGCGGACGACGACAGCAACCTCTTCGAACTCGGCCTGCAGTCGATGGAGTTGATGCGACTGACCAACCGGTTCAACGGTTCCGGTGCCGAGGTCACCTTCGCGCAATTGTCCGACGAGCCGCGGCTGTCGGCGTGGTTCGGGCTGGTGCACCTCGCCGAGGGCACAGCGCCGATACCGGCGTCGCGGATCCCCGAGCGTGACCGAGCGGACCAGTCCTTCCCGCTCACGGCGGTGCAGCAGGCCTACCTGATCGGTCGCCTCCCTGATCAGCCACTCGGCGGTGTCAGTTGCCACAACTACATGGAATTCGATGTGGCACCGGTGGATCCGCCTCGCCTCGAGCGGGCCGTCCGCGAACTGATCGACCGCCATCCGATGCTGCGGGCGCGGTTCGCCGATGACGCCACCCAGCACATCATGGCGCACTCGTCCTGGCCAGGTCTGGCCGTGCACGACTATCGCGAATACCCGGCGGATGCCGCGGCCAAGGCCGCCCTCGATCTTCGGGACCGGCTGTCGCACCGGTACATGAACGTCGATCGGGGCAAGGTCATCGATGTTCAGCTGACCCGACTCCCCGGTGCGCTGGATCGGCTGCACCTGAACGTCGAGATGCTGGTCGCGGACCTGGCCAGCTTCCGGTTGATGCTCACCGAACTGGCTGTGCTGTACGACAATCCGGGCGGACTAGCCGAGATCACCTATACGTTCGGCCGATATCTCGCCGATCAGACCGACATTCGCGCGGTGGAACGCGAAAGGGCGCGCTCGTACTGGCAGCAACGGTTGCCGTCGCTGCCGGGGGGACCGAAGCTGCCGCTGGCCATCGACCCGGAAGCGGTCGCCGCGCCCAGATTCGTCCGCCGCTCTTTCGGGCTGACCGAGGGCGAGTGGCGCGGGGTGGAGCGACGAGCGGCCGAGCTGGGTCTCACGCCCGCGGTGGTGCTGGCGACGGCGTTCGCGATGATGCTGGGTCGCTGGAGTGGGGAGCAGCGTTTCCTGCTCAATCTGCCGCTGTTCGATCGTGACCTCGACGCCAACCCCGAGATCGCGCGACTGGTAGGCGATTTCACCGGAACCGTGCTGCTCGAGGTGGATCTGTCCGGGGAAAGCTTCGCCGACTGCGCGCGCACCGTGCAGAAGCAGATGCACGAAGACATCGGCTACGCCGCGTACACCGGCGTCGATGTGCTGCGCGACTTCGCGCGCGCCGACGCGGATACGCCCCGCTCGGCGCCGGTCGCGTTCTCTTGCGATCTGTCCGGACCGCTGATTCCGGCCGAGTTCGCGGCCCGCTTCGGCGACGTGTCGTGGATGATCACGCAGACCCCGCAGCTGTGGCTGGACCATCAGATCTACCGCACCCCCGACGGCGGCGTGCGGCTGGTGTGGGATGCCGTGGACGAGCTGTTCCCGGCGGGTGTGCTCGACGCGATGATGTCGGGATACGAAGGATTGGTCCGTGGCCTGACCGACGGCGCCCGGGACCTCGCGATGCCGGAGATCCCGCTGCCTGTTGGTCAGCGACAGCGGCGGGCGGCGATCAATTCGGCGACCCGGACGCTGACCGAAAACCTTTTGCATACCGTATTTTTCGAGCGTGCCGAGGGCCGGTTCGGACGGCCCGCCCTGCTGTGGGGCGACGGCGGGGTGATGGATCACGACGAGCTGGCTCGCCGCGCCCTGTGCGTCGCCGGTGCGCTGGTGCGGCGCGGTATCGGTCGTGGTTCCTATGTCGCCGTGCTCGCGCCGAAGGGCGCTGAGCAGATCGCGGCCGTCCTCGGCGTGCTCGCGGCGGGCGCCGCGTATGTGCCGATCGGCGTCGATCAGCCGGCCGACCGCAGGGCCCGCATCCTCGAACTCAGCGGCGTCCGAGTAATTCTCGACGGCAGCGGGCTACCGGAATCGGCCGATGGCATCGAGGTGCTCGCGATCGACGCGGCGATGCGCGCCCGGCCACTGCGGGCACCCGTGGCCGCCGACCCCGGCGACACCGCCTACGTGATCTTCACCTCCGGGTCGACGGGCCAGCCCAAGGGCGTCGAGGTG
Source organism: Nocardia sp. NPDC051052 (assembly GCF_044456045.1). NCBI lineage: Bacteria > Bacillati > Actinomycetota > Actinomycetes > Mycobacteriales > Nocardiaceae > Nocardia > Nocardia sp. NPDC051052. The sequence continues at coordinate 441,863 of NZ_JBITFL010000001.1, forward strand.
AGCCATCGGGCGGCGGTCAATACGGTCGAGGACATCAATGAGCGGTTCGGTGTCGGCGGCGGCGACCGCGTATTGGCGGTGTCCGCACTGGATTTCGACCTCTCGGTGTGGGACATCTTCGGATTCCTCGCGGTGGGCGGTGCCGCCGTCTTGGTGCCGGAGTCCGGCCGCCGCGACGCGCGCGAGTGGCTGACCCTGTGCCAGCGGCATGGCGTCACCGTCTGGAACTCCGTCCCCGCCTTGCTGGAGATGGTGCTGACCGCATCCGACGAACTCCCCGGCACGCTGCGGTTGGCGCTGTTGTCCGGCGACTGGATCGGGCTGGAACTGCCGGGCAGACTGGCTAGTTCGTCGCGCGGACGGTGCCGGATGATCGCGCTCGGCGGCGCCACCGAGGCCGCGATCTGGTCGAACGCGTACGAGGTTGCCGAGGTACCGGCCGGCTGGCGATCGATACCGTACGGAAAACCGTTGCGGAATCAGAAGTTTCGAGTGGTCGACGGCCGCGGCCGGGATTGTCCCGATTGGGTGCCCGGCGAACTCTGGATCGGCGGGAGCGGGGTGGCGCTCGGTTATCGTGGCGATCCCGAGCTGACCGCCGCCCGCTTCCCGCGGCAGGAGGGCGAACGCTGGTATCGCACCGGTGATCTCGGCCGCTACCGTCCCGACGGCAACCTGGAGTTCCTCGGGCGCCTCGATCACCAGGTGAAGATCAACGGCTTCCGGATCGAGCTCGGCGAGATCGAAGCCGGCCTGCAAGCGCATCCGGCGGTGGCACAGGCGGTGGCCATCGCGACCACCGAGGGGCGCAGGGAATTGGTGGCCGCGGTGGTGGAACGCGCGTCGGTGCCGGCCGATACCGACCGCATCGTCGGTGATAGCCAGGAAAACGTCTCGCCCGCAACAGAGTTCGTGATCGGTACCGAACCGGACCTGGTCGAGCACCTGCTGATGGAGGTGCTGCTGGCCGCGATCGTCGCGCCGATGGTCGGGCCGGACGACGTGGCGGAGCTGTCCGTCAGCGCCGAACAGCTTCCGGTGCTGGACATCTGGCTCGAATACCTGGAGCAACGCTCGGTCCTGGCACTTGCCGACACGGTCTACCGGCGCGGTCCTCGATGGGATGAGGTCACGAATCCGGAGTGGATCAAGGAGCTTCGCGCCAGCGCCGGTGGCACCCATCTGGAGCACGCCGCGAACGCGCTGGCGTGGGCGGGCCCGCTTTTCGCGGCCATCCTCGGCGGTGACGCCGATCCGACCGCGTTGCTGGACGACCCGGTACTCGCTCCGGAAAGTCTCAACGATCTGGCGCCGGGGACCGCGAAATGCCTTGCGGCCATTGCGGACGACCTGCGGACCCGGGGCGCGGCGCCGGCGGTCGCGGAGTGGGATGTGGCGGGTGGTCTCGGCGCCGCCCGATTGCTGGCCGAATTAGCCACGGACACAGTCGAATACACCCTGCTCGGTACCGCGAAGCCAGTATTGGCCGCGGCCGAAGCGCGGCTGGCCGAACACGGGTACCGCACCCGCATCGCGGTGCAGGGCCCCGCGGCGATCGCCGGGCCACGCGCCCACGCGTTCGATGCCGTCGTGGCGAACAACGCCCTGCGCCGAATGCCGGACCCGGAGCTCGCCGTCACGACCATGGCGCTGCTGCTCGCGCCGGGCGGGCACCTCTATCTGCTCGAACGCGCTTACCCAAGGCCGTTCGCGCTGGTCACCGAATTGCCGTTCGAGGCAATGGGAAACCGTTTCGGCGACGGCGGTGCGAATTCCGCCTGGTGCCAAGGCCCCGAGCGCTGGACGCGGGCGTGCCATCGTGCCGGGCTCGACAACGTTCGCCTACTGCGCCACGAGGTCACCGGCGAATTCGTGCTCGCCGCGCGCCGTCCCGAGACGGCACTCGGCGTCGATGCCGAGCAGCTGCGCCGGTGGGCGGCGGACCGACTGCCCGAGCACATGATTCCGGCGCACTTCGCGGTGCTGCCCGCGCTGCCGCTGTCCGCCAACGGGAAGGTCGATCGGCGACGGATCCAATCGGCTCTCGAACAATCCGTGGCGGTGCCGCGCGCGGTGGGCGATTCGCCGCGCGGCGGCACCGAGGAATTCATCGCCGAACGCTGGACGACGCTGCTCGGGCTGGAATCGGTTGGCCGGGAAGAGAACTTCTTCCGGCTCGGCGGCGACAGCCTGCTCGCCACCCGCTTCGTCGCCGAGGTGCGCGCGACATGGGGCGTCGACTTGCCGATGCGCGAGGTCATGCGGGCGCCGACCGTGGCGGGATTGAGCGCGCTGATCGAGCAGCTCGGTGCGGGCCGGGACGAGTTCGACGAAGGCGAGCTGTGACCCGCGGGCACGAGCCGCGTCCGATGATTGCGCTATTTTGCTGAATTTTCTTTGATGGAGGATGAAAAGCCGTGGATGTAGGCGCGATGTTTGCCAGCCTCACTGCCGAAGGCTGTGTGCTGTACGAAAAGGACGGTCAGCTTCGTTATCGCGCGCCGAAGGGCGTGATGACGCCGGACCGGCTTGCGCGGTTGCGGACGCACAAGGGCGCGCTGCTGGAGCTGTTGCGGGAGCGCGAGTTCGGCCCGGGACTCGTCGCCGATCCGGCCGCGCGGTTCGAGCAGTTCCCGCTCACCGATATTCAGTCGGCGTATCTGCTCGGTCGAAGCAGGGCTTTCGATTACGGCGGCGTCGCTTGCCACGGCTATATGGAACTCGCTCTCCCACTGTCGTATTCAGCCCAGCTCGAGCCGTCCTGGAATCAGCTGATCGACAGGCACGACATGCTGCGTGCGGTGATCTCGGCGGAGGGTTATCAACGCGTACTGCCGGAAGTGCCGCACTACCGCGTCGAACAGGAACGCGCGGAGTCGATCACGGCGACCAGGGCGGCGATGTCGCATCAGGTACGCCCGACCGAACAGTGGCCACTGTTCGATATGCGGGTGACGCCGACCGACCAGCGGTTGATCCTGCATATCGGGTTCGACCTGCTGCTCTGTGACTACCGCAGCATGCAGCTGCTGCTCGGCGAGTTCGGTGCGCTGTGTGCCGGCGAATCGTTGTCGCCCACACCGGAAATCACCTTTCGTGACTATGTGCTCGGCGCTCGCGGCGTGGTCGAAGGTACCCGTTACGGGCGCGATCGCGATTACTGGCTGGACCGCGTCGACGCGCTGCCGCCTGCTCCGTTGCTGCCGCTGCGCACCGACGCGGCCGACGCGCCACCGAAATTCTCGCGGCACGAGGTGCGCTTGCCCGCCGAGCGGTGGCATGCGCTCAACGAACGCGCGGGCGCGGCGGGCGTCAGCGCGTCGAGCGCGTTGCTGCAGGCGTTCGCCGAGACGATCGCACGATGGAGCCAGACGCCGCGCCTCACCTTGAGCCTGACCTTGGAAAATCGTCTGCCGCTGCATCCGGACGTGCCGCGGATAATCGGTGACTTCAGCTCGACCAGCCTGTTCGCCGTGGACCTCACCGAGGGCGCGACCTTCGCGGACCGAGCCAGCGATGGGCAGGCGAGGCTGTGGGAAGACCTGGACCATCGGCTCTACTCGGGTGTCGAGGTGATGCGTGAGCTGGCCAAGCGCCGGGGCCGGGCCGACGCGCTGATGCCGATCACCTTCACCAGCACCATCGGCGGTACCACCGCGGACGACACGAATTCGCTGATGACCGGAGCCGAGATCGTTTACGGCATCACCCAGACGCCACAGGTCTGGATCGACTGCCAAATCACCGCCGACGCAGACGGATTGGTCGCCCACTGGGATGTGCGCGACGGTGTGTTCCCCGACGGCCTGACCGAAGCCATGTTCGTCGCGTTCGCCCGGCTGGTGAACCGGCTGGCCGACGAATCCGCGGTGTGGTCGGCGGCTGACCCGGTCGAGCTGCCGCCCGCGCAACGCGAGGTCATCGCGGCCGTGAACGACACCGCGGCACCGCGTTCGGTCGAGCCGCTGCACGCGGGGGTGGTCGCGCGTGCGGCACGGACACCGGACCGGGTCGCCGTGGTGAGCGATGCGCGAACGTTGACCTACGCCGAGCTTATGGCCGAAGCGGGTGCGGTTGCCGCCGCGCTGGCCGCGGCCGGCTGCGAGCCGGGCGACCGGGTCGGCATCGTGTTGCCGAAGGGTCCGGAGCAGGTGGTTTCGGTACTCGGCACGCTGCTGGTCGGTGGCGTGTACGTACCGATCGACACGACACAACCCGCGCTGCGGCGCGATACGGTCATCGCCGACGCCGGGATTCGCCAGGTGATCACGGTGGCCGGGTTGCGCGAATCGCTCGACCCGCCTGCCGGCGTGCACCTGATCGAGGTCGATCAATTGTCCCCCCGCCCGTGGTCGGCGCCGCATCGGCCCGCACCGGACGATCTCGCGTATGTCATCTACACCTCGGGGTCCACCGGCCGTCCGAAGGGTGTGATGATCAGCCACGCCGCCGCGCGCAATACGATCGATGACATCAATACGCGATTCTCGGTCACCGAGGACGATCGCGTATTCGGCTTGGCGCAACTGGGTTTCGACCTCTCGGTCTACGATATTTTCGGCCCGCTGTCCGTCGGCGCCGCGCTGGTACTCCCCGATGACGCGCTGCGCGGCGACCCGTCCCACTGGGCGGCGCAACTGGCCACCAATGGCGTCACGATCTGGGACTCGGTACCGGCCCAGATGCAGATGCTCGCGGAATATCTGCGACACGATTCCGCGACCGAGATCTCACGCTTGCGGTTGGCGATGCTTTCCGGTGACTGGATTCCGGTGACGCTACCGGACGCCATTCGGCCGCGGATTCCGAACCTCGAGCTGATCGGCCTGGGCGGGGCGACCGAGGCATCGATTTGGTCGATCTATCACCCCATTACCGAGGTCGATCGAGGCGCGCGCAGTATTCCGTACGGAAAGCCGCTGGCCAATCAGACCATGCACGTGCTCGACCCGATGATGCGGGAATGCCCGGTCCAGGTGATCGGCGAACTGTATATCGGCGGGGTGGGGCTGGCCAAGGGCTACCTGGGCGATCCGGAGCGAACGAACGCGCAATTCGTGCGGCATCCGGTGACCGGCGCGTCGCTGTATCGCACCGGTGACCTCGGTCGCCGGTATCCCGACGGAGTGATCGAATTCCTCGGTCGTATCGATCGGCAGGTGAAGCTGAACGGGCACCGGGTCGAGCTCGCGGAGATCGAGGCGGCACTGCACACCTGCCAGGGCGTCGAGCAGTCCGCCGTCGCCGTGCGCGACGAGGGTCCGGCGCGGCGCCTCGTCGGCTTTGTCGAATCCGCCAGGATCACGCCCCGCGCGCTGCCCGACGGGCTGGTGCGCCAGGCGAGCGACAGCGGTGCCGAGGTCGCGCGCGGGATCGCGGACGCGCACATCGTAGAGATGAACGGCTTACTCGACGCCGTCGCGCTCGACGCGATGGCCGAAATGTTCACCGCCGCAGAGTTGTTCGCGGCGCCGGACGCGACGCACACCATCGACGAGATCATCGATGTGCTCGCGGTGGCTGCCGGTAATCACCACCTCATGCGGCGTTGGTTGAGCGTCTTGGTGAGCGAGCGGCGGATCACGCGGGATCTTCCCGGCGGCGCCTACCGCGGCAGGTTGACCGCCGATCCGGCCGCTCGCCGGGAAATATGGCGGCGGATCGACGAACTGGCCGGGCTGACGAATTGGGGAGCCGAGGTCATTCGCTATCTGCGCATGACCGAGGCCAATTTGGCATCGTTGCTGCGTGATGACGTCAGCGTGCTGTCGCTGCTGTTCCCGGAGGGACAGTTCGGGCCGGCGGAGGCCACCTACCGCGAGAATCTGATCAGCCGATACAACAACGCGGTCGTCACCTCGACAGTGCGGGAGATCGCCAGGACCAACGCCGGACCGGGTCCACTGCGGGTGCTGGAGATCGGCGCGGGCGTCGGTGGCACCAGCGCCGTGCTGATACCCGGCCTGGCCGAGGCGAACGTCGACTACCTCTTCACCGATGTCTCGCACTTCTTCCTCGGCGCCGCCAAGGAGAAGTATCAGGACTTCGACTGGGTGCGCTACGGATTGTTCGACCTGAATCGCGACTACCGCGCCCAGGGCATCGCGCCGAACACGGTCGATGTCATCGTGCTCTCCAACGTGCTGCACCTGGCAAAGCATTTGGGCGACGGTCTCGTCCGGTTGCGCGAAATGCTCGCACCCGGCGGTTGGCTGGTTTTCATCGAGGCCACCCGTGAGGTCTACAGCATCATGACCTCGATGGAGTTCAATGCCGGGCTCAGCGGATTCGAGGACCATCGAAAAGAAGACGGCAGCGTATTCCCCGATCGGGAAACGTGGCTGCGGTTGCTCGACGAAGCCGGCGCGGAGGTCGCGTTGTGCCTGCCCGAAGCGGGCTCCGCGCTCGCCGGGATCGGTCCGCAGACCTTCGCGGCGCGATTCAAGTCCGACCGCGCCGACATACGCCAGCAGGAACTGCTCGGCCAGCTGGCTGCCCGGCTGCCCGGCTATATGATCCCGGCCGAAATCCAAGTGGTGGACGGTATTCCGTTGACCGGCAACGGAAAGGTGGACAGGTCACGGCTCGACGCGTGGGCAGGGTCGGTGGAACAGGGGAGCGGGCACCAGGCGGGCGGTGAGGCGCCGCGGGCGGGCCTCGAGCACACCATCGCGGCCTTGTGGACGGAGGTACTCCCCGTCGAATTCGTCGCCCGCGACACGAATTTCTTCGACCTCGGTGGCGACTCGCTGCTGGTAGCCCGGCTGGTCAGCCGGATGCGCGAGGACCTGACGCAGGCCGCTGAGCTGTCCTGGGACGAGGTGCTGCGGCTGGTGATGAACCGGCCGACGGTCGCCGCGCTGGCCGCCCAGCTCGGCGCGGACGGCACGACCCGGTCGGCGACCTCGGTGGTTCAGATCAACAGCATCGTCGCCGACACCTCGACCATGGTCCTGGTGCACGACGGAACGGGCACGCTGGTTCCCTACCGTTCGTTGCTGCGGGAACTGTCCGGTCGGGTGCCGCTGGTCGGCCTGGTCATCGACGACCCGGAACTGTTCCTGTCCGGCGACCCGCGCACCGAGGTGGACGACCTCGCGAATCGGCATACCGCGGCGCTGCTCGCGGCCGGCATCGAGCGGGCGCACCTGGTCGGCTACTGCATGGGCGGGCTGCTCGTGCCCGAGATCGCGCACCGGCTCACCCAGGCGGGTGTCGAGGTGACCGGCATGACCGCGATCAGTAGTTATCGAGTGCCGTACCTGGTCGAGGACGATCTGATGGCCGAATACCTGTGCGCCAGAATGGTTCAGGTCGATCCGGCGGACCTCGGCTATCCGCCCGCCGACCGCGGTATGAACGAGCTGATTCAGGCCGTCGCGGCCCGCCACGGCAATACGATTCCGCAGGGCAGTCTCGCCGCGGAACCGGCGTCGGGGTTGAGCGAGGCGGGCGCCCTGGCGTTGCGCGAATTCCAGCTGCTGGCCCAACGTCCGCAGCAGGAGCGGTTGCGTGCCATGGGCGATAAAATGCCCGCGGGCGACGACGAGCTGGGCACGGTCGAATGGCTGGCGGGATTCTTGCGAAATATCAAGCACAGCTTGATCACCGTGGCCAATCACATGCCGACGAAATACGAGAAGCAGGCCACCTTCATTCGCCAGACCGGTGATGCCGAGATATTTCCCGGCATGCATGCCGATATGACCGAATACTGGCAGCAGGTATGTGTCGGCGGACTGTCCATCGTCGACGTGCCGGGGGACCATTTCACCTGCATGCAACCGCCGAATGTCGCCATGATGGCGGATATCTTGCTGGCGGAGGACTGAGGGTGGGCACGGCACAGTTGATCGGCGTGCTCGGCGGCTACGGGGCGGTCGGGTCGGTGGCCGCCAGATGCCTTGCCGCCGACGGGTTCCGGCTGCGGATCGGTGGCCGGTCGGCGGCGCGCGGCGCGGCGCTCGCGGCCGAACTCGCGGACACCGCGGCCATGGTGGTGGATGCCGCCGACGCCGCGAGCATCGCCCGGTTCAGCGCGGGCTGCGACGTAGTGCTCAACTGCGCCGGGCCCGCATATGAACTGGGCGTGCTGCCCAGGCAGGCGGTGCTCGCGGCGGGAGCGGACTACGTCGACGTGATGGACGGTGCCGCAGAAGCGTTTTCACCGCCGGCAGACCGCGTCACGGTGTTGTCCGCCGGGCTGTTGCCTGGACTGTCCGGGCTGTTGCCGCGGCTGCTGACCGCCGGACTGTCCGAGGCATGCTTCGCCGGGTATTACGTCACGCTCGGCACATTCACGCACACCGGCGCGATGGATTATCTGCTGAGCATGGATCGCGGGTACGGTACGGCGCTCGCCGAATGGCGCGATGGCAGCGTGGTTCCCGGTGCGCTCGACGTCGAACCCGACTGCTCCATCGTCGGAATTCCGCGCCGGGTCACCGCGTATCCCTATCTGACCACCGAATTGGTGCGGCAGGCACGCCATCTCGGGCTGAAAGCGGCCCGCTGGTACAACGCCTTCGACGGTGAGCACGGGCTTCGCGTGCTCAACCGCTCCCATGCTTCGGGAAATAGGGCGGCTGTCGCGACGGAGTTGGTGCGGGCCAGTGCGCTCGATGTGTTGGGGCGTGCTCCTTACCACGTGTTGTTCGGCACCGCCGACGGCCTTTCCGCGGATCGAATCCCGATGCGGCGCACCGCGTTGCTCAGGGCCGACGACGGTAATGCGCTGACCGGCATTGTCGGCGCTGTCGCCACGCGGGAGGTTGCTCGCGGTGGTATCGCTCCCGGTATTTGTCATGAGGCTGCCGACGTAGTGGGCGTCGATGTCGTGCTCGACGCGATCCGACAACACCTCAAGGGCGCCGTCGTGTCGATCTCCGAGTCCCCGTCGGCCGCGGACGTCGGGGCGGACGAGGGCGTTCTCTGACCGAGTATGGCTCGTAAGCCTCGCTCAAGGTACGATATTTGTACGCGTACTAGAAAGGTGAGAGAGTGTCGAACACGACTGGCCTTGCCGAGGCGAGAGAGCAGCCCGCAGCACCACCGGAGGCCGATCCCGCGGCGGCGAAGGGCGGCTTGGCCGCCCTGCTCATTCCGCATCGCTGGGGTTTCACCGCCGTGATCCTCTTGCAGGCCATCGGTGCCATCGCGGGTCTGGCGCCGTTGCTGGCGGTGGTCGAATTGGGCCGAACGTTGTTGTCGCCCGGCCCGATTGATAGTGGTCATGTCTGGACCGTGGTGCTGTGGGGTGCCGTCGGTTTGTTCGTCCGGTTGCTGTTCACCGCCGCGTCGTCGGGCATCGGGCATCTGCTCGACAGCCGGGTGCAGCTGTCGTTCCGCCGGGAGCTGGCCGAGCACCTGGGCCGGGTCCCGCTGGGCTGGTTCTCCCGGCGCAAAACCGGCGAGTTGGCGAAGGTGGTCGGCGACGACGTCAGTGCCGTGCACCCGTTCATCGCGCACACCCCCGGCGAGATCGTCTCCGCGTTCCTGGTGCCGCTGGTGTCACTGATCTACTTGTTCACCGTCGACTGGCGGCTCACGCTCATCACGCTGATCCCGGTGCTGCTGGCGTTGCTGTTCGTCCCCTTGATGATGACCCCCACCAAGATGCGCGAAGAACGCGAGTTCCAAGAGGGTTTGGGGCGAATCGGGGACACCGTCATCGAGTTCGTGCAGGGCATTTCGGTGGTCAAGGCGTTCGGTGGATCCGAGCGCGCGCACCGCAAATTCTTCACGACGGTGGACGATTTCGTTCGCGTTTTCTACCGGTGGGTGATCGGTCTTTCCCCGATCGCGTCGGGAATGCAGTTGGCGCTGTCGCCGCCGTTCGTGCTGTTGGTCGTGCTGATCGGCGGGTCGACCCTGATCACCTCCGGTGGCATGCCGCCGGCCGACCTGCTGCCGTTCCTGCTGCTCGGCCTCGGCCTGACCGCGCCGTTGGCGGCGCTTGGCCACGGCTTCGACGACATGCAGTCCGCCAGCGGCGCGGTCGGCCGGATCAAGCAGGTGCTCGCGGTGCCGCCGCTGTCGCAGCCGTCGCATCCGGTGACGCCGCGCGGGCATCGGGTGGAACTGCGCGACGTCCGTTTCGGTTACGACGCCGATCGCGAGGTGCTGCGCGGCATCGACCTGGTGCTAGAGCCCGGCACGGTCACCGCGATCGTCGGGCCGTCGGGCAGCGGAAAGTCCACCCTGGTCCAGCTGTTGCCGCGGTTCTTCGACCCGACCCATGGCTCGGTCACGCTCGGCGGCGTCGATCTGCGCGAGCTCGGCAGCGCCGAGCTACACCTGTTGGTCTCCTTCGTCTTCCAGGATGTCCGCCTGCTCCGCGCTTCGGTGGCCGAGAACATCGCGCTGGCGGTGCCGCACGCCGACATCGACGACGTGGTTCGCGTCGCCAGGCTGGCGAACATTCACGACCGGATCCTGGAGCTGCCGCGCGGCTACGAGACCGTGCTCGGCGACGAAGCCAAGCTGTCGGGCGGTGAGGCACAACGGATTTCGATCGCCCGCGCGCTGCTGGCCGACGCGCCCGTGCTCGTGCTCGACGAGGCGACCGCCTTCGCTGATCCGCACACCGAACAGGCGGTGCGCCGAGCGCTGGCCTCGCTGGCGGGGGATCGGACCATCCTGGTCATCGCCCATCGCCTGGAGACGGTCGCCGACGCGGACACCGTCGTGGTGCTGGAGGCCGGCGCGATCGTCGAACGCGGCAAGCCCGCCGAGCTGCTGAAAAACAATGGAAAGTTCGCCGAGTTCTGGCAATCGCATCAGTCGGCGATTTCCGATGAGATCGACGGCCACGGCTACGTGCTCGAAGGAGATGAGCTTCGATGATTCGAATGCTGCTACGCGTGCTGGGAAACGAGTACGCGCCGCCGATGCGCCGCACCGTGATCCTGATGACGGCCACCGCGATAGTCGAAGGTTTGTCCTACGCGCTGCTGATTCCGGTGCTGCGGGAGCTGTTCGGCAGCGATCCCGGAGCCGCCCGGCCCTGGCTGATCGCGTTCGGCGCCGCGGTCGCGGTCTACGCCGTGCTGGATTATCTGAGCAGTCTGTCCGGTTTTCGCGTCGGCACCACTCTGCTGCAGGGCATGTATCACCGGCTCGGCGATCACCTGGCCCGCTTGCCCATCGGTTGGTACAGCGGCGGCCGCGTGGGTGAGGTGTCCGCGATGGCCAGCCGTGGCCTGCTGATGGCGATGGGCGTGGCCGCGCATCAGCTGCGACCGCTCATCTCCGCCTGCGTGACGCCGTTGACGATCGTCGTGGTGATTCTGGCCTTCAACTGGCAGCTGGGGTTGGCCGCCTTGATCGCCGCCCCGATAGTCGTGCTGATCCATATCTGGACCGGACGCGCGATGGCCGCCGTCGACACCGAGCGGATGGCCCGCGGCGACGATGCCGCCGGGCGCGTCATCGAATATCTCCAGGCCCAGCCGGTGCTGCGCGCGGGTGGCCGGACCACCGAACGCTTCCGGTTGCTCGACGACTCGCTGCAGGGCGTCGAGCGTGCGGCGCGCCGTTCCATGCTCGCGGTGCTCCCGGCCACTTTCGGGCTGGCGTTCGTGGTGCAGGCGATGTTCACCGTGCTGCTGGTGCTGAGCGCCTACCTCGCGCTCGACGGAAGCGTCAGTGCGGCAGAGGTTGTGGCGATCCTGGTGCTCGCGGCGCGGTGCGCGGATCCGCTGATGTCGCTGGCGGAGTTCGGCGGCAAGATCCGCGCCGCCCGCGGCGAGCTGGCCAGGCTCGACGTGGTGCTGCGCACCGAGCCGTTGCCTGTCCCGAGCGACCCGATCCTGCCGCGACGCTACGACCTGGAATTCGAGTCGGTCACGTTCCGGCATGGCGACCGCGCGGTGCTCGAGGAGGTGTCGTTGTCGGTGCCGGAGGGCAAGCGGCTTGCCGTGGTCGGACCGTCCGGCGCGGGCAAGAGCACGATGCTGCAGCTGCTCGCGCGGTTCTACGATGTGGACGCGGGCGCGGTGCGGATCGGCGGGGTCGATGTGCGCGCGATCGACGCCGACGCGTTGATGGAGCGAATCGCCATCGTCTTCCAGGACGTGTATCTGTTCGACGGCACGATCGAGGAGAACGTGCGCCTCGGCCGTCCCGGCGCCACCGATGCCGAGGTGCGAGCGGCGGCGGCCGCGGCGCGCTTGGACGAGGTGATCGAGCGGCTGCCCGGCGGCTGGTCGACGGACGTCGGCGAGGGCGGCGCGATGCTGTCCGGCGGTGAGCGGCAACGTGTTTCGATCGCGCGGGCGCTGCTGAAGAACGCCCCCATCGTGCTGTTGGACGAGGTGACCTCGGCGCTGGATCCGGTGAACGAGGCGGCCGTGCACGAGGGCATCGAGCGACTGATGGCGGACCGGACGGTGATCATGGTGGCGCACCGGCTGCGGACCGTCCGACGCGCCGATCACATCGCCTTCCTGGCGGACGGCGGGATCGTGGAGCAGGGCAGCCACGACGAGCTGCTGCGCGCCGGTGGCCGATATGCCGACTTCTGGAGCATTTCCATGAAGCCGGTCGCCAGTGAATGAGTCAGGGCGAGCCGGCGCGTTTCGCCGGCTCGCCCCGCGCCCGTATGCCCGTGCCCGGGTGCTGCTGTTTCCGCATTGCGGCGGCAGCGCGAGCTATTACCGGACGTGGGTCAACGAGGCGCCCTGGGATATCGAATTCCTCGCCGTGCAATATCCGGGCCGGGAGGATCGGTATGCCGAACCCGTCCCGCCGGATATGAAAGGTTTCGTCGCCGCGTTGGCGGCCGATCTGCCGCTCGACGGCCCGCCGCTGCCGACCGTGCTGTTCGGGCACAGCATGGGGGCGGTCGTCGCCTACGAGATGGCCAGGCAGCTGTCGGCGGCCGGTGCGCCGCCGGTGGGGTTGGTCGCGTCCGCGCATCCCGCTCCCGCCCTGACCCGGCCCGGCCGGATACATCTCGGCAGCGACGAAGACCTCGTCCGGGAACTGCGCAGAACCGGTGCGACGCACCATGATCTGCTCGACAACGACACCATGCTGCGGGCATTTCTGCCCATCATCCGCGGCGACTATCGGGTGGCCGAAACCTATCGGCCACTACCCGGCACGAAGCTGCGCGTTCCGGTGACGGTGTGGTATGGCAGTCAGGATTCCGAGGTCGATGCGTGGGAAGCGGCGGCATGGCGCGACGCCACCGGCGGACCCTGCGAATTCCGCGCTTTCGAGGGTGGTCATTTCTATCTGGATGAGCACCGCCGGTCGGTGGTCGACCTCCTGACGGCACTCGCGCGTGCGGCGTCGGACCGGTCGGCCACCCCGTGGCTGTCCACCCCGTAGTCTCCGGATCCCGCCGCTGGGGGCGGGATCAGGAGAGGGCTACTGGCCTGCCTGGGAACGATCGTGCGTGCAGGAATCGGCGGGCAGCAATCCGTCGACGATGGCCATCAGCGCCTGTCGATGGGAATCGCGGGTGGTGAGTTCGACCCAGCGATCGGCGACCGCCGCGAGGCGCGGATGGATATCGGCGGGCAGCTCGGCGATGGCCTGATTCTGATCGTCCGGTGTGCCTGCCCTGGCCAGCCTGCGTGCCCGGTTCACCCGGACGGTCAGGTTGCCGACGATGTAGTACCAGATCGTGCGGTACACGTGCACGGCTTCCGCGGGCGTGCAGCCGTATTCGACTGCGGCGCTGATCATTTGCTCGACGAACCACATGGCGGAGGGGGCGAAGAGGTCGTCGCCGGCGAGCACCTCCACGATCCACGGGCGCTCGGCGAGCATGTCGTAGAGCGTGACGGCCACCGCCGTGACCCGCTCGCGCGGATCGTCCGGAAAATCCGGATGGGGGAGGCGCTTGGCGTGCGACTCCAGCACGTGCATCAGCAGTTCGTCTTTGTCCCGCACGTGGTAATACAGCGCCATCGGTGCGCTGTCCAGGTCGCTGGCCAAGCGACGTATCGACAGCTTCTCCGAGCCTTCGGCCGCCAGGATGCGGTCGGCCGCGGCGATGATCGCCTCCACCGACAGGCGCGCTGGCCTGCCGACGCTCCTTGCGCTATTTGTTTCTGCGGGCATCTGCCAATCTTCCACGGTGAGTTCCGGTCAGTAATGGTCGGGGGTGCCGAGATCGCTGGTGAATATGCGGTCGGGCGAATATCTATTTTTCGTGAAATTCACCCCTTTCGGGTCGTCTCGACAGGTCCGAAATCATGGTTTCGCCGCAGGTCCGGGTACGCCGGGAAATGCCGGTGGGGAGGGTGTCGTCGTGACTGAACCCGCATCGCCGATCTCGAGCGTCCGGGCAGTGTGGCAACAGTGTCTCCGATCCAATTAACGTACGCGTACGAATGCTGATCATACCCTGAAACAAGCTGCCTCGCTACGGGTTCCGTGGTCGGGCCGAAGGCGGCCCTGCGGACCTGGGGGGCGGAGCTTCGTGGCAGGGAAATATTTCCCGTATGCGTACGAAAACTGGCCGATTTCCAGTATGGTGAGTTGGTACCCAGTGACTGCCGCAGCTGAGGGGCTGCCCGTGTTGAGACCTGTTACGCCCGAATCCTGTTGTGCACCCGCACCTGCCGGGCCGACCTCGACCATGCCGGGCGGGCCCCTCGGCGCGGACACGTCGCTACAGCCGAGACGAGGACTTCGATATCGTGACCGTCCAATCCATTGATCGCCGTATCGACTTCCGAATGAGCCCACGGGATCTCATCAATATCGGAATATTCGCCGCGCTCTTCATCGTTACCATCAGCGTGTTCAACCTGCTCGAATTCATCGGTCCGCTGGGGCTGCTGATAGGGGGCGCGATCGGCATCGTCGCGGGGGGCGTGCCGTTCATGCTGTTCCTCACCCGGGTGCGGCACGCAGGTATGGTCACCATCTTCGCGGTCATCGTCTGGGGATTTCTGCTGGTCTTCGCGAACCCGCCGATCGCGGTGGTCCTCGGGGTCGTCGTGGCGCTGATCGCCGAGGTGCTGCTGTGGCTGGGCGGATACCGTTCCCGGCGGATGAGCGTGCTCGCCTATGCCGTTTTCAGCGTATCGGCCACGGGGCCGTTCGTGCCGTTGTTCTACGCCCGCCACGAGTACCTGTCCAGCGCGGCACTGCAGCAGATGGGCACGGACTTCCTCGACCGCATGGATACCTTGCTCTCGCCAACGGTGCTCATCGCCTACGCCGTGTCGACGCTTGTCCTCGGGCTGATCGGTGGCGCGTTGGGACTTCGGTTGCTGGACAAGCACTTCCGCAAGGCCGGGTTAGTGTGATCAGCACGCTCGGACGGCCGAATCCTGTCGTGCCGGAGTCGGCCGTACCGGCGGAACCGGCCGCCCGAGCAGGGCTGGACCCGCGCACCGCGGTGCTGATCCTGCTGGCCGCGTCCATCGCTGTCCTGGCGCCCGGCGGCGAGCGGTTCATTCCGGCGGTGCTGATCGGCGGTGTGCTGCTGGCGATCCTGGAACGAGCCTGGCGACGCGCGCTCGGCTTGCCGGTGGCCGCCGCGATCACCGCCGCGGCGGCCTACCTGCTGCCATTGACCGCCGCGTCACCGATCCTCGGTCTCGTCGGGGTCCTCGCCGCGTACACCCTGCGGCTGGTGGCCGTGGGAGGTATTGCCGCACATCTGATTCGGACGATCCCGCCGACCCGGTTCATCGTCGCGCTGCGATCGCTGCGGGTGCCATCGGTGTTCACCGTGCCCGGCGCGGTGATGCTGCGATTCGCGCCGACGATCGTCGCCGAGGCACAGGCGGTGCGTGATGCCATGCGGCTGCGCGGGCTCGGCGGCCGGTGGGCGCTGCTGCGGCACCCGCTCCGCAGTATCGAGTACTTCACGGTGCCGCTCATCGCGTCGAGTCTGCGAGTGGCCGAGGACCTTTCGGCGTCGGCGCTGCTGCGCGGGCTCGGCGCGCGGGCCCGGCCGACGACGATGCGGCCGCTGCGATTCGGGCCCGCCGACGCGGCGGCCGCGGCCATCGTCGCGGTGCTCGTTGCGGCGTCGGCGCTGTGGGTGCCGCTGCGATGATCGAGCTGAAGAATGTCGGCTGGTCGTACCAGGGCGCCGGCGCCGTCGTGCTGGACGGCGTCGACCTGCACGTCCGGCGCGGTGAAACCGTAGTGTTGTGCGGGCCGAGCGGATCCGGCAAGAGCACGGCCCTGCGGTTGATGAACGGCCTCATTCCGCACTTCCACGAGGGGAGCCTCGACGGGGCGGTCCGGGTCGATGGTGCGCCGATCACCGATCTCGCGCAGATCGGGCGGCTGACCGGGACGGTGCTGCAGCATCCGCGCCGCCAGTTCTTCACCGACGCCGTCGACACCGAATTGGCTTTCGCCCTGGAGAATTTCGGCACCCCGCCCCAGCGGATCCGCGAGCGGGTCGCCTCGGTCATCGCCGACTTCGGGCTCGCCGAGTTCGCCGGCAGCCGGTTGCGGGAGCTGTCGGGCGGTCAGCAGCAGCGGGTGGCGTGCGCGGCGGCCATGACCCACGAACCGCCGGTGCTGCTGCTCGACGAACCTACCGCCAACCTGTCCACGCAGGCCATCGCCGATCTCACCGCGATACTGCGCCACCTCAAGGAGCTCGGCGCGACCCTCGTCATCGCCGAACATCGCCTGCACTATCTGCGCGAAGTTGCCGACCGGATCGTCGTGCTTCAGCATGGACGTATCGAAAAAGAATGGGCCAGTACGGAATTCGCCGGATTGACCGAGGCGATGATGCGCGCGGAGGGGCTACGTGGCCTGCGCGAACCCGAAAGCGTGGCGCTGGTTCCGGCTTCGGCGCATGGACCGAGCATCGCGACGGGAGCCGCCGCGCCGCGGGCCATGGTGCCAGTCGCCGCTGCGTCGAACTCGGCCGCGAACGATATTGTCCTGCAAGACATCCGTTGCACCTTCCGGGGACGCCGCGTACTCGACATCGCGGAAGCGCGGCTACCCGCCGGTGTCATCACCGCGGTCACCGGTCCCAACGGCGCGGGCAAGAGCACCCTGGCCCGGATCATCGCCGGGCTGCAACGCCACTCCGGGCGGGTGCTTCGGCGCGGCCGCGCGCTGTCGCGCTCGCAGCGCCAGCGCGAGTCCGCGCTGGTGATGCAGGACGTGCAGCGGCAACTGTTCACCGACAGCGTCACCGCCGAACTGCGTCTCGGGGCCGTCGCCGAGCCCGGCGGCACCGTGCTCGCCGAGCTCGGTCTGGACGGCCTCGACGACCGGCATCCGTTGTCGCTGTCCGGCGGTCAGCAGCAGCGCCTTGTCGTCGCGACGGCCCGGCTGAGCGGGCGCCGCATCGTCATCTTCGACGAGCCGAGCTCCGGTATCGACCGCCGTCATCTTCGCTCGATGACGCGAACCATGCGCGAGATCGCCGCCGACGGTGCGGTGGTCGTTCTCATCAGCCACGACGCCGACCTGCTGGCCCTGGCCGCGGACCAGGAGTTGCGTCTGCGCTCGATCCGGTGAATGAACCTCGCATGGCGCGCACGCGCGCAGCCAGGGCGTTCGTAGGGCCCCTGGTGCTTTGACAGATTGTTTGATCAGGGGCTCGTATGACGATCGATGTAATGGTTTCCGACACAATGCAATTATCCCGCTCCGCGCTCGTCGCATTGCTCGAGGAGCAGGCCGGGATCAGTGTTGTCGGATCCGCGAGTAGCAGCCACGAGACACTCGAACTCGCTGCGCAGTTCCGCCCCAACATCGTGGTGATCAGTGCCGAGGGCGCTGATACCGGCGGTGTTGTCCTTGCCGAGAAGATCGCGACCATTCCGGAATGCCGGAGCCTGCTGCTCGGTACCGCGTTTCCGCGTTCTGTTGTGCGCCGGGCCTTTACCGGCACCGTCGGCGGTCTGGTGCACAAGAGTGCCCCGCCCCGTCAGTTCTTCGAAGCGATTCACCAGGTGCATCACGGCCAGCGTGTCTTCGACACCGAGCTGACGCTGGCGATGCTGCGCAACACCGATCTTCCGTTGACGCCCCGCGAGATCGCGGTGCTCGAGCAGGTGTCGCTGGGCGACACGGTGCCGGAAATCGCTGCGCGGGTGCATCTTTCGGAGGGAACCGTGCGGAATTATCTGTCCTCCACCGTGGCCAAGCTCGGTGCCCGCAACCGCATCGACGCCTTGCGTATCGCGCGGAAAGCGAACTGGATCTGAGGAAAGTCCCAGGATAAGTATCGACACGCGCGATCGTGCGATCGCGCCGATCAGTCAGCGACGATATCGACAAGTGAGTTCGAAGGAGTACGAACATGCGTGTACCGATTTATATCGCTGCCGCCGCGGCCTGGATCCCGCCCGCCGCGTCCGCCAAGGAAGCCGTCGCGAACGGTGAATATTCGCAAGATGATCTGGCGGGCAACAATGTGATGTGCCTGCCGATCGCGCCGGACGGGGAGACGGCGTCGAGTATGGCGGTCGCGGCCGGTCGCCGGGCACTCCAGCGCGCGGCCGGCGTGGTCCGCGAGCGGATCGACCTGGTCCTGCACGCGTCGATCTACCATCAGGGCCACGGGCACTGCTGGACATCGGCCTCGTTCATCCAGCGTGAACTCGGACTCACCGGCGCGTTCGCGATGAATATCGACCAGGCGTCCAACGGTGGCATGGCCGCGGTCGATCTCGCGGGTGCCTACCTCGAATCGGGCCGCGCGGCCAACGTTCTCGTGACGACATCGGATCGGTTCTCGTCTCCCGGCTTCAACCGCTGGGAGAGTACCTACGGCGTCGTATTCGGTGACGGCGCAACGGCGCTCGTGCTGTCCAGCCAGGGGGGATTCGCCAGGATCGTGGCGATGGAGTCGATGACGGACGCGTCCCTGGAACAGCTGTACCGCGGCACCGAACCGCTGTCCTCGATGATCCACCCCGGGCCGATCGATTTTCGGGAGCGCCAGCGTTCCTATGTGGCCGAGGTGGGGTTGGGTTCTGTGCTGCAACGATTCTCGGTCGCGCTCTGCGCGGTGGTGGGCCGGGCGCTGTCGAAGTCCGGGTACGAGCTGCGGGATTTCACGAAGATTCTGTTGCCGAGCATCGGGCATGTGCTGATGGGCCTGAAGTTCCTCAAGCCGCTGGGCATCAGCGCCGACCAGACGCTGATGAGCTGGGGCTCGCACACGGGCCACCTCGGCGCGGGCGACCAGATCGCCGGCATCGCCCGCCTGGTGGAGAAGCACACGGTGGCGCCGGGCGATCGGATGCTGCTGATCGGTGCCGGTGGCGGATACTCGGTGACGGTCGCGGTGGTCGAGATCGATTCGCTGCCCGAATGGCCGGACGTCAGCACCGATTTCGAACTCCCCGCCGATATCTGAACGGTATTGCGGTAATTCACGAATGGCGCGCTGACCGGACGCTGACGCGATTCGCAGGCGCTGTCAGCAAGAAATCAGCGGGCTCAGAAATACTGGTGCAGCCACGGAAAGCAGGAGCGTGGTCAGGAAAGCGAGCGGAGTGTTTCCTATGAGCATTATCCACGAGTCCACCGAAGATCTTGCGACCCAAGATCTTACGACGGTCATTCATCAGCTGGAACTGCTCGACCGGCAACTGCGCAGCTCGCCTCGATGGCGCGTTCCGGAGGTCTGGGCCGCCTGCGATGCCCTGGCCTGTGCCGCTGCCCTGCTGCGTACGCAGCAGGGCGGCCCGGTCGGTCCCGCCAACGACGCCACTCTCCTGCAGGACGCTATCGCCTTGGCCCGCAGCACCGTTGAGGCTACGAAATTCGCCGCCCGCGAACGCATCGGGACACGATTCCAGAACGTCGGCGAGCGGATTTGAATCCGCTATTGTCACAACGTGATACGCGCTTGCGCGCTCGGCGAGCGCAGGTCGTGCCGGAGGATGCGCCCCAGCGTGGCGTGCAGCGCGGGGCTCGGATCCAGGCCCAATTCCGAGCCGAGCAGGTGACGGAACGCGTGGTACGCCTCGACGGCCTCCGCGTGCCGCCCGGAATAGGCCAGCGCCATCATCAACTGCTCCCGAAGGCGTTCCCGGAGCGGATACTGGACAATCAACTCCTGAATGTCCAGGGTCACCCGAAAGAAGTAGCCGAGGGTGAGCAATTCCTGCATGAGATCCTCGTGCGCGGCGATCTTCAGTTCGTGCAGATGATCCCGCGCCTGACGGCAGATCAGCCCGTCGCCCGCGTCCGCCAGCGCGGGTCCACGCCACAGCTCGAGTGCGGTTTCCAGTGCCGCCAACCTTTTGTGCGGCTGCTGCGGCGCCACCGCGGACGCGGTGGCCAACGCCGCGGCGAAACGGTTGGTGTCGATGCGATCCGGCGATATCCGCAGGCAGTACCCGGATTCGTGGGTCCGCAGCAGTTCGCGGGCATGGAACCGCTGGTCCAGCCAGGTCCGCAGCCGGGCGACATGGGCCTGCAGGCTGTTGGTCACCTGTCGTGCGGAGCCGGTGATGCGCAGTTCCTCGACCAGTGCCGCGGTGCTCACGACGGTGCCTGCCCGCAGCGCGAGCACCGCGACGAGCGCTCTGCGTCGCGCTCCGGGTAATTTGTGCTCGAAACCGTCGGCGGCAATTGCCAACTCGCCGAGCAGGCGAAGATCGACGCCGCTTGATTCCGTTGTGGCGGAGCAGCGTCCGATTGATCGGCCCATCATCGTTACCTCAGAAATAGACGCTCGGATTTCGGAGGCCGGGAAGCCGAAGCACGGCTTCCCGACTAACCGACGTACGCGACTACGGGCGTCATTTGCTCGCGTCGACCTTGGTGACCAGGTAGTTGCCGAGCACCAGGTAGTCGATCTCCGTGCCGAGGAAGCAGTTCAACGCGTCGGCCGGCGCGCAGACGATCGGCTCGCCCGCCACGTTGAACGAGGTGTTGATCAGGCAGGGCACGTCGGTGAGTGCGGTGAACCGGCGCAGCAGCGCCGCGAGCCGCGGGGTATCCCGATCGGTGATCGTCTGAACCCTGGAGGTGCCGTCCACGTGGGACGCGCCGGGGATCAGGTCCTGGAACTCCGGCCGCACCGGGAACACGAAAGTCATGTGCGGCGAACTGGTTTTACGGCCCATGTCGAAGATCTTCGACGCATCGGACTCCAGCACGATCGGTGCGAACGGCCGGAACGGCTCGCGGTGCTTGATCCTGATGTTGATGACGTCCTTGATGTCGGAGAACTTGGGGTTCGCCAGGATGCTGCGGTGGCCGAGTGCCCGCGGGCCGTGCTCGAGCCTGCCCTCGTAATAGCCGATGACGACCTTCTCGGTGAGCAGTTTGGCGACCTGGTCGATGACCTCGTCGTCGCTCAGGCGGCTCCACTCCACTCGATCGCCGTACTCCTGCAGCGTGGTCAGCATCGTCGCGTCGTCGTACTCCGGTCCGAGGTACGGGGTAATCGACGGCGTGGACTTCACCTGTTCGGCGTTGTCGGGATGGGTGGCCCAGGCGTAGACGGCCGCGCCGAGCACGACGCCGGTGTCGCTGGCGCCGAAGCTCACCGCCATATCCTCGAACTGCGAACCCTCCAGCAGGAGCGTGTTGTTGACGCAGTTCATCGCCAGGCCGCCCTCGAGCACCAGGTGCTTCAGATCGGTCTTGGCTTCCAGCGCGCGAACCTGGTGGCTGGTGACGGCGGTGATCATCTCCTGGGCCGCCGCGGCCAGCCCCGCCTTGTATTCGACGGTGTCCTGCAGCGGACCGAAATGCTGTTCCAACAGCGGATCGAAGCAGCGGGAGTTTTCCAGATCGTGCGGTCGGCAGAGCGCGTAACGCCCGTTCTCGCGGAGCTCGACGAAGTGCTCCAGCAACGGATTCGGCGAGGGCGGCGCCGCGAATCCGGACAGGCCCATCACCTTGTACTCGTCGTTGTTGGGCACGAAGCCCAGGAACCGGGTGATCGAGGCGTACAGCAGCGCGAGCGAATCGTTGCCGCCGATGGTCGACTCCTGGAAGACACGGATCTTGCCGTCCCGGATCTCGCCCATCATCGACGAAAACACCTCGGCGCGACCATCACTGATGAGGAACGCGGTGTCGCGCATGCCCGCCATGTACCAGCCGGTCATCGCGTGGCCGAGGTGGTGCGGCACGAACACCACCTTGTCCGGATCGGGGGTGAAGCCGGTGCGCGCGGCGAAATCGGCGAGCACCGTTTCGCGGTTGAAGACACCGGTGACCAGTTGACCGAGCCGATCCAACCGGCCGAACTTCTCCTTGACGTCCATCGGCGTCGACACGAGGTCGGCCAGCATGGGGTCGAAGACCTCGGCGGACAAATTCCAGGGGATGGCGATCAGGTCGATATCGGAGAACTGCACGCCCGCATGGTCCAGGCACCAGCGCACCGCGTTGACCGGAAAGTCGGAGGTCTTCTTCTCCCGGTTGAGGCGCTCCTCCTCTACCGCGGCGACCAGCTTGCCGTCGACCATCAGCGCCGCGCCCGCGTCGTGGCCGAGGATGTAGTGCTTATCGATGCCGACCGCGCCGAACAGCCTGCCGAACGCCTCAGCCGCGCCGGTAAAACCGTTGCAGCCCAAGATAATCATGCCAAATTCTCCTTCTCAGTTGCTGTGTCGCGTGCACCGAGCGCCGACCGGCCGGCAAGGCTCTGACGGCATCGGACGGGGAGATATCGCGGAATTATCGGAATACCCACTGCACGGCCGCCGCGACTGGTTTCCATGCCGGATCGACTTTCGAAATACAGAAAGTATCCGAGTGAATCTTCGGTATTCTCTGTGGTGGCCGACGTCCTCCCCGAAGTTACCAGCAGGAATCTACCGGTCGCAATATGAGAATTGCACCATGTGTGCGTGAATCTCTCACATCCGCGGGCGATCCGGCTTTCTGGTGTTCGTGACCGTGAACAGGTCGACGCGGCTCGGATCGGCTGTGTGGTGCACCCGCGGCAGCGGATCGCCGGTGGCGGCTCGCGGGTTGCCGAGCCTGCCGGACGCCGGTGGCGGGGCGGTCCGCATGCTTGTCCGTCCAAATTCTTGATTAGGTGGCCTGCCAGGCGATTTCGAGCTACCATTTGCAATGGTACGCGTACGAAAATGGGAGGTGCTCTGCAGGAGACGACCACTCGATCGCTGGACGACGGTCTGGTGCGCCGGCCGGCGCCGGCTGCCCGGCGGTACGCGAACCCGGGTTCGGGAAGGTGTTACTGCCCGGGTTCTTGAATCAATAGTTGGCGACCCACGGTACGGCCGGGCCGGCTGTTCCGATGCGACCGCGGTAGCGGAGTCGCCTCGCTCAATGCTGTCAATTCGGCCGAATGCTATACCGAGAGGAATTTACGATGTCATCGACTACGGCCACCTCGGCCGGGCGGGGCGGGGTGGATAAGCAAGCAACAATTCCCGGGGCCACACTGTGCCTGGTGATGGTGTGCATGGCGAATTTCATGTTGCTGCTGGACGCCACCATTGTCACGGCGGCACTCGCCGACATCCGCAGCGAGTTCGACGCCACCATCGGCGGCCTGCAGTGGGTTATCGACGCGTATTCGCTACCCCTGGCCGGATTGTCGCTGACCTTCGCGGTGCTGGCCGACCGGCACGGGCGCAAGCGCGTGTTCCTGGCCGGGCTCGCGGTGTTCACCGGCTCCTCGTTGGCGCTGGCTCTTTCGACAAGCATCGCGATGCTCGATGTGCTGCGGGCCGTGCAAGGCATCGGGGCCGCAATGCTTTTCGCGGCCGCGCTGCCGCTGCTCGCCGTCGTGTATCCGGGTCGGGAGGCGCGGCTGAAGGCGATCGGCATCTACGGCGCGGTGATCGCCAGCGCCACCGTCGCCGGTCCGGTGGTCGGCGGTGCGTTGGTGACCGCGTTCGGCTGGCGCTCGGTATTCCTTATCAACGTTCCGGTCGGCGCGGTGCTGCTGGTGCTCGCCTACCTGCGGATGCCCGAATCGGTGAAACCCGGTGGGCGCCGGACCGATTGGCTCGGTTCGGTGCTGTTGACCGGTGGCCTGCTCGCCGGGGTCTTCGCGCTGATCCGCGGCAACTCGGTCGGCTGGACCTCGGCTGAGATCCTCGGCCTGCTCGGTGCGGCCGCGGTCTTGCTGATCGCGTTCCTGGTGTGGCAGTTCCGGGCCGCCGATCCGATGTTCGATGTCGCGATGGCCAGGAAGGCGGGATTCGCTGGCACCGCGATCGTCTCGACCGTGTACGCCGCGACGATCATGGCCACCGTCACCTATTTGGGCCTGTACCTGATGAATACGCTCGGTTACACGCCGTTGCAGATGGGGTTGCGGCTGGTGCCGATAAGTTTGACGGCCTTCCTCACCGCACCGCCCGCCGCGGCGTTGAGCAAGCGGGTGCCGATATCGGTCTCGCTGACGATCAGCATGGTGCTGGTCGGCTTCGGTATGTGGCTCATGAGCGGCATCGCGGTCGGCGACTCCTGGCTGCACTTCCTGCCCGGGATGATCGTGGCCGGCGTCGGGCTCGGCGGTATCGCCTCGATCAGTAATGCCGCCGCGCTGAGCTTCGCGCCGGAAGAGAACGCGGGCATGGCGAGTGCGACGTTCGGTACCTTCCGGCAGGTGGGTCTGGCGATCGGCATCGCGGGGCTCGGCGCGTTGTTCAGTCACACGGCCATCGATCGGGTCCAACGGGATATCGACGTCCTCCAGAACGACTCTCGGGCGCAGCTCCCGGGCGGCGTTCGCGAGCAGTTCGTCGACGCGGTCGGTTCGGGCGCGGGTTCGTCGGTGGTCCATTCGTTGCCGCCGCAATTCGATGCCGCGGCGGGCCGGCTGACCGAGTCGGTGGACAGCGCGTCCGCCGATGCGCTCAACAGCATTCTCGGTGTCGGCGCGGTGGCGGGCCTCGTCGCCGCCGTGGTGGCCGCGCTGGCCTTCGCGTTGGGGCGGCGATTCGGCGATTCCTCGGAAAGTACGCACTAGCCTTCGGGCGGCATCGCACGCGGCGGACTCGTTGCCGATTTCGCGCACCCCTCCAGCATCAGCGGGAGGGGTGTTCGCCGTGCCCGGCTCGTGCTGATCGAGCGTATGCGAAACACATAACTATACGTGTAAAATTACTGTGTTGCGATCCGGTCTCCTGCTGGTAGCGTCGGTCTCGTTCCGCAATCGAGACAGACGAATTCGCGGAATCCTCATAATCCATAGGACCGATCGCCGTAGGTAATCCGACCATTCCTGTGGTGGTGTCGCGACGATGGCGGGCGCCGGGCCTTCGGCGTGGTCGTCCTGCATGGGAGATAGTGTGTCGCAGCAATTCTTGACCGCAAATATGCCCTGGGCTCGCGTGGCGAATTCTATCGAATTCATTCCCGCCGAGTATTCCAGTAGAACTCAGCCGGAATCCGTGGCCCGCGAGATGCTGCGCTGCGGAACGGCGGAGATCGACAGCCTCGTCGACGCGGGTCTGCCGTTCGAGGAGCGAGCCGGCGTACGCCATTTCGACGCGAACGATCTGTACAACCTCGGCATGTATTCGAATACCTCGAAGACGCAGCCGGAGCTGGCGTTCCGCATGCTCTTCCGGTTCGCGGGCCGGCCGGTCGACGATCTGCTGCGCGCGAAGACCTGGGACTTCCGGGTCCGCCTGGAATGTGTCGACTGCGCGGAGGTCGCGCCCTGGCGCCTCGAGGCACCGGACGTCGTCCGATTCGGCGGAAGTCTCGTCGATGTGACGGCGCCGACGGCGAGCGCGGGTGCCGCGGCATACGCGGCGACGGTCACCACGACCGGCGCGCTGACCCCGCTGACCTCGCCGGTGTTGCGACGGCTGACCCGCGAGTACCTGGACGCCGGCTATCGCTGGCAGATGATCCCGGTGGCTATGCAAGCCGACTACGCGCTGGTGCACGCCCTGGGCGCGACGAGCTGCATCGCCGCGAGCCTGTTCCTGGCCGAGCAGTTCCGTGCGGCCGGGTATCTGGCCGAGGCGAAACGCGGCTGGTTCTGCGGAGTGGTCGGCGGCGCGCTCGACCTGCCGCACGCCTGCGTCGAGGTCGAGGACGACGACGGCGCGCTCAAGACCGTCGATATCGCCAAGGCGCAGCTGGCCGCGCGGTTGTCTCCGAACACCACGGAGTTCCAAGAACTGTGCCAGGGGTCGATCTACAACAAGGTGATTCCGTCCACCGCTTCCGGTAATGCGCCCTTCGGTTATCACGAATGCAGTTCACAGCTCCCCGTTCGGGTGCATGCCGATATCCGATCGACGCCTCGAAGCTGAATCATCGAGCAAACTCGTTGGAAAGAAGAGTGGTAATGGCAGTACGCGAAATCGAGCCGGTGCAGCTGGAGCTGGATCGGCTGGAAAATATGGCCGAGTCCGGCTATTACAACCCCTACACGATGTTCGACTGGCCGGACACGATCGAGCACGACAAGCCGTGGATGAGCGAAAGCCTGGTCACGCTCGCAGGCACGCCGATGTGGGACAACCTGACCCGGGAACAGCAGCTCGCGCTGACCCGTGAAGAATCGACGAACTTCTTCAGCCTGAACATCCACGGCATTCGCGAGCTGCTGAGCGAAGTCGTCATGCGCATTCACGATCGGGTCTACGCCGATGTCTCGGAGTTCCTGCACCATTTCATCGGTGAGGAAAACGAGCACATGTGGTTCTTCGCCCAGTTCTGCCTGCGCTACAGCGGCAGGTTGTACCCGGCGCAGCCCACCCTGCAGGCCAGCTCGGTGGAACACCTGTCCGAGGTCGCGCGCGAGCTGATCGTCTTCGCGCGAATCCTGATCTTCGAGGAGATCGTGGACTACTTCAACGCGCTGATGGCGACCGATCAGACGCTGCCCGCCATCGCCCGCGAGATCAACCGGGTCCATCACCAGGACGAGAGCAGGCATGTCGCCTTCGGCCGGATGATCTTCACCAACCTGGTCGGCCAGGTCGCGAAACGGGATCCGGCCGAATTGCCGGTGGTGGCCGCGTATCTCGAGAACTACCTGCAGTACAGCATCGGCACGCTGTACAACCCGGCTGCCTACCGCGCCGCCGGCATTCCGGACGCGCTGGCGCTGCGGCGCGAGGCGATCACGCATCCGGCCAGGATCGCCGAACACGACAAGATCCTGAATCGGACGCGCAAGTTCCTGACCAAGTCCGGCGTCGGACGAGAGGCGATCAACTGATGTCGAATCCGATGACGGCGGTGCGTGAATTCATCGGAAGCCGGAATCCGCAGTTCGCCGATATCGACCCGACCCTCGACCTGATCGACAGCAGGGCCATCAATTCGCTGGCCTTCGTCGAGTTCATCTTCCTGCTCGAGGAGCTCACCGGCGAGGCGATCGATCCGGAAGAGCTCGACCTCGGCGACTTCCGCACCCTCAACGCGATCGAAGCACGATTCTTCAACCAGAAAGCAGCATGATGACCACCGCGACCGACAACGGCTTGAGAATCCTGGACGGCGGTCAGCTGCGTTTGCTGCGGGCGATCGACGCGTTGTTCCTGCGCTGGGCCGACGGCTGGGACGCGCCGGAGTTCCGGTTCCCGTACCTGATGCGGTGCCGGGACCTCGACACCTTCGACTACTACGACAATTTTCCGCATCTCGGCCTGACCGCCACCCGGCTCGATCCGCAACGCCTCGGCGCCGTGCTGGCCGAGGGGCCACGGCCGGTGGAGGAGATGCCCGCCGCGGTGATGGAGCCGTCCGCGTTCGCGTTGCCGTCCGCGGCCTGCTACTCGATCTATCTCGATCTGTCCGATGCGGTGCTGCCCGATGAGGGGGTTCTGCGGACCACGGTCGGCACGTGTTTCCGCAACGAGGACCACTACGACGGATTGCAGCGGCTGCTCGGATTCTCCATGCGGGAGATCGTTTTCGTCGGACCGGAGGACGGCGCCAAGCAGCACCTGGTGCGTGCGAAGGAGACCGTGCTCGCGCTGTGCACCGAGCTCGGCCTGAAGGTGCGGCTCGAGGTCGCCACCGATCCGTTCTTCGACAAGAACGGCGGTAAGGCGAAGATGCAGCGGCTGTTCCCGGTGAAGGAGGAGTTCGTTGTCAACGGCCTGGCGATCGGCTCGGTCAACTACCACCGGAACTTCTTCGGCGAGCGTTGCTCGATCCTGGCCGGCGACGGCACGGCCCACACCAGTTGCCTCGCTTTCGGTTTGGAACGCTGGGTGCACACCTTGACCGAGCGTTTCGGCGACACCGACGCCGCACTGGCCGCGGTCGAGGCACTGGGCTGATGCGTGCCACCTTGGCGGCGGTGCTCGGTATCGACGTGAGCCTGCTGCAGTCGGGCATGGGCGGCGTCGCGGGGCCGGAGTTGGCGTGCGCGGTATCCAACGCGGGCGCGGCGGGCTGCGCGGGCGGCTACAAACTGGTCGGCGGCCCGCTTTCGGCCATGCTCGACCGGCTCACCGCGGGGACCGATCGGCCGGTCGGCGTGAACCTGATTCCGGAGGTGGTCGGGCCGGTAGAGCTCGGCCAACAGGTGGCGCAGGTGCTCGACGAGACGCCGCCGCAGGTGTATCTGTCGCTGTTCGGCATGCCCGGCGACGCGGTGTTCGATCGGATCGCCGCGGCGGGCAGGCGCCTCGTTGTCCAGGTCGGAACCGTGGAAGACGGTGTGCGCGTGGCCGATCGGGGCGCCGTGGTGGTCGCCCAGGGTATCGAGGCCGGCGGCCATCTGCTGGGCACGTCGACCCGTGACGAACTGGTCGGCGCGCTGCGCGAACGCCTGCCCGAGGCCTGTCTGGTCGCGGCGGGCGGCATCGGCGCACCGGCCGCGGCCGGTCGGGCGCTCGCGGCGGGCGCCGACGGGGTACTGCTCGGCAGCGCCTTCGTCGTCGCGCACGAATCGCGCGCGCACCCCTACTTCAAGCAGGCGGTCACCGCCGCCGACGCGGCCGACACGGTGATCACCGACGTCTACGCGATCGGCTGGCCCAATCGGCGGCATCGGGTGCTGGCGACCGCGGCCACCCGCGACCCGATGCAGGTCACCAAGTTCATCGGCAAGACCGTTGTCGAAGGAAAGTCGTATCTGGTTCCCCGCTTCAGCGCCGCGGTACCGACCGACGTGACCAGCGGCCGGATCGAGGAAATGGCGATGTACTGCGGCCAGGATTGCGGCGCCATCTCCTCGGAACTCTCGGCGGCCGATGTCGTCGCCGAGTTTGCTCGCGTCCTTCCGGGCGTCGCAGTCGCAGAAATAGGAAAGGGATAGAAATCAATGCCTAACTACGAGCCCTTGTTCCGGCTGGAACTGAACTACCACGAGGACGCGCCGCGCATTCGTACCAGGGAGGGCGTCGAGCTCTACTACGAGTCCCGCGGTGCAGGCACGGCAATCACGCTGCTCAACAACTTCTTCCTGACCACCCCGTCGTGGCGGGTGTTCACCAACGAGCTGCCGCAGCACTACCGCGTCGTGAGCTACGACATGTGCAATCACGGCGCCTCCACCCATGTCGAGCAGGAACCGACCTGGGACGAGCACGCCGACGACGTGATCGCGTTGCTCGACGCGCTGGAGATCGAATCGACGTATCTGATCGGCACGTCGGCGTCCACCGTGCTCGCGCGGGACGTCGCGCTACGGTACCCGGATCGTGTTCGGGGACTGGTGATGTCGGGCCCCGTCCTCGGCCCCCGTGGCATGCGGCGGCACATGCAGATCCAGCGGTCCTGGCTGCACGTGCTGGAAAACCACGGCATGGCGGCCTTGTACAACCAGCTGTACCCGGAAGTGTTCGGCTCGGACATGAACGAGGAGCTCGGTACTCCCGGTTTCCTCGGCCTGCGGGAGAGCTTCATCGCGCTGACCACTTCCGAGGATCTCGCCAACGGCCTGAAGCTCAACCTCGACGCCGCGACCAGCCCCGAGTTGCTCGAACGCATCACCGTGCCGACGCTGATCCTCACCGGTGACGACGACTTCTTGCTCGGCCCGACCGGCGCCAAGGAGCTGGCCGAGCGGTTCCCGAACGGTCGCCACGAGATCCTGCCGAAGGCGGGCCACGTGCCGCACCTCGACGACTCCGAAGGCTTCCAGGTGCTCGTCCGCAAGTTCATCGAAGAAGCGGAATCGCATGACTGATACGGCATCAGAGGTCCGGCAGGGCATTCGTGCGCTGCTGGCCGAGCTGTTCGGCGGCGACCATGTCGTCAACGGCGTGTCGGATACCGAGTCGCTGCGCCGGGCCGGGCTGTCCTCCAATGGGCTGGTCAGCTTGCTGGTGGCGATGGAGGACGCGTTCGGCTTCGAGTGGAGCGACGACGTCGAGCCCGAGGTGCTGCGCTCGATCGGCGCGATGGCCGACCACGTTGTGGCCGTGCGTAATTGAAGGGATAGATGGTGGCTGTCGGGCTGGAATTTCCCGCTGGTATCGCACCGGGGACGTGGATCGAATTCCACGCGGTGCCGTGGCCGCACGGGCCGGCTCAGCAGTTCGCGGCGGGTCGTCGCGCGGCCGCCGCGGCGCTGGCCGCGGCGGGCTGCGCCGATCGGGTCGTGCACCGCGAATCCGATGGCAGGCCACGCTTTCCGGACGGATTCGCCGGTTCGATCGCGCACACCGATCACCTCGCGGTCGCGGTGGTGGCGCGCGGCGCCGAGGCGGTCGGCATCGATCTGGAGAACGCCGAGATCAGCCCGCGGGTAACGGAATTCGTGCTGCGCGAACCGGAACGGCGCGCACTGCTCGCGCCGGCCGGGGCCTACACCCCGCGCGAGCTGTTCGCCGCGAAGGAGGCGGCCTTCAAGGCGCTGTACGGCACCGGCACGTTCGAGGACTTTCTGTTCTGGCGGATCGAGCTCACCCACTCCGGCAGCGGGCTGATCGCGTCCTACCGCGGTGTCCCGACGCCGGTATGGGTCCGCACCGAGGCGGATCTGGCACTCGCCGTGGCGATTCGGCGTCCCGAATGAGACTGCTGATCGCGCCCGTCACCATCACGCCCACCAAGCCGCTGACACCGACGCACATCAAGGGATTCCTGTGGGTTGATGTGTTGCGCAAGGCTTCTCGTCTTGTCGCCGATGTGACGTGCGTATGGAATCCCCGAACCGCCAATCTCACCGGGCAGTCGATCGGATTCTGGGACTATCTCGACCGCGTGCACCCCGACGTCGAATTCTCGCGGCTCGACGAGTTGCAGATCGGCAATCTCTACGTCGCCTATCACGCGGAAACGAGTTCGTCGACGTTCGACGCCGCGGGCAGCTATCGCGAGCGAATCGAGACGAACGGATGGGTTCATCCGGCGACCGCGCGGATGGTCGACCTGTGGTCGCGGCAGCTCGACGAGCTCGGTGTCGAGGACCCCGGGCTCACGGCGGATCACCCGCACCGGTGGTCGGTCGACGAGCTGATCGATATCTTGGTGGCCGAAAAACTGTGCCTCGATCATCGTGGTATCGGCGGACCGGTCTACCTTGATGGCACCCGGTGGGGCGTCCCGCTGCGGATCGTGGTCGGCAGTGATGGTCATCCGAATTACGTGATCACCGCGCTCCGGGACATTCTGCCCCTCGTCGATTCGCACGATCACGTGCTGCTCGTGCACGACGACGACATCTCCCCGGATTTCATTCTGCTGCAAAAGATCATCGGCTACTTCGGGATCACCGTGTCGCGGCTGCCGCTGGGACGGGTGCCGGTGGCGGGGCAGACGGTGTCCAGCAGGCGCGGCGGGTGGGCGGGGTCGACGCTCGGCGAATTGTCGGCGGCGGCGCGGGCCAGCGTCGATCTCGACGCGTATCGGCTCGGCATGCGCGTCTACTTCACCGCGATGCTCGGCAGGGGCGCCGGACCGTCGCTCGATCGGACCATGCTCTACCGCGCGATGACCAGGTCGCACAAGCTGCTGACGACGGAGCACGACGCCGCGGACCCTGCCGAGTACGTCAGGCGGCACGCCTCGAAGTTCGGCTGGGTGGACCCGTACCGGCTGACGTCGTCGCTGCTCGGTGGCGCCCCGCCGACGCGGGTGCTCACGAACATCTTTCTTTGATTGCCGTTCCTGAACAAGGGATTGCGAGAGGCTGGAACACTTTATGTCTGAAAACATCTCGGACCGGCGAGCCGATATTCTGCGTCGGGCCGACAAGGAACGCTCGGCACTGCTCGCCGTCCTGGACGACGCCGCGACGGTGCAAGAGAAGCTGCTGCTCTCGATCGTGCGACGCAATGCCGAATCGCAGTTCGGCCGGGATCATCGGTTCGCGTCCGTCCGGAGCATCGCCGACTTCCAGCAGGCCGTCCCCATTCGTGTGCACGAGGAATTCGAGCCGTGGCTGGAAGCCACGATCGCCGGAAGGTCCCACGTCCTGAGCGACGAGGATCCCTTCGTATATTTCTCCAGCAGTGGCACCACCGGCCGGGAGAAGCGCATTCCGGTCACCGCGTCATACCTCAGGGAGAGCTTCCTCCCGTTCTATTTCGCCGGCCTGGCAACAATTTTGGAGCAGTGCCCGGACGCGTTGCACGACGACAACTCGGTGCTGAACCTGTGGCAGGACCCCTACTCGCCGACCGATCGGACCGCCGACGGAACGCCGCACATCGGGTTGAGCCAACTCGACTACCGTGGCCTCGGCGAGGACCTGGCCGTCGGACTCGGGAACCGCGCCGCGTGGAGTCGCCTGCCCGATTCCTTCGACGGCGTCGATCCGCTGCAGCGGACCTATCTGCGCCTGCGAATCGCGGCGGAATACGACATCCGTTGCGTTTTCGCCATCAACCCGGCCGTCGCGCACGCCCTGCCCACCCAGCTGGCGCTGTGGTGGCCGCGGATCGTGCGGGATCTGCGCGACGGGACACTCGACGGTCAGCCCTTCACCGCCCCGAACAAGGCGCGTGCCGACCAGATCGAGAATCTCGCCAACTGGTTCGGCACGATTCGGCCGAAGGACATCTGGCCGCGGCTGAACGGAGTCGTGGTGTGGTCCAACTACATCGGCGGCATGTATCTGCGGGCCCTCGGCCAGGACTAC
Source organism: Nocardia sp. NPDC051052 (assembly GCF_044456045.1). Classification (NCBI taxonomy): domain Bacteria; kingdom Bacillati; phylum Actinomycetota; class Actinomycetes; order Mycobacteriales; family Nocardiaceae; genus Nocardia; species Nocardia sp. NPDC051052. Next base: position 474,774 of record NZ_JBITFL010000001.1, read on the forward strand.
GGTCCCGGCGTACGGATCATCCCGGCGCCCATCGGCTCGTCCGAGGGGCCGCTCGCCGCGCCGATCGATCGGCATCCGTCGGCCTCGCCGCTGATGACGACCGCGGTCTTCTACGAGTTCATTCCCGCGGACGAGGAAATTACCTCGGCCAGTAGGACATTGCTTGCGCACGAGGTGGTGCCGGGCAATGACTATCACGTGGTGTTGACCAGGGTGGGTGGGATACACCGTTGTGCCACCAGGGATATCGTCCGGGTCGTCGAATTCGTCGGCGGGACACCGCGTATCGAGTACGGCGGACGTCAGGGTGAGCTCGCCGCGGGTGGCGCCCGGCTGCGCGAGGACCAGGCGGTGCGCGCCATGCACCAGACGGCGACGGCCAGCGGGATGCAGGTGGAAAACCTGACCTGGCGGCTCGACGACGGATCGGACCCGCCTCGGCACGAGGTCGCCGTGGCCTTCCGCCACGACGAGACCCCAAGGGACGTCGCGCGATTCGAGCGCCTGCTCGACACCTTCCTCAGCGCGGAATCCCCCTCGTACGCGGCGGCTCGACGCATCGATGCCATCGGACCGGCCCGGGTACACCCGGCGCCGGTCACCGCCTTCTTCAGTGCGTGGCTCGAGCGAGTGCGAGCAGGACAGCGCCCACCCCGGGTCAAGGACCGAGTCTTCGATCCCAAGTCGTCCGTGTGGTCGGAGCTACTGGTATGACCGCATTCATCGATCAGGACGAAGTGCCTTGCCGCGGTGAGTACACCGAAGCCGCACGCGAGCACAGACTCGACTGGCTGCGCCTGCAGAGCGGCGCCGCGCTGCGATCCCTCGGGGAGCCGGGCATCGAGGCGCGGACACTGCGCGGCAATATCGAAAACTTCGTCGGCACAGTCGAAGTCCCGGTCGGCCTCGCCGGGCCCATGCTGTTCACCGGCGACGACGCCCGCGGGCTGATCACCGCACCGCTGGCCACCACCGAGGGCGCCTTGGTCGCGTCGGTGGCGCGTGGGTCGCGGGCGATCACCCGCTCCGGCGGCGTGACGACCCGGGTGGTGTGGCAACGGATGGTGCGCGCGCCCGCCTTCGAATTCGGCGACCTCGCCGAGGCCGCCCGGTTCGCCGAGTGGGTGCGCGGCCAGCTCGCCGCGCTGGCCGAGGAGGTGCGCTCGGTATCCCGGCATTCCACGCTCATCCAGCTGGATCCGGTGCAGTTGGGCCGGATTGTGCACGTGCGGTTCGTCTACGAGACCGCCGATGCCGCGGGCCAGAATATGACCACGGTCGCGACCTGGCGTGCGTGCCAGTGGATCAGCGGTCGCCTCACCGAGCCCGGGCTGCCGGTGCCGAGCTGGTTCACGGTCGAGGGCAACTTCAGCGGCGACAAGAAACTGTCCGCGCTGAATCGGCTCGGCGGCCGCGGATCGCGAGTACTGGCGGAGTGCCTGATCGACCACGACACGTTGCGGCGGGTGCTCAAGACCACCGCGCGCTCGGTCGACAAGACCTGGCGCAGGGCGCAGCAGGCCGCCCAGTTCGGTGGCATGGCGCTGGCCGACGTCGATGCGGCCAACGTCATCGCGGCGATGTACCTCGCCACCGGACAGGACGTGGCCAGCGTGCACGAGTCGAGCGCGGCGATGTTCACGACGGAGGTGACCGACGACGGCCTGCTGGCCGGTGTCGTGCTGCCCAACCTGATCGTCGGAACAGTCGGCGGCGGTACGCGTTTGGCTCAGCAGAACGACTATCTCGCCGCGATGGGCTGTGCGGGTGAGGGCGGTGCGCGCAGGCTCGCGGAGATCATCGGTGGTTTCGCACTCGCCCTCGATCTGTCGACGGCCGCGGCCATCGCGGCAGGCCATTTCGCCGACGCGCACGAGCGTCTCGGCCGTCCGCATCGGGTGGACTGGCTGCGGCCGGACTCGCTGAATCGCGAGTTGGTGGGGTCGCTGCTTGCCGAAACGCTGGAGCGCCCCGAGCTGGTCGTGTCCGGCGTCGCGCTCCTCGGCGAGGGGGGCACCTCGAGCCTGCTGACGGACGCGGTGGGTGCGGGGGAGCGCCGTAAGTTCACCGGTGTCGTGCCCATCCGGGTCGAATACACCTACCCGGGGGCCGGTACCGAGACCGCGGAGTTGATCGCGAAGGTCAAGCCGCTCGACAGCGAGGTCATCATCGAGGTGGGCAAGATCGCCTCGCTGTGCGGCGGCGACGTTGCCGAGCAGTATTCGCGCTATCGGGAGTGGACCGGCTTCAAGCACACCCACACTCGGGAGCTCGCCCTATATCGCAACGCCGACAAGGCTTTACGGCAGGTGATGCCCGATCTCTGGGGCCTGCTCGAAGACCCCGCGCGGGAGGCCTATGTGCTCCTGCTGGAGCGGCTCGGCGCCGATGTGATCTTGCTGAATTCCCTCGATGCTTGGCAACCGCACCATGTGCACGCCGCGATCGAGGGGATAGCTGCCGTGCACGCGGCCTGGCTCGGCCGCGAAGACGACCTGGTGACGGCGGGCTGGCTGGGTGAGCCGCAGACCGCACACCGTGCGGCGCTGATGGGTCCGCTATGGACAGCTCTGGTCCGGCACAATGCCGACGAGTTTCCGAAGTTGCTCACCGAGAACGACACTCGGCGACTGCTCGAGATCATCGACGCCGTCGGGTCGTGGTGGCCGGACCTGGCCGCGCTGCCACGCACGCTGGTGCACGGCGACTTCAACCCGCGCAATATCGCACTGCGCGCCGCGGACCTCAGCCTGGTCGCCTACGACTGGGAACTGTCGACATTGCATGTCCCGCAGCGAGATCTGGTCGAGCTCATGGCTTTCGTGCTCACCCCGGACGCCACCGTCGAGGAGACCGCCGAGCTCATCGAGCGACACCGGCGTGCGATCGGCCGCAACGGCGCGGACGAATGGCACGAAGACGACTGGCGAGCCGGATACCGTTGGGCCCTCTGGGATTTCGCCACCACCAGGCTCCAGCTCTACCTGATGGCCAACTCGCATCAGGCGCTGCCGTTTCTCGACCGGGTGGTACCGACCACGATGCGCTTGCTTGCGCTGGAATCGGAGACCCGATGACGCGAGGGGAACCCATCGTCGCGGCGGTCGTCGGCATCGACGGCGCGGGGAAATCGACCGCGATACGTCTCGTCGGCGACCGGCTCGGCGCACACTGCGCGGTCCTGTCATCGATGCGCAACCACGAGGTCGCCGACGCCCCGCTTCGCGACCTGTCCCTGGCGTTGGATCGATTGCGCACTGCCGCAGAAGAATTGGGTAGTCAGCGACTCAAACTCGCCACGCTCTATCTGCAGATGTGCATATACGGCCCGACGGAGCAGTTCATGATCCGCGCACTGGCGCCCTCGGTCGTCCTGTCGGATCGGCACCCGATCATCGATGCCGCCGTGTACCTTCCGCTCTTTCGGCGGATGATCGAGAGTTCCGGGGACGCGGAGGGCATCCCGGAATGGCGGGACCGGGTGTCGGCCGAGGAACGCGGGCTGATCACCCGGTGGGCGGACGCGCAGAACCGGCGACTCGGTACCACCCTGGATTTCACCGCGCTCACCAGCGAGTTGATGGCGTTGGCGGATCATGGCTTCGGACCGTTCCTGGCGAAGATCGCCCCGCTGCTGCAGGCGGCGCTGCCCCGGCGCGTGCTGTGGCTCGATCTCGGGGTCGAGCGAGCACTCCAACGACTCGCCGGCAGGCGGGGGCCGCGAGAATTGCACGAGACCCGCCGCCACCTGCTGACACTGCGGGCCGGCTACCTGCGCGTGCTGGAGAACCTGCCGTCCCGCGTTCGGGTGAGCCGCATCGAGGTCGGCGACATGTCATCCGAAGAAGTCGCCGAAGCATTGACCGAGCAGTTAATAAAGGACGAACGTCGTGTTCACACAGGAACTTCTGCGGCGTGAGGCGAAACGCCGGATAGCATGGGCCCAGCGACTCGACGAGGATTTTCCGACCGTCGATCGCCCCTGCGCCGTGGCCGTCGTTTCCGCTTTCGATCCGGCAGTTTTCGTCGAATCCGGATTCGCCTTCGCCTCAGGATTACCTGCGGAGGTACGCAACCGGTGGTGTGCGAGTTTCACACGTACCGTCTATCTGGCCGGCCAGCCGGAGAACATCGCGATACGATATCCGCCGGACCATGTTTCGGCGGATGGCACAATAGCGTGGTATCGCCCCGATGATCTCGGCGCCGTCACCGGCCTTCGTAAACTATTGCGGCCGTTGTTCGCTACCACCGGCGTATCGCGAACGACGCGAGCGGTGGCCTCGCTCAATGCGCGGAACGCGGACACCGCAATGGCCACGCTCGCGGTCGACAGCGCGGGATTGACGCTCGAGCAGTATCTGGTACATGTCAATCACGTTGTCGCGGAGGCAGTCTCGATGGGCATGTTGGACAATCGTGGCTTCCTGCGATTGGTTTCGGTCGACCGAATAGACGCGGCGCGCGGACCTTACGATTATCTTCGGGTGGCGGCCGATCGGCACGACCAGGAACTGTTGCGTTGCTATGCGGCACTCAAGCTGTGACCGTGCGAAATTCACGATGAGTCGTGGGAAAATCATCTGTTGTACAAATGTTCGGCACTGGTAATGTCAGGCACGGCGCATAAACCGATGGGCGTCCCCTTCTGTAGTGAGAATCGAATCGTCCTCGTGCACAAGAGAACCTGCGGCAGGCGAAGTCGATCGAATTCGTTCCCGTCGATTACTGCTGGAAAGCGCGGCCGTAATACCGGGCACCGGAAATGCTGCGGCGTGCGGCGGCATTCGCCCGGGCCGCAGTGGGAATAAGACCCATCAGGAAGGATCACCCATGTCCGAAACTGCCCTACCATCGCTGGACGTCCGCTACCGCGAGAGCGCTCCGCTGGTCACCGACCGTGGCATCGAGATCTATCACGAAACCAACGGCGACACCGGACCGAATGTGGTGCTGCTCAACAACTTCTACAGCATCGCCCCGATGTGGCGGACCTGGGCGCCCACCTTGTCGCAGGACTATCGGGTCACCACCTACGACCTGCGCAACCAGGGTGCGACGACGGCCGGCTTCGAGGCGGTGAGCTGGTCCGATCATCTCGATGATCTGCGCGACCTGCTCGACGGGCTCGGACTCGAGCAGGTCTATCTGGTCGGCACCTCCACCTCGACGCTGCTGGCCCGCGACTTCGCGATCGCCCACCCCGACAGGGTGGAAGGCGTTGTGTTGCAAGCGCCGTCGTTCTCGCCGTACACCAGCCGACGGCGCCGAGCCGTCACCCGGTCGTGGCTGAACACGCTGGAGAGCGCGGGCACCCCGGCCCTGTGGGATCAGCTGTATTCGCAAATCTTCTCCGATCAGACCATGGCGGCGGGTGGCAACGCGCTGTACCTGGGGCTGCGGGAGGTCTTCACCTCCCTCCACTCGGTCGCGTCCCTGCTGGCCAATCTGACCTCCTCGCTCGAGGCGGCGGACGACCCCGACTCGCTGTCCACCTTGGTGTGCCCGACGTTGCTGATCATCGGCGAGAACGATTTCCTCTGGAGCCGTAGCTCGGCCGAGGCCGCCGCCCAGCTGATACCGGACAGTGAGTTGCTCTTCCTGCCGAACATCGGGCACCTGCTGTCCATGGAAGCCACCGAGGCGGTCGAGCAGGGCATTCGCACATTCATCGGTGGCCTCGAATCGGCGAAGCAGCAATGACTTCGAGCCCTCCCGAAAGGCAGATTCCCATGAGCAATGCCGCAACGCATGTGGTGACCGGCGGTACCGGCCTGGTCGGCGCCGCCCTGATCCTCGAGCTGCTCGACGCCACCGACGACGAGGTGTTCGCCATCGTCCGCGGCAGCGACGACGCCATGGCGCAGGACCGGCTCGACCTGGCCCTGCAGACCGCCGCCGAGGATTTCGGCCGCGTCGACCTGATCCCCGACATCGAGCAGCGGGTCCGCGCCGTCGCCGGCGACATCCTCGAGCCCGGCTGCGCGGTCGACGCCGCACGACTGCCCCGGATCACTCAGCTGTGGCACTCGGCGGCCTCGCTGCGCTACGAGGATGCCTACGCCGACGAGATCTATCGGCTCAACGTTGGTGGCACACAGCATGTGCTCGACCTGGTGCGCGATCTCGGCGGTCCGCAGCTGAACTACGTCAGCACCAGCTACACCGCGGGTCGCCGCACCGGAGTGCAGTACGAGGAGGTCCCCGAAACCACCGAGTGGGCCAACAACCACTACGAGGTGTCGAAGATCCGCGCCGAGCGCCTGGTCGCGGGCAGCGGGTTCGACTGGCGGATTCTGCGGCCGAGCATCGTGGTCGGTCACTCCGGGACGGCGGCGGTCACCACCTTCTCCGGGATGTACGGATTCGCCAGCGCGCTGATGAAATTCCGGGAGCGGGTGGCGGAGGTATTCGCGCACATGATGCGGTACCGCGACGTGACCCTGCTGTGCGATCCCGTCGCCGAGCTGAACTTCGTGCCGGTCGATCTGGTCGCGCGCAACGGCGTTCAGGTGGGATTGCGCGGACCGGTGCGGTCGGTCTATCACCTGAGCAACGCCGAATCGCCCAGTACCCAGCAATTCATGGATATCGCGTTCCCCTGGGCCGGCCTGCGCCCGCCCCGGCTGACCGCGGATCGCCGGGAGCTGACCGGCATCGACGAACTGCTCGACGGCGCCATGGAGTTCTACGGCAGCTACTTTCACCACAGCAAGACATTCGATCTGACCAACACCGAAGCCGTGGTGGGGCAGTCGAATACCGGTGCGCCGATGGGGCAGCAGCGGTTGCGTGAGCTGCTCGACTGGTACCGATTGCGGATCTCCGCCGACGGCCGCAACTCCTTCCCGGCCAAAGTCGCTTTCGCTTACACCGAACCGGTCCGCTCGGCGGCTGCGGTGCGGACGTCGTAGGAGGTTCTGGTGCCACTCGATCGAATTCTGCGCGGCCTGATCCGATGGCAGACGGCCGACGGTCCGCCGCAGCTGTTCTCCGACCTGCCGGTCGAGGAGGCTCGGCGCCGATATCTGGCGAACGCGATCGGGTCGCGTCGTGATCGCTCCGGCTCGGACGCGATCGCGACGGCGGACCACACGCTCGACGTCGGCGACGGCAGCGTGCGGGTCAGGACCTACACGCCGCGCGAGGACGCCGAGCGGGTCGTCACCTACCTGCACGGCGGCGGGTGGGTGCTCGGCGACATCGAGAGTCATGACGGGCCGTGCCGGGGGCTCGCCGCCTTGCTGGACGCGATCGTGGTGTCCGTCGACTATCGGAGGGCGCCCGAATTCCCCTATCCCACACCGCTATACGACGCCATCGCCGCCGCCGGATGGACCGCCCGCCGCTATCCGGGCCGAAACCATGTGATCGCCGGCGACAGCGCGGGCGCCAATATGGCCGTTGGTGTCGCGGTGTACGCACGCGACGCCGGCGACTTCGATTTCACGGCGCAACTCCTGCTGTATCCGCCGGTCGATCCGAGCCTGAGTTATGTCAGGGACAGCGAGTGCGCCGAGGGCTACTTGCTGACCGGTTCCGAGATGCATTGGTTCTACGACCAGTATCTGCCGGATCGGCGGTTGCGCAGCGAGCCGGGCGTGGCGCTGTTGCACGCGGATCTGCGCGGACTGCCGCCCGCCATCGTCGGTACCGCCGAATTCGATCCGCTGCGCGCCGAGGGCGAGGCGCTCGCCGACAAGCTCGGTGTGGAAGGCGTTGCGGTGACGCATATTCCGGGTCCGGGGCTGGTGCACGGCTTCTTCCTGATGCAGGACCTCGTTCCGGCCGCGGCGGCGCACGGGCGCCGCATCGTGCGGGAACTGGACACGCTCCTGACTTCGGCGCACCGCGACAACGGCATCCGCGGCCAGGTAGCCGCAGCAGAGTTCGGAGCAAAGATATGAGTCACTACCGGGGCAACGTCCGCGACCTGGAGTTCAACCTGTTCGAGGTGCTCGGCCTCGGTCCGATCCTGGGCGCCAACGCGTTCGGCGATCTCAGCGTCGACGCGGTCGAGGAAATCCTCGCGGAGGTCAATCGACTGGCCGAGGGGCCGCTGGGGGAGTCGTTCGCCGACGCCGACCGCAACCCGCCGGTGTTCGATCCGGAAACGCACGGCGTCACGCTGCCCGAATCGTTCAAGAAGAGCTTCCGCATCCTCCGCGACGGTGGCTGGGGCAGGCTCTTCGTCGCCAAGGAACTCGGCGGTATCGAGGTGCCGCGGGTGGTCATGTGGGCGGTCGCCGAGTTGATCCTCGGCGCCCAGCCCGCGGCCTTCTTCTACGAGATGGCCGGTACCGCGTTCGCCAACATCTTCTACGACAACGCCACCGCGGAGCAGCGGGGCTGGGCGCGCATCGTCGCCGAACAAGGCTGGGGCGCCACCATGGTGCTCACCGAGCCGGACGCCGGCTCCGACGTCGGCGCCGGGCGCACCAAAGCCGTTGCGCAGGAGGACGGCTCGTGGCATATCGAGGGCGTCAAGCGGTTCATCACCTCCGCCGACGCCGATGACCTTTTCCCGAACATCATGCACCTGGTGCTGGCCCGTCCGGACGGTGCCGGTCCTGGCACCAAGGGGCTTTCGCTGTTCTTCGTGCCGAAGTTCCACTTCGATTGCGAGACCGGTGAACTCGGCGAGCGCAACGGCGTCTTCGTCACCGGCGTCGAGCACAAGATGGGCCTGAAGGTCTCGGCTACCTGCGAGGTCACCTTCGGCGGCAACGGCATTCCGGCCAAGGGCTGGCTCGTGGGCGAGGTGCACAACGGAATAGCGCAGATGTTCGACGTGATCGAACAGGCCCGCATGATGGTCGGCGTCAAGGCCGCCGCCACGTTGTCCACCGGATACCTGAATGCGTTGGCGTATGCGCGAATCCGGATTCAGGGCCGAGACCTCGCCCGCGGTGGGGGCTCGTCCGCGCCCAAGGTACCGATCATTCGCCATCCGGATGTGCGCCGCAGCCTGGCCATGCAGAAGGCATACGCGGAAGGTCTGCGCGCGGTGTACCTGTACACCGCGGCGCACCAGGATGCTGTTGTCGCCGAACAGGTTTCCGGCGCCGACGCCGAACTCGCCGCGCGGATAAACGGTTTGCTGTTGCCGGTCGTCAAGGGTGTCGGTTCCGAGCGGGCCTACCAGTACCTGACCGAATCACTACAGACCTTCGGCGGTTCGGGATTCCTGCAGGATTACCCGATCGAGCAATACATCCGCGACGCGAAGATCGACTCGCTCTACGAGGGCACCACCGCCATCCAGGCGCAGGACTTCTTCTTCCGCAAGATCGCCCGTGACCGCGGCGTCGCGCTGGCCCACGTGGCAGGCCAGATCCAGAAGTTCATCGACTCCGAAGCGGGCAACGGCCGCCTCAAGGGTGAGCGTAAACAGCTCGCCACCGCGCTCGAAGACGTGCAAACCATGGCCGCCACCCTCACCGCCCACCTGATGGGCGCCCAGGAGAACCCGTCCGAGCTGTACAAGGTCGGCCTCGGCTCCGTCCGCTTCCTGCTCGCGATCGGCGACCTGCTCATCGGCTGGCAGCTGCTGCGTCAGGCCGAGGTCGCCATCAACGCGCTCGACAACGGCGCCACCGGCCCCGACGAGTCGTTCTACCAGGGCAAGGTCGCCGTCGCCCAGTTCTTCGCCCGCAACGTCCTCCCAGAACTCACCGCAGTCCGCACCATCCTCTCGAACCTCGACACCGACATGATGGACCTGGACGAAGCCGCCTTCTAATAAACACCCCGAGGATCGTCCGCTGGTGGCCGACGCATTGGCGACCGCCGTCCACGAGAACGAACCCTGCTGCAGCCGCCATCGCATCACCGTGGACCGACACCATTCCAGGACCGCGTCAGCGATGCGGCAGTGTGCTCAGCCCACCCGGCGGGGGGACTCGACGACGGCTCTGATGCCGCGCACCGTCTCCAGGTAGTCGGCGATCGAGTCCCGGTTGCGGGTCAGGCAGTCGATGCGTTTCGTCAGATGATCGTGCTCGCGCTCCAGCATGGCGACCATCTCAGGTGTCGGATCGTCGAAGTAGATGCTGCGGGGCTTGTCCAGGCAGGGCAGGATCTGCCCGATGACCCGGGTCGGCAGCCCTGCGTCGAGCAGCCCTTTGATCTGCAGCACGCGGCCCACATGCGCTTCCTGGTACTCGCGGTAGCCGTTGAAGGAACGCCCGGGCGTGATCAGCTGCTGCTCCTCGTAGTAGCGAAGCAACCGCCGGGAGATGCCGGTGCGCTCGGCCAGCTCTCCGATTCTCATGCGCCCGAGCCTACGACGCCGCCGCTGGCCTGCGCTGTTTGACCTTCACATTGATGTGATGGTTGCAGACTCGCAGGGCGGCTGGGACACAGCCGCTTTCACCCGCGAATGAGGAGGACCGCATGGTTCCGATCGATGTCCCTGCCTTCTACCAGGAATGGGCTATCCGCAGCGGCGGCGTCGTCGACGCGGCCGCAGGGGAGGGGCCCGACACCCTGGACGAGGTACGGATCGCTTACCGAAAGTTCTTCCAGGACAGCTTTCCCGCACCGGACGCGATGACCTTCGCTGCTGTGGACGTCGGCGGGGTGGCCGCCGAATGGGCGACCCCCACGGCCGCCGTCCCCGGCAGGCACCTGATCTACCTGCACGGGGGCGCCTACCTCGTGGGCGACCCGCAGGGCTACCGCGGCCTGGTCGGCAATCTCGCCAAGGGTCTGCGTGCTCGCGCGCTGGTGCCGGACTACCGGCTCGCGCCAGAGGCGGTCTTTCCCGCCGCCGTCGATGACGCGGTCACGGCCTACCGCTGGCTGCTGGAGCAGGGTGCCGCGCCGGAGAACGTGGTGTTCGCCGGCGACTCCGCGGGCGGCGCGATGGCGGTGAGCGTCCTGGTCGCAGCCCGTGACCAGGGGCTTGCGCTGCCAGCCGCGTCGATCGCCATCTCCCCGTGGGCGAACCTCGAGCACACCGGGACCACCATGCGCACACTCGATGGCACAGATCCCTCCGTCGGCCGTGCGGGACTGCGCCGCGCCGCAGCCCTCGTCTTGGGCGGCGCCCCGCGGCACAGTCCGCTGGCCTCACCGGTTTTCGCCGACACCCGCGGTCTCCCTCCGGTCCTGATCCAGATCGGCGGGCACGAGGTCATGCTCAGCGACGCCATCCGGCTGGCCACCAAATTGGCCGAGGACGCCGTACCCACCCGCCTGGACATCGCACCGGAAATGGGACACGTGTGGCATCTGCTCGCCGGCCACCTCCCCGCCGCGGACAAGGCGATCGCCGACGCCGTCGCCTTCGCCGAGGAACACCTGCCCGCCGTTTGATCAGGCACCGAGTCGGTGGCAACCGTGCGGTCATTGCGGTGCGAATGCTGTGGGATCGATCGCCTCGGTTCGGTTGCCCGCCTCGGGGTACTGCCGTTGTGCGAGCGGCGGTCGGCCACCGGCACTTTGGGTTAGAGGCAGGAACGCTACGAATGATGTTCGATAACTTTCAGACCGCTGTCGTCGAGGACGGCACCGCATCAATCTTCGTCCGTTACAGCGGTATCGGAGCGCCGGTATTACTTTTGCACGGTCATCCGCGGACGTCGGCGACGTGGCATCGGGTGGCTCCGGCCTTGGTCGAGCGAGGTTACTCGGTGGTGTGCCCGGATCTGCGCGGGTACGGCCGTTCGCGTGGACCGGCTTTCACGACCGACCACACGGGCTATTCCAAGCGGGTGGTCGCGGCGGACATGATGCGCGTCATGCGGGCATTGGGGCACGACCGGTTCGCTGTCGTCGGGCACGACCGGGGCAGCTACGTGGCATTGCGTATGGTCCTCGACCATCAGGACGCCGTCTCGCACGTGGTGCTGATGGATTGCCTGCCCATCAGCGAGCATTTGTCCAGGATCACGCCGGAGTTCGCGACGCGGTGGTGGCATTGGTTCTTCTTCGCTCAGCCCGGCACTCCCGAGCGCGTCATCAATGCCGACCCTGACGGCTGGTATCAAGGCGATCCGGATGTCATGGGGCGCGACAACTATGACGAATGGCGGGCGGCAACGCGCAATCCGGAGGTGGTGCGCGCCATGCTCGAGGATTATCGAGCCGGGCTGACCATCGACCGGCAACACGAAGCCGCCGACCGCGCCGCCGGACGGCTAATACAGTGCCCCACCTTGATTTTGTGGTCGTTGCGCGATGATCTGGAGGAGCTGTACGGCAATCCACTCGACATCTGGCGATCGTGGGCCGTCGACGTGCGTGGCCACGGTATCGACTCCGGACACCATATGGCCGAGGAAGCACCGACGGAGCTCACCGGTGCATTGGCCGACTTTTTTGCGCGACCGCGACCGCGAGCGAGTGACGATGAGACGGTAGCTGTCCCGTAGCGCTGCACCCGAAATGGGTGGCGCGTGGTTTCGCGCACTACAGGCGGGGCATATCGGAGAGTGCCTACCCGACCCCTCATTTCGGAGGAACGTTATGAGCACCGATGCGATCGTGTTGCTGCGTGAAGACCACAAGGAGATTCGAAAGCTGTTCCGGGACTTCGAGAAAGCGGGTTCCGGCGCGTATGTGACGAAAGGCCGTGTTGTCGAGAAGATCATCGCGGGGCTCACCGCGCACACCTACATCGAGAACGAGTGCATGTATCCAGAAGTCCGCAGACTGGTTCCTGACCTGACGGACGATATTCTCGAATCGTATGAGGAGCATCATGTCGCCGATGTGCTCGTGCTGGAGCTGGCCGCGATGAAGCCGGATGACGAGCATTTCACCGCCAAGGTCACCGTGCTAATCGAAAACGTCGAGCATCACATCGATGAAGAAGAGCACGAGTGGTTCCCGAAAGTTCGGGAAAAGCTGGGCCGCAAGCAACTTCAGGATATCGGCGCGCGGATGATCGAGCTGAAGAAGCAGGCCCCGACATCACCTGCCCAGCCCTCGGCGGTGAAAAAGGCGGTCGACGCGGTGATCTCCTGACGCATTGGGGTCGGCGCGGTGTCCGGTCCGATATCGCCCAGGGTGTTGAGCGAAACCCGTACTAGGCACCATGTTTCGGCTCGTTCGCAGCCTGCACTAGCAACTCCAGCGCGAAGTCGACCGTTTGGCGCAGCACTTCGCCGGGGTCGCCCGGGAAAAGTTGACGCGATGTCTTCGTCGACGTCTCGGTGGCCACGGCGAACCACACCGTTCCCGGCGGCTCGCCGTCCTGCGTATCCGGGCCACCGACACCGGTCACCGCCACGGCTATGTCGGCGTCCATCAGGTCTTTGACAGTGCGGGCCATGGCCTCGGCGGCGTGCTCGGACACGACCGGGCCGTCGGGCACGCCGAGAACCTTGTGTTTGACCCGGCGCGAGTAGCCGACGACGCTGCCGCGAAAGAAGCTACCGGCGTCCGGCGCCGCGCCCACCGCGGCCGCGAGCTGTCCCGCGGTCAACGACTCCGCCACCGCGACGGTCTGCCCGGTGCCGAGTGCTGCCCGGGCGAGTTGTTCGGCGACGCGATGGCGCGAGTTCGCGCTGGTCATCGGGCGACGACCCGGATGGTGTCCAGTTGCGAGTCCGCGGCATCGGGCAGATTCATGCCCGCGGCCACGCCCGTGCGCAGGTACTCCACCACCGCTTCATCGATGAGCTCACCGGGCACGACGGCGGGGATGCCGGGTGGATACGGGGTGATCTGCTCCGCGGCGATGCGTCCGGGAGCGTCTCGGGCAGGCACATCCTGCACCGGTCCGAAGAACGCGTCGCGCGGCAGCAGGACGCTCTCCAACTGCAGTTCTTCCGGGCCTGGCAGTCGAATTGATGGGGATGCAGAGCCTTTCACGTCGTCCACGCAGGCACCCAATGCCTCGATGAGGGGGCCGACGGTGGTTTTGTCGTCGGCCATGGACAGCGTCGCCAGGATTCGACGGTGGTCGCTGTGGCCGATATCGAGGAGGCGGTGTTCGCGTAACCAGTCGGCGATCTGGTAGCCGGTGGCACCGGTCTCGGACACGTCGAGCAGTACCTGCAATCTATCCAGGTCGTGCGAGGCTTCGACACCGAGTAGTTCGTCTTCCAGCACAGTGATTCCCGTGGTTCCCGCGAGCTCCGTGCGAGCCCACCGGGCCACCTGGAGTGCGGCGTCGAGTAGGTCATGGCCCTGCTCGACCATCTGTCTGCGCCAACCGTCGAGGGCGCTGTAGATCAACACGTTCGGGCTCGTCGTCATGAGCAGGTCCGCGCACGCGCTGAGCCTGGTCCGGTCGATCAGATCACCCTGTACATGAAACACCGAGCCTTGCTCGAAACCGGCGCCCATCTTGTGCACGCTCACCACACACAGATCGGCGCCCACGTCCATCGCCCAGGTCGGCAGGTCGGGATGGAACGGCAAGTGCGCGCCCCACGCCTCGTCGACGATCAACGGTTTACCCCGCGCGTGACAGACCTCGGCGATGCCCGCGATGTCGGCGCAGGTGCCGTAGGGGCTCGGGCTCACGATCAGCGCTCCGGCCGCGTCGGGATGATCTTCCCAGGCCTGACGCACCTGCTCCGGCGACGGTGGATGGGAGAAGTGGCGCTCGGCATCCCATCGTGGCGTGATCCAGCGTGGTTGGACGCCGGAGAAGATCAGCCCGGCCACGATCGACTTGTGGCTGTCGCGGGCGACGAGCAGGCCGCCGTCGTGTCCGCCGGCCACCGCCATCATCGCCGCCTTTACCGACAGCGAACTGCCGCAGGTGGAGAAGAACGCCATCTCCGCGCCCACCGCGTCCGCCATCAACGCTTCGGCGTCTTCGAGATAGCCGCCGCGGTTGCGCCGATCGTCGAGCCCGGAACTGGCCAGCACATCAGCGCGAAACGCGTCCGCGCCCAGTACGTCGGCGACCCGTCGGTCGACGGCACGGCCCTGCCGGTGTCCGGGCGGTGTGAACCCGTATCGACCGATGCGCTGGTAGTCCGCCAACGCATCTACCAAGGGAGCTGTGGAGTGGTCCATATCCGGGGTATTACCCAGCATGGCAGCGAATTCTCAGCAAGGAACCCCTCGACTTCGCGCGAGGTTCTCGACCCGAGGTGTTCGGTTGCCCGCTGGATGGCGGCTCCGAGCGCACCACCGGCTGTCAGTTCCGAGCCCGCGGATCGAGCACGATTTTCACCGCGCCGTCGGTCTTCTGCTGGAACGAGGCGTAGGCCTCCGGCGCGGAAGCGAGCGGAAGACGGTGGGTGGCAAAGGTTTCCACGCCCAGCGGATCGTCGTCACCGAGCAGCGGCATGATGTCGTCGACCCATCGTTTGACATTGGCCTGACCCATTCGCAGCTGAATCTGCTTGTCGAACAACACCCGCATCGGCAGCGGATCCAGCATCCCGTCGTAGACACCGAGCAGCGATACCGTGCCGCCCCGGCGCACGATATCGATCGCCGAGTTCAACGCGGCAAGCCGATCGACACCCGCGGTATCCATCATTTTCTGTTCGACGACATCGGGCAGCAGACCTGCCGCCGACTGCGCGACGTGCGCGATCGGCGAGCCGTGGGCTTCCATCCCGACGGCGTCGATCACCGAATCCGTGCCGCGGCCATCGGTGCGCTCGCGGATCATGTCGCCGAGTTCGCCACCCGCGGCATCCAGATCGATCACCTCGATGCCGCGACCGGCGACTCGCGCCAGACGCTCAGGAACGCGATCGACGCCGATCACCCGGTAGCCGCGGTGCGCGGCGACCCGGCAGGCCATATCGCCAACAGCGCTGCCCCGCAACCATATTCGCGCGCCTGCGTGGTCTCGCACTGGGTCGGCAGCCCGGTGCGGCACATCAGGCACCCACCGCAGCTGATCTGGAACGGAATGACAACGCGGTCGCCCTCGGACAGTCCGGTAACCGCCGCCCCCGTGGCGACGACGCGTCCCATCGGTTCGTGACCGAGCACATCACCACTGCTCATATACGCGCCGAGCACCTCGTACAGATGCAGATCCGAACCGCAGATGCCGGTGGAGCTCACCTCGATGATCGCGTCGGTCGGCTCCTCGATTCGCGGATCGGGAACAGTCTCCACGGTGACCTTGCGCTTGCCCTGCCATGTCACGGCTTTCATCGCTGCTCCTGATCGCATCGGTCAATCGAACCCCCGGTGCCCTGGCACGTACCCCGGTGATGCGCGCCGAAACCGCGCTGCCCCGCCGCCGAGGCCGCGACCGGAGCCTCCTTGCTCGGTTGAGCCAAGTCACGGCGGGTACAGCCCCGCTAGTTCCATCCCCTCGGAAGGAGACATCTCATGACGTACGCACATCGGGAACCCGTTTCCGCACCGCGGCACGGAGACCAGAACGGCTTCCCCGACCACGCCAGAACCACTAGAAGCCACGCAGGTGAAGGCATCGAGGACGGCTACAACATCCCCGGAATAATCCTGTGCGCCCTCGGCATAGTCGCCCTGGCCCTGTGCCTGACCGCCGCCGCCTACGGTTTCGCAGGCTGGGCCCTCATCGCC
Organism: Nocardia sp. NPDC051052; assembly: GCF_044456045.1. Taxonomy (NCBI): domain Bacteria; kingdom Bacillati; phylum Actinomycetota; class Actinomycetes; order Mycobacteriales; family Nocardiaceae; genus Nocardia; species Nocardia sp. NPDC051052. The sequence continues at coordinate 491,253 of NZ_JBITFL010000001.1, forward strand.
GGCATCGCGTCAGCGGCACTAGCAGCCACCGGCGTCGTATGGATACTGCTCGAACACCGGCGCATCAAAGCCAAAGAAGGACTGGGCCTCACCGACCAGCGGGGGCATTGAGGGCAGCGCCTGACCGGGTCCAGCCGACCGCGGGTTCGATCCAGCAGCAGACTCGTGTTCCTCCGGTTGGAACACACTCGCGTCTCGCCGGGAGCGAGCAGGGACGCTGAGAGGCAATTTCCGAAGCTCTTGTTCGAGCGACGACGCCGTCTCGAGCCGAGGAACCGCGCCTCGTTCTCATGCTGCCAGGAGAATCCAAATGAACAGCACGTATCGAACCATCGTCGTCGATGTCGACGGGACAGACATATCCAAAATCGCTGTGCGACGGGCAGCGAGCATCGCCGTCGTCAACGGCGCAAAACTGATTCTGGTGTGTCCCTACGAAAAAACGCACCTACGGGACGCCGACGCAATAGCCGATATTCTGAAGAACGACGCGTACATGATCCGCGGCTCCGCACCCGCGAACGAAATCCTTCGCACGGCCGCAGAATGCACAGCAGAGTTCGACATCAAATCCGTCGCACGACGCGCCGTCCAAGGCCCACCCGTCAAGGCATTACTCGCAGTCGCCGCAGAAACCAACGCCGACCTCCTAGTCATCGGAGACCGAGCCACCAGCACCGCAATCGGCCGCCGACTAGGCACACTGTCCGATGCGGCCGCCCGCAAGTCCCACATCGATGTCCTCGTGGTCTATCCGACGTGTGAGAGGACGCGTGCCTACCGTTCAAAAAAGTCCGGAGTCCGCCAACGCTCCGCCGGCCTCCGCATGCTGCTACGGCCCCGTTTCGAATCGTGACTCGGTAACGCCACCGGTCCCGCTGAACGCGCCGTCGCTCGGGAAGCAATGCAATCTTGAATCAACTGCTGCAGGGCAACTTCCGTACGGCTGACCCCGCGTACTCAGTACAGTGACTGAAGCAGTGGCACATGCAGGGCAGTCGGAATCTGTGACCGAGGGGACAACTTGCCGATCATACTGGCGACGGTACGGGGATATGTGCTCGAGGAACTCCTCGCCAGGCTGTTGCAGGACAACGGTTATCGGCTGCTTGTAGCGGCAGATCAGGATCGAGAGGCACTGAAAGACAGCGGAAGAGGCCTGCTGGTCCGAGGCCGCGGCACGACCCACCAGGTCGACGTGCTCGGCGAATTGGATCTGCCGCTGCCCTTCTCGTTGCCGTTGCGCCTCTTCGTCGAGGCCAAGCATCGCAATCGTCGAACGGGCATCCAGCATGTGCGAAATGCCTATGGAACCATCCGTGATGTCAACGAGCACTACGGCACGCAGACGCCAGGGGCCTACCACATCCCGATGAAGCGCTACCAATATCAGTACGCCCTGTTCTCCGCCAGTGGCTTCACCAGGCCGGCGCAGGAATACGCTCTAGCGCAACAGATCTCGTTGATCGACCTGTCGAATCCGGGTTTCGATGCGCTCTTGGCAGCCGCCGATGACATCGCCACCCAGATCGTCGATCTGGCCGCAAAGGCTGGTCTCGCCTCACTCCCGCTGAATCAGGTTCGGCACGCACTCCGCCACACCCTGGGCACCTGGCCGACCAACGTAGACGACGAGGACTTCCCCGACCTCGCCGCTCACATCCACCAGATGCGTGGGCCAGCCGGCGAATCGGCCTTCCCGGCGCCTGCCTTCGGTCTGGCCGTCGCCCACGACAGGGAACAAGCTGGGCTGAACGTGGCACAACTGCGCGACGAGCCAGGCGACGAGTACTACGAGAGTTACGAGTACTACCAGGACTCGCCGCTGGCGCGGGAACTGCCGACCGGCCGGCTGGCAGCGATCGTGACCGGACTCGGTGACGTCGGGTTGGACAACTTCGTCCTCGGATTCCCGCCAGCGCCATTCGTTCTCGTACTGCAGGTCGACAACCCTGAAGCGTTCGCGGAGTACGTTGACAACGCACACAACACCGACGTCCGGGTGACTCTCGACTATCCCCGTGACCGCCGCGACAACCGGCCGCTCAGCAAGGACTGGGAGATCGTGCCGAAAGATGGTGAAGCCGGTTTCCGACTCAGCTTTACCCTCCCGGCCATCCTCGCCGACTGGATGCTGAGCGGGGAGGTGCCGATCTGGAGCCTGCGGGAAGCCAAGTCCACCCTGCTGTCATCGATCGCGATCGTGCGCGGTAACCGAGTCGTGCGTCTGCTATACCAACCGCATCGCGGATAAACCTCCGACGCCCACCGCCATCGCCGTGGCGGCCCTGCCGCTGGGCGCGGCAGTCGAGGAGTTGCTCCAACCTGGTCGCGAAGAGCGATCGTGGCGCAGCGCTCTCGCCCCTCCTCCGTTCCGGTCGATGTCGTTCGTCTCGCCGCACACACCAATACGCGATCGCGGCCTGGTCTTTACGGGCTGTCCGCACGAGGCGGCCGACACTTGTCATAGTGGTGGATCCAGCACGACCGACCGCCTGTTGCGACTCGCTGCATCACCGTAATACTAACTGCAACAACACATTCAGTGGTTCGCTGGATGGACCGGTGCATAGCAATCCGGCCGTCGGTCCGCCAGGCTGGTGAGGTTCCCCGGCAGTACACGGACCGCGATCGAACGCAGAGGAATGGTTCGAATGGGCCATTTCTCGACGACCTTCGCAGTATCGGATGGCAGGCGTCGATTCGACGATCGCCTCCGGCACCGGTTGTCGGGGGATGCGATTCCGTGGAGGGAGGTGAATCGGAAATGAGTATTGAACAGATGGCACAGGCGTTGATCGACCTGACCGAGGCGGACGAGACATCGTTGCGTTCCTGGTCGGAGATCGAAGACGCCACCTTCACTGCGTACGCGAGCGCGTACCTCGGTGAGACCTTGCCGCCATGCAAGGGATGTCACGGCGAGTAATTCCGTGACATAGCAGATCGGTGGAGCGCGGGGCCCCGCGCTCCCACCTCGAAGACGCTCGAAGACGAAGGGAAGACTATGAGCGCGCCGAGCACCGCGGAACGTACAGACCGGTACCCGGCCACCATCCCGATATTGCTGCGTGCAGAGCCGTTCACGGCGGTGGCCCCTAACTCGTGCAACGACTTCCAAAGCCGGGTCGGGCGTCCGACTGTGACCGATCAGGATGGGGCGACGCCCTGCGTCGTGGTGTTCACCCGCGCGGTGGATCGGGAGATCGACCGACTGTCGCTGTGGTTGGCAGCCCAGGGAATTCCGTTGTTGCGCATAGACAGCGACCGCTGCCCCGGGGCGGGGATGGTGTGGGATCCGGCGGTCGAGATACTGCACTGGGAATCGCATCGGTTCCGACCAAGAGTGTGCTGGCAACGCTACTTCACCACCGAGTCGATGCCTGTTCCCGACGACGCGCTGCTGGCCCATTACGGGCGCGAGCAGTGGCCGGTGTTCGCCTCGGCGCTGTTCGGCGGTGCGGCTCGTGCGGTGAACGCCGCGATTCGACCCGGCCACCCCGATCGTGTCAGTCAACTCACCGCCGCGCGCGCGGTTGGCCTGTCGACTCCCGCGACAGTGGTCGCCACGACGCTTGCCGACACCGCGGCCGCCATTCCCGGCGGCGGGGATCTGCTGGTGAAAAGCCTTGGGCGGCATGCGATCGAGCCCCAACCCGGCAGCCTGCGTGGCGTCTTCCCTCGACGGATGAGCCGTGCGCTTATCGCGGAGGAATGTGGTGTCGAGCCGGCTCCGGTGCTCGTACAGGAGTTCGTGCCCGCGTCGAGCGAGTTGCGGGTGTACGCCGTGGGGCAACGCCTCATCGGTTACCGGATCACCCGGACCAGCCCAGACGCTATGTGGACCGACCCCGCCTCGATACGAGTCGAGCCGGTGGTCCTCCCGGCCCGGCTCGAGGCCGCACTCGCCGAGCTGACCACGCTGTTCGGCCTCGACGTCGCCGCGTACGATCTGCTCGACACCGAAGATGGCCCGGTGTTCCTCGAGGTCAATACGGCGTGCGACTGGTTGTGGGCCGAAGCGGGAGCTGGCAGCGAGACCATTTCGGTCGCAGTGCGCGAACTTGTCGCCGGCCTGTACTCGGCGTATCAAGGAGCCGGCCGTGGCTAGGGTCAGGGCCGTAGCCTGCGGCGTGCTGTTCTGGGATGAGGGCAACCTGGTGTGGGACGACTACGTCCGGCAACGCCAACTCGCGCTTACCGAGGACAGCCAGGAAGTGCTGCGCTGGTTCGCGCAATGGCGTGAACTCGGTAGCGCACGAAACCGCCGACCACAGTGATCGCCCGCGCCGAACCTCGCAGCCGTGCCGGCACGACTGCGGTCGCTGCCGCGCCGGGACGCACCGTCCACAGCAACGCATCGCATCGACAAACCTACGGCGCGGCAACAGATTCCGCTGGCAACCCGGTGATCGCCGTCGCATCCAGTCGAGTCTGCGACACCCCCGCGACATGCAACAGCCGTGTCACCGACGACTCACCCATAGCAGGCCGCGTTCAGCGTCACGCTCGTCGCGTGCTCCGCCGGAATCCGATCGGCAGGATGGATCGCTGCCACCGGGCACACCGAAAAACACGCATCGCAGTCGATATATGCCGTCGGATCGATGAACAACTGTTCAGCCGCCTCGAACCCCGCTTCCCCCGGCTCGGGATGAATGCACCCCACCGGGCACACCTCCGCACAGGATGCATCCTTGTTCCCGACGCAAACCTCGGTGATCACATACGCCATCGCACAACCCTTCGCTTCCAGCCTCGCGAGCGTGCGCCGCCGCGCTCGGCGGCTGCTCGCCGTTCAATCGAGCCGCGGCGGCGACGCTGGCCGGGCTGGGCGCGAGCGCTCGCCGATATCGCGCTGCGACTGGCCTTCGGCGTGCCGCCTTCGCCAGCAGCCAAGCACCAATCGCGTTGCCCTGCAACACCAATCACACAACACCCACATGGCCAGCGGCTACCCGAACTTCGTTGTTTTCTGCGCCGTCAGGGACCCCAATCCAGCGCATAGTCGTCTCACACGCCCGGGGTGCAGCCGAAGGGCGCCCGCCGTTGCGCGTCGACCTCACTGAACCGATGCGAGACTCGTTAAACCGTGCCATCATCGACTGTGCGGGGAGTAGATATGGGGCGACTCGGTGGATTCTCACGATGAGCGGCAAGATCGGACCGGCTGAATAGCGGCAACGATTTGCAGCGCGGCCGTGGGCCGGGGAGGAGAGGACATGGCGACAGACGACCGATCGCTGAACGTGGTGCCAGACGCAGTGACGGCGGTCGGCAGGCAGGCCTATGACGTTGCGCAGCAGTTGAAGTCGGGATCGATGGCGTTGGACCGGGAAGTTCAAGCATTGTTCGGCACCTGGAAGGGGAGCGCCGCCGATGCGTACCGCGCGGGGTGGGATGACATGCACGATGGCGCGATGAAGACGTGGGACGCGCTCACCGACCTCGCCTCGAAGCTCGGCGTCAGTGTATCGACGCTGCAGGACCGGGACAACGCGAATGCGGCGCCGATCAGCTCGCTGACATTGGACTGACGGCATGTCCGACGAATTCGCGTTCGACCTCGACCACATCGACCAGGTGACCGCCCGCGCCCGCGGCTTCAAGGAGTTCTTCGCCGAGCATCTCGATCAATTGGACAACGTCGTGCAAGGCCTGATGCGCAGCGGGCGGTGGACGGGTGCGGCCGCGGCGGCCTACACCGAGGAGCATCGGGTCTGGATGGCCGCCGCGCGTGAGTTGCTCGACGGGCTTGCTCAGATGGAGCAGGCCGGACGGACCGCCCACGAGTCGTACTCGGACGCGGCGGCGGTGAATCTGCGCATGACGGGGGGATGAGGTGGCCGTTGTCGCGCCGCAGTCGTACTACACGGCCGCCGAGGCTTGCTACAAGCTGTCGACGGAATTCCAATCGACCTATAACCCGCTGCAGACCGCGCTTCTCGAAACCAGCGGGATGGCCGGCAGCTGCCAGGCCACGAAGGCGTGGTCCGACGCGTACGACGAGCGCGCGGGCGCCTTCACCCTCGCGGCGACCAACTTTGCCAGGGCGCTGCAGCATTTCGGCGACATTCTGATCGCGTCGGGCTACAACTGGGAATGCTCGAACTACGCGGCGAACCGCGATCCGAACAAAGGGACCGGCCCGGCGTGCCCGCGTCCTATCCCCTCCGAATTGCCCTATGGCGCAGGCATTGTCGTCGGTGTGGCGTCGTCGCGGAACAACGGACCCGGAATCGAGACCGATTTTCCGGAGCTGTACGACAAGGTCATCGCCAAGCTCGCGGGTGACAAACTTCCCGACGGTGACGTCTACAAGCTGGACCGCGCGGCGAAAGAGTGGAAGTTGTTCGCCGGCAACAACACTATCTTCGCCGCCGGACCTCGGCTGCGCGTCGTCGCCGACGGGCTGGGCAGGTTCGGCGCGGACGACATCCCGAACCTGACGGGCCACCTCAGGACGCTCGCGAAGAACGCGGACGAGATCAAGCTGGTCGCCGACGACCTCGCGAAGTCGACAGCCGAGCACCACGCCGCAGTAGTCGCGGTTCGCGCGGACATCAATACCCAGGTGGCGGCGATCGTCGTCGTCGCGGCGATCGGGTTCGCCGTCGCTGCCGTGGTGATCCGCAATCCGAAGGCGGCGACAGTGGATGGCACTGTGCTGGAGGGCGCCGCAACCGCTATGGCCGGTGCCGTCAGTACCTTCTTCACCGCGCTGGCCGGGATAAAGTTCAGCGCCGCGGCACTTGCCGCAGGTGCGCTCGCCACCATCACCGGCCTGACCATCTTGTCCATCGCCGGAGACTCGACATTCAACGCGAACTACAAGCCTCCGGCCAACGCCTATGATCCCGACGGGGCCAAGGCGCCAGGCCGACCGGGTGACGCGGAAGGATTCGCGCCCCCCAAAGGCGGTGACCGCTGGGTGCCCAATCCGAACGGTCGCGGCTTCGGCTGGGAAGATGCCGATGGAAATGTGTGGGTGCCGACCGGTCAGGGCGGTGCGGCACACGGCGGCCCGCATTGGGATGTGGAGTTCCCGAAGGGCGGCTACAAGAACGTCAGACCAGGAGGAGGAAGCTGATGGGCGACGGGTCGACGATGGTACTGGAGGCGACTGACGTCTGGTACTACTCGCATGGTGACGAGGCAGCGTTCTTCGAGTGGCTTGACCGGATCCCCTCGGTCCGCTCGTACGGTGGGCGACTCAGCACGTTGGAGATCGTCGTCGAGACCCCGGTAGATGACGACTCCCTGCGAGAACTCCTAGCCCTCTTCTCCCGGTACCGCATCGACTTGGCCCAACTTCGCCAGCTCGACAACAGCCAAATTGGCCCCTGGTTTCGCGACCCCCAAAAGTACTGGCACGAATCCATTTTCGGTACTTCTGCCTAAGCGAGTGGCGATGAGCGACACTCCAGCGACGGCACTACGAGGGTGTCGCCGGGGCGCAGGTAATCCAGGCAGGCCCACAGCTCTCCGCCCTCGGCGTTCTTGCCGGATTTCTTGTCGGTGAAGATCCGCTGGCAACCGGCCGCGGTGAGCGCGGCGAACTGGCGGTCGAGCAGCTGGTCGACACGCGGCCGTAGCCGACGAGGGCGCCACCGCGGCCGATCGGATTGAGCGCGTCACCGTCGAGGGCGAGCGGTTCGGCGATGTCGAGGCGTGAGTCGGGTTGGCCGTGCCCAGGACTGTACGAGAAAGGCCCGACAGAACTTGTTGAACACCAACCGTTTTCGACACGTTGCTTAGACACCATTCCGGGGCGGCCATCCTGGCGAATCCATCCGGCCGGGCCCGTGTGCAACAAACGAACGATTCGCAACACCACTGTTGGATGGCTACGCGCCTTCCGCGCCAGCGGGCGGCCAAGCCTGCGGTTCGATATTGGCGGGCTTCTGGTCGATATCCTGGTCCCAGTCGAATTTAGGTGCCGGAGGGCCCCACTGTCTCGGGTCAACGAACGAGATAGGCCCGCTACCAAAGTCCACCTTCTTGAACTGGACATAGCCAACGAAGGATGCGCCGCCGAACCGAGTGTTGCCGGAAAAGGTTGTGCCGTCGAACCGGGTGTTGCTGCCAGAGAAGGTTGCGCCGCCGAACCAGGCGGCATCGCAGAAGGTTGCGTCCTCGAACCGAGTGTTGCCGGAAAAGGTCGCGCCGTCGAACCAGGTATCTCCGCAGAAGGTCGCGCCGTCGAACCCGGTGTTGCCGGAGAAGTTCGCACCGCCGAACCGGGCGTTGCTGGAGAAGGTAGCGCCGTCGAAGCCAGCGTTGCCGGAGAAGATTGCGTCGTCAAACCGGGCGGAATTCAGGAATCTCACACGGCTGAAATCGACGTTCTCGAGATATGCCGTGCGGAAGTCGAAGCCCCTCGTTGACCAGCTGTATTCGGCGTTAAGTCGGAGGTGGTCGGCGATGACTCGGAGGATGGTCGCGCGGACTTCTCGGTCGTTGTGCCGGTATTCGTGGTGGCGTTCCTGGTCGTCGGCGCGGGTGTTGTCCGCTGTTGCACGGTGGTGTTTGACGACCAGTTTGCTCTGGTGGTTGGCGCCGAGTTCGGGGCTGTAGGGCAGTCGGAGGTATCCGCACAGGACGTCGATGCATTGCTGTTGGCGCAGTCCGTCGGTTTCGTCGGCGACACCGGCCATGGCGTACACCCCGGCAATGCGGACCGCGACGTCGGTGGCGCCGAGTTGGGCGGCCGCGGCGCCGAAACGTTCGACGAATCGGCTTTGTTCGATATCGCGTTGCCGCCGGTAAGCGATGACGAGGGCGACCACACCACCGACGCCGGCCACGACGGTCAAAGCGACCTTGGTCAGGTCGATCGGTGCGGCCTGCGCATTGCTCGTGGGTGTGAGCTTGTGCAGGACCCAGTAGGCGATGACGGCCACACCCACACCAGCAACGATGGCGAAGACGACCGCGGGTAGCAATTTGACCCGTCCCGCACGGCGGCTGATCGCCTTGTTGCGCTTACCAATCCGGGACCTGACCGGTTTGGTCGTGTTGCGTGCTGTCGCGCCGAGAGCGCTCACCCACCTGAGCATCGTTCGATTCTGCTCGCCGCCGAGCACCTAGGCTCAGTACTCCAGAATCTTGCCGCGACGAACACTGCCAGTGTTGAGAATCGATCGTTAGTTGGACACAGCACTGAGTTTCAACGCCGCGTTCTCCCGCTTTACCGCTGGCAGTACCAGCTATAGGCGCTGTTGGGATCGAGCACCCGTGCAGTCGCGCCTTCGTAACGCCAGCTGCAATAGGCGTTCATGTTGACCCCGCCGAGATAGGTGCTGGCGCTGGCGGTCGCCGGGTGAATATCGCGGCCACAGCGGCGAAAACAGCGAAGGTCGCGGCCGCCTTGGCCAGCTTTGCAGAACTCGGTTTCGTCATGGCGATCGTCCTCCGGACGGGCAACTCACGAGGGTTGGTTCCCGACGTACAACAGTTGCCGAACGCTCAGGCTATGGAACCGACCCCACTGCAGGTATCGGCTGTTCACACGACATACCTCCCGCGCGCGGCGAGAGGCCGTCGGCCCTCGACGATCCCGCGGACGATCCCGAAAGAAGGCCGATACCGAGGGGCCTCTGGAGCGACAACCGAAGTCGTTGCGCGGCGCCTCTTCTCCTCCCGAACCTTGTCCTCGGCGATTAGTTGCAGTTGTGTTCTCGAAATATGGAACCGGTGCGGGTATCTGTGCGTCCAACCACATGTACCCGATTCGAATTCCGTTTCGGGACAAGTGTTTTCGGGCGGGAAGCAACATGTCTGCAACGTATTCGATCGCTCGCCGTGCGGTAGGGTTCGCCGCGATCGCCTTCACCATGTTCACCGTCGGGGCCGGTGAAGTCATGGCAGCACCTGTACCTGCCGCACCAGCTGTCCAGTTTGTCACCAGCTACCCAGAGGTTGAAGCGGACGCGGACGGCAAGCCTCGCATGGAATGCAACCAGTTCCATGACGGTGAGAGGGTCAGCACCAGCGGCGGTGAGCGCAAGTTCATCTGCAACTATCACGACCCGATCTTCGGGAAGGGATACTGGATCTGGACTGAACTGATGCTCGCCGGATAGGGGCCCTGTCGTGACTGATCTGCCGTACAACCCGCGGTTGCGGGACCTGCTGGAGGCGGCACAAACCCTCGCTGAAGGGTTCGGTCAGTCCGCAGTGGGTGCCGAGCATGTGCAGTTGGCGATCCTGGGTGACGCTGCGGCGATTCCTACCCAGGTGATGGCGCGGCTGAAGCTGGACGCACCGGCCTTGGCTGCCGAACTACGCGAAATCATGGGTTCGGCGGGGTACAACGGGCGCAAGTAGGCTACGGACAGCCTGGCAGCGATCGCCCGGCTGCCCGAGTCCAGCAAGCCGAGCGCTTCCGCGGCCGCCTCATGACTCGTCCTCGCGCTCGAGCCGCGCTCATAGTTCGCTCGCTTGTCGGTCCCTTCTGGGATGCTTTGGGTTATGACGATGGGGGACCAAGATCGGCGGGGCAGTCTGTAGTCGGGTGAGGACTACCGGGATTTCATCGAGGACCCGATCATGGGCCGCATTGCCACCCAGTACACCGCCGAAATCCCGACGGTCATAGAAAAGTCCGGCCAGGACGCGCCCTCGTTCACCGAACGCATGGTCGAGCTGCTCAGCGATCGACGCACCCACAGCACGCCCCCGCGGTGGCTCCAGGCGCTTCCCCGATCGCGAAACTCCCCAGCGCCCACCGCTCTTCACCGGCGAAACGACCCGATAAGGAAACTGGCGGAACCCTACGTGGCTCGTCCCGGCACGTGAAAACGCTTGCGTGGCAACGGTGTTCACGAATTTGGCAATACCACCCGGGCCTGCCTGGTCAGCTGCACCGCATGCAACAGCTCATCCTGGGCGGCTGAGGGCCTGGCCGCTTCCTCCGCCGTAGGCTCCCGGGCCGCACCGCTGGCCGTGACAGCCGACAGATCCACCAAGCTCAAGCGATGCTCACGCGCCCATCAAGAGTCGAGGAGTTTTCCAGTGCTGTCGGGGCGGCGTGGGGCCTCGGCTGGTGCGACGCTAAGTCTGATAGCAGCATGTGCCCCATGTTTGCCCCACGGTGTGGAGTCGATCTTGCCCCACGTAAAGGGGACTCTAGCTGGTTGTTCGTCTGTGGACCTAGCGGGGCGTTATTCAAACCATGCTGACCTGCGGGAACTCGAAGCTGCGCGCGCCATGTTCGAGGTTGAGGACGCTCCAGCGACCCCTTGGCAGCGCAAGCGATCATCGCGAGCCAAGGCGTCATCTCGAACACCTCAGCGTCTCGAACGCAGACTTTCGCGCGCCGTGATCGAGCAGCTGATTCAGGCTTACCGCGACGGTGCGTCGACGGCGGAACTCGCCAAACGCTACCGGGTGTCCAAGAGCGCGATCCTGGAACTGCTGACCAAACGCGATGTTCCGCGGCGCTACCAGCCCCTGACCGAAGCCGACATCGACCGTGCTGAGCGACTCTACATCGACGGCCACTCTCTGACTGCCTGTAGCGGGCTGACGGGGTTCCCGGCCAGCAGTATCAACCGCGCCCTCAACAAACGCGGCACCCCGATGCGATCCGCAGGCCGGTCCCGCTCCGTTGGCCTATAGCGCAACGCCAATTCGGTGTGTCGCCACGCCGAATCTCGAATAGATTCCACCGCCACAGCAATCGATCAGCAATTAAATGGGTCGGCGAGAAGCAATCTAACCGGACGCACCCGAGGACAACTACGCGAACCAGGTGATCCGTCGCTGCCAACGCGACGTCACGTTCGCCGTCCGTGTCGATTCTGCGGCGGATCGACGTATTGCACACTGCGGGAAGGAAATAGCTGGTTGAGTGTTGGGATGAGCCGTATGATTCTTCTCTTTGGAGGGGAGTGAAGGTGACGCACGCCAACGTACCGAATTTCGATGAGCGGCTCGCTGGCGTGCATTCCCCACCTTCACCCAGCTACGGCGATGGCAGCGTCAGGTTCTGTCGGCTTACGGCCAGCATAATCTCGAGGCCAGCAACGTCGCGATCGAGACGCCGACCGGTAAGGGTGACCGCACGCATCGCCGCCCATTCCGATTCGTGCTGCTCGCGGATCTCGGCATACATCCGCACGGCCCGCTCACGCAGCTCGGCCGGGTACTTCTTCCTCGACGACACGACTCCATCCTTCACAGAAGATGAAGTCCCCGGACTCACCGGTGCTGGTATTCGGGTTCCACTGAACCTTCGTCAGCAACGGTCCCACAAAGGCAATTCATAGAAATTAGCGGGAGCACGGCTGCCTCCGACCATGACTTCGATCAATGGGCTCGCGTCGTGTTCCTCAACGCCGAGCAAGGCTCGGACTCGTTCGGGGTCATAACCGCAGAGCGCTTGGCAGTCGAGTCCCAGACCGGCAGCTGCGAGGTAGAGCCGTTCCACGACAAGCCCAGTTTCCATGTTCTGGATGCGGAACCATCGATTACCCCAAGCCCGGAGCGAGGTTACGTAGTCGGTCACAGGGAAGAAGCAGACCGCGGCGCGGGGTGAGTCGAAGATCGGTGCGGACAGAGTGGCGTGCAGTTGCCGGCGGATATCACCGGTGCGCAATACACCGAGGGCGTGGCGCTGATTGGTGTAGAGGTATACACCCGGCATTAGGCCATCGACCCAGTTGACCACGCAGATCAGCGCGGTTCGCCGGGGTGGCGCGGCGTTCATCTGTAAGTCGCTGCGGTACGGGCGCATAGCGGATTCAAGAAGTGCGGCCAGTGTTTCCACCGAGATCGATTCTCCGGAGAAGTATCCGAAGCAGGTCCGCCGAGCCGCCGTGGGAAGTGGGGCCGGCCCGGTTGTAGCCGGCAGTGGATGCCAGACGGTGGGTTGTGGAAGGTTTGCCGTAAGCGGAGGCACAGCACGGTCGAGCGATTCGGTTTCGGCCATTGCCCGTCGATGTAGTTCTGACGGAAGGGCAGAGTCCCATTCCATCGGGGGCCCGTCCGGAACTGGGCGGCCGCCCAGGGCGACGGGCGCGGCGTAGGTGGCTGGGGCGAGGTCGATTTGGGCATAGACGCACTCCCGTTCCGGTCTGCAACCCAGCGCTGCCGCCACCTGGCGGTCGTCGAAGCAGTAGCGCACAAACGGCCGCAATCCCTCCACCTCGGCGGCCGCCACCACCTGCCCGATGAGGACGCCGGTGTCCAGGCAGTGCAGGCGATAGCCGAAATCGCCGTACTTGATGATGTTGCGATCCAGCACGGCGGCCAGGTGCAGCCGGAACGGATGCCGGACGGCCGTAGGTCGCCGTAATAGACCATGGTGCCCAGGAAGATAGAGGTAACAGCCGTCGGCGAGGCCGTCCGCGCAGTCGACCTCGGCGTACACGTTGCACGGATAGCGGGCACCACCTGACGGGACGGCGCGCCGCGCATGACCTGGCAGGTAACCCAGGCCGAGGCGGTCGTCTCCCTGCAGGCGGTCATCCATCCCACCGGGCGCATGCCACCGCTGCCGCGAGAGTCCGTAGGATCGACGGAGAATCCTGGCGAGCACCTCGGCCCGGCTGTCGCCGTCAGGTTGCCACGGCAGTGGCGCGATCAAATCACCATCGACCAGCTGCGGGTACACCGACGGCGCCAGTGCCCAGTTGATGTGGGCGCGCGGCCGCGCCCGGGCCGACGCGTCGGCATAGCTGATGGCCACGGCCCCGCGCTGACCGACCGCAGTCACGAGGCCGACCGGCCGATCAGGTCGACGGCGCGGACGCCGAGATAATCCTCGACCGTGCTCGCCGCGAGATGAGCCAGCAGGGCTCGCCGGAACGGAACGATGCCCAGTCTGTTGAGGTGCAGATAGAGCAGGTTCACCACCACTCGATAGCTGGCGAACCCCTCGTCGTGCATCAGCATGGTGCGATAGCCAGGGTCGTCGGCGAGCCGGGCGTGGAACGTGCTGTGTCGCAAAAGGCCGGGGTCCCATCGTTGTTCACCCTGCGGGCCGGTGGTCGGTAGATTGAGCGACCGGCTCCTGACGAGCTCACGAATACGAGGTCGCAGTCCGGAAAAGACATGGAGGACTGGCGAAATATGGTGGACTTCCGTTCCTGCTCGTAGCTGCTCGTCCAGTCGACGCCTTCGCTCCCTCAGCGCTGCCATGTGGTTGTCGTACTGATGGTTGAAGTTGCCGCGGACGTTGTCCGGGTCGGGCGCGGCGGCGATGAATCCCTCCGCATGTGAGCGCAGCGAGATGAACGGGTAGGTGACGGCAGGCTCGGTATGGGCGATGGCCCACATCAGCTCGATGGCGAGTGTCGACCGGCTGAGCGTGCCCCGGCACACCGCGCCGAGGGCGGACCCCACCACCTCCTGTGTCAACAGGTAGAAGTCGTCGATCAATGCGACGGCGTCGACGCTGCCGATCACTGCCAGCCGCTGCGGCAGCTGCTCCAGCCGGATGGAGTTGTCCGGATGGAGTGGTGTGAGCGCGTCGGTGATGTGTTCCTGGACGGCGAGGATCCGGTGCTGGGCTAGCAGTGCCGCCTCGTCCACGGCGCTTCCGGACGGGTGTCGTCGTAAGTAGTCGTCGAGGAGCGGGCGAATCAGTTCGACTGCTTGCTGAGCCCGCTTCCGGCCACCGGGCAGATAGACCCGCACATGCGGACCGTGCAGCCAATGGCGGGTGAAGAACCCAGGTCCGAGGTTGCTGAGCGCGGTCAGCGCCGGATAGACACCATCCACGATCAGGTCGTCCTGATTCCCGTAGTAGTAGACGCATAGAGCCGGCCTGTCGTTGTCGTTCAGGTCAGGGCCCAGCGGAGCAGAAACCATATGTACGCCTCCTCGATCAGGTTTATGCCGAGCCGGTTGCAGTGGGTATGCAGGCAGTAGGCCAGGGACAGTCGGTCGGCGGGTACGTTGCGGACGGCAGATCGCCACGGTTCCTCGGCTGCTCCGGTGTGCCGGTCGATCGCACGTCTGACCACTGATTCCAGGCCGGCCACCCGCTCCGCGAACCGCACCTCGATGTCCCGGCGGTGTGCGCCGAGTAGCTGGGCGGCCCAACTGTCGTAGGTCCACGCGGCGAGCTCGGCACGACGGTCATCGTCGTCGGCCACGGCTCCCATCGCGGCCGCGCAGTGCGCCAGCGCGAGCCGAGTGCGTCGGGCCGCGGGGGCCGGGCGCTCGAGCACGGACAAGACGACACGGCTGGACTGCTCGTAAAACGCCAGCGGGGCGGGGTGCTGTTGATCGGCTCCGGGGATGTGTTCCGGAGTGAAGTCGTGGAACCGGACCGTGTTGTCCGGGAGCAGGTCCTCGATAGGGTCGATGCCGCGTTCCACTGCCGCGAACGCGGCGGCCGTCAGCCGGTATACCGCCGGGCTCATCGGTCGTCGCGAGGGGTCCGCACGGAGAAACCGGTGCAATGACTCTTCGGTGACGGCTCGCAGTGAGCCAATAGTGGCCAGGTCAGCGGACCGCAACCGAAGCCGCAGGTGTGGTCCGCCTTGCCAGTAGCGAAGGAAATACACACCGCAGGGAGCGACCCGATCGCCGAGTCGAGCGACCAGTGGGCCGACGCAGCGACGGAGCAACCGGTCCAGGTCTTCATGGTAATGGATATGTGCGGACAGCCATGGTCCGCGCTCGAGACAGCTCGATGACGAGTTCACCGACATGGCGGCGGCCCCCAAACTCGATCAGCGCGTCCTCTGGCAGCGGAAGAGCCTCTTGGAACAGGACAGTTTCTGCAGGCTCGCCGGCCAGCCGGTTGAGGATGGTCAGCGCCGGTCGACAGGTGAGATCAAGGTAGAGCGGTTTTCGGGCCTTATTTCGCCATGCGGACTCGGACTGCGGTTTCGGCAGCACCCTGGCGAAACACCGCTCGGGAATGGCGTGCTCCCGACACCAGCCACCGACTCGCATGAGGTAGTCGAAGTCGGGGCCTGTGGAATTGGCGCAACGCGGTATCAGTGAGGTGGGTACCGCCGTAGTGACGCGCTGCACGACGACGTCGCCGACCACGAGCCGCCCGCACCGGTACGGCTCCCCGGCGCTGCCCACACGTGGGCCGGCAAGTCCCTCGCCGAGATAGCAGACGGGGCTGTCCCCGAAGATCTGCACGAGCAGGCGATGCGCGGGTGGCAGCAAAAATTCGGCCATGACGCCGCGATGGACCGGGATCACGCGGGCGCCGAGGCGGTCGGCGGTCAGCTGCAGGGCGTCGGTGGCCGGATCGTAGTGAACGTCTAACTCGCCGAGGTCGATCAGTTCGCTCTTCGGGCGGCAGGCGACCACACCGGGGTAGGAGATCTCCGCGTGAGCTTTGCCGTGCCGCAGATTGACATTTGAGCCCGCCGAGGCGGAGATCTCTCCATAGACCGTTTCCGGCTCGTCATCGGCCCACGTCGGTTGCGGCGGCGCGGTCCCTAGTTGACGATGCACCCGGGCGGCGGCACGCCCATGTCCGCCCTCGACGTTGTTCAAGACGTAGCGGATTCGGCCGTTCCTTCCGCCCAGCGGGTGGCCGTAGAACGCCAGCGAGCGCGGCGGAGCCGCCCACTGCGGCAGGGCTTCGGCGGCTTCGATGAATGCCTCCGCAGGTACCTGCCGCAGGCCGTTTCGCTCGGGATACTCGTTGATTGTCGCGCGTAGGCGCTGTTGCGCAGTGATGATCTCGGCGAACAGGTCGGGGGTGTCGGTGGGATACATCTGCGGGTGGTCGAGGAGAGTGGCGAGGACTGGGTCGCCGCCGGCAGCGATCTCGCCACACAGCGTGAGAAAGTCTATCCGCCCATGCGGGCCGTGCTGTCGCAGAAAGTAGCGGGCGGCGGCTCGCCGGTACATCAGGTTCCAGTCGAACATCCCCGCTGCCGCGTGCAACGCGGTCAAAGACCCGATGACGCCTTGCCAGGCGTTGCTACCCAGGGTGATTTGGGGTGAGTCGAAAACACAGTCTTCGAAACACACGTGCTTGCGCGGCAGCCGCGCCGCCTCCGGCCAGCTGGCCTCGCGGTAGGTGGCGTCGAGCGCGTCGAGGAGTTCCTGTCGAGCAGTCAGCCGGGCACCGGGCAGACCAACCGTCCGCATCCGGTCGAGACCGGCCGCGACCGTTGTCAGTCTCGAAACGAGGCCGGGTGGCGCCGCGGCCAGTTCGGCGGTACCCGCCAGTTCGGCGATGCGATCGACCGCCTGGTCCGGTATCGACGGCACGACCTCCGCAATGCCCATCCCGATTACCCGGTCGAGGTATGCGGCGGCCGCCACTTCGGATCGACCGGTCGTCGCGGCCAGCCAGTCGACGAAATCGGCGTAGGACCATAGTCGCTCGGACGCAAGGCATTTCATGACAACGACTAAGCTGGGCACGGCCCGCAGTTCGCGGATGCGCTCGCCACCGCGTGGGTCGAGCAAGCGTATTTTGTTTCCCGCGAATCGTATTGCGGGGGAGAGCCGTACTTGCAGTGCGCTTCGAATGCCCGGCAAGCCGGCCAGATGCGCGCGGAGTTGTTCGGCTATCGCAACATTGAGCTGAATCACTCTGCGGACGCGGGCCGGACCGACAATGGAGACAGCTGGTCCATCCGCCATCCAATGCGCCAGTCCGGCGGTCGCGAAGGTGCTGTAGGGGCTGGTCTTCACCGCCGCGCGGGTCACGTATTTGTAGAGGGTCTCCACGAAGCGGTCCGTGGGCTCGGCGTGCCCGTCCAGCCAGCTGAGCAGATCGTGGGTGAAGTCCGGACTGGCCAGCGCGAGGCCGAGCTGGAACGCCGGCTGTCCGGCCGCCTCGCGAAGTGTTGCGATGGCGGCTTCGGACTCGGCATCGAAGTATTCCCGGCCTTGTTCCCGCAGCCGCCGGCGACGGCTGGTTTCGGCCTGATACCAGTGCAACCGCGCCGCCAGCGGCCGGTCTAACCGATCGGTCAGCTCATCCATGCCGATGGTCGGCCGAGGTGGGCGACCATTGAAGATGTCGCGGCGCAACGCAATCAGCCGGGCGCGCATGCTGCGGTCGGGTTCGTCGCCGACGACTCGGTGCAGCTCGTCCGAGAGCGTCCCCGCGGCAGACTGGAGATCGGCGTCGAGTCGGCGTATGTCGTCAGCGATCTGTGCGGCACCGCAGGTATGCAGTTCCATCGCCACGGCCGCGTCCAGTCCGCATGTCCGCACCACAACCTCGGGATTCGGCGAGAGCGGCGACCAGCCCTGCCCGACATCCGATGAGGTTGCCGTGTTCATGTGCACCCACCCAACGGAAACCGGTATCGCGGCGCAAGTCGTAGTTTGGCCAAGAAGATCTGGAACACCGGGAAATCCCAGGAAGAGCCGAGCCCGAGCAGTTCGCGCAGCGCCGGGGTGTCATAGCCATTGCTCACTCGTGCGGCCAAGGCGTGGGCAGCGGCTGCGATGCTCAGCCGTTGCGCCAGCGCGCCTGCCTCGAGATTCATGATGCGATATCCGCGATCTCCGAACCCGTCCAGGTACAACTTCGCGTCCGTGCACACATACAGGACTGCGGGGGAGGCACAGGCATTTATGTTGGTGGATCGAGTAATTCGCTGCAGGCGCCTGCCGACTGGCGCGTTGTGCACAACCCGCGGTCCGCCGGGAGCGAAGCGGTATACCCCTGCCGACAAATCGGTCACTCGGTTTGCCACCACGAAGATCGACAGCGGTGCCCGCACCGACGGCAGCCGGAGGTCACCTGGCGGCTCGCCTGTTGTTGCCCTTCTGACGATTCCGCAGAGCTGTGCGAAGGTCATCGAAACGGGGATAGGCTGAAAGTTGGGTGGGCCGGATTCCCGCCCGATGAGCGCGCCAGGATCGAATGTGGAAATGCCGCAGTCGAATTCGCTGGTGCCGTCGGCAACGGGATCGAGCGGTGCGATAGCGGAAGGGGGACAACCCGTCGCGTCCCCGACGCAGGGCCGAATGCTATCGAGCCGGACTAGTCGAGAACTCGAATCCAGCTCGAGGGCCTCCGGGCAGAACTGGGGGGTGGCTGTGGTCGATTCTTCGGTCGGCACGGTCAGCGGGGAAAGGTTTGCGGTCGCGGCCGACACGGAGACCGAACCGGTAAGTTCTGGGGGAACTACCGGACCTTCGCTCTCAGTGAGTGTCAATACCGCGAACGGGCTTTCGATGCCGTCCGGCAATCCCAGCAACTGCTGCACAGCCTGGTCGAGGAAGCGATAGCAGACGGCCGGGCGAAATCCGCACGCCTCGGCAGCGAACGCCAGACAGCCCACCGTCATACCGGCTTCCTGGCTGCATAATCGGTAGGCGTAATTGCGGTAGCGGGCCGCCGTCCGGTGGAAGACGCTGGTGACGAATGCGGCGGCCGTGACACCGGCGAGATCACGACCGACGGCACGACCGACAACCTCGGACGCGACAGCGGAACGGAGCAGATCCAATCCATGGTGGGGTGCGTCGTAGTGGTACAGACCGGATGGCAGGCCGTCTCCCGCCGCCAACCACACGTACACTTCCGTCGGATAAAGGCATCGCGCCGACGGGGTGGTCCGGTGATACGGCCAGCCCGAAGACGGCCCCACTTCCAGGCTGTGCAGGCCGAAGCCGAGCCAGAGAAACTCCGGAAGCCACGACGGCACCGTCCCCGGCGGCCGGTCTCCGCCGCTCTGCCGCGGCCGACCAATGGCGGGTGGGAGGGCGACCCGTCCGAATTCGGCGTAGCGGCGAGATGCGCCGTTCGTCCCCAACGGCCCTTGGCCCTCGGCGAAGAGTTCCCACATGCCCTCGAATGTGCGGCGCAGGTATCGTTCCCCGACAGCGCTCGGCTGTGTCATGCCTGATTCCTTCACGGGAACGGATGCGGGGCCAGGTCGAGTTCGTTCCACCGCAAGGGTTCCCGCCGATAGCCGAGCAGGGTGGGCACGGTCAGTACGCGCTCGAGACCCCACAGGCGTCGCGCGTAATGGCCGAAGGTCATCGGCAGCGTGCCGGGAACAATGACCTTGACGCAGCGAAACCCGCCTGGCTCATGCTCCGGGTTGGTCTGGTCCACCACGATGACATCGAGCCCAGTCGCCAAGTAGCGATTCACCAGGCGCCGAAGATCCTCGGTCAGGTCGCCGGACGGTGGTTCGCCGGGCTGCAGGGATGCTGGGTTCGCATCGCCACGGAGCAGGAAGTCCAGCCGCCCGAATGCCTCCGGGCTGCAGTAGAGCAGACGGTGATCGTCCATGTGCTGAACCTGATACGGGTCCTCCAGCATGCGCAGCACGCGATCGTGGTTCCGCTGATAGATCCGCGGGAACCCGTTGGTCACCGGGGCAAGCTCCAGCAGCGCGCGCTCCAGAGCCAGCTCCGGCTCGAGATGCGACCCGGCGGCGAAGAGCGCTTTCGGTACGCCCGGCACATCGTGTTCTTGCACCGTCATGACCCAGCTGCACGGCACGCCTTGCTCGACGGTGGTGTCGAAAGCATAGACCCGGCAACCGGTGCGGCGTTCGATACGCTCGACCATGAGCGGAATCGTGCGAAGCCGTGCGGCGCCGATGTCGATTCGGGGCGCCGGAATTCGCCCATACCAAGTCAGCAGGAACGAATCTCGCTCGGCCACTTCCAACAGGCCGTACAGGATCGCTTCCTCCAGACAACCGCCCAGCGCACAGCCGTTGGAGATCTCGTAGGCGAACGGCTGGTCGCGCATCGGGTGGTACAGCCATTGGTAGTAGGAGTATGTGGCGGGCACCAAGATCGGCTCGCCGCGGCTGAAGGAATATCCCCACACCCAATCCATCACGAGGTCTTCGGTGTAAGGCTGGAACGGGAAGTCAGGCAGTGCGTACTGCTCCGGTTCATGCAGGCCGAGGGTGCTGGGATCTACCGCCTGTGCCGCGATGTCGGTGTACGCCGCGCGCACC
Source organism: Nocardia sp. NPDC051052 (assembly GCF_044456045.1). Taxonomy (NCBI): domain Bacteria; kingdom Bacillati; phylum Actinomycetota; class Actinomycetes; order Mycobacteriales; family Nocardiaceae; genus Nocardia; species Nocardia sp. NPDC051052. The sequence continues at coordinate 512,129 of NZ_JBITFL010000001.1, forward strand.
GTAGCGTGCTTGGCTCCTTGCTGCATGCCGCCGTAGCGTTCCAATCCTTCGGCGAGGGCGGTGAGATCGCAATGCTCGTAGCTCAGCTGCCGTCCGAGAGCGACCTGCCCGTGCACGAACGGGTGGCCGCACCGCCCGTGGGTGACGGGAAACATCCCGTCACTGTCGCGGAAGAGGCTGTGAATGATCCCGGCGTGCTGGTCGACGTAGGTGTCCCACAGTTGGTCTCGCCGACTGGCAAGAGAGCCGACCCGGTAACTGTCCGGGGATTGCTTCGGCTGCGGTCGAAGGGTGATGACCGCGCTTTCCCTGCGGTCGGCGCGGGGTTGCGCGCAAAGTGCGCACTGGGCGTCGGGCAGGAACCGGTGGAGGGTAACGCGAAGGGTGATCAGGTCTAGCCGGAGGAACGTCCCGCTCGCTGCTGCGGGCTCTATCTGATCTGCCACCAGCTCGGCGGCAAGCTGCCCGGTGAGCTCGGCGGCCGCCCAGGTCAGCAGGCTGACGGCCGGGGCGCGCATGGCTTGCGGGTTGGTCTCCCACAGCCGAGTCAACGTCGGGTAGTCCTCGCGGGCAGATCCGCGTCGGGTATCCGCGCATACGGTGCAGCCGGGTTGCCCGGGACGCGCGTACGGTCCGACGACCAGACAGCCGGAACCGGGTTCACGATGCACGGTCAGCACCGGAACACCTGCCGTCAGCCAACGCCGGGCGAAGGCGAGCTGGTCGTCAGGATGCCATCCCGACCGGACATGCACGGCAAGGTCAGGGGTGAGGTGCGCAGAGTCCCGGTTGCGGTCATCGCCCGCGCTGCCATCGTCGATGAAAGTCCCGGCGGGCAGCCGGTGACGCAGCATGCTGGTCAGCGATGACATGGCCGCCGACTTGGCGTAGCCCGCGGTCATTTCGACACCTCCACGAGCGTGAGGATGTTCGGGCAACCGGAACGCACCGCGGCGTCGTGGTCGAGGGGGACTGCGGCAAGCCGACGGCCGTGAGCGGCGAGCGCACGGAGGACAGTCCCCGGAGCCGGTCCGTTTCGGATGGTCTGGCCGCTCGGCTCTTTCGAGGCGATGGGCATGGGTGGAGCCACTATCAAGCCGGTATCCCGATCCCCGACGGTCACCTGCTCCATCAGCAGACACCCGGCCAGACCCGCTTCGACAACCGCGGCTTCGTCGAAGCCGGCTTCTACAATGGTGTGATCTGCCATGCCGAACGCCAGTATCACCGGGGTGTTTTCGGCGGACATATCGCGAATTCGGGGAACCTTTCCGATGATCTTGAGCTGCCGAAGATACGCCGCCGCATCGGCCGTCAGCGTGCGGCCTCGAAGGTCCAGCAAGGGCGCATCCGCGTTGTCGGCCAGTCGTGCAGCCGCCCGATGAGCGAAGAATCGCGCGAGCGCCCGGGCGACTGCGTCATCCCACGTCGCAGCGGAGCCGACATAAGGAAGCGTGACGTCATCCGGAACTCGGCCGCCGAGAATCGGGAATGCCGCAGTCGCCGGCAATAGGACCGGTTCGTCCGCGACGAGCTCCATTCCCCATACCTCGCGGTCGTCCACGAGCCGGGCCGGGTCGACCGACATTGCCGCATAGAGTTCGCAGGCACGTCGTGCGGCGCGGCGACGAGCCTGACCGAACTCGGCTCCGCTGCCCAGCACCTCGACGGTGCCAAGGACACGGTCATCAGGGGTAGCTGCTGTGAACGACACGGCACAGACATTCAGCGGAAGCTGGGGAAAGTCTGCCTCGTCTACCGTCTGGAGGACACCGAACTCTTCATCGACGCAATCGCGCACGGCCGTGGAGAACGCCTCCTCAGTCACCGGGGGAGCGGCCCGCCTTTGCTCGTATCGATCACGGAAGCTGATCGCATCTTCGCGGGGCGACGAGACTGCCAGGCGCCCGGGCCCGGGCGGGACTCGGTGCACACGGGACGCCAGCGACCGCAGATCCAGCCGGAGAACCCGCCCCTCGAGCTCGACCGCAGGAATTCCGGTGAGCCGCTTGAACATCTCGAAGGCGAGCTGGCTCACCGCGATCGCAGCAGTAGGTGAGGTGAGCAGCGGCGACACTTCGGCGGTCGGCCGATCCTGCCACCCGTACGCGTCGTGGTTCTGTGACGAACGGTTGCGCAACAGCCGCCGCCAGGCATCACGCCAGCGGATAGGCAGGCCGGGCGCCCACAGCGGACCCACCCACGCGATATCACCGACCACGGCCGCCTGCGCGCAGGCGATACCTGCGGCCACACACGCGTCCTCCAGCGCCGCTGACCGCTGCGGCATCGGCCGGTCGGTGGCGTGGACAACTGCCGTGTACGGTGCCAGCGCCTGCGCCAACGCCGCAGGAGAATCCCAGGGAGGCTCCTCGACTTCGACGAATTGCTGGTCGGGATCGCGCCGCCTGGCCGCCCCCACCGCCTCGGCAAGCCAGTGCCGGTCGGCCGCTGTGTCCCGGGTGAAGGACGCGTCGACGCGGCGTGGTCCCAGGTGCAGCAGAGCTCGGATGGCCGCGACGCTCGACAGGCCGGACCCGACGACCAGGTACCGCCCGGAGCGAAAGGACTCGAATCGTGCCGCCGCGGAGTCGCAGAAATAGCCGATGAACGCGATCTCTTCGGCGTAGGTTCGTTGCTCGACCTCGGTGAGGCCGTGTGGACGGTCGTCGATCGTGTCGTCGACGAATCCGTTGCGCTCGAGCAGGCCGATCAGGTCCGTGACCATCGTGCGCTTATCGGCGGGAAGGTTGTGTACCAACTCCTCGAGTGTGTTGTGGCCGTCCAAGAACGGATCGAGTCGCTCGATCCAATCGTAGATACCCCGGCCTTTGAGGGTGAGGGTGCTTGTGTTGTTGATCAAATAGGCACCCTCATCCGCAGGCAGATAAAGTGTGTCGCTTCGAAGTTTTGGCCTCATAACTCATTTCGCAATTCATCGATCTCACCGGACTACGTTGAATGTCCTTGACTGGATGGTCCGGTGATGAATGATCATTTGTAGATACGAAGCCAGCCGTTACGGCAATCGGGTGAGCGGACCGATCCGAATAATCGGCAGATCGGGCCCGCCTGCGGTGATGTGGCAGCGGCTTGGCGGCTGTCGATCGATCAGATGGGTGCGGCGCAGCAGCTGCTGCACGTGGAACCGGAGCAGCAACAGGATGCGCCTAGTTCGGTGAGGCCGTGGCCCATGCTGAGGG
>NZ_JBITFL010000001.1:515428-1119704 GCF_044456045.1 Nocardia sp. NPDC051052
GGGACTCCAGTCCCACGTCGACCGGTTCGATCGAGTCGAGATCTGTGACGTCCAGATCGTCGATGTTCAAATCGATTTCTTTCATAATTCCTCCTGAATCTCGTATCGAACGAGGCCTGACTCGGTGTCAGGTTTCCGGCAGATCGGTGATATGGCAGCGGCCGAGCCACTGTCGATCGATCAGATGGGTGCGGCGCAGCAGCTGCTGCATGTCGAAGCGGAGCAGCAACAGGATGCGCCTAGTTCGGTGAGGCCGTGGCCCATGCTGAGGGACTCCAGTCCCACGTCGACCGGTTCGATCGAGTCGAGATCTGTGACGTCCAGATCGTCGATGTTCAAATCGATTTCTTTCATAATTCCTCCTGCAATCACGCATAAAACGAGGCCTGACTCTGCGTCAGCCACGTTAGACGGTTCTGGAGGCCGTGCCATCGCCTGCGAGGAGCTGACTGGGCGACCACATCGGGCAGTACATCGCTAGGAGCAGAAGTACTGTGGTGCCGAGATCAATTCGCGCGTCATCGGCCTCGGCTCTTCGGGCGCCGCCGACCATCCGTGCCGCTGCAGATGCGAATTCTGTTGCGGGAAGGTAGCTTCCGGTCGAGGCCGGGCACGCCGCCGCATTGTCGCGTCGATCCAGCCGTATGGCGTCGACAAGGGCGCCCCTGGGTGGCCGACGCCGTGCGACCCGGTTCTCCGGCAACCGCATCGAGAACAGTACGCAAACAGCGTAATCAATTCCATATAATGTCTATCTGCCACGTGCGCAACACCTTCGAGTACACGTCAACTATTTCGCTAGAACGCCTGCCCGGCAACATTCGGCTCTGCGTGAGCAAACTGCTTTCACGAGAGCGAAAAATGGACGTTCCCGATCTTGGTACATAATTGTTCGCCCGGCGCGCAAGATTGCTATACGCTGTGTTGTCATCAACACGTTGTTGTTCGATGGGGGGTTTCGTGATAAAAAACCATAGCGTTCCGGGGGAGGATCACCTGAATCGGGTACGCGTCGTGGTCTTTGATGCACAACCGGTCACACGTATCGGAATCCGTGCCGTACTGGAGCAGAACGCAGCGCAGGTCATCGGCGAGGCGGACGACGAGCAGGGGCTGCACGACCTCATCGATGAACAGGAACCGGACGTCGCCGTGGTCGACCCGAGCCTCGCGTACCCGATCGGGCCGGTAAGCATGGTTCGCTCCTTGTTCAAGCGCCCGAACTGCCCGTATGTCGTCGTGTTCTCCAGTATCCGATCCCGGGAGCTGCTGCTCCCCTTCTATTTGCTCGGCGTATGCGGCTATGTGAGTAAAGACGCGCAGCCGCAACGGCTTATCCAGGCAATCCATGACGCCGCCCAGGGTCGGCAGGACTGGTTCATCGGCACGATGGAGAACCAACGCAACGGGGGCGCACACATGAACCGACTCAGTCCGCGGGAACGCGACGTCTTGACCCTGATGTCGATGCGCCTCACCAACGCCGAGATCGCCAAGGAGCTGACCATCAGCTTGCAGACGGTCAAAAACCATACAAGCAGCGTCCTGCGCAAACTCGGGCTCAACAACCGCACAGAGGTAATGGGCTGGATTTCCGCACCGAAGAAGTGACCAGCCCCTCGACCGGCACCGGCACGCTGATCCGAGACGTGCGGGTATTCGACGGTACCGTCGTATTACCTCGCGCCTCGGTGTTGATCGGCCCCACACACATCACCTCGATCACCCCCGAGTGCCCGGTCCCGCCGCCGGGCACGGAGGTGATCGAAGGCTCGCGGCGAACGCTGCTTCCCGGTCTTATCGACGGGCACGCGCACGTCTTTCCCGGCGCGACGCGGGAGGCGATGCGGTTCGGCGTGACCACGGTATTGGACATGTTCGCCGAACCGGCTGTGGCATCGAGCCTTCGAGCTCACGCTCGGGTCGACGCGACGATCGCGGACTTGCGGACCGCGGGCATCGGCGCCACCGCTCCTGCGGGGCATCCCTGGAGCCTGGTTCAACGTGGCCTGTACCGTCCCTTCCCGGTGCTGCACTCCGCCGACCGAGCAGCAGAATTTGTTGCCGAGCGGATCGCCGAAGGTTCTGACTACATCAAGGTTTTCGTCGAGGACGGGACTACGGTCGGCCGCCCCGTCCCATGCTTGTCCCGGTCCTGCGTGGCGGCCGTGATCGCTGCGGCACACGAGCACGGCCGCCTCGCCATCGCCCACGCGACAACGTATGCGGCGGCGCGGCTGGCAATCGCCGAAGGTGCAGATGCGCTCGGGCATGTGATCGTCGATCAGCCGATAGCCGATGGCTTCGCAGACTCGCTCGCAAAGTCTGGTGTATTCGTGATACCAACCCTTACCGCGCTTGCGGCGGTGTGTGCAGCGCGGAGCGGAGCGCTCTCGCTGCACACAGCGCTGGAGAACACAGAAAAACTATACGGTGCGGGTGTTCGTATCCTCGCGGGCACCGACGCTCCGAATCCTGGTGCTGCGCACGGCGGTGGCCTGCATCGTGAGCTGGAGTTGCTGGTCGCGGCCGGCCTCTCGGCCACCGACGCGTTAGCGGCCGCGACCCGGACAACGGCTGACTGCTTCGGTCTTTCCGATCGAGGCCGTATCGTCGTTGGAGTGCCTGCGGATCTGGTACTGGTGGACGGCGACCCGACAACCTCGATCACCGCCACCACATCAATTGCCGCAATATGGCGACGCGGTTTGAGGCTGCCGCGTTGACTCCTGAAACCGTCGGCTGGCCGGTCAGATTGCCGCGTGTCGGACGCCGGACACCGCCCAGGCGAGGGTCAGCGCCGTGATCCCTATGGTGAGCGCGAACGCGAGCGGCACAAACCCGTCGTCGAACTGGCCCGCGAACAGGTGACGACCCGCCTCGACCACGTAGTAGAACGGGTTGACGTGGGCCAGGCCCTGCAACCAGCCCGGTGCCAGGCTGAAGGGGAGGATTACCCCGGAGATGAGCATCAGCGGCAGGGCGAGAAAACCGACCGAGGACGCCAGACCGCTTTCGTCGCGGATCCGCAGGGCCAGCCCGTAAGACAGTGCGGCTCCCCACATTCCGACAAGCATGATGAGAACGAGCGTGAGTGCGACGCCACCGATCGACGCGTGCATGCCCATCAGCCATGCGGCTGCCATCATCAGGATGCCTTGTAGGAGAGTCACTACGGCGTCCCGTAGCAGCCTGCCCAGTAACAGCGACGACCGGCTGGCGGGGGTAACGGCCAGCCGTTCGAGCACACCCGCGCGCATCGCGGCGACGAGGTCGAAGCCCTGGTAGAGATTTCCGTAGATGACGACCAGAAACAGCATGCCGGGGGCAAAGATCTGGAGCGAGTTTCCCGGGAAGACGTTGCGTAGCATCGGCGCGAATAGGAGCAGCCAGAGTATCGGTTGCAGAACTCCGAAGATCACCCACGCCGGACTGTGCAGCGAGCGGCGGAATTCGTAGACGGTGATTGTACCAGTGTCTTGAACAACATTCGTCATTTCACGATCCTTCTCAAACAGCCGCGAGTTCGGCTTCATGCAGCGAACGCCCGGTACGGTCGAGGAAAACGTCGTCGAGACTGGGTCTGGTCAAGGTGGCGGCGCCTACCTTGATGTCATGCGCGTCGAGGGCGCGCAGCAGCGGCGGTAGTGCCTGCTGGCCGTCGTCGACGTAAGCGCGCAGTCGGCCCTCGTACGCCTGAACCGACCGGACGAATGGAAGCTCCGACACTGCCGCTGCGGCTCTGTCGGAAATGCCATTGCCTATCGGGAGGGTAACGGTCACGGACTCGCCGGCGACCTCGCGCTTGAGCGATTCGGGTGTGCCCTCGGCCACGATGCGACCATTGTCGACAATCGCCAGCCTGTCGCACAGCGCATCGGCCTCGTCGAGGTAATTCGTGGTGAGCAGGATCGTTGTCCCGGATTCTCGTAGTTTCTGCACCTCACTCCACAGCTGGGTGCGGCCGTGCGGGTCCAGCCCCAGCGTTGGCTCGTCGAGAAAGAGCAGCGGTGGCCGGTGTACCAGCCCGACGGCCAGTGCCAGCCGTCGCTTCTGCCCACCGGACAACACACGTGGTGCGCGGTCCGCGATGTCGGCCAGGCCGAGCGTGGCGAGGAGCTCTCCGATGCGGGAATTCATGGCGTTGCGGGGCATTCGGCACAATCGCGCCTGCAGCATCATGTTGTCTCGGACGGTAACTCCGTCGTCGATGCCACCCGCCTGTGAGACATAACCGAGGTTCTCCCGAACTTTGACTTGTTCGTGGACGATGTCGTGGCCGGCCACGGTGGCCTCACCGCCATCCGGTGGTAGGAGGCTGGCGAGGATGCGAACCGTCGTCGTCTTCCCGGCACCGTTCGGGCCTAGCAGACCGAATATCTCGCCGTCGCGGACGGTGAGGTCGATGCCTCGTACCGCCTCGACAAGGTTTTTATCTCGGCCTTTGCGCGTCACGAAGGTCTTCGTCAGACCGGACGCTTGGATCATCATTCCTAGCCACCTCCTCCGAGGTCAGGGGACTTCCCCCTGCTCGACCTTTGCGGTTATTTCCTTCAACCAGCTGAGTGCGGCGGTCACATGCGCAGTGCCGAGGCGGATATTCTCCGCGATATGCGCCGGCGCGCCAGCGTCGATTTTCTGTCCGGACACGTAGTCGAGTCGCTCCAGATGACCCTCCAGAACGGTCGTCCGATGTCGCAGTGCGGCAAGCAATTCGGGACGCTCGAGATGCTGCATGAAGGTCAGTGCCGTCTGGAAGGGGTCAGCGGGTGGCTTGACCTCCCACCAGTGATGGCGTAACAGGCGATGGAATTCGGCCTCGCCCGAGTCGGTGATCGCATAGACAGTGCGGGGCGCCCCTTGACCTCTCGACTCCTCGCCGACAACCTCGACCAAGCCCTCGCCGGCCATCCTGCGCAGACCGAAATAGATGGAGCCGTACGCGACGTTCGCCCAGCCCTCCGCGCCCCACAGCTCGAGGGTTCTGCGGACCTCGTAGCCATGCAGTGGACGATCCATGAGTACGCCGAGCAGCAGCAATCGAGTGGTGGACATAGGTAATATTTAAACTTGTATACAAATTTTTGTCAATGTTTGAGCACTCGCTCGTGGTCCTGACCAGCGGTACCACCGGCGTACCGGGGCGCTCGCCACCCGAGCGGGCCATGCGGACGGATGTGGCCATCGACCGGAGTCTTCTAGCGTTGATCGCGTACGACCGACGTGGTTTGCGATGTAGCCAGGAGTTCGCTGTGCCCGAGAGAACTGACCGAGAATTAGAGCAGACGCTCGTGCAATGCTTGAAATCACTTCTCGCGTCGACTCGCCAATGGAACGAAAAGGAACAGATCGATCTTTCGGCGGTGGCGCGGATACGGCATCGAGCCTTGCTGATAAACGCCCGCCGGTACTGCACTCTGATTCCCGCCTACCGAAAGATGGCGGAAGAATCAGGCATTATTTCCGTCAAAGACGTGCACACCATTTCGAATGAGCTGACGGTGACAACCGACATATTCAAGTCGTACGACCGAAGCCGGCTCGACCGACGCGATTTCGGCGCCATGAACGGGTGGCTCGGCACCATCTTCTTTCGCCGGATACCGATGGCGACAGAGGAATCGAGAAGCATCCAGGACTGGTGTCGGCGGCTGAGTAAGGACCGCATCTACGTCAGCTACTCGAGTGGGACATCCGGCAGCCCGTCGTTCATTCCGCGTGACCCGCTCAGCCTCTGGGCGCTTCGCGCCAGCGGCAGCTACTATCCGCATCCGGTCCTGTGCGCGCTGACCAGCACGCCTTTCGACTGTCTCCTCATGACCCCTCGCGGTCTCGGCACCGGGCTGCAGAACGCGGCGTCCGCGATAGCGGACCTGGCAGAAACGGCACACTTTCTCTACGACGTTCCGCTCACCGCGGACATGGTCGGGGCGGGACCATCGAAGACAGCGATGCGGCGCGATCGAAATATCTTGTTCGAGCAATCTCTGGAATTCCTGAAGAAGTCGATAAAGACTAATCGTAGTGTCTTGATATTCGGTCCTCCGTTCGAGGTGCTCGATATGTGCCGATATGCCGCAGAAAATTTCGGCGAACTGCACCTGCCGCCGGGAAGTGTGGTAATGACCGGTGGGGGCTGGAAAAATGCCGACCATGTGCCCGAAAACATGGTCGAGGACCTAATCGCGGCGGCGCTCGGGGTACCGTCATCTCATACCGTCGACGGATATTCGACCTCGGAGCTCAACGTGACCCTGCAGACGTGCACCGAGCGCCGATATCACATTCCACCGCTCGTGGAACCGCTCGTGGTAGATGATCAGCTCACTCCGCTGGAAGGTAGCGATAACACTGGGACGCTCGCTTTCCTCGACCCCTTCGCCGTCTCGTATCCCGGCTTCCTCGTCACCGGCGATGTCGGCCGCCTGATCAACGACCGTTGCGATTGCGGTCTGGACGGCTGGTCTATCGCCGGACGAATCACACGGTCGGCACACACGGCCGAGCGGGGCTGCGCCGGTGTCGCAGCGTCCGTACTCGCCTGAATCGGCCACCGATGGCGCGCCCGGCAAGCGACCCCGACACCCTCCCCGGCGGGACCGTGGCACTTCCCGCGCTCGTCAAAGGCAGGATCGTGCAAGCACCCGACCTCTCGGCGGGAGAACTCGACGCCCTGTGGGATGCCGGCGAGCAAGGGCAGGCGGCCGGGTCGGAGTCTGCACGGTCATTCGAGCACGCGACCGTCATCCGCCACCCCGTCATCGACCAGACGACACTCGTACCTACGGGGGAAAGCCAGTATCTGGTGCTACCGACGGTCGACCCCCGCGAGCTTATCGAGAACGACCCCGGCGAACTGGCCCGTTCGTTGTACTCCCTTCCCTTCCGCGAGGTGCTCGCATACGCGGAGGGGCTGAGCCGGGTGCTGAACGACGGTAACTTGCTTGCGCACGCGGCACGCTCGGCGGCGGCGACATCATGGCTCGGCGGCCGGTTCCACGAGCGATTCTTCGCCTCGCTGCCCGGCCTGTTCGATCGAGACGGACTCGGGGCGGCAGTGGACAGGGGGCTGGCGACCGGGGATCACCCCGGCTCGCGCTACCTGGATGGCTGGGCCGAGGTCTCCGCCGCCGCGTCGCCGGGACCAACGGCTATCGCGGCCACACAGATCGGCGGGTATAAACCACCGCTGCCGCGCGTACCTCTCACCCGAGCGATGCCGACCAGGCAACTTCATATCACCGCAGGCAACGCTCCGATCGTCCCCGCCATCTCGTTCCTCCGTGCGCTGAGCACCAAGGGCGCGGCGGTGATCAAGAGCCCTTCCGGAGCAACAGCGACCGCGGCCGTACTGGCCCACGCCATGGCGCGGCTGGATCCGGACCACCCGATAACCCGCCACACCTCACTGGTGTACTGGAAGGGAGGCGAACGACGAGTTGAAGACGTCCTCTTCGCCCCTGGAAACTTCGACAGGCTGCTCGTCTGGGGGGCCGCGGACACCATGAGTAGCGTGACACAGCGCGCTACCGATGCCAGACAGATCCTGTTGCGGCCGCGGGTGGGCATGAGCTTGATCGGTCATCAAGTGTTCGCCGATGACGTGGACAACGTTGCCGCCCGCGCTGCAGTGGACGTCATGGTCGCCAATCAGGCCGGGTGTACATCGTCGCTTGTGCACTATGTCGAAGGTTCGGAAGTTGAGGTGCTCGAGTATTGCCGGGCGCTGCAAGGTGCGCTGGCCACCTGGGATCGCGCGCTCCCGCACCGCCTTCCACCTCAGGCACTCGGTAGGTTGAGACGACTCAAGCGGGGTGCCTTTCTTCGCGGAACGTGGTTCGAAAACGGACGATGGCCGGACATAACCTCGGCCGTGGTCTACTTGCCCAACCCATTCGACCTTGCCGCTCATCCGATGTCCCGTTGCGTGGTCGTCCGTGCCGTTCGTCAGCTAGCGGATGCAGTCCAGTTCTTTCAACCTGGAATATCGACCGTCGGCGTGTACCCGGAGCCTGTGCGGGTACAGGTCCGTGACGAACTCGCGGCACGCGGAGTGAGCACAATCCTGCCGCTCGGGGACACTGAATGCGCCTACATCGGGATGCCTCATGACGGGATGCATGTTCTGCACGAACTGGTGAACTGGGTCAACTCTTGACAGCTCAATAAGCAACGACGCACGGTTCGAATAAGCGCCTCAACGTATCGAAAGCCGCAGGTCCCTGACCCGCGGCTTTCGATTCTGTGGGCGCAGAGGGGATCGAACCCCCGACCGCTGGTGTGTAAAACCAGTGCTCTACCGCTGAGCTATACGCCCCTGATCGTTACCGACCGGGTTATGAATCTAGCGCGGCGAGCGCTTTCTCCCAAGCCGCCTGGTCACGGGCTTCTCCGGGGCCGTTCATCTCCGAGAAACGGATGTAGCCCTCGCGGTCGACGACGAAGGTGCCGCGGTTGGGGTAGCCGGATTTTTCGTTGAAGACCTCGTAGGCCTGAGCGACGGCTCCGTGTGGCCAGAAGTCGGACAGCAGCGGGAAGACGTAGCCCTGTTCGGCCGCCCAGATTTTGTGGGTGGGGGGTGGGCCGACGGAGATCGCGAGGATCTCCGCGTTGTCGTTCTGAAACTTGGGGAGTTCATCGCGCACCTTGCACAGTTCACCTTGACAGATGCCGGTGAAGGCGAGCGGGTAGAACACTATCAGCACGTTCTTCTTGCCGTGGTAGTCCGACAGGCTGACGTCCTGGTTGTTCTGATCTTTGAGCGTGAAATCCGGCGCGACAGTGCCAACTTCGAGCGGCATCGCAAATCCTCCATCGTGTCGGGTTTCCGCCGGGCGGCGCGATCACCGCCCGGCGACACCATAGCGAAAGGTGGGTCAGCGCTGCTTCGAGGGCGCCTTCGGTTGCACCAGGCGGCTGCCCGCCCAGCTACCCAGGGCGATCGCCGAGGTCTGAGTCAGACCGGCGGTCGGTGCGGATTCTGCGATTTCGCTTGGTTCAACATGTCCCGGATGTCCGGTCTTGGGCGTGAGTACCCAGACGAAGCCTTCGTCGGCGAGTGGACCGATCGCATCCATCAGTGCGTCGACCAGATCACCGTCCCCGTCGCGCCACCACAGCAGCACAACGTCGACTACTTCGTCGGAATCCTCATCGACAAGATCGCTGCCGATGGACTCCTCGACGTCGGCTCGCAAGTCGTCGTCGACGTCCTCGTCCCAGCCCAATTCCTGGACAACCAAGCCGTGTGTAATGCCAAGCTTCTGAGCGTAGTTCTGCGCGTCCGCCGCGGCGACCACGGTGGTGTCCTCCTCAACTCCCGACAATAGGTAGTTGCAAGCGAACATGGTTATGGCCTCCAGCGCAAGCCGATCCGAAGAAAATGGCCCGGAATGTCGCGTGACAATGTTGTGTCATCGACTGTTTCAGCGCTTCGGGCAGGCGTCGCGGACGGCGTTGCGCGCGTCGTTGACCCGCCTACTTGCGTCGTTGAGCGGCCCTACAGGCGCGGAGTAGGTCATCTTGCGGGTCTCGGCGGAGAGCGCGCGTGCCGCTGTGACGTAGTCGGTGAATTTTCCGGCGAGATCCGCGGGGATCGAGTCCTTCGCGGTGTTGACTCCGGTCTCCACCTTGTTCGCGGCGTCATCCAGGGTTGACGCGGCGAGTTCGCGTTTGGCCGCGTAGTCGGCGGCGTTGGCGTCGTGCGCGTCGACGAACTCGTTGTACTTGGCGACCCCGACGCCGGTGGTGGTCGGGAACTGCGCGCAGTTGTCGGTGATCGCCCTGTCCTGCGCCGCGGCGCGTTTCGACGAGGTGGCCGCGGCCGACGAGGCGGCCGCCTCGGTCTTGTAGGCCGCTAGATCAGCGGTATTGGGATTCGCCGTGCCAACGACCCCGTTCGCGCAGCCGGCCACTACCACGCCGACAACGATCGCTCCGGTCGCGCACACCAATCCGAACCCGCGCGGGTCCAGCGTCTTCATCGTCCTCCCGTATGACGTGCGCCTCGCCGGGCGCTCGAAAACTACAGCGGCCTGGGCTCATGTTGCCCAGCGCACGGTACTGGATTTCCTGCTGACATGATGACCTGGGGCACACCATCGGCAAGGATGGAGGGTGCGCCCCGACCTTTCGTAAACGAGTGGTACGCAAACCCACGCGACACCGCTCGGGGATATCGACGCTATCCGCATGTCCACCCCTGTACGAGGAGCAGATTTGACCGACCTGATCCACTCTTCCGCTCCAGCGCAACCCGCTGGATCCGAGTCCGCCGCTCCGGCCGGCCGCGATCCGAGCGGCTCGCAAGCCCAGCCGACCGAGCGTGTGCGGGTGATTCGCGAAGGGGTGGCGTCCTACCTACCGGACATCGACCCGGAGGAAACCAGCGAATGGCTCGAGTCATTCGATGAGATGCTCGACCGTGAAGGGCCCGGCCGAGCGCGTTACCTCATGCTCCGTCTGCTGGAGCGGGCCGGTGAACGCCGTGTCGCCATCCCCGCGTTGACGTCTACCGATTACGTCAACACCATCCCCACCGAGAACGAGCCTTGGTTCCCCGGCGACGAAGAGGTGGAACGGCGCTTCCGCGCCTGGATCCGCTGGAACGCCGCGATCATGGTGCACCGCGCGCAGCGCCCGGGAATCGGTGTCGGCGGCCACATTTCGACCTACGCGTCCTCGGCGGCGCTGTACGAGGTCGGCTTCAACCACTTCTTCCGCGGCAAGGATCACTCCGGTGGCGGTGATTCGATCTTCATCCAGGGGCACGCCTCGCCGGGCATCTACGCGCGCGCCTTCCTCGAGGGCAGGCTCGGCACCGACCGGCTCGACGGCTTCCGGCAGGAGTACAGCCACGGCGGCCCTGGCCACGGGGTGCCGTCGTATCCGCATCCTCGGCTGATGTCGGACTTCTGGGAATTCCCTACGGTGTCCATGGGTCTCGGCCCGATGAACGCCATCTACCAGGCCCGGTTCAATCACTACCTGCACGATCGCGGCATCAAGGACACCTCCGATCAGCACGTGTGGGCGTTCCTCGGCGACGGTGAGATGGACGAGCCGGAGTCGCGCGGTCTCGCGCACGTCGCGGCGCTGGAGGGCCTGGACAACCTGACCTTCGTGGTCAACTGCAACCTGCAGCGGCTGGACGGCCCGGTGCGCGGCAACGGCAAGATCATTCAGGAGTTGGAGTCGTTCTTCCGCGGCGCCGGCTGGAACGTCATCAAGGTGATCTGGGGTCGTGAGTGGGACGCGCTGCTCGGCGCGGATCGCGATGGCGCACTGGTGAATCTGATGAACTCCACACCGGACGGCGACTACCAGACCTACAAGGCCAACGACGGCGCCTACGTGCGCGACCACTTCTTCGGCCGCGACCCGCGCACCAAGGCGCTCGTGCAGGACCTGTCCGATCAGGACATCTGGAATCTCAAGCGCGGCGGCCACGACTACCGCAAGGTGTACGCCGCCTACGCGGCCGCGATGGCACACAAGGGTCAGCCGACGGTGATCCTGGCCAAGACCATCAAGGGCTACACCCTCGGCAAGCACTTCGAGGGCCGCAACGCCACGCACCAGATGAAGAAGCTGACCCTGCAGGACCTCAAGGATTTCCGTGACCTGCAACGGATTCCGATCACCGACGCCGAGTTGGAGAAGGATCCGTACCTGCCGCCGTACTACCACCCGGGCATGGAGTCGCGCGAGATCCAGTACATGCTGGATCGCCGCAAGGCGCTCGGCGGGTACCTGCCCGAACGACGCACCACAGCTAAGCCGCTGCAACTTCCGGGCGACGAGGCGTACAAGTCGGTGCGCAAGGGCTCGGGCAAGCAGAGCGTGGCCACCACGATGGCACTGGTGCGGCTGATGAAGGAGCTGCTGCGGGACAAGGAGATCGGCAAGCGGATCGTCCCGATCATCCCGGACGAGGCCCGTACCTTCGGTATGGACTCGTGGTTCCCTTCGTTGAAGATCTACAACCGCAACGGCCAGTTGTACACATCGGTCGACGCCGAGTTGATGCTTGCCTACAAAGAGAGCACCGTCGGGCAGATCCTGCACGAGGGCATCAACGAGGCCGGATCCACCGCGTCGTTCACCGCGGTCGGCACCTCGTACTCGACGCACGGCGAGCCGATGATCCCGCTGTACATCTTCTACTCGATGTTCGGTTTCCAGCGTACCGGCGACGGTCTGTGGGCCGCGGCGGATCAACTGGCTCGCGGTTTCGTGCTCGGAGCAACCGCCGGGCGAACCACGCTGACCGGTGAGGGGCTGCAACACAACGACGGCCACTCGCTGCTGCTGGCCTCCACCAATCCGGCTGTGGTCACCTACGATCCGGCGTTTTCCTTCGAGATCGCGCACATCATCCGGGATGGTCTGCGCCGGATGTACGGCGGCGGCACGCCGGATCCGGTTCCGTATGCGTTGCCGGGCACCGATACCCGCAAGGCCGACGGCGGTTTCGGCGGCGAGGACATTTTCTACTACATCACCCTCTACAACGAGCCGTACCAGCAGCCAGCCGAGCCGGACGGCGTCGACATCGCCGGCCTGCTCAAGGGCATCTACCTGTACAAGCCCGGTGGCGAAGGTGAGGTGCGGGCCCAGATCCTGGTCTCCGGGGTCACCGTGCCGGACGGCCTGCGCGCGCAGGCGCTGCTCGCCGAGGACTGGGGTGTGCAGGCCGATGTCTGGTCGGTGACCTCGTGGGGCGAGCTCCGCAAGGAAGCACTGCACCGGGAGATCGCCGCACTGCGTTACCCGGACGAGGACCACGGCATTCCGTATGTCACCGAGGCGCTGTCGCGGGCCGAGGGCCCGTTCGTCGCCGCGACGGACTGGATGCGCGCGGTTCCGGACCAGGTGCGTAAGTGGGTGCCCGGCGACTTCATCACCCTCGGCACCGACGGCTTCGGCTTCTCCGATACCAGGGCCGCCGCTCGTCGCGTTTTCAACGTCGACGCGCAATCGATCGTGGTAGCCGCCCTGTCCGGCCTCGCGAAGGCCGGAAAGATCGACGACGCCAAGGTGATCGAGGCCGCGTCGAAGTACCGCATCGACGACGTCGACGCCGCGCCGAATAACGCGTCGAGTTCCGATGGGGACGGCGAGTAGCGGACGATTGAATGGTGGACCGTAAACCGCCGCGGCCGCGACGGATCTCCGAGGGCTCTTCCGAGCACGAGGTGTATCTGCCGACGGGCGCGCTCTCCCCGAACCGGCAAACCCGCGACCCACTACCGGACACGCTGCTCAAACGCGTGAAGCAGTTCTCTGGACGCCTCTCTACCGAGGCGGTCGGGTCGATGCAGGATCGGTTGCCGTTCTTCGCCGATCTGGACGCCGCGCAGCGCGCCGGTGTCCAGATGCTGGTGCAGACCGCGGTGGTGAACTTCCTGGAATGGCTGCAGGACCCGGACAGCGATATCCGGTTCAGCCTCGACGCGTTCCAGGTGATCCCGCAGGATCTGGCGCGGCGGCTGACGCTGCGCCAGACCGTGGACATGGTCCGGGTGGCCATGGAGTTCTTCGAACAGTGGCTGCCCGCGCTCGCGCGCAACGACCGGCAGCTGGTCGCGCTCACCGAGGCGGTGCTGCGGTACGGGCGTGAGCTCGGCTTCGCGGCCGCCTCGGTGTACGCCAGCGCGGCCGAATCGCGTGGCGCGTGGGACACCAGGCTGGAGGCGCTCGTCGTCGACGCCGTGGTGCGTGGTGACACGGGTCCGGACATGCTGTCCAGGGCCGCCACCTTGAACTGGGATGCCACCGCACCGGCGACGGTGCTGGTCGGCACTCCGCCCGGCGAGCAAGGCGTGTCGTCGGTGGGTGCGGTGCACGCGATCGCGGCCAGGCACGGGCGCGCCGCGCTGGCGGTAGTGCAGGGCACTCGCCTGGTGATGGTCGTGAGTGGCCATCTCGGTGAGTCCTCTTATATATCGCCGTTCCTGGCAGACCTGCTGGCCGACGTCTTCTCCGACGGTCCCGTGGTGATCGGCCCGACCACCCGCACGCTGGGTGCCGCGCACGCCAGCGCGGTCGAGGCGCTGGCCGGTATGGAGGCCGTGGTTGGCTGGCGAGGCGCGCCACGCCCGGTGCATGCGACCGAATTGCTGCCGGAACGCGCTTTGCTCGGCGATCGAGCTGCGGTCGACGCGTTGAACGAGTATCTTGTCCTTCCGTTGGCCTCGGCGGGATCGTCACTGGCGGACACGCTCGAGGCCTATCTGGATTGCGGTGGAGCTGTCGAGACGTGCGCGCGTCAGTTGTACGTCCATCCAAATACCGTTCGCTACCGCCTCAAACGGATTGCCGAAATCACGGGTCGTGATCCGATGAATCCGCGGGACGCGTATGTGCTCAGAATCGCCGCCACCGTGGGTCGTTTGACACGAACCCGTAACGAAACGTCAACACCAACCCCAGATGCCCCTCATTTCACACTTGGTGAAGAGGGCCTGTAACGGAATTCGTGGGACGTCCGATCCGGGTCGACCCACGTGGCCTTTTGTGGGACTCCCACAAAACGCGAGGGCAAGCTTCATTCGCGTCGACATCTCCGGCGAGGCACCTCACAGTGTTCTCTTAGGGAGTGATCGCGTTGTTCGCCCCTGGACAGGGGTCCCAGACTCCCGGCATGCTCGCGCCTTGGCTCGACCTCCCTGGCGCGCGTGACCGGCTCATCCTCTGGTCCATGGCTTCCGGCCTGGACCTGGTTCGCCTCGGCACCACCGCGACGGCGGAGGAGATTACCGATACGGCAGTAACCCAGCCACTCGTCGTGGCCGCCGCGTTGCTCGCCTATGCGGAAATCCCCACGGATTCACTTCCGGCCGCTACCATCGTCGCCGGACACTCGGTCGGTGAACTCGCCGCCGCCGCTGTCGCCGGGGTCATCTCCCCGGACGACGCGGTGCGATTGGCCGCCATCCGTGGTTCGGAGATGGCCAAGGCGTGCGCGTTGGAACCGACCGGCATGTCCGCGGTGCTCGGTGGCGATGAGGCCGCCGTGCTCGCTCGGCTCGCCGAACTCGACCTCGTTCCGGCCAACCGCAATGCGGCGGGCCAGATCGTGGCCGCTGGTCGGTTGGACGCGCTGGCGGAGCTCGCCGCGAACCCGCCGGAGAAGGCACGGATTCGCGCGCTGCCCGTCGCCGGTGCTTTCCACACCGCGTTCATGGCGCCGGCACAGGACGCTGTGACCGATGCCATATCGCAGATCGTGCCGAACAACCCGAGCAGGATCTTGCTGTCGAACTTCGACGGCAAGCCGGTGAACTCGGGTCGCGACGCGATCAACAAGCTTGCTGCCCAGGTCACCCGGCCCGTCCGGTGGGATCTGTGCACCGAAACCGTAAGGCAGGCAGAGGTTTCCATGGTGGCAGAGTTGCCACCGGCGGGCACCCTGGTCGGCATTGCGAAACGGGAGCTGAAGGGCACGCGCACCGTGGCCCTGAAGACCCCGGAAGACCTCCCCGCGTTGGCCGGGGTAAGCATCTCCGGCTAGCTTTCCTGCGCAGCCATGCATCGATATGCACGGTTGTGACCGAGCGGACGTAACCTTCGGCCGTCTCGATCCGAAAAACCAGTACACGCCCTACAAAGAACAAGGAAGGGAGCCACGAAGTGGCCGCTCTGACCCAGGAACAAATCGTCGAGGAACTCGGCAAGATCATCGAAGAGGTGACGGGTATCGAACCCTCCGAGGTGACGATCGAGAAGTCCTTCGTCGATGACCTGGACATCGACTCGCTGTCCATGGTCGAGATCGCGGTGCAGACCGAGGACAAGTACGGCGTGAAGATCCCGGACGAGGATCTGGCCAGCCTGAAGACGGTCGGCGACGCTGTCGGCTACATCCAGAAGCTCGAGGCGGAGAACAGCGAAGCCGCCGCGGAGCTCAAGGCCAAGTTCGACGCCGAGTAGGGCTGACACTGTGACCACTCCTTCCACCTTGAACGGGAACTTCCCCAACGTCGTCGTCACTAGCCTGGCGGCGACCACGTCGATCGCTGGTGATGTCGATGCGACGTGGAAGGGACTCCTCAACGGCGAGAGCGGTATCGACGTTCTCGAGGATTCCTTCGTCGAGGAATACGACCTTCCGGTCCGCATCGGCGGTCACCTGAAGGTCCGGCCCGAGACCCTGCTGACCCGAGTCGAGTGCCGGCGCATGGCGTACGTCGAGCAGCTCGCGACCGTGCTCGGTCGCGAAGTCTGGCGTAACGCAGGCAGCCCGGAGGTCGACCCGGAACGGCTGGGTGTGGCCATCGGCACCGGGTTGGGTGGCGGCGACGCCCTCATCGACTCGGTCGACAAGCTGAAAAGCGGTGGCTATCGCAAGATTTCGCCGTTGGCTGTGCAGATGGTCATGCCGAACGGCCCTTCGGCCGTTGTCGGCCTCGAATTGAAGGCCAGGGCAGGAGTGGTCACTCCGGTCTCGGCATGCTCGTCAGGCTCCGAGGCCATCGCCAACGCATGGCGCATGATCGTGATGGGCGATGCCGACATGGTCGTCACCGGTGGTGTCGAGGGTTATATCGACGCGGTGCCGATCGCGGCGTTCAGCATGATGCGTGCCATGAGCACCCGCAACGACGATCCGAAGGGTGCCTCGCGTCCGTTCGACAAGGATCGCGACGGTTTCGTCTTCGGTGAGGCGGGCGCTCTGATGGTCGTCGAGACCGAGGAGCACGCCAAGGCGCGTGGTGCCACCATCCACGCCCGGCTGCTCGGTGCCGGTATCACGTCCGACGGCTTCCACCTCGTCGCTCCCGCCCCCGATGGGGTCGGCGCGGCTCGTGCGATGACCCGAGCGCTGCAGACCGCTGGTCTCACCGCGAAGGACATCACTCACGTCAACGCACACGCGACCGCGACGCCGATCGGTGACACCGCCGAGGCGAACGCGATCAGCCTGGCGATCGGCAAGCACGCGTCGGTCTACGCCCCGAAGTCCGCACTGGGACACTCGATCGGTGCCGTCGGCGCGCTCGAGTCCGTACTCACGGTGCTCAGCATCCGGGACGGCATCGTCCCGCCGACGCTGAACCTGGAGAACCAGGATCCGGCGATCGACCTGGATGTGGTGCACGGCGAAGCTCGCCGTCAGGAGATCGAGTACGCGATCAACAATTCCTTCGGTTTCGGTGGGCACAACGTCGCGCTCGCCTTCGGTCGGGCATAGCCGCCCGTATCGAATTTCGGACTGCACGACGATCCCGGCGGGATCGGGCCGCCAAGGCCTCATCCCGCCGGGATCGACATTTTTGCAGCCGCGGTAGCGGCGCACTCACGAGGTGAGGAGAAAACGCGATGACGATTATCGCTCCCGCGCTGCACCAAGGGACGGACCTGGATCCGCGCGATCCGCTCGGCCGGCTGCAGCGTTTCTTCGATCCCGGCACGCTGCTTCCGCTGCACCCACGCGACAAGTCCGGTGTGCTCGCCGCGATCGGTGAGGTCGACGGTGTGCGCACCGTCGCATACTGCTCCGACGCCACCGTGATGGGCGGCGCGATGGGCGTCGAGGGCTGCAAGCACATCGTCGACGCGATCGACACCGCCATCGACTCCGGCGTCCCGATCGTCGGCATCTGGCATTCCGGTGGCGCCCGGCTCGCCGAGGGCGTCGAGGCGTTGCACGCCGTCGGCCTGGTCTTCGAAGCCATGGTCCGTGCGTCCGGCCTGGTACCGCAGATCTCCGTGGTCGTCGGCTTCGCCGCAGGTGGCGCCGCGTACGGGCCCGCGCTCACCGACATCGTGATCATGGCCCCCGAGGGCCGCATCTTCGTCACCGGCCCCGACGTGGTGCGCAGCGTGACCGGCGAGCAGGTCGACATGGCGACCCTCGGCGGACCGGTCACCCACGGCAAGAAGTCCGGTGTCGCCCACATCGTCGCCGATGACGAGGCCGACGCGGTGCATCGCGCGCGTCGTCTGGTGTCGATGTTCGCCGAACAGGGCGAGTTCGATCTGCTCGCGGCCGCGCACGGCGACGTCGACCTCAAGGCGATGCTGCCGGAATCGGCCAAGCGCGCCTACGACGTGAAGCCGATCATCCACGAACTGCTCGACAACGTCGACGGCGAAAGCTCGTTCGAGGAGCTGCAGGGTGGGTACGCGCGCAGCATCGTCACCGGCCTCGGTCGGCTGGCCGGGCGCACCGTCGGGGTGCTCGCCAACAACCCGATCCGTCTCGGTGGCTGCCTCAACTCCGAAAGTGCCGAGAAGGCAGCGCGTTTCGTGCGCCTGTGCAACTCCTTCGGCATTCCGCTCATCGTGCTCACCGACGTGCCCGGCTACCTGCCCGGCGTCAGCATGGAGTGGGAAGGTGTCGTGCGCCGCGGTGCCAAGCTGCTGCACGCGTTCGCCGAGGCGCGCGTCCCCCGCGTCACCCTCGTCACCCGCAAGATATATGGCGGCGCCTACATCGCGATGAACGCCCGCTCGCTCGGCGCGACCGCCGTCTACGCATGGCCCGGCTCCGAGGTCGCCGTCATGGGCGCCAAGGCCGCCGTCGGCATCCTGCACAAGAAGGCACTCGCCGCCGCCCCCGAAGAGGAGCGCGAAGCACTGCACGAGCGCCTCACCGCCGAGCACGAACGCATCGCGGGCGGCGTCGAACGCGCCGTCGCCATCGGCGTAGTCGACCAGGTGATCGACCCGGCAAAAACCCGCAGCATCATCGCCGCCGCCCTAGCCGCCGCCCCCGCACACCCCAGCCACCTGAAGAACATCCCGCTCTAGGTGTCGGGACGCGCGGTGTGGGGGCTTGGGGTGCTGGGCTCGGTAGCATCGAGAAGTGCGCTACGAAGAACTTGCTGACGTGCCGTGCTCGATTACGCGCCCGCTCGTGATCTTCGGTGATCGCTGGACTTTGCTGATCTTGAAGTTCGCGTTTTCCGGGATCCGCCGGTTCAACGGGTTCCAGAGTGCGCTGGGCATCTCGCGCAGTCGGCTGCAGGACCGGCTCGATCGGCTGATCGAGCACGAGATCCTGGTCAAGCGGAAGGCGGCGGTGGGTGCGCACGAGGAGTATCGGCTCACCCAGAAGGGGCATGACATCTATCCGATCCTCATGGCCATCCGGGAATGGGGCGACACCTACATGGCGCCCGACGGCCCGCCCGCGCGCTACGCCCACCAGGGCTGCACGGGCGAGGCGCATGCGAACCTCGAATGCGACGTGTGTGGCAAAGCGATGACCGCGCGCGACGTGCTGCCCGAGGCCGGGCCGGGGCTGCTTGCAGGTCAGTCGGTGAACCAGGTCGCTACCTGAGTCAGGTTTTCGCGAGAGGTGCGGAACCCGTTGACCGGATGCTCGGTGTCCGGGTAGCCGAAGGAGATCCCGGCGACGACGCGGCGATTGTCCGGGATGCCGAAGTAGGCGCGGATGAACGGCGCGTACGACGCGAGCGCCGCCTGCGGTGCCGCCCCGAGGCCGAGGCTCTGCGCCCCCAGCAGGAAGTTACCGATGTAGGCGCCGCAGTCGACGGCACCGTAGACGCCGATGTCCGCCTCGGTGGTCACGATCGCCACATGCGGTGCGTCGAACAGTTCGAAGTTGCGCACGGCTTGCCGCATCGTCTTCTCGTGGTCGCCCTTGCTGATGCCGACACTGTCGTACAGCTGCATTCCGCACTCGCGGCGGCGGTCCCGGAACACCCCGGTGTACTGCGCGGGAAACGGGAAATCCGGTTCCGGCGTTGCGGTTTGGACGTGCGCGAGCAACTCCTGGCGGAACCGGTCGGTGCCCGCGCCCTCGGTGAGCACAACCTGCCACGGCTGGGTGTTGCACCAGGAGGCGGTGCGCTGCGCCAGTCGCAGCAGTGTCTCGATGACCTCCCGCGGCACCGGATCGGCCAGGAACTGCCGACAGGTCCAGCGTTCGTCGAGCACCTTGGCCAATGCCGTGTACTGCTCGGTCGACACATCCGCTGTCGTCATCCCCGCTCCTCCATTTGGTTCCATTATGAGACCGAACGTTAGCATCGAAATTATCGATGCGAAACGCTCGCGCGTCGGTCTGCATGCGGGTGTGTAGGGCCAGTGCTCGCATTGCCCTGAATGCCGGGCTCTGACAAGGCAGAATCCACCGCATGGCGTCCGGAGCCCCCGCCGCACGAGATCGTAAGCGGCACGGCAGGCACTACACGCCGCCCGAGCTCGCGCGCTTTCTGGCCGGACGGCTGCTCACGCACGTGCCGCGCCCGCGATCCGGGGTGCTGCGGGTGCTCGACCCGGCGTGCGGCGACGGCGAACTGCTCTTCGCATTGCGGGACGAAGCGGCGATCCGGCTGCCGGGGGTTCGAGTCGAGCTGACCGGATACGACCTCGACGCCGCGGCACTCGCGGTGGCACGAGCCCGAACCGCGGGGGACGGGGTCGACTGGCACGTCGGCGACTTCCTCGCGGCATCCGAAGAGCTCGCCGCCGGTTCATTCGATGCCGTGATCACGAACCCGCCCTACGTCCGAACCCAGCAGTTGGGCGGAACCACCGCCCAACTGCTCAGCAAGCAGTTCGGCTTACGCGGCCGAATCGACCTCACCCACCCCTTCGTCGCGACACTACCCCGGCTCCTGTGCCCCGATGGCGTGCTCGGATTGCTGTGCGCCAACCGGTTTCTGACAACGAAAGCGGGCGCGAACATTCGGCGATTGCTGCTTGCCGAACTAGCACCGGTCGAGTTGTACGACCTGGGGGACACCAAGCTGTTCGAGGCGGCCGTGCTGCCCGCGATCACCATCGCGACTCGTGCCGGGAGTGGCGCCGAATGCCGGTACGTCTCCGCGTACGAGGTCGAGTGCGGCGAAATCCCATCGAAGACAGACCTTTTCGGTGCACTGCTCGATAATCGCGGTTGTCTTGTCGCGCACAACGGGCGGACCTTCGCGGTCGAGGTCGGCACGCTGGTCACCGGGCACACGACGCGTTCAGGACGGGAAGCATCAGGGGCGCAGGAGGTTTCGGCGTTAGACGGTGCGGCCGCCCCCGATGCGGCGAGCATTGATCTTCGGGCCGAAGGCGCGCGTCAATCCGATGGGCCGGGTGCAAATATTTTGGTCGACAGTGCGTCGCAGTCTGATGGGCGGAGCGTGGGCTTTGGGGCCGAGGGGGCGCTGCCTGGTCAGCCGGGTGTCGACCTGCGGGCCGAGAGGGAACGGCAATCTGCGGCGGGTATGAACCTGGGGGCTGAGGGGTCGCGGCAGTCTGGTGGGCCGGGGGTGGGATGGCAGGGTGGTGGGCCATTGCACCCTGATGGACCGAGCGCGAACCGGCGGGATGCGGAACCGCGACATCCTGGTCAGTTGGGCGTGAACCTGGGGGCCGAGAGTGCGCGGCAGTCTGATGGGTCGGGGGTGGACCTAGTGAGTGCGGAAGCGCTGCGATCTGATGAGCCGCGTGGGCACCCGCAGTCCGCGGGAACGTTGCGACCTGATCGGTCGGATGCGGGTCTGGGGGCTGAGGATGCTCGGCAGCGTGGTGGGTCGGGTGTGGATCTGTGGGCCGAGGGTTCGCTACGACCCGATGGGCTGGGCGTGGATCGGGGGAATACTGGTCCGCGACAACCTGATCGGTCGGGTGTGAATCTGGAGGCTGAGGGGGCTCGGCAGTCTGAGGGGGCAGGTGTGGATCCGCGGAATGGGGGACTGCTGCGACCTGATGCGCCGAGTGGGAGCCCGCAGGCCGGGGGACTGTTGAGACTTGATCGGCCCGGTGTGGATTCAGGGGCCGAGGGTTCGTGGACGCCCGGATCGACTCTCGCGCGGCAATTGTTGCCGGATCCGCCGTCCAGTCGTCCTGGGCGTCGAAAGACCCTGCGGCGCATAGTGGAACCAGAGACCGCGTGGCGTATGTCGAACGCCGAGATCGATGCCTGGCTCGCTGGTATCGCAACGACGACCTGGCGGACGTTTGGTGACGTTGCTCGAATTCGAGTGGGTATCAAGACAACTGCCGACAAGGTGTTCATCTCCGATCGGTGGGCCGACGTCGAGCCGCCTCCCGAACCGGAATTGCTGCGCGAGCTGATCACCCATCACGACCTCGAGCCGTGGCGCATCGCCCGATCGCACGACACCCGCGTGCTGTATCCCTACGACTTGAACCGGCCTAGTCGCACGCCGATCGATCTGAACGAATTCCCCTGCGCCGCTGAGTATCTGCGTGCCCACAAGGACACCCTCGCCGCCCGCCACTACCTCGGGCCGAGCGGACGGGAATGGTTCGAGATATGGGTGCCGCAACGTCCACATCTATGGCGTGAGCCGAAGCTGGTGTTTCCGGATATCAGTGAACGTCCGAGATTTGCCCTCGATCGATCGGGCGCGGTCGTGAACGGTGACTGCTATTGGATTTCGCTGCCCGATCTGGGGGCGCACCCGGCCGACGCGGACAGGCTCGCGTATCTGCTGATGGGCGTGGCGAATTCGGCGCTCGGACTGCGCTTCTACGACGCGGTCTGCGGTAACCGCCTGTACTCGGGCAGACGCCGATGGATCACCCAGTACGTGTCACGGTTGCCGCTACCGAATCCGGCATCGCCTTGCGCGGCGTCGGTCATCGACCTGGCTCGTGCGCTCGTCGACGGCCAGGTGCCCGACGCGGCGGCGCGGGCCGACCTGGACGAGCGGGTGGCCGCGGCGTTCGGCGTGACGCCGCTCTGACTACGCCGTGACGTGCACGCCCACCATGGGCATCAGCGTCCGCCGCGCGAACTCGCGGGCGCCGTCCCGGTCGGCGACCGGAATGAGGCCGTCCGGGGTGAGTGCCAGCGACAGCGCGAGCCGCGCCATGATCTCGGCGACCAGGTCGGCGTCGAAATCGTGGGTGCCTTCGGTGTCGCGCAGCTCGCGCAGCTTTTCCGCCAGGTAGCCGCGGCCGACGGCCAGGATCGGGCCTGCGTCGGTGGTGAGCCGGGGCAGGATCAGGTCCGGCTCGGTGCGCAGCAGGCGACGCAGCAGCTCGTTGTTCGCGATGGCGGTGATGAACGCGACGAAGATCTCCACCAGCTGGTCTTCGGAGCCGGTGACGGCCCGCACCTGCTTGTCGATCATCTCGACGAAGCGCTGCGCCTCCCGCACGCTCACCGCCTCTACCAGGTCGTTCTTCGATTCGAAGCGGCGGTAGAGGGTGGCGGGGCTGATGCCCGCGCGACGGGCGATCTCGCCCATGCTCGTCCGTTTGATGCCGAAGTCCAGGAAGGCCGACAGCGCGCTTTCCAGGAGTTTCTCGCCGTCGGCGACGGGTTTGTCCAGGATGCGCTGCAGCATGGGCGGGACAGTTGGCATCTGGTCTCCAGTCGATTCGCGCGAGGGCCGAGCGTACGGGATGGCGCCGCGACGGTGCGGGTGATGGACCTTCATTATTTCACCGACGTGCGGCGGCCTGGTCGCGGATCGCCGGAATGGGGCACAGGTCGCACGTCCGGTAGCAGATGGTTAGCCTTTGTGGATATCCGATATGGATGTCGGATGATTGGAAAGGGTTGAGCCGTGGCATATTTCGCTGACCGTGTGGTGGCGATCACGGGTGCCGGCGCTGGCATCGGCCGCGAGCTGGCCCTGGCGCTGGCTCGCGACGGTGCGGTGCTCGCGCTGTCGGACAAGTCGGCCGACGCCGTCGCCGAGACCGGGCGGTTGTGTGCTGCCGTCGGCCATGAGCCGACGACCACCACGCTCGACGTCACCGATCGGGCGGCGATGCTCGACCATGCCGCGGCCACCGTCGCGCACCACGGACGGGTCGAGGCGCTGTTCAACAATGCCGGGATCCTGCACGTCGGCGGGGTGGCGGAGTCGCCGTTCAGCGATTTCGAGCACGTGATGGACGTGGACTTCTGGGGCGTCGTCAACGGGACCAAGGCCTTTCTGCCGCATCTGCTGGCCGCCGAGCGGGCCCATGTGGTGAACATGTCCTCGGCGTTCGGCCTGGTCGGGATGGCGCAGCATGGGCCGTACAACGCGGCGAAGTTCGCGGTGCGCGGATTCACCGATTCGCTGCGCCAGGACATGCGAGCCGCGGGCGGCAGGGTTCGGGTCACCGCGGTGTATCCCGGCGGGGTGCTCACCTCCATCGCGCGGTCGGCGAGCGTCGCGCCCGGCATCGACGCCGCGGCGGTCGCACGGCGCTTCGAGGGGCAGGTCGCGCGCACCAGCCCGGCCGCGGCGGCCAGGACGATTCTGCGCGGGGCGGCGCGCGGCGAGGCCAAGGTTCTGGTCGGACTGGACGCCCTTCTTGTGGACCTGGTCACAAGGTTCGCGGGCTCGTACCACGAACGGGTGCTGGACATGGTATTTCGTTCCTGACCGCGCGGAACCGTGCGATCAGGAACGGGTGATGTTGAAATGTCAACTGGTCGAAGGCTTCTCACGTCGATAACCGATCGGGCGCGATCGATCGGACGCGGCTGATGGCGAAATGGATCCTGGTCGAATGTTTTTCGGGCACGCCGGGCACGGTGATCGCCCTCGGTGCCGCGCCGAAATCCTTCGTGCCGCTGAGCAATATCCTGCGTAACCCGCTGTCGCTCGCCGACGCGCAAGCCGCTCTCGCGCAGGTAAGCCGGACCTGTGCCCCGGTCGCGTACATCTCGGCGGACGGTCGCCGCACCGTGCGGGCCGAGCCGCTGCTCATCACGCCCGAGCGGGCGCATGCCGTTCGGCTGTGGGTGGGGCCGGTGGCGGAGCCGCTGCCTGAGCGAGAACCGGTGGGGGCGTGGTACTTCAACCTCACCACCAGCCGATCGGTGCGCAGCGTGGACCTGCTCGATCTGTACGGCGTCGCGCCCGAGGACCGGGAGGCCGAGTTGGCTCTCGCGGGCGCGTTCACCCGGTTGGTCACCAATCGGGACGAGAGCGAGGCGCTGGCGAAGATCGTGAATTCCGCGCCGGGCACCGAACATCAGGCGGTGTGGACGATCCGGCGTGACGACGATGCCTTGCGCGCAGGGCATTTCGCCTGCCGGATCAGCCGCGAGGTCGACGCGGACGGGCGCGCGGTGGTGCTGTTTCGCGGGGTGACCCAGGACATCGGTGCCGCGACCGCGGTGCCGGCCGCCCCGCCGCCGATGATTCTGGAATATCAACTGCTGGAGGCGTCCACCGCGCCGGGGGAGTATCGCGCGATCGTGAATCTGCGTTCGCTGCAATTGATTCGCTGGATCGGGCCGCCGATGCCCGGTATCGCGTGGGCCGGCCTGCCCGGTCAGCCGCCGCCGCAGATCCATCCGGACGATCTGGCGGCGGCGCAGGAGATGTCACGGGAGTTGGCGCGTCATCGCACCGATGGCATCGTGCGGCTGCGGTGCACCGACGGTGGCTGGCAGTCGGTGCGGGTGCGGGCCGCGCTGATGGCCTTGGATCAGCACACCACGGCCGGACTTGCCACGGTCACCGCTGCCGAGTGACACGCGGTGACCGTGGGCTGATGTGTCAGTGGCGCGGTAGGTTCAGCGCCACCATTTCCTGCTCGATCGCATTCGCGGCGAAATCTACCCCGCTGGAACGTAATTCATGGACTCGCCGTTGTAGTGCCTCGATGCCGCCCGGCTGGGCCGCGATGTCGGCAACGCTGATCCGCCCCGTGGACCGGTGCACACTCGACTGCACGTAGACCATCACCGATACCTCCTGCCTGCACGCGCACGACGTCGCCTCGCTGTGTCATGAGCGACTCACAACTTTGCCACGCTCGGCTCCGTCGTGTGCGACCGTGCGCTGCGATTCGGCTCGCCCGCTACGCTCGCTTACGGACCCATCGACCCGAAATGGGCTGACCACTGCGCTACAAGCCGCACGACTACCGTTTCGGCAGGAGACCCCGGGTCACCGGGCACGCTGGCAAAATGTTATCAGCGATTCTTGCTGGTCGCTTGATCAGTGTGTGCTGTCTCACACCTCTTTTGCGGCACGGTGATTGGCCGTGTTGTGTAGGTACACAGCCCCATTCAGTCGGATGCCATCCTGCTCGGCCTCGCTGAGTTCGCGCCGGACCTTACCGGGCACTCCGGCGACGAGCGACCCCGGCGGAATCTGCGCGCCCTCCGGAATCAGCGCGTTGGCCGCGATCAGGCTGCCCGCGCCGATCACCGCGCCGTTGAGCACGGTGGCGCCCATGCCGACCAGCACATCGTCGCCGACCGTGCAGCCGTGCAGGATCGCGTTGTGCCCCACCGAAACTCCGCTGCCGACGGTGAGCGGGAAGCCCGGATCGGCGTGCAGCACACAGCCATCCTGGATATTGGTCCGTTCGCCGACGCTGATCTGCTCGAGGTCCCCACGCAGCACGGCGCTGTACCAAACACTCACCTCGGCCGCGAGCCGCACCCGGCCGATCACCGTTGCGTTGGGCGCCACCCAGGCGGCCTCGTCGATCTCGGGGGCGAATTCGCCGATCTGAATCCTCATACCGCCGAACCTAGCCGTGCTCCCTGGAACAACGCGCGGTGGGCGGCGGGGCTGGTGCCGAGGATGCGGTGGAAGTGGTGGCGCAGGCTGACCGCCGTGCCGAAGCCGGTGTCGGTGGCGATCCGCTCCATGGTGTCGTCGGTGGTTTCCAGCAGCAGCCTGGCCCGGTCGGCGCGCTGGTGCAGCAGCCACTGCTGCGGGCTGGTTCCGGTGCGGTCGCGGAAGCGGCGGGTGAAGGTGCGGCGCGACATCAGGGCGATCCGGGCCCAGCCGTCCAGGTCGATCGATTGGCCGAGATGCGTTCGGGCCCAGACCATCGCGCGTTCGATGGGGTCGTCGTCGGTGGCGTCGGGAACCGCGATGGGGATGTACTGGGCTTGCGAGCCGCTGCGGTGCGGCGCGGTGACCAGGTCTCTGGCCAGTTCGGTCGCGGCGCGGCTGCCGAGGTCGTTGCGCACCAGGTGCAGGCAGCAGTCGAGGGCGGCGGCGACGCCCGCCGAGGTGATCACGTCGCCGAGGTCCGACCACAGGGTGTCGGCGCGGACCCGGACGGCGGGGCAGGCGCGGGCGAGCGCGGCGGCACCGGCCCAGTGGGTGGTCACCTCGCGGCCGTCGGCCAGTCCGCTGGCGGCGATCGCCCACGAGCCGAGGCACAGGCCGACGATCCGCGCGCCCGCCGTGTGCGCGTGATGCAGGGCGGCGCGCAGTTCCGCCGACAGCGGCATGTCGCGCTCCCAGCTGGGGATGATCACCGTGTCCGCCCGGACCAGGCGGTCGAGTCCATGGCGCACCTCGATGTCGAAACCCGCTGGGGTGCGCAGACTTCCGGGGCGCTCGGCGCAGACATCTACCTGGTAGGGCGCTGGTCCGCCGATGCCGACCCGGCCGAAGACGAGGCTCGGCACGGACAGATGGAACGGGCTCATGCCGTCATAGGCGAGAACAGCCACTGTATGCATGGCCCGATTTTAGCGATAGGCGGCTCTCGGGCCACTGTTGGATGCCCCGGCGAGTTGCCAAGCTCAACGGCATGACCGACACCATCGAACACTCCAACCAGCTCGAAGTACTGCATATCGGCGGACCCACGGTGCGTCTGCGGTACGCGGGCCAGACCTTCCTGACCGATCCCACCTTCGACGAGCCCGGTGATTACCCGGGTCCGGTCACCCTGCACAAGCTCATCGGTCCGGCGGTGCCCGCGGATCAGGTCGGCCCGGTGGACGTCGTGTTGCTTTCGCACGATGAACACGCCGACAACCTGGACAACGCCGGCCGCGAATTCCTGCGGACGGCGGGCACGGTGCTGTCCACACCCGGTGCCGCGGAACGGATCAAAGGTGTTCGCGGACTGGAGAATTGGGAGACCGTGACGATCGGCGGCGTCCGGATCAGCGGGGTGCCCGCGCTGCACGGTCCCGAGGGGTGCGAATCGCTGACCGGGATCGTCACCGGGTTCGTGCTGCAGGCCGACGGTCAGCCGACCGTGTACGTCTCGGGGGACAACGCCTCGGTCGATCGGGTCGCCAAGATCGTCGAGCGGATCGGGAAGATCGATGCCGCGGTGCTGTTCGTCGGCGCCGCGAATGTCGGTCACTTCGGCGACATCGACCTCACGTTGAACGCGCGCACCGCGGTGCAGGCGGCCGAGGTGCTCGGCGATGCGGTGATCGTGCCGGTGCACGGTGAAGGGTGGGTGCACTTCAGCGAGACGCTGGATCGGTTGAGTCTGCTGTTCGAGTACGCGGGGCGGGAGAAGCAGCTGCGGATTCCGCCGCTGGGTGCGGCGATCACGGTCTGACGGATGGCCCCGGCCTGAGTGGACACTTTCGCGCGAATTTTGCGTGAGATGCTGCGCTGAGCGTGAAAGTGTCCGCTCAGGCCGGTTATCTACTTCGAATCCGGGCGGCCCGATGTGCTGCGTCGAGCATCGACCGTGCGCGGATCCCGATCGCTCGGCGAGGCGATCAATAGGGCTGGTCGCTGTTGCTGGGGCGAGTCCGCGGAACCGGCTCCGAACAGCGCGGATTGTCTAGGCCGCCGTCGAAGTGCTGATCAACTTGCGCAGAAATAACCGGTGCGCGGCCGGTCTCGTGATCATCGTGTGATACCCGCGCGTCGTTCGTGGCGTGCGCCCGGTGCGGGGTTCACGATGGCGTTATGAAGATCGGAGTGCCACGCGAGGTCAAGCAGCAGGAGTTCCGGGTTGCCCTGACCCCGGCGGGAGCCGGGGAGCTGGCCGCGCACGGACACGAGGTGCTGATCCAGGCGGGGGCGGGCGTCGGATCCGGGTTCGCGGACGCCGACTATGCGGGTGTCGGGGCGCGACTGGTCACCGTGGATCAGGTGTGGTGGGAGGCCGACCTGGTGTTGAAGGTGAAGGAGCCGATCGCGGAGGAGTATCCGCGAATGCGGCGCGGGCAGGTGCTGTTCACCTATCTGCACCTGGCGGCGTCCCGCGAATGCACCGACGCCATCCTGAGTTCCGGGATCACCGCCATCGCGTACGAAACCGTGCGCGCCGCGGACGGTTCGCTGCCGTTGCTCGCGCCGATGAGTGAGGTCGCGGGCAAGCTCGGAAGTCAGGTCGGCGCTTACCATTTGATGGCACCGCTGGGCGGTGCGGGCATGCTGCTCGGTGGCGTGCCCGGGGTGCGTCCGGCCGATGTGGTGGTGCTCGGCGGCGGTGTCGCCGGATCCAACGCGGCCTCGGTCGCCGACGGCATGGGTGCGCGAGTCACCGTGCTGGACACCAACTTGCACCGCTTGCGCGAGTTGGACGCCCGCTTCGACGGGCGGATCGCCACCGTCGCGTCCAACGCCGCCGAGGTCCAGCACGCCGTGTCCGGCGCCGATTTGGTCATCGGCTCCGTCCTGGTGCCCGGCGCCCGCGCGCCGAAACTCGTCTCCGACGATCTTGTCGCCCAGATGCGCCCCGGTTCGGTCCTGGTCGACATCGCCATCGACCAGGGCGGCTGCTTCGCCGGTTCGCACCCCACCACCCACGCGAATCCGACCTTCCGCGTACACAATTCGCTGTTCTACTGCGTAGCCAACATGCCAGGAGCAGTTCCGCACACCGCCACCGTCGCCCTCACCAACGCCACCCTCCGGTACGTACGCGCCATCGCCGACCTCGGCTGGAACAAGGCCTGCGCCGCGAACCCCGACCTCGCCCACGGTCTGACCGCCGACGCGGGCAGATTGCTGTCGGTGGAAGTGGCTGCGGCCCACGGTTATACGACAGCGAAGCCCGTGGGCCTGGCAGGCTGAGGGCAGACCCCAAGAGACGGGCGTGTCAGCCAGCTGCACAACCTGGTAGAGCGCGTGTGCGGCTGGCACAAACGGTGTGCGCCTGGACTACTCGTCCTCAGTGGTGGTCGCGCCGAGGTACCAGTCGGGCTCGCCGGTGGTGGGGAGGTCGTGCAGCTTGTCGGGGTTGCGGACGACGTCGATGGCGACGATGCGGCCGTCATCGATGGTGAAGGCGAAGACGCCGATGTGGTTGCCGTCGAAGACAACCAGGCCGGGCGCGCCGTTGACCAGCACCGCACGGCCCCACCCGTGCGCCGCCGACGGCGCGTGGTACCAACCGAGCAGCATCTTCGCGATGAGCTCGGCGCCGTGCACCGGCTGCCGGATCGCGGGGACCTTGCCGCCACCGTCGGCGGTCAGGCTGACGTTGGCGTCGAGCACGCCGAGCAGCGCACTGAGATCGCCGGAGCGCCAGGCGACCGCGAAGGCGGAGACGACCTTCTCCTGCTCGTCCGGCGAGGCGGGGAAGCGCGGCGTACCGTCCTCGACCCGCTTGCGAGCGCGGGAGGCGAGCTGCCGGACGGCGGCCGGGGTGCGGCCGACCACCTCTGCCACCTCCGGGCCGGTCATGCCGAACACGTCCTGCAACACGAACGCGGTGCGCTCGGCGGGCGACAGGGATTCGAGCACCACGAGCAGTGCCGTGGTGACCCGCTCGTCCTGGCTGATCCGGTCAGCGGGATCGTCCCAGCTGGTGACCTCGGGTTCCGGCAACCACTCGCCGACATACTGTTCACGGCGAGCACGGGCCGACCCGAGCTGATCCAGCGCGAGGCGGCCGGTGACGGTGCTGAGCCAGGCGCGCAGATTCTCGATCTGCCCCGCGGTCCCGGCTTCGTGCTGGCGCTGCAGCCGCAGCCACGCCTCCTGCACCACATCGTCGGCGTCGGTCAGGCTGCCTAGCGTGCTGTAGGCGAGCCTGCGCAGATACGACCGGTGCTCCTCGAACCGCCGAGCCAGTTCGGCCTGGTCGATGGGTTCGGGAGTAGAAGGCTGTTCGGTAGTCACTGCTGTTCGCCGTTCGGTCGTTCCGCCCCGTCGGGGCGCGAGTCCTATAAGTGCGTCACCAAGTAGACGACGCAGCGAATCAGAGTGTGACACGCCGACCCGCCACGCCCACCACCAGCGAGGTCCGCGTCACTAGCCCGCACAGCCACGCATGATATCCAGTCGATGTCGTAGCGCGGGGGCTTCGTTGGGTCGGGGTACCGGATAGGCTCGGTGGGTGCAGAAGGGGACCTCGACCGCGGCTGGGTTGCTGCTCGGTTTCGCGCTGGATCGGGTGCTGGGGGATCCGCGGCGGTGGCATCCGGTGGCCGGGTTCGGTTCGGCGGCAAGCGCGCTCGAATCGGTGACGTATGCCGATCGGCGTAGTGCGGGGGTGCTGCACGAGGTGCTGTTGGTGGGTGGGGTGGTCGGATTGGGTGTCGGGGTTCGCGGGCTCGGACTGCCGGTGACCGCGTTGGCTACCTGGACGGTGCTCGGCGGGCACAGCCTGGCGAAGGCGGGCAGCGAGATGGCCGACCGGCTCGAGGCAGGCGATCTGGCGGGCGCACGCGCGCTACTTCCTTCGCTGTGCGGCCGCGACCCCGAGGTGCTCGACGCCGACGGATTGGCCCGCGCCGCACTGGAATCCATTGCCGAGAACACCTCCGACGCGACGGTGGCCCCGCTGGTCTGGGGCGCGCTCGCCGGAGTACCCGGCCTACTCGGCTACCGCGCGATCAACACCCTCGACGCCATGATCGGCTACCGCAACGACCGCTACCGCCACTTCGGTTGGGCCGCCGCCCGCACCGACGACCTGGCCAACCTGCTCCCCGCCCGGCTCACCGGCCTGCTCACCGTCGCCCTCGCCCCCCTCGTCGGCGGCCGCCGAACTGCCGCGCTCGACGCCTGGCGTCGCGACGCCGCGAAACACCCGAGCCCCAACGCCGGAGTAGTTGAGGCATCGATGGCAGGTGCCCTGGGCGTCCGCCTCGGCGGCCGCACCCAATACCGCCACGGCACCGAACTCCGCCCCACCCTCGGCGACGGCCCCGCCCCGACAGTCGCCGACCTGCATCGCGCCGTACACATGTCGAAGGTCGTGCAACTGGCATCGGCATTGGTGGCTGCACTGTGGGCCGTCATCAGGCGCTAGCAGCAGTTGATCGCGAAGTGCGTTGAGGCAGCACGTCTCGTTGCAGGGCTCTTGAAAACGCGGCTAGTAGGCACTGAGCCCGTCGCGGTGCCTAGCGTCCGTCGCGGACGCAGCGAGGAGGCTGAACGTCGTGGTGCCCAGGATCAGTCGTGGGTGCGGCTAGTAGGCACTGAACCGTCGCGGTACCCAGCGTCAGTCGCGGCCGCGGCCGTAGCGGTCTGCTAGGCGCGCTTCGGTGTTCGGTGCGGGGGCGGCCGGAGGTGGTGTGGCGGTGGTGGATTCGGATGTGGGGAGTTCCGCGGGCGGGCTCGTGGGCGCGGGTTCGGCTGGGGTGCTTGCTTTTTCCCTGCGGCGCTCGCGGAGCTCGGCGTAGAGGAAGTAGCCGAGGCCGAGCGGGGCCATGACGCCGAAGGCGAGCCATTGGAGCCCGTAGGACAGGTAGGGGCCCGCGTCGAGTTGGGGGAGGGGGGTGGGGGTGAAGACGCCGGGCTGGTTTTCGTCGAGTTGGAGGTAGCCGCCGCGCTCGCCGGTAGGGATCGGGGTCAGCGGTTGTTGCAGGAACGCCGCTTCCTGGGTGGTGTCGATCGAGTACACCTGCCGGTAACCGTCTTGGATGGACGGGTCCTTGCCCGGCGTGATGCCTTCGGACATCCGGACTCTGGCCTCGAGGCGCTGCGGTCCGGCGGGCGGGTCGGGGATCTGCGGCGGGCGGGAACCGTCTACCGCCGCGACCAGTCCGCGGTCGATGAGCAGCAGGCGGCCGTCGTCCAGCCGGAACGCGGTGAGCACGGAATAGCCTGGGGCACCGTCGAGATGGCGCAGCCGGACCAGCACCGTCGAGTCCGGCAGGTAGCTGCCGGCGGCGGTGACCTTGCGCCATTCGGTGTGTGAGTCGTCCGTGGCCGGACTGCCGAGGACGGTGGTGATGTCGATCGGCGCTGCGCCCACCGAGTCGGTGATGAGCTGGTTGCGGTGCGAGGTGCTGGTGTTCTTGCCGAGCTGCCACGGCGCGAGCACCGTGAAGCACAGGTAGGCGAACACGGCGACCACCGCGGCGAGGATCACCCAGCTCGGCCGCAGCAGGAAGGTCAGCCTGCGCATCAGGGGCGCCCGTCGAACGCGGACTGTTCGGCGGCCAGGCCGAGCGCGGCACGCACCCAGTCGAGCAGGCCGGGCATCGCCGCCTCGATCTGGTCGCGCACCAGCTCGAAGTCGGCGTCGTCGCCGTAGTAGGGGTCGGGCACGTCGGGCCCGTCGGCGGCCGGGTCGAACGAGCGCAGCAGCCTGCGCCGGTCCGACGGCACGCCGAGCCGAGCCAGCTCACGCTCGTGCGAGGTGTCCAGCGCGATCAGCAGATCGGCGTCGTGATGGTCGGGGCCGATCGCGGCCGCGACATGGCCGGTCGGATAGCCGTACCTGCGCAACGTCGCGGTGGTGCGCCGGTCCGCGTCGTCGCCGACGTGCCACGCACCGGTGCCCGCGCTGCTCACCCGCACCCGATCGGCCAGTCCCGCGCGGGACAGATGCGTCGCGAAAATCTTCTCCGCCATCGGCGAACGGCAAATGTTGCCGGTACAGACGAACGACACATGCAGCTCACCCACGACAGCCATTCTGGCCGGTCGGCCCGCGGGCTCGCCACGTAGGGTGTGATCTCGTGCCCGAGGACAGCGTCGATCACGCGAAACTGCGCCACCACGGCGACGTGGACGCGCGCCTCGGGATGCTCGATTTCGCGGTGAACGTGCAGGGCAGCGCGCCGCCGGCCTGGCTGCGGCAGCGGCTCGCGGCCCGGCTGGACACGCTCGGCAGGTACCCGAGCACCGAGGAAGATCACACCGCGCGGCGTGCGGTGGCGACGCGGCACGGCCGCGGTCCGGACGAGGTGCTGCTGCTGGCCGGCGCCGCCGAGGGGTTCGCGATGTTGCCGCGACTCGCGCCGCGCCTGGCCGCCGTGATCCACCCGTCGTTCACCGAGCCGGAGCTCGCATTGCGCGAGGCGGGTGTCGCGGTGACCAGGGTGCTGCTCGAGCCGCCGTACGCACTCGACCCGACGGCCGTTCCCGTCGACGCCGACCTGGTGGTGCTCGGCAACCCGACCAACCCCACCT
Organism: Nocardia sp. NPDC051052; assembly: GCF_044456045.1. Classification (NCBI taxonomy): domain Bacteria; kingdom Bacillati; phylum Actinomycetota; class Actinomycetes; order Mycobacteriales; family Nocardiaceae; genus Nocardia; species Nocardia sp. NPDC051052. Next base: position 549,418 of record NZ_JBITFL010000001.1, read on the forward strand.
CGGTGCTGCACCCGGCCGAAACCCTGCGCGCACTGCGCGCACCAGGCCGGATCGTCGTGGTGGACGAGGCTTTCGCCGACGCGGTGCCGGGAGAACCGGCGTCACTCGCCGGATGCACCGCCCCCGACCTGCTGGTCCTGCGCAGCCTCACCAAAACCTGGGCCCTCGCCGGACTCCGCTGCGGCTACTTCCTCGGCGCTCCCGAACTTCTGGCACGCCTTGATCACGGCCGGGCCCACTGGCCACTCGGCACGCTGCAACTGGAGGCGATCACCGCCACCGCCGAGCCTGCCGCGGTCGCGGCGGAACAACGGCGCGCACAGGTCATCGCCGTCGAACGCGACGCGATGATCCATCGGCTGACCGAGCTCGGCGTCCACGTGCACACCCCGGCCGAGGCCCCGTTCCTGTTGCTCCGCGTCCCCGACGGTGAACTGCTCCGGAAACACCTGGCGGGCAAGGGCATTGCCGTCCGTCGCGCCGACACCTTTCCCGGCCTCGGGCCGAATCACCTGCGCGTGGCGGTGCGCGGTGCGGCCGAGGTCGATCAGCTGATCACCGCGATTCGGACGGCGAACCTGTGGTAATCGAGGCTCGGCAACCCTTGCGACAGTCCATGATCGAATCTGAGGAGGGCGAACGATGACGACGCTGGCGGATCTCATCGAGGTGCTCGACGCGGCCTACCCGCCGAAGCTGGCCGAGTCGTGGGACTCGGTGGGGCTTGTTGCCGGTGACCCGGACGAGGTGGTCACCAGGGTGCTCTTCGCGGTCGACGCGACGGCGGGGGTCGTCGATGAGGCGATCGATTGGCGGGCACAGGCTTTGGTGGTGCATCACCCGCTGCTGCTGCGCGGTGTCGATACGGTCGCGGCCGATACTCCGAAAGGCGCACTGCTGCACCGGCTCATCCGTTCCGGGTGCGCGTTGTTCACCGCGCACACCAACGCGGACTCCGCCGACCCCGGCGTCTCCGACGCGCTGGCTGCCGCGCTCGGCCTCGCCGTCATCGGTCCGATCGATGCGAAACCAGAAGCCCCCGTGGATAACTGGGTGGTGCAGGTGCCTCCGTCGCATACCGAGGCGGTATTGGTCGCGCTGTTCATGGCGGGTGCGGGCGGCAGTGGTGACTATCGCGATTGCGCACTCCGGGTACCTGCGAAGAGCCAGTTTCGGCCGATGTCGGAAGCCAAGCCCGCGCTCGGCGTGGTCGGTGAACTCCAGCATGTCGACGAGGACCGCCTGGAGCTGGTCGCACCACCCGCGGCCCGCGCCGCCGTCCTGTCCGCGCTGCGCGCCGCTCACCCGTATGAGGATCCGGCCTACCACATCACCGAACGGGCGCTGTTGTCCTCGGCGGTAGGCATCGGCCGCGTCGGCACCCTGACGGAACCAGAGTCGTTGCGCGCCTTCACCGATCGAGTCGCCGCCGCCTTACCGCCGACCGCGTGGGGTGTCCGCGCGGCAGGCGATCCGGACCGCAGCATCTACACGGTCGCCGTCTGCGGCGGTGCCGGCGATTCCTACCTGAACGCGGTCACCCGCCGCGGCGTCGACGCCTATGTGACCTCGGACCTGCGCCACCATCCGGTCGACGAGCATCTCCGTAAGGGTGGCCCCGCCCTCATCGACGCCGCCCACTGGGCGACCGAATTCCCCTGGTGCGCACAGGCGGAACGGGTCGTCCGCGCGGGCCTGCCCGACCTGGAGACCCGCGTCTCGACCCAGCGGACCGATCCATGGACGGTCAGCGCAGCCCGCTGACCCGCGTCAGTAGCTCCCCGGCTGCTGCCCCTGCCACGACGGGTCCATCGGCTGCTGCGCGGCCCGCATGTTCTCGGCCTGCGCTTGACCGAGCAACTCGGTGACCTGCTGCTGCACCAGGTTCGACTCGGCGCCGCACCAGGTGCACTGCAGGGTGTGCTTGGTGCGCAACGGAATCAGCGGCACGAAGAACAGCGTGAACTTGGTGACCAGCTTGTGCAGCACGTGCGCCGCCGGATTACCGCACTGTCCGCACACCAGGGTGAGCACGGCGAGCCGCGTCACATACTGACGCCAACCCCAGATCAACATGGAAAACCCCCGAAGAATTGAACTTTGACCCGCAGACCATACCTCCACTACGGCGTGTCGGGGCGTGTCCGCTGGATTGGTTTGCGCGGTGGGCTGTTTCCGCGAGTCGACCGGCGTTCCGGGGGTACAACTACCGCATGAATTTCCCGGTGAACTTCGGCTTCGTTCAGGTCGGGTTGATCTTGATCATCCTGATCGGAGTCGCGTTGCTCATCTCCGGGCTGGTGCGGACGCGCCGGGTCGGGATGCGGGCGCTGATCGCGCGCGGCGGCAGCGGATTGGTGGTGTTGCTGGTCGCGGTGCTGTTGCTGTGGCTGGCCACACTGATGCAGACCTATCTCGGATTGACCGGGGAAATCAAAGCGGCGCACGTGGTGGCCAAGCCGGTGGCCGGCCAGGAGCACCTCCTAGATGTCGACCTCACCCTCTACGGCGACGACCAGCACGACGACCAGCACCTGAAGTACCAGGTCGAGGGCGACATGTGGGTGCTGCAGGCGGGCATCGTCGAACTGGAGCCCTGGGTGAACGCGCTCGGCTTCCACTCCGGCTACAAGATCAGCCGGTTGTTCGGCCAGCGCCTGGACGGCGTGTCGCCGACCCAGCACCAGATCTTCCTCAACGACGGCGATCAGGACTTCTTCAACGACATGACGAAGGGCCGCTGGTGGACCGAGCCGTTCGTGCGCTCCGCCTACGGCAACGCGGTGGTCGCGGTACCCGGTGAATACGACGTCTTCGTCTCCAGGGACGCCATCAAAACCCGCGCGCCCGCATAACCCACTCCCGACCGGGCCGACAGCACAGGCACGCCCGGGCAACCACCCCGTCCACACCGATTGGTGCGGCGTCGGTCAGCGCGGGCGGGCCGGCGGGGTACGGTTGAACACCGACCCCAATCCATAGCGTTCAGGAGTTTGTCCGCGTTGAATGTCGAACCACCGATCCAGGCCAAGCTGCTACAGCTCGCCGCTGTCGACGCCGAGCTGAATCGGATCGCGCACCGCCGCACCGTGCTGCCCGAACAGCAGGAGGTGGCCCGGCTCGAGGCCGAGCGCAACGCGCACAAGGATGCCGCCGTCGCCGTGCAGATCATGCTCGACGACCTCGACCGCGACATCCGCAAGCTGGAAGGCGAGGTCGAGGCGGTCCGTAAGCGCGAGGAGCGCGACAAGGGCATGCTGACCGCCGGAACGGTCAACGCCAAACAGCTTTCGGAGATCCAGCACGAACTCGGCAGCCTGGAGCGCAGGCGCTCGGTGCTGGAGGACGAGCTGCTCGAGGTGATGGAAAAGCGTGAGGCCTCCGCCGACGACTACCAGCACGCGGGCGCCAGGCTGGACAAGACCGAGCAGGAACTGGCCGACGCGCAAACCCAGCGCGACGAGGCCCTCGCGGATCTTCAGGTGGCACAGGGCCGTTGCGACGCCGACCGGTCCAAGCTGATCTCGCTGTTCCCGGCCGACCTGATGGCGATCTACGACCGGCAGAGCGCCCAGCACGGTGTCGGCGCGGCACTGCTACAGGCCCGCCGCTGCGGCGCGTGCCGGATCGAACTCGACCGCGGCGAGATCGCCAGGATCGCGAAGACCACCCCGGAGCTGGTCGTGCGCTGCCCGGAATGCGGCGCGATCCTGGTGCGCACCAAGGAATCGGGGCTGTGATCGCCGCGCGGCGGGCACTGCGGTGACCGAGCGCGAGGTGATCATCGAGGCCGACGGCGGTTCGCGGGGCAACCCGGGACCGGCGGGTTACGGCTCCGTCGTCTTCGCCGCCGACCATGTGCGGGTGCTCGCCGAACGTCGCGAGTTCATCGGCATCGCCACCAACAATGTCGCCGAATACCGCGGCCTCATCGCCGGTTTGGAGGCCGCTGCCGAACTCGGCGCCGAGATCGTCACGGTGCGAATGGATTCCAAGCTGGTCGTCGAGCAGATGTCCGGCCGCTGGAAGGTCAAGCACGCGGCCATGATTCCGCTCGCCGACCGGGCGCGCAGGCTCGTCGCGGGTTTCGAGCGGGTGAGCTTCACCTGGATCCCGCGCGCCGAGAACTCACACGCCGACCGCCTCGCCAACGAGGCAATGGACGACGGCACCCTGGTCGATGAGGTGCGCACCGCCCGCGAGGCCGAAAAGCCCACGGCCGCACCGGTTCGGCTGGACCCGGTCGCCTCGGCCGTCGCCGCGCAACCCGCACCGGGCTGGACCGGCGCCACCGGTCGCCCGACCCGGCTGCTGCTCCTGCGCCACGGCCAGACCGAACTCTCTGTGCAACGCCGCTATTCGGGCCGGGGCAACCCGCCGCTGACCGAACTGGGTCGCGAGCAGGCCGCGCGCGCCGCGAAAATGCTTGCCGCCAAAGGCAATATCGCCGCCGTGCTGACCTCGCCGCTGAGCCGGGCCCGCGACACCGCCGAGGCCGCGGCCACCGCGCTGGACGCACCGCTCACCATCCTGGACGGGCTCATCGAGACCGACTTCGGCGACTGGGAGGGGCTGAGCTTCGCCGAGGCGGCCGAACGCGACCCGGAGCTGCATGCCCGCTGGCTGGGCGATCCTTCATTGGCCGCCCCCGGCGGGGAGAGTTTCGACCAGGTCCGGGAGCGGGTGGACGCGGTTCGCCGCGATCTGGTCGGGCTGTATCCGGGCGCGAACCTCGTGGTGGTCAGCCATGTGACCCCGATCAAGACGCTGCTGCAACTGGCGCTCGGTGTCGGGCCGTCACTGCTGTACCGGCTGCACCTGGATCTGGCGGCGCTGTCGATCGCGGAGTTCTATCCGGACGGCGGCTCGTCCGTGCGTCTGGTGAACGACACGTCCTACCTGTAGCAGGCGGATCACCTACTGCTTCAATACATTTAAGGCTGACTTAAAAGTCGGCCATTCGACCAGCTGTGTTCACCCACCCGTCGCCGGATGCTCGGCGACGGTCATCATGGTCTGTCACCGTCTGCCGAGGATGAGTGGTCCTCACTCGCGAGCTCGGGACCTGGAGGTTCCGCCCGGCTTCGCGTGCGGTGGTATAACAGTTGAGTCTCGTCGGCCAGGCAAAACGGCCGCAGCTGGGGTTGGGTGAGGGTGAAAGTCAGTTCGGGCGAACGCTTTTCAGGGCCGCCGCGGAGCCTTGTGGCTCAGGTCTCAATTGCCGATCCGTTGTGGCACAGCGCACAGATGTGTTGTGGACCCACCTACCGCATGTCCATGCTGAGTTAGCTGGCGGATAACCAGCGTCGATGAAATTCCTCTGCGCAGGCGTTTTCGCTTGCCGATCCGGCGACCGCAGATTGTCTCGGGGGCGGTTCCCTCCCCGGTTTTTCGAATAAGGAGAGAAGTGACAACGAAATTCAGATCGATGGCGCTCGCGACAGCGGCCATTGCGTCGGTAGTCGTCGGTGCCGCGGGCACCGCGTCGGCGGCACCCACCGCGGTGCTCGGCGGCAGCTCCGGCATCGCGTTCGACAACGACTCCGTCTGCTCGCTGACCGCGATCGGTCACGACGGCGCGGGCAGGCTCGTCGGCATCACCGCGGGCCACTGCGCACCCACCGGCGCCCGGCTGGTTTCCGAGCGCACGCCGGAAGCCGGCGTGCTCGGCACCGTCGCGTACTCCGACGATGGCAAGGGCCTGGACTACGCGGTCCTGGAACTCGATCCGGCGAAGATCACCCCGGTGCGCACCGTCGGACCGACCACCATCGCGGGCGTCGCCGACGCCCCCGGCCCCGGCGCCACGGTGTGCTCGAGCGGACGCACCACCGGCACCGACTGCGGCGTGGTGTGGGGCGAGCTGGAGGGCACCAGCATCAACCAATACTGCTCGAAGCCAGGAGATTCCGGCGGTCCGGTCGTTGTCGGCGATCGGCTGGTCGGCATGAATCAGGGGCGGCTCACCGGGCTCGGCCCGGTCGGCTTCGACGTGCCGTGCACCAACGCCGCCAACCCCGTCCACTCGCCGGCCTTCTTCCAGCCGATCGTGGTGATCCTCGCCGCGATCAACGCCCAGGGCGGCGTCGGGGCCGGATTCCAGCCCATCTAGTCGACCTCAGGAATTCGCTGCGGCCGCCAGCCCACGCAGCGCGGCCGCGGTGAATTCGTCCAGCGGGTAGAACAATTCGATCGCCAGCTCGGACAGCGTGACGTCGGCGGGTGCGCCGAAGGTCGCCATCGTGGCGAACATCGACATCTCGCCCATCGGCGTCCGGATCCGGATCGGCACCTCGAACGGACCCGGTTGCGCCGCACCATCTTTCGGTTCGTCCGGCGAATCTGGTGGTGCCGGATACCGGCTCACCTCGTCGTACAGCGCCGTCAGCCGCGGATCACCGCTCGCGCCGACCTGCCTGGCGAGCCGCTCCAGGAACAACTCGCGCACCTGGCCGTAGTTGGCCAGCCGCGCGGCCAGCCCGGCCGGATGCAGCACCAGTCGATACACATTCGGTCGCGGCAGCAGCAGATGTTCCGGGACCCCGTGCGTCAGTACACCCATCGCCGCATTGCCGGTAACCACATTCCACCACCGATCGACGACGACGGCCGGATACGGCTCGTGCGCGGTCAGCATCGTCTCCAGCGCGGTCCGCACCGAGGTCAGGCCCGCGTCGTCGAGGCTGCTCTCCCGATAGGCCGGGGCGTAATCGGCGGCCAGCAGCAACGTATTGCGGTCGCGCAGCGGCACCTCCAGCGCCGCGCACAGACGCAGCACCATCGCTCGGCTCGGCTTGGCGCGTCCGGTCTCCATATACGACAGATGCCGTGCCGAGGTGTCAGCCAACAGCGCCAGGTCGAGCTGGCTCAGCCTGCGCCGCTGCCGCCAGTCGCGCAGCAGCCCGCCGGCCAGCGATCGCGTTTCTCCTCGAGTTTGTGCCACCTGAGCAGGCTAATCACCGGCCGCGTCGCGCGGCCATGACCTCTGAGGTTATTGAGACGCTCACCTCACCTCGGCAGGGTGAGGTGCGGGAGCCGATCGGCCCCGCCGTCTCGACCAACAGGAGCTGGACATGAGCACGACCCTTCTGACGACCCAGCCGACGCTGAGCACCGACTTCTTGCGCACCGCCCTGCGGATCGACGGCTGGAGCACCGGCTCGTTCGGCGTCGTCATGCTGGCCGGTGCCATAGTGCTGCGTGACCCGCTCGGCCTGCCCACCGCCTGGTCGATTCCGTTCGGCGTCGCGATGCTAGGCGGTGCGCTCGCGCTGCTGCTCATCGCGGGATCGCCGGAGATTCCGTTCCATCAGGCGGTCGGCGTCGTCGCTGTGAACGCGCTGTCGGCGGTCGGCATGGTGGTGCTCACGGTGTCCGGCCTGATCGAGCTGACCGGTCTCGGCGTGGTGTTCATGTTCCTCGGCGCGACGGTGGTCGCGGTGTTCGCCGCGGTCGAGTTCATTGGCGTTCGCCGGGCCGGATTCTGATTGCGCGACAACAGTTGTCGCGGCCCCCGGTCCGGCCGGTACCAAAAGCGTTTGCGCAGGTAGGCGCCCGGCAAGTAGAAAAATTGGGTGAATATATCGACGATCGACATCCGGCTGTTGACCGCCGACGAATGGACAGTGTTCCGGCGGGTTCGATTGCGGGCGCTGGCCGACACTCCGCAGTTCTTCGGGACGACGTTGGCTGAAGCGCAGGCACGCACCGAGGGGGATTGGCGGGCGGCGCTCGACGATCGGGCGCAGTTCGTCGCCGGCGCCGACGGCGCTGAACTCGGCACGGTTGCCGGCATGCCCGACCCCGAACGTGGTGGCGTGCACCTGATCTCGATGTGGGTGGCGCCCGAGGCGCGTGGCACCGGGGTGGCGGATCTGCTGGTGCGCGCTGTCCTCGACTGGTCTGTCGCGGGCGGGCACCGCGTGGTCTGGTTGGAGTTCGCCGACGGGAATGTCGCGGCCGAACGGCTTTACCTGCGTAACGGTTTCGTGCGGACCGGGGAGAGCGGGTTCGTCCGGCCGGGCGATCCCCGGCTGGAATTCGTGATGGTGCGCAAGCTGTAGCGCGTCGAGTTTGCCGGTGCGGCGCCCGGGTATTCGCTCCCCGATCGAGAGGTGAGGGCATGTCGAAGCAGGGCGCGGCGCGGCGCGTACACCGGCTGGTGGACTGGTCGAGCGGGCCGTCGGTGCTGCGCTGGCGGTCGTGGTGGGGTGTGCTGCGGCGCACCGTGCTGGAGCTGCTGGACGACAACCTCACGGATTGGGCTGCGGCGCTTACCTATTACAGCGTGCTGTCGATCTTTCCCGGCCTCATCGTGCTCACCGCGATACTGGGGGCGCTCGGGCCGTCCGCCACGCAGTCGCTGATCGACACCATTCAGGAGATCGGACCCGGCAGCGGCACCGCGTTGCTCGTCGACTCGCTCGAGCAGCTGCAAGGATCGCCGCAATTGGCGGGACCGTTGGCGATCATCGGTCTTGCCACCGCCTTGTGGACGGCTTCGGGCTACATCGGGGCCTTCATGCGAGCGTCCAACGCGATCTATGACACCACCGAGGGACGGCCGATCTGGAAGACCATTCCGGTGCGCATCGGCTTGACCGCCGCGATGGTGGTGCTGCTCGCGGTGTGCGCCATCGGCGTCGTCGCGACGGGCTCGATCGCCGAACGTCTCGGGCGCTGGCTCGGTGTCGGATCGGCCGGTGTGCTGGTGTGGGACATCGCGAAATGGCCGGTGCTCGCGGTGCTGGTCAGCTTGTTGTTCGCGTTGCTGTACTGGGCCGCGCCGAACGCGCAGCAGCCCGGCTTCCGCTGGCTCAGTCCGGGCAGCATGCTCGCCGTGCTGCTGTGGATCGTCGCCTCGGCCGGATTCGCCGTCTACGTCGCCAATTTCGGCTCCTACAACAAGGTGTACGGATCGCTCGGCGGCGTCGCCGTCTTTCTGGTGTGGTTGTGGATCTCCAATGTCGCGGTGCTGCTCGGTGCCGAATTCGATGCCGAGCTCGCCCGCGGCCGGCGCATCGAACAGGGTTTCCCGCCCGACGAGGAACCCTTCCTGCCACCACGCGACACCAGCGCGATGTCCGACGAGGACACCGAAAAGCACCGGGACGCTGAAGAACACGCGACGTCAGCGGACAGGAGGAAATGATGAGTCGACCAGAACCGCCGGAACGCGACAGATTCCACGAGGTAGCCGACGCGGCTCGCGAAAAGGCCACCGAAGCCGAGCATCTTGCGCAGGAGAAGACCGCGCAGATGCGCCGGATCGCCGAGGAGAAGGCCGCCGACGTGGCGCGACGGGCCGAAGAGAAGGCCGCCGAAGAATCGCGTAACGCGGCGGCCGCGGCGGCTGAGGCGCAGCGGGTGACCGAGGAAAAGGCCACGGCGGCAAGGGAAAAGGCCGCAGCGGCGATCCGGAAAGCCGCGGAGCGAACCGATCAGGCGACGGCAAACGCTAGGGTCGCCACCGACCGGGTAGGTCCCCCCGAACCCGTTGCGGCACAAACGCACTCGCTGGTCGACACGGCACGCAGTCAGCCGGTGCCTGCCGCCGCCCTAGTCGCGCTGGGCGTGTTCGTCCTCTGGCGGGTGTTGCGCCGCCGCTGAGAGTGCGCGAGGTGGCGGCGGTGGTCAGCTCGCGGTCCGAGGTCGACATGCCCGTGGTTAAGCCCTGGACTTGCTCGGGTCCAGGCCAGAGCAATGGCCGCAGTCGGCCCGGCTCTACCGGCATCCATCCAGTAGCAGTCGAATGGTGAGTCGCGGGTCATATTGTGCGTCAACCATTTCCGCGCCCGCACAGATATCGCCGATCGCTCGGAGCAACTGGTAGGCGGTGCAGTCGGCGGTGATCTCGCCCGCGTTCCGCGCGGCGGTGAGCAGGTCGTCGAGCACCGGCACGAGGCGATCGACGAACAGCGCGTGCAGGGTGGCGAAGGCCTCGGCGTCGTTGCGCATCGTGGCGGCGAGGCCGTGCTTGGTGGCCAGGAAGTCGGCGAACAGATCCACCCAGCGGCCCAGCGCGGTGAACGGTGACGGCGTGGTCGCGAGCAGGGTGGGTCCGGCTTCGGCGCAGGCGTCGACCTGATGCCGGAAGACGGCGACGACGAGGTCCGCGCGGGTGGGGAAGTGGCGGTAGATCGTGCCCATGCCGACGCCCGCCGCGGCGGCGATCCGGCGTACGGGTGCGTCCACCCCGTCGGTGACGAAGACCGATGCCGCGGCATCGAGCAGGGCCTTTTCGTTCCGTTGGGCGTCCGCGCGCTTCGCGGTCGTCGGCAATTGCTGGTTGCCTGCACTCACGCGGCGCTCCCTTCCCATGGTCTGCGCCTGGATCGGCCGCAGATTCGGAGCGGTGCTCCGAATCTGAGTCTATCCGGTGTCCATGCCATTAAAACCTGCGCCGGGAAGTCCGCCGCCCGCATCGCCCGCCGACTCCGCCGCGTCGAGGTCCAGCCCCGGGCAACGCGGGGCATACGATACGACTGTGCAGAGCCGCGAAATAAGCTGGCCGCTCGGTCCGACCACCGTATACGGGACGCTGGTGCGGCCCGACGGTCCCGGCCCGTTCCCCGGTGTGGTGCTGGTGGCCGGTAGCGGCCCCACCGATCGGGACTGGAATTCGCCCCTACTTCCCGGGTCCAACGGAAGTGGCCGTCTACTGGCGCAGGCCCTCGCGCAGGCGGGCATCGCCTCGCTCCGCTACGACAAGCGTGCGGCGGGACCCCATGTGCGAGAGAACATTCCGCTGCTGATCGGTAAGATGAGCATGCAGAGCCACCTCGACGAGCTCACCAGCGCGGTGCGCGCCCTCGCGGCCGAGGACTACGTCCGTGCCGATCGAATTTTCGGGCTCGGCAACAGTGAGGGGACGCTGCACGTTCTCAACTACGCGTTGTGCGAACCTGAAATCCCGTTTGCCGGGCTGGTTCTCACCGGGCCTCCTGGACGCGCCGTCGGCGTCGTGGCCCGGTCGCAGTTGGCCGGACAGGCGGCGAAGATCCCCGACGGCGCGGAGTTGCTCGAGCTGTACGACGCGTCGATTGCGCGGTTTATGGCCGGCGTGCCGATTGACCCGGACCCCGCTCTCCCCGAAGACGTTACGAATCTCCTGCGCTCCCTGGAAAGCCCGGCCAACCTGCCGTTCGCCCGCGAGTTGTGGACAGCGGATGCGGCGGCCCCGCTGGGCCGAGTGCGCGTGCCCGTCCTCGTCGTCATCGGCAAGAAAGACGTCCAAGTGGACTGGCAGGCCGACGGCGAGCCGCTGCGGCATGCGGCCAGGGGACGCGAGAACGTGACGTTCCTGTTCCCGGCCGACGCGAACCATGTGCTCAAGCATGAGCCGCGACCCCGTTCCGAGCTGGTTCAGGCCCAGGTCACGATGGGTTACAACGCCGACGACGCCAGCCTGGACCCGGCGGTCGTCACCGCCATCGTGGCCTGGCTGCAAGCCCGGTAGTGGTGTCGGATTCGCTCTGCTAGCGTGAAACTTTGCCAGATAATTGCTGAGCCGTAGTGATGCTACGAGAACCCACTGCGGATCCGCACGAGGATGGGAGTCATGATGCGAGGCATTCTGAAGTTTGCGGCAGTATCGACCCTTCCGCTGGTCGCGTTCGCCATATCCGCTGGTCCAGCAGGCGCGGTGGACCCGGTGCGATTCGAACCCGCGCACATCGACGGTGGACCGGGATGTATGGGCACGGTCTCGGCCGAGGTGTCGGCCAGTCAGGGGCAGCAAGCCCGTGAGTTCGCGGATTTCATCGACAGCACGGCACGGGTGACGGTGAATTTCACGCCCGACGCCACCAATAATCCGTTCGGCTCGATGTCCGCCGCGCCCGGCGGCGGAAACAACTGCGCCATCTCCACGACGGTCACCATGCGCAATCTGAATACCGGCGCGACCATGACCGATACCCGCACGACCCAGTACGACGGCCATTACGGATGGAACGCCGCCTTCTTCACCCTCGACGGCTCCGGTCCCGTCGCTGTTCAGGTGAGCACCAACCCCACCCCATCCGAGCTGACCATCGATGTACCGGCCCCTTACTGACAGCGGGCCTGTCCGGCCACGGTCTCCGTCTCGGTGCGAGATCGGGAAATTCGGATGACAGTGATAGGGCAGGCGGGTTAGTTTCGCCGGGTGAATCGCCAGTGGGTCCTCGTAGAGCGACCGGCAGGCCCGGTCGATGACAGCAACTTCGAGCTCAGGAGCAGCGCCGTCCCGACGCCCGGCCCGGATGAGGCGCTCGTCAAAGTGGTCTGGCTGGCCTTCGACCCGACGCAGCGGGGCTGGCTCAACGACGGCCCGAACTACATGGACCCGGTGCCACTGGGCACGGTGATGCGAGCCGGCGGTGTCGGCCGGGTGGTGGCCTCGCGTAGCGCCGATTACACAGTGGGAGAATGGGTTTGCGGGATGGTCGGGTGGCAGGACTATGCGATCGCCTCGGGTCCAGGGTTGCTCGGGATGAATGTCGTTCCGCCAGGCGTTGATCCGAAGGCGACGCTCAGCATCTTCGGCGCGACCGGGCTGACCGCCTACTTCGGCATGGTCGATATCGGCAGGCCGTCGGCGGGGGAGACCGTGCTGGTGTCCGGGGCCGCCGGCGCGACCGGGTCCGTCGCGGGGCAGATCGCTAAGGCGTTGGGGTGCAAGGTGATCGGGATCGCTGGCGGCACCGCCAAGAGCGCCTGGGTCACCGAGGTCGCTCGGTTCGATGCCTGCATCGACTATAAGGCCGACGATGTCGAGGCGCGGCTGCGCGACTTGGCTCCCGAGGGCATCCACGTGTTCTTCGATAACGTCGGCGGCGCTGTCCTCGACGCCGGCCTGGCGAATATCGCCGAGCGAGCCCGAATTGTGGTCTGCGGCGGCATCTCTTCCGGTTACGAGGCGGGCGAACCGCCTCCCGGACCGCGCAACTATATGCAGCTCGGTATCAAGCGGGCACGAATGGAGGGGTTCATTTTTCTGGACTACCTCGACCGATTCCCGGAGGCATTCGGCCGACTACAGGAATGGATGTCCCAGGGTCAGCTCGTGTATGCCGAAGACATCCAGGAAGGGCTCGAACTCGCGCCCGCCACGCTGCGCGGCCTCTTCGAAGGACGCAACCTCGGCAAGCAGCTGCTCCGCATCGCACCCGATCCGCTGCCATAACGCTGACGCAGGCCGAACACCGTGTCAGGCCAGCATCAGGTCGGTGACAGCCGGGCTGGCGACAGTGTGCACATGAACAACGCAGCCAACAACTCGACCACCTCGACCTGGACCGGCATGGTGCCCGTCGACGACACCGCACTGTCGGTAACCGACACCCGTGGTTCCGGCCGTCCGGTCGTCTACCTCAACGGCTCCTATGCCGACCGGCGGCCGTGGCGGCCCGTGATCGCCGAACTCGGTGACGGCTACCGGCACATCAGCTTCGACGAGCGGGCCCGCGGCAAGTCGCGGCAATCGGCCGACTACTCCTTCGAGGCGTGTCTGCGCGACATCGATGCCGTCCTCGCGGCGACCGGCGTAGACCGGCCGATCCTGGTGGGCTGGTCCTACGGCGCCTTGCTCGCGGCGCACTGGGCTGAGCGCAATCCCGGCCGTGTCGCCGGGGTGGTGTCGGTGGACGGCGCGATGCCGTACGGCTTGACCGGCGAGGAAGGCCGCGAGCGGATCCGAAAGTTGTTCCACCGGATGCGATTTCTGCTGCCGGTGGCTCGTCGGCTCGGCCTGGCCGCGCGGATGAGCGCCGCCGAGCACGCCGACATCAACATCGAGGCCAACGAACTCCACGCCGCCCTCGCACCGGTCCTCGATAACGTGACCTGCCCGATGCGCTACGTCCTGGCCACCGGAGCCAACCTCGGCGGCGGGGCCGATGAGATGGAAGCGGTGCGCGCCTCGCTCGAGCCCGTCCTCGCCCGCAACCCGAACATCCAGGTCAGCGCCAAGGTCGCGAGCAACCACTCGCACGTGCTGCGCAAGGACTTTCGCGCCATCGCGGCCGCCGTCCGGGAGATTGCGGCGGCGCAACAGAGTTCATCCAGCCGATGACCCGCATGCGATGAGTTTCCGGCTCGCCGTAGGTCATTACAGTCGTGCGCACCAAAGCGCACGGTGGGCTTGCCGATAAAGGAGATAGGGCTGTGGCGATTCAGCGAATGGACAACGTGCTCATCGTTGTCGAGGACCTCGACGCTGTTATTGCGTTCTTCGTCGAACTCGGCATGGAGCTGGAGAACAGGGGACCAGTCGAGGGACGTTGGGTGGAACGGGTGATCGGGGTCGACGACGTCCGCCAGGAGGTCGCGATGCTGCGGATTCCGGGCCAACCCGGTGGGGTCGAGTTGGCAATGTTCCACACGCCGAAGGTGATCAGCCCCGAGCCGAAGCACGCACCGGCGAACACGCTCGGCATTCGTCGCATCATGTTCGCCGTCGATGATGTCGACGACGTCGTCGCCCGCCTGCGCGCCCACGGCGCCGAACTCGTCGGCACGATCGAAGAGTACGAGCAGATCTTCCGGCTCTGCTACGTCCGTGGCCCCGAGGGCATCATCGTCGGGCTGGCCCAGGAGCTGAGCTGACGCGCCGTCCGGTGCGCGGGCCAACTCAGCGCATCCGCTGGTAGCGAAGATAGACGACGCGGGAGCTCACGATTCGGGACTCGATCAGCCGCAGGTCGAGTGGTTGGGCGAGCGGCGGAAAATAGGGGGTGCCGTTGCCGAGGATGGACGGGCAAACGAATTGGCGATATTCGTCGATCAGATCCTCGGCGATGGCCGCCGCAGCCAGGCCCGCCCCGCCGATGGACACCACGCCCTCGCACGGCCGGCGGCGCAGGCGGTCGACCTCGGTGGCGAGGTCGTCGGTGGCCAAGCGCGCATTGCCGGTCACCGAATGCAGCGTGCGGGAGAACACCACCTTCGGGATAGCCCGCCAGATCCGGGCGAACTCCAGCTCCGCCTCCCCGGGCATTGTCTGTTCGGCGGTCTCCCACACCAGCATGTCCTGATACACGCCGCGGCCGGCCACATACGCGGCGATGTCGCGGGTCTGCTCGATGTGCAAGCGAAACTGTTCGGCGTCCGGCGCCCCCCAGCTGATGTCGCCATCGGGTCCGGCGATGAAACCGTCCAGCGACACGCTCATCGAGTAGATCACCGGCAGCATCAGGTCCTCCTCGGCGGCTGGATCCCTCGGTCATATAGTGCCGCACCGCATCGCGATCCGCATCGACTTGAGTCTCCATCAGGGGGAGAGGCCAAGCTTGGGGCATGGACGACGAGACACTCTTTCCCATTGGAGCGCTGGCCGAGCGGACCGGTCTGACGGTCAAGACGATCCGGTTCTACGCCGACAAGGGGATCGTCCCGCCGACCAGTCACAGCCCCGCCGGCTACCGCCTCTACGACATCGACGCACTAGCGCGTCTGGAACTGGTCCGGACACTGCGCGAACTGGATATCGATCTGCCGACGGTGCGTCGCGTCCTCGCCCGCGAAACCTCGCTCGCCGAGGTCGCCGTGGCACACGCGGCCGCGCTCGACGCGCAGATCCGGGTGCTGCGGCTGCGGCGCGCGGTGTTGCGGGCGGTGGCGAATCGAGAATCGAAACCACAGGAGATGGACCTGATGCACAAACTGGTGAACCTGACCCAAGCCGAACGGCACCGCTATATCCACGATTTCATCGATGACACCTTCGGCGGCGCCGACGCCAATCCGGCCATGGTGGAGCTGCTGCGCACGAGCATGCCCGACCTGCCAGAGGAGCCGACCGCCGAGCAGGTCGAGGCGTGGATGGAACTGGTACAGCTGGTGCAGGACAACGACTTTCGGGCCGCGGTGCGGCGCATGGCGGAATACCAGGAGCGACAACGAGCCGACGGAGACAGCACTGGACTGCATCATGACCTGACCGAGGCCGTGCGCGCGGAAGTCGGCCGAGCGCTGGCCGCGGGCATGGCACCGGATGCTGTCGAAGCGGCGGCCGTCGTCAACACATTGACCGCGCGCTACGCCGAAACCTTCGGCCGACCTGACGACGCCGACCTGCGGCGCTGGATCGTCGAGCGGCTGGAGGTCGCCAACGACGCGCGGGTGACGCGATATTGGCAGCTGGTGTCGACCATCAACAACTGGCCACCGATGCCGGACCTGGCACCGATCTTCGCCTGGTTCGGCCGAGCGCTGAAAACCCGGCCGCGGGTCTACTGACGGGCGTCACACCCTTCGCCTGACCATTGCGCCAGGCGATCCCGGTTGATCTGAGTGCCCGAGGCGGTGGCCTAAGGCTTGGCCGACGAGGTGATCAGCGGTTCGGCGGTGGCCCCGGAGTCCGGCAGTCCCGCGTAGTCGGGCAGCTCGACGCCGTTGATCGCACGCTCGATCAGCTCGAGGTCCCATTCGACGGCGGGCTCGGTGCCCGGCTCGGCCGCAGGCGCGGGGGTAGTGAGGCTGTGCGCGTGCAGCCGGCCGATCTCCTGGTTCGCCTCGACGAACGAGCGCATCCGCGCCTCGTAGGCGGCGAACCCGGCCTCCGGGTCCCAGCCTGCGGCGGCCAGCTCGCCGGCCAGCAGGTAGGCGCCGACCAGGGCCAGTCCGGTGCCCTGCCCGGACATCGGCGACGCGCTGAACGCCGCGTCCCCGAACAGTCCCACCCGGCCGCTCGACCAGCGGTCCATCACCACCTGGGCGACCTGGTCGAGGTAGAAGTCGGGGGTGTCGTCCAGGTGCGCGAGGATGTCCGAAGTCAACCAACCCAGGCCGGCCACCCGCTCGCGCAGCAGGCGCTTCTGGGCGGCAATGTCGCGGTAATCGACCTCGAAGTCGGCCGAGGGGAAGGAAAACATGGCCATCGCCCGGGTGGCGTCCCGGATGGGCCGCAGCATGGCCGAGCGCCCGGACTCCTGGTAGTCGATCAGCCAGCGGTCCAGCCCGAACTCGTTGGGCACGCTGTAGAAGGCCAGCACCAGCCCGAGATGGCGGACGTACTGCTCGCGCGGCCCGAAGACCATGCTGCGCAGCGCCGAGTGCAGGCCGTCGGCCCCGATCACCAGGTCGAAGCGCCGGCGGTCGCCGCCTTCGAAGGTCACGTCGACCCCGTCCGCGTCCTGGGTGAGCTCGGTGATCCGGTCGTTGAAGAGGTACTCGACATCGTCGCGGGTGTCGTCGTAGAGCACCTGGGACAGGTCGCCGCGCAGGATCTCGATATCCGCGATGTACCCGTCGCCGCCGTCGTCGTCCACGCGGAAGGTCTCCAGCACGTTCCCGTCCGCGTCCACGGTGTGCGCGCCCGCCGTGTCGGTGCAGGCCGCGCGCACCGCCGCGTCCAGCCCCATGCGCCGGATGACCTCCTTGGTCACCCCGCGCGCGTCCACCGCCTGCCCACCGGGACGCAGCTCGGGGGCGCGCTCCACCACGGTCACCTCGGCGCCGCGCCGGTGCAGCCAGTGGGCCAGCGCGGGCCCGGCGATGCTCGCGCCCGCCACCAGCACCTTGGGACTGCTCACCGCACCCACCTGCGCACCCGTCCGGACCGTCTGCTCGTGTGCGGGGTTGCCGACGCTCATCTTTGCCTCCTGTGTTTCTTTCCGTGCTGGATGATCCCAGCACGGGCCGCCGCTGTCGGTCGGTGTATTCAGAGGTATCGACGGCGGATCCGCCCGAATTTCATCGGTGCGGCCGAGATCGTGAACGCCCTGAACCCGGTGCGGACCACCTGGCTGGTTCGTAGACAGGCCTCGGGCAATACGAAACCCCCTGTCGGACAGGCTATCCGACAGGGGCTCGAGTTCGATCGGGTGGCTACTTCTCGCCGTGCCGTCCCGGTGCGGCGCTACCGCTGTATTCGCCGAGGTCGGAGACCAGCTTGGTCAGTTCCGCGTCGTTGTCGTAGCGACGCTGGTGCAGTTCGGCGATCTTCTCGGCCATCGCCGGGTCCGCGTCGTCGGTGATGTCGAAGGAGGCGAACTTGTCGACCAGCGGCAGACCGACGCGGTCGGTGTTGCGGTGCGCCGGGTGGATCAGGTACTCCCAGTAGCCTGCCAGGTCCTCGATGACGAAGACCGCGCCCCACTGGTACTCGCCGCCGAAATCGGGGCCGACCACGAAGGACTTCACCGAGGGAATGGTCCGTCCCTGGTTGCGCAGGCTCTCGAGGGCTGCTTCGACCGCTGCGGGGGTGGCGTCGGCGCGGAGGGTGAAGCGGTTGCCGTGGTAGATCATTTCTTTCATCCTTCATTCGGGCGAGCCGCAGGTGTGCGGACTCGATACTTGTTGCGGAATTTGCGTGTGTTACTTGGCATTACGGACCAGGGGCAGCGCGATCACCGCGCCTACGGTCATGGCGATCCCGGTCCAGAGGAACGCGCCGCCGATGCTGGTGAGCTGGATGAGTGGCGCGACGATCAGCGGGGAAACGAACTGGCCGAGGAAGATTCCGGTGACCAGGCCGCTGAGGATCCGGCCGCGAGTGGCCGCCGGTGCGAGATCGCTCAATCGCAGGTTCAGGTTCGGGACGGCCAGGCCGACGCCGACGCCGCCCACGAGCAGTCCGGCCGCCACCTGCGCCACCGTGCTCGCGGTGCCGACCAGCATCCAGCCGATGCCGAGCAGCGCGATGCTGGCGGCCGTGAGAACACTCGGCGACCAGCGGCCGCGCAGCGTCGGAAAGGCAAGTGCGCCACCGACACTGCTGAGCGTCGTCGCGGCTATCACCGCACCGACCAAGGCCGGACCGATGTGCAGTTCCGCCAGCAGGAAGGGCAATTGGGTGGGGGCCATGTAGAAGGCGAGCGTCACCAGGAAGGCGAGCAGGTAGAGCCCGGCGATCGGCCGGAAGATCGGTGACCGCGGACCAGCGGCGTCGAGAGCCGGTCCGGATACCCTGTCGCGCCGCTGTTCTCGCAGAGCGAGCAGCGCGAACGGCAGGATCACGGCGGAGACACCATAGATCCAGAACGGCAACTTCCAGTTCGACGCGGCAAGCAGACCGGCCAGCGGCAAGAAGACGACACCGCCGATGCTGGCGAAAGCCTGTTGCAGCCCAAGGAAAGTCGCCCGCTTCGGTCCCTCGAACCAGTCGGTGATGATGGCGCTGATCGCCGTCATGATGCCGCCGACCGCGACACCGACCAGGGCTCTGGTCACCAGCAGGACACCGATGCTGTCGACGAAGAACCCGGCCGCTCCCGCCACGGCGTACAGCGCGAGACTGCCCACCAGCAGCGGTTTACGCCCGATCCGGTCGGCGGCCATGCCCGCCAGCGGCGCGCTGAGGCCGATCGCCAGCGACGTGACGGTCAGCACCAGCCGCACCAGCACATCCGCGCCCGCTACCGCCGAGAATGCCGCGCGCATGGCGGGCAGGCTCGGCGCGATGACGGCCGGACCCATCACCGTCAGCGTCGCGGCGGCCAGCACTGTGGCGCGGGCGATGCGCGCCGGCGTGGCCAGCTGTCGCTCCACCGCCTCGTAAGGTGCCGCGCTCATGGTGTTCCTCCTCGTGTCCGGCAAGTCGTGCTCGCTTGCTGACATCGAGATTTCCATCCGCGCACCGGCATTCGCGTCGGTGATTTTCACCTAGATACGTAGTCGAGCGGCGGTTAGGTAGGTGCGGGGGTGCCCCAGGCGGGAGTCGAACCCGCTGGAGGCCGCTTTAGAGGCGGCTGCTCGGCCGTCGAGCATCTGGGACTGAGAGGTGACCGGCAGTTGCCGGTCACCTCATGATGACCGATCAGGCCGCGTCCGGATCGTCGATCCGGTCGCGCAGCTCGGCGTTCGCGGTACCGGTCCTGGCGGCTCGGTACTCCTCGGCCGTCAGGGATCGCCCGAGTTCGTCGAGCGTCCGCAGCACGAACCGTTGCGTGACGACGCGGCGGTTCAGCACGTCGAGCGCGGCGGCCTGCCGCCACACCTTGCGCTGCAGCCAGCGGGTGGCCGTGGGCAAGTCCCCGTCGAGTTGGGCGCGCAGCGCGTCCCGCTCGGCGGCGAGCTCGACGAGTTGGGCGCGCGAGGCGCTCAGCTGAGCATCGATGGAATTAGTCATTTTTCACCTCCCCTCGTTCAGGGAAGGCGAGAGGGAGGTGGGCGACCAGCCGATGGGCGGCCGGTTCGAACGCGGCAGCCGTCAGCGCACCGTCGAGATCGGGCTCGTGGACCCGGATCAGCCGGTGACCAGCAGCGGCGGCGTCGGCACACAACCAACCAAGAGACAGCTCGTCAGATGCGGCGAGCACCACCAACACGTTCGAAGTGGCGTGCCAGTCATCGATTACGTCGGGATACGCGACGGCAAAGTCGAACGCGGCGTGTGACGCCTGCGCAACCTGTGTCCCCGGCGCCAGGTCGGCGCGAGTCACCAGGTAAAGGCGGAGAGGAACCTAACGATGTGGCACGAGAGCCATGATAGTCCAGCGGGGTCTACGGCACACGTCCATTTTGCTCGGTGCTGGGTGCGGTCGTGGGTCGGACGTTCCGACGCTGCGGTTGCCGGTATCGAATGCCAGAACCCAAGGGCCGCAAACTATTCGCTGTAGTCGTCGGTCACATCTCGCACTTCCGGGTCCGCATGGGATCGGGCACGATCGACGAGTTGTCGCAGCAGGGATTGCCCCCAGCGAAACTGACCTTCCCATCCGGAATCTTCGCAGGTCCGAATATGTCGACGTACGGTGAACCGGACAGGCTGGTCCACCTTCAACGGATGGGAACCACATGCGCCTCGATCGTGCTCGAACCGTCGCTGTGCTCGCCGCTTGCGCGATAGCCGCCGGAGCTTGGGTTGCCGCGGCGCCCGCGGCCCAAGCCGACCCCGTCGGCAGCTGCATCAAGGCGTCGAAGACGTACGAAAAGTTCAAGAAATGCTACGAAGAGGCCACAAAAGATGAAGCTGGCGACGAGTCCGGCAACGGCGGCAACCAAACATGGAGCCAAGCCGGGAATGCCGGTAATCAAGCAGGAGGCCAGTCCGGGAACGCCGGTAACCAGGCAGGGGGCCAATCCGGGAACGGCAGCCAAGCTACGAATCAGGGCAACAACGCCGGCAACGGTGGCTAGATAGGCTCAGTGGTCGCCGAACTGTTCACGAACCAACCAGCACAACCGGTTTCGGCTTCGGGTCGTTGAACGGTTCGGCAGGCCGGGGGCGTCCTCGGTGTAGTCGGTCTCGGCCACGGTGTGGCAGCGAGCCGGTCAACGGGGCCCTTGCTGATTCAGGCGTTCGAAGGTGTCGGCGTTGGTCAATGCGGCGTGGGCCCAGGGCAATTCGATCAGCTGTGGCGGTGCGTCGGGGTGCGGCGATCTGACCGCTTGGTCGTTGATGACGTGCCACAGTGTCTCCAGCTTGCCGTGCCGGAGCAGGCCGGTGAATGAGGCGATCGAATCGCCGGTGGCGGAACTGCGAACGAAGGCGAAGTTTATGCAGTTGCCGAGGTGGAGGCCGGTCACCGGGACCTGGACACCGGCGAAAGAGCTGTCGCCTAATGCCGTCTCGAATGTGCCGGTAATCGCGCCGCCACTGTCGTCGGTGACGACGAGGGTGCTGCCGTACTGGTTACGCCACATACCGATCCAGCTGTGCCCTGTGTCCGAGTTGGCCATGGTTGTGACAACGGCTCCGGGTTCGATGGCATTCCCGTGTGGCCGCGGCTCGAATTGGTCTGCGGGGCACAGAATCTCCACACGACAACCGCAGGGCCGCCACAGTGCATGGTTATTGTCTGACACCATGATCAAGAACCGGCCGTTGTTGTTTGCAGGGATCTACATAGTCGGCTCGATCTTCATCGGACCGGCGATCGCCGTGGCCGGATACGTGATCACCCCGGCCAACGGCGACTACTGCGATGTGGGCCCGCACGGCAGCGCCGGGCAGCGTGACCGGGATTACGCGTTGCTAGAAAGCATTCAGACCACGGGTTCGATAATCATGCTCGTGGTCGGATTGCTCCTGCTGATCAATCTGTGGGCGAATCTCCGCCGCATGGACTGGTTATCACTCCTGCTGGCCACCACCGGGCTCCTCGTCATGGCGGCCGGGTATCGCCTCGTGCTCATGGTGGGCATGGCCCCAGACACCAGCTGCTTACCACCGACGTCCGGGTCCTAACCATGCCCCGCGACGGTCAGCCTGTCGTGAACTGTCATGTGACCGTTCGAAATCCGGTTGCGACAGCGCGAGTGGTGGCGTGACACTGGGTGCGTGAGCGAGACGAAGGCGGCGGGCCCGGTTCGACCGCGCCCCGATGGCGGCAGCGGTAGTAGCGACCCTGCTATCGATCGTCTCTTTCGCGATGGCCGGTTGGTGTCGATGCCGTCACTGAAGTCCCGGCGCCGTGCGTTGCGGGAGATGCTGCTCAGTCACATTGCCCGCACTCGTTTCCAGCCGAACGTTTTCTACACCGAGGGACAGGTCAACGAGTGCCTGGCGCAAATCTTCGATGATTACGTCGCGTTGCGCCGCTATCTGGTCGTGAGTGGCCGCCTCGATCGCACCCGCGATGGTGCCCGCTATTGGCTTCCCGGTGCCGAGCAGTCTGCCGAAGCAGACCTTTGATAACGGCGGGAAGCTACTTCTCTTCGTGGGTGAGCACGTCGAAGAGGGTGTCCAGACGGATTCGCAGCGCCTCGTTCGGCATTCCCGTGACAGCGATCGTGACGTTCTCCTGCCCGTTCTCTTGCCGCACTCGGACGGTCAGCGCAGCCGAGCCGAGCAAGGGATAGTCGAACGCCGGAATCCCTTGGATGCCAGTGGTGATCGCCATCCAGTCCGAGTCGTCGAAGTCGTAGTCGAGGTAGCCGCTGACGAGCTCGAAAAAGCGGCGAAGGTCCGGTGACTGGAGCCGGCCGGAGGCGAGCAACTCGGTGCTGTCCTCGTACGTCGCAGTCGTGTAGGGCAGGGGGATGTTGTGCTCGTTGAGCGTCTTGGCGTACAAGGCGAGGATCTTCGACAGGTCATCAGCGAGCTCCTGGACTTCGGGTGCTGTCCGGGCGGCTGCACGGGCGGCTGCCTCGAGGATCGAGAACGAGTCGCCCTGAATGAACACTCCGGGGAACTTCCGCCAAGGCAACCGGATGACGGTGACGTTGCCTCGTGGGGCCAGCAGTTCGACATCGATGTGTTCCATCCGGCCAGCATGGTCGATGACAGCCGATAACGCTTCCGCATTTGTGGTGCGGCCGTGTCATGCGACGTCCGCGCATCGGCTGATAGCGGATGTGCTGCGCCGCAGCGCATCTCGCTCGACCACCGCGCGGTAGGTGGCGTGTGCGTAGGCGTTGGTCAGGTGCGGTCGTGCCTTGTCGAGGCCTGCGCCGTGGCTGTCCAGCCGACCTCGAGGAGGGCGAAGATCCGGTCGAGTGCGGCGTCGGGGTCGTCTCGGCCGTGCACGAGGCTGACGGCTTCCAGGGCGAAGTGGGCCAGTGCCTGGGCGGCGGGGTCGTTCTCGGGTAGTCCGGTGTCGGCGGCGATCGCCGCGGCAAGGGCGTTTTCGTGGCGCAGCCACATGCGGCGAAAGTGTTCGCGCAGTACCGGAGTGGTGTCGATCAACTGGTGGAAGTCGGCGAAGCGAGGGTCGTTGCGGGCCTGTCGGGAGCGTTCGTCGTGCAGTAGCCCGCGCAGCGCCCTGGGGATGGAATGGCCGGTGGGTCGCTCGCGGACAGCGGCGACGAGCGCTGCTTCACGGTCGGCGTCCTGATCGAAGACCAGTGCTTCCTTGCCGTCGGGAAAGTGCTTGAACAGGGTGGCCACCGAGACATCCGCCGCCTCGGCGATCTCCCGGACGCCGACCGCGTCGTAGCCGCGCTCGAGGAACAGGTTCACCGCCGCGTCCGCCAGGGCTTGGCGGTTGGCGGCCTTCTTGCGCTCGCGGCGTCCTGGTTCGGTCACCCAGTCACCTTAGCGCACGGGTATAACAAGTCGAAAGATAGAACCGCTATACTTTTCGAACGGATTCATCTATGTTGGAAGGGGCGAGGCCGTCCAGCCTGTGCCCGGCGGCGATAACCCCACCGCCGCAACAACTTCGGAAGGATCCACTCATGACCACACCCCGTATCGCTATCGTCGGCGGCGGTCCCGCAGGCTTGATGTGCGCACGCGTCCTACAGGGATATGACATCCAGCCCACGGTGTACGACGCCGACGCCGCCGTGGACGTCCGTGACCCGGGCGGCACGCTCGACATGCACGCCGACACGGGCCAGATCGCGTTGGAGGACGCCGGCCTGATGGACGCCTTCCGCGCGTTGGCCCGAGTCGAGGGCCAGGCCAAAAGCCGCCGCGACCAGCACGGCACCGTCCTGGCCGAGTTCGTTCCCGCCGAGGGCGACGAGGCGGCGCCCGAGATCGACCGCGGCCAACTGCGGACCATGCTCTACGACTATCTGCGTCCCGGCACCGTCGCCTGGGGGCACAAACTCCTGCAAGTGATCCCGATCGACGGCGGGGCGTATCGGCTGGAGTTCGCCAACGGCGCCAGCACCGAAGCCGACCTCGTCATCGGCGCCGACGGCGCATGGTCGCCGGTTCGCAGGCTGCTCACCGACGCGGTGCCGCAGTACCTCGGAGTCTGCTTTCTCGACGCCCGATTCGACGACGTGGACACCAGGCACCCCGAGATCGCCGCGATCGTCGGCGACGGCCACATGTTCTCCGCCGACGGCGACGGCCGCGCGGTGATCGTCCAGCGCAACAGCAACGGCGTGGCCCGCGGCTACGTGGCCTTCCGCGCTCAACTCGACTGGTACGTCACCGCGGGCGTCGACATCACCGACCGCGAGGCCGTCCGGTCCTATCTGTTGCGGGAATTCAGCGGATGGTCCGCGCTCATGCGCCCATTGATCACCGACAACGACAGCGACTACGTGCAGCGCAGCTTCTGGGCCCTGCCCGCTCCGCTGACCTGGAACCACGTCCCCGGTGTCACCCTCATCGGCGACGCGGCCCACCTGATGGCACCCTTCGGCGGCTACGGCACAAACCTCGCGTTACTCGATGGCGCGGAACTCGCGCACGCCATCAACGCAGAGAACAACCTCGACGACGCGATCACCCGCTATGAGACAACGATGTTCCAACGTTCCGGAGAACTCGCCGTGAGCTCGAACACCGCACTCACTCAATTCTTCGCCACGACATCTCCTGACGCGCCGCACCTTCCCCCCGACCACGCGGAGGAACACAAGAACTATCAGGCCAGGGCGGCGGAATATCGACGCAGGCACACCGCAAGTCGATAGGTGGGTCCGGCGGCTCTTAGGTACATTCGGGGCGCGCGTTCGGCGCGAGGAGGGGCAGTGATGGACATTTCTGACGCGGTTGTCGATGAGCTCGGATCGCTTGTGGTGCAGACGATGTGGTCGGTGCGGCCACGGATACCGGCGCCACCCGCGGCGGCGCTGGGCCGGTTACCGCTGTCGAGCGATGAGTTCGGTTCGTATGCGATGGGCGAGAAGGGAATTCGTGCTGAGCTGTCCCGGCTCGGGCAATTGCTGCCGGAACGGGTACTCGGCGCCCTCGAGTTGCTCGTCGCCGAACTCGCCGTGCCGGAGGTTCCGAGTCTGGCCGCGCTGCTGCCCGTGCCGGAGGACGGCAAGGCCGTCATGTTCGGGTACCTCGCGGGCGCCGGTGAAACGACGACAGCGATAGACAAACTCGAGGCCTTCCGGCCTGGTGCGCTGGCGTTGGTCGTCGAATTGACCGCCCGGCTGAGCGAGCACTCCGATGTTGCCGCACAACTACATTCGGCTGTTGCGTCCGATTCCGTCGGCGCGCTCGACGAGGCCGGCGTCGCGGCGGCTCATGGCGCGGCCTACTTGGCGCTCGGGGTGGCGGTGGCGGCAATCGTGCTGCGGAATCTGGGCGAGGGCGATGATCCGGCGACGGTGGTCGGTGCCGCCTTGACCGCGGCGAGTCCGCTGCTGCGGGCCGCCCCGATGCCGGCAGGGTACGCTGCCGCGCGCATCGCGCAGCTCCGCGACGGGTATCTGTATCCGAGGTATTCGTCGGGCAACGTGCGAGCCTGTGCACATCGTTTCGCGTTGAGCGAATCGGACTTTCCCGCCACCGCCGACTTCGGCGACAACGGTCTGGTGGCCGTAGCACCTGGGGGAATAGCGGTGCGGACCGGGACGGCGGACGCCACGGTTCATGTGACGGTCGAGGTGCTGGAAGCCGCACCGTCCGACGTCGACCTGAGCGGATGGGACGAGGTGGTCGAGGTCGCTTGGACCGCGAGCCACGGCCTGGCATCGATACTCGGTGCACCACAGTCCGAGGGGCGGGGCGGACCTGGTTCGCTCGAGGAACAGACGCCGCCGTGGCCGGGTAACTACCGTATCCGGGTCTACGCCACGGGACGCGACGAAGGCGACGGTCAGGAGTCCTACAAGCTGACTGTTTGGCAGTCACCGGCCACCGACCCGGTGGTGCACAAGCGAACCGATCGACTCGGTCACCGTTTACGCGGCGAAGCCGAACCGCTCGTCGCGGCCAAGCCCGAGGACGCCTATCGCTGGGTGGAGAAGTCCGCGCTCGCGGATGCCGGGACGATCACCGTTGTCGCCGCGGGTAATCCCGACACGGTGGTGCGCTCCTTCGGTGCTGACCCTGCCGCCCCCGAGCGGATGGACGAACTCGAGGAACGGGCCATGGAACGTAATGATCCGTGGATCGCGGTGGCGTCCATCGCGGACGGGGTGATGGCGGTCGAGTACAACGGCTATCGGGGGAGCCACGGCCCGGAGCTGCGCGCGCTCTCGCGTGGTACGCGCGCCGCATCGCTGTACTGGAATGTCAACGGTCTGACCCGGCTGTCGTTCGCGGAAGACGGCCGGATCATCGCGGCATTCGAACTCGGTGAGCAGCAGCAGGATCCCGCGCTGGAGCCGATCCTGCGCGATCTGGATTTCGATGACTACCGCAATCGGATCGCCAAAGGGCTCGTCGCGGTGGAGCGTTTCACCGGTAGCGCGGTCGCCGAAGGTGATCTCGCACGGGTGGAGTCCGCCGGGATCGGCTTCGCCGTACTGCCGTTGCTCGGTGAACTCCACCCGGTGTGGCGCGAATCCGACGGCTCCCGAGCGCAACAGGGGCACGGTCCCTTGGGAGCCGACACCGACCTGCTTGCGGATCTACCCACAGAACGACAGCAAGCGATGGCGTGGTGGGTTGTTCGCCGAACCGCCGAATACGTGCACCTGGCCGAGGACCCAGCGGTGATCGCGTGCATCGAAATACGGGCGCTGACACCGGAAGCCGAACTGCGCGTACGTCAATCGTCCATCGGCGATCAGACGAACTACTGGTTCTGGTCCGCGCTGCACCAAGCCACCAACCCCGACCCACTGGCCGCCGCGATCGGCGCCATGGACGGCGCACGGTATGCCTGGGGACCCGCGGCCGCCGACTTCCTCGACGAAGCTCGAACTGTCCTCACTGATCTGCGCTAGCTCAACCACCGGTCCGGCGCTAGGTGATCGGCACTATCGGACGTTCGGCGCTGAGCGCGTATTGTCCTGGCGTCGTGCCGAGGATGCGTTTGAAGTGCCGGATCAGATGTGGCTGGTCGTGAAAACCGGTGGCGGCGGCCACATCTCGGGCAGGCATGCCGCCGAGCAGCAGCGGGCGGGCATGATCGACCCGGCGCGAGATCAGGTACTGGTGCGGTGGCATCCCGAACTCGCGGGAGAACGCGCGAATGAGGTGGGTGGGGTCGGCGTGCAGCACGGCCGCGGCGTCGGTGAGGGAAATGCCTTCGGTGGTATGGGCATCGAGCAGTGCTCGCAGGCGGTGCGCCAGCCCCGGGTCCGCGCGTCGAGGCGGCGGACCGGTGCCGCGCAGCAGGTCGCGGAGGCGATCGTGCACCAGAGCGAGGCGACTGGCGGCCTCGAACTCGTCGCCGGGGTGGGTGAGTACCGCGTGCAACTGGCGGACGCGGCGGTGCAGCAGCGGGTCGGCGAAGGTGGGAGTGTCTACGGCACAACCGATCATCGCCTCGGGCAGCTGGGCGCCGTCGAGGTAGAGCACCCGCTTGCGAAACCCGTGTTCGGTCGCGGCCTGGCCGTTGTGCGGAACATGCGGCGGCAGCAGCGAAACATCGAGCCGAGAATGCCGTGCTCGTGGCGATCGAGGTGGTAGCGGACCGCTCCGTAGTCGACGATCAGCAGCGTCCAGAAATCGTGGGCGTGCATCGGGTAGACGTGCCCGATGAAACGGGCGTGAAAAACCTCGACGACACCTGGTACCCGTGGCTGCCAGGCCCTGATCTGTTCGACCGCGTCCTCGGCAACCATGCCAGGATCGTACAAGCCTCGGCGGGCTCGATCGCGGCAGAGTCATTCGCATGGAGAACGTGCGATTCGACACCAAGATCGCGGTATTGCTGCGCGACGACTTACCGACCTGGCAGCGGCTGAACGTGACGGCGTTTCTGGTCAGCGGGCTGGGGACGGCCCACCCGGAGGTGATCGGGGAACCGTACGAGGACGCCGACGCGACGAGCTACCTTTCGATGTTCCGCCAGCCCGTACTCGTCTTCGAAGGCAGCAAGGAGGTGCTGCGCGCCGCACACGGCAAGGCACTGGCGCGGGGCATCCGGATGGCGGTGTTCACCTCCGACCTGTTCACCACCGGCAACGACCGGGACAACCGCGCCGCAGTGCGTGCGGTCGGCACCGACCACCTGGACCTCGTCGGTATCGCGGTGTACGGGCCGCGCAACGTCGTGGACAAGACGCTCAAAGGTGCGCGGATGCATCTGTGAACCAAACGGATGTGGCCGCTACCCGATGTCACCGCCGGGCTCCTCGGCTTGGCCGTTCGTGCGTTGGGGCAGGCAGCACATGAAGGCCCACATCACGGCCAAGACGCCACCGACCCACCACAGCACGCCGGTGAACGCGTCGCGGTTGGACGTGCCCGTGGGTGCGCCGCCGGTGGCGGAGAAGAACATCGGGCCGGTCAGCGCGATCCCGAGGGCGTAGCCCAGTTGGAGTGCGGTGTTGAACAGGCCGGAGGCCGAACCGGCGCTCTCGTGCGGAACCTTCGCGAGCGTCAGGTCGGCGATCGGTCCGCCGATCAGGCCGAGGCCGAACCCGAGCAGCAGAACAGGGGCCGTCATCGCGAGCAGGGTCAAATCGGCTCGCGCGCTGTTGATCTGGATCCCGTAGGCCGTGAGCGCGGCGAGCGCGGTGAGGGCTCCGGTTTGGGGCAGGCGACGGGCGAAGCGTCCGGCGGTCTTCGCCGCGGTCATCGCGCCGGCCAGCTCGCCGACGGCGAGCGTCACGAAGGCCAGCGCCCCCATCAGCGGGCTCATCCCCAGACCGTGCTGCAGATACAGGCTCCAGGTCATGAAGAACAGCCCGCACAACACGCCCAGCATCAGCTGCGCGGCCAGACCGCCGGAGAACTGGTTGCTCTTGAACAGCGACAGCGCCATCAGCGGGGCATCGTCTTTCCGGCGCTGCTGATGGCGTAGGAAGACGCCGAGCACGAGCAGACCGCTGGCGAGCATGGCGAAACACCACAGCGGCCAGCCGTGGGCGTGACCTTCGGCGAGTGGGAAGACGATCAGCACCATCGCGCTCGCGGACAACAGCATGCCTGCGAGATCGAGACGGTCGGCCTTCGCCGCGGTCGACTCGATGACGAACTTGCGTCCGAGGATGAGCACGACAAGCCCGACGGGCACGTTGATCAGGAAGATCGGCCGCCAGGACAGCCCGAACAGGTCGGCCTCGGTGAGCACGCCACCCAGCACCGGACCCGCGACGCTACCCAGCGACAGGATGGCACCGTAGAGGCCGAATGCCCTGCTGCGGTTTTCGCCGGCGAAGGTGACGTGCAGGGTGGCCAGGACCTGCGGGATCATCACGGCGGCCGCGCCGCCCTGGAGCACGCGGGCAGCGATCAGCATGCCGGGCCCGACCGCTATGCCGCACAGCAGCGAAGCGACGGTGAACCCCACGGTGCCGAGCAGGAAGGTCTTGCGCCGGCCGTAGAGGTCGCCGAGCCTGCCGCCGGTGATCAGCCCGAGCGCGAAGGTCAGCACGTAGCCCGCGGTCAGCCACTGCAACGCCGCCGGTCCGGCGCCGAATGACTGCTGGATGGTAGGCATGGCCGTCACGACGACCGCATCGTCGAGGATGCTCATGAGTTCGCCGGTCAGCACGACTGCGAGTGCGATCCTGGCGGCCGTCGTCATCTTCGACGCCGCGCCGGAGGAGGCACGGGCCGAAAGCTCTGGGATGTGCTCGGGCTCGTTGTCGAGCGCGGAGGAATTCACGGTAGGACTCCTGGTTCAGGAATCGGGGAGCTCGCCGTCAACCACACCAGGGCCGGACAACACCAAAGCCGAGGCAGTCGGCAGAGCTGCACCCGGGAAATGACAGAGAACAGGGATTGGGGTGACGCAACTCAGGCCAGCGCGACGTCCGCCCCCGGACACGTCCAGAAATCAGGACGTGGGGGAACACGGACGGCTACATGGCCTGGGATATAAGTCACCACCTCGAATCCACTACAGAAGCAACAAGAAGTCCACGCCTGCCCCCGAAGGAATCTTCGGTGCAAGACTCGACCACGATACGGCATCCCCGGGGTTCCACGCACGCCGAATACGCGGAGCCCTCCGCAAGGACGTGCAGGCCCTGAATGGGGGCACGAGAGCCGAGGGCGGCCCTGTCGCGGCTCGTGATGGAATTGGGGTATGGACGAGATCATCTTCCGGTCCGCGACGATCGATGACCTTTCGGCACTGGTGGCGATGCTGGCCGATGACACACTCGGCAGTGCCCGTGAGTCCGCGGACGATCTGAGCCTGTATCGCGCGGCCTTTGCCGTGATCGACGACGATCCGCGGCAGGAGTTATTGGTGGCCGAACACCGCGGTGCCGTGGTGGGAACCGCGCAACTGAGCTTCTTGCCCGGACTGGCCCGCAAGGGAGCGGTACGAGCCCAGATCGAGTCGGTACGGGTGGATCGTCCACTGCGCGGCAACGGTTTGGGATCGCGACTGATCGAGGAGTGCGTGCGGCGCGCCCGCGAACGCGGTTGCGCCCTGGTGCAATTGACCTCGCACGGTAGTCGGGTGGACGCGCATCGCTTCTACGGAAAGCTCGGATTCGAGGCCAGTCACGTGGGTTTCAAGCTGACGCTGCCCGACAGCTCGGATCGATAACCTGCTTTTGTGATCAGTCCGACGCCATTTGGACGACGATCCCGCCGAAACGAGCCTCCTGCATGGTCGCGGGCTGTCCGTCGATAAAACACACACCGGTTCGAGTGACCTCGACGCATTCCTCCTTCGAGGAGTCGGAATGTTCGAGCGTGTCGGTGTAGTAGGCGATCATTCCGCCACTCAAATGGGTGTTGTAGCCGGTGACTCGGCGCCCGGCGCGGTCGGCGGTTCGGCTCAGGCAATGATCGCAGACCACGCGGGGGTAGCGTTCGGCGTAGATCGCCGGTCGCGCACAATGCGGGCAGGGATGGGTGTATCGGCGGCCCGGGG
Source organism: Nocardia sp. NPDC051052 (assembly GCF_044456045.1). Classification (NCBI taxonomy): domain Bacteria; kingdom Bacillati; phylum Actinomycetota; class Actinomycetes; order Mycobacteriales; family Nocardiaceae; genus Nocardia; species Nocardia sp. NPDC051052. The sequence continues at coordinate 580,932 of NZ_JBITFL010000001.1, forward strand.
TGGGATCTTGCAACAGGAAATCGTTGCGGGCGAGGATATTACGTCCAGAGTCGCCCGGGTTGCTGCTGCGCCGCAGGACGATGAGAACGAACTCGGCGTAGTCGGCTGTTTCGGCATCGAGAGCGGTGCGTTCGGGCGTCTCGTCGATGCGTGTGCGACCGGCATCGAAGGCCGCGAGTGCTACTCGGTGCGCCACTGAGAGGTCGCTGTCGGGGATGTTTCTGTTGGCATGTTCGGCTCGGGCCAAGTGTTCGGAGATCACCGTGTCGATGGTGTGTCGGCCCGCCGACAATATTCCGCTGCCGTAGCCAGTCGCGGTCACCAGGACATAGCCGTCCACCTCGCGGCGGTCGGATCCGATCGTCTGCAAGAAAACGAAACCCCCGCCGTAGCGGGCATTCTCGAGCCCCTGATGGGGGTAGGGGACGAGAGTGCCGGGATTCTGCGCGTGGTCGCGCGCGATTCGCAGCGCTTCATCGTAGGTCGGCGGAGAGCTCAGATCTGGCCGTTTCATGACCGTCAGCTTATCGAGGCGAATATTTCGTCAGCGTGCGCTTCAATCCTCCTCGACAGGCGTGACCGATCGGAACTTCGCAGCGAACGTGGCGTCGCGGAACACCTTTGGCGACGACGATGAGTCCGTGGGGTCAGGCGATCCCGAGGGACGCGGCGGTGGGGCGCCACAGTCGTTCGGCGGCCTGATCGGGGGAGGGGAGCGGGGCGGTGCGGAGTTGCTGGGCGATTCCGTGCCGTAGTCCGCCGATGACGAAGGCGCCCGCGCTGTCGGGGTCGACGTCGGTGGGGAGCTGGCCGAGGGTCTGGCCGTGGCGGATGTTGGCGGCGGCGTTGTCGCTCATGTGCTGGATGTAGACCGCTTCGAGCTCGGTGAGCTGCGGGTCGAGGGCGGTGCGGTCGAGCAGGACGGGAGCCAGGGGGTCGGCGAAGTGGTAAGCGACGAAGCGGTAGGTGCGGTCGCGTTCGCGAGTGGCCCAGTCGGCATCGGCGGGCAGTTGCGCGTCGGCGATGGCGTGACCGAGTCCTTCATAGAACGCGTCGTAAATCGCTGCCAGCAGACCACTTTTGGAGCCGAAGTGGTGATAGAGCGCGCCGGTGCTCAAGCCTGCTCGGCGGGTGAGGGCGCTGAGTTCCATCACGCCGTTGCCGCGGACCAATTCGTCGCGGGCGGCGTCGAGTAGTTGTTGACGTCCTAGCGGTGCGCGTGCCACAGTCAGAAGCATAACCGAACTCAGTTATGTTTCCGAGGGAGCCCCCATGAGTAGTGAAGTGTCATCATTGGCGGACCTGGGCGGCGATCTGGCCGGAACCTACCGCCGGACCGCGAGCGGCGGCGAAGCCGTCGACGCGGCAGTAAGCGAGGCCGATCTAGTCGCGCTCCGGCGCGACGGGTATGTGATCCTGCCCGATCTACTCACCCCGCGCGAGCTCGACGACATCCGCGAAGCGGTGGCACCGCTGTTGAATCGCCACGGCCGCAACATGTTCGAGGGCCAAACCACCCAGCGGGTATACAGCGTGTTGAACAAGACCCGCAGCTGCGATCGGATCGCGGACCATCCGCGAGTGCTGGCGCTGCTGGATCGGCTGTTCCTGCCGAACTATCTGCTGTCGATGCTGCAGGTGATCAACATCCTGCCCGGCGAGCGGGCGCAGATGCTGCACACCGACGACGGCTTCTATCCACTGCCGCGCCCACGCGCCGCCCTCGGCGCGGCGACAATCTGGGCGATCGACGACTTCACCGCCGATAACGGTGCCACCGACATCATTCCGGGTAGTCACCTGTGGGGTCACCGCATGCCCGAGGAGAGCGAGCGGGAACCCGTCGTGATGAAGGCGGGCTCGTGCGTGGTCTTCTTCGGCACCCTTTGGCATGGCGGGGGCGCCAATCGCGCACAGCATCCGCGGCTGGCCGTCACCGCTCAGTATTGCGAGCCGTGGCTGCGGCCCCAGGAAGCGTTCACGCTGTCGACTACCCGCGACACTGCGCGCGCCGTGTCCGAAGACATCCGCCGCATGCTCGGCTACAGCATCCATCCGCCGTTCATCGGCCAGGTCGACGGCATGCACCCGAAGCGACTGCTGGAACCCGGCGCTCAACCGTTGTGACGGGTCAGACGTTCGCGCTCAGCTTGGCGAGGAACCGGCCGAAGTGCGGGTCGGCCTCGGTGACCGCGAATTGGTCTATGTCCCACCAGTGTTCGGCACTGAATTCGCGAGGGTCGAGCGGATAGCGCTCGGATCGGCTGCCGCGGATGAGGTACCACAGGCTGACGTCGTGGTGACTGTCCGCGCCGACCGTGCTGGTGATGGTCAGGAACAGGGGATCGGTACCGGTGACGGTGAATTCGGCTTGGATGCCGATCTCCTCGACGGCCTCGCGCCGCGCCGCCGCCAGCGGATGCTCGCCGGGGTCGACGTGCCCGCCGGTCGGTAGCCACAATCCGGCGAGGCGATGGCGGCCGAGTAGCACCGCCCGTGCGTCGGGGTCGACCAGCACGACATAGCTGACCAGATGTCGTGGCGGCGTCGCGGGCTTGACGCGGCGGAACACGTCATCGGTCGACGCAAGCCAAACCAATGCCTCGTCGAGGTGCTCCTGTTCGAGCGCATCGAATGGTTCGATCCCGCGCACGATCTCGGCGACGACGGCAGTCGTAGGGTTCATAACCGGGCACGGTAGCGACAACCACCGACAGCATTCCGTCGTCCTCAGTCCAGGACGACCGAACGGATCCGTGTCGTGTACATGCCCGCCCGGTCGACGGCATCGACGGCAGCATCGAGTTCGATTGCCGCCTCCTCGAAAACCTCGCGAGCCCCCGCCACACAGTAGGCAGGCGTCGTCAGGGCGCCGATACCCTCGGTGTCGATCAACAGCCCCGAGGCAGGCAGCGCGCCATACCCCTCCGCCAATTCGGTCACCCCCCGCCGCAATTCACGCAGCTGGTCGAGCAAGTAGACGCGCCGAGCCTCCAGGATCAATGGATCTATCATCGCGGCTCCCTCAATTCCGGACGGTCCGTCCGACCGCAATCTACCGCCGCGCGGGACACCTTGTCGCACACATACTCTGGCAGCCGCACACGCGGGTGTGCGGCTGCCACAACGGATGTGCCGAGGTCAGGCGGCCACCAACTGACCGTCGAGTCGCGCGGGTTGCAGGCGGAACAGGATGATGCCGTACGCGCCGAGCCAGGCCGCCCACATCAGCCAGGTGACCAGGCCGAGCAGCGCGAGCGGGTTCGGATGGTCGATGATCAGGGGAGTGAGGGTGGCAGAGACGAATTGACCGGTGGCGGCGGTCAATCCGAGGATGGCGTGCCAGCGGCGGATGAGGCCGGTGCGCAGGCCGCCGAGGGACAGGCCGAGCATGGCGGTAGCGAGAAAGAGGCCGTTGACGGTGAACAGGGCGTTGTGCATGGCCCAGAGTCCGGCGGTGGCCGCGGGGGTGTGGTCGGCGGTGGCGCTGAGCGCGAGGCGGATAGCGACGACGCAGACGAAGGTGCCGGTCTGCAGCAGCAGCCCGGCGAAGCCGACCAGCGACCAGGCCGAGCCCGCCGCGCGCTCGCGCGGCCAGATGATGGCCACGGCGGCCGCGCCGAACACGATCATGCACAGCCAAGCCGCCGGTGTACAGGCCGAGGAGAGCTGGGCGGGTACGGCTTCGGTGGTGAAGAAGGTGTTGACCGCGCCGATGTCGGCGCCGACGCGGGGCATGCCCGCCGGTTCCAAAATCAGATTCGCCCCGACGGCGATCAGTGCGAAGCCGAGGCCGGCGAGGCCACCGATGCGGGAGAACGGCCAGCCGCCTACCCGCTCTGTCTTATCTGTCATATATTGAATATAAGTAGTGAAAACCGAAAGGGGAACCCCTGGTGACCGAGGAACCGGCACGTCGTCGCTACGACTCGCTGCGTCGGACCGCACAGGCGCAGCAGACCAGTGCCGACATCGCCCGCGCCGCGCGCACGCTGTTCGTCGCCAAGGGATGGGCCGCGACCACGGTGCGTGACGTGGCCCGCGAAGCGGGAGTCTCGGTGCCGACCATTTACGCGGCCTATGGCAACAAAAATGGGCTCACCTGGGCGCTGACCGACGCAGCCGACCTGTCCGCCGACCTCTCGCGGTTGCTCGCCGAGCTGGAGTCCGCGCCCGAACCGCCCCGGCAGCTCGCCGCGATGGTCGCCTACGATCGCCGATTGTTCGAGCGCGCGGGCGAGGTAATCGTGCTACTGCGGGAGGCGGGCCGTACGGAACCCGAACTGGCACAGGCATATCGAGAAGCTCGTGCCCGTGCCGACGACGCCCACCGTCAGGTGCTGTCCACCTGGCCACCAGGCGCCCTCCGCAGCAGCATCGACCTCCAGACCGCCCTCGACATCTACGCCGCAATCTGCAACATAGACGTCTACACCGAACTCATCAGCGAGCGCGGATGGTCATCGGAGCAGGTCGAAAAGTGGTGGTGCACTATGGTCATCCGCGAACTTCTCGAAATCCCCACAGCCGCGACATAACCAGCGGACGGCGGCACCACGACCGGTCCACTGTGCTCCGATCCAGCTGAATTACTCGGCGAGCTGGCCAACCCGTTGACGCGCCACGCCAAGCAACATAGCCACGTCGATATCTGGAACATCCTCGCGCCGAAGCTCTTTCACGAGCGCAACCTGTTCGGCTTTGAGTTCGCCCGACAAGCGGTCTACTTGTATCCGAAGTGCGGCAATGCGTTCGGTGCGCGGCTGAATGTCGCGTGCGCCTCCGAAATCGTCAACGATCAACGATGTCTCGACCTGGGAGAGCGGAACATCAAGTTTGGCTGCGATGATGGTCCGTGCCTCATAGCCGACATCAGTGAGGTGTCGTGCCTGTCCGCACGGATCATCTCCGTAGAGAGCCGGGATGGTGATTTCCCACCAACGGCCGACGCGGTTCGTGTGAATCTCGTAGGTGATTGCTTTGCTCACTGGTCCTCCTCCATGCAATCGCAGGACGCAACAGCCTTGTTGATGGTGCGGACAACTCCCGGCGAGATGGATTTGTGCCCGTCCGGGACACCGACGTCGTGTTTGCCGGTGCGGCAACCGTAGATGGTGTGGCTACCGGCGCTATCGCGCAACCGAGACCAGCCCGCGGCTCTGAGAGCCTTGAGGACTTTCTTGGTTGGCTGCTCTGCGATCACTCGCGATAGGCTAGCACTATAGCCAGAAAATAGGCAAGGGCACTAGTCAGTTTGGGGGGCGGCTGGGCGGGTGGGCCATTGGCACAACGGTAACTGCCGCGTCTGCGCTGCTAAATCGGGTTTGGGGAGGGTTCTTTCGTCAACACAGGCCCGCTAATTTGTACAGCACCAGGGAGCCGGCGACGGCTACGTTGAGGCTGTTTCCGGTGCCTATCATGGGGATTTCGACGGCTACGTCGAGTAGTTCTAGTCCTTCGGGTGGGATGCCGGTGGATTCGTGGCCGAGGACGATGATGGTGCGGCGTCGGGCGGTGGGGAGGTCGGCGAGGCGGATGGATTCGTCGGTGAGTTCTACGCCGACGATGGCGGAGCCGCCGGTGCGCTGGCGTGCCAGCCAGCGGTCGACGCGGCCGTTGATCCAGTGCACGCATTGGGGTTCGCGCAGGGTGTTGCCGTGGGCGAGGGCGTCGGGGATCCAGGGGCGGCGCGGGACGGCCATGCAGGCGCCGACGGCGTCGCAGGTGCGCAGCATGGTGCCGAGGTTGACGCCGTGTTTGGGCCATAGCGGCGCGATGATGAGGTGGTTCCAGCAGCCGTGGGCGCGTTGGCGGCGTTCGCGGCGCAGGTCGGGGCGGGACTTGGCCCGCGCGGTCGTCACGAGTGGACGGGAAGGGCCTTCCCGTGGGGCAGCGCAAGTTTCATGAGAATGATGCTTCGCGGCGCATCGGGGCCATCGACGGGAGCAAGAGTGCTCGACAGGTGAGCTGACCTCCACGATACGGCACGGGCTGATTCGGCCGCCGCCAGCGGGTGACCGGTCAACGACTCACGGCCGCAGGATCGAGACCAGAAACTCCGTCTGGTCATACACCGCCTTCTCGAACACGTCATCGAAGTAGATATCGAAATGCCCTGCCTGGTAGCGCTTCACGACGGCGTGCTTGGTGCGTTCCGCCGCCCGCAGCGCGGACTTGATGGGGGTGATCGAATCGTCGTCGCACAACGCGTAGAGCACCGGCATCTTCAGCGACTTGGCTCGCTTACCCGGCGAATCGAACAGTGCCGAAAACGCAACGCGCGCAGCCACCTTCGGCTTGTAGTGCTCGCTCTCCTCGGCCAGCCTGCCGTTGCCCTCCGGCACGTCGGCCGCGCTCATCAGCGCCGCCGACCGCTTGCGCCCGGCCAACCGGATGCCGACGTGCTTGCGCCGCAGCGGCCCGATCAGCAGGTCGGTGGCGGCGATCGCGGTCACCTTGGTCATGCTGATCGGCCCCTTCGCCATCGCGCAGGACCACCCGCTGGTGAACGGCACCTGCGCGACCACCGCGGCCAGGTAGTCGTCGTGCGGCGCCACCGCGAGCACGTGTCCGCCGCTGAACGAGGTGCCCCACAACGCGATCCGGGTCGCGTCGATGCCGCGGATGGTGCGCGCGTAGGCGATGGCGGACTGCCAGTCCTCGCGCTGGCGCCCGATCCGGATCACCTGACGCGGCTCACCTTGGCTCGCCCCGAAATGCCGGTAGTCGAACACCAGGACCGCCATGCCCGCGGCGGCGAAGCGCCGCGCGTACCGGTCGAGTCCCATTTCCCGATTTGCCCCGAGGCCATGTGCCATGACGACGAGCGGACGGGGCTTCGGCGCACCATCCGGACGGTAGAGCCAGGCGGCGCACTGCTCGCTTCCGGAGGGGAAGCCGACCTCGACACGTTCCATGGCAGCCAACCGTACTGCGTAGGTGGGGCCCGCGTCCTGGCGGAGTGCGCGGCGACCAGTACGCTGATACGGCGGACGAGTTGGCCGGGCGACCGCGGCGTCGGGAACGGGCACGGCTGTGCCGCCGCTCGACGCCGAGGAAAGTCCGGACTCCACAGAGCAGGGCGGTTGCTAACGGCAACCCGGGGCAACCCGCGGGACAGTGCCACAGAGAACAGACCGCCCACGGCCTTCGGGTCGTGTGGTGAGGGTGAAACGGTGCGGTAAGAGCGCACCAGCGCCCCGGGTGACCGGGGCGGCTAGGTAAACCCCGCCCGGAGCAAGGTCAAAGGTCGCACCGTTCGCGGTGCGGCTGCGCAGGTGTTCGAGGGCTGCTCGCCCGAGCCTGCGGGTGGACCGCTCGAGGCACCCGGCAACGGTGTGTCCAGATGGATGGTCGCCCCCCGGTGCGAACCGGGGACAGGATCCGGCTTACAGGCCAACTCGTCCGCCTTTTCGAGTGAGGATCCGCTGGTGGTCGCCAGGCGAATTGCGCGTTAACGGCTGAGATCGGCTCTGTGACCAGATGATTGGGTCGACCGGAGCGGGCGGGATACCAGTACATTGTCGGTCGAGGTTTTGTGCGGTGTGTCCGATTCGGGGCCGCCGCAGGATCGACTGCTAGGAGATCGTCATCAACGTTCACACCATGCTGCGTCGCGCGGGAACCCTCGCATCCGCAACCGCGCTGGCCGCCGTGGCCTGCGCCGGTGTCGCCGCCGCCGCTCCGACCACCACCCCCGCGACGCCACCCACCGTCAACAACGTCGACATCACCGCCGCCGAGTTGAGCGGCAGCGGGTTGGCTGTCTCGGTGAGCTACACCTGCGAGTCGACCGACAAAACCGTGACGCTCCAGGTGTTCGTCCGCAGCACCGGCGAGGGCGCGGAGCAGACGATCGGTGCCAAGACCAAGGCGACGTGCAATGCCGAACGCCAGACGGTATCCGTCACCGCCACGAAGATCGCGGAGTCCGAGCCGTTCACGCCGGCGGCGGGCGAAATGGTGCGCGTCTTCGGCTCATTGGTGTCGGGTGACAGCCAGCAGAGCATCGAAGGCGGCACGGCCGTCAAGCGGCTGACCGTCAAATAGGACGCTCTGATCTTCTGTCGCAGCCGGTTCCGCGGTGCCATCATGGAGGTAGCCGCGGGGCCGGAGCGCCCAGGTGCCCGCTCCTGTTGCCGCCGGGCGCGATTCAGGGGCCGGGCGTGGACATACTTGCGATTCTCAGCAGCATCGTGGGCGCGGGGGTGGTTGTCGGCGGCGTGCTGACGGCCGCGAGTGCGCGGGTGGTCACGCAGTTCGAGAAGGGGCTGATCTTCCGGTTCGGGCGGGTGGTCGGGACGCGAGAACCCGGGCTGCGCATGATGATTCCGTTCGTCGACCGGATGCGGAAGGTGTCGACGCAGATCGTCACCATGCCGGTGCCCGCGCAGGAGGGCATCACCCGCGACAACGTGACGGTGCGGGTGGACGCCGTCGTGTACTTCCGGGTGTTCGACCCGGTCCTCGCGATCGTCGAGGTGCAGAACTATCTGTTCGCCGTCGGGCAGGTGGCGCAGACGTCGTTGCGTTCGATCATCGGCAAGAGCGACCTGGACAGCCTGCTGTCCAATCGCGAGGAGCTGAACAAGGGCCTGGAAATCATGATCGACAGTCCGGCGCTCGGCTGGGGCGTGCACATCGACCGGGTCGAGATCAAGGATGTGGCACTGCCGGATTCGCTGAAACGCTCGATGTCGCGCCAGGCCGAGGCGGAACGCGAACGCCGCGCCAGGGTGATCTCCGCCGAGGGCGAATTGCAGGCCTCGAAGATGCTGGCGCAGGCGGGCGCGCAGATGTCGGAGTCGCCCGCCGCGCTGCAGCTTCGCCTGCTGGAAACCGTCGTTCAGGTTGCGGCGGAAAAGAATTCGACGTTGGTGCTGCCGTTCCCAGTGGAGCTGCTTCGCTTCCTGGAGCGCAGCACGCCGCAGGTGCCGGCCAATCCGCAAGCACCGCGACAGACGACGGCATCGGTGGCACGGGCCGACGAGCCCGCGGCGGTCGCCGAACAGCCCGCGGCGGTAGTCGAACGAGCCGACGAGCCCGCGGCGATCCCCCCGAACCCCGAGCAGCGTCAGCTCGATCCGCCGGACGAAGCGCCGACTACTGACCGTGGCTGAGACTCAGCACATCATTTTGGCCATCTGGTAGATGGCCTTCGCCTCCTCGGGGGTCGCCTCGGCCTTGCCGGACGCGCGCTTGGTGATGCTCTTGACGACGTCGTCCTCGGACTTGCTCGCCTTGATCTCCTTGCAGGTGTCGCTGAGGATGGTGGCGATCTTCGCGTCGTCCTTGCCGTCGGCCAGTTTCGGGAACGCGCCGCGGAAGCTGACGACGAACGCGCCCGCCTTCACATTGTCGACGACTTGCGCGTCACCGCTCGATTGCGCGGCGGGAGCTGAAGAGGAGGGGGTGCTGCTGGCTTTGTCGTCCCCGCAGCCGGTGAGGAGCAGGGCAAAGAGGGTCGCGCTGGCCGCGAGAGCGGCGGTAGTTCTGATCACGGAGCGGGATGCTAGCGGTCCGAGACCAAAGTCGCCTCCCGTCCGGTGAACGGGAGGCGACGTGGTGTGGCAGAAGGCTTGTGGGTCAGACCGGTGCGATGACGAAGACCTGGGCCCAATACGCTGCCTGGTCCGCCCCGAGCAGCGGCAACAGGTAGTCGTACAGAATCGATGACATAGCTGTGGAACTCCCAATTGTCGACGTACAGGACATTTCAGAATGCGCGGGCACAGTGTGAGACCCGCTACTGCGGCCCACGTTAGCAGCCACGTCGCGGCCATGTCGGCGCGGTGAACTCGCCGTGTGTATCTGCCGGTAACTAGCCGGACCGTGATCGACGTCATAAAGTAGTGCGCGTTGGCACGGCCCGTTGCGTGGCCGCAACGAGCCCTTCACACTTCGAATGCGGGAAAGCAGGTCTCAACTCTATGCGGATTGTTCGCTCACTGGTCGCCGGCGCGTTGATCGCCGGGGCTGCTTCGGTTTTCGCCATGATGGGTGCTGGCTCCGCCAGCGCCGTAGCGGTGACGCCGCTGCCGGGTGGGGTGCAGGTCGACCTCAGCCCGGCTGACACGGTCTGGGTCGCCCAGAACCGTTTCGGACAGACCCTCGGTGGTCTGCCTCATCCTTCGGCGGCTTCGTTCGGCGAAGCGTTGGACGCGGCGGCCGCGGTGTCGGCCGCCGTCCCGGGCGGACATGTCACCTTCACCGTCTATGGGCCGCTCGATTCGTTGAACGGCACCATGCTGGCGCTGCAGTAGGTCTGGCGCCCTCAGCGTGGAATTGCATCAGCGGATCGTCTCGGCGCCGGTAGATTTCGGCGCCATCCGTTCCGAATTCGGCCTGGCCTCGGCGTATCCCGCCGAGGCCAGCACGGAAGCCCGCGACGCGTCCGACGCGTTCGCGGGCGACCGGGCCGATCGCACCGACATCCCGTTGGTGACGATCGACCCGCCGGGGGCCATGGATCTGGACCAGGCCCTGCATCTCGAACGCACCGACACCGGCTTTGTCCTGCATTACGCCATCGCCGACGTCGGCGCGGTGATCGATCCGCACGGCGCGCTCGCCAAGGAGTCGAGCGCCAGGGGGCAAACCTTCTACCTACCCGACGGCACCGTGCCGCTGCACCCGCCGGTGCTGTCGGAAGGCACCGCGAGCCTGCTGCCCGAGCAGACCAGGCCCGCCGCGCTGTGGACCATCGAGCTCGACGAAAAGGCTGAACCGCAACGGTTTTCGGTGCAGCGGGCGCTGGTGCGTTCGCGCGCCAGGCTCGACTACGCCGGCGTGCAGGCCGACGCCGACGCGGGCCGACTGCATCCGTCGATCGCCGCCCTGCCGGAATTCGGCACGCGGCGCATCGAACTGGGGCTGCTGCGCGGCGCGATCGGGCTGCGGCTGCCCGCGCAGAGCATTGTGCGCGATGGTAACTCGGACGGCCACTGGCGGCTGATCGTTGAGCCGCGGACCGCCGCCGACGACTGGAACGAGCAAGTTTCACTGCTGACCGGGATGTGTGCGGCGCGCATCATGATCGACGCCGGAGCGCCCGCGCTGTTGCGCACAATGCCGCCGCCCGCCGAGTCGGCAATAGCTTCCATGCATCGCACGGCGGCCGCGTTGGGTGTCGAGTGGCCCGCGGAACTGTCGGTCGGACAGATGCTGGCCGGGTTGGATCCGAATACGCCTGCCGCGCTGGTACTCATGTCGGAGGCGACGAGTCTGTTGCGTGGCGCGTCCTACACGGTGCTGAACGGCGATTCCGAGGTCAGCACCCCGGAAAGCTTGGAGCACAGCGCGATCCGCGCACCCTACGCGCACGTCACCGCGCCGTTGCGCCGCCTGAGCGACCGCTTCAGCACCGAGATCTGCCTAGCGCGTTGCGCGGGAGCCGAAGTCCCGCAATGGGTCCAGGATGGACTCGCCGACACCGCCGACAGCATGCGCCGCAGCGACGCGATCGCGGGCAAAGTGGAACGAGCTTGCATCGACCTCGCCGAGTCGACGTTGCTCGCCGAACGAGCGGGCACCGAGTTCGACGCGGTCGTGGTGCGCGAAGCCAACGGCAACCGAGCAGCCGAGATCTTCATCGCCGACCCACCGGTACTAGGCCCCTGCCAAGGCGAACCCCCGGAAGGCGCCGCCGTCCGAGTCCGCCTCGTATCCGCCGACCCCACCACCCGCAAGATCAGCTTCGCCTACCCCGCGTAAGGCCTGAATCCGCACCCTCACTCGGGATCCGCACTCGCTCTAGGGCCCTATTGCGGATCCCGAGTGAGGGTGCGGCTGTTGTGTCACTCGCCGGAGAGCGCGGTGGCGGCGTCGGGGTAGCGGGTGAGGGCTTGGCGGGCGGCGGTGTCTTCGGCGCCTGCCAGGATGCGGTAGAGGGCCGTGTCTTCGCCTGCGGCACCGGCATCCGCCGCTATGCCGTAGATGGCGTGTTGTGATTCGACGGCGTCGCGGTGGTCGCCCAACACGGTTTGCAGTCGTTTGGCGCGGCCGCCGAGGTCGCTGGCGTCGGTGCCGAGGACCGTCTCGGCGGCCTCACAGGAGTACCGTAATCGCTTGGCGCTCTTGCGGATATCGTGCAGCAGCTCGACGCGCTCGGCGGGGGTGACGGTGGTTTCCCGCTCGATCAGCCCCAGCACGCGCTCACGGTCGCGTTCCAGCACCACGGTGAAGAAATCCGCGGCGGGCACCGCGGCGCGCGAGGAACGCAACGGCGGTTCGGTGCGCCACTCGGTGAGTTCGTCGCGCAACTCGCGGTAGCGCACGCTGTCCAACGCCTGCAGCACGTCCGCGTGCGCGACGGAGTACTTGGCGTTCTCGGCGGTGACCAGACGGGCGGTCACCAATTCGAGGTCGGTCTTCGAATGCTCGGACTGCTGACCATGTTTCGTCAGCAACGTCTGGAAGCGTTCGGCCCGCACCTCGGCGTCGCGCGCGACGCCGAGCACACCGGCCAGCCACTTGAGCTCCTCGCCCATTGTCCTGGCCGGTGTCCGTTCGAACAGCCCGCGATAGGACCGCAGCACGCTGCGCAGCCTGCGGGTGGCCACCCGCATCTGGTGGACCGAATCCGGTTCGTCCCCGCGTACCTCGGGTTCAGCGGCCAGCAGTCGGTCCACGTTGTCGCTGAGCGCCGCGACGATGGCCTTGCCTGCGCTGGCCGTCATGGTTACCCTGCCTTCGCGAATCTATCGGTTGCCTCGATCAAATGATGCGTGATGCCGGGCTCGAAGGAGGCATGTCCGGCGTCTTCGACGATGTGCAGCTCCGAACCGGGCAACGCCTTGTGCAGATCCCAGGCGCTCACCGTGGGGCAGACGATGTCGTGGCGGCCCTGCACGATGACGGTCGGAATGTGCGCGATGGTGTCGGCGTCGCGCAGCAGCTGACCCTCGTCGAGGAAGGCGTGATTGCGGAAGTAGTGGTTCTCGATCCGCGCGAAGGCGAGCGCGAACCGCGGATCGGCGGATTCGGTGACCCGATCCGGTTGCGGCAGCAGCGAACTCGTCGCGCCCTCCCAGGTGGACCAGGCGACCGCGGCCGCGAGCGCGACCTCCTCGTCGGCGGAGTGCAGCAGCCGGTGATAGACCTCGACCAGGTCTTCGCCGCGCTCGGCCGCCGGCACCGGCGCGAGGTATTTCTCCCACTCGTCGGGATACACGTAGCCCGCGGCGCCGTTGTAGTACCAGTCGATTTCCTTGCGGCGCAACAGGAAGATGCCGCGCAGCACCAGCTCGGTCACCCGATCCGGGTACGTCTCGGCGTAGGCGAGCGCGAGGGTCGAACCCCACGAGCCGCCGAACACCTGCCAGCGTTCGATGCCGAGATGGGTTCGCAGCGCCTCGATGTCGGCGATCAGATGCTGGGTGGTGTTGGTCGTCAGGCTCGGGTCGTCGGCGAGGTGCGGCGTGGAGCGCCCGCAGCCGCGCTGATCGAGCAGCACGATCCGGTAGGCCGCCGGGTCGAAGAACCGCCGCTGGGCCGGCGAGGTGCCGCCGCCGGGGCCGCCGTGCAGAAAGACCACCGGCTTGCCGTCGGGATTACCGCTGACCTCCCAGTACATCGACTGGCCGTCGCCGACGTCGAGCTTGCCGGAGTCGTAGGCCTCGATCTCGGGGTACAGCGTCCGCAACTGTGTGCCGCCCATCAGAACGCCAGGCCCGAGGCCAGATCGGGCAGCTCCAGCGCCTGGATCGCCTCCTGGTGCACGTCGGGGCAGCTCTTGGTGGTGAGGCGGTCGACGATCGGCTTGTCGGCCAGCACCGCGCCGTTGATGCCGCCGTTGCGCAGCGCCCACTCGTGCACCAGCGCGTTGAGGCCGATCTTGCCGAGCGTGGGGCCCTGCACCCGCCAGTTCGACAGCTCGGGCTTGATCATGTCGCAGAGCTGGGCGGAGGCGGCATCGGAGATCACCGGCGGGGCCGGCTTGTTCGTGCCCGCGGTGCCGCCCGGCTTGGTGGTCGCCGTCGCCGACCCCGTTGTCGAGCCCGAGCTCCCGGTCGGAGCCGGGTTCGACTCGCTTCCGCATGCGGTCAGTGCTGCGGCGGCGAAAACGCCCGCCAGCAGCAGCGTGCTGCGTGAAATCCAACGGCTGTGCGGCATCTGTACCTCAACTTCTATCGCGAATGTCCGCATCGAGTCTGCCATTGATTCGCGGCCGCGGCCCGGACTGTGTGTCTATCGGAACGCGACGCGCAGTTCGTCCAGCAGCGCTTCGACGCAGCGGGCGAAGCGGGGGATGGAGGTGTCGATGGTGCGCCAGGGGTGGAGCGCGATCAAGGGGGCGAGGCGTTCGGCGAGGGCGATCTCGGCGGCGGAAATCGGGCCCCAGTGCGCGAAGTAGGCGTCGCGATGCGGGTTGTGCAGGATGCGATGGGAGAGGAAGGGGTGGGTGATCACGGCGTCGCCCCAGTCGAACAGTCGTCCGGTGCCCGCGAAGACGTTGCCGGGGTGGACGTCGTTGTGTTCGATGGTGAGCCTGCCGTATTCGGCCAGTTCGGCGGCGGCCTCCTCGACGCGGTGGCCGAGGCGGGGGACGCGCGGCTCGAAGTGGCGGTAGATCGTGCCGAGCCGGGAGGGCGGCAGGTAGGGGGTGCCGGTGGCGATCAGGTCGTCGATGTGCGCGGTGAGGGACTGCTGGAGGCCGGCGTAGGAGCGGAGCAGCCCGGACCATTCGGCGTCGGTGTCGCGCGCGGTGTCGCCGCCGTGCGGGCTCAGCAGCCAGCCGTGCTCCTCTTGCACCGCAAGGGGTTCCAGCACGCTACCGGGACGAAGGCGGGCGAGCAGCTGGATCAGCGGTCCCTCGTGGGCGAACGCGCGGGCGTTGGCCTTCGCCCACACCGGGCCGGTTTCGGTCGGGATACGGGCGGTCAGCGACCAGGCGCGACGGCGGGTGATCGTCGGTGTGCCGGTGACTTCGATCTCTTGCGCCTTGAGCGCGCTCGCCGCCCAATCGAGTAACGGTTCGTCCGGCTGGCCGAGCAGTGCGGCGGGGGCGTGCACTGCTCGGCCGGTCATCGTTACTCCATGGCGTCGATCTAAAAGCTGTGTTCGGGCCCGGGGTAGGTGCCCCGGGCTACCTCATCAGCGTAGGCCGCCGCGGCGGTGCGCAGTTCATCACCGACATTGCCGAACCGCTTGACGAACTTGGCGGTCTTGCCGCTGGTGTATCCGGCCATGTCCTGCCAGACCAGCACCTGCGCATCGGTTTCCACGCCGGCGCCGATGCCGATGGTGGGGATGGTCAGCTTGCGGGTGGCCTGCGCGGCCAGCTCGGCCGGCACCATCTCCATGACCACGGCGAACGCACCGGCCTCCTGGACCGCGATGGCGTCGGCGATGAGCTGCTCGGCGCCGTCGCCGCGACCCTGCACGCGGAACCCGCCGAGGGTGTTGACGCTCTGCGGCGTGAACCCGATGTGCGCCATCACCGGAATGCCCGCGGCGGTGATCAGCGCGATCTGCTCGGCGACCCGCTCACCGCCCTCGAACTTCACCGCCTGCGCCTGGCCCTCCTTCATGAACCGGGTCGCGGTGGCCAGTGCCTGCTGCGCGGAGGACTCGTAGGTGCCGAACGGCAGGTCGGCCACCACCAGCGCGTGCGGTGCGCCGCGCACCACGCCGCGGACCAGCGGGAGCAGCTCGTCCACGGTGATCGGCACGGTGGTGTCATAGCCGTAGACCACGTTGGCGGCCGAGTCGCCGACCAACAGCACCGGGATGCCCGCTTCCTCGAATATCCGGGCCGAGGAATAGTCGTACGCGGTGAGCATGGCCCAGCGCTGGCCGTCGGCCTTCATCTGCTGCAGGTGCTGCACCCGGGTCTTGCGCATAGCCTTCTTGGGCTGGCTGGGTGCCGCACCGTAGGCAGGGGTTTCCGAATCGGATACGGACATCTTCGTCCCTTTCGTCTGCTGTCTCCTCGGGGCCCATCCGGGTCCCCGGGTTCATCTGACAAACCCCAGTCTGCCACCCCCCACCAGCCCAAACGAACCCCTTCCCACGATGCGATTCCTCACACCCCATCCCAGCCGCACTTGACGCACGGTTCGTGCTCTTGACGCATCCCGCAACGTGCGTCAGGAGCACGTTCGCTACGTCAAGTGGGCGGGAGCTAGGGCTTCTGGCCGGTGCGTTGTCTCCGGCGAGCAGTGGAGCTGTCAGTATCTGTGGATGGGTTTGGTTCGGAGTGGGCGCGGGGCGCTGGTGGTGGCGGTGCTGGCGTTGGTCGCGGCGGGGTGCACGGTCGACGGGCATCCGACGGGGCCGATGCCCGCGGCGCCGGCTGAGTTGGCGAAGTTCTATACGCAGACTGTTCAGTGGGGGGCGTGTAGCGGGTTCGGGTCGCAGGACGATCGGTTCGCGCCGAGCGCGCAGTGTGCGCGGATCACGGTGCCGGTCGACTATGCCGCGCCGGACGGGCCGACCGCGCAGATCGCTGTCTCGCGGATCAAGGCGTCCGGTAAGAAGATCGGTTCGCTGCTGATGAATCCGGGTGGGCCGGGGGAGTCGGGCCTGACGATGTCGGCGCTGGGCAATAAGACGCCGCTGGCCGAGCGCTTCGATCGGGTCGGCTTCGACCCGCGCGGTGTCGGCTCCTCGACTCCGGCCATCGTGTGCGAGACCGCGCAGGAGCAGGACGCCGAGCGGGCCGAACCGCAGAAGGACAACACGCCCGAGGGCATCGCCGCGGCGGAAAACGAGAATCGGCAGTACGCGGATCGCTGTACCGAGCACACCGGCAAGGATTTCCTCAGCCGAGTCGGCACCCGCGAGGTGGTGCAGGACATGGACGTGCTGCGCGCGGCGCTCGGCGACGCGAAGCTCAGCTACCTGGGCTACTCCTACGGCACCAAGATCGGTTCGGCCTACGCCGAGAAGTTCCCGGACCACGTGCGCGCCCTCGTCCTGGACGGTGCCGTCGACTCCGCCCAGGATCCGGTGCAGGAGTCGCTGCGGCAGGCGGCGGGCTTCCAGAAGGTGTTCGACGCCTATGCCGCGGACTGCGCGGGCAAGGCGGACTGCCCGCTCGGCACCGACAAGACGCAGGCGGTGCAGCGCTTCCGCGCGCTGGTGAATCCGTTGTGGGACAAGACCGTACCGACCACCGACCCGCGCGGCCTCAACTACGGTGACGCGCTCACCGGCGTACGCCAAGCCCTCTATACCAACGATCTGTGGCCGGTACTCACCCTCGGCCTGTCCGAACTGCGCGACGGCCGCGGTGACACCCTGCTGCAACTGGCCGACCTGTACGACGGCCGCCGCGACGACGGCACCTACAACAACACCTCCGACGCGTTCACCGCCATTCGCTGCGTGGACGACCCGCGCATCAGCGACCGCGACGTCACCGCCAAGCAGGACATCGAATACCGCAAGGCGGCGCCGTTCCTCGACGACGGTCGCGGCACCGGCGCGGCCCCGCTGGACCAGTGCACGGTCTGGCCGGTGCCGAATACCAGTGAGCCGCACCGGATCACGGTGACCGGGTTGCCGAAGACGGTGGTCGTGTCGACCACCGAGGATCCGGCGACGCCGTACCAGGCGGGCGTCGACCTGGCCGCTCAGCTGGGTGCCTCGCTGCTGACCTACAAGGGCAACAGGCACACGGTCGCGCTCTCGGGTGGATCGTCGTGCGTGGACAACGCGGTCATCGACTATCTGGTCGACCTGACCGACCCGGCGCCGGGGCTCACCTGCTGAGCGGACCGGCGCTGATGTCATTTCGCACAACAAGGACAGCACACTCAGCGTGTATGTAACACGGATTTAACGCCGGGTGCTTACTCTCGCGGACATGGATCGCCAGAAGGAATTCGTGCTGCGGACGCTCGAAGAGCGGGATATCCGCTTCGTGCGGCTCTGGTTCACCGACGTGCTGGGTTACCTCAAGTCCGTCGCCATCGCTCCCGCCGAGCTGGAGGGCGCTTTCGAGGAGGGCATCGGCTTCGACGGCTCCGCCATCGAGGGCTTTGCCCGGGTGTCGGAGGCCGACATGGTCGCCCGCCCGGATCCGTCCACCTTCCAGGTCCTGCCGTGGGCGACGAGCAAGGGCCACCAGCACTCCGCGCGGATGTTCTGCGACATCACCATGCCCGACGGCTCGCCGTCCTGGGCCGACCCGCGCCACGTGCTGCGCCGCCAGCTGAACAAGGCCGCCGACGTCGGCTTCAGCTGCTACGTGCATCCCGAGATCGAGTTCTTCCTGCTGGAAAACGGCCCGGTGGACGGCTCGCAGCCGATCCCGGCCGATTCCGGCGGCTTCTTCGACCAGGCCGTGCACGACTCGGCGCCCAACTTCCGCAGGCACGCGATCGACGCGCTGGAGTCGATGGGCATCTCGGTCGAGTTCAGCCACCACGAGGGCGCGCCCGGTCAGCAGGAGATCGACCTGCGCTACGCCGACGCGCTGTCCATGGCCGACAACGTGATGACCTTCCGCTACCTGATCAAGGAAGTCGGCATCGACGAGGGCGTGCGCGCGACGTTCATGCCCAAGCCGTTCGCGCAGTACCCGGGCTCGGCGATGCACACGCACATGAGCCTGTTCGAGGGCGAGGCGAACGCCTTCCACGATCCGGACGACCCGATCAACCTGTCCGGCACCGCGCGGGCGTTCATCGCGGGCATCCTGGAGCACGCGCCGGAGATCAGCGCGATCACCAATCAGTGGGTGAACTCCTACAAGCGGCTCATCCACGGCGGCGAGGCGCCGACCGCGGCCTCGTGGGGCCGGTCGAACCGGTCCGCGCTGGTGCGGGTGCCGATGTACACGCCGAACAAGTCCTCCTCGCGTCGCGTCGAGATCCGCAGCCCAGACTCGGCCTGCAACCCGTACCTGACCTTCGCCGTGCTGCTCGCGGCCGGTCTGCGCGGCATCGAGAAGGGTTACACACTGCCGCCGGAGGCCGAGGACGACGTGTGGTCGCTGACCGTCGCCGAGCGGCGCGCGATGGGCTTCCGTGAACTGCCCGGCACGCTGGACGAGGCGCTGCAGGCGATGGAGCGGTCCGAACTGGTCGCCGAGACCCTCGGTGAGCACGTGTTCGACTTCTTCCTGCGCAACAAGCGCCGGGAGTGGGCCGACTACCGCAGCCAGGTGACGCCGTACGAGCTCAAGGAATATCTCGGTCTGTAGCGAGCGCCGCCGTTCCGCAACCGAATGTATGTCCAGGGACGGGCTGGTCGTTAGCCGCGACCATGTAATTTGAGACCTATGGTCCGGCCTCCGACTGCCCGCTCCGCGGTCCCCGGCGTCGGTCGGCTCGGTCTGCTCGAGCCCTCCGCCGCCGCCTCGCTGCACGAATTGGGCTGGGACAACGTCGAAAGTATCCCCGTGTTGTGGGCGCTGTCGCGCGCGCCCGACGCCGACCTGGCGTTGAATACGCTGGTCAAATTGCGCGAGCGGATGGAAAACGATTGGGCCGCACTGGATTCGGCGATCCGTGCGGAAACGGCGTTGCGCGGCAGGCTGTTCGCGTTGCTCGGCTCGTCCAGCGCGTTCGCCGACCATCTCGTCGTCGACCCGTCGGCCTGGCAGATCTTGCGCCGCAAGGAGCTGCCGAGCCGCGACGAATTGATCGCCGATTTGCTGGACGCGGTGCACGCGGTGCCGGAGGAGGGGCCTAACGCGTCGAACACAGCGTCGCCACGAGACTCCACGGGGGGTGGTGGTCAGGCGACGGGTGAACTTCTGTTCCGGGCTGGTGAATCCGGACCCGAGGTGGTCGCGCTGTTGCGCAAGCGGTATCGCGATCAGCTGCTGCTGCTCGCGGCGCTCGACCTCGCGGCCACCGTCGAGAATGAACCGGTACTGGCGTACCAGGTGGTCGGCCGTCATCTGACCGCGCTGGCCGATGCCGCGCTCACCGCGGCACTGTCGGTGGCGGTGGCTCGGGTGTGCAAGGACGGCCCGGTGCCGGTGCGGCTCGCGGTGATCGCCATGGGCAAGAGCGGTGCGTGCGAGCTCAACTACGTCAGCGATGTCGACGTGGTGTTCGTCGCGGAACCTGCCGACGCCACCGCGACCCGGCTCGCGGCCGAGATGATGAGCGTTGCCAGCGCGGCCTACTTCGAGGTCGACGCGGCGCTGCGGCCGGAGGGCAAGGCGGGCGCGCTGGTGCGCACGCTGGATTCCCATGTCGCCTATTACAAGCGGTGGGCGCGGACCTGGGAGTTCCAGGCGCTGCTGAAGAACCGGCCGATGACCGGCGACCTCGAGCTCGGCCAGCAGTACAAAGACGCGCTGATGCCGATGGTGTGGACCGCCTCCGAGCGCCCCGACTTCGTCGCCGATGTACAGGCGATGCGGCGCCGGGTGGAAGACCTGGTGCCCGCCGACATGCGGGAGCGCGAGCTGAAATTGGGGCACGGCAGCCTGCGCGACGTCGAATTCGCCGTCCAGCTCCTGCAATTGGTGCACGGCCGGGTGGACGAGGCGCTGCACGTGCAGGGCACCGTCGAAGCGCTCACGGCGTTGGCCGCCGGTGGCTATATCGGCCGCGACGACGCCGCGAATCTCACTGCGTCGTACGAGTTTCTGCGACTACTCGAACACCGCCTGCAACTGCAGCGCCTGCGGCGCACGCACACCTTGCCCGCCTCCGACGATGAGGAGGGCATGCGCTGGCTGGCCCGCGCCGCACACATCCGGCCGGACGGCAGGCAGGACGCCGTCGGCGTGCTGGCCGCCGAGATCCGCCGGAATGCCGTGCGGGTGCGGCGATTACACGCCAAGCTGTTCTACCGCCCGCTGCTCGAATCGGTGGTCAAGCTGGAACCCGAGGCGCTGCGGCTCAGCCCCGATGCGGCGATCCGGCAGTTGGCCGCGCTCGGCTACCAGGCGCCCGAACACGCGCTCGGGCACCTCAAAGCGCTCACCAGCGGGGTGTCGCGCAAGGGCCGGATCCAGGCGCTGCTGCTGCCGACCCTGCTCGAATGGCTCGGCGAGACACCGAATCCCGACGCGGGCCTGCTCGCCTACCGGCGGGTGTCGGAGGGGCTCGGCGACCAGACCTGGTTCCTGCGCGAACTGCGCGACGAGGGCGCCATCGCGCAGCGGCTGATGATCGTGCTCGGCTCCTCGGAGTACCTGCCCGATCTGCTGATCAACGCGCCCGACACCATCCGCATGTACGCCGACGGGCCGGGCGGTCCGTTGCTGCTCAGCCCGCAGCCCGAAGATGTCGCACGCGGCATCATGACGGCCGCTGCCCGCTACAACGACCCGAAACGTGCGGTGGGCGCGGCGCGTTCGCTGCGTAGGCACGAGCTGGCCCGCGTCGCGTCGGCCGATCTGCTCGGCATGCTCGACGTCAAACAGGTCTGCCGTGCGCTGTCCTCGGTGTGGGTCGCGGTGCTGGAAGCCTCACTCGCGGCGGTGATTCGGGCCAGCGAGGCGGAGCTGGGCGCGCCCGCGCCCGCCGACTTCGCGGTGATCGGCATGGGCAGGCTCGGCGGCAAGGAACTCGGCTACGGATCCGACGCCGACGTGCTGTTCGTCTGCGATCCCCGCCCCGGCGAGGACGAGACCAAGGCCGTGAAGTGGGCGATCAGTGTCGCCGACAAGGTGCAGAAGCTGCTCGGCGCACCGAGCACCGACCCGCCGCTGCTGGTGGACGCCGGGCTGCGGCCCGAGGGACGCAACGGCGCGCTGGTCCGCACGCTGGCCGCCTACGACGCCTACTACCAGCAGTGGGCGCAGTCGTGGGAGGTGCAGGCGTTGCTGCGGGCCCATCAGGTCGCGGGCGACCAGCGGCTCGGCGTGCGCTTCCTGCACGTCATCGACAAGGTGCGCTACCCGGAGGGCGGGGTGTCGACCGAAGCGGTGCGCGAGATCCGCCGGATCAAGGCCCGCATCGACGCCGAACGACTACCCCGCAACGCCAACCCGGCCACCCACACCAAGCTTGGCCGCGGCGGCCTCGCCGATATCGAGTGGACCGTTCAGCTGATGCAGCTGCGTTACGCCCACGATGTGCTCGGCCTGCACAACACGTCAACGTTGGAGTCGCTCAACGTCATCGAGGAGACCAAGCTGCTCGACGCGTCCGATGTCGCGCTGCTCCGTGACGCGTGGCTCACCGCGACCAAGGCCCGCAACGCACTGGTTTTGGTGCGCGGCAAACCCGCCGACCAGCTACCCGGACCTGGCCGCTTGCTGTCCGCGGTCGCCCGGGTGGCAGGCTGGCCCAACGATGACGGCAGCGAGTTCCTCGACCACTACATGCGCGTGACCCGTCGCGCGAAAGCGGTGGTGGAGCGCGTCTTCGGCCAGTAGGGCGGTCGCCGCGCCTATTGGGGCTGGTTCGCGATCGACGGGGCGGGGTCGATGAGTAGACCTGTTCGCTCGGCGCGTTTTTCGCCCCACTCGTAGAGGGCGGTGAGGGCTGGGACGAGGCTCCAGCCTTCGTCGGTGAGGTCGTATTCGACCTGTGGTGGCATGGTGTCGAAGACGGTGCGGCGGACCAGTCCGTCGGCTGCCAGTTCACGTAACTGCTGAACGAGCATCTTCTCGCTGGTCGTCGGCATCAGCCTGCGCAGCTCGCCGTAACGGCGCACGCCCTCTTTGAGGTGGGCGAGGATTACCGGCTTCCACTTGCCGCCGATGAGGTCGACGGTCACCTCCACCGCGCAGTGGTAGCGCTTCTCGACCATCGCTCGCCTCCGGGTACTCACTAAAAAGTGCGTTCTTGTAACACTGTAATCATCGCGATTCCATGAACGGGAGTACTTACTCCCTACTGCAGACATGGAGCCCGAATCCCTATGAAGGTCATTGTTTTCGACCGTTTCAAGCCCGGCGTGACCTTGGAAACCATCAACCCGTACCTGCCCGAGGAGGTCGCCAATGTGTGGCGGCTGTGGAAGGCGGGCATCGTGCGGGAGAACTACGCGCGCGCCGATGAGCCGGGCGTGGTGATCGTGTTCGAGGTGGACAGCGTCGAAGAGGCGCAGCGGTACGTCGCCGACTTCCCACTCACCAAGGCCGGTTATCTGGAGTGGACCTACGTCCCGGTGCAGGCCCCGCTGCCGCTGGAGGCGTTGATGGACCCGAAGGTCGACGTCGCCGAGCCCTACGACCGGACCAAGTGAGGGCGCGGCCATGCGAAACGCCTTCGGTCTCCGCATTCCGCAAACCGTCGCGGACGCGTGCGATCCCACCCGGATGGCGGTACTGATCTACGACATGCAGGTCGGCATCGTCGGTCAGGTTCCCGACGGCGACAGGATCGTGCGAGCCTGCGTGCGGTTGCGAGATGCCGCTCGGGCCAACGGGTTTCGTGTCTTCTACACCCGGCACGTGTCGCTGCCGATCGCTGCCTCCGGCGTTTCGCAACTGCGTACCGCCATGCAATGGCAACGGGTGGACGATCTGGACGAATTGCACGCCAGCTTTCCGCAGGGATCGCCGCAATACCAGCTCGTACCGGAACTGACTCCCAACTCGGACGAGGTCGTCTTCGACAAGATCACCATGTCGGCCTTCGCGGCGACGCCCCTGGATATCGCGTTGCGCGACTGCGGCATCGACTCCTACGCGATCGCGGGCATCGCCATGGAGGTCGGGATCGAACCCACGGTCCGGCACAGCCTCGACCTCGGGTACCTGCCGATCATGGTCACCGACGCGTGCGGTGCGGGACATCCGCTGGCCGCGCAAAGGTCGCACGCCACTTTGGAATTCGCGGGCGGATCGTTGATCACCGAGACCGCGGCACTGATCGATCTGATGACCGGGCCCTGATTTCCCTGGCGCACAGGCACCCCACGGACAGCTGTCCGCCGTGGGGACGAGGGATGTGCCTGTGCGCTAGGGGATTTGCCCACCGGTGAGTGCCTGGAAGCGGTCGACGAACTCGCGAAGCGCTAGACGGTCTTCGTCGATTTCGGGACGGTGCCCGTGCTCGACGGTCACCGTCACGACGCTGCCCGCCCGCAGTCGCAGCACGTCCAAGCAGGTCGGGAGTAGGGGCGCATGCACACTGCGTCCATTGCCGCTGACCGTGATCCGCGAGGTATACCCGATCATCGCCAGCAGAAGTTCTTCGGCGCTGTCGGCGGTAAGCGGTGCGGCCACGCGAAACTCTTCGACATACATCCGGCCCTCCTCCGATGCCTGCGGTGCATTCTAGGCGGCGGACTTCAGGAACGACGGCGTCTTGTAGGGGGCCGTCTCGGTCCGGCAACGTTGTCGGCGTGGGCGCAGCCTGCCGATCGCCGCAGTCGCCCGAGAACTCCACGGTCGGCGCACAGCATCTCCACATCCGCCACCTAGGGTCGGGGCATGCCGAAATGGTTGAAGCGAGTAGTGCTCGGGGTGGGATGGTGCGCGCTGGCGGCGGGAGTCGCCGGAGTCGTACTGCATTTCGGAGCTTGGCAGCAGCGGCCACTGGTCCTGTTGCAGTCGGGGGCGTCGTACCTGATGGTCGGTGCGCTGGTCGGGTTGGTGATCTTCCTGGCCGCGCGTGGCTGGCGCAGCGCGGGCGTGGCCGGGGTCCTGGTGGGTGTCGTGCTGTGGACCCTGGTGCCCACGTTCGTCCCGGAGAGCCGGGCGGCCAGTGGTCCCGAGGTGATGGTGATGCAGTCGAACCTGCTGTTCGGGCAGGCCGATGTCGACGCGGTGGTGCGGGCGGTGCGGGACAACCGGATCGACGTGCTCACCGTGGACGAACTGACCAAGAGCGCGGTCGATCGGCTGGCCGCCGCGCAACTCGGCGAGCAGCTGCCGTACTCCTACCTCCAGCCGACCGCCGACGGTGGTGGCGGCACCGGCATCTACAGCCGATATCCGTTGCGAGACACCAAGAAATATGACGGCTTCGTGCTGAATCAGGTGTCCGCGATCATGGATCACCCTGCGCGCGGGCCGATCACGGTGTTCGCCTTCCATCCGATCCCGCCCCCGTTCAACTTTTCCGACTGGCTCGTAGAGATGCCCAGGATTCGCGAAATCCTTGACGCGCAACCGGGTCCGGCGATCGTCGGTGCCGACTTCAACGCGACCCGCGATCACGCGGCCTATCGCGAACTGCTGCACGGCCGCTTCGAGTCGGCGGCCGACCAGGTGGGCGCCGGCTTACTGCCGACGTTCCCCAACGATCGCTCCTGGGGGCCGATCATCGGCATCGACCACATCCTGCTCGCCGATGCGACCGCGCAGGAGGTGCGCACGCTGAGTGTTCCTGGTTCCGATCACCGCGCGTTGATCGCCAGGGTGCGGTTGAATTGATCTCGCAGGCACGGTGCGGTACGGGTCAGCGCGCGTAGGTCTTTCGACCGTTGGTGATGCGCGCGCGGGTGCGCGGCGACTACCGGCTCGACGCGGTCCTCGGCGCCACGGTGGCCATTCGCGACCAGGATCCGAGCGATTCGAAGAACGCGCACGGTTCGGCGTTCGAGCGGGTGACCGCGGTGCAGATCGGTCATTCGGACGGTGCGCAAGGTTGCAAGTCGATCACCACGCAGCAGATCGCGCAACGTCGCGGCACGCTACCGGTGTCGTTCGAGCCGGGTGCGGAGTTCGAGCAGCTTCCGGTGACCGCCGAGTCGTTGAACAGCGTGAGCCGGGCGCTCACCACCATCTTCCCGACCAGCAGGAAGCCGCAGTTCGACTACGCGGGCGTCCCGAAGAACTGCTCGAATATCGCTGCTACCGAACCGGTTTCATACTGTCCCAGCACGAACAAGATCGGTACCGACGTGCGTGCACTGGCCAAGCGCGGCGCACCGGCCAAGGGCGAGGAGGATCCGCTCTCGGCGGCGGTGAACGGCGATTACAACGCGTTCATCATCTTCGTGTCGCGGTATGTCCTTGCGGTGCAGAACGATCGCAAGCTCGGCCTGACCGGCGCGGAGACCGCGGGGCTGCGCACCGCCTGCCTGTCCGGCGTGGTGACGACCAAGCTGAGCGAGCCGCGCAGCGACCCGCGCCTGTCGGCTGGTGACCTCGACGAGGCGGTCTCCGAACTGCTCAGCGACGGCCTGGCCGCCGGCGACGTGAACGGCAAGGTGGTGCCGAGCGGCTACCAGCGCGTGGAGGCGTTCCGCACCGGCGTGCTGGAGGGCGAGCAGGTCTGCCTGTCTCGCTACAAGCAACCGCTACACCGGCAACGACCGCAGGGAGGTGAGCGTCGTCGCCAGCGCGCGGGCGGCCTCGGCTCCCTTGGTCACGAAGTGCTCGGTGAAATACGAGACGTGCTCGCTGTGCTCGTGGAAGTGGTGCGGGGTGAGCACGACCGAGAACACCGGGACGTCGGTGTCCAGCTGCACCCGCATCAGGCTGTCGATCACCGCGGACGCGACAAAATCGTGCCGGTAGATGCCGCCGTCCACGACCAGGGCCGCCGCGACCACCGCCGCGTACCTGCCCGAGCGGGCGAGGCGCTGCGCGTGCAGCGGGATCTCGAACGCACCCGGCACATCGAAGACCTCGACCGTGGCCGGGTCGTAGCCGAGACCGGCGTACTCGGCGGTGAAGCCCTCGTAGGCCTTGCCGACGATGGCGCTGTGCCAGCTGGCGCGGATGAACGCGACGGATCCGGTGGTTCCCATCCCCGAATCTTAATTGCCGGTAACGTGTGTTTCCAGCCAGTCCACGACGTCACCGAGCACCTTGTCCTGCTCGGGTTCGTTGAAGATCTCGTGGTAGAGGCCCTCGTAGCGGATCGCGGTCAGGTCCGTCGAGCCCGCGCCCTGCTCGATGAGGTCGGTGCTCGACGGAGCGGCCACTGCGTCGGCGGTGCCGTGCAGCACCAGCAGCGGGACGGTGAGCTCGGCCAGGCGGCCCTTCACCAGGACTGTGGTGTTGAGGATCTCGGTGGTGGTGCGGGCCGGGAGCTTGCCTCGGTACACCAGTGGGTCGTTGTCGTAGGCGCGCCTGACTGCGGGGTCGCGGCTGATCTGTGATGAATCCAGTTGCAGGACACCGAGATTCGGGGTGAGCCTGGTGAGAACCGGGGCGAGCGCGCGTTGCACGGCGTTGCCCGCGGAGATGTCGAGCGGCGGTGCGGAGAGCACGATTCCGGTGACGTCGACCGGTGCGCGGGTGGCCAAGTGCAGCACGATGAGGCTGCCCATCGAATGGCCGATGAGGAAGCGGGGCACGCCGGGATGTTCACGGGTCGCGATGTCGAGCATGGCGGCCACATTGTCGGCGGCACCGTCCATCGACTCGATATTGGCCTTGCTGCCCGCGGATTTGCCGTGGCCGATGTGATCGAGGGCGTAGACGGCGAAATCGGCGGCGGCAAGGCGCTGGCCGACATGGACGTAGCGGCCGGAATGTTCGGCTACGCCATGCACGAGGACGATCACGGCGCGCGCAGGGGAGTCGGGAAGCCATGCGCGCCAGGCGATTCCGCTACCGGTGCCGTCGAACCGGCCGGTTTCGGTGTGGATCTGCGGGACGGCCGCATCACTGCCGGTCGCTGATTCGACGGTGTCTGCCGGAGGCGCGGCGCTGGGCTGCGGCTGGGCGTCGTCGCTCGTTTGAAGCTGGGCGTCATCGCTGGGCTGCGGCTGCGTGCCGTCGCTCGATTGCGGCTGGCTGTCACTGGGCTGTGGTTGGGCGTCGCCGCTGGGCCTGGTGTCCGCTATGACGCTGCTAGGTTCGGCGTCGGTACTTGCTGTGGCGCTGCCTGGCTCGGCGTCGGTGCCTTCTGCGGTGCTGCCCGGCTTGGTGTCGGTGGCCGTTGTGGTGCTGGCCGGTTCGGCGTCGGTGCCTTCTGCGGTGCTGCTCGGCGAGGTGTCAGGTGCCTGCGGCTCGGAATTTCCGGTCGCCTCGGGCTCGGCGGTCATGCATCGGCTCCTGACGTCTGCGGCGCGGTGTTCGGCGACTGCGCGAACTGCGCGATCAGCCTGCGGTTGAACTCGATGAGTCGAGCGTAGTTGAGACGGGACAGTCGCTCGTCGGTTCCGTGGATCGAGGCCAGATCGCGTTCGCCGAGCACGATCGGGGCGAAGTTGCAGCGGGTGCGCGCGAGGTCGTGATAGTGCCGCGAGTCGGTGGCGCCGGGGACGATGCCGGTGGTGACGAGGGTGCCAGGCACCATCGCCCTGGCGATATCCGCGATCAGCTCGAACTCGGGGCCGGGTTGGATGTTCACCGTTGGTTCGGACGCCATCCCTTCGGCCTCGATGTGCACGCCGTTGTCGCGCACCACCTTCCGGCAGTGTGCCAGCACCGACCGGACCGAATCACCGGGCAGGATGCGGAAATTGACGAAGGCCTCGGCATGCTGCGGGAGCACGTTGGTCTTCACGCCGCCGCGGATCACCGTGGGGGCTGTGGTCGTGCGCACCATCGCCTCGGTCTGCGGCCGCATCGCCATCACCCGGGTGATCAGCGGCGCGGCGATGCCGGCCACGCCGAGCAGGTGGCGGCGCGACGCGGGCATCGCCTGGCGCAACCGGGCCAGCATGTCCGCCGTCACCGGAGTCATCCGCAGTGGCATCGGATGATCCTGGATGCGGCTCACCGCGCGGGCGAGCCGGCCGACCGCGGTCTGCTTGCCAGGCATGGACGAATGGCCGCCCACCTCGGTGACCGACAGTTGCACTGTCGCATAACCCTTTTCGCCGAGCATGATGTTGGCGACCGGCTGGTCGACACCGTCGGCGACGCCCTCGGTGATCATGCCGCCCTCATCGAGCAGCAGGTCGGCGTGCACGCCGAGTTCGCGAAGGCGCTCCGCCATGCGCATCGCACCGGCGTCGCCGAACACCTCCTCGTCGTGCCCGAAGGCGAGAAAGATGGTGCGCTGCGGGCGAATTCCGTCGGCGAGCGCCGATTCGACGGCCTCCAGGATCGCCACCACCCGGCTCTTGTCGTCGATCGCGCCACGGCCCCAAATGAATTCGTCGTCGACCACACCCGCGAACGGTGGCTGGGTCCAGCGATGCGGGTCGTCGACCGGCACCACATCCTGATGTCCGAGCAGGATCGCGCAGACGCCTGCCGGCTCGATGCCTTGCCACCGGTAGAGCCTGCTGTGGCCGAATCGCTCCAGCGCCAGCTCGGCGTGCACCAGCGGGAAGGATTGCTCGAGGTGTGCGGAGAGTTGATCGAAGGCCTGATCGTCGACCTCGTCCCGATCGTCTGTGGACACCGTCGCGCAGCGCAATGCGACGGCAAGGCGCTCGGCGGTGCGGTCGTCGACGGGGTCCGTCATCGATCACCGGTACGGTTCGGCAAATTCATGGACACCACTGCATTGTTCAGCATGCCGGGGCTCACCGGTATGGTCTTCTCGTTTCGCCACTTCACGATGCCCTCGGTGACCCCGCCCGGCAGGTCGGGAGTGCGCGGCGCGGTCAGCATCGGGAGTTCGAGGTGAGCCTCGGTCACGGTGACCGGGGCGAAGGCGGGGGAGTGCGACCACACGTCGTCGACGACGTCGGTGATGCGCACACCGATCCGGTGGCCCGCCGGGATCGGCCAATCCTGGGCGAGCAGGCGGACTTCGGCGGTGTCTCCGGTGATGGGCGCGATGCCGCGGGTGATGACGGTGGCCAGTTGGTCGGGCCCGATGTCGTAAAGCTCAACGGCGACCGTCGCATTGGTGGGTCCACTCACGTGCAGCGACACCGACGGCAGGCCGGACAGCTGTTGGTCCTGGGCCAAAGGTTCGGAGACGGACCAGAATTCGCGATCCGGACCGGGCAGCAGTCCGCGATCGGTGTAGCCGCCGGGACGCAACTCGACCGGCATCCGGGCGGCATCGGCAGGCGGCCAAGCGGTTTCGGCGCGCCAGCGACCGTCGAACTGGCCCACCGTGATTCGTGGTCCCGGTACCTGCACGTCGCGGCCCGCGACATGCTTGTCGAAGAAGGCGAGCAGCTCGGTGTCGAAATTCGGTGTGTCGCACTTGTCGTGGCAGGTGCGGTGACCCCACTGACCGAACCAGGCCTTGTGCTCGCCGGGGCCGAGACCGTTCCACAGGTCGAACACCCGGTAGGGGCGGGTGTTGTAGTCGACGAAGCCCTGGCCGAGGAACAGCGGAATCGTGTTGCCGCGCAACCGGGGAATGAGGTCACGGTCGCGCCAGAAGGGCGAATTACCGTCATGGTTGGTCATGTCGGCCAGATACCGCTGATAGCACTGCCACGGCAATTGCGCCGCGTCGGCCTGATATTCGGGCGAATCATCCGGCCGGCCCGGAGTCGACGCGATCAGCAAATGCTCCATCCCCGCGAAATCAGCTGGGCGCACACCATTCTCGGTGATCGGCTTCCCTGAGAACTTCCAGGAGACTCCCTGCATATACAGATACGAGTACGGATCCACCACCGGTTCGAACGACGCTACCGCCGCCAACCCCTTCGGCTTGCCCGCCAGCCCCATCAACCCGGTCCACGCCTCATAGGAGACACCGAACATGCCCACTTTCCCGGTGGACCAAGGCTGGCTCGCGGCCCATTCCACGGCGGTGGTGACATCGGACCGTTCGCCCGGCCCGCCGAAATCAGGACAGCCGGACGACCCGCCGAACCCGCGCAGATCGACGATGACGTAGGTGTATCCCGCCCGCAGGAACATGTCCGCCTGCAAGTTGTCGGTAGACGGACCACCGGCCAGCCGTGGCTCACTCAGATAAGCCAGGTGCGCGCGGTACGGACTGACGGTGAGAATCACCGGCGTGCGCACGTCATCGGCGACACCATCTGGTCGCAGAATGTCCGCGTGCAAGCGAGTGCCATCCGGTGCGTCGATGAACGCCTGCTTCCACTGAAACGGCACACCGAGCGGCGGCGCCGCCGCCGCACTCACCGGCGTGGCAACAGCCAGCAAAAGCAGCAGCCCACACAGGACCCGCAGCAGGACGTTTCGTTCGCTCACCATAGGACTATCGAGTGTGCCCGGACCACCGTCCAGCCCCCGGAACCGGGGTGGGGTGTCCACGTGGTGCGGCCGTGCCGACCCGACCCGAGCTGTTGCCCTCGGTGCGGTCGTCGGCTGTGACCTGGTTGCCCGGACTCGGCGGCAGCGGTGATCGAGCTTGGCCGGTGGTGGCCGTTCGGTTGGTGATCGGCACCCGTCATCGGCGTCCGCGGTCGGGTGACCTGCCGAGCTGTTGCCCTCGGTGCGGTCGTCGGCTGTGACCTGGTTGCCCGGACTCGGCGGCAGCGGTGATC
This sequence comes from Nocardia sp. NPDC051052, assembly GCF_044456045.1. Classification (NCBI taxonomy): domain Bacteria; kingdom Bacillati; phylum Actinomycetota; class Actinomycetes; order Mycobacteriales; family Nocardiaceae; genus Nocardia; species Nocardia sp. NPDC051052. The sequence continues at coordinate 612,078 of NZ_JBITFL010000001.1, forward strand.
GAGCCTGGACGGCGGTGGCCATTGGCTTGGTGATTGGCATGGGTCATCGGCGACCATCGGCGTCCTGAGCAGAGTGACCTGCCGAGCTGTTGCCGAGCTGCCGGGCGGATGCCATCCGGTGTTCATCCCGGCCCGCGAGCATGGGCGGTATGCCGGATGCCGCCGACATGCTTGGCAGCGCGCCCGTGGACGCGCTCGCGGTGGGGACGATCTCCCTCGCGCTGTTCGCCGCGCTCTTGTTCGCCGTCTCGGCGGCGCTGCAGCAGGGGGCGGCGCGGCAGGCCGCGACGGAAGCGGGGCACAGTCGGTTCCTGGTGATCGCGGGTATCGCTCGTCGGCTGATCACCGACCGGCGCTGGTTGGCCGGGCAGGGTGCCAATGTTGCCGGGTTCGCCGTGCATGCCGTCGCGTTGCGGTTGGGGGCGATCGCGGTGGTGCAGGCGCTGCTCGTGGTGCAGTTGCTGTTCGCGTTGCCGTTCGCGGCGGCGCGGCGCAAGCGTTCGCTGCTCGGGCGGGATTGGGCGGGGACGGTTTTCGTGTGTGGCGGCCTAATCCTGCTTGTCGGTCAGGGCGCAGCCGGTCACGCGGACGTGCGAGCGCAACTGCTGCCCGGTGTCGGCGCGGGAGTCGTCGCCGCGATCATCACCCTGATCGCCGTCTCACGACTGACCCACTCGCCCCAGCTGCGTTCGGCGCTGGTCGCGGTGGCGGCGGGTTGCTGCTTCTCGACCACCGCGGTGCTGGTGGTCGTCGCGACGTCGGCGCTGCCCACCCTGAGCTGGGCGCTGCTCGGCATCCCGATATCCACCGTGCTCGGCGGCCTCCTCACCCAGGAGGCGTACGCCCGCGGCTCCCTCCCCACCGCCCTCACCGCCATGACCATCACCGACCCGGTCCTCAGCTACACCGCCGGCCTCACCTTGTTCGCGGTAACCGTCCACCCGCACCCGGCCCTACTGGCCCTCGCGGCAGCCCTGGTAATCACCGGCATCGCCCTCCTCGCCAATTCCCCAACCTTGCACGACGAACTCGACCAGACCCTGCCGTCAACACCGAAGCAACCTGTGCACGAGGGTGTCTTGTAGCGGTCTCGGGGACGTCCCTGCTGCACTCGATGAATCGCTCACCTTTTGCGTAACCTGCACACCCGGTATACACGGTGTGCGGATTATACAAACGGTGAGCAGCTTCCAACTCGCCACGCGGACAGTGGGATTCGTGCCCTGTCCAGGTATCGCGGGTCAGGCTGTGCGGGCGGGGGAATCGTAGTCGGCGTAGAGGGCGAGCATCCCTGCGACGGTGGCTGACCAGGGGAAGCGTTCGGCTGCCGAGCGGGCGGCGGTGCGGCGGCGGGGGGCGGGGACGGCGAGGAGTGCGCGGACGCCGTCGGCTAGGCCGTGGGGGGAGCCGTCGGAGACGATACCGGAGCCGGGCGCGTCGACGAGTTCGCCTGCGGCGCCCGCGGCGGGGACGACGACCGGGGTGCCGCACGCGAGGGATTCGAGGACGGCAAGGCCGAAAGTTTCGGCGGGGGAGGGGAATATCGCAATATCGGCCTCGGCGACCAAGGTGGCCATGGCGGCGCGATCGGTGAGGTGGCCGTGGAAGATCACCGGGAGTCCGGCGGCGAGGCGTTCGAGGCGGGGGCGTAGCGGGCCGTCGCCGATGACGGCCAGTTCGCACCGCAGACCGGACTCGACCAGGACGCGCACCGCCTCGATGGCGAGTTCAGCGCGCTTCTCCTTGGACAGCCTGCTCACCACGACAAGGCGCACGGGTTCGTCTGCGGCCCATAGGGTTTCGGTTACGGGATCGACCGGGCGGAAGGTGGTCAGATCGACGCCGAGCGGGACGCGCCGCACATTGGTCGCCCCGATGCGGGCGAACTCCGCCGTCGCGAAACTCGAAGTCACCACGACCTTTTCAGCGCGGACGCAGAGGCGGCGGTTGGCGAGGTCGGCGGCCGTGGTCAACGGGAAGCCCGGTGGGACGCGGGTGCGCAGAATCGCGTCGATGCGCTCATGCGAGAAAAGCACGAGCGGAACCCCCGCACCGCGCGCCCATGGCGCCAACCATCGCACACTCAACTTGTCGCTGCATTCGAGCACATCAGGCCGCAGCCGATCGAGCAACGCCCGTGTCCGCCGTGCCGTCAGTACGTGATACCCGCCGGCCCCGAACTTCGGACTGTGCACGGTAATTCGCCGGCCGGACCCGGTCAGCTCATCCCCATCAGCAGGTCCAGGAACCACAAGCACCCGACTGTGCCCCGCCGTGAGATACCCACGCCCGATCTCGTCGAGGCACGTACGCAGCCCCCCGGACGCGGGGGTGTAGAAGTTCGCGATCTGCACGATGCGCATCAGCGGACCGCCGATCTGGTCAGCCCGGCAAACGTGCGGGGGTGCGCGGTGTCGAGCCCAAGGATCTCGAGTGTTCGCCCGTGTCCGGTCGCACGGTGTCCGCGGCCGATCCCATCGAGACAGGTACGCAGTCCCCCGGGTGTGGGGGTGTAGAGGTTCGCGATCTGCACGATGCGCATCAGCGGACCGCCGATCTGGTCAGCCCGGCAAATCTGCGGATGTGCGCGGTGTTGAGCCCAAGGATCGCAATTGTTCGCCCGTGTCCGGTCGCACGGTGTCCGCGGCCGATCCCATCGAGACAGGTACGCAGTCCCCCGGGTGTGGGGGTGTAGAGGTTCGCGAACTGCACGATGCGCATCAGCGGGCCCCATGTCCAGTCGGGTCAGGGTAAGTAATCGTGCCGACTTCGGCACCGAGGGTTACCGGGTTGGCAGGTTGCATCAGCGGACCGCCGATTCGACGAGGTCGGCGTAGGTGGTGGCGCGCGCGCCTGCTCGCAGGGCCGCGTCGATGGCGCGGAGGGTGGCTTCACGCAGGCCTGGGTGGTGGAGGTCGTCGGGATGCAGTGCGAGGCGGACGAGCCCACCACCGGCGGCGTTGCGGCGGGCCAGGGTTTCCAGCATGGCGGCGCCGAAGCGCTCGGACCAGCCGCCGCCGGGACGGTGCGAGAGGGCGAAGCCGCGATGCCTGCGGCCGGTGCGCAGGTCCTTCGCGCCGAAGTGGTCGGTGGTGTGGGTGAAGCCCGTCGCGCGTAACGCGCGTTCCGCGGCGGGTGCGGCCAACCAGCCCGGCGGGGTGAAACCCGTTGTCGACAGCCCGGATTCGGCCATCACCTGGTTAGCCGCCCGCAACTTGGCGGTGGCCTGGTCGACGTCGAGCGCCGCGAATTCGGCGGCACCGCGCGCTACCGCTCGACCGAGCGCACGCCGCGGCCACGCACCCTCCGGTCCGGCCCGATGCGACCATCCGTGCACCATGATCTCGTCTCCACCGCCACGGCGTTCCCGTAGGAAACTCGCATAATCCGGCTGCTCGGCCAGCGACGCACCACGCCACGGCCCGGGAATCACCAGCAGCGACACCGGAATCCCGAACCCGTCGGCATCAGCACACCACCGTGCCGTCTCGGCCGCACTCGCCGGTGCGACGTCATGGACGCTCACCACCAACCGCGCACACACGCACCGCAAGCTAACACCGCCCCGTGACCACCAGCTGAACAGCACGGTGCCGCCACCCAACAGATCAGTACCCGACCCGATGAGGCATCACCCCGATGCGCCACCTTCGGGTTTCGCCTTGACCGGGTCGGTGCCGGGATAGACGATGGTTGGCAGTCCAGCGGTCATGGTGTGCTCCTTGTCGGCTCGATCCGGTGTGGCCCCGGTTCGTTTGCTTGACCGGAGCTATCGAAGGAATGTGACAGATGGACGAGAATTTTCTGGCCGCGCGGTTCGAGCAGCAGCGGACGCACCTGCTCGGGGTGGCGTACCGGATCCTCGGCACCGGTGCGGAAGCCGACGACGCGGTGCAGGAGGCGTGGTTGCGGCTGAGCCGTTCGAATGCCGACGAGATCGACAATCTCGGCGGCTGGCTCACCACGGTGGTCGCCCGGATATGCCTGAACATGCTGCAATCCCGCAAGGTCCGCCGCGAGGAGCCGCTAGCCGACCTCGAACCGGCCGAACTCGTCACCGGCCCGGAGCACGAAGCGATGCTGGGAGATTCGATCGGCCTCGCGCTGCTGGTGGTGCTCGACACGCTCACCCCGGCCGAGCGGCTCGCGTTCGTGCTGCACGACATGTTCGCGGTCCCGTTCGACGAGCTCGCCCCGATCGTCGGCAGAACCCCCGCCGCCGCACGGCAATTGGCGAGCCGAGCGCGCAGGCGGGTGCAGGGTGCGCGAGCCGCCGCCGACCGGGATCGGCAGCGCGAAGTCGTCGGCGCGTTCCTCGCCGCCTCCCGCGGCGGCGACTTCGGCGCACTGCTGACCCTGCTGGACCCGGAAGTCGTACTCCGGGTGGATGCCGCCGCGATGGCAACCGGCGCGACCGGTGCCCTCGGCGCGGACGCGGTCGCCAAGACCTTCTCCGGCCGTGCGCAGGGGGCGCGGCTCGCGCTCATCGACGGCCGCGCGGGAGCGGTCTGGTCGGTCGGCGGCACACCGCGGGTGGTCTTCGACTTCACCGTGTCCGACGGCCGGATCGTCGCCATCGATCTGCTCGCCGACCCCGGCACGCTCGATCAACTGGAACTGGAGGTCCAGGTGGGCTGAACCGGTCTGTGCCGGTTTCACCCGCGTCGTTTCACCGGCGCCGATCCCTTGCGTCGCGGCTCCGACACCTCGTCACATTTCTGACAACCCACCGGTCAAGGGAGGTGACGGAGCGGCACGGATCGCACCGAGTGCGCAGGCAAGGAGCAGAAAATGGGCAACGCACGAGCGATCGGATATTGGGCGACCACCGCGGCGGTGGTTTTCGTGTTGGCGACCGGCGGTGTCGCCGATCTGATCCAACGCGGCGGTACTGCGGGCGGCATGGTCGAGCTGGGGTATCCGACCTATGTGATGGGCATTCTGGGGTTCTGGAAGGTGCTGGGAGCCGCGGCGATTGCTGTTCCGCGCTTTCCGCTGGTGAAGGAATGGGCGTATGCGGGGGCGTTTTTCGATCTGACGGGTGGGCTGGCCTCCCACGTCGCGCACGGGTCGGGCGCGAATCACCTGTTCTATACCGCGTTTTTCGCGTTGTGCGTGGTGGCTTCGTGGGCGCTGCGGCCCGCCGATCGCAAGCTCGGGGTACGCGTGTTCCGCGATTACGGGCGGGTGCCGGAATTGGCGACGGTGCCGAGCGTAACGGTGTCGGCGACGAGGTGAGAACGCGCGCGATGGCCCGTCTTCCCAGCGAACGACGGGCCATTCGCGTTCGCTATGATCGGCGCGAAGTATTCGGGGCTACAACATGATTCACCGGGTGTCTCAGGCGCGGCGGCGTATGATCGGGCCAGTGCGAGCGCCCGGGGGAAGAATGAACGAGCCGGTGACCGCGGACTGGGAACAGTTCGTTCAAGCACTGGCGCAGTGTCTGTCTGAGCTACCTTCGCGCGCGACATTGGTGATCGCGGCGCCCGGTAATCGGTACGTCCAGTTCATGCAGTACGACATCAAATTGTCCGCCGAGCTGGCCGGTGATCATTATCTGGCGCAGCCCATTCCGGATGCCGCCGCGCAGGAGTTACGCGACCTCGGCTGGAACGAGCCGATGCTGCGCCGCGAGGTCGACAACTGGACCAAGACCATGTTCTGGCCCATTTCGCCGCGCAGTTTGATCGAGTTCGCCCGCTCGGTCGCCATCGGTTTCCGTGACGCGCTCGGTGTCGCCACCCCGGTGGAATTGCGGGCGATGGGGTGGACCGAGGTGTCCGGTGATTTGGATCTCACCGCGCTCGGATCGATGGTCAGGCGCGGTTGGAATTGACGCCGTCGCGGCGGTAATGCGCGCCGCCGAGGTAGGCGTGGCGAAACTCGCACGACATGGGCACTATCCTGAGTGACATGGCAGCAGGTAAGCCCACCAAGGAAGCGAAGGCCGCGGCGAAAGCGGCCCGCAAGCAGCAGTCGAAAGAGCGCAGGCAGCAGCTCTGGCAGGCGTTCCAGATGCAGCGCAAGGAAGACAAGCTGCTGCTGCCGTTGATGATCGGCGCCCTGCTCGGCATCACCGCCGTCTTCCTGGTCATCGGCCTGATCTTCGGTCTGACCTGGTTCCTCGTCCCGCTCGGCGTGGTGCTCGGCGCGCTGGCCGCGTTCATCATCTTCGGTCGCCGGGTGCAGAAGAGCGTTTACGGCAAGGCCGAGGGCCAAGCGGGCGCCGCGGCGTGGGTGCTGGACAACCTGCAGGGCAAGTGGCGGGTGTCCAACGGCATCGCCGCGACCACCCAGCTCGACGCGGTGCACCGGGTGATCGGCCTGCCCGGTGTGGTGCTGGTCGCCGAGGGCGCACCGCAGCGCGTGAAATCGCTGCTCGCGCAGGAGAAGAAGCGCACCGCCCGGCTCATCGGTGACACCCCCATCTACGACGTCGTCATCGGCAACGACGAAGGCCAGGTGCCGCTGAAAGAGCTGCAGCGCTACCTGACCAAACTGCCCCGCAACATCGACGCCAAGCGGATGGACCTCATCGAAGGCCGGTTGACCGCGCTGAGCTCGCGCACCGGCCCGGCCCTGCCGAAGGGGCCGATGCCCGCGGGCGCCAAGATGCGCGGCGTGCAGCGCACCATTCGCCGCCGCTGAGCTGGACCTAGACGAAAGGCCCGTGTGCGGCGGCCGCTACCAGCCGACTTCAAGATCATGGGGAACTGGTGTTGTTGGCTTCTCGACGGATGCCAGCACCAGTTCCCCATGATCATGCTTTGACCAGCCAGGCGATGCGGTCGTAGGCGAGGGCTTGGTAGATGACGAGCACCGCGACGGAAATCAGGGCCCATCTGGGTAAGCCGGCGGCCCAGAGGACTGCGGCGCCGCCGAAGAAGACGGCGAGTTCGACCACGAGCCGCACGGCCCTGGGCACCGAGACGGGCGCTTCCCCGCTGCGGCTCGGGTCGCCGGGTACCGCGAGTGTTCCCCACAGTGCTGCGGCGACCAGCGGCAACAGGACTACGAGCAGAAACTTCCACGGCGAATCGAAGGCTCGCCAACCGTAGACACCGAAGGACGCGATGGCGATGAGCTCTAGCAGAAACCGGATCGCGAGCATGGCCGGATTGAGTGACACCGCCGGAGCGTAACTAACCGAGCAGGGCGGTGTCAGATGTATACGCAGCTGTCAGCGCGAGTGGACGAGCGCGGTACCCGTCGCCCGGTCATGCATCCCGCGGCCATCGGAATCGGTGAACAACGCGGGCACCACGAACACCAGCAACGCCTGCCTGGCCAGCGCCCGCACGAACCCGACCGTCACCGGTGCGTCGATCCGGACGGTCCGCAACCGCAAGAAGTACTGCCCCGGCGTGAACCCGAACAGCGTCACCGCGGCAACCCCGATCACGAACCAGATCAGCAACGTCAGGCTGGACGCCGACCCGCCACGCATGATCAACGCCGCGATGCCGAGCGCGATCAACCAGTCCACGAACAGCGCGGCGATCCGCCGGGCCATCCCGGACAACGATCCCGCACCGGACTTCGGCAGCCCAAGCTGTTCGCCGGGGAACTCGGAGGTTGCCGGATCGTCCGCACCCTCCGCAGGGCCGGAGAGCCACGATCCCGTTATACGTGCCATGCCCCCACAATATGCGGGGCCGACCGGCCGCTCGGCACCGCATAAGGGGAGTTCACGTCAGCGCGCATCGGCGCGGATGGCAGGATTAGCATGCAGTTCGAGCCCGGGTGGGCCTAGTCACCCGGTCAGCCGTACGTGTAACACTGGCGAAACACAAACTTGACCGCCGGGAAACACCGCGTCCATACCGTCTGGACGCGACGAACCCACGCAATCGACACTCGCTGGGAACCGATCCGTAAGGAGAACAAGTGACGTTCAGCACGGCCGACGAGGTCATCAAATTCCTCGCTGATGAAGAAGTCGAATATGTCGACATCCGCTTCAGCGATCTTCCCGGCGTTCAGCAGCACTTCTCGATCCCGGCGAAGGCCTTCACGACCGACCTCGCCGAGGAAGGGCTCGCGTTCGACGGCTCCTCCGTCCGTGGCTTCCAGTCGATCGACGAGTCGGACATGCTGCTGCTGCCCGACTTCAGCACCGCGCGACTGGACCCGTTCCGCGCCGCCAAGACGCTGAACCTCAACTTCTTCGTGCACGACCCGTTCACCCGGGAGGCGTACAGCCGCGACCCGCGCAACATCGCGCGCAAGGCCGAGGAGTACCTGCGCTCGACCGGCATCGCCGACACCGCGTACTTCGGCGCCGAGGCGGAGTTCTACATCTTCGACTCGATCCGCTACGAGTCGAAGATGAACGGCGCGTCCTACGAGATCGACTCGGTCTCGGGTTCCTGGAACACCGGCGCGCGGACGAACCCGGACGGCTCCCCGAACCTCGGCTACAAGGTTCGCAACAAGGGTGGTTACTTCCCGGTCGCCCCGTACGACCACTACGTCGACCTGCGCGACAAGATCTCGACCAACCTGCAGAACGCGGGCTTCGAGCTGGAGCGCGGCCACCACGAGGTCGGCACCGCCGGTCAGGCCGAGATCAACTACAAGTTCGGCACGCTGCTCGGTGCGGCCGACGACCTGCAGCTGTTCAAGTACATCGTGAAGAACACCGCGTGGCAGGAAGGCAAGTCCGTCACGTTCATGCCGAAGCCGCTCTTCGGTGACAACGGCTCGGGCATGCACGTGCACCAGTCGCTGTGGAAGGACGGCAAGCCGCTGTTCCACGACGAGGCCGGCTACGGCGGGCTGTCGGATCTGGCGCGGCACTACATCGGCGGCATCCTGCACCACGCGCCGTCGCTGCTGGCGTTCACCAACCCGACGGTGAACTCCTACCACCGCCTGGTTCCGGGCTACGAGGCGCCGATCAACCTGGTGTACTCGCAGCGCAACCGTTCCGCGGCCGTGCGTATCCCGGTGACCGGCAACAACCCGAAGGCCAAGCGCATCGAGTTCCGCGCGCCGGACTCCTCGGGCAACCCGTACCTGGCCTTCGCCGCCATGATGATGGCGGGCCTGGACGGCATCAAGAACAAGATCGAGCCGCTGGCCCCGGTCGACAAGGACCTCTACGAGCTCCCGCCGGAGGAGGCCAAGAACATCCCGCAGGCCCCCACCAGCCTGGCCACGGTCATCGACCGCCTCGAGCAGGACCACGACTACCTGACCGAAGGCAACGTCTTCACCGACGACCTGATCGAGACCTGGATCAGCATCAAGCGCGAGCAGGAAATCGCCCCGGTCAACCTGCGCCCGCACCCCTACGAATTCGAGCTGTACTACGACGTGTAAGTCGTTCGTACACAGAGTCGTTCGGCAACGGCCCATCCGCAACGCGGGTGGGCCGTTGCCCGTTCCCGTTGCCCGTTCCCGTTGCCCGTTCCCGTTGCCCGTTCCCGTTGCCCGTTCCCGTTGCCCGTTCCCGTTGCCCGTTCCCGTTGCCCGTTCGATGCCGGACTGCACGGGCGCAAGTATGCGATCGACGCTGTTGTCGCGGAAATGGCACTACGGCAGCAGGGTCCGGTGGCCTTGCTCACCAGCGATGTCGACGACATGGGTAAGTTATGTGGCGAGTCCGTGCGTCTGATTGCGACGTAGTCTGAGCCACTTAGAGCGTTACTTTCGTGGTTCGGAGCATCCACGTGAGGACACGCTCAGCACGGTTGTGCCGAATCGTCCATGCCCCAGAGGTATCGATAGTGGTCGAATCCGCTGGCTCTTCAGCATGATTTCGGCGGACGCGTCGGCGTGTAGCGTTGCTTGGCATGGATAGCCAATCATGGTGTATCCCACCATTATCGGCGCGTCGTGCACGCTCCTGTTCGGTGAGCCCGCTTGCCTATTGGCTGGCGGTTGTCGCACTGGTGCTGTCGATCGGGTGGGTGTCGGCTTCTCCCGTGCACGCCCAGGAAACCGGAGTGTCCACGACGGACGTATCTTTCACCGGTTCCGATGGTGTGGTGCTGAACGGCACCGTCACGGTGCCGATGTCGGCACACACCCCGAGCGCTGCGATCGTGCTTCTCGGTGGTTCGGATTGGCACGTCCGCGCCGACCTACGCAAGCACGCGGAGATGTTCGCGCAGCTCGGCTTGGTCACACTCACCTTCGACAAGCGGACCGTCGGATATTCGAAGACGCACCGCAACTACGGCCTGCTCGCCGACGACGCGGCCGCCGCGGTCGAACTGCTGCGCGCCAGGCCCGAGGTCGATCCGGCGCGGGTCGGATTGTGGGGAGTCAGCGAGGGCGCCTGGGTCGCTCCGCTCGCGGCATCCCGGTCCGATCACGTCGGCTTCGTGATCACCGTAGGTGGTGTCGGGATGGGCGGTGCCCGCCAGACCGCGTGGTATCAGGAGAACCTCATCCGCCACCAGGGCGTCTCGGGTTCGATGCCGAAAACGTTCGCGCACAACACAACCCGGATAATCGTCGCTGCGGGCTTGTTCCCGGAAGCCGACTACGACCCGGTTCCGGTCCTGGAGCGGATTCGCCAACCGCTGCTCGCGCTGTGGGGCGAATACGACATCAACCATCCGCCGCAGGAAAGCTCCCGGGTGTTCACCGAAGCGTTGGCGCGCGGCGGCAACCAGCATTACGCGATCGAGTTCGTGCCGGGTGGCGGCCCCGATCTCGATACGACCAGCGACGCAGGCTTCGACGCGCTCGAACCCTTGGCCCCGCGTTATCCGGAGTTGGTTGGTGCGTGGCTCACCGGCCTTGCGAACCGACAACCCGACGTGGTCGTCGAATCCGCGCCAGCGCAGGACCGGCAGTCCGAACCGTTGCTGCCACTGGCTTGGTACGAATCGTTGTGGGCCCAGGGATTTGCGCTCGCATTGTTCCTGGTGGCATTCCTGACCTACCCGCTAACTGGGCTGATCCGCAGGATTCGCGGCCGGAATTCGTCATCGCCGGTACGTCATCAAGCCCGCTGGCTCGTCGTCACCGCGCCGCTTGTCGTGGTGGGTTTCCTCGCCTATCTCGCACTGCTGCAATCCACCGGCATGCGTCACCTCGGTCCGCTCGTCCTCGCCCGTCCGATCCCGTGGCTCGTCCTGCAACTGCTCACCCTCGGCGCCGCGCTAGCAACACTCACCACCGCGGTGTCATGGTGGCGCCACCGCCGAGAAATCGTCGGCGCGGACCGCGTGCGCCTGCTACTGCTCCTGGCCGCCGGACTTGTTTTCCTACCGTGGGCCGTGTTTTGGGGACTGCTACTCCCGTAACGCCCCTGCGCGGTTCCAACCGGAAGTCCGTGCCTACAATGCTGTTTCCGGATAGGTTGCTGCGGCAATCGCCGAATCAACCGGGCCACGCCTGATTTCCCGCACGACGAATCGCCGCACAAACACGGGCGCATGTCGAAAGGCCTGCGGCTGTGCGCGTCTGCCCGTGGTGATACCGCGGCGACGGTTTCGGGCGCGGCAGTTGTGGGATTCGCATTGGTTTGTCCGCTGCGGCGCAGCAGGTTACGAGTTCAGGACAGGTTGTCCAGCGTGAATCTCGTTGACTGTCCGGGGAGTCCCGGTGAGCGGGGCAGATGCGGCGGGATGGGGGCGAACGCCGATACCTGACTGAAACAGGTTCTACTGTCCGGCGTCATGAAGATTTCGTTGATTTCATTGATAACCGCCGCTTTGGCGATTTTCGCCGTGACGATGACGACCGCTCCACCACTCGCGACCGCACAGCCCGAAGCGGAATTGGCGGTGGCCGGGGGAAAGATTGATTTGCAGGGTGCCGTGAATACCCGCGATATCGGCGGGTATCGGACCTATGACGGTGCGAAGACGAAGTCGGGCAAGGCTATTCGGTCCGACTCGTTGGAGAAACTGACCGATGCCGATGTGCAGAAGTTGGCGGGCCTGAAGGTGCAGGCGGTGGTCGACCTGCGCACGCCGGGGGAGATCCAGTTCGCCGGCGCGGACAAGCCGATTCCGGGCGCGCAGGCGGTGGCGCGGCCGATCGACGACACCGGGCTGTTCCAGCAGATGCTCGCGGTGATCCAGACCCGCGATCCGCAGAAGCAGCAGGACGCGCTCGGCAACGGTAAGGCCGAGCAGATCATGCTGAACATGTACACCACGTTCATCAGTCGCCCGGAGTCACGGGCGACGTTCGGACAGACGATCAAAGATCTCGCCAACACGGACAAGGCCACGCTGTATCACTGCACCGCGGGCAAGGACCGCACTGGCTGGCTCACCTACGTGCTGCTGCGCGCGGTCGGCGTGCCGGAAGGCACTGCGCGGCAAGACTATCTGCTGTCCAACCAGTACCGCGCCGCCGCGGACGCCGCACTGCGCAAGCAGGTGCAGCAGGCGGGTCTGATGCAGAACCCCGATCTGCTCATCCCGCTGCAGGAGGTCAGGGACGCGTACTTGGACGCCGCGGTCGACAAGATGGAGCAGGACTACGGCGATCTCGGCAAGTTCCTCACCAAGGGCCTCGGCCTGGACGCGGGCACCATCGTTAAGCTGCGTAAGAACCTGGTCACCTAGGCATGAAAGCTGTTCGGGCCCATTCACTTACCCTGTGGATGGGCCCGTTGCCGTTGCCGGGGCTACTTTTTCGCCTGCTCGCGGAGTGCGGCGGAGAGCTGGCCGGGCATCGATTCATGGCGGGTGTAGGCGCGGGTGAAATCGCCGGTGCCGTGCGAGAGCGAGCGCAGATCGATGGCATAGCGGCTGAGTTCGAGTTCGGGTACCTCGGCATGGATTCGGGTGCGGCCGACGCCGTGCGGTTCGGTGCCGAGGACGCGACCGCGGCGGCTGGACAGGTCGCTGAGCACCGGGCCGACATAGTCGTCGGAGACGACCACCCACGCCTCGGCGATCGGCTCGAGCAGCGCGACACCCGCGCTGGCCGCGGCCTCACGCAACGCCAGCGCGCCCGCTGTTTGGAACGCGGCATCGGAGGAGTCGACCGAATGCGCCTTGCCGTCGAACAGCGTCACCCGCACATCCACCAGCGGATATCCGGCCGCGACACCACGGGTCGCCTGCGCGCGCACGCCCTTCTCCACCGACGGAATGAACTGGCGCGGAACGACTCCGCCGACCACCCGGTCCACGAACTCGATGCCGGAACCGCCCGGCAGCGGCTCGACCTCGATCTCGCAGACGGCGTACTGCCCGTGCCCGCCGGACTGCTTCACATGCCTGCCGCGCCCATTCGCTTTGCCCGCGAACGTTTCTCGCAGCGCGACCTGATGATCGACCACATCGACCTGCACCCCGAACCGGCTCCGCAACCGCTCCAGCGCGACATCGCGGTGCGCCTCGCCGAGACACCACAGCACCAGCTGGTGGGTGTGCGCGTTGTGCTCGAGCCGCACGGCGGGATCCTCGGCCGCCAGCCGGGCCAGGCTTTGCGAGAGCTTGTCCTCGTCGGCCTTGCTGTGCGCGGTAATGGCGATGGGCAGCAACGGATCCGGCATCTGCCACGGCTCGATCAGCAGCGGTTTGTCGATGCCGGAGAGGGTGTCGCCGGTTTCCGCGCGGCTCAGCTTGGTGACGTAGGCGATGTCGCCGGCGATGGCCTGGCCGAGCGGGCGCTGCCCCTTGCCGAACGGCGAGGACACCGCGCCGACCCGTTCATCGACATCGTGACTCTCGTGGCCGCGCTCCTCCAGGCCGTGGCCGCAGACGTGCACCGTGTCGTCGGCGCGCAGCGTGCCGGAGAACACCCGGACCAGCGACACCCGGCCGACATACGGGTCCGACGCGGTGCGGATCACCTCCGCGGCCAGCACGCCGTCCGGATCGCAGTCGAGATTGCGCCGGGTATTGCCGCCCGCGGCGGTGACGGCGGAGACGATGTGTTCCGACGGGGTCGGGAAACCGCCGGTGATCAGGTCGAGCAGCTCGACGGTGCCCAAGCCCTGCTTGGCGCCCTCGGGCGCGGGCGCGCCGAACAGGACGGGATGGAAGCTACCTCTGGCCACGGCTCGTTCGAGGTCGGTGACGAGGGTGGCGAGGTCGATTTCCTCGCCGCCGAGATAGCGATCCATCAGGGTTTCGTCTTCGCTTTCGGCGATGATGCCCTCGATGAGCCGGTTGCGCGCCTCGTCCAGCATCGGCTGCTGCTCGGGTGTCGGCGCGGTCTCCACCCGTTCGCCGGAGGAATAGTCGACCACGCAGTTCGGCAGCAGTTCGATGAGTCCGGTGACCGGGCGATGGCCGTCCGCGCTCTTCGGGCCATAGACCGGAAGATGCAGGGGGAGAACGTTGTCCGACGCGCCGCCGCCGAGGATGGTGCGGCAGGTCTCGGTCATCTCCTCGAAGTCGGCTCGCGCGGTGTCCAGGTGCGAGAGGACGATCGCCCGCGGCATGCCGACCGCCGCGCACTCCTCCCACAGCGCGCGGGTGGCGCCGCTGACGCCTTCCGCGCCCTCGGCCGCCGAGATGACGAACAGCGCCGCGTCCGCGGCCCGCAGTCCCGCCCGCAGCTCGCCGACGAAGTCCGCGTAGCCGGGCGTATCCAGCAGATTGATCTTCATCCCCGACCAGGCCAGCGGAACCACGGACAATTGCACCGATCGGTGCTGTCGATGTTCGATCTCGTCGTAGTCCGAGAGTGAGGTTCCGTCCTCGACCCGCCCCGCCCGATTCACCGTCCCCGTGGTCAGCGCCATCGCCTCGACCAGTGTCGTCTTCCCCGACCCGCTGTGCCCGACCAGCACCACATTGCGAATTTGATCCGGCCGCTCGGCCGCAACCACTCTGCCGTTGCCCCCTACGGTTCCATTCGTCTTGTCCACTGTGCGTCTCGCTTCCTCGCGCCCCGACACCCTGCGGTCCTTCGAGCTTCCCACCGGCGGCGACCGCGCGTCCACGGATCGGGAGATCCGGTGCCACGGACTGTCCGGTCCGTACCTGGCCAGGAGGCGCGAACTAGCTGCCGAGCGCGACCACGGCCTCCACCTCGATCAGGAACTCCGGTCGGAACAGTCCGGCTACTCGGATGAGCGAGCTGGCGGGGTTCGGTAGGTCGCCGAGCGCGGGGCGGAGGAACTCGTCGCGGACGTCGCGGATGTCCTGGAGTTGGTCGGTGTCGGTGACGAACCAGGTGAGTTTGACCAGGCCGGTCCAGTCGGTGCCGAGGGCGTGCAGGATGTTCTGCAGGTTGGTGAGTGCCTGCCTGGTCTGTGCGGCCATGTCGTTCTCGCCGACCAGGCTGCCGTCGGCGTCGACGGCGATCTGGCCGGATATGAAGGCGAGTCCGTTGGAGGTGGTGACCGCGTGGGCGTATCCGAAGCCGGGAGCGACGCCGGGGATGTCGGTGAGCCGTTCGTTGATCTTCGCCATGGGCACAGCGTAGACGGCCTTTTCGCACACCGGGGAGAGCCTGAATCTTGCAGTCCTGCTATGAATTACGCGCATCGGGCGGCCACTCGAGCCCGCTTCTGCGGCTAGGTCGAGACATGCTGACCCCCGGTTGGGGGCTTGACCGGCGGGCGTCTGCCGGGCGAGAGTGCGCGCATGGTTGTCACACAGGACGTGCCGCGCGCGACGCTGCGTAAGGTCACGCTTCGCCTGGTGCCGTTTCTCGGGCTGCTCTATTTCGTCAATTACCTGGATCGGGTCAATATCGGATTCGCCGGGCCCAGCGGGATGAAGGCCGATCTCGGGCTCACCGAGACGGCGTTCGGGTTCGCGTCCGGGATCTTCTTCCTCGGCTATCTGGTGCTCGAGGTGCCGAGCAATCTGGCGCTGCACAGGTTCGGGGCGCGTCGCTGGATTGCCCGAATCCTGGCCAGCTGGGGGGTGATCGCCACCGCGATGGCGTTCGTGCCCAACGAAACCCTGCTGTACGTCCTGCGATTCGCGCTGGGTGTGGCGGAGGCGGGGTTCTTTCCCGGCATCCTGCTCTACATGACGTTTTGGTTCCCGCAAAAGCAGCGGGCGAAGTTCGTCGCGTTGTTCATGGTCGCCGTGCCGATCTCCACCGCGCTCGGCTCGACCATGTCGAGCCTGATCATCCAGTACGGACACGGCGTGTTCGGGCTCAGCGGCTGGCGGTTCATGTTCCTCGTCGAAGGGGTGCCCGCGCTGTTGCTCGCGGTGGTGACCTGGTTCTTCCTCACCGACAGTCCCGCCCAGGCGAAGTGGCTGACCAGCGCCGAACGTCAGTGGCTCAGCATCGAACTCGCCGCCGAGCAGGCCGAGGTGGAGAAGGGCGAGCACTGGACGTTACGCAAGGCGCTCACCGATACCCGGATAATCGGCCTCGCCCTCGTTTACGGCGGAATCGTCTACGGGCTCTACGCGCTCGGCTTCTTCCTGCCGACGATCATCAACGGATTCCAGCAGCAATACGGGACGCATTACTCGGTGGTGCAGCGCGGCCTGATCAACGCGGTGCCCTACGTCATCGGGGCCGTCGTGATGATCTGGTGGAGCAGGCACGGCGACCGGACCGGCGAACGTCCCTGGCACGTAGCCCTTCCCGCGCTGCTCGGCGGCCTGGCCATCCCGGTGGCCCTCTACCTCGGAAACCCGATCGCCGCCATGACCGCCGTAACTGTCTGCGCCGTCGGCGTTCTCGCCGCCCTGCCCACCTTCTGGGCCCTGCCCAGCGCTTTCCTCACCGGCGCCGCCGCCGCGGGCGGCATCGCGTTGATCAACTCGATCGGCAACATCAGCGGCTTTGCGGCACCGTATATCACTGGTGGACTGAAGGATTGGACCGGAACGCAACGCGCCGGACTGTGGGTGGTCGGGTTCGCCATGGTCGGCTCGGCCATCGGTGCGCTGGTGCTGTGGAAACGGACCAGCGTTGGCGCGCAGGAGGATTCGGTCTCACTGAAGAAAACGGACTAAGCGCACCTGGAGCGTATCGATCAGGTGCAGGCGGGGGAGGATTCGCCGCCCAGATGGAGGCTTTCGCAGACCCAGCTGATGTCCAGGTGCCAAGCGTTGTCGTGGGCGGTGAAAGGGAGCACCATGCGGCGTTTGCCGTCGGGGGCGCTGACCGTTGTGGTGGCAAGGAGGGTGGTGCCGTCGAGATCGGTGAGCTTGTCGACCTGGAAGGTCATGGGATATCCGGCGTAGACCTTCGCGAGCTTGGTGATCAGTTCCGGGTCCTTGTCGTCGGCTGCGATGCGCAACGTCTTCTGCGCGGCGGGGAGTCGAGTGTCGAAGACTTGCTGGAGTTGGGTGGCAAGGCTCGCGGAGTCGGGCAGGGCTACGGGTGGAATCGGTGGTGCGGGTTGGTCGCCGGGTAGCGAGTCGGGGTAGAGCTGCTCAACGATGGATGCCCAGATATCGGATGCGGTGATCCGCAGGAGGGTGGGCGGGATCGTGTATTGGTTGACTGCCACCACGACGGTTGCCCGCTGGGCCGGGAGGTAGGCGACGTGGGTGGTGTATCCGAGCACGCCGCCAGTGTGACCGAGCCAGGGGCCGAAGCGCTGTAGTCCGAGGCCGTACTCGAAGGGGGAGCCGCCTGCGGTTCCGCTGGTGAATTGCCGTCTGGCCAGCAGGGTGTCGGGCTTCAGCAGGGAGTCTCCGGTGATCAGGGAGCCTTCTGCGAGCACGGGCGCGTATCTGGCGAGGTCGGAAATGGTCGACACCATGGAGCCCGCGGCACCGAAGATCGCCGGGGTGTTGCGGCTGGTGACGTCTGTGGCGGTGTCGTCGAAGTAGGAGTAGCCCTGGCTGGCCGGGGTCGGCATGGTGGCGTCGGCGGGGTAGGAGGTGTCGTACAGGTGCTGTGCTTGTGCGAGCTCATCGAGGACTTGGTGTACCGGCTTGCCGAGTACCTTCTCCAGCACCAGGCCGAGCAGGAAGTACTCGGAGTTGGAGTATTCGGTGGCAGTGCGTGGCGGTTTCGCCTTCTCCGGGTGCGCGGCGAGCGCGCGCAGTCGGTCGCCGTCGTGCCATTCGCTCGGTGTCTTCGTCACCAGTTGAGCGGCGAAATCGGTGTCGCCCACCAGATCCCAGACGCCGCCGCGCATGCCGAGCAGGTCGCGGAGGGTGATGGTGTGGCCGTTGGGTACGTCGGGGACGTATTTGCTCAGCAGGTCGTCGAGCGAGAGTTTGCCTTCATCGCTGGCCCGGAGGATCGCGGTCGCGGTGAATGTCTTGGTGACACTGCCGATTCGGACGTGATCCTGGGTGGTCATCGGACGTCCGGTGGCGAGATCGGCGACGCCGTATGCCTGGGTGTAGACGCCACGACCAGGGGCGTCCACGGAGACCAGCGCGCCGGGGATCAAGCCGGCGTCGATGTTCTTGCGAACGACTTCATCGATCTTGCTCTGCGCATCAGCCGGAAGAAACACGGCGGCGCAACTATCCCTGGGCCCGCACTCCCTATCGGTCGTGCCATCGGTCGTGCAGCTGACCAGCACGGTGGTGACCACCGCCACGGCGAGCGTACCGGCACCGGCGCGCATGAGTCGAGCGAAGTTATTACGGCCGAGCATATTTCGATCCCCCGTGTCCTGCGGATCCGCACTTCTATATATCGGCGGAGCTACCTGGCGCGATTACCGACGAACGGCGTACAGGTCGTATCTGTGCCATCGAGTGTCGCGCACCGGGACATCTCGCGCACCTGCCGACGACGGCACGGGTCCGAAGCGAGCCAGCACGGACGAGGCATCCTGAGACGCGACGGCCCCTCAGCGAAATGCGTCATCTGCCGGTGACCTTGTGGCGATGGTGGGCCATGGCCTGACTGCGTAGCGCACCCGAGGGAGGCTGGGTGGGAACCTGTCGGCCGTCGAAGTGAGGGGAAGACGAGGCTTCCTGAGACGTAGTGCGGCACAGCGAGATTCTCCATCGCCTGATGGCGTCGCACACCGGACCTCCCGTGGGCGGCCCGGCATGCGCACTGTGGTCAGCCGCCGAAGCGAGCCAGCACGGACGAGGCTTCTTGGGAGGCCGCGCCGCCCTCGGCGAGATGCGCCATGGCGGGCGCGATCTCGCGGCCGTGGTGCGTCATTGCCTGGCTGTAGAGGCGACCCGCGCGGTAGGACGAGCGGACCAGCGGTCCGGCCATCACGCCCGCGAAGCCGATCTCCTCGGCCATCTTCGAGTGGTCGACGAACTCCTGCGGCTTCACCCAGCGATCCACCGGGTGGTGGCGGGGGGAGGGGCGCAGGTACTGGGTGATGGTGAGGATGTCGCAGCCCGCCTCGTGCAGGTCGCGCATCGCCTGGGTGACCTCTTCGGGGGTCTCGCCCATGCCGAGGATCAGGTTGGACTTGGTGACCAGGCCTGCCTCGCGCGCCGCGGTCAGGACCGACAGCGAGCGCTCATAGCGGAAGGCGGGGCGGATGCGCTTGAAGATGCGCGGCACCGTTTCCAGGTTGTGCGCCAACACCTCCGGGCGCGCGGAGAACACCTCGGCCAGCTGGTCGGGCACGGCGTTGAAGTCGGGGATGAGCAGCTCGACGCCGGTGCTCGGGTTGAGTTGCTTGATGGCGCGCACGGTTTCGGCGTAGAGCCAGGCGCCGCCGTCTTCCAGGTCGTCGCGGGCGACGCCGGTGATGGTCGAGTAGCGCAGACCCATCGCCTGCACGCTCTCGGCGACCCGGCGCGGCTCGTCCCGATCGAGTGCGGCCGGTTTGCCGGTGTCGATCTGGCAGAAGTCGCAGCGACGGGTGCACTGCTCGCCGCCGATCAGGAAGGTGGCCTCACGGTCTTCCCAGCATTCGAAGATGTTGGGACAGCCCGCCTCCTCACACACCGTGTGCAAGCCCTCGCGTTTGACCAGGCCCTTGAGCTCGGAATACTCCGGGCCCATCTTGGCCTTGGTACGAATCCATTGAGGTTTGCGCTCGATCGGGGTCTCCGCGTTGCGCGCCTCGATGCGTAGCAGTTTGCGTCCTGCCGGTGCTGAAGCTGAGGTCACTAGATCGACATTACGCCTACCGGATCAGGCGTTCGCGGCCCCTCCTGCTGGTGTGACGCGCGCAATATCGTGGAGGGTTACCGGCAGTTCGCCATTGAGCGCCTTGGCGATGGCGTCGGCGACGAGCGGCTTGGCCTCGGCCACCGTGAACTCGCGGCCCAGTTCGCGCGACAGCGTGGTGACGCCGGCGTCGCGGATGCCGCAGGGGATGATCGCCTGGAAGCCGTCCATGGCCGAATTGCAGTTGAGCGAGATGCCGTGCAGGGCAACGCCGCGCTGCACCCGCACGCCGATCGCGGCGATCTTGCGCTCGGCGAACGCGTCGGTCGCGGGCAGCCACACACCCGAGCGGCCCTCGATCCGGCCGCAGGTCAGGCCGAGGTCGGTGCAGACGGTGATGAGCGCTTCCTCGAGACGGCGCACGTAGTGCACGACGTCCACCGGCTCGGCAAGCCGCACGATCGGGTAGCCGACCAGCTGGCCGGGGCCGTGCCAGGTGATCTTGCCGCCGCGGTCCACCTCGACCACCGGGCTGCCGTCGATCGGCAGATCCTCGGCCTCGGTCCGTCGTCCCGCGGTGTAGACCGCGGGGTGCTCGAGCAGCAGCAGGCGATCGGATCCGGCACCGTCGGCCCGTTCCGCCGCGATGGTGCGCTGCAGTTCCCAGGCACTGTGGTAGTCGATGAGTCCGAGATCCTCGACCACGATCGGGGTCGTATCGAATCGAGCGGACGCCGTGGTGCGCGTGTCGTTCACGACCCCGACGCTACGCCGGACGGGCACTTCTATTCCAGCGGTGCTCTGTGGGGAGTGCCACAGGTTAGCGGGGTTTGCGTCGGCCGGTCGCCGGGACGGGCGTCAACCGTCGCTCGTGTCGCTTGCCATTGGTTCGTGCCGCTTGCACGGCGCCAAGCCCAACGAATCAAGATTCAGTGGCACCTGGTGGCGGCAAAACGCGAGAAGGTCCCGCCGTGGTGTGCCACTGAATGTGGATTCGTAGGGGAGGGTTAGTGCGCGTGGACGGGGAGGGTTAGTTGCATGAGGGTCAGGTTCATCCAGCGGCCGAATTTGTGGCCTACCTCGGGGAATTCGCCGATTATGCGGAAGCCGAAGCGTTCGTGGAGCTGGATGGAGCCGGCGTTGCCGGATTCGATGCCCGCGATGACCGCGTGCACGTGACCCGATTGCCTTGCCCGGTCGAGTAACTCGGTGAGCAGGGCGGTGGCGATGCCGCGGCGCTGGAATCGGTCGTCGACGTACACCGAATTCTCCACGGTGAAGCGGTAACCCGCCTTCGGTCGCCACGGGCCGTAGCTGGCGTATCCGGCGACCACACCGTCGATCTCGGCGACCAGGATCGGCAGGCTCGCCGCGGTGCGTGCCTCGAACCAGGCGAGGCGTTCCTCGATGCCGACCTGCTCCAGATCCCAAATCGCGGTCGAGGTGGCGATATTCGCGTTGTGGATGTCGAGGATCGCGGACAGGTCGTCGCGGTGCGCGTCCCGGATGAGCGTGGCGGGGCGGGCGTCGAGCTGGTCGGTCATCGATCGTCTCCGGGTCGGCCCGCCGTCGCGGCCAGTGCGGCGCCGATGGTCGGGTGCTGGAACTCGTAGCCCGCCTCCTCGAGGGCCGTGGGTATCGCTCGCGGTCCGCGCAGGATCGCCTCCTGCGCGAACTCGCCGATGAGTGCCCGCAACGCGAACGCGGGCACCACCAGCGGGGTCGGCCGGTGCACGGAACGGCCGAGCGCGCGGCTGAACTCGGCGTTGGTGACCGGCGCCGGGCCGACGACATTGAGTGGCCCGGTGAGGGTTTCGGTGCCGAGGGCGAAGAGGATCGCGCCGATCTCGTCGGCCAGGGAGATCCACGGCGTGTATTGCCGTCCGCTGCCGAGTCGTCCGCCGAGGCCGAGCGAGTACAGCGGGTGCAACATGCTCATCAGCCCGCCGTGGCGGGACAGTACGACGGCGCTGCGCAACAGCACCGTCCGCACGCCCGCGTCGGCGGCGGGCCGGGTCGCGGTCTCCCAGTCGCGGCACAGCGTGGCGAGGAAACCCGAACCGGCGGGCGAGGTTTCGTCGACCACCCGGTCGCCGGTGTCGCCGCCGTAGAAGTGCACGCCGCTCGCGTTCAACAGCGTCGGCACACTCGCCTTGACCACCGCGGCGGCCAGCACGTCGGTCGGGGTGATCCGGCTGTCCCGCAACTCCTGTTTGAAGCTGCCGTTCCAGCGGCGGCGTCCGATGCTCGCGCCGCACAGGTTGACCACCGCGTCCGCGCCGCGCAACGCCCGCTCGTCGAGTTCGGCCCGAACCGGATCCCAGGTGAATTCGTCGGGCCCCGCCGCCCGCCTGCGAACCAGGCGGGCGACCTCGTGCCCGTCGCGGCGCAGGGCCGCGACGAGCGCTGTCCCGATCAGCCCGGACGAACCGGCGATCACGACCTTCATGTGGACACGACGGCTAGAGACCGAGGTCGGCCTCGAACGCCGCCTCCTCGAGCCGGTGCCGGATCGTGGTGAGGAAGCGACCCGCGTCCGCGCCGTCGATCAGGCGGTGGTCGTAGGTGAGCGGCAGGTAGCACATCGAACGCACGCCGATGGATTCGTTGCCGCTGTCGTCCTTGACCACCACCGGCCGCTTGACGATCGCACCCGTGCCGAGCATGCCCGCCTGCGGCGGAAGCAGGATCGGGGTGTCGAACAGCGCGCCCTGGCTGCCGATGTTGGTGATGGTGAACGTGCCACCGGCCAGCTCGTCCGGCTTGAGGCCACCGTTGCGGGCGCGGTTGGCGATGTCGGCGATGGCGCGAGCCAGGCCGGCCAGCGACAGGTCGCTCGCGTTGTGGATCACCGGGGAGAGCAGGCCCTGCTCGGTGTCGACGGCGATGCCGAGGTGCACGGCGGCGTGGTAGGTGACTTCCTTGGTCGAATCGTCGTAGCTGGCGTTGACGTTCGGGTGCACGCCGAGCGCCTCGACGACGGCCTTGGCGAAGAACGGCAGGAACGTCAGGTTGACGCCCTCGCGGTCCTTGAAGGCCGCCTTGGCCTGGGCGCGCAGCGCCGCGATCTTGCTCACGTCGGCCTCGTGCACCTGGGTCAGCTGTGCGGTGGTGCGCAGCGATTCCAGGGTCTTGGTCGCGGTGATCTGGCGGATGCGGTTCGCCTTCTGCACGGTGCCGCGCAGATGGGCCAGCTTCGCGCTCGCGGCCGCGGGGGCGGCCGGAGCCTTGGCCGCGGGGGCGGCCGCCGGTGCGGCGGCGGCCGGAGCCGGTGCCTTCTTGGCCTCAGCTGCGGCGAGCACATCCTGCTTGCGGATGCGTCCGCCGACACCGGAACCGGTGAGCGCGGACAGGTCGACGCCGTTCTCGTCGGCCAGCTTGCGGACCAGCGGGGTGACGTACGGGGTCGCGCCGTTACCGCTGGAATCCGCCTCGGGAGCCTTGGCCGCGGCGGGTGCCGGAGCCTTGGGGGCGGGGGCCGCGGGCTTGGGTTCCGGGGCGGGAGCCTGCTTCGGCGCGGGGGCCGCTTCCTGCTTGGGCTCGGGCTGGGGTTCGGGCTTGGGTTCCGGCTTCGGCTTGGGCGCCGGCTCGGCCTTGGCGGGGGAACCGCTGCCGATCACGCCGAGCTGTCCACCCACAGCGACGACATCGTCTTCCTGCGCGGTGATTTCGAGCAGCTTGCCCGCCACCGGCGAAGGGATTTCGGTGTCGACCTTGTCGGTGGAGACCTCGAGCAACGGCTCGTCAACGGCCACGTCGTCGCCGACGGCCTTGAGCCACCGGGTCACGGTGCCCTCGGTGACCGACTCGCCGAGTTCGGGCATCTTGACCGAGGTGCCGTCGCCGGACGACGCGGGCGCGGTCTCGGCGGCGGGGGCCTGTTCTTGCTGGGCGGCGGGCTCGGGCTCGGCGGCGGGGACTTCCTCGGCGGGAGCCTCCTGCGCGGGCGCGGCAGCGGCTTCGGGGGCGGGAGCCGAACTCGGCTCGGGCGCCTCGCCGGCATCGCTGATCACGCCGAGTTCACCACCGACCTCGACCACATCATCTTCTTGGGCGACGATCTTCGACAGCACGCCCGCCTGTGGGGACGGGATCTCCGTGTCGACCTTGTCGGTGGAGACCTCGAGCAGCGGCTCGTCGACCTCGACCGTGTCTCCTTCCTGCTTCAGCCACCGGGTGACCGTTCCCTCGGTGACGCTCTCACCAAGAGCTGGCATCTGGACGGAGAAGGCCATGTCCTCTGACTCCTCTGACTGCTCGACGGGTTTCTACAACAGTTGATCTCTCAGCGGACCCCCGTCGCGGGTTGCGGCGCGAGTCCGAAAGCCACCGATCATTGTGCGTGGCACCGGAGATCTGTGTGGTTCTTGTACCGCGATCCATCCTTGCACTCGTCCGCTCGGCGCGTAGCACAAGGGCGGCGAACTTCACGGAGCTGGCAAGATAGAGGTACCGATGCGTGCGATGTATCGGGGTGGGAAAGGAGGTGCGCGTCGTTGGGTTTGCTGGATCGTTTCCGAGGCGGCGTGACCCGGGGTGGTAGCGCGCTACGTGCGGGTTCGGGGGGTGGCGAGGACGCCCGGTATCTGGCCGAGTGGGTACGCGCCCATGTCGGCGTCGAAGGATATTTAGAGCCGAAAACGACGGTGACCGATGTCACTGTCGTGTTGATAGCCGCCGATGGTGAATGGACGCGCCGGATCGTCGGCGAGCGCGGGGCGCAGCGGCTTGCCAAGGATTTGCGGATCCCCGTTTACGAGGCCGCCAAGACCGGATATCCGCAGCGGATGCGGGACTACGACGCGCGCAAGCGCATCGAGCGTCAACGAGCGTTCGAGGCCGATCTGCGCGATCTATAGCCGCTGGCTACCGTCGGGCGACCCAGTTTTGTGTCGCAGATGTCCCGATTTCGGCGCCCGAATCGGGTGTAGTGCGTCGGCCGGATTCAGGAGACTCCGGCCGACGCACTCGGGTCACTCTCCGGCGATGTCCTCGATGACGGCGATCAGCGTGCGGACCGGGACGCCGGTGCCGCCCTTGCCGATATAGCCGAACGGGCCACCGGTGTTGTAGGCCGGGCCGGCCACGTCGAGGTGAGCCCACTGCACGCCCTCCGGCACGAACTCCTTCAGGAACAGTCCGGCCGAGAGCATGCCGCCCCAGCGGTGCGGTGCGACGTTGGCCAGGTCGGCGATCTTCGAGTTCAGATCCGCGCGCAGTTCGGTGGGCAGCGGCATGGCCCAGCCGTTCTCGCCGATCTCCCGGGAGATCGCGGCGACCCGGTCGCGGAACTCCTCGGTCCCCATCACGCCGGGGGTGCGGGTGCCGAGCGCCACCATCTGCGCGCCGGTCAGGGTGGCCACGTCGATCAGGTAGTCGGGCTCGTCCTCGCTCGCCCGCACGATCGCGTCGGCCAGGATGAGGCGGCCCTCGGCGTCGGTGTTGAGCACCTCGACGGTGGTGCCGCCGTACTGGGTGAGCACGTCACCGGGGCGCTGGGCGGTGGACGACGGCATGTTCTCGGCCATCGGCACGGTCGCGGTGACCGTGACCGGCAGGCTCAGCCGCGCCGCGAGCAGGACGGTGGCCACGACCGCGGCGGCACCCGCCATGTCCGAGGTCATGTTCTCCATGTTCTGCGCGGGCTTGATGGAGATGCCGCCGGTGTCGAAGGTGATGCCCTTACCGACCAGCGCGACCTTCTTCGGGCCGCCCGGGTAGGTGATCCGGACCAGCCGTGGCGGCCGTGACGAACCCTTGCCCACTCCGAGCACACCGCCGTAACCGCCTGCGTCCAAGGCCTTTTCGTCGAGCACCTCGACCTCCAGCCCAGCCGCCTCCGCCAATTCCTGCGCGCGGGAGGCGAATTCGGCGGGGTAGAGGTGGCTCGGCGGGGTGTTGGTGAAATCCCGTGCGGTGGCGACGGCTTCGGCGATCAGCTGGGCGCGGAACAGCGCCTCCTCGCCGAATTCCGGCTCGGGGACCAGCAATTCGACCCTGACCACCGGTCGCTCGTCCGGCTTAGGCGCGGACTTGCCCGACTTGAAGGGCGTAAAGGTGTACGCGCCCAAGTAGAAACCTTCGGCGGCGGCACCGATATCGATGCCGGACAACGTGGTCACCACGAGCTCGGTGCCGGACAGCGCGCGGGCGGCGACTCCGGCCGAGCGACGAACCTGCTCGGCATCGATCTTCTCGGCGGCGCCGAGGCCGACCGCGAGCACGCTGGTCACCCCGTCCAGGCCGGCCGGGGCGGGCACCCTGGTGAGTTCCTCGGACTTGCCCTTCGCGCCGACCGCGCCGAGCTGATCGAGCAGTTCCGCACGGACCTCCGCGGTGAGCACGTCGCCGAACAGGTCCTCGGGCACGATGGCGGGGCCGTTCTCGGACGACGTCAATCCGAGCACGAGCACGTCGGTGTCCGCGCTGATGGTCTGCGTGCGGGCGAGTTCCGGTCCTAGTGAACGATCTGCAACAGCGGTCATGGGCTCAGGCTACTGGGCAGTCTGATCGCGATGCCGTCGAGGAGCAGTGCGAGCCCGGCGTCGAGGATTCGGTCCAAGTCCAGGTCGGGGCCCGGCGGGCCATCCGAGAAGAGCCGATGCAGGATCGGTCGGACGGCCGGGTCGAGCAGCTCCGGAAGGTCGACGGGCACGTCAGGCACGCCGGTGCCGCGCAGGCGATCGGCGCGTTCCGAATTCGTCAGCAAAGCCAGGCCCTGCACCAACCCGGAGAACGACAGATAGATCGCGAGCATCGACTCGCGGGTCAGGCCGCGGTGGTCGAGCGCGGCGAAGGAGCGTTCCAGGATGTCGGCGAGCGCGGGACCGACCGGCGGACGGGTGCGCGCCAGGATCGGCAGCATCCACAGGTGGCGCTGGTACAGCTGCCATTCCTCGTGCGCCTCGTAGCTGAGCCTGGCCCGCCAGTCGGTGAGTTCGGTTGCGGGCGGGCGGATTTCGGCGAGTACCAGTTCGGCCATGCCGTCCAGGAGTGCCTCGCGATCGGGGAAATAGCGGTACAGGCCCGCGGTCGCCGCGCCGAGTTCGCTGGCCAGGCGGCGCATGGAAAGTCCGTCGATGCCGTCGCGATCGGCCAGGTCGATGGCGGCGCGCAGGATGCCGACCGCGGTCAGTCTGATCGGTCGCGCGGTGCGTCGCGCAGGAGTTACGTCGTCGCGGCGGGCGCGGTAGGCGCGGGCCTGGCAGGCACGTGAGCAGTACCGGCGTTTGCGGCCGCGTGACGGATGGGTGAGGACGCTGCCGCAGCTTCCGCAAGCCATATGGACTCCATTTCGACACACGAATAGGTGTGACGAAATGGTAGCTGTATGACTCTGACCTGCCTACTTTTACAAGAGAGCACAGCGTTCACAACGAAAGGGTCAGCGGATGGAACTCACGGTTCGACAGGCGAGCACGCAGGATCGCGATGCGGTGATCGCGGCATTCGCGATCGCCAGCCCCGACGAGGTGGTGACGGCCTGGATACTCGAGGGACACCCGATCGAACAGTTCAGCGACCAGTACGTCCCCGCGCTCATCGACCGCGCGCTGCGTGACGACGAGATCTGGATCGCCGGCACGGAATCGGAGATCTGGGCGATATCGATCTGGCAGCACGTCGAGTCGGCGGACCGCGTCGAGCGCGAGGCAGTCGAAGCTCGCGCGCAGGCCGAATCCGTTCCCGACATCCGCGCGCTCCAGCGAGCGGCCGTCGTGAGTGAACTACTCGAGCACTCCCACCCCCGCGAATTCCCGCACCGGTATCTGCAAGTGATCGTCACGGTCCCGGCACACCGAGGCAAAGGCGCAGGCGCCGCTATCCTCGCCCACCAAACCAAAGCCGCCTCAGTTCCCGCCTACTTAGAGGCAAGCACCGACCGCTCCGCCCGCCTCTACACCCGCATGGGCTTCGCCCAAACCGGCACCAACCACGATCTGCCCGACGGCGGGCCGACGTTGCGCCCCATGTGGTTCCGCGGGTAACCGCCGGTATCTCTTGCTGTCGAACGGGACATGGGCGCCGCGAAGTGCGCCGCCACCATGCCCCGTTCACCGGATCGTGAGTCGTCGAGCGGGGCATGGTGGCGGTGATGTGCGAGTGGCGCCGCCCTCATGTCCCGTCCGGCGAGGCTTCATCCGGGTGGAGACGCCGGAGGGTGGGTTGGAGGTCAAGTGAGGCGGGGGTGGGCACCGGGTCGGGATGTGCTCGTGGCGTCCGGTCGTTGGTGGGCGCGCGAGGAGGATCTGGGGACGGCCGGATTCTGGTGCTGACGGGGAGCGGGAAGCGGTCGTCTGGAGGGTCAGACGGTGGGTGGGAGGGAGCGGGCCCGGAGTTCGGGGTCGGCGGATAAGCTCGCCGGGTGACCGACTCGAACCTGCTGCAAGGCCCTATCCATGGTGTACACGTCGAGCTGGGGGCGACTTTCGCACCGTTCGGCGGGTGGGAGATGCCCGTCTCGTATGAGGGGACGGTGGCCGAACATCAGTCGGTCCGCACCACGGTCGGACTGTTCGACGTGAGCCACCTCGGCAAGGCGACGGTGCGTGGCGCGGGCGCGGCGGCCTTCGTGAATTCGGCGCTCACCAACGACCTCGGCCGGATCCGACCGGGCAAGGCGCAGTACACGCTGTGCTGCACGCCGGAAGGCGGCGTGATCGACGACCTGATCGCCTACTACGTGAGCGATGACGAGATCTTCCTCGTCCCCAATGCCGCCAACACCGCATCGGTGGTCGCGGAGCTGCAGAAGGTGGCGCCCGAGGGCATCACGGTGACCGACGAGCACCGGGAGTACGGCGTCTTCGCCGTGCAGGGCCCGCGCTCGACCGAGGTGCTCGCCGCGCTCGGCCTGCCGACCGAGATGGAATACATGGCCTACGCCGACGCCGAATGGGACGGTCGCCCGGTGCGCGTGTGCCGCACCGGCTACACCGGTGAACACGGCTACGAGCTGCTGCCCCGCTGGGCCGATGCCGAGCCGCTGTTCCGCGCCCTCGTCGCGCAGGTGCGCGCCGCCGACGGTCAGGCCGCCGGACTCGGCGCCCGCGACACCCTGCGCACCGAGATGGGCTACCCGCTGCACGGCCACGAACTGTCCCTGGAGATCTCCCCGGTGCAGGCCCGCACCGGCTGGGCCGTCGGCTGGAAGAAGCCGGAATTCTGGGGCAAAGCCGCACTGGAACAGGAGAAGTCGGCAGGCCCGCGCCGAACCCTGTTGGGCCTCAAGGCACTCGACCGCGGCGTCCTGCGCCAGGGCCAGAACGTCCTGCGCGACGGCGAGCCGGTCGGCGAAACCACCTCCGGCACCTTCTCACCCACCCTCAAGATCGGCATCGCCCTCGCCTTGCTCGACACCGAGGCAGGCATCGAACCCGGCACCGAGGTCGAGGTAGACGTCCGAGGCCGCCGCCTCCGCTGCGAGGTCATCCGCCCGCCCTTCGTGGAGACGAACACGAAGTAGGAGATGGCCGCTCGCACGAGCTGACGCGTCGCGCGGACCTCATGGTTGTGACGGTGTCGCCCGGCGTGAGTGTTGACATGCGTACTGATCAGCTAGACGTGTCATGCCACGATCAGCTCGCACGCAGCACCCGCATCGGGCGCAAGCGGACGTTCGCAGGACTCGATGCGTCGGCATGGTGCGGGCAGCGTAGCGGCGACGCGGACGTGGCGTGGCGGACGACGTGGCGCGGACGCGCGGCGAGGTGCGTGGCGGTCGATGCGGCGTGGCGGCGTGGCGGCGTGGCGGCGTAAGGGTGCGGCGTGGCGCGGGGGGTGCGGCGTGGCGCGGGGGGTGCGGCGTGGCGCGGAGGGTGCGGCGTGGCGCGGAGGGTGCGTGGCGCGGGGGGTGCGGCGTGGCGCGACACGGCGTGTCGCACGGCCGGATGCGGCGTGGCGGGTAGCTGAGTGCGCAGGGTGCGTACTGCTTGGTGTGATTTCCTGGGACGAATTGGGGCGCGGGGTGCACATTGGTGCGCGAGTGGCTGGGGTGACGGGAAGTTCTGCGGTGCGACGGGCAATCGGCCGCAAAGCTTGAAAGCGGCTTGGTTAGGATCAGGGCCATGACCGTTGCTGCACAGTTTGCCCGTGTCCCGCATCCCGCGCCCGCCCCGGCGCAGCGGGTACAAGAGGTACTGGCGGCGCCCGGGTTCGGGCGGTTCTTCACCGATCACATGGTGTCCATCGACTACGCCGACGGCGAGTGGTCCAACGCGCGCGTCGAGCCGTACGGCCCGCTGGCCCTCGACCCCGCGACGATGGTCTTCCACTACGGCCAGGCCATCTTCGAGGGACTGAAGGCGTACCGGCACAGCGACGGCAGCGTCGCCTGCTTCCGCATCGACGCGAACGCCGCCCGGTTCCGCAGGTCCGCCCGCCGGATGGCGATGGCCGAACTGCCGGAGGAACTGTTCATCGAATCCGTGCGTCAGCTGCTCGAGGTGGACCGCGACTGGGTGCCCGCGGCGGGCGGCGAGGACTCGCTGTACCTGCGCCCCTTCATGTTCGCCACCGAGGCCGGGCTCGGCGTTAAGCCCGCCGCCGGCTACAAATACCTGCTCATGGCGTCTCCGGCCGGCGCCTACTTCCCGCGCGGTGTGAAGCCGGTGCGGGTCTGGTTGTCGACCGAGTACGTGCGCGCCGCACCCGGCGGCACCGGCGAGGCGAAGGTCGCGGGCAACTACGCCGCGTCGCTGCTCGCGCAGGCCGAGGCGACGGAAAAGGGCTGCGACCAGGTGGTCTGGCTGGACGCCTGCGAGCGCCGCTACGTCGAGGAGATGGGCACCAACAACCTGTTCTTCGTCTTCGGCTCCGGCTCGGAAGCCCGCCTGGTCACCCCGGAGCTGTCCGGTTCGCTGCTGCCCGGCATCACCCGCGACTCGCTGCTCACCCTGGCCGCCGACTCGGGCTTCAAGGTCGAGGAGCGCAAGGTGTCGGTCGAGGAATGGCGCAAGGGCGCCGAATCCGGGGAAATCACCGAGGTTTTCGCGTGTGGCACCGCCGCGGTGATCACCCCCGTCGGCTGGGTCCGCTCCGCCGAGGGCGAGTTCACCATCGGCGGCGGCGAGCCCGGCGAGGTCACCATGGCGCTGCGTGACACCCTCACCGGCATCCAGCGCGGCACCTTCGCCGACATCCACGGGTGGATGCGCGGAATGTAGTCGGTCGAGTGGCACACCATGCTGTCACCTGGTGTGCCACTCGATTCAGCTGGGCATGAATACGTGCCACTCGTCGAGGGTTTTGGGGCGCAGGACGTAGTTCTTGTCCCGGACAGTGGAGAGCGGGGCGTAGGGCTCCTCCGAATACCAGTGCCCGGGGTAGACGACCGGGTCGCCGGATAATTCGGCTAAATAGCGGAGGCTGCGGAACATTTCATCGGAGTCCCCGCCCGGGAAGTCGGTGCGGCCGCAGCCGTCGACGAACAGCGTGTCGCCGGCGATGAGCCGGTCGTCGAAGAGGAAGCATTGGCTGCCGGGCGTGTGTCCTGGGGTGTGCAGCAATTCGATGTCGAAGGCGCCGACGCTGACCTTGTCGCCGTGTTCGTGACCGGTGAGTTCGCTCGGCGCGATGCCGGTGACATTGGCCACCCAGGAGAGTTCTTGGGCGTTGATATGCACTGGGACGCTTGTCTTTTCGAGCAGTTCGCGCACCCCACCCAGGGTGAACCCGAGCATGGTTCCGCCCACATGGTCCGGATGGTGGTGCGTGGCGAGCACGCCGGTCAGCCGGAGCCCGTCGGCCTCGGCGATATCGACCAGATCAGCCGCCGCGTACGCCGGATCGACCACCAAGCACTCGCCGGTTTCCCGATCGCCGATCAGATACGCGAAATTCCGCATCTGCGTCGCAATCGGATCGCCGACGGCGTAGTCCCTCCCCGACAAGAGCTGGCGAAAATACAGGCGCTCAGAAGACATACCGCACACCTTATTGCCCGACCCAGACGATCCGCGCGCCGCGGCCGCAAATAGTTTGCTGCGCCGAACTTCTTACCCCCGCAAACCTGGACATCCGCCCACCTAGACCTGACCAAGATCAACGGCGCGTGATGGTGGCATCGCCCCAGCAGCCTCCGCCACGATGGGTCGTCGGTTCGACACCAACCATCGACGAATCCACATTCAGTGGCACACCAGGGCGGGGGCTTCTCGACGTTTGCCGCCGCCACGTGCCACTGAATGTGGATTCGGTTCGAGCTAGTGCGCGTGGACGTCGTTCGCGTACTTACGAGAACAGACTTGCGACATGGCCGCGCCTATTGCGGCAGTGGCGATCTCGGTCATCCACGTTGGCCGTGGAGGTGGTGCTTCAGAGACAGACGGACAGCGTGGCGGCCGTGACGGAGACGGTGAGTTCGATGGCGGCGCCGAGGGTGTCGCCGGAGAGGCCGTCGAATCGGCGGACGCAGTGGCGGATGAGGATGGTCGAGGCGGCCAGGGCGATGAGGACGGCGAGCGGACCTTGCCAAGGCGCGGGTGTGGCGAAGACGGCGGCGGCGAGGGCGACGGCAGTCCAGGCCGCGGCGGTCAGCGGGTGCTGGGTACCCGCGACGAGCGCGCCGAAGTTGGCGTCGGGCGCGGCGTCGATTCCGTTGCGGCAGGCGAGAACTACCGCGACACGGCCGACGGCGACCGCGAGGGCGACGGCGAACCAGCGGTCCGCCTCGGCCAGCGCGGCGAACGAAAACGCTTGGACGCCAATGGAGAACACGATGGCGGCGACACCGAACGGCCCCGCGCCACCACTCTTCATGATCTGCCTGGCCCGCTCGGGCGGCCCGTAACTGCCGAGGCCGTCCATCGTGTCGGCAAGCCCGTCCAGATGCATGCCCCGGGTGATCAACGCCAGCCCCCCGACCACCAACAGCCCGGCAAGCACCGAACTCGCCCCCACCCAAACCAGCACCCACATCAGTCCGGCCGCCCCCGCCCCGAGCAGCCCACCTACTAACGGCGCCAACGCAATTGCCCGCCCGGCCCCCGCCCGGTCCACACTCTCCGGCCCGCGCACCGGCACGACGGTGAGCCAAGACACCGCGAGCCGCACCCCGTTCATCCCTGTCGGCCCGAGTTGAATTGCGCCACAACGGCGTATCGCGACGTGTTCGCAAGTGTTTCGAACAGCGACGGCCGTTCGCTCATTTCCGCAAGTCTGGCGCGGCCGGGGGAGTGTCGACGGTGGGCTCGGGGTTGTCCGCGGGGACAGTGAGTTCCGTGTTTTCGGCGGTGTCGGTGTCGGCGGTGCTGACGCCTGCTTCGGCGAAGGTGGACATTTCTGTGAGGGTGGCGACCGCGGCGCGCAGGATCGGCAGGGCGGTGAGGGCGCCGGACGCTTCGCCGAGGCGCATGTCCAGATCCAGCAACGGCTCCAGGCGCAGGCGCTGCAGGGCCAGGTTGTGGGCGGGTTCGGTGGAACGATGGCCCGCCAGCCACCAGGCCGAGGCACCGGCGGCGAGGTCCTCGGCGACCAGGGCGGCGGCGGTGACGACCACACCGTCGAGGATGACGGGCGTCCGGCGGGCTGCAGCCTGGGCGAGGAACCCGGCTATGGCGGCGAAATCGGCACCCGCCGCGACGCGCAACAGTTCGACCGGGTCCTTGGCGATCGGACGAGCCCGGCGCATGGTGTCGCGGATCGCGGCGACCTTGCGGGCCCAGCCCGCGTCGTCGACGCCGGTGCCGCGGCCGACGGCGGCAACGGGTTCGGTGTCGGTGAGCGTCGCGATGAGGGCGGTGGCGGGGGTGGTGTTGCCGATGCCCATGTCGCCCGCGATGAGCACGTCGGCGCCCGCGTCGATTTCCTCGTCCGCGATCGCCTTGCCCGCGGCGAGTGCGGCCTCGACCTCTTCGGCGGTGAGCGCGTCCTCGCGGTCGATGGACCCGCTGGACCGGCGCACCTTGTGCTTGGCGATGAGCGAATCGGTCTCGCCGTCGACGGAAATGTCCGCGACCCGAACGGTGGCGCCCGCGACAACGGCGAGGGCATTCACCGCCGCGCCACCACCGAGGAAGTTCGCGACCATCTGCGCGGTGACCTCGCTCGGATACGCCGAAACCCCATGTCGCGCAATGCCATGATCCCCGGCGAACACCACCACCCTGGCCCGCTCGAACTGCTTCGGCGGGCACACACCCTGGCACGCCGCCACCCAGTTACCGAGCTCCTCCAACCGCCCGAGCGCCCCACCGGGTTTGGTCAACTGCGCCTGCCGCTGCTCGGCCGCCACCCGAACCTGTGCGTCAGGAGGCGTCACCGGTCCAAATCCGTGTGTCACTGTCGAGCCTTTCCGGTCAGGACGTTCCATGCATTCATATGCCGCTCAATCTTGCCCGCCGCCCCCATCACCCCGCACATCACCCGCCCCAACCCGCCAGTGCCCGCCGAGCCGCGCGCCGTCGCGGAGTAGTTCCGGCAACGCCTTCGCCAGCCGCTGGGACGCATCGATGGGAGCTGGTCCGCAGGCGGATTGAACGCGGCGCTGTGCCGTGCCGCGGCCGAGCGACGGCAGTATCCACCGCGAAAATATCCACCGCGAAAATCGGTCGGTGTTTCGTCAGCTGCGCCAACATCGACCGCGGAGATCGGTCGTGTTTCGTCGTCGCGCCCGGGTGCCTCGCCGGGCTGGTCGCTGCCGATGTCAAGCGCGGCTCGGACTCACGAGCACGTCGACGGCGCACAGCCGCGTGCCACCTCAGTGCGCGCGTCCTTCACACACGCGCTTCGCCCGTCGCACACTGCTCAGCTGTTCATTCCCTATGTGGAGGACGGAGCAGGTGTGCGAAGTACTGACTGGTGCGGCGAATAGGGGCTGGGGCGGTTCACTTGAGGCGCAGGGGGAGTCCGGCTACGACGAGGAATGCTTCGTCGCAGGCTTGGGCTAGGCGTTGGTTCAGGGTGCCGATTTCGTCGCGGAACAGGCGGCCGGAGCGAGTGGCGGGGATGATGCCCATGCCGACTTCGGGGCTCACGATGATCAGGTGCTGCGGGTAGGCGGCGACGGCGGCGACCAGAGCGTCGGCGTCGGGCGCGACGGTGCCGCGCGGGGATTCCCAGGCGGCGCGGGCGTCGATACGTGCGGTGAGCCAGGTGCCGATGTCATCGATCAGTGTGCTGCCCTCGGGTGCCGGAGCGCCGAGAACGGCTGCCGGGTCGGCACTTTCGAGCACGGTCCAGTCGGCTGGCCTGCGGTCGCGGTGCACGGCGATGCGTTCGGCGAAGTCGAGGTCGGCGGGGTCGGGAATCGAGGTCGCGAGATAGCGGACCGGCCCAGGCGCCGTCGCGGCCAACTCTTCGGCGTAGGCGGATTTACCGGACCGGGCGCCGCCGAGGACGAGAGTCCGGCGCGGCTCGGCAGACAAGACACTGTGCGACACGACAGCACGGTATCAACCGCCGCCGAGTCGACCGCGTCCACGCGGTATCCGCGATCCGCCGGGCTCACGGATCCGCAGCGCCAACAGGAGCGGAGGTGGCGGACCCAAGAGCGGGTGCGGACCGCGAGGGTGCGGCTGGGACTGTCAGGCGGGGGTGTCGACCATTTCTAAAGTGGCGCCGAAGCGGCGGCGGTATTCGGTGGGGGCGATGCCGACGAGGCGTTGGAAGTGGTGGCGCAGGAGGGCGCCGGAGCCGAAACCTGCTCGGGCGGCGATTTGTTCGAGGCCGAGGTCGGTTTCCTCGAGCAGGTGTTTGGTCAGTAGGACGCGCTGGTTGGTCAGCCATTTCACCGGGGTGGTTCCGGTTTCGGCGGCGAAGCGGCGGGCGAAGGTGCGGGTGGACATGGTCGAGCGCGCGGCCAGCTCTTCGATGGTGTGCGGGAGGTCGAGGTTCTCGTTCATCCACTCCAGGGTCGGGATGAGGCTGTCGGAGGTGCAGGTGGCGACCGGCCGCTCGATGAATTGGCGTTGCCCGCCGTCGCGCTGGGGCGGCACGACCATCCGGCGCGCGATCGCGTTGGCCACCGCACTGCCGAGTTCGCGGCGCACCAGATGCAGGCAGGCGTCGATGCCCGCGGCGGTGCCCGCGCTGGTGATCAGGTTGCCCGCGTCGACGAACAGCACGTCGGGGTCGACGGTCGCCTCGGGGTACATCGCGGCGAGCTCGTCCACGTAGCTCCAGTGGGTGGTGCATTTGCGCCCGTCGAGCAGGCCGGCCGCGCCGGCGAGGAACGCGCCGGAGCAGACGGTCAGCACGATTGCCCCCGCGTCCGCGGCAGCCCGGACGGCGTCGATGATCCGTGGATCGAACCCGTCCTTCGACGAGGCGGCCGGAATCGCGACCAGATCGGCCTTCGCCAGCTCGTCGAGGCCGTACTCCGGCGTGACCGTGATGCCGGGCGTCTTGGAGTGCAGCGGCTTGCCTGGCGTGGCGCTGCACACCTTGAAGTCGAACGCGGGCAGCCCGTCGGCAGTCCGGTCGAGGCCGAAAACCTCACAGACCACCCCGAATTCGAACATGGCCATGTGGTCGGACAGCACGACCGCAACCTTCGACAGCATGCGCCCAGTCTAATGGCTGGATCTTTACGAACTGTGTCAGTCCAGCCACTTTCGGCAGTAACTGGCCGAGGGCAAAATTACTGCCATGATTACTTTTCTGATCACCATGGCAGTCATCGTCACTTTCGCCGCGATGGTGGCGCACTACTCGTCACCCGCGGGCTCGTCCAACATCACCGATCGCGACATGCAGCGTATGCAGGCCGACCTGTCGGCGATGCACGGCCGAACCACCAACATCTGACCTCATGTTCCCGCAACCGGCGGCGGCCCGGCTCGTGTCCACGAGCCGGGCCGCAATCATGTGCAGGGGATGCCGATGCACGGCATGCTGATCAATCGTCGGCCGGAAAGGTGTCAATGGCGCTTAACGCCGATCGGCCCCGCGGACGAGCTAGATCGCCTCGCCCGGGCGGACCCGCGGCTTCGGCGCCCGCATCTTGCGGATCTGCGACGCGCGCACGAACGCGTACCAACCGAGCTTGTACCCACCGTCCTCGGTGTCCGGGAAACGCTCCCTGACCCGCCCGTTCACGATCCGGCCGAGCAGGAAGCCCTCGGCGATCATGAAGAACATCATCACCAGCATGGCCAGCGTGACGATCGTCTGCAGCGCGGGCGCCACGAACATCGACAGGATCAGCACCAGCGCCATCGGCATGAACAGGCCGACCAGGTTGCGCCTGCCGTCCACGATGTCGCGGACGAACGCACGCACCGGCCCCTGATCACGCGGCAGCAGGTACTTGTCCTCGCCGGCGAGCATGCGCGTGCGCCGATCCTGGACGGCCGCCTTGCGCTCGGCGGAGGCTTGTTTGCGCTCCTCTTTGCTGCCACGAGTGGCCTTGCGCCGGGCGCGGGCCTCCTTCGCGGTGAGCGGTGCTGGAGCGATCGGGCCGCGTCGCTTGCCTTGTGCGTCACGGCGTTTCGGAGTGGGACGGCCCTTGCCCGCGGTGGCGGTGACCGCCGTGCGAGTGGTGCCCGCGGTCGAGCCGCCGTCCACGACCGCCGTCTGATCGGCGGCCGCGTCGGTGGTGCTGGACTCGCCGCGACGGAACAATTTCACATCGACCAGGCTATTCGATGGAATACGCGGCGGGAAATGCGGTCCGATTCGCGCAGGTGTGCCGGGTCACGTAGGTTGCGTGTTCCCGCGGGCGCGGTGGTGGCAAGATGGGGAATAGCAGCCCGCCGAGTGGTGTTGACCGACACGACCCGTGCGCTGTTCACGGGTCGACGACAGGTTCCTCGAGGAGAGTTCATGACTGTGCAGAACGAGACCGCCACCGAAACACACGGTGCCGTGCTGACCGACGCTGCCGCCAGCAAGGCGAAGGCGCTGCTGGGCCAGGAAGGTCGCGACGACCTGGCGCTGCGGATCGCCGTGCAGCCGGGTGGCTGTGCCGGTCTGCGGTATCAGCTGTTCTTCGACGATCGCTCGCTCGACGGCGACATCGTCGTCGAATTCAGCGGCGTCAAGCTGGCCGTCGACCGAATGAGCGCCCCGTACATCCAGGGTGCCTCCATCGACTTCGTCGACACCATCGAGAAGCAGGGCTTCACCATCGACAACCCGAACGCCACCGGCTCCTGCGCCTGCGGCGATTCGTTCAACTGACCGAACCCGTCCGACTCGTCGTAAGCGGGTTCTCCGCGTAACAGCCCACCCCACGTGAGAAGCGTTCACGTGGGGTCGCGCGTTTCCGGGCCACTGCCCAGCCAGGCGACACACTCCGCGCCGAACAGGCGCCACTCGCACTTTGCCGCCACCAAGTCCATTCGAGGGCCGCATGGCCCGGCGGCCGCCGGGCCCGGCCAGCGCGGAAGCGTCGGATTTCGTAAGAATTCGGGTGGCTCGGCAGTCCGGTGGGCACGACGCTCCGGCCCAACGATCGCGTGCCGCCAGGCATCTCGCCGACCGTGTCCCCCCATCGAGGGGGGCCGAGCCCTTGTCCAACATTGGTACGGTAATGCTGGGACTTCGTTCCCGGTCTGCACCGCCTGCCGCCTACCGTTGAAGGGCCAGCCTCGTGTCCATCGCCGTTTCCGCGTCCATTGCCACCGACCACCTCATGCGTTTTTCCGGACGGTTCCGTGACGCACTGCTGGCTGATCAGCTCGACCACGTATCGCTCAGTTTCCTCGTCGACGACCTGCAGATCCGCCGCGGCGGCGTCGCAGGCAACATCGCCTACGCCATGGGTCTTTTGAACCGCACGCCGCTGCTCGTCGGTGCCGTCGGCGCCGACTTCGCCGAATACCGTCAGTGGCTGGAATCGCACGGCGTCGACTGCTCCGGTGTGCTGATCTCCGAGCGCGCGCACACCGCGCGTTTCGTCTGCACCACCGACGACGACATGGCGCAGATCGCGTCGTTCTACCCGGGCGCGATGAGCGAGGCCCGCGACATCTCCATCGGCGAACTCGCCAAGGCGCATGCGCTCGACCTCGTGCTGGTCGGCGCCAACGACCCCGACGCGATGCTGGTGCACACCGCCCAGTGCCGCGAGCTCGGCATCCCGTTCGCCGCCGACCCGTCCCAGCAGCTGGCCCGCCTCGACGGCGACCAGGCCGTGCAGCTGATCGACGGCGCCGCATACCTTTTCACCAACAAGTACGAGTGGGCGCTGCTGCTGCAGAAGACCGGTCTCAGCGAGGCCGAGATCGCGCAGCGCGTCGGCATCCGGGTGACCACGCTCGGCGCCGACGGTGTGCACATCGTCGACCGGGACGGCACCGAACTGACCGTTGGTGTCGTTCCCGAGACCACCAAGGTCGAGCCCACCGGCGTCGGTGACGCGTTCCGCGCCGGTTTCCTCACCGGCCACACCGCGGGCCTCAGCCTGGAGCGCTCGGCCCAGCTCGGTTCCCTCATCGCGGTGCTGGTCCTGGAAACCATGGGCACCCAGGAGTGGACCCTCAACAAAGAGACCGCGCTCGAGCGCCTGGCCGGCGCCTACGGTGCCGAGGCGGCCGCCGAAATCAAGCCGCTGCTCTGAGCCTGACGCTGCCGCACACGTATTGTGCGGCAGCGCATCAGGGTGCTGCCGCACATGAGTTGTGCAGCCCCTCAGCCCTTTCGGCGAGGGGCACTTCGACAACGACCTACAGTGAGACCGGGTAGACCGGCTCCTGGATCTCCGGCTTGATGCGGTCCTCGACGAAGATGCCGTGCCACACCATGAAGACCAGCAGCGTCCACAGACGGCGGCTGTGGTCGATGGTGCCGGTCCGGTGGGCGACGAGCATGTCGCTGATCGCGGCCTTGTTCAGCAGGTGATCGGTCTGCGATTCGAGGATCTGCTGATGGGCCCAATCGTAGAGCTCGGTGCCGCGCAACCAGTGCCGCAGCGGGACCGGGAAGCCGAGCTTGGCGCGGTGCAGCACATGCGCGGGCACGATGCCCTCGAGTGCCTGGCGCAGAGCGTATTTCGTGGTTTCCTTGGTGATCTTCTGCTCGAAGGGCAGCCCCTCGGCGACCTTCAGCACCTCGGTATCCAGGAACGGCACCCGCAATTCGAGGGAGTTGGCCATGGTCATCTTGTCGGCCTTGACCAGGATGTCGCCGCGCAACCAGGTGAACAGGTCCAGATGCTGCATGCGGGCCACCGGATCCCAGCCGCGTGACTGCGCGTAGATCGGCGCGGTCACGTCCTGATGGGTCCATTCGGGCCGGAATTCGCGGAGCACGGAACGCAATTGGGCGTCGCTGAAGCTGCGCGCGTTGCCGTAGTAGCGCTCCTCCAGGCTGAGCGAGCCGCGGTGCAGCAGGCTCTTGCCCCTGGTGCCGTCCGGAATGCGGTCGGAGAGCTTGCCCGCCAGCTTGCGCAGCCCGCCGGGCAGGTACTCGAAGGGCTTGAGCGACAACGGCTCCCGGTAGATCGTGTAGCCGCCGAACAGCTCGTCGGCACCCTCGCCGGACAGCACCACCTTGACGTGCTTGCGCGCCTCCTTCGCCACGAAGTACAGCGGCACCAGCGCCGGGTCGGCCACAGGATCGTCGAGGTACCAGACGATTTCGGGAATCGCGGCGGCGAACTCGGCGGGCGAGACGGTCTTGATGACGTGCTTGGCGCCGATCGCCGCGGCGGTCTCAGCGGCGACGTCGGCCTCGGAGTAGCCCTCGCGTTCGAAGCAGCTGGTGAAGGTGATCAACTTCGGGTTGTGCCGCATGGCCAGCGCGGCGACCGCGGTGGAGTCGATGCCGCCGGACAGGAACGAGCCGACGGTGACGTCCGCGCGCATGTGCTTGGCGACCGAATCCTCCATTGCCTCGGCGATCTCGCGGTAGCGAGCGGCCGCCGAACCCGGCGCGAACGGGCGAACCGTGAACTGCGGATGGAAGTAGCGGGTGACCTTGGGCGCCTGGCCGAGACCGACCGTCGCGTAACTCCCGGATTCCAGCCGCCGGATGTCCTTGTGCAGCGTCTCCGCCTCCGGCACGTATTGCAGCACCGTGTAGTGCTCCAGCGCGCGCGGATCCAGCTCGTCGCCGAGCCCGAGCGCGGGCAGCAGCTCCAGCAGGCTCTTCTTCTCGCTGCCGAACGCGGTGCCGCCCGCGCCGGTGGCCAGGAACAACGGCTTGATGCCGAACGGGTCCCGCGCCAGGAACAGTTCCTTGGTCTCGGTGTCCCAGATCGCGAACGCGAACATGCCGCGCAGCCTGCGCACCGCCTCGGGGCCCCAGTAGTGGAACGCCGCGACCACGGCCTCGCCGTCGCCCTCGGTCCGGAAGATCGAGTCGTCACCGAACTCGGCGGCGTGCGCGTCGGCCAGCTCTTTGCGCAGTTCGATGTAGTTGTAGATCTCGCCGTTGAAGGTCAGCGCGTAGCGCTCCCGGTTCTCCGGCGGGCCCCAGCGCAGCGGCTGGTGCGAGTGTTCGATGTCGATGATCGACAGGCGGTTGAAGCCGAAGATCATATGGACCGGAGCGGAGCCTGCGGAGCGACCATCGCCACCGTCGTGCCACGTCCCTCTTTCGTCGGGGCCGCGGTGGCGGACGCAGTGCAGCGCGTCGTACACCTGCTCCACCACGCCAGGCGCTGCCTCGTCAGATGTCAGAAACCCGAGCAGTCCACACACGGCGTCGGCAACCTCGTTTCTCCGGTCGGGACACGGCCGGAAACCGGCGCGTCCGAATGTCTTGCGGGGGCGGTGCGCAGCGTCTACCGCGAGGGGTTGATCCGGTACCTGCCGGGGCCTGATCTCGCGGTGAGCACAGCGGCCGAAATGTTGTGTCCGAGTATGCCGCACACGCGCGCCGCCCGCGTACTGCGCACCCTGTCCAGGGCTTTTGCGCAGAGATGCGCGGGCGGGCGCGATGCGCGGAGTGTCGAATGCGACCCGACGACAAACAAGGCGCCCGTTTGGTCTACGCTGCGTAGTACTCAGGCCATTCTCAGGCGGCGTACGCGCTCGACCGGGGACCGGCCTGATCATGTGCTTAGAACGTATCGTCGGGCGGTCGCAGCCCAGGCGGTGCAAATGTCGGAATGTGTGGCGACCAGGAAGGCGTGAGCGTGGCGCACAAGGCGAGCGAAGAGATCGGGGTACGACCCGCACAGGGTTCACCCACCCCACCGGCTTCGCCGGCTAACCGTTCCCACGGACGGATCCTTCGGCGGGCCGGGCTGGCGGTGTCCCTCGGGATCACCGCGGTGCTTGTCTCGGGCTGCTCGATCGATAGTGTCTGGCTGCGGTTCGGCTGGCCCTCGGGCGTCACGCCGCAGGCCACCCGGATGCGGGAGCTGTGGACCTGGTCGGTCGTAGCCGCTCTGTTGATGGGCGTGCTGGTGTGGGGTCTGACCTTCTGGACCGTCGCGTTCCACCGCAAGAAGGCGGACTCCCCGGAGTTCCCCCGGCAGACCGGCTACAACGTGCCGCTGGAGCTGACCTACACGGCGGTGCCGTTCGTCATCATCGCGGTGCTGTTCTACTTCACCGTCGTCGTGCAGAACTACGTGCACGAGAAGGTCGACAACCCCGACGTCACGGTCGATGTCACCGCCTTCCAGTGGAACTGGAAGTTCGGCTACCGCGGTGTGGACTTCAAGGACGGCGCCAAGTACGACGGGGTC
This sequence comes from Nocardia sp. NPDC051052, assembly GCF_044456045.1. Classification (NCBI taxonomy): domain Bacteria; kingdom Bacillati; phylum Actinomycetota; class Actinomycetes; order Mycobacteriales; family Nocardiaceae; genus Nocardia; species Nocardia sp. NPDC051052. Next base: position 654,559 of record NZ_JBITFL010000001.1, read on the forward strand.
GACAGCACGCGCGAGTCCGCGAACCAGGAACAGCTCGAGGGGTACAAGGAAAAGACCAAGGACGGCCACGCGCAGCCAGGCCCGATGCACGACGGCCTGCCCGCGAACGACATCCTGTCCTACCTGCACTACGACAAGGTCGAGACCTATGGTTCCAGCACCGAGGTGCCGGTCCTGGTGCTGCCGACCAACAAGGTGATCGAGTTCCAGCTCGCCGCGGCCGACGTGGTGCACGCCTTCTGGGTGCCGGAGTTCCTGTTCAAGCGCGACGTGATGCCGAACCCGAAGGAAAACCACTCGGACAACGTCTTCCAGATCACCAAGATCGAGAAGGAAGGTGCGTTCGTCGGTCGTTGCGCGGAAATGTGCGGCACCTTCCACTCGATGATGAACTTCGAGGTGCGCGCGGTTTCGCCGGACAAGTTCACGAAGTACCTGGACGCGCGCAAGGCGGGCAAGACCAACGCCGAAGCGCTGCAGTCCATCGGTGAATCGCCGGTCGCCACGTCGACCCGGCCGTTCAACACCGATCGCACGACCAAGACCGCGGCCGAGGCAAAGTAAGGGACTGATCTGATATGAAGATCGAAGCGCGGATATTCGAACTGCTGACGGTGTTCTTCATCATCGTCGCGATTGTCTACGGCTACTTCACCGGCGTCTCTCGCACCGGCGTGGAATGGGCGGGCACCACCGCGACCGTCCTGACCGCCGGCCTGTCGCTGATCATCGGCACCTACTTCCGCTTCGTCGCGCGTCGCCTCGACCTGCGTCCGGAAGACTACGAAGACGCCGAGATCGTCGACGGCGCAGGCGACCTGGGCTTCTTCTCGCCCGGCAGCTTCTGGCCCATCACCCTCGCCGGTGCCGGTGCCATCACCGCCCTCGGCCTGGCCTTCTTCCAGTTCTGGCTGATCGGCCTCGGCGTAGTCTGCATCCTCATCGCCGCCGCAGGCCTAGTCTTCGAGTACTACCTCGGCCCCGAAAAGCACTAACCCACCCCAAAAGCCCCCTCCCGCCACCGCCGGAGGGGGCTTTCGGCGTCTTGACGTAGGTTGCGGCGTGCGTCAAGTGGATGTTGCTTGCGTCAAGTGCGGGTAGGGCTAGATGCCGAAGGCGTGCATGAGGCGGGCTGTGGAGCGGGGGGCTACGCCGGCTAGGGCGTAGAGGGTGCGGGTGAAGCGGGGTTGGGTGCGGGGGGAGGTGGCGTTGATGGCGGATTCGATGCGGTGGGCGGTTTGGGTGGCTGCTGCGGGGGGCTGGGTGGCATCGACGTCCGTGCGGAAGGCGGGGTAGTGGACGGCGGTTACCTGGATGCCGTGGGGGGAGAGTTCGGCGTCGGCGCATTGGCCGAAGGTGGTCCAGGCGGCCTGGGCGCTGGCGTAGGAGGCGAAATTCGGTGCGGCGCCGGTGTGTACGTTCCAGGGGCCGACGTTGATCACGTGGCCCGAGCCGGAGCGGAGCATCGCGGGCAGTAGGCCGAGGGTGAGGCGCAGCGGGCCGAAATAGTTGGTGGCCATCATTCGCTGGTAGTCGCGGAAGCGGTGCAGTGACTGGGTCACCGGTCTGCGCATCGGCCGCCCGGCCGTGTTGATCAGCACGTCGACCGTGCCGAATTCGCCGAGCACCCACGTAACGAGCTGATCGACGTCGCCGAGCGCGGAGACGTCGCAGCGATTCCAGTCCGCCACACCGCCGTCCGAGCGGATCTCCTCGCAGGCACCGATGAGCTCATCGCTGCCACGCGCGACCAACAGCAGTTGAGCGCCCTGGGCGGCAAGCACATTCGCGGTGGCCCGGCCGATATCGGAGCAGGCATCGGTGATCAGCACGCGCTGTCCGATCAGGGATCGCTCCGGCGGACGGTGACGTTTACGATCAGCGAATCCCACCGGAACAGCACGAAACTCGGGCATCGGCACAGCAACCTTCACAAGCGGACGGGCTGAACACACGCACGGCACCACACTGACAGCGCCGAACCCACATGTCGCCGCTACCTTCTGGCGACCATGTACGGCGGTCACAGTATAGAGTTAGCCGCCCGTTTGACGGGGCCCGTTCATCAAATGTTCCGGCCTCACCGCCCTGAACTGGCGACCACCAAACCTGGTCAGTCGCTCGAGATTTCTGGCGTGCCCATTTGTCTACGGGCGGTGCCCATCCGGCTGCACGCGGCCGATGGTCGAGTGGGTTTTCGGCATGCTCCGCGTTGCGATGTGGTCGGTCGTGTCCGCTCGGTTGGCGCGGGTTCGCTGATCGGTCGACCACGCGCTGTGTCCCTTACGACCACGGGTCGTGCCCGGTCGGCTGCACGCGGTCGATGGTCGAGTGGGTTTTCGGCATGCTCCGCGTTGCGATGTGGTCGGTCGTGTCCGCTCGGTTGGCGCGGGTTCGCTGATCGGCTGGCCGCGGCCGTGCCCCTTCCACGAGGGGCGGTGCCCGCTCGGCCAGGGTGGTGCCTGCCCGATCACAGGCCAGGCCCCTCCGACCACCTGCCATGCCCGCTCGACCATGGGCGGTGCCCGGTCGGCTGGCGCGGGTTCGCTGATCGGCTGGCCGCGGGCCGTGCCCCTTCGGCCAGGGGTGGCTGCGCGGCCAGGGTGGTGCCGTTCGACCACGGGTCGTGCGTGTTCGGCTGCACGCGGCCGATGGTCGACCGAGAGTTCGGCACGCTTTGCATTGCGATGTGGTCGGTTTCTGCTCGACCGATGCGGGTCACTGACCGTTCGACCACGGGCCGTTCCTGGTCGGCTGCATGCGGTCGACCAGGAACGGGAGTTCGGCACGCTGCGCCTTGCAAGGTGCAGCGGTTGTGGCCGCTACTGGTGCGAGTTCCTGATCGGGCGGGTGCCCGTTCGACTTCGGGTGGTGCGCGTTCGGCTGTACGCGGCCCGATGGCAAAGCGGGAGTACGGCATGCTCAGTGTTGCGAAGTGGAGCGGTCGAGCCCGCGCGACCGACAGGTTGGCTGATCGACCGGCGTGACTGGATTCGTTGCGCGACGCACTACCGCCCGCATCGCCATTGCGGTGCGCGGCGATGCGGGGGTGGCGGTTCTTTCGTTGTGCGAGGCTGAGTTAGTTGTCCTTCTCTTCCGACTGGGCGAGCTTTTTGCTGGCGGCGTTGCCGCACGTCTGCTCCCCGGCCGGCGCCAGCGGCAGCCCTGCCTTGCACAGGATGTCGTACTCTTTCATAAGCTTCACGTATTCGAAGTTCACGAGTTTGCTATTTTCCTCGAAGCCGGGCTTGAACTTCAGGTTCTCCTTGAGTGACTTTCGCGTGGCAGCGTAGTCCGCCGCTACCTCTTCGTTGTCGCATATCAGGCGGCGGAAGGCATTGTTGTAACTACCGCCTTTGCCGTTCTCGATTGCCTTCCTGGCAGCCTCGCCGTACGCCGGTCCCGGATTGTAGACCCCGTCCTTGTTTTTGATTCCGGTCGCCTTGACCTTGATGACACGGCGAGCTTCCAGCTCAGCATCGGCACCACCGTCGAGCGGGCTCTGATCTCTGACTTCCGCGAACTGGGACAGAACGGAATCAGGCAGATCGCCCGGGGTGCAAATCGCCGTGGCCAGCGTCGGGCCGTATTGATCTTTCATGATTTTGGTCAGTTGTGAGCTGTCCGTATCCGCCGGCGGCTCGAAGGGGGCTGCATAGGCGACGGCGCTCGAAGTGATGGTCCCGGTGAGAAACACGGCGGCCGCTGCCGTGCGGGTGCGATGCGACAGTGTCAATTTTCCTCCACGGATGATCAGGATTGACGCCGGAACAAACGAGATCATGCCCGCGGCATGGTGCGTCCGCAGGAATTGCATACCGATCGCTTCGAAATGTCGAGGCACCGGAGGGTGTGATCGAGGTGCGGTATTCGCGCCGGAATCGGGTGGGTATTCCCACTACTCCTTCGAGGTGCCTGGACAGGTCTGTGCAATCAGCCGAGTGTGTGCATGGTTCGAGTCGCCGAAAGGTTAGCGCATCTGTGGTTGCCGAACAAAACCCTTACCGGCGTACCCGGCCGACACCGGCGCGTCGAGTGGAAAAAGGAAGATCGCTTCCATCCACGACGCTGACGGCAACGAATGTCTTATTCCGAACCACGCGGTCCTACTCTAAAAGCATTTCTTTCACTATCAGATGGAAGCGTGATTTGTAACGCGCCCACGCGTCGAATCGCGTGTTCCCGCGAGGCGCCGACACCGTAGCGACGTTTCGGACGCAGCTCACCGCGGCGCGGGGTGTGCCTGGCATGGCACACCAGCGCTTACTCCTCCGACTCGTACCGCAGTGCGTTCTCCGAACGGCAGATCTCGTCGATCCCGGAAACGATGTCGCGCAACAGTTCTGAGGGGAGGGCGGCGGGGCGTAGGCGGCTGGTGAAGGTGATCAGGCCGTGGTCTTCGGGGGAGAGGCCGCGGGCGGCGGATTCGGAGCGCAGGTAGCGGGAGCGGACGCCGTAGGTCATCGCGGAGATGACGGTGAAGCAGCCGGTGCGCTCGCGATGCCCGGCGAACAGGTCGTGCAGGCGGTAGAACACCGACGTGTAGCTCGACAGCGGCGCGAAAATGCCGACCCGGTAGGCGGGTCCGCGCTCGGACGAGCTGAGCGCGGTGTCGGCGAGGTACTCGGCGTCGCGCAGGGTTTGCACCTTCGGCGCGAACAGCACCGCGCCTGCCGCGGCGTTGCGCAGCGGCATGCCGGCGGGGCCGCTGGCGGCGGAGGCGATGACGCCCAGCGACTTCCTCGCACGGGAGCCCACCTCACGCCGGGCCCGGACCGAGCGGGTCGGCACGGTGGGATGCAGCGTGGACCACTGCCCGAACCGCACCGTGCCCAGTTGCACATGCCCGACGCCGCCCGGCCGCGCGACCTTCAGCGGCGCGGTGTCGACCCAGCGACCCACCTGCAGTGCCGCATTGCCCGGCCGCATGATCTCGGCGTAGGCATGTTCGACGAAGGAGTCGAAGTCGAGGAACCGGTCGGCGTTGGTGGTGAGCCAGGTGCGGTCCTTGTCGATGTCCATCACGTCGAGGGTGAGCGCGGTGATGATGCCCGCGCGCCCGCCCGCGCCGAGGATGCGGTGGAACCGCTCGGCGTGGTGGGTGCGCCCGCAGGTGCCGATGCGTCCGTCGTTGTCGACATATTCCAGATCGACGATCTGATCGATGAACATGCCGTACTTGTGCGAGGCTGCGCTCACGCCGCCCACGGACGCGAATCCGCCCGCGGTGATGTCGCGGTGGTCGCCGACGATCGGCAGCCCGAGCCCGTGCGCGCCGAGCCGCCGATCGATGTCGGACAGCTTGGCGCCGGCCTGCACCCGCACCGTCCGCCGCCCCAGGTTGATGTCGAGCACCTGATTCATCCGGCGCAGCGACACCACCGTCGGCTGGGCGGGCAGCGTGAGTCCATCGTCGAGTTGCTCGCCGCCGCGCACGGTGAGCGGTTCCGCGCGGCCGCGTGAATCCCGAACCGTGCGAACGACATCCGCCGTATCGCGGGGCAGGTATTCCTCGGCGGAGACAAACTGCGGCGTGCTCATGGCACGAAAACTACTACAGCGCGGCCCGCGACGCCTCCCCGATCTCGTGTGCTACCGGACGGTCGGTTCTAGTCGCTGGCTGAACAGCACGGATCCGCTCGCGTCGCACAGATTGACTGTCAGTTCCCTTGACTTACCGTCGATCTGTACCTCGCCGAAATGTTGGAAGGCGTCCAGCGGCGAACTGTTCTGCACCGGCGGCGCGTGCACGAACACCGCCTCGGGTCCGAACGTCGCGTCCAGCGGGTTCGGTCCGAACGCGCCGGCGTTGAGCGGTCCGGAGACGAACTCCCAGAACTCGTCGAAGTCGGTGAACGCCGCGCGCTCGGGGGCGTAGTGGTGCGCCGCGGTGTAGTGCACGTCGGCGGTCAGCCAGACCACGTCGGTCACCTTGTTCGCCTTGATCGCCGAGAGCACCTGGGCGATCTCGGTTTCCCGGCCGGATGGCCGGCCGGGGTCGCCGTTGGCCGGGCCTTCGAACGCGGTGGTGTTCGGCTGTTCACCATCCTTGACAACCAAGCCGAGCGGCAGGTCGTTGGCGACGATCTTCCACGTCGCGTTCGAGTCGCGCAGGCCCTCGATCAACCACTTCGTCTGCGCCGGACCGAAGATGCGACCCTCGGGTCCGTTGTCGGCGTCGTTGGTGTCCTTGTAGGTGCGCATGTCCAGCACGAAGATGTCCAGCAGCGGGCCATAGGAGATCTTGCGGTAGAGGCGACCGTCCACCGCCTCCTTGGGTTCCACCGGCATCCACTCGTGGAACGCCTGCCAGGCGCGGGTGGCCAGGGTGTCCATGCTGCGCTCGGTGTAGCCCTTGGACTCCGGGACAAGGCCGCCGGGGTACCAGTTGTTGACCGTCTCGTGGTCGTCCCACTGCACCACCTGGGCGACCGAGGTGTTGAAGCGGAGGTAGTTCTGGTCGGTCAGGTTGTAGGCGTACGCGCCGCGGTACTGCTGAAGGGTTTGCGCGGGAGCGCTTTTCGCCTCGGAGACGATGTTGCGCCAGATTCGCCCGTCGGGGAGCGTCACCGATTCCTTGACAGGGTTGTCCGCGTAGATGGAGTCGCCCGAGTGCAGGAACAGGTGCGGGTCGCGGGCGGCCATGGTGGCGAAGATCTTCATGCCGCCCAGGTCGGGGTTGATGCCGTAACCCTGGCCGACGACGTCGCCGGACCACTGCAGCCTGATGTCGGACGCGCCGGTCGGTACGGTGCGGAACACGCCGGTGATCGGTTCTGAGGCACCGCCGTCGTCGCTCTCGAGAGTGACCCGGTAGTGCACCTGCTCGCCCGCGGGCAGGCCGTTGACGCGCACCCGGCCGGTGCCGTCGGAATCCGGGGTGAGCAACGGTCCGGTGAATCGCCTGACGTTGGTGAATGATTCGGTGGCCGCGGTCTCCACGATCAGCGTCGCGGGCCGGTCGGCCCGCGCCCAGATCAGCGCGCCGTCACTGCGCGGATCACCCACCGCGACACCGTGCGTCAGCACCGGCCGCTGCCGGACCAGGGCCGGTCCGTCCGACGAGCACGCGGCCAGCGCGGGGGCGGCCACCAAGCCGAGTGCGGAGGTGCGCAGCAGGGTGCGGCGGGAAAAGGTCGAACCAGTCATGGGATCACCCTGGACCAGCTATCTCAACGCAATGTGAACGGGTCCGGTCTGATTGGGTAACGGGGTGGCCCGCGCGCCGCAGCATTCGTCGCGCCACGGAGGCTGGCAGATGGCCTCTCCACACCGGGAATGCTTCTAGCGGGCTGTATACCTGCGTGTCCCAGCATTCGTCGTGCCACGTGCCGCACGGGCAGGCCGGCGGGCGGAATCTTCCGCACCAGTATCTGCTTCCAGTGGATCCGGCGTGCGGACCGTCGTCTTCACCATCCTGGAGAAGGTGTGTGCCGGATACCGTCACAGATTTATTCTTGGCCAATGGATGCTGTCGATCGTGGGCTGATTCATGCGCTGCATGTCGACGGGCGAGCTGCGTTTCGTGACATTGCCGGGGTGCTGGGGGTTTCGGAGAACACGGTTGCGCGCCGGTATCGCAGGTTGCGGGGGGAGGGGGTGGTGCGGGTGGTCGGCATGGTGAATGGCGGGCGGCTGGGGTACGTGTCCTGGACGGTGCGGGTTCGGTGTGCGCCTGATGCCGCGATGTCGGTGGGCAAGGCGCTGGCGGATCGTTCGGACACGTCATTCGTGTATCTGCTGTCCGGTGGGACCGAGGTTTCGTGCACCGTGCAGGCAGCGAGCGGTCAGGAGCAGGACGCGTTGCTGCTGGGTAAATTGCCGCGTACCAGTCGGGTGGTGGCGGTTTCGGCGCATCTGGTGTTGCGTGGATTCGCGTTGCCGTCGGGGTGGGCGGGGGTGGCGGCGCTGTCGCCGGAGCAGGTGGCGGTTCTCGAACCGCCGGTGGTCGAATCATCCACCGCGCCAGTCGAATTGGACGATGGGGAGCGGGCATTGCTGCATGCGCTCAATCGGGATGGTCGTGCCTCTTACGCGGAACTGTCGACGGCGACCGGGTGGTCGGAGTCGACGGTGCGGCGGCGTCTCGTGGCACTGCGTCGGATGGGTGTGTTGCAGTTCCACCTCGATATGCCGCCTGCCGCGATCGGGTTCCGCACCGAGGCCAGGCTGTGGATCAACGCGCAGCCCGCTTACGTCGTGGATGTCGCCGAAGCCTTGGCGCGCAGGTCCGAGGTTGCTTTCGCCGCGCTGACCACCGGGTCGACCAATCTGCTGGTGGCGGTCAACTGCCGTGACACCACTGACCTGAGTTTGTTTCTTACCGAACGGATCGCTCCGCTGCGAGGCGTCAACTCGATGGAGACCGCCCCCATCATCAGGACCATCAAGCGCGCGGGAGCGTTACTGCTCTGAAGCTGGAAGTTGTTGCGAGGCAGCGGCTACCGGCGCGTGAAGTCGAATGTATCGGCCTCCAGCGGCCCTTTCGATAGTGGCAGTGATTTTCACCCATTGTCGGCTGCGGGCGCCTCGTCTGGGCCGGGCATCGTGCGTGGTCACCGAATCGGCCGTCCCCTCAGATCCCGACGCGTGTCCTTGACTTCCTCAACCCATAGGGGAATCATCTGATTCCAATGGAATCAAGTGATTCCTTTGAAGCGACGTTGTCTGTTCCGCCCCGGCGGGCGGCCTGGTCGAACGGGCTGCGGCCCTGCTAGGAGGCCAGATGGACCAGGAACGCAGTACGGGCGACGTGCGGCTCGATGAAAAGCATGTGGCTGTCGCGGTCGTCGGCGCCGGGTTCGCGGGGATCGGGCTCGGGGTGCGATTGCGGGAGGCGGGTTTCGAGGGTTTCGTGATCCTGGAGCGGGCTGGCGAGCTCGGCGGTACTTGGCGTGCGAATACGTACCCCGGATGTGCCTGTGATGTGCCGTCGATGTTGTATTCGTATTCATTCGCACCGAATCCGGAGTGGTCGCGCCGGTATGGCACACAGCCGGAGATTCTCGACTACCTACGCAGTGTTGCGGCGAAATTCAATGTGCCGCAACATATTCGCTACAACACCGAGCTGTTGGCGGCGAGTTGGGATGATGCGCGCGGGTATTGGCGGATCGACACCTCGCAGGGGTCGATGACGGCTGATGTGCTGGTCTCGGCGATCGGGCCGTTCAGTGAGGCGCGGATTCCGGAGCTGCCGGGGGGCGAGAACTTCACCGGCACTCAATTCCATTCGCTGCATTGGGATCACGAACACGACCTGACCGGCAAGCGGGTTGCCGTTATCGGGACCGGGGCGTCGGCGGTGCAGTTCATTCCCGAGATCCAGCCAATGGTGCGGCAGCTGACGGTGTTTCAGCGGTCCGCGCCGTGGATCGTGCCGCGACTGGACTGGGCAACCTCCGATCTCGAGCGGACCATGCTGCGGCGGATGCCTTTGCTGGGCAAGGCCGTCCGCGGCGCGTATTTCGCGGGCATCGAGGGGTTCGGGCTGGTCGGCTTCGTGGACAAACGATTCCGGCACCCGTACGAGGCGCTGGGCCGGCTCCAGCTACGTCGGCAGGTGCGGAATCGGCGGCTGCGCGAACGGCTGACCCCCGATTACATGATCGGCTGTAAGCGAGCGATCTTCTCCGACGCCTACTATCCCGCGCTCACCAAGCCGAACGTCGAGGTGGTCACCGCGCGGATCGCGTCGGTGGGACCGCGCTCCATCCGCACCGACGACGGCGTGGACCACGAGGTGGACACCATCATCTGGGGCACCGGTTTCGGCGTGCCGCCGCAGGTATTCGACCGAGTGCGCGGCAGCGACGGGCGGAGCATGGGCGAGCTGTATCGCGAACGCCCGCAAAGCTATCTGGGCACCACGGTGACCGGTTTTCCGAACTTCTTCACCACCCTCGGCCCCTTCGGCGCCGCCGGAAACCAGTCGGCCATCTACATGATCGAAGCACAGGTCACCTACCTCGTGGACGCGCTGAAAACGATGCGGGACAACGGACTCCAGCGAATCGAAGTACGCCCGGAAGCACAACGGGCCTTCCTTCAGGAAATGGACGCTCGCAGCCGCGACACCGTTTGGGTGACCGGAAACTGCCGCAGCTACTACCAAACCGCCGACGGCACCGGCAACGCAGGCCTGTACCCGAACTGGAGCTTCGAATACGCCCGCCGCACAAGCAGATTCGATCAGGATGCCTATCAGACGAGTGAGGTGCGTGGATGATGCGGCCTTTAGGGCGACCGGCGGCGGGAGTAATGCAGCTCGGGGCAAGGGGCGGTGACCGTGTGGCGACCGACCACAGATATCACTGTCGCGTGGCTGGGCATGCAGGGCCGCCGATGGTTGTGTCGAATTCAGTCCGGAAGACCGACCTTGCAAAGACGGTAGCGTGATGCTGGGTTTACGTTGGTCGACAGCGGGTTTCGATGTGCGCGGCCGGGTGGTGGTGATCACCGGTGCGGGGCAGGGGATCGGACTGGAGTTGGCTCGAAAGCTGTATCGGCGCGGCGCCTCGGTGGCGATGATTGACCTCGATGCGGCGAGAACTCGCGTTGCCGCACGCGAATTGGGCGAGCGGGCTCTCGCCGTACGGGCCGACGTCGCCGATCGCGAGGAGATGGTCGAAGCCACGAAGAAGGTTCGCGAACGGTTCGGCCGGATCGACCTTGTGGTCGCGAACGCCGGAGTGACGCCCGCTCCGGCGACGATTCGCACGATGGACCCCGCCGATTTCGACCGGGTCCTCGCGATCAATCTGACCGGAGTGTTCAACACCGTGCGTCCGGCCCTCGACGACATCGTCGCTGCCCGTGGGCATGTCGTGGTGGTGTCCTCCTGCGCCGCCTTCGCCCCCGGCATGGGCGGGTCGCCGTACATGATCAGCAAGGCGGGCGTCGAACAACTCGGTCGCGCGCTACGCGTCGAACTCGCCGCGGTGGGGGCCAGCGCGGGAGTGGCCTACTTCGGCATCGTGGATACCGCGATGACCCACCACACCCTGGACGAAGACGAGCTTGGCCGCGAGGTAGGCAGGCTGCTGCCCTGGCCGCTGAACCGGCGTATCACCGCCGCCGAGGCCGCCGCGACCATCGCCGACGGCATCGCGCGCCGGGCGCCGCGCACGATCGCACCGAGTGCCTGGGAGCCGTACGCGCTGCTGCGTGGCGCCGTCAACGTCGCGCTCGATCGCTATCTCAGCCTCGACGCGCCAACGCACGAGCTGATCCGCCGACTCGAAAACCGCGCACTGCCGCACGCCGCCGAACCACTCGACGCTCCCGTGACATCATCAGGACCGTGAGTTCAGCTGACAACACCTGGCGCGGCAGCACTATGGCCGCCCGTTCCGCCGAGCGGCGGGACCAGTTGGTGCGCGCCGGTTTCGAACTGCTCGGCGCGGACGGCGCGGCGGCCACCACCATGCGCGCGGTCTGCCGCACGGCCGGGCTGAGCCTGCGCTACTTCTACGAGAACTTCCCCGACCGCGAGGCGCTGCTCGTCGAGGTCTACGACGAAGTCGCGCACGGCTTGCTGGCAGCGGTCACCACCCGGCTGGCCGCCGCCCCCGCCGACGAAATCGCCCGTATCCACGCCGCTTTCGACGCCGCGGCGGGTTACTTCGAAGACGACCCTCGCCGCGGTCGCATCATGTTCCGCGAAACTCTCGCCGACGACACCCTGCGCACCCACGGCGCCGCCGCCCTCCCCGACTTTGTCCGCCTCATCGCCACCCAACTGTCCCCGGACCGGGCCGCCCAGCTCACCCCGAGCGATCTCACCATGCCGATCAGCGCCCTCTCCGGCGCTCTCGTCTCGCTTTTCCTGGACTGGCTCGCAGGCCGAATCCCGGCCTCCCGCCCCGAAATCGTCGCCTACGCTACCCACCTCACCACCGCCATCCTGACCACGCCGTAACCGGGCGCGAGCCACGCCAGCGGTACGAGCCCATCGAGGTGAGTCATAGGGCGGCTAATTGATCTCCAACAGCAACCATTTGACTCACCTCGATTGCGTTCAACGACCCTGCTCGCGCGTGGCGAGTGCCTGGATACAGAGAACGCCACTAGTCAGCTGACTAGCGGCGTTCTGCTGGGCGGGACGGTTCAGCTGGCGGCGGTGTGCGGGATGCGTGTGGCTTCGCGTGCGCTCGGGACGTTCTTCTTCAGGCTGGCCGCGTAGACGTCTACGTATTCTTGGCCGCCGAGTTGCATGAGTTCGTACATGACTTCGTCGGTGACGGCGCGCTCGACGAAACGGTTGCCGCCCATGCCTTCGTAACGGGAGAAGTCGATGGGGGTGCCGAATTTGACGGTGACCTTGCGGCGGCGCCAGCGGAAGGGGCCGGGCGGGCTCACGTCGTCGGTGCCGATGACGGCGACCGGGATGACGGGGACGCCGGTTTCCAGTGCGAGGCGGGCCAAGCCGGTCTTGCCCTTGTACAGGCGGCCGTCGGGGGACCGGGTGCCCTCGGGGTAGAGGCCGACGAGGCGGCCCTGGTCGAGCAGCTTGCGCGCGGCGTTGAGGGCGTCCTCGGCCGCGTCGGCGCCGGTGCGGTCGATCGGGAACTGACCGGAGGTGGTGAAGAACCACTTCTGGAACGCGCCCTTGATGCCCGGGGTGTTGAAGTATTCGGCCTTGGCCAGATAGTTGATTCGCCGCGGGCTCAGCAGCGGCGCGAACAGCCAGTCCGCAAAGGAGAGATGATTACCCGCCATGATCGCCGGACCATCCGCCGGAATGTTCTCCACACCTTCGACCGTGGGTCGATTGTAGAGATGCATGAACGGCCCCAGCAGCACGTACTTCAGCAGCCAGTAGAACATGACGTCCTTCCCCCGGGACCGGGATTGAGGCGGGCACCTGCGTCAGTTGCCGACTTTACCGCTGGAGCTAGATCACATCCAACCGCAGCGGCGAATCTCACCACACTCTGCCATGCGCAGGCGGACGCGCCGTAATCGGCGACCGGAAGCAGATTCCTCGGCGACCGGAATGAGGTCATCGGCGACCGAAGCAAGCCTTCCTCTGTTGAATACCACTGCCCCAGGTGATGAAACCAATCTTTGTTCTCTCCCGGAAGCCCGCACCGTGGCCGAGTTGGGCGCTGCTGCTTCATGATCTACGGCTGTCGATGACCCGGTCAGGTCTCATTGACGAGTGGGGTCAGTGGCTGCGGGCTACCCGGGAGGACTTGCGTTCGTTCTCGATCAGCGCCGCGCGGGCGAGGTCGGCGGCGCCGATCATGCCTGCGGCCTCACCGAGTTGGGTGGTGCGGATGCGGGCGAGGGGGCGATGGCCCGCGCCGGTGACCGAGCGGGCGTATTCCTCGCGGGCTTCGTCCAGGAACAGGGGAGCGGAGCTGCTGACGCCGCCGGCGATGACGACGAGGTCGGGATCGAAGATGTCGCTGACGAACGCCAGGCCGAGGCCGAGCCAGCGGGCGAAATCCGCCATCACGCGGACCGCGAGCGGATCACCGTCTTGCGCGGCATTGGCGACGCGGCGGCCGGTGAGTGAGCCCGGGTCGCGGTAGACGTCCTTGGCGAGGACCGAGCGGACCGGGTCGGTGGCCAGCATTTCGATCGCGGTGTCGGCGAGTGCCGTTCCGCTGCAATACCTTTCCCAGCAGCCGTGTTTGCCGCACGGGCAGGAGCGACCCTGCGGTACCACCTGTAGATGCCCGAGTTCCGGTGCGACGCCGTGGGTTCCGCGATACAACTTGCCGTCGATGAGCAGCGCGGCTCCGATGCCGGTGCCGATCGCGACGAGTACCACGTTGTGGCCGCCCGCGGCCGCGCCGAACCGATACTCGGCCCACATGGCGGCGTTGGCGTCGTGCTCGAGGATGACGGGCAGCTCGAGCCGTTCGCTGAGCCGCTGCGCGACGGGGGTGTCCTGCCAGGGCAGGTGCGGGGCGAAGCGGACGGTGGTGCGGTCGCCGGTGATGAAGCCGGCGACGGCCAAGCCCACCGCCCCGATCGGATGCCGTTGGCACAGCTCACGGACGGAGCGGGCGAGCGCGTCCTCGAGCGCCTTGGCCGAATGCGGCGTCGGCGCCTGGACGGTGTCGAGGACCTCGCCGCTGCTGTCGATCACGGAGGCGCGAATGTTGGTGCCGCCGACGTCGATTCCGACGGTCAGCGGTCGCGCACCTGCTATGCGGTGCGTCATCCCTTGATCGTCACGGGGATGCTGACATAGCGGGACCGCTTGGTCGTCCGCGATGTGTTGGGTGCGGCGGTCGATTCCGCGCGGGGTGAATTATCCTGTGGCACACCGTGATTGTGCTGTGGTCCGTCAGCCGGATCGGACTCCGGCATGACCGGATCGACCGGTACTCCGGCCAACGCCTCGCGCAGCACCGTCACGATGGCGGTGCCGTGATCGGCCACGGTCTGCAGCACCTCGTGGTGTTGCCCGCGCATCAGCGCGGCGGCCGCACAGACGGGACACCAACTGCAACTCGACCATTCGACCTGCCCGTCGGCGGCCTGGCGCAACACCGGCTCCACCCGCTCGAGCACGGATTCGGCGAGCAGCTTCAACTCCGCGACGAACTCGGCCATGCCGTCTTCCGGAATGCCTTCGCCCGCAGCGCCTTTCGGCCGCTCGGTGCCCGCGGTACCACCCATGTCCGGCCCGTCGCTACTCCGGTTGGCGTGCGCCTCAGCGCTGCCACCCGAACCACTCGCGGTGTCCTCGGCGCTCCCTCCAGTACCGCCGATCCGATCACTGTGCGCACCAGGGTCCGCAGACTCGCGATCCCCGGCATCGACCGGCATCTCCTGGCCTTCGGAAGCCTGATCCCGCTCTTTGCCGCCGCGCCCGAAGAAACCGGTCCCGCTCATCTCCCGGCCTTCGGCAGCCCGCCGGAAGAATCCGGACGTTCGATCACCGCTCATCGCCGCTACCTTCGGGCCATAACTCCGGATCCGGCCGGAAACGCACCACGAGATGTCCTCCGTCGAGTTCGGCACCGTCGACCGTGCACCGCCGCAACACCGGCGCTAGACGAACTCGCCGCCGGACACCGTCCGCTCCCACGATCAAATCGTCCTCCACTCGGCCAAGTCGCAGCGTCGCCGCATCGACAACGGGCAGGGGCATCCGCAGTGTGTATATCGCGCGCAGGCCGGTGCCTGATTCACATCGAACCACCGGTTCGCCGGAACTCGCGTCAACCTCCGCCGGACTGTCGCTCAGCATAGGTCCTGTGCCGCCGGTGTTCCTGTCCGAGTCCGCCGCGTACGACAGGGCCGCGAGCGAGGTCAGGCCGATCGGCTCCGGTCCGGTGTGCTGGGCGATCAGCAGCGGGATACCCGGCATGGCACGTTCTAATTCGGCGATGGCGGCGAGCTGTTCGCCGCGCCGGTTCAGATACCAGTGCACCGCTGGGTGTTCGGTGTCGAGCGGGGATGTCGGCGGCAGCACCTTGTTGACCACCACCGCGTCCAGTCGCAGCCCGAGCAGTGTGGCGGCGGAGCGGACCCGTTCTGATTCGGCGAGCGTGACCCGCTCGGCGACGGTGATCAGCCGCGCGCCGGTGCGCTGATGGTCGGCGAGCAGATCGCGGACCTCGGTGACCGCCTTGACGATCCGTTCGACGGTGGCGGCGAGGATGGCCTGGCGCAGATCGGTGCCGACCGTGCTCATCGCCCTGGCGTGCGGCGGCCAGATCCGCTCGAGATAGCCGAGCAGAGTGTCCGGCGCGGTGATGATGCGCAGCATGTCGGCCGACGGCGGGCAGTCGACGACGATCACGTCCCAGTCGTCCTCGTTGGCGAACTGGGTGATCTCGACGAGCATCAGCAGTTCCTGCACGCCGGGCAGGCCGGTCAGCTCGGCCGGGTCGAGCGCGGCGAGGTCGATGCCGTGCTCGTGGCCGACGCCCGGCGCCAGCACGCGTACCACGTCGCGGAACCGATCCTCCAGCAGCGCAAGGGAATCCACCTCGATGACGTCGAGGCCGGGCAGCACGTTCGCGATGCCGGTGACGGTGCCGGGATCGTGCGGAAAGCGGAAGCCGAGCGCGTCGCCGAGCGAGTGCGCCTGGTCGAGCGAGGCCACCAGCACCCGACTGCCCGCCCTGGCATAGGACATGGCGGTGGCGCACGCCAGCGTCGTCTTGCCTACCCCGCCTTTGCCGATGAACAGTTCGACCCGGGTCGTGTGCGTCGTCAGCCTTCGACCCGTTTCTTCAGTTCTTTCAGCGCGGTATCGGTGATCACCTTCTCGGCCTTGCGTTTGAACATGCCGATCATCGGGATGTTCAGGTCGACGGTCAGCGTGTAGACGACCTCGGTGTTGCCGTCGGGCTGATCGATGAGTTCGTAGGTGCCGTTCTGCGCCTTCTGCAGCTCACCGCTGACCAGCGTCCAGCTGACCGCCTTGTTGTCGGGTTGCCAGGTGTAGGACAGGACATAGCTGTCCTTCACCACGCCCGCGTCCAGCACGAACCGCGCGGTGCGCGCCCGGCCGTCCGGTCCCTTTTCCTGCACTTCGACCGACTTCGCCGCCGAGACCCACTCCGGGTAGGACTCCAGGTCGGCGATGACGGACATCACCTGCTGCGACGTGGCCTCGATGATGATCGACCTCTGGGTCCTGTCGGCCATGGCGGACAGCGGTTCCTTTCAGCGTCGGTTGGGGACGGCGGCCGGCGGAGCCGGCGCGGGGTGGGTGAGCGTCAGGAGGCGTGCGCGGGTGCGACGCCCGCCGGGCGACCTGCCTCCAGCCGGGATTTCAGTTCGAAGGCCATGCTCCGGCCCGCCACGCGGCGCGCGCGGTTGGCGGCGGCCATCCGGTTCTGCGGCAGCGCGGGTTGCGGTTCGGCGTGCAGGAAGTAGTGCACGATCACTCCGTCCAGCGCGGGTTGCAGCCAGACTTCCATGGTGCCGTCCAGTGCGCCCGAAACGGTCCAGCGGATTCCCTTGTCGCCCCGATCTTCCCGGACGACGAGCGTGAGGTCCGGCCACCAGCGGCGCCAGTTGTTCGATGCCGATAGGACATCGGCGACGGCGATCCCCGGCGCGGCGACGAAGGTTTGATCGGCGACCTGAATAGTGCTCACGACTGCACCTCGCTAGCGCTCGGCTCCGTCGTGCCCACCGGCGCTGTGTCCATGGTTCGCTCGCTGCGCTCCCTCACGTACGAGAGCGTATCGGATCGAGGCGTATACACCCCAGCAGTGATCACCGCAGTAGCTGGCGGAGCCGGGCACCGTGGGTGTCCCAGCGCCAGCGTTCCTCGACGAAGGCACGGCCCGCGGCACCCATCCGCTTCGCCGCGTCGGGATCGGAAAGGATGTCTACCAGGGCATCGGTGATCTGCTGGACGGAGCGTCCGTCCACGACGCGCCCGGTTTCGCCCTCGATGACCGTTTCCGGCGCACCACCGGAACGACCCGCGACGACCGGCACGCCCGAGGCGGAGGCTTCGAGGTAGACGATGCCGAGCCCTTCCACGTCGAGGCCCGCGCCGCGGGTGCGGCACGGCATGGCGAAGACGTCGGCGAGGGTGTGGTGGGCGGCGAGCTCGCCGGAGGGGACGCGGCCGGTGAAGATGACGTCATCGGAGACGCCGGTGGCGATCGCGAGTTGGCGCAGTTTCTCCTCGTAGGGTCCACCGCCCGCGATCACCAGCACGGCCCCGGGGACCCGGTCGCGGATCTCGCGCATGGCGACGATCAGCGCGTCCTGGCCCTTGCGGGGGACCAGGCGGGACAGGCAGAGGACGGTCGGGCGGTCGTCGAGTCCGTAGCGGTCGCGCAGTTCCGCGCGAGCGGCCGGGTCGGGGCCGAACGCGTCGGTGTCCACGCCCGGCGGCAGGTACTCCAGTGCGGCGTTACGGCCGAACGCCGACGCGAAACGCCCGCGCGTGTACTTACTGACGTAGGTGATCACGTCGGTGTGCTCACCGATCTGACGCAACGATTGCCTGGCGCCGGGCAGCATGGACCAGCCGACCTCGTGCCCGTGCGTGCTGGCCAGGATGCGCTCCGCGCCCGCGCGGCGCAGCATCGGCGACATAAGGGCGAGGGGTGCGGCCGCGCCGAACCACACCGTGTCGCACTTCTCGCTGCGCAGCAGCCGCGCGGCCCGGCGCGTCACCAGCGGGGTCGGCAGCATCAGCGTGGTGGGGTGGCGGACCACCTGAAACTTCTGTTTGGCATCGAATTTCAGGTGGCTGTCGCCGCGCCAGCGCGGGGCGTACACGACGAGATCGTCCGGCGGGAGCTGACCGGCCAAGGCATGCAGATAGGACTGAATACCACCCGGCCGCGGCGGGAAATCATTGGTCACCAGCAGAGTTCGGGCCATGGTGACAACCTACTGTGTTGGATTTCGCGCTACTCCGCGCGGCGTGTCCCTGCCCCTCGGGTCTTGCCGCCGAGTGACTGCGACGGCCGAGCGGGGCTGTGACCACAACAGCCGCACACCTTCTGATTTCCCACACACCGACTCGCCGCACTAACACGCGTGCGGATGTCGAAAGGTGTGCGGCTGCGGCGATTCGCTCGCTGACGAGCCTTTGTCACGTCCGCGGCGGGCTCAGATCGTTTGGCCTCGGCCGCCAGCCAGCGACCGGGTCGCGTGCGTGCCTTGGCTGACATGTCGACGCTCCAAGTGCCCGGCTCAGACCGTCTGCGTCGACAGCCAATTGCGCCAGCCTGCAACGAAGTCGTCGCGACTGATGCCGAGCACGTTCTGCAGGATCTGGTCCTCGCTGGCCGGAGTCTGGCGGTCGGCGGCGATCTGGCGGTAGAGCTCGACCAAGCGCGGCTGGTCGTATTTGTCGGCGATGTAGGCGCAGACGGACCAGGCTTGTTCGTAGGTGCCCGCCGCGTCGCGACCGGTGAAGTCGGGGTCGGCCGGGAGATCGCCGGGGAGGTCGTGGCGGCGGGCCTGCGCGGTAAGGGTGGGCGCGACATCGGCGAAGCGGTGGCCCTGGCCGCGGTGGGCGGTGTAGTCGGCGAAGCCCTCGAGCATCCACAGTGGTGCGCCGTCACGGGTCTCGGCGCGGGTGGCGATGTGGGTGAGTTCGTGGCGGAGCAGGGTGCGTAAGCCGTCGGGGTCGAGGCGACGGCCCGCGTCGGGACCGAACACGATGCGCTGGCCGGTGGGCTGAGTCCCCGGTGCGAATGGGTCGGCCACAGACGCGGCGGCGACCTCGGCGGACATGCTGCCCGCGTGCACGAGTCCGGCGAATTCGGACGGGGAGGAGGCGACGACGACCGTGGTTGCCTGCGCCCAGTCCTTGCCCCACACGTCACTGACCGCGGTGGTGGCAGCGGCGAGTTCCCGCTCCAGGACGTCGATTTCGGTCCGCTGTGCGGGATGGCCGACGACCAGGGACTGCTGTCCGTCGCCGGTCGCCACCTGCTGGGCGAGGATCGGCCCGAACGGTTCGATGCTGCGCCGCACCTCGGCCAGCCGCGGATCGGTGGCCGGGGCCTGACCGACAGCATCGGCGGTCGCCTGTGCCGCATGTGGTTTCGGTAGCGCCGAGTTCGGCAGCATGACCAGCGCACCACAGAACCCGGTCAGCGCGACCATCATCGCCACGGTCAGGCAGAACTCGAACCGCCGCCGCGCCGACCACCACGCGCGCAACCCCCGCACGCCACTCACGACCGCGCCTCGCTGCTCATGACTCCGCGTCGCCGACACCCGGCCCCATCAGGCGCGACACCGTCGGTTCGCGCGCGGGCGTGCTCGTTCATCGCCGCTGCTCCGCTGCTTGGAGCAGGTCCGCGGACGGCGCGACCGAAAAGTGTGGACAGGTCATGCCCATTCATAGTTGGTCAGTATCGCCGAGCGGAGTTATAGGGCGTCGAGCCCATGGGTGCGACGGCCACCGGGACGCCGAAGGTGGAGGCGTGCAGCATGAGTCCGTTGCCCGCGTAGATGCCGACGTGGGAGATGTCGGAGTAGAAGAACACGACGTCGCCGGGCTGCAGTTCGTCCTTGGCGACCGGCGTGCCGTAGGTCGCCTGCGCGGAGCTGGTGCGCGGCACGTTCTTGCCGACCTGTTTGAAGGCCCACTGCACGAGGCCGGAGCAGTCGAACTGGTTCGGGCCGGTCGCGCCCCACACGTAAGGGTCGCCGATGCGGGTGAGGCCCGCGGCGAGTGCGCTGGTGCCGCTGCCGGGAACCAGTCCTTGCAGCAGGCTGTCGCGGTCGAAGCCGGGCGGGAAGGGGGATCCGGCGAGCGCGGACCTGTCCTTGGTGGACAGCGAGCCCCACGCCTGCACCACCTGGGCGATGGCGCCGCCGAGGTCGCTGCGTTTGCGTTCCAGATCGGCGCGCACCGTGTCGGCCTTGTCGGCGGCCGCGCGAGCCTCGTCGGCGGCGCGGCGCGCGACGATTTCGGCGGCGTCGGCGGAGTCGGTGGCCACCTTGTACTGGTCCAGCTGTGCGGAGGTCTGGGCGGCGAGCACGTCCAGCGTCGACATCTGGTCGAGCAGCTGCTGCGGGGAATCGCTGACCAGCACGGCGAACAGCCGGTTGGTGCGCGCGCCCTGGTAGGCGGCGATCGCGGTCCGGTCGATGATCGGCTGGTACTTGCGCACCTCGGCGCGGGCTTGGTTCACCACGTCGGTGCTCGCGGCCAGCTTGGCGTCGGCGTCGCGCTGGATCACCTGCTTGGCGTCGAGGTCGGACTGAGCGTCGAGCGCCTGCTGGTTGAGTTGCTCGGACTGTCGCGAGAGGTCGATCATCCGCTGCACGGCCTCGGTGGCCGTGGACGGGAGCGCGACCGGATCAGCTCCAGCCGGACTGCCACCGTAAAGGGCGGTGGTGGCCAGGACTCCGGCCGCCAGTGCTCCGCCGACCAGACGTCGCGTGCCATGTCTCCGGTGCGCTGCCACAGCCTGCCTTGCCCCGCTCTCTCGTGAAACGATCTCTCTGGAACCGACGATCTGAACCGATGAGCACCTTCATCGAAAACGAGGTTTGCGCTGTGCGAGCCTCGGGTACTTCGAGAAGGTCTCGATTAGGTTACGGAACGGCCTGGGTCTGTGTCCAGTAGAGAACGAAATGATCACAGCGCCCGTCCGGCGGTCGGGCCGCAACGTACGGCCCGACCAGCGGTTTCTCAGAAGCGACGGGCTCCGGCGACCGGCATCGAGGAGATCGGGGCCACCTGCACGGGCGTGCCGGCGGTGGACGCGTGCACGACATTGCCGTCACCGGCGTACAGGCCGGAGTGGCCGCCGCCGTAGAACGACACCAGGTCGCCGGGCTGCAGGTCGTCCATCGAGACCGGGCTGCCCGCGGACAGCTGGGCGCCGCTGGTGCGCGGCAGCTCCAGGCCGGCCTGCTCGTAGGACCACTTGACGAGGCCGGAGCAGTCGAACGCGTTCGGGCCAGCGGCGCCGTACACGTACGGCGAGCCGAGCTTGCTCATGGCGGCGTCGAGGGCTTCCTCGCCGATGGTCCGCTTCGGGGCGACGAACGGCAGCGGCGACTGGCTTGGCAGTTCGATGCCCGGGATGCCCTGCGGGATCTGGATCTCGTTCGGCACCTCGAAGGTTCCCACGCCGGGGATGTTCACCGGCTGAGCCGATGCGGGGGCGGCCGGAAGCAGGAACGCGCCGATGGTGGCAGCGCCGACGGCCCCGGCGGCGACGGCACGCTGCGCCGAACGCTTGACGGATTTGGTCGTCATTATGCGGTACTCCCAATCTGCCCCACGACGCCGCACCCTGACTGGTGCCGCGGACTTCGTGTCGTTCGCACCGAGTTGGTGCGTCGGACTCCGTGAGGTCTCGAAAAGGTTACGAACACATCACGGGGGTTTGTAAAGTCCGGCTCCTGGCAAATGCGTGCGCGGGTCTGAATTCACGCTTAATCAGTGTGAGATATATCCCAACAATCACGAACAGATAACGATGCATTGCCGCCGACGAGCTTCCCGGTCGCTATCCCGGTCAGCCATGCCATGGCCGACCGGCGCCCCGAAGTGAACCGTTTAGACATTTCCCCAGGTCGCTACGTTCATCTCGGGGACACCTGCGGGTCCAACACTGACCGGTTGGCCTGCTCGCTGTGATCGGTCACAGCGAGCGGCAAGCGGCCCGTCCGCGGAATCCGACACGCCCGACCGATTGATACGCTTTATGCAACAATGTGACCTGCATCACTTTTCCACGTTCTAGATCATTTCCTGGGTACCCGAGCGTAAATACGCACGCTGTAATTCAGACATTTCCTGGCTTTTTCGTGTGCGCCGAACTCTGCCCGCGTGCGCCCATCCTTGTCGGACCCACCCCCTACGCTCCAGCCCGTGTCCGACCCCGCGCCGCGCAAGGCCATTGCCAAGCAGCTGGTCTTCGATGACCTAGACACGCCCCTCTACGACACCACCTTCGTGGTCGTCGACCTGGAGACGACCGGGACCAGTCCCGGCGGCGACGCGATCACCGAGATCGGCGCGGTGAAGGTGCGCGGCGGTGAGGTGCTCGGCGAGTTCGCCACGCTGGTCAACCCGGGACGGGCGGTGCCGCCGGCGATCGTGCAGGTCACCGGGATCACCACCGCGATGGTCTACGCGGCGCCCACCATCGCGTCCGTGCTGCCCGGTTTCCTCGAATTCGCGTCGGGCGCGGTGCTCGTCGCGCACAACGCGCGGTTCGACATGGCGTTCCTGCGGGCCGCGGCGGCGGCGCACGACATGGCATGGCCCGCGGCGACCGTGCTGTGCACCGTGAAGCTGGCCCGCCGCGTGCTCGGCCGGGACGAGGCGCCGTCGGTCCGGCTGAGCGCGCTGGCCCAGCTGCTCGGCGCGAGCACACAGCCGACGCACCGGGCGCTGGACGACGCGCGGGCGACCGTCGACGTGCTGCACGCGCTGATCGCCCGGGTCGGTAATCAGGGCGTGCACAGCCTCACCGAGCTGGTCGACTACCTGCCCGACGTCACCCCGCGCCAGCGCGCCAAGCGCGTCCTCGCCGCCGATATGCCCGCGAGCCCCGGCGTGTACCTGTTCCGCGGTCCGGCCGAGGAGGTCCTCTACATCGGCACGGCGGTGAATCTGCGCCGCCGAGTGCGCAATTACTTCACCGGCTCGGAGACCCGGGGCCGGATGAAAGAGATGGTCGCCCTGGCCACCAGGGTCGACCACGTGGTCTGCGCGCACGCGCTGGAGGCGGGCGTCCGCGAGCTGCGCCTGCTCGTCGCGCACGCCCCGCCGTACAACCGCCGCTCCAAGTTCCCCAAGCGCGCCTGGTGGATCACGCTCACCGACGAGCCCTTCCCCCGATTCTCCATCGTCCGCACCCCGAACCGGGATGCGCTGGGGCCCTTCAACTCTCGCGCCGACGCGGCCGAACTGGCGGTGATCATCGCCGAATACACCGGCCTGCGCACCTGCGGCACTCGGCTGCCTCGGCGTGGCCTGCACGAGTGCCCGCCCGCGATCGTCGGCGGGTGCCCCGCGGCCGTCAGTGGCACTCCTATTAATACAGAGGAATACGCACCCGCTCCGGCCCTCGTCCGCGCACTGTTCGCCGGTTACTCCGATGCCCCGCTGCGCACCATGCTCGACACCATCGAAACCCATTCCCGCGCCGAACATTTCGAGGCAGCGGCGCGGTTACGCGACCGAACCGCCGCCGTCGTGCGCGCCCTGCACCGCACCCAGCGACTCGCCGCCGTCGCCCGCATCGCGGAATTGATCGCCGCCCACCCCGACGGCGCGGGCGGCTGGGAGTTCGCGGTCATCCGCTACGGACGCCTCGCGGGCGCGGGGAACGCCGTGCGGGGAGTGCCGCCGATGGCTGTCGTCGAACAGATCGTTGCCGCGGCCGAAACAGTGATCCCCGAGGGCGGTGTATCCGCACAGGCCCAGATCGCTGTGGACCTGGCGGTCCGATCGTCTGTGCCCGCGCAGGGTGCTGGCCGTCTGGCTGGAACATCGCGGGCAGAATCCGGGCTGGATCACGCCAGACCCGTCGTCTCGGGGCATCTGGGTGGGTCGGATGCCGCTGCCGCGCCGGATCACCGTCAGCACCTCGAAGATTCGGACAACCCGGCGGATGATGGCGCAACAGGCTTCAACTCGGCAGGCGATGTTGCGGCCCAAGCGCAGTCGGCGGTCGACGCTCCGGGGCCGGATTGGGTCCCGGTGAACGTGCCCCCATTGCGCGGCGCCTCGCCGGAGGAGGCGGCTCTCATCGCGCGGTGGCTGGCGCGGGCGGGGGTGCGGATCGTGCGGACCACCGAGGGCTATCGGGAGCCGATGTATGGCGCCGCGCGGTGGTCGGGGTGGGCGGAGGTGGCGGATGCGGCGGCGCACGCCCAACCCGCTGAGGAGGCGTACATCGACCGCTTAGGCTGAGCGCATGATTACCGCGATCGTGATGATTGACGCCGACAATGGCCGCATTCCCGAGACCGCCCAGGCCGTTGCGGACACCGACGGTGTTGCCGAGGTGTACTCCTGCGCGGGTGACGTGGATCTGATCGCGATCGTGCGGGTGCGCGATCACGAGCAGATCGCCGAGGTGGTGACCAACCGGATCGACAAGGTCGCCGGGGTCGCCCGGACCACCACGCACATCGCGTTCAAGTCCTACGCCAGCGCGGACACCGAGGCCGGATTCTCGCTGGGGGAGTGAGCCAGGATCAGCTCCGCAGCATCGAACTGCCGGTGTAGGTGCCGCTGCCGCGGGCGGTGATGATTCCGGAGGCGGCACCGACGCAGTGGACATTCATGTAGATGGTCACCGTGCGGTCGCTGTTGTTCTTGAATTTGCGTGGCGCGTTGGGGCCGAGGTCGATGCAGCCGGACTGCCCGCCGTAGTCGGTGCCGTCGACGAGCAATTCGCCTTCTGCCGCACCGGCTATCGGCGCGGCAGCGAACATGGCCACCAGTAAGAGCACCGTGAGTGTCGTACGAACGCTGTGTTTCATAGCGCGTTCCTCGTCAGTCGAACCGGGGAGCGACCCGATCAGCTGATGATCATCGACTTACCGGTGTATGTGCCGCTGTCGTGTGCAGACAGCACTCCGGTCGAGATGCCACCACAGGTGGCGTCGGCATAGATGGTCACCACGCTGTCGGTGCCGTTCTCGAAATTACGGGGCGCGTCCTCGCCGAGGAGGAGGCATCCGTTTCGGTTGGTGTAGTTCACACCGTCGACGAAGAGTCCACATTCGTCGGCCACGGCGAGCGGCGCGGCGGCGCAGATCGCGGCCGCCGAAAGGGTCCCGAGTACTGCTCGAACACTGCGTCGCATGCTGTGCTCCTCGCCAGTCGAAGCCGTTCGGCCCATCCTCGCGCCGAGTCGGCTAGGTAGTAGACACACTATGCAGCTATCGCGCTGACCCCATACTATGCACTTCAGCTATCACAGCGCATCGCCTTCGGCATCGAACCTGCGAGCCGGTGCTCGGCGAGCCCTTTTCTATGAGTGCGGCCACGACCCGCGTGCCGGATGACGTCAGGGTTCAGCGATCGCCGAGCGTGACCGTCAACTTCGTCCACCGTTCGAGCAGCGCAGCGGCCTTGCCCGAGTCGATCGCCTCGGCGGCCCGCTCGAGTCCGCCTGCCAGCGCGTCGTGCACGTCGGCCGCGTAATCGACTGCCCCTTGCGACAAGTCGTAGGCCACGATGGCCGCGGCGGAGTTCACCAGCACCGCGTCCCGCACCGCGCCGCTCGTTCCGGCGAACACGCTGCGTGCCACGCCCGCGTTGACCTCGGCATCGCCGCCGCGCAGCGCCTCCAGGTCGACGCGCGGGATGCCGAGGCGGGTCGGATCGATCGTGGTCTCGCGCAGCTGGCCGCCGGACACCACCCAGGCGGTGGTGGTGTCGGACGTGGTGATCTCGTCGAGCCCGTCGTCACCCCGCACCACCAGCGCGCTCCCGCCGCGTCCGGCGAACACGCCCGCGATCACCGGGAGCAGTTCGGCGAACGCGCATCCGACCAGCCCGGCGCGCGGCTGGGCCGGATTCGTCAGCGGCCCGAGCACATTGAAGACAGTAGGAATGCCGATTTCCTTGCGCGCCGCACCCGCGAAACGCAGCGCGGGGTGGAATACCGGCGCGAAACAGAAGCCGATCCCGACCTCGCGCACGCAGCGCGCCACCGCCTCCGGCCCGAGCGCCAGCCGCACACCCAGCGATTCGAGCACGTCGGCGCCGCCGCTCTTGGACGAGGCCGCGCGGTTGCCGTGCTTGACCACCGGCACCCCGGCCGCCGCGACCACGATCGAGGACATGGTGGAGATGTTCACCGAACCGGATCGATCACCGCCGGTGCCGACGATGTCCACCGCGTCGCCGTCGATGTGCACCAGTCTGGCGTGCTCGAGCATGCCCGTGGCGAGGCCGGTCAGTTCGGCGGCGGTCGGCCCCTTGATCTTGATAGCGACGCCGAACGCCGCGATCTGGGCCGGGGTGGCGTTGTCCGACATGATCTCGTCCATCGCCCACGCCGTGTCGTCCGCGGCCAGGTCGCCACCGTCGGCGAGGGTTCCGAGCACCTGGGGCCAGCTGCGCACGCTCATGACTCCACCTCGCTGGCGCTCGGTTCCGTCACGCGCGCGGCGCGCTGTGTCACGATTCGCTCGCTGCGCTCGCTCATGAACTTACTTTCTCCCGTCACACTGGTTCACACCAGTTTGTCGCGGAGTAGCTTACTGTGCCCGGTTGGTGCGAATCGCGTCGTTAAATCGCGAACGGTGTAGTCGGGACAACTTATTGCCGAGGCCCGGCAGCAGGCCCGGATTCTTCGGTCGCGGGACGCGGTTGCAGCGCGTCCCAGCCGTCGGCCGTGCCCTCGTGCCGCTGCGCGAGCCCCGCCATCCGCGACTGCTCCTGCGCACAGTGCAGCGCGTCGAGCACCTGCACCCGCTGCAGGATCACCGTTTCCAGCGCATCGGTCCCCGGCCCGCCGACCTGCGGCGCGGGCGCATACCCGTCCTGTGCCGCGATCGCGCACACCGCCGCGACCTGCCCAGGCGGAATCCGCAGATGATGGCGCAGCACCGCGTCCGCGTCCGGCACCAGCTCGGTCGCCCGCGCCAGCGCCACCGAACAGGCCTCGGTGTCATCGAAACTCGCCGCGACCACCACTAGGTCGGCTCTACTCGGATCCAGCGGCACCGGACCGCCGCGCCCGAACAATCGACTCCACAACCGCGCTGCCACGTCGCCTCCATCTCAGCTTTTACTTACGCACACCTGTCATGCTGTGGTCCAGCTACCCGAAGGCACGCGGACCCGGCACCGGCACCCGTCCCGACCGACGCCGCCGCGCCGCGGGCGGGCCGACTTCAACACGCCGAGCCCTGGTCGAGAGGCCGTCTGTCCGTGGGTTTTCCGACACGGAGACACAAGTTTCGCACCCGGGTACTTGTGTCGTACTACGACGAGTCATACTTACCCCCGTGACGACCGCAGTAGGGACCCCCGGATCGGCCATTACCCAGCGTGTGCACTCGCTGAATCGGCCCAACATGGTCAGCGTCGGTACCATCATCTGGCTGTCCAGCGAGTTGATGTTCTTCGCCGGCCTTTTCGCGATGTATTTCGTCGCGCGCGCACAGGCGCACGGCGTCTGGCCACCGGAACCGACCGAGTTGAACCTCAAGCTCGCCGTGCCGGTCACCGCCGTGCTGGTCGCGTCGTCGTTCACCTGCCAGATGGGTGTGTTCGCCGCGGAGCGGGGCGACGTGTTCGGCCTGCGCCGCTGGTATGTGGTCACCCTGATCATGGGCGCGATGTTCGTCGCGGGTCAGGGCACCGAATATCACGCGCTGTACCAGGAGGGCACCTCGATCTCGAGCAGCGCCTACGGCTCGGTGTTCTTCATCACCACCGGTTTCCACGGTTTGCACGTCATCGGCGGTCTGATCGCGTTCGTGTTCCTGCTGATCCGCACCAAGGTCAGTAAGTTCACCCCCGCGCAGGCCACCGCCGCGATCGTCGTCTCGTACTACTGGCACTTCGTCGACATCGTCTGGATCGGGTTGTTCGCCACGATCTACTTCGTCCGCTGAGCCGGGCATACCCCAGTCTTTTGCACACGTCGGTTCCGTCTACTCCAAAGGGACACAGATGAGTTCATCTCCCCCGTCAGCGCCAGAGCCCGCCAGCAACGGGAACGGCGAGGCCAGCAAGACACGCAGGCAGCGCCGCGTTCGCCGTCGCATCGCGGGCGGGCTCGCGCTGTTGGTGGGCCTCGTCGGAGCAGGCTTCCTGGCAGCGGCTTTGACGCCGGACCCGCAGCGGGCGACCGCGAACGAGGATTCCTCGGCGCTGATCCGCGAGGGCAACCAGCTGTACGACACGTCCTGCATCACCTGCCACGGCGCGAACCTGCAGGGTGTCCAGGACCGCGGCCCCAGCCTCATCGGTGTCGGTGAGGCCGCCGTCTACTTCCAGGTGTCCTCCGGCCGCATGCCGATGGCCCGCAACGAGGCCCAGGCGCAGCGCAAGCCACCGAAGTTCGACGAGCACCAGACCGACGCGCTGATGGCCTACGTCGCGGCCAACGGCGGCGGCCCCAGCGTGGTCCGCGACGCGAACGGCCAGATCGCGCAGGAGTCGCTGCGCGGCGACGACATCGCCCGCGGTTCGGAACTGTTCCGGATGAACTGCGCCTCCTGCCACAACTTCACCGGACGCGGCGGCGCGCTGTCCTCCGGTAAGTTCGCGCCCCCGCTGGAGCCCGCCTCCGAGCAGCAGGTCTACGACGCGATGATGACCGGCCCGCAGAACATGCCGAAGTTCTCCGACCGGCAGCTGTCGCCGGAAGAGAAGCGCGACATCGTCGCCTACGTCATGAACTCGAAAGAGGAGAAGGCCCCCGGCGGCTGGGACCTCGGCGGCTTCGGTCCCGCGACCGAGGGCCTGGTCATGTGGGTGATCGGCATTACGACGGTCGTCGGTGCCGCGATTTGGATCGGGTCGCGGTCATGAGCACGTCAAGCCCGGAGGCGGCAGCGCAGCGTAACCACGTAGGGCTCGGGCGCATGACCCAGAGGACACAGTCATGAGCGAGAACGAGAAGGAGCCAAACGACATGGGTCGGCCGGATGAGGGCCACGACGGCGAGCCGTCGAAGGAATCCACGGGCCACGGTTCCCACGAGGTGGTCGCCGGTTCCGACGGCCATGCCGTAGCGGAGTCCGACGGGCACGCGGTGGCGGAGTCCGCCAGCCACGCGGCGAAGCGGGACTACACCGAGGCCGAACTCGACGCGATGTCGCGCGACGAGCTGGTCAAGCTCGGCACCGAGCGAGACGGCGTCGACGTCGCCTACCGGCGCGAGCGGTTCCCGGTTCCGGGCACCCGCGCCGAGAAGCGCGCCGAGCGCGCGGTCGCGTTCTGGTTCGCCATCTCCGGCATCGCCGCGGCGGCGCTGGTCGGTGTGTACCTGTTCTGGCCGTGGAAGTTCAAGCCGTCCGACGAGGAAGGCCACACCGCCTACTCGCTGTTCACCCCGCTGGTCGGCGTCACCTTCGGCGTCTCGGTGCTGGTCATCGGCGTCGCGGTGGTGCTGATCCGCAAGATGTTCATCCCCGCCGAGCTGTCCATCCAGGACCGCCACGACGGCCCGTCGCCCGAGGTCGAGCGCCGCACCCTGGTCGCCGAACTCACCGACGCGCTGGAAACCTCCACGCTGGCCCGCCGCAAACTGATCACCCGCACCGCGGGCGCGGGCGTCGGCGTGCTCGGCATCGGCGCGCTGCTGGTGTTCGTCGGCGGCATGGTGAAGAACCCGTGGGCCAAGCGCGAGAAGTCGCCGCTGTGGGTGTCGGGCTGGACCCCGGACTTCGAGGGCGAGACCGTCTACATCCGCCGCGACACCGGTCGCCCGGAAGACATCGTGCTCGTCCGCCCCGAGGACATGGACGCGGGCGCCATGGAGACGGTGTTCCCCTGGAAGGAAAAGTGGCGCGGCGACGAGCACGCCACGCTCCAATCGCTGCGCGGTATCCGCAACGCGGTCATGATGATTCGCCTGCGCACCGAAGACGCGCAGAAGGCGGTCAAGCGTAAGGGCCAGGAGAGCTTCAACTACGGCGACTACTTCGCCTACTCGAAGATCTGCACCCACCTCGGTTGCCCGACGTCGCTGTTCGAGTCGCAGACCAACAAGATCCTCTGCCCCTGCCATCAGTCGCAGTTCCTGGCGACCGAATGGGGTAAGCCGGTCTTCGGTCCCGCCGCTCGCGCACTGCCGCAGCTGCCGATCACCGTCAACTCCGAGGGCTACCTCGTCGCCAACGGCGACTTCATCGAGCCGCTCGGCCCGGCTTACTGGGAGCGTCGTTCATGAGCCCTTCTGTCGCAGCGCAAGCCAACGAGATGGACGAGCGGTACCAAGCCGCCGCGTTCATGAAGCGGTCGATCAACAAGGTCTTCCCGACCCACTGGTCGTTCCTGCTGGGTGAGATCGCGCTGTACGCGTTCATCATCCTGCTGCTGTCGGGTGTCTACCTGACGCTGTTCTTCGATCCGTCGATGACCGAGGTCGTCTACAACGGCTCGTACCAGCCGCTGCGTGGTGTCACCATGTCGCGGGCCTACGAGACAGCGCTGGACATCACCTTCGAGGTGCGTGGCGGTTTGTTCGTCCGCCAGGTGCACCACTGGGCCGCGCTGCTGTTCGCGGCGTCGATCATCGTGCACCTGTTCCGCATCTTCTTCACCGGCGCGTTCCGCAAGCCGCGTGAGGCGAACTGGGTGATCGGCTCGCTGCTGCTCATCCTGGCCATGTTCGAGGGCTTCTTCGGTTACTCGCTGCCCGACGACCTGCTGTCCGGCACCGGCCTGCGCGCCGCGTTCGGCGGTATCACGATGAGTATCCCGATCGCGGGCACCTGGATGCACTGGCTGATCTTCGGCGGGGACTTCCCCGGCACGATCATCATCCCGCGCCTCTACATCGCGCACGTGCTGCTGCTGCCGGGCATCATCCTGGCCCTGATCGCCGCCCACGTGGCGCTGGTCTGGTACCAGAAGCACACCCAGTTCCCCGGGCCGGGCCGTACCGAGAACAACGTGGTCGGCGCGCGCATCATCCCGGTGTTCGCCGCGGACCAGGGCGCGTTCTTCGCCTTCACCCTCGGCATCATCGGCATCATGGGTGGCCTGTTCCAGATCAACCCGATCTGGAACCTCGGTCCTTACAACCCGTCTCAGGTGTCCGCGGGTTCGCAGCCGGACTTCTACATGATGTGGACCGACGGCCTGGCGCGTCTGATGCCGCCCTGGGAGCTCTACCTGGGTCGCTACACGGTCCCCGCCGTGTTCTGGGTGGCGCTGATCATGGGCCTGGTGTTCACGGTGCTGATCATGTACCCGTGGATCGAGAAGCGGCTGACCGGCGACACCGCCGGGCACAACCTGCTGCAGCGTCCGCGCGACGTGCCGGTGCGTACCGCGATCGGCGCCATGTCGATCGGCTTCTACGTGGTGCTGACCCTGTCGTGTGTCAACGACATCGTCGCGCTGAAGTTCGACATCTCGTTGAACGCGACCACCTGGATGGGCCGCATCGGCATCCTC
Organism: Nocardia sp. NPDC051052; assembly: GCF_044456045.1. NCBI lineage: Bacteria > Bacillati > Actinomycetota > Actinomycetes > Mycobacteriales > Nocardiaceae > Nocardia > Nocardia sp. NPDC051052. Next base: position 686,087 of record NZ_JBITFL010000001.1, read on the forward strand.
GTCGTGCCGCCGCTGGCGTACTTCATCGCCTACCGGTTCTGCATCGGCCTGCAGCGCGGCGACCGGGCGGTGCTCGAGCACGGCATCGAGACCGGCGTGATCAAGCGCCTGCCGCACGGTGAGTACATCGAGGTGCACCAGCCGCTCGGCCCGGTCGACGACCACGGCCACCCGATCCCGCTGGAGTACCAGGGCGCCACGGTCCCGAAGAAGATGAGCAAGCTCGGCCTGGCCGGCAAGCCCGGCACCGGCAGCTTCCTGCGGGCCGACCCGTGGCAGGAGAGCGAGCAGCACTTCGAGAACGAGCACGCCGAAGAGCACAAGCAGCTCAAGGTACTGCAGGCGCGTCAGGAAAAAGAGCACGGCAACGGCAACAACAGCCACTGATAGCTGAACACCGAAGGCCCCGAGTCGTTTTCGACTCGGGGCCTGCGTTTTTGGTCTCTACAACCGGGGTGTGCTGCGGCGGGATGCCTCGATGGCCTCGAACTTGGCGAGGTTGTGGCGGGCGTCGGCGAGTGCGTCGTGGGCGTCCGGGGGGACGGGGGGGAGTTCGGGGCGGCCGTGGGCGTCCCAGTGCTGGCGTAGTTCGTTGGTGTAGCGGGGGAGGGCGGTGGGCAGGTCGACCATCGAACCCCACAGCTGGCACAGCGCGACGTGGTCGTACGCGCCGACCCAGGCCCACAGCTCCGGCACCACCGACGAGCGCGGCACCAGGAACTTGTACAGGTCGTCGCGGATCTGCTTCCTGCCGCGCCACAGCGGCGAGGACGGCGAGGGCAGCTGCGGCAGCACGTGCCTGCGCACCCACGGGCCCGCCCGCTCGGGATCGAATTCCGTGGACACCGCGTAGTATTCGCGCCCGTCCTCGCACACGACACCGATGGAGACCAGGTCGATGACGACCCCGTCCTCGATGAATTCGCAGTCATAAAAGTATCGAAGCGAGATCGGTCTACTCCTCAGCAGTTCGGTACGGCGCCCGATGTGACGCCGGAGGTACCTCCGAACATTCACCCTAGGTGGGCGGGGGGTCGGTTAGGCAGCCGGGCTCGGATCTCGAACCGCGATATCAAGGGTGGCCGGTGCCACCCGTGTGGTGGGTACCGCCCGCGCCCGACTGATCCGTATTCTGAACGAGTGAACTGGACCGTGGACGTGCCGATCGATCGCCTGCCGGAACTGCCGCCGCTGCCTACCGAGTTGCGCAGGCGGTTGGACGAAGCGCTGGGCCGCCCCGCGTTACAGCAGCCGTCGTGGGATCGAGAGCAGGCGGCGCAGATGCGCACCGTGCTGGAGAGCGTGCCGCCGATCTGCGTGCCCGCCGAGGTGGAGGACCTGCGCGCGCAGCTCGCCGAGGTGGCCCGCGGCGAGGCGTTCCTCATGCAGGGCGGTGATTGCGCCGAGACGTTCGCCGACAACACCGAGCCGCACATCCGAGGCAACATCCGCACCCTGCTGCAGATGGCCGTCGTGCTCACCTACGGCGCGAGCGTGCCGGTGGTCAAGGTGGCCCGCATCGCCGGCCAGTACGCGAAACCGCGGTCCTCCGATACGGATTCGCTCGGCCTCAGGTCCTACCGCGGCGACATGATCAACGCGCTGGTCGCCGACGCCGCGCAGCGCGAGCACGATCCGTCCCGCCTGGTCCGCGCCTACGCCAACGCCAGCGCCGCGATGAACCTGGTGCGCGCGCTGACCGGCGCGGGCATGGCCGACCTGCACAAGGTGCACGACTGGAACCGTGACTTCGTCGCCAAGTCGCCCGCCGGTGCTCGATACGAGGCGCTGGCCGAGGAGATCGACCGCGGCCTCGCGTTCATGACCGCCTGCCGGGTCAACGACCCGAGCCTGAGTTCGGCCCGCATCTACGCCAGCCACGAGGCCTTGGTCCTCGACTACGAGCGCGCCATGCTGCGCCTCAGCGAGAACGCCGCGGGCGAGCCGGTGCTCTACGACCTGTCCGCGCACTTCCTGTGGATCGGCGAACGGACGAGGCAGCTCGACGGCGCGCACATCGCGCTCGCCGAACTGATCGCCAACCCGATCGGTCTGAAGATCGGCCCGACCACCTCGCCCGATATGGCTGTGGAGTACGTCGAGCGGCTCGACCCGAACAACGAGCCGGGCCGGCTCACCATCGTCTCCCGGATGGGCAACGGCAAGGTCCGCGACGTGCTGCCGCCCATCATCGAGAAGGTTCAGGCCACCGGCCATCAGGTCATCTGGCAGTGCGACCCCATGCACGGCAACACCCACGAGGCGTCCACCGGCTTCAAGACCCGCCACTTCGACCGCATAGTCGACGAGGTCCAGGGCTTCTTCGAGGTGCACCACGCCCTCGGCACCCACCCCGGCGGCCTGCACATCGAACTCACCGGCGAGGACGTCACCGAATGTCTCGGCGGCGCCCAGGACATCTCCGATCTCGACCTCTCCGGCCGTTACGAAACCGCCTGCGATCCCCGGTTGAACACCCAGCAGTCCCTGGAACTCGCCTTCCTCGTCGCCGAAATGCTCCGCTGAGCAAGCGTTTACGGCTCGGCTGACAAGTCAGGCAATGCGCGCCGGGCTGACTCCCGATGCCGCGCACAGTCTCGTGCTGTGCTGGCGAAGGGGAGGCCGAGTAGGGCCCTGAGGGGGCGTTTCGACCGCGCTCCGCACACGGGGCCTGATGAGACCTCAGCGGCTCTAAGGCAGGGCGACCAGCGAGACGGAGTTGCCGGATTCGATGTTGGCGCCGACGGCCGGGGATTGCGAGACGATGAGTGAACTGTCGCTCGCCACAAGCTGTTTCACCTCGACCTGAACGCCGAGGGATTGCAGCTTCGCCCTGGCGTTGGCGACCGTCCAGCCGCGGACATCGGGCATCTTCAAGGCGTTGGACACCAGCAGGGCGACCCCGTCACCGGATTGGATGGTGGTGCCCGCGGCCGGGTCGGTGCCGATCGCCTTGTCGGCTTCGATACTGCGGTCGAACTGAGATCGGTTCTCGCGCACCGCGATGCCCGCGTCGGTGAGGATCTTGGTGGCCTCGGCGGTGGTTTTCCCGCGCACGTCGGGCACCTTCACCGGCTGAGAACCCTTGCTGCGGTAGACCTTTACCTGTCCGCCCATCGGGAGGACGACTCCGGGACCTGGATCCACCTTGGCCAGCGATCCTTTCGGCGCGGCGTTGCCTATCTCACCGGAATCCACCGGTTGCAGCCCCGCGTCACGAATCAGCTGGTTGACCTTGGTGATCGGATCACCCGGCTGCACGTCGGGCACCTTCGGCTTGCCGCTGGACACCAGAACCTCGACGGTCGATCCCTTGGTGACCCGCGAGCCCGCCGACGGGTCGCTGCCGACCACGCCGCCGACCGGGATGATGTCCGACGCCTTCTGCCGAATCGAGGTCTCGAACCCGGCCTCCCGCAGCGCGGCGACGGCGCGATCGGAGTCCATCCCGGCGATCGCCGGAACCGGCGAGTACCGGCCGACGCCGAGCCACCAGCCGCCGACCCCGACGACCAGCGTGAGAATTACCACAATGGCGACCCACACCCACATCATGCGGCGCGATTTGGTGCGGTCGGGCGCGTACGCCTGATACGGCGACGACGCGTGCTGCTGACGCACCGGTTGCGGCTGGTAATCGTCGGGCGGACCGTAATCCACCCGAGGCCGCGGCGCGGTGACCACCTTGGTGTGCTGCACGGTCTGCGGCGGGTACGGCTCCGGCGCGGGCATCCCGGCAGGCTGAGCGGCTGGCGTGGCTACCCGGTAGCTCGCGCTCAGATGCTCGGCCGACTCCTGCGGCGAGGGCACCCGGTAGGGCGGCAGGTTCAGCTTCGCGCCGATCTGCCGCAGCGCCGCCGCCATCTCGTTGGCGTCGGCGAACCGGTGCGCGGGCTCGCGCGCGGTCGCCTTCGCGACCAGCTCGTCGAACTCCGGCGGCACACCCGAAATGAATCGGCTCGGGCTCGGCACATCGTTCTCGATCCGCTGATACGCCACCGAGAGCGAGGTGTCACCGGTGAACGGCACCCGCCCGGTCAACAGCTCGAAGATCAGCACGCCGAACGAATACACGTCACTGCGCGCGTCGGCCGTGCCGGTGGTCACCTGTTCGGGGGACAGGTAGGCGGCAGTGCCGAGAATCACGCTGGCCGAAGTGGTGTTGGCCGCCGCCACCGCGCGAACCAGGCCGAAGTCGGCGATCTTGACCTCGCCCGCATCGGAGATCAGCACGTTCTCCGGCTTGATGTCGCGGTGCACCAGCCCCGCCGAATGCGCGACGCCGATCGCCGCGAGCACCGGCTCGGCTACCGCGCGCACCGCGTGCGGCGGCATCGGGCCGCGTTCACGCAGCAGTTCGCGCAGCGTGCCACCCTCGACCAACTCCATGATCAGGAACGGATACTCGCCGTCGACACCCTGGTCGTACACCGCGACCAGCGACGAGTGCTTGAGCTTGGCGACCGCGCGAGCCTCGAACTCGAACCGGGAAAGGAACTGCGGATCACCGGCGAACTTCGGGTCCATCACCTTGATGGCCACCGGCCGGTCAAGACGGGTGTCGACGCCCCGGAAGACCATCGACATGCCGCCGCGGGCGATCGGCGCATCGATGCGATAGCGCCCTTCCAGCATCTGGCCGATCAATTGATGTCCTCCGGCTTTCACAAAGTTCTCACCCCTCGCGGTTGATCCCACAAGCGATCGACCGCCCCGTGCGGCCCTCACGATGGTATCGACCAAACGCACCCGGGTGTCTCACGACTTGCTGCGGGCGACCGTCTACCGTTATCCGCGTGAGTGAGCGCAGCGAACGAACCAACAGCACAGCCGCATATGCACTCACGACGGAGCCGAGCGTCAGCGAGGCGCAGTCGTGAGTGCATTTCCCTGCAGTGATGATGTCCTTCCGGAGTCCGTGGCAGTGCTGCCGCTACCCGAGGTGGCAGACAGGCTCGGGCTCGTGGTGACCCGGGTCCATCAGATGCTGCGTGACCACCAGCTGCTCGCCGTCCGCCGCGACGGCGTGGTCAGCGTCCCGGAACGGTTCTTCGACCACGAAGGCGTAGTCAGGTTCCTGCCCGGCCTGATCACCGTGATGAAGGACGCCAAATACACCGACGAGGAGATCCTGGAATGGGTCTTCACCGAGGACGACAGCCTCCCCGGCACCCCCGTCGAGGCCTTGCACGGCCCGCTCGCCCGCGAGGTCATCCGCCGCGCCGCAGCCGACCCCTTCTGAAATATTGGCCGCGCGGGGGCGGCGTGTTCGTGGCCCCCGGGTGTCGCGCGTCCGAGCGGTCGAGACTCGCGCCTGCGGCGCATGCGCTTCGACCGCTCGGACGCGCGACGGGCCACGAACGGCGCTCGCAAAACTCGCGCTGTGGTGGTCGGGTGAGTGGGATGTGGTGGGCCTGACGTTAGTGGCGAGTGCGGTTGTGTAGTGCGGCGGTGGTGAACTGTGTCGCGGCTACGGCTAGGCGCTGGTGGGTGGGTACTACTGCTCGGTGGGTGAACACGGCATAACCGGAGTCCTCGATGTGGTCGAGGATGCTCGCGTAGAGCACGGCGGCCGTGCGGATGGCCGGTCGAACTCGCGGCTCTAGTAGTTCGATGCCGGGTTCGGCGCGTCGATAGCTGTCGCGGTTGATCGCGATGAGGTGGGCGAGGGCTCGGCGGACTCGCGGATCGGTGCGGTGCGTGCGGTGGCAGTGGATCAGCAGCTCGTGGTCGACACCGAAGGCGGCGAGCTCGTCGGCGGGCAGATACACCCGTCCACGATCGAGGTCCTCCGCGACATCGCGCAGGAAATTGGTGAGCTGGAACGCCTCGCCGAGCGCCGCGGCAGCAGGTTCGGCCTCGGCGATCGGCACCACGGTGCCGAGGACGGGCAGCACCTGGAGCCCGATGGCCGCGGCCGAACCGCTCATGTATTCGTTCAGCTCGGCCATCGTGGCGTAGCGGTCGCGGAAGCGCGCGGTGCCGGGCACGTCCATCCGCATGGAGTCCAGGAACGTCCAGAAGTGCTGTGCGGCAATGTCATAGCGATGGATGGTGTCGGCCACGGCGAGCAGGATCATGGCTCGACCCGCAGCGCTCGGTTGCCGCGCACCGGTCGACGCCGGGGACGTGTCCAGCGAGACCCCTAGCAGCCGAGCGGCATTGGCGGCGCCCGCCCCGGACTCCAGCACAATGCGCAGCTGCTTCTCGATCAGCTCGAGCTCACCGCCCGGACCGTGCTCGGGCAGCTCGTGCTCCCGAATCTGGTTCGGATAGCGCTGTGCGACATCGGTTTCCGCATGATCGACGATGTCGTCCACCATCCTGGCGAACGCGTACAGCGCGTGCACCGCCGGTCGACGCTCCGCCGAGAGCAACCGGGTGGCCAGAAAATAGGTGCGTCCGTGCGCCGCCGCGATCTGCCTGCATTCGCGATACGCGACGGCGAGATCCGACTGCGGCGTGCCGCCGATCATGGTCGAGCGGGCGCGGCCGGATCGATACTCGGCGGCGTGGCCCGCAACCGCAGCGGGTCCACCTTGCGCAGCGACATCGCCGCCACCACGGCGGCAAAGGTCGCCAGGGCGACGTGCCAGAAGCTGTACAACCCGATCGAGCCGTCCGGTTGGAACACCAGCATCAGCCAGGTACACAGGCCGACCAGCACCATCAAGGTCGTGGTGGACAGCGCGAACCCGGCGGCGAGCGCCAGCGGCCACGAGTAGTACCAGGGCAGCGCGGCGGGGGACAGGATGACGATCCCGACGAACGCGATCAGGATGCCGAACACCGCCTCCCGCTCGCTGTGCCGGAAGCGCCACCAGGCCCACACCAGCACGGCCACCAGCGCCACCGCGCACATCGCCCTGGTCACGTTCAGCACCTTGCCGGGGTCGAACGAGGTCACCCAGCCGACCGCGTGCATCATGATCGTCGGCAGCGACAGCCAGTTGATGATCTTCTTCGAGCCGGACAGCGCGGTCAGCCAGCCGATGCCGACGCCGGCGATGGCCGAGGCGGCCACGAAGACCGCCGCGAACACGCTGAGCCCGAGCCCGGCGATCTTGGCGAACATCAGCGCGGGGTGCGGCATGTCCTCGGTCGGCTCGGCGGCGTCGTGCGGCCGTTCGCTCTCCGGTAGGTTCGCCGGGTCGCGTCCGGCCCGCTCGGCGGCGCGCTTCTCGCGTTCGTGCAGCATCCAGATCCACACCAGGAACGGCAGGGCGATGCCCGCTGTCGCCTTGATCGCCACGCCGATGGCGACCACCACGATGCCTGCCACGTGGTGGCGTTCCAGCACCAGCGCGATGCCCGCGCACATCAGGCCGACCATCAGCATCTCGTTGTGCACGCCACCCCAGAGGTGGATCAGCACCAGCGGGTTGAGCACCGCGAGCCACAGCGCCACCGTCGGCTTGCCGCCGAGGTGCTTGGTCAGATAGGGCACCGCCCACATCATCAGGGCGAGGCCGGGCAGCATGACGATCCGCATCGCGATGGTGCCCGCGACGACATTGTCGCCGGTGATGGTGGTGATGCCGCGGCCGAGCAGCAGGAAGATCGGGCCGTAGGGCGCGGTGGTGAGTTTCCACACCGGGCTCACGTTGTCGAGCAGCACGCCGGGGTTCTTGACCGGCCCGTCGACGTAGGGGTCGAAGCCGTCGCGCAGCAGCGCGCCCTGCGCCAGATACGAGTAGACGTCCTGGCTGAACATGGGCACGGCGAACAGCAGCGGGGTGATCCAGATGCCGACGATCGCGCGCAGCTCGTTGAGCGTCACGCCGACATCGACGCGGTCGCCCCGGCCGATCGTGGTGCGGCCGAGTCGCACCCACGCGGTGATCATCATCAGCACGCCGATCCAGACGACGATGGTCGACAGCGCGTACCCGTGGCCGAACCGTAGCCAGGACAGGTGCAGCGCCTCGAGTATCGGGTCGCGCTGGCGGGTGCTGCCCGCCCCGAACCCGCCGAAGGTGATCATGATCGCGCCGTAGCAGCCGAGCATCGCGGCATGCCCTTCCGGGCTGCGCAGGAAGAGGCCGGCGGTGCGCATCCACGACCGCAGGCTCGGTGGCTCGGCGGGGGCCGATTCGCGTTTCGCCGCGATGTTCGGTGCGTGGCCGGTGATTTCAGTCAAGGTGGCCTCTGCGGCGCGCGTTTCGGGGGGTGCCATCTGGTGTCGGTCCCCCCGAATGGTCAGCGGTGATAACCGCGAGTGAATAGGTCGGCGCCTAGTTTACGGCGTCGCCGGGAACACTATCTCGCTGGTACGCACGGTTTCATCTCGAGCGGGGCGGTCTCGCCGGTAATGCGGGTTGCCGCCAGTTTCCCGGACAGCAGCGTAGTCGGCACCCCAACGCCCGGCGTGGTGCCGCAACCGGCGATAACTACATTGTCGCTGGTGCGCGGAAAATTGCGCGAACGAAATGGTCCGGTCTGCCGGAAGAGGTGTGCCGCGGAGAACGGGGTTCCGGCCAGCATGCCCTGATCGCGCCAGGTTTGTGGCGTGTCGAGATGGTCGACGGTGAAATGGTCGGCAATGCCCGTGTAACCGCGGTTTTCCAGCACCTGGAGCAGTTCACGCAGGTAAGCGGGGCCGATTCGAGGCCAGTCCAGTGCGGCGGCGGCCAAATTCGGACAGGGGGCAAGTACCGAGAATGGTTCGTGCCGGCCGTCGGCGCGGGCGATGTAGAGGCCGGGGTCGGTGAGTGCGGGCCGGGTGAGCAACAGCGACGGGTCGCTCATCAGTCGGCCACGTCGGCCCGCGATCTCCGCGAACGTCTTGTCCCAGGCCTCGCCGAATTCGATGGTGTGATGCGCCTGAACGGGCCAGGCGCGGGCAACCTCGGCGGGCACGGTGCCGTGCGCGACGACTGCGGAGGGCGCGGCCCGCAACCCGCGGCGGCGGCGCACGCCGAAGCGGTCGATCGAACCGAGATCGGCGGTCAACACCAGAGCATCACAGTCGAACACACGACCGTCCGCGGTGCGCACCCGCTCGGCCCGCCGCCCCACATAGTCCACCTTCGTCACTTCGGCGCCCAGCTCGAGCGTGCCGCCCGCCGTCGTGAACGCCTCGGCCATCGCCATCGCGATGGCCCGCATCCCGCCCTCGGGGAAAAAGACGCCGAGCGAGGTGTCCATGTGCGGGATCGCGCCGTACACCGCGAGTGCCTCGGCGGGCGGCAGGCCCGCGTACAGCGCCTGGAAGGTGAACAACCGGGCCAGCCGGGGATCCCGCAGGAATCGGTCGACCCGGGGGCCGAGCCTGCCGAACGCGCCGAGACGCACCAAAGCCGCTAGGGCGCGGCGCTTTTCGGGCACCCGGACCATATCCAGCGGCGAATCGAAGTTGGTGTCCATGAACTCGCTGAACGCGGCCGCGTAGATTCGCGCCAGCCAGTCACGCAGCCGCCGATAGCGTCGCGCCTGCGCCGGGCCGCAGACCAGCGCGACCTCCTCGGCCATCGCGTCGGGGTCGGCGAATACCCGCAGGGTGGCACCGTCGGCGAACTTGGCGTGATAGCTGGGCGCCAGCTGGTGGATGCGCAGCGCACAGTCCTGCGGCGTCCGGCCGACCGCGGCCAGCGCGTCGGTGATCAGCTCGGGCAACGTCAACACCGTTGCGCCGGAATCGATCTCGTAATCCGGGCCCTGATAGCGGCCGACCCGCCCGCCGGGATGATCGGCTCGCTCCAGCAGGGTGACCTTGCGTCCGGCGCCGGTGAGGTACAGCGCGGCGGACAGCCCGGCCAGTCCGGCACCGACCACGACGACACGATCCGTCGGTCCGGCAACGGTTTTCATGAGATTCCCCTCTTCGCGGCACCCATCGGACCGGCGTTGTTCAGGTATCCGCAACCACTGTCACGCGGCGCGCTTGGTCGCCGCCAATGCCATGGTCCGCAGCCGCTCCTTCGCGGCCGGTGTCGCCGTGCTGGTTTCGATGGCGGCCAGCCCGGCGTCGGTGAGCTCGGTGATCCGGCGTTCCACCTCGTCCACCGCGCCGAGTTCGGTGATGACATCGCGCAGCTTCGCCACGTCGTCCGCGCCGAGATCGGTGCCGATGCTGGTGCGCAGCAGCTTCGCCGCAGCCGGATCGGCCTCGTCGGCCCTGGCCAGCGCCTCGGCGAGCAGCACGGTGCGCTTGCCCTCGCGCAGGTCGTCGCCGGACGGTTTGCCGGTGACGGCGGGGTCGCCGAAGACGCCGAGCAGGTCGTCGCGCAGCTGGAAGGCGATGCCGATGTCGGTGCCGAACAGGCGGTACGCGTCGATCAGACGCTGGTCGGCGCCGGCGATAGCCGCGCCGAGGTGCAGCGGGCGTTCGACGGTGTAGGCGGCGGTCTTGTACCGGTTGATCCGCAGCGCCGCCTCGACCGACTCGTCGGCACCCGCCTCGCCGTGGATGTCGAGGAGCTGGCCGCCGAGCACCTCGGTGCGCATGCCCGCCCACACCGGCGCGAACCGGGCGATCGCCGCCGGGTCGAGTCCGGACGCGTGCACCATGTCATCGGCCCAGGCCAGCGCCAGATCGCCGACCAGGATCGCGACGCTGGTGCCGAAGTGCGCGGAGTCGCCCGCCCAGCCACGGTCGCGGTGGCGCTGCTCGAAATCGACGTGCACGGTCGGGAAGCGGCGCCTGGTCCGCGAGGAATCGATGATGTCGTCGTGGATCAGCGCGCAGGCCTGCACGAGTTCCAGCGCCGCGCACGCGGTCAGCACCGCAGCGGCGGCCGGGTCGCCGGCGTCACCGCCCGCGCCGAGCCAGCCGGTCCAGGCGAACGCGGGCCTGGTGCGCTTGCCGCCGCGCAGCACGAACAGTTCCAGCGCGTCGGCGGCCTCGACGAAGACCGGGCCGAGCTCTTCGACGGTGCCGCGGCGGGTGGCGAAGAACCTTGTCACCGCGTCTTCCACGGCGGTGACGAAGGCCGCCGTCCCCGGCTGTGCGGCGATGAGCTCGGCAGCCGAGGTGCGGTGAGGCGTCTGGATACCAGGTCCGGCGGACAGGGGAGCCTCCAAAGTCGTGCGGTGATGGGCGCGTGGCGCCACTGGTGTGGTCCGAAGAATACGCGTACTCGTCGGTACGACCCGTGGGGCCTGCCGTCGGTCACCACTACACTGGACCGGTGACTTTCGACAATGCGCGGGGACGCTCGACCCCAGGCCGTCCGCCCCGGACGCACCCGGACGTCTCTGCAACACCTTCGGTTGTCCAGAGTCTGCGGGCCCATTCCGGCGCCTCGGTGCCGTTCTCCGTCGAGTTCAACCCGCCGCGCGACGCCGCCAACGAGGCCAGGCTGTGGCGGGCCGTCCGGCAGTTCGAGCGGATGCATCCCGCGTTCGTCTCGATGACCTACGGCGCGGGCGGGTCCACCCGCGATCGCACCGTGCGGGTCACCGGCGAGCTGGCGCAGGAAACCACGCTGCTGCCGGTGGCGCATCTCACCGCCGTGGAGCACAGCCTGTCCGAATTGCGTTCGCTGGTCGGCTCTTACGCCGATTCGGGCATCCGCAACATCCTGGTGCTGCGCGGCGACCCGCCCGGCGACCCGCTCGGCGAATGGCAGCAGCATCCCGAGGGGGTCGCCTACGCCGAGGAGCTGGTGCGGATCGTGCGCGACCTCGGTGACTTCCACGTCGGCGTCGCCTCGTTCCCGCAGGGCCACCACCGCTCGCCGGATCTGGACACCGACACCGCCTACCTGGCCGCGAAACTGCGTGCGGGCGCGGAGTATTCGATCACCCAGATGTTCTTCGACGTCGAACATTACCTGCGGCTGCGTGACCGGATCGCGAAGTTCGACCCGGTCGAGGGCGCCAAGCCGATCATTCCCGAGCTGATGCCGATCACCTCGCTGCGCACGGTGGCGCGGGCCGAGGAGCTGTGTGGCCGTTCGCTGCCGCCAGCGGTGCTCGAGCGACTGAACAAGGCCGCGGGCGACGACCCCGACGGGAATCAGGCCGCGGTGCGCGAGGTCGGCATCGAGATCGCCACCGAGATGGCCCAGCGGCTCATCGATGAGGGCGCCCCCTGCCTGCATTTCATCACGCTGAACTTCGCCAAGGCGACCACCGAGGTGCTCACCAACCTCGGCTACGGTGTCACCGCCGCCCCGATCAGCGCCTGAGCACTGCTCCCGATTTCCCGATAAGGTGTGCGGTTACCAGCCTGGGGTGCCGGCCATGGGGACGTTGACGTAGCTCGGTGCCGACGGATCCAGTTGCAGGTGTTGGGGTTTGAGCTCGGTGGCGTCCAGCATCGGGCGGATGGGCAGGCCCTTCGGGTAGTTGCCCGCGAAGACATCGACCCGAAGCCGGTGTCCCGGTCGCAGTATCGCGTCGGTGGGGGCGAGCCCGAGGTCGAGTTGGGTGGGCTGGCCGGGGACCATGGGTTGCCTGGCGGCGAGGGACATCAGCGGGAACGGATCGGTGTAGGCGCCGTCGGGCGACCTGCGGCTTTTGTCGTCATCGATGGCCCGCATCGAAGACATCAGCTGGCCGGTGCTCAGCGTCACCGAACGGCCGTCGGGGGCAACATCATTCAGCGTCGCCGTCCAGTAGCCGTCGGTGGCGTCGTGCACGGTGTTCAGGTGCACCGCGATCGGCCCGGAGATCGTCGTCGGCTCGGCCACCGGCGGGCTGGTGAAGGTCAGCCCGCTGAGTTCCTGCACCCTGGCATCTTTGCCGCAGCCGGAGAAGACGAGCAGGCCCGCGGTGCCCTGGACCGCATCCGCCGAACACAGGCTGGCCAGGCCGGGCGCGACGGTGAGCCGCGTCGTCTCGGAAGTTGGTTCGGCCGTGAGGGTTCCGTCGTGCGCGCTGGTGGCGGTACTGCCGCTCGGTGCCGCCGACAGGTACAACCGCCGGTGGCTCGCCTCGACCCGCGGGAACTGGTCGTTGCTGGTCCAGCCCGCGCCTTGCTGCCACATCGTCACCGGGCCGTAGCCGTCGATGCCGTTGTCGATGCCCTTGAGCCACTTGTCGAACCAGGCGCGTTGCAGCACGTCGATACGCGGCGGTTCGCCGGGCTTGCCGCGCATGTCGAAGCCCGCGTTCACGTGGTAGCTGTTACCCATGATCAGCTGCTTCTGACCGGGTGGCAGCGGAATGTCTTGGTAGATGCGGGGTTCGCCGTTGGCGAAGTTGTCGTGCCAGTCGCCGATCACCAGGGTGGGCACGGTAATGCGTTCGGGATGCCCGAGCCAGGCCTGGCGGATCGGACTGTCCGGGTCGAGGACGTCGCGTAGCTGCGGCTGGATGGCGTCGAACGAATCGGTGCCCATGGTCTGAATTCCGACGTCCATGAACGACATCGGGCTGGCCAACCGGTCGGCCAGCCACTGCATATCGAAGTTGCCCTGCACCATCGACACCAGATCCGGCACGAACTTGGCCGCGTTCACCGCGAGCAGGTAGGGGAGCAGGATGCCGATGGCCGCGCCGCCCGGGGCGATCATGTCGCGCACCAGATCGTTGCCCGGCACCACCGGCACGATGGCTTTCAGTGCGGGCGGCTGCTTTTCGGCCGCCTGTACCTGATTGATCCCGGAGTAGGAGGCGCCGGTCATCCCGACCTTGCCGTCCGACCACGGTTGCGCCGCCGCCCAGCCGATCACCTCCGGGGTGTCCTGCTGGTCCTTCGGCCCCCACGGTTCCCAGATCCCTTGGGAGAAGCCGGTGCCGCGCACGTCGACGACGACCTGGGTGTAGCCGCTGCGAATCAGGTTGGGGTCCACCGCGAAAGCGCGCCCGAACCCGCCGCCCGCCACCCGGGTCGCGTCGGTCAGCGCCGCCAACGGCGTCCCGGGCAACTCGAAGTCACGCAGGAACCCGACAATCGCGTCGGACAGCACCGGCACCGACAGCGCCGTCTGCGCGATCATCGACAACAGCTTCGTGTAAGGCGTCAGATTCACGATCGTCGGCAGCGGCGTGCGCACCGGCCCGTTCGCATCCGCCGGCCGATACACGTTCGCCTTCAGCACGGTCCCGTCACTCATGGTGATCGGCACGTCCCAGTCGATATACATCGACGGATACTGCTGCGGACCATCATGTAGCGCCGCCCAAGCCGCCACCCCCTCGGGCGCGGCCGACACCCTGGGCACCACCACCTGCGAAACCGCAAGCAGCGCAAGCACTCCGACAAATACCCTGGTCCACCGGCGGGCTGGAGCAATCCTCATCGATATCCCCCTCTCCTGGTCGGCCAGAAATATACATGCACGATTGTATGTTTCAACCCAATTGCGAGAAGCTTGTCGATATGCCAAAGAACCCCACCCCAACCTGGCCGATCTGCCGACCCCGCCCGCTCGCCCCGCCAACAGCAATCCGCGCACCTTCTCGGGATCCGCACCGACTTTATGGCCCTATTCTCAGTGCGGATCCCGAGTCCGGGTGCAGTCTTCGGCAGTACAAAGCTGGGTGTGCCCGGGCTTTGGGCCGTCGAGGTGAGTCAAATGGCTACTGTTCAAGATCAATTAGCAGCCATATGACTCACGTCGATGTTTGTTTGGGGCACCTCGGGAGGGGTGCGGGGTGGTTAGGCGGCGCGGGCTGTGCGTAGGCCCCAGGCGTCGGCTAGTAGGCGGTGGGATTCGAGGCGGTCGGCGTGGTGGTGGGTGATGCTCGTGACGAGGAGTTCGTCGGCGCCGGTGACGCGTTGCAAGGCCGCTAGCCGCTCGACGACGGTGGTTGGGGAACCGACGAATTGGGAGGCGAGGCGGTCGGCTACCAGGCGGTGCTGTTCGGGGGTCAGCGGGGCGGCGGTGGCGGGGTCGAGGTAGTCGGCGGCGCCGGCGCCGCTGCGAATGCTGTGCACCCAGTGGCCATAGGTGGCGGCGTGGTGTTGGGCGGTGGCGTCGTCACCGGCGACGACCACGTCCGCCGATACCACCACATAGGGCTCGGCCAGCTGTGCGGACGGCCGGAAGGCCGCACGATAGGCCTCGACCGCGTCCAGGGCGGTACCAGGCGACACGTGGTAGGCCGCCGCGAACGGCAAGCCGAGTTGCCCGGCCAGCACTGCGCTTTCGCCGCCCGAGCTGCCGAACAGCCACAGCTCGACCTGTGCGCGTTCGCCCGGAACCGCGTGCAGCGCAACGCCATCCTTGCTCACGAAGTAGCCGCCGAGCAGTGCCCGCACCTCGTCGACCTGTTCGGCGAAGTCCAGCGGCTGCGCGCCCTCCTGCTGTAGGGCGCTGGCCGAGGCGAGGAACTTCGACCGGTCCGCGATCCGGCCGGGGTCGAACGGCGGCGGCACCACCACACCGTCCCTGATCTCGGTCCGCCCGGTTGCCGTAGCTACCTTGGGGTGGCTGCCTTTCGGGTGAGACGGCTCCGAGCCGTACTGACTGCGCCGATGACCGGACCGGCCGAGTCCGAGGTCGAGCCGGCCGGGGTACAGCGCGTCGATCGTGCCGAACGCCTCCACAATCGAGGCCGACGTATGGTGGCCGACCTGAACGGCCGCCGACCCCACCCGAATTCGCGAGGTGGCCGCCGCGACCAGGCCGATCACGGTGATCGACGAGGAGCTCGCGACCGAGACGAAATGATGCTCGGCCAGCCAATAACGGTGGTAGCCCCACTGTTCCGCGTGCTGCGCGAGGTCGACCGTATTGCGCAGCGCCTGCTGCGCGGTCGACCCGGCGCTGATCGGGGACAGGTCGAGGATGGACAGTGGCACGGTCATGAATGCCTCCCTAGCCGTGGATGCTGCTCGCCCGCCTCGATGGCCACCCGCAGCCGGTTCTGCGCGGGCGCGATCGGGCAGGTCGCGAAATCGGTGAAGGCGCACGGCAAATTCGCCGCGCGATTGAAGTCGAGGCGCACCGTGCCGTCCGCGTCCGG
This sequence comes from Nocardia sp. NPDC051052, assembly GCF_044456045.1. NCBI lineage: Bacteria > Bacillati > Actinomycetota > Actinomycetes > Mycobacteriales > Nocardiaceae > Nocardia > Nocardia sp. NPDC051052. The sequence continues at coordinate 701,945 of NZ_JBITFL010000001.1, forward strand.
TGCGCCGACCGCGAGCGCGCGTGCCGCCGGGTAGGTGGTGATACCGCTGGTCGCGTCGGTGAACAGCAGGCGGAGATCGCTCGGATCGCCGAACGCGATGACCCGTTCGGTGGCCTCGCCGACGGTGAATTCGATGGTGCCCGAGGCGGTGTGGTGATGTTCGAGTCCGTCGACAACGGCGCCGGTGGTGATCGTGGTCTGCTCGTCGAACGGCGTGAACCGGCCCGGCACCACCCAGCGCGGATCCGGTGCGTAGCTGGGGATGCCGTCGAAACTCGACAGTGTCGGCGCGGCCGGATCGTGCACGCGCACCGCGTACTGACCGGTTCGCCGGATCACTTCGAGCACCCGATTCTCGTGCAGCACATTGAGTCCCGGCGCACCCTCGGCGGGCGTGATGATCCGCACGCCCGCGATGCCGACCCCGTCGAACGCCAGCCGGTCGGCGGGCTGCGCGGTGATGAATACCTTGTCGTCGGTGACCCACCAGGTGCCTGGCACGTCCGGCAGTCGCTCGGGTTGGTCGGTGAGCCAATGCAATCCGGTCAGGCTGAGGAAGCCGAGCGGGTCGCGCAGCTGGTCTTCCCTGCTGTCATGCCAGTGCGCCCACTCGGTTTCGAAAACGGTGCTGATGCTTGTCGTCATGACGCTCGTGCTCCTTCGTGGGCGGTGATGTGCTGGTGCGGATGGCGAAGACCGAGATGCTCGCGCAGGGTCGTGCCGGTGTATTCGGTGCGGAAACTGCCGCGCTCCTGCAGTTCCGGGACGACCAGGTCGACGAATTCGTCGAGCCCGGCCGGGGTGAGGTGCGGGACGAGGATGAAACCGTCGCTGGCGTCGGCCTGGACGTAGGTGTCGATCTGCTCGGCGACCGCGGCGGGCGTGCCGACGAACTGCTGACGCGCGGTGACCTCCATGATCAGCTCACGGATGCTGAGGTTGTCGGCCTCGGTCCTGGCCCGCCACGCGTCGGCGACCTCGCGCGGGTCCTTGGCGTGGCGCACCCGGCCGCGGGTGACGGTGACGTTGTCGGTCGGCTCGACGTCGGGCAGCGGGCCGTCCGGGTCATAGCCGGAAAGGTCACGGCCCCACACCTGTTCGAGGAACGCGATGGCGGTCTGCGGACCGACCTGCTGGCGGCGGATATGGCGGGCACGATCCTCGGCGTCCGCTGCGCTGTCACCGAGCACGAAGGTCGCGGCGGGGAGGATCTTCAACTCCTCCGGCGCCCGGCCGTATTTCGCCAGACGGCCTTTGACGTCGGCGTAGAAGCGTTGTCCGTCTTCGAGCGTGCCGTGGCCGGTGAAGATCGCGTCGGCGGCGGCCGCACCGAACTCCCGGCCGTCGTCGGAATCGCCCGCCTGCAACAACACCGGATGACCCTGGGGGCTCGGCGGCAGCACGAATCGTCCGGCGATATCGAATTGCGCACCGCGATGACGGGTTTCCGGGATCTCGCGGGCGAACACCCCGGCGGCACGATCGACCACCAGGGTGTCGGCGGCCCAGCTGTCCCAGAGCTTGCGGGTCACCTCGACGACCTCGGCGGCGCGCTGGTAGCGCTGCGCGTGCTCGAGATAGCCGCCGCGGCGGAAGTTTTCGCCGGTGAACGCGTCGGAGGAGGTGACGACGTTCCAGGCGGCGCGGCCGCCGGACAGATGATCCAGCGAGGCGAACTGCTTGGCCAGCTCGAACGGCTCGTTGTAGGTGCTGTTGATGGTGCCCGCGAGGCCGAGCTTGTCGGTCACCCCGGCCAGCGCGTTGAGCACCGTGAAGGTGTCCGGCCTGCCCACCACGTCGAGATCGTGGATGCGCCCGAGGTGTTCGCGCAACCGCAGCCCCTCGGCGAGGAAGAAGAAGTCGAACAGGCCGCGCTCGGCGGTCTTCGCGAGGTGCGTGAACGACTCGAAGTCGACCTGGCTCTTGGACGCCGGGTCGGCCCAGACGGTGGTGTTGTTGACGCCGGGGAAGTGCGCGGCGAGATGGATCTGCTTGCGTGGTTTGCCGGTCACGACGGCGTACCTTCCTGGATCGTGGGAGTGCTGTCGGCGGGTTGCTTTCCGGTACACCGGCAGTCCGAGCGTTCGGCAGGGCTCATGACGCAGCCGCTCCCTGCTGGGCATAACGGCTGACCGGCCGCGGCAGTTCGAGCCGATCTCGCAATGTGCCGGAGGACACGGGTTTCCGTGTCAACGCTGTGAGATGGCGCACCGCCGCAGGTATCGCGAGCGGGCGGAGCACGACGCCGTCGGCGGCGCCGGAAGCGCCGACCGCGCCCAGCAATTCGCGCAGGGTTGCCGGAGTTCCGATGTGGCGCAGACTGGCGGGGGCGTCGGTGGTCCATCGGTCCAGCTGGACCACCTCGTCGTGGGCGGTTTCCGCCGAATCGGCCAGATGCACTTCGACATCCAGCAAAACTCGCACCGCATCGGGATCCCGATCAGCCGCCCGTACGGCCGTGCGCAGCGCCGTCCGCAGGGCCCGCGCCGAGTTCAGATCGCTTGCGGCGAACCGGATCAGGTCGGCTCGGCGCACTGCCACACCAGTGCTCGCGTCATCGTCCGCGCGCACCGCGACGATCGACTGACCCTGCGGCGAGCGCGGCGTGATCGAGGGACCCCGCACCGAGAAGTTGTCCCCGGCGAAGTCGATGTAATGCAGCTTGTCCCGATCGATGAAGCGCCCGGTGGGCACGTCACGAATCTCCGCGTCGTCCTCCCAACTGTCCCACAGCCGGGTGACCACCTCGATCGCCTCGTTCGCCTCATGCCACAGCGATGCCGCGTCCTGTTCGTCCTTACGCCCGAATGCCCGTGCCTGCTCACCACCTTCGGACACGGTGACCTCCCAGCCCGCGCGCCCGGCCGTGGCGAAATCCAGACTTTGGATCGCTTTGGCCAGATGGAAAGGCTCGGTATGCGTCACCGCCCCCTGCGGCAGCAGACCGATGTGCCGGGTTGCCGCCGCAACTCTGGCGGCGATCGCCACCGCGTCGAGCCTGCCCCGCGCGACACCGGCCCCACCGGGCTGCAGGCCGAACGAGTCCGGCACGAATACCGCGTCGACACCGGCCTTTTCGGCTGCGGTGACCGCGTCGACCCAATACCCGCCGGTGAACAGATCCTCGGCCCGGGAGTCGTCCCGTCGCCACGACGCGGGGTGGATCCCGGTTCCGGCGAGTTCCAGGCCAAGGAAGAAGTCGGATTCGGCCATCAGTGGATTTCCTTCCAGTCGAGGCATTGCCGCGCGGCGGGGTGCACGCCGGCGGCGTCGGGCGCGAAGAAGAACGCGTGCTGCCACAGATCGGTGGCCGCGGTGTGCTCCGGTACGTGCAGATGGGTGCGCCACCAGCGCTTGGCTCGGGCAGGCAGCGATCCGGACCGCTCCGGTGTGCTGCGGCAGTGCGCGGGCCGCTCGGTGCGGACGAGTATCCGGCTGTGCCGATAGGTCGATTCCGACATCAGGATGGTCCTTTCGCGACGGCGGGGGTGGGGATGGCGGACAACAACTCGCGGGTGTACTCGTGCTGCGGGTTGTCGAAAATCGCGGCGGCCGGCCCGGATTCGACGATGCGGCCGTGCCGCATGACGGCGACGTGGTCGCTGATGCGGCGGACCACCGCGAGGTCGTGCGAGATGAACAGGTAGCTCAGCGAGAGCTCGGCCTGCAGCCGGTCGAGCAGCTCCAAGATCTGCGCCTGGACCGAGGCGTCGAGCGCGGAGACCGGTTCGTCGAGCACCAGCAGGTCCGGGTGCAGGGCGAGGGCACGGGCGATGGCGACGCGTTGGCGTTGTCCGCCAGAGAGTTCCGCGGGGCGACGCTGGGCGAAGTGCTCCGGCAGTGCGACCTGCCCGAGCAGTTCGGTGACGCGGGCCTGCCTGGCCGCGCGGTCGCCGACACCGTACGCGCGCAACGGTTCCTCGATGATCGTGCCGACCCGCCACCGGGGATCCAGTGAGGAGTACGGGTTCTGATACACCACCTGGAACCGCTTGCGCAGCGCCCGCAGCCGGGTACCGCGCACCTGGGTCAGCTCCTGCCCGTCGAAGGTGACCCGGCCGCTGTCGGCCTCGGTGAGCCGCAACGCGATTCGCGCCGTCGTCGACTTGCCCGAACCGGATTCGCCGACCAGTGAGAGGGTTTCGCCGCGGCCGAGTTCGAATCCGACCCCGGCGACCGCTGTCACCGATCCGCCGGCCTGCGCGCGGAACCGCTTGTGCACCTCGCGCAGCGCGAGCAGCGGCGCGCCCGCGCGCGGTTTGGGCGTCCGATAGGCGCCCGCGGGCGCCAGGCTCGGCGACGCGGCGAGCAGTCGCTTCGTGTACGGATGCCGTGGGTCGGCGAGCACCGTCGCGGTCGGCCCGGTCTCCACGATCTCGCCGCCGTTCAGCACGACGATCCGATCGGCCCGCTCGGCGGCCACCGCGAGATCGTGGGTGATCAACAGCACCGCGGTACCCTTGGCCGCGATCTGCGCCGCCAGCTGATCGAGCACCCGCCGCGCCACCGTGGCGTCCAGCGCGCTGGTCGGCTCGTCCGCGATCACCAGGTCCGGCTGGCAGGCCAGCGCGGACGCGATGAGCACCCGCTGCCGCTGCCCGCCCGAAAGTTCATGGGGGTACTGCACTTCCCGCAGTTCCGGTCGGTCCAGGCCAGCGTCGGCCAGCAGCTCGATCGCGCGCTCACGCGCCGAACGCTTGTCGGCGAGGCGGTGCACCAGCAGCGCCTCGGCCACCTGATCGCCCACGCGCCGTACGGGATTGAGCGACATCCCGGGGTCTTGCGGCACGAACCCGATCCGCACGCCACGCAGCCGCCGCAATGCCCGCTCGGACCGGGTGTCGATGACGTGCCCGTCGAAGGCGACCGTCCCGCCCGCGATGTTGGCATTCGCGCCGAGCAGGCCGATGACCGCCTGCGCGAGAGTGGACTTGCCGGAACCGGATTCACCGACCAGCGCCACCACTTCGCCGCGGGCCACGCTGAGCGAGACCCCGGCCAACGCGGTGACGTCACCGGAATCCGATCGGTAACGCACGCGAAGGTTGTCGACCCGCAACAGCGGGCCCGCTTCCGGCGCTGAGGTTTCGACCGGCGCAGGCGCGTCGATCGGTGCCGCCCAGGGCGAAGAGGTAGTGGTCATGGCTATTCGTTCCTTCCTACGGCGCGTCCGAGGCGCTGGGCGGCCACCACGACCGCGACGATGACCAGTCCGGGGAGGGTGGTCATCCACCAGGCGGTGGCGAGATAGTTGCGGCCCTCGGAAATGAGCGAACCCCACTCGGGCGTAGGCGGTTTCGCGCCGTAGCCGAGGAAGCTCAGCGCCGAGATCGAGAGCACGGCCATGCCGAACTCGACGGCGGCCAGCGCGAGCACCGGCTGATAGGAGTTGGGCAGCACGTGCCGCAGCAGCACCGTGTACCAGCGGACGCCCGAGGCGTGCGCCGCCTCGACGAATACCGCGTGGCGTACCCGGAGCACTTCCGACCGCATCACCCGGGCGAAGTTGGCGACGAGGGAAACACCCACCGCGATGGCCACATTGCGGGTACCGAAGCCGAGCGCGGTAACCAGTGCCAGCGACAGTAGCAGCGCCGGAATCGACAACAGCACATCGACGACGCGCATGACGACGGCGTCCACGATGCCACCGGTCGCCCCCGCCAGCAGGCCGAGGCCGGACCCGGCGAACAACGCGATGCCTACCGCGGCGAGTGTCGCGGTGAGCGAGAGTCCGGCGCCGTGCACCATGCGGGTGTACAGGTCGCGGCCGAGATTGTCGGTGCCGAACCAGTGCTGTGCACTGGGGCTTTGGAACTTCTGCACGGGCACCCCGATCAACGGATCGCCACTGGCGAACACCGAAGGGAACAGGGCCCAGCCGACCGCGAGCACTACAACAACACCGGACAAGACCAGTACCGCGTTGTCGCGCAACCACTTCCATCGCAGTGCCGGTGTGCGCAGGCGGGGCACCGTGCCGCGCCGTTCATCGATGACGTCAACCATGAATAGCCACCCCTTCGACAGTGCTGCCGATCCGTTCGTCGGTCTCCTCGTCCTTGGCCGCCCGGCGCGACCGCGTGGCGATGCGCGGGTCGAGCAGCGGATACAGCAGGTCCACCGCGAGATTCACGGTGACGAAGACGATCGAGGTGAGCACGACGATGCCCTGCACCACCGGAATGTCCTGGGCCAGTACGGCGGTCTGGGTGAGGCGGCCGACGCCCTGGCGGGCGAAGACCGTTTCCACCACGACCGATCCGGCGAGCATGTTGCCGACCAAGACCCCCGCGATGGTGAAGGTGGGCACACTGGCCGCGCGCAGCACATGTTTGCGCTGGACCCACCAGCGCGAGCCACCCTTCGACAACGCCACATCGACGTACGGCTGACGCCAGGTCGACGCCAGCCCGGCGGCCAGCACCTGGGCGATCACCGCGCCGATGGGCAGCGCGAGGGTCAGCGCGGGCAATATAGTGCCCGAGAAGCCATGACCGCCGAAGGCGGGAGCTAGCCGCCACCGGAACGAGAACAGTTGCAGCAGCAGCAATCCGGTCCAGAAGGTGGGTACCGATACCGCGAGCGAGGGCAGCGCGCCGAGCGCGGTGCGCAGCCACGGCCGCCGCGTATACGTCGAGGCGAAGGCCAGTGCCACGCCGCCGACCGTCGCGAAAACCACCGCGAGCCCGGCCAATCCGAACGTCCCGGGCAGCGCGTTGCCGATGGCATCGGTCACCGGCTGCCCGGTGACGATCGAATGCCCGAGATCGCCGTGCATCGCGTGCCCGAGCGCGGTCCAATACTGTTCCCACAGCGGGCGATCCAGCCCATACCGGGCCTGCAACTCGGCGATGGCGGCCTTGTCCACCGGTGTGCCTGTACCGCCGCCGTCGGCCGCGATCGAGATCGGGTCGGCGGGCAGCAGGTAGAGCACCACGAACGAGATGGTGAACGCCGCCCACAGCACCCAGAACGCCTGCAGCACCCGCAGCACCAGATAGCGCGTCATCGTTACCGCCCGCTCAGCCAGGCGTCGAAGAACTGTAGTCGCGCCGAGGCCTCGAACTTCAGATCCTGTGCGGCACTGCCCGCGCCGATCGCCTGGGACAGCTCCACCGTCGGAATCAACAGCCCGGCGTCGAGCACCTGCTGCTGCGCGGAGTGGATGAGGTCGTTGCGGACATTGGCGTCGACCGTGCTCAGCTGACCGTTCAGCGCGTCATCGAGCGCTGGGATGGGTTCGCGCGCATTGAGATTGCGGCCATCCAGCCCGAACGCCGTGCGCAGGATGTCACCGTCGGCGCGGGTGGTGTTGCCGTAGCTGCTGTCGAAGTCCTTCGCGTTCTGCTTGACCGTCTGCTCGGCGATCGATACCAGATCCAGCGTCAGCTCGACCCCGACCTGCCGCAGCTGCTGCTGCACCAGCTCGATGATCGCCTGATTGCCGCCGAAAACCTGACTGAACACCACCGAGAAGGACAGGCGCGCACCGTCCTTCACCCGGATACCGTCTCCGCCGGGCACCCAGCCCGCCTGATCGAGAATGCCGCGGGCCTTGGCCGGGTCGTAGGCGAGTCGCGCCGAAAGATCCGCATAGCCGGGCGTGCTGCTGGCCAGCGAGCTGGTCGCGGGCTTGAACTGCGGCCCGAGCACGGTGTCCACCAACTGTTTACGGTCGATCGCGGGCAGCAGCGCCTGGCGAACCGCCGGATCGCGCAGCGGTCCGCGCGTCACGTTGGTCTGGAAACCGAACGGCAGGCCGGGATTCGCGGTGCTCAGCACTCGCCCGCCCGACGCCTCGATCTGCGGCGCGTCCTGCGGTAGCGCGTCGCTGATGGCGTCGAGCTGACCCGACGCGAGACTGCCGGTGCGCACCCCGGATTCGGGCACCACGGTGAATTCTATCTTGTCCAGGTACGCCTCGCCGCGATGTGCGAACACCGCCGAACCCCACTGGTACCCAGTGCGTTTGGCCAGCGTCGCCGACGCGTCCTGGCGGTAGCTCGCATAGGTGAACGGACCGCTGGCGATGTTGTCCCCGAGGCAGCGCTGCTCGGCGGGCTTGGTGGTGGTGGCCTCGGCCAGGATCCCGAGCTGGGTGGTCGAGGACGCCTGTAGGAACTGTGCGTTGGGCTTACCGAACTCGACCCGCGCGGTCAACCGGTCCACGGCCGTGGTGCCGACATAGTTGGTGAGGTAGCTGGCGGCCAGCGGCGCTTTCGCCGAACCCAGCTTGATGATCGAATCGAAGGTCTGCCGCACCGAGTCCGCGGTGAGCGGCGTGCCGTCACTGAAGGTGACGCCGTCGGTGAGATGGAAGGTGAACACCTTCGCGTCCGGCGTGACCTCCCAGCTCTGTGCGAGCCACGGCTTCAGTTGGCCTGTCTTCGGATCCTGATCGGTCAGCGAGTCGACGATCTGCCGTGTCACGTACAGGGTTTGGTTGGTGCCGGCCTGCGCGGGGTCCGAGCAGGTAGGAGCCTGCGACAGGCCATAGCGCAGGGTGCCGCCCGGCTTCGGCGGTCCGGCGTCGCCGCCAGGCGCAGCCGAATCGGTGCCGCAGGCGGCGACGGTGCCGGCCGCGGCGAGCACGCATATCAACGTGCGGATCGAAGGCGCGGCGTGACGCGCGCGAAACGGAGCCGAGCGCGGCTCAGTTCGCGCGACGATCCGGCGGCGGGTGCGAATCACGAGGTAACTCCAGAAGTTTCGGCGCGAACGGGTTCGTCGCGCGGGTCGAGCTCGGCGGTATCGGCGCCGGTCGCCAACGGGCGGCTGGGGATTCGGCGGCGCAGTTCCGGCGCCACCTCGGTCTGGAACAGCGCGAGACTGTCCAGGTAGTCGATCTCGGGGCGGCCGTCCCGCTCGGCGGACAGGTGGATCACCTCGTGGCCGAACCGCTCGTGCTGCCTGCCGACTTTGTCGATCACCTGCTCCGGGCTGCCGACCAATGCCGAACTGCGGGTGACGAAGTCGTCGAGGGTCTCGAACACGACCGGCAGACCGAGCTTGCGCGCCAACGCCAGTCGCGCCTCGAAGATCGGCCGGTAGGTCTGCAGGGCTTGCTGGGAACTGCGGGCGACATGGAATCCGGCCGTGCCCGCGCCGACGAGGGCGTCGGCAGGGTTGCGCCCGTAGAACTCCCAGCGCTCCCGATAGTGGCGGACCAGTTCGGCGTACGGCTCGATCGGGTTGGTGACGTTCGCCGAGAACAGCGGATCTCCGTGGCGCGCGGCGAGTTCCACCGAATCCCGGCTGGTCGCGCTGCCGTGCCAGATCCGGATCCTCGGCTGCCACGGCCGCGGCAGCGCCTTGGCGCCCTTCAGTTCCGGCCGGAACCGGCCCGACCAGGTGACGCTGTCGCTGCCCCACAGCGCCCGAAACAGGTCATAGCCTTCGCGATTGCGGTCCCACTGGTCGTCGGCGGTGACGTGGAACAGCTCGGCCTGCGCGGCGCCGTTGCCCTTGCCGATGATCAGCTCCAGGCGACCGCCGGACAGATTGTCCAGCGTCGAATAGTCCTCGAAGGCGCGCACCGGGTCGAGCAGGCTCAGCGTGGTGACCGCCGTGAACAGGGTGATCCGGGAGGTGACCGCGGCAATGTGGCTGAGGATCACCGGCGGCGCCGCGGACAGGAATGGATCCTCGTGCCGCTCACCGACGGCGAATCCGTCGTAGCCGAGATCCTCGGCCAGCCTGGCCTGTTCGACGACGTTGCGCAGCCGTTCCCTGGTGCCGGGCAGCCGGCCTGTTATCGGATCGGGCACCCGGGTGACCAGGGTGAACAGTAGGAACTTCATGCGGTGGCTCCCAGTTCGCCGGTGATGGCGGGTAAATGCTTCTCGAACGGATGCGGGCCGAGCTCCTCGGCGGGCACGGCCGGGTCGTAGAGGGCGGTGTAACCGGCAGCCAGGTACAGGCCGACGGCCTCGGGCTGGCGCGGACCGGTGGTCAGGTAGACGCGCCGGTAGCCGCGTCGCGCGATCTCGGCTTCGAGCTGCGCGAGCACGAACAACCCGAGCCCCTGCCTGCGGTGCTCGCGCGAGGTCCAGATCCGTTTGAGTTCCGCCGTTTCCGCGTCGTAGCGCTGGAACGCACCGCCCGCCACCGCCTCGCTGTCGCGGGTGACGACCAGCAGCGCGCCGTGCGGGGGAGCGAACTCCGTTGCCGGATAGTCGCGCAACGACGCGTGCATCTCGCCGGGACTGCGTCCGTAGCGGCTGCTGTATTCGACGGCGAGCTCGGCCAGCAGGGGGGCGGCCAGCGGATCGTCCTGGGCGACCTGGTGTACGCGCAGGTCGGGTGTCGAAAGTTGTTGGGGCACCGGGTCACCGCTGCTTAGGTAGGCCGGGCGGATTGATCCGCGACGCGGTGACCTGCTCGGTCTTCAGGCCCCACCGATCGATCACCTGCTGATAGGTGCCGTGCTCGATGGCGTAGTTCAGCGCATGCTGGATCGCGGTGACCAGCCCGCTGTTCTTCTTGGTGAGTACCGCGATCTCGCCCTGCAGCGCGTCGCCCGCGCCGGAGAAGGTGCCGAGGATCTTGGTCTGGTTCGCGGTGGCGGAGTGGTAGATCGCGGTCGGGTTCGGGCCGATGTAGCCGTCCAGCCGCTGTGAGGCGAGCGCCAGATAGTAGTCGCTGGTCTGCTGGAAGTAGGCGATGTCGATGGGCGCCAAGCCGTCCGCGCGGTTCTGCTCGTTCCACTTCACCAGCAGCTGCTCCTGGTTGGTGCCGCTGCTGACGCCGATCCGCTTGCCCGCCAGGCTCTTGCGGTCCTTGAAGTCGAGGGTGCTCTGCTTGGGCACCTCCAGCGCGACGGTGTCGTTGCGGTAGGTGGCGAAGTCGTACTTTTCCTTGCGCTCCTCGGTGACCGTCACGTTGGAGACGAAGGCGTCGACCTCGCCGGAATCGATGCGCACGAAGTTCTGCGCCCAATCCGCCACCTGCGCATCGAGTTTCAGGCCGAGGATGTCGGCGACCAAGGAGGCGAAATCGATCTCGGAGCCGACCACGGTCTTGTCGTCGTCGGCGTAGAAGCGCAGCGGCGGCGCCGTGCCGGACGCACCGGTCACCACCAACGTGCCGCGATCGCGAATGGCCTGCGGCACCTCGGCGGCGATGCTGTCCACCTTGGCGGCGCGGACGCGGGCGGTCTGGGCGGCGGAGAGGTCGAAGGTGATCGCACCGGCGGGCTTGACCGCGGACTCCGCTTCGGGATCGGTGCAGCCGGTGGCCAGCAGTACGATCGCGGTGGCGGCGGCGGTGGCCAGGGCGGAGAGCTTCATCGGATACCTGTTCATCAGCGGACTCTGGAAAGGAACGCGCGGGTGCGCGGGTGGCGCGGATTATCGAAAACCGCCTGGGGCGTGCCCTGCTCTACGATCGCGCCCGCGTCGAGAAACACCACGGTGTCCGCGATCTCGCGGGCGAAGCCGATCTCGTGGGTGACGATCACCAGCGCGGTGCCGCCGTGCGCGAGGTCACGGATCACGTCGAGCACCTCGCCGACCAGCTCGGGATCCAGTGCGGAGGTCGGCTCGTCGAACAGGATCACCCTGGGACGCAAGGCAAGTGCCCGCGCGATCGCCACCCGCTGCTGCTGCCCGCCGGACAGCCTGCGCGGGTACGCGTCGGCCAGTGCGCCGATGCCGACCCGGTCCAGCAGCACCCGCGCCTCGGCCTCGACCTCCTTGCGGTCCCGGCGCTGCGCGGAAAGCGGTGCGAGCGTGACATTGTCGAGCACGGTGAGATGCGGGAACAGGTTGAACTGCTGGAAGACGAACCCGATGCGGGAGCGCTGCTTGCGCACCTCGCGGTCGGGCAGCGCGTGCAAAGTATTGCGGCGCAGGCGATAGCCGATCAGCTCCCCGTCGATGTGCACGGTGCCCGCGTCCAGCGACTCCAGGTGGTTGACCACCCGCAGCAGCGTGGACTTGCCGGAACCGGACGGGCCGATCACCGTGACCACCTCGCCGGAGCGCACGGTCAGGTCGACGCCGCGCAGCACCTCGTGCGCGCCATAGGCTTTGCGGACGCCGCGGACCTCGACGGCGAGTGCGGCGGTCATCGGGTCGCTCCTCGTGGTGCGGTGGAACCGGATTCGGCGATCTCGCGCAGCTTCTGCCAGACCCGCTGTGTCGGTGACGGCGGCGGTGTGCGCTGAGTGCCCTTGGCGTAGTGGCGCTCGATGTAGTACTGCGCCACCGAGAGAACGGTGGTGAGCACGATGTACCAGGCGGTGGCGACCAGCAGCAGCGGTACCACCCGCCCGTTACGGCCGTAGATCACCTGGACCTGGTAGAACAGCTCCGCGATCGCCATCACGGACACGATCGAAGTGCCCTTGAACAGGCTGATCACCTCGTTGGTCGCGTTGGGCAGGATCGAGCGCATGGCCTGCGGGACCACGATGGAGCGAAACTGCCGCACCTTCGGAATGCCCAGCGCGGCAGCGGCTTCGAGTTGCCCGGCGTCCACGGAGATGATGCCCGCACGAATGATTTCGGCCGAATACGCCGCTTGGTGCAGCGCGAGCCCGATCACCGCCGCGGTGAATCCGCTGATCACGCCGTTCACCTCGAAGGTGAAAAACGAAGGGCCGAACGGGATTCCGACCGACAGTGTGTGGTACAGGTAGGCGATGTTGAACCAGAACAACAGCTGCACGATGAGCGGAATCGACCGGAACGCCCAGATGTAGCACCACGAGATCACCCGCAGCACCGGATTGCTGGACAACCGCGCGATAGCCAGCGCGGTGCCGAGCAGGAAGCCGAGGGCGGTGCCCCACGCGGTGAGTTCCAGTGTCACCTTCAGCGAGGCCAGCACCGACTTGGCGGTGATGTACTTCGCGAAAGTCGGCCAATCCCAACCCGGGTTGGTGACCAGACCGTGCATGAACTGCGCGAGCAGGACGAGCGCGACGGCACTGATCACCCAACGCCACGGGTGCCACGTCTTGGCGACGGTCGGCGCGGAATCGCCCGGTGCGGTGGGGGATTCGTCCGGCGCGAGCGCGGATTCGGTACGGACAGCAGTCCCGGCGCCGGGTGCGGGCGTGGCGGTGGCGATCGAATCGCCGTGCTCCGTCATGACTGCGGTGGCAGCTATGCCTATTGCTCGCTCGCTGCGCTCACTCATTGTCGAGGTCCTTCGGAAGAACGAACGAGACCGCGCCCCCATCGGGCGGCGATCACATCACCCGGCCAGCGACGGGTGCAACAGCCTGGCTGCGGGTCAGCCCCGACAGCTCGCGGACGTCACTGTGCACTGATCGATATGGCGACGGCGCCAACGGGTGCCTCGGACAGCGGCGATGATCACTTCGGTTCCTCCATCGGTCCCGGCGGAAGCACCCGCACCCGGTGAACCGGGGGGTTGCTGCGACGTCGACGAGCCAGGTCTCTCGGTCGCTCTGGATGGTTGTCGTCCGATCCGGACACCGGATGATGTCAGGGTCGAGCCGAATTATCATGCCCAGCGGGGGGACCCTTGGGCAAGGGAAGTAATCATCGTGAGTGTAAGGGGCCGCCGTCGCGGCCGGGAGACACGCCGAGAGCTTGCCGCAAGCAATACCGCCTGTTCACAGCGTTTGCCGGAGTACCGTCAGCCTTCGATTCGCGTCGACGAGGAGAAGAGGTCTCCGTGGCCGTACCGCGCCGTCTGACCATGCTGTCCGCTGTCGTGACCTGCTCGGTCGCGCTGGCGCTCGCGGCCCCCACCGCGGGCGCGGCCCCGGCGCCGCCCACGACGGCCCCCGTGCCGCCCGGCACCAACCAGACCGGCACCGTCGCTCCCGGCGACCTGTTCGGCGTCTACAACACCGCGATCGACGGCCTGCGCGCCTTCGGCATGCAGCCGTTCCTCTATCCGACCGCGGCCGCGTACTGCCTCAACGGCAACTCCCTCGGTCTCGCCCCGGCCGTCGCCGGTGCGGTGCCGGGCCCATGGCCCAAGACCTCGGTCACCATCCCCGGACTCGACCTGTCCGCCGTCAAGGCCGGACAGACCATGTTCACCTTCGTCCCCTACGGCCTGAACCAGGACGGGCCGGACACCACCGGCATGCAGGTGGCTTGGCTGAACGTGACCAGCGGCCGCGGCGGCCTCGCCTCGATGGGTCCGCTGTCCACCATCCTGCGCGCGATGATCCCGCCCGAGGTCCCGGTCGCCCTGCGCCCGATCGCCGAACGCGCCATCCAGGACTTCTTCTTCGCCGCCCTCCCGATGGGTGGCGTCCGCGCCGTGCCTGTCGACACCGGCCAGGGCACGGTGCTCGCCGCGGTCTTCGGCACCGTCGAGAACGGCGGCAAGTCCTGCTTCTTCCTGCCGACGGTGGGGATCACCGAGGTTCCGTAAGTGGTGCCGCTTACGTTGCGAGCGGGTCATTTTCAGGTCCGCAGTCGTGGTGCCGCGAATGATCGGGCTACCCGCCGTCAGACCTGAGCGCGCGACCCTTCCAGCGCAGCGCGCCCCGTCCTCGGGCGCGGTGGGAGCGCGCCCAGAGCCGCAAGTAGGCCGCCACGGAGAACGGGTGGGCCAGGGCCGCAAGGACATCAGCGGGGGAGAGCGGGCCGCAGGTTTCGGTGGAGCGGGCCAGCAGCCTGCCGGTGACGGCCGCCGCGTAGCCGAGGACACCGGCGCGGCGGATCACCCCACGACCACTGATAGCCGCCAATGGCGGGACCCAATAAGCCAGGGCGGCAATCGTTCCCACGACCGCTCCGCCCGCGATGGTGCCGCCGTACGCGGACCACAGCCAGCGGGTGTAACCGGCCTCGAGTTCGGCAGTGCCCGCATACATCCGGGTGCTTGCCATGCGGCCCCCGGCAACGAGGGTGGTGGATTGTCCTGCGCGACGCAGTGTTCGGGCGATGTCGAGGTCTTCCGTGGCGCTGGCGGCCACCGCCGCGTGTCCGCCGATGGCACGGTAGGCGGCGGTGTCGAACACCAGAAATTGGCCGCAGGCAACGGAAGTCGACGGTCGCAGGCTCCGGTTGGCCGGTGCGATCGGCAGCGTGGCCGCCCACGACCAGCACAGCAACGGCTGCACCAAGCCCTCGACCACCGATTCGGCCCGCTGTATCGGCCATGGCGACACCAACGCAACGACGCGCTGCCTGCGTAATTCGGTGACGGCCGCGGCGATCGCTCCCGGCGCCAGCCGCACATCCGCGTCCACGAACACCAGCACGGGCGTGACCACCGATTCGGCCAGTCGCGCACACGCGGCGGCTTTGCCGGTCCATCCGGTGGGCGGCTCGGCGTCGTTGCGCAACACCGTGATTCGCGGATCCCCACCGACCGCGTCGACGGCCATCGCATAGGTCTCATCATCGGACGCGTCATCGATGATCACGACACGCATCCGCGCGACGCCACGCTGTGCCCGCAGATCCGCGATCAACCCGGGCAGCCGCGCGGCCTCGTCACGAGCCGGAACACACACGGTGACCGGCTCGATCACCTCGACGGCGGTATCCGCCAGCTGTCGCACCGTGATCCGGTTGTACAGCGCGATCCCAGCGCCCGCCAACGAGATTCCGGCACCGGCCCACGCGGCCGCCCGCACCGGCGAACGGCTCAGCGGCCCTGCTTGACCGTTTTCCACCACCGGCTCCAGGACAGGCCGGTCGGAGCACCCGGTGCGGGCGGATTGCGGTCCATGAAGGCCATGGCGGCGATGACGGCGGCCACGGCGAGGGTGATGCCGCCGACGATGCCCGCCCAGCCAGCGAACGAGCGGGTGTTCGGGTCGGCGTAGCTGACCTCGGCGCGCAACGTGGAGACGTCACCGGCGGGCAGCTTCCAGGAGACGATGTTGTCGCCCTCGCGATTGCCGTTGGTCTTGGCCACGCGGGCCGGGAACGCGATGGTGAATTGCACGTCGGAGCCGTGCGGCGGCACGGATTTCAGGTCGACGCGCCCGCTCAGGCTGACCAGGTCACCGGCCCGCTGGAACTGCAGTTGGAACATGCCCTGGGTTTGCTCGGACAGCTGACCGAGCTGGCCGACCTCGCCGAACGACATGTCCTCGAAGAACACCTGGCTGCCCACGTACCCGTCCTGGGAGTAGGGCTCCACCCGTACCTTCGCGGCCAGCGAGTCGGGCGCCTTCAACTGCGGGCCCTTGTCATTGGCTTCGGCGGGCACCACCGCGGCGACGATCCGCCCGGACACGCGGTCGTTGGACGAAACACCCATCGATACCTGCACCCGCAGGCAGCCCGCGAGTACGGGTACCAGCAACGCCGCGAGCAGGACTGCCGCGGCGACACGCACTCCAGGGCGGGGCGTCCGCGGCGACGGTAGTACCGGGGCATCGGGCATCGTGGTGATGGGACTCGGGTGCACGGGGACATCGTGCCAGGCCATCCGTCCAGATGCCCACGCGACGGGCGGAAGGAGGCCCGCGATGTGCTTCTGCTAGCCCGGCGGTTCCGGTCGGAGGCGGGAAAACCAGAGGTGACGCAGCATCGGGAGGCCCAGAATAGCCAGCCCGATGCCGCCGTAACAGGCCGAAACCGGTAGACCGAGAAACACCGCGTGCGCGAGTGCGGACCCGAGCCAGGTCCACAGGAAGACCGCCACCGGCACCGCGACCGAGCCGGAATCCGAGACAGTGGTGTCCAGCCCCGCTGACGGATTCGACGGGTTATCCAGCCCCGCTGACGCGGGCACCGCCCGATCCAAGAGGGTCAGCAGCGCACCCATCAGCAACGCCACCGTGCACCAACCGAGATAATTCGTGACCGGAATCGCCGCGAGACCGGGCAGCCCGGAGCCGGTGTCGCACCAGGTCCACTGCCCGTCGGCGACCATCTGAGGGTCGAGGAAAAGATCCCAGCCGACCGCGCCCACCGCCAGCAGGCCGATCCGCGAGGCCGCCCGAGGGGCGAGCAGCCCCGCGACCACCCACACCGGATACAACCCGCCCGTCCAGGCCAGCGGGACCACCAGCGGCACCCCACTGAGCGCTGGCCCCAGTCGATCCACCGCGTACTCGTAACACCCGAACGGCAATCCTGTTGCGGTACCGACGATCTCAGCGGCCAGCCCGAGACCCGACACGATCACCAAAAATGCGGCCGCATAACGAATCCCGCGGGTCGCTGTCGCGTGCGCCAACGCCGTGCCCGCCGAGAGCAGCACCACCGCAACGGTGACCCGGTCCCGCCCGCCCCCGGACGTCAGCGGATAGGCGATCTGCACGAGGATCAGCGTCACCGCACAGGCAAGCGGCGCACCTCGGCGCACTGTCGCACGTGCGCCGCCCCGCCGCACGGCCGTAGGCGTGTACACCGTCATCGCTTGCGCAACAGCGGGAATCGGCGGCGGCGGAGGTCGCGCATGGCGAGGTTGGCGGCGCTGCGGCCGCTGGCGCCGGAGACGCCGCCGCCTGGATGCGTCGACGCGCCGGTCAGATACAGCCCAGGCGCACCGGGTACCCGCTGCCCGGACAGTTCCGGCAGCGGCCGCCACAGCATCATCTGATCCAGCGACATCTCCACGTGCATCACGTTGCCGCCGAGCAGCCCCATCTCCCGCTCCAGATCGACCGGTGTCTGCACCAACCTGCGCAGCACCGAATCGGCGAAACCCGGTGCGTAGGAGTCGACCTCGGCGATGATGCGGTCGCCCTCCCGTTCGGCGTGTGCGGCCCAATCGCTGCCGTCGGCCAGCCGATACGGGTGCCACTGTGCCCACAGGGAGAGCTGATGCTCGCCGGACGGCGCGATACTCGGGTCGAGCGCGCTGAAACTCATCGCCAGCACCACCGGTCGCGGCGGCAGCTCCCCGGCCGACGCGGCACCGTGGGCGAGCCGAAGCTGACGCCGGTCGGACACGAGAAACTGGAGTCCACGCGCGGATTCGCCGACCGAGCTGCCTGGGTAGTGCGGCAATGACCGGGTCGCCACCCGCACCACCATGCCGATCCCAGGGCCGACCCGAATCCGCCGCTTCCAGTCATCGAGCATGGCGGCGTCGAACCCGCCCTCGCGCAACAGATCCAGGGTGGTCAGCACGTGCGAGCCCGCGATAACGGTGTCCGCGTAGAGGTTTCGCCCCGAGGCGGTGCGCACCCGCCAGCCGTCACCCTCGCGCCGCAGCGCGGTCACGGCGTCACCCGCCGTCACCACGCCGCCCTCGGAGCGCAGCCGCTCGACGAGCGCGGCGGACAACGCACCACTACCGCCGACCGCACGTCCCGGCGGCAGCGTGTGCATCAGCGCGGCGAACCCCACCATCGGCGCGGTGCCCGGCTCCGACATCGGCGGTCCGGATTGCGCGCCGAACCACGCCAGCGAAGCCTTGAGCCGTTCGTCCTGAAAGTACGTGTCCAGCAACGCGTCCCCGGATTGCAGGAACTCGCGCGACAACGCGCTCCCACCGTTCTTGGCGTCCAGTCCCCAGAACGAACGCAGCAACCGGCCCGGCGTCGGCCCACCGCCGAACGCCCGCATCACCCGCGCGCTTCGTGGCCCCCACACCTCCACGAAACGCCGATACGCCGCGGCATCCCGCTCGCCAACGGCGGCCGCGATCGACGCGCAGGTGGCAGCCAGATCGCGATGGAACACCAGCGGCGGGCGCCCATCGCTGCCGGGCGTGAAACCCCAAGGGTCGCAATCGATGTACCGCAGCCCGAAACGGGAAAGCTCGAGCTCCTCGATGATCCCCGTGTGCCGCACCATGATGTGCGCGGACGATCCGCGATCAACGCGATGCCCGGGAAACCGTTCGACGGTCGACACCGCCCCGCCGAGCACCTCGTCGCGCTCGAGCACCTCCACCGGGTGCCCGGCCCGCGCGAGATAACAGGCGGCGACCAGCGCATTGTGGCCCGAACCGACCACAACGACCGTCACGTGACCCTCACGCCGGCACTCCGCGGTCCCAGCGGCGTTGTGCGCGTAACCCTCACAGCGGCAGCCGTCGTCCGAGAATGGCGAACGGCCGATTGTCACCGGCGAACACGAAATTCCGCACCACGTCGGTGAATTCCTGCCGCCGGTACAGCCGCCAGGCCCGGTTGTCCTCCCGCTCCACCTCGGGGGTGGACAGCAGCACCGCCTTCTCCGGCCGCGCGCGCAGCAGGCGTTCCAGCAGCGTGCTGCCGATGCCGAGGCCCTGTGCCGAGGGGTGCACGTGCAGCTCGGTCAGTTCGAAATAGTCCGAAAGCAGTTCGCGCGTCGAATGTTCCGGCCATCCGGAGCGCCGCATACCGCTGTGCACCTGCTGATGCCACCACTGGTGCGCGGCACCGCGGTAGCCGTAGGCGATCGCCACAATCGGCGACGAGCGCAGGTCGACGTGCCCCGAATCGTCGGGGACCACCGCCGCCACGGCCTGCCAGCCGGGGCGGGTGGTGTGCTCGGTCCACATCGGCGCGCGATGGTGTTCGGTGCCGCGCGGATAGTCCATCGCCGCGACATACACCGCCAGCGCATCGTGCAGCCGGGAGCGCAAAGTCGCGACAGACAGGTCGACGACAACGGGTGCGGGGGTGTGATTGGGCTTGACGGCGGTCATGGCTCTCGTCGGGTCCACAGCGGGCGCGGAAAGTTTGTCGGTGGGCGTCTCTATATTCAATCTCAATTCAAACGTTCGAATACCTGTTCGGTCACACTAGGCGGTGTTGGCTCCAGGTACGCGATGGCGGAGGGACTCCGAGATGTCTGGTCGGGTCGAACATCCGGGACAGCCCGGGCGGGCGGGCAAGCTGCTGCAACGGGCCGATGGCCTGCTCATGCAGGCGGCGGGCGAGCGGGACCCGCGCGAGCGGTTCCGCACCGCCTATCTGGCGGCATTACGCGGGGCGGGCGCGGTGATCGCGCTCACCGGTGCGGACAACGCGCCGCGGGCTCGTTCGCGCAACGCGTGGGTGCTGATGCAGTCCGCCGCGCCCGAGTTCGTCATGTGGGCGGATTACTTCAGCGGGCGCTCGGAGACCAGGGCCGCGCTGGAGGCCGGACTCGATCGTGACGTCGACGAAGACGAGGCCGACGAGTTCTATTCGCGGGTAGGAGCATTCCTGCACGACGTCGAAGATCTCCTTACCGCATCGGCTCGGTTGCGCCCCGCACCGGGGTGGACAGGCGGCATGACCGGATAGTGACCGGCGGCACGCCCACATAGTTATGGGCGACTAGGTGGTACGGCCCTGATCGAACTCGTATCATTGGTGACAGATAGCCGCCAAGGTCGGCTATCAGGTCGCCTACCCGGAGGCGACAGCCACGCCTAGTGCCGGGGGAGGTACCGTGCCACTCTCCGAGCACGAGCAGCGCATGCTCGAACAGATCGAGAGCGCGCTCTATGCTGAGGATCCGAAGTTCGCGTCGTCCGTCCGCGGCGGGCGCCTTCGCTCGACCTCGAGTCGTCGCAGACTCCAGGCCGCGGCTTTGTTCGTCCTCGGTCTGTTTTTACTCGTCGCCGGCATCGCTGCCCCAGTGAAGCCCGGCGGCTTCCCGATCATCAGTCTGGTCGGCTTCATCGTCATGTTCGCGGCCGGCGTACTGCTGCTGGTCGGCACCTCCAAGGGCATGGCGAAGGGCGATCGGGCCGGTGGCGACGCCACGCCCGGCGGTCCCAGCGGTGGAACGGCCGGACCGCGTGGGCGCCAACGTAAGTCCGGCGGTTTCTCCGAACGCATGGAGGACCGCTTCCGGCGACGGTTCGAGCAGGATTAGCTCGCTCGTAGCCTGACATCTGCAGACAGACGGCGACGCCGCACCGATCCGGTGCGGCGTCGCTGTCTCGCGGGTGGATAGCGCGGCCGCGCCGCGCGGGGGGTGGCGGCGCTTGCTCCACATCCCCCCACAAGATCCCCCACTTCCCCCCATCTTCGGCCGAGTGACCTCGCACCTGGGCGTTTGCTGGGTGTTTCCGGGCCTTTGTCCATGCGGACTGTGCGTGTCGGCAGAACACGCAAAAAGTTCTCCACCATGGTGATAGCTGGGATGACCTGCGAAATCGTCTGGGCCGGGAGCCAGATCACCGGCAGTTTCGATTGAAAGTGGGGGAAAGTGGGGTAATGTGGAGCGCGCACTACAGGAAAGGCCGACCATCGAGGTGATCGACTAGGGAGGTATCGAGTTGTTTCTCGGTACCTACACACCTCGGCTGGACGACAAGGGGCGACTCACGTTGCCTGCGAAATTTCGAGACGATCTGGCGGGAGGGTTGATGGTCACGAAGGGTCAAGACCACAGCCTTGCCGTGTATCCCAAAGAAGAGTTCACCGCGCTCGCTCGACGAGCCGCGGCGGCATCTCGAAGTAACCCGCAGGCGCGCGCGTTCGTCCGGGCACTAGCGGCCGGAACGGATGAACAACGTCCGGACGCACAGGGCCGGATCGTGTTATCAGCCGAACACCGGCGGTACGCAAACCTGCAACGGGATTGCGTGGTGACCGGCTCGGTCGATTTCCTCGAAATATGGGACAAGCAGGCGTGGGACTCCTACCTCGCCGAGCACGAGGAGGATTTCTCGCAAGCGAGAGACGAGTCACTGGGCGGAATCTTCTAGCCCGAGCGAACGAGTGCCGCGCGGCCTCTGCCCGGACGCGGACCCTGACGTACTTCCCCGACGCCAGGTGCCGAGGTTCGGTCAGAGACCACGGGGCATTCGTCTCCGGCAACAGTTTCTGAGCAAAACGCTTGCGGCCCAACACAAAACAATCGCGAACTACTGGTTGAACCGACGCGGTGCTGGCACTCCGGCACCGGCACAGAGGAACAACGCGACCCGGCCGGGATACGCGACGAAGCCAGGCGAGATCCCGGGAGGTCGAGGTGAATCATGAGCAGGACGGCCCTCGCCATGTTCCCGTTCTGCTCGGCCGGGCCGACGCGCTGCTCGGGCCCGCGCTCACCGAACCCGGTGCGGTCTATCTCGACGCGACGCTCGGTCTCGGCGGACACGCCGAACACTTCCTGCGCACCTACCCCGGCCTCCGGCTCGTCGGTCTCGATCGCGATACCGCCGCGCTGAAGCTGGCCACCGAGCGGCTCGCGCCGTTCGCGGACCGAGTCACCCTGGTGCACACCCGATATGACGGGATCGCCGACGCGCTCGAGCAGGCCGGGCTGGCCGCCCGCGGCTCGGTCTCCGGCATCCTGATGGACCTCGGCGTGTCCTCGATGCAACTCGACGAGGCCGATCGCGGCTTCGCCTACTCCATCGACGCGCCGCTGGACATGCGGATGGATCCCACCACCGGCCCCACCGCCGCCGACGTGCTCAACACCTACAGCCACGGCGACCTGGCCCGCGTGCTGAAAACCTATGGCGAGGAACGCTTTGCGGGCCGGATCGCCTCCGAGGTGCTGCGCCGCCGCGCGCAGCGGCCGTTCACCACCAGCGCCGAGCTGGTGGAGCTGCTCTACGCGGCGATACCGGCGGCCACCCGCCGCACCGGCGGGCATCCGGCCAAGCGCACCTTTCAGGCGCTGCGGGTGGAGGTCAATCGCGAGCTCGATTCGCTGCGTGCCGCGCTGCCCGCGGCGCTCGATTCGCTGCGGATCGGCGGCCGGATTGTCGTCATGTCCTATCAGTCACTCGAGGACAAGGTGGTCAAGCAGGAGTTCGCGCCGCGCGCGGCTTCCAGGACCCCCGTCGACCTACCGGTCGAATTGCCAGGCATGGGACCGGAATTCCGGATGCTGACCCGTGGCGCGGAGAAGGCGACCGAGGAGGAGATAGTGGAGAACCCGCGGGCCGCACCGGTACGGATGCGGGCCGCGGAGCGAATTCAGGAGGCCGGATGAGACATGAGCTCGTCCGGCGGACCGGGTGCGGGGCCTGGACAAGGGAGGCCGGATGTCCCGCACAGACTCACGAGGGGACGGCAGAGGAATGAGCGAGCGCAGCGAGCGAATCATGTATCAGGGCGCCATGCGCATGCCGGAACCGAGCGCCAGCGAGGTGGAGGCATGAGCATCAGGACGCGGACCGTCGAGGCACCCGGGCGGATCGCCCGCCGGGTCCACGAATCCGAGCGGGTGAAATCGGGTGCCGCGCAACGGGCTTACGCCCGGCGCCGGACCCGCGCCGAAACTCGTTCGGACACTCCCGATCTGCCGCGTCGGCAAGGGTCGGCGATGGCGGGGCGCATTCCGTTCGTCGCGGCGATCATCGCGCTGCTCGGCTGTGGTCTCGCGCTCACCCTGCTGCTGACCACCCGCGCCGCGGAGGACAGCTACCAGCTCGGTGATATCCGGGCGACCAACAAGCGGCTGGCCGACGAGCGCGCCGCGTTGCTGCGTGAGGTGGAGTCGGCGGATTCCCCGCCCGACCTGGCCGCCCGTGCTCGGGAACAGGGCATGATCCCGGCCAAGGACCCGGCCCGCATCATCGTCGCCCCCGACGGCGCCGTGACCGTGGTCGGCAAGCCGGCCCCGGCGGACGGCCCCCCGGTGCCGCCGCTGAACATTTCGCCGACCACCCCGCCCAACCCGCAGGCAGGCAACGTGCAGGCGCGCGGTGAACGCGTGGTGCCGGTGACGACTACCCCGCCGCCGCCCGCCCTGCCGCCCGCGCCGGGCAACGGTGCCCAGGCGAACAATGTTCAGGTGAACGCGGCCCCGGCGAGCCCGGTGCCGGTCAGCCCGGTCCCCGCGGCACCGGCCGAGCCCGCACCGCCGCAGGCCGAAACCCTGCACCCGCCGGTGGATCTCGCACAGGGTCAGCCGGAAACCCCACAGCCCCAAGCACTTCCTGACGGAGGCCAGCGGTGACACAGACCAGGCCCGCGCCGCGCAGGCGGCGCGAGCCTGGTCCGAGCAAGTCGGCCCGGCCACGCTCCGCGCCGGCCAAAAAGGGCCGGCCGCAACGCAGACGACTCGGCGCGGGCCGGATCATCATGCTGCTCGCGCTCGGCGTCGTGGCGCTGCAGTTGCTGTGGATCCAGACCATCGGTGCGCCAAGCCTTTCCGCGCAGGCGGCGACTCAGCGCACGCAGCACGAGATCGACTACGCGGTGCGTGGCCCGATAACCGACCGCAACGGCAAGGCCCTCGCGTACACCATCGCCGCGAAACAGCTGACTTTCCAGCCGATCCCGGTCCGTAAGCAGCTGGCCGACGCGAAGGCCAAAAACGATAAGGCGCCCGACCCGGACGAACGGCTGAAGGCGATCGCCAAGACCATCCACGACAAGCTCGGTAAGGCGGGCCCGTCGGAGGCGGACCTGCTCGCCAAGCTGCACAGCGATGAAACGTTCGTGTACCTGGCGCGCGGCGTCGACCCGAGAATCGCCACGGATATCCGCACGCAGTACCCCGAGGTCGGCGCGGATTCCCAATACCCGAGGGAGCACCCGGGCGGCTCGTTGGCGGCCAACGTGCTCGGCGCCACCGGCTGGGACGGGCACGGTCAGATCGGGCTGGAGTCGTCGCTCGACTCGGCGCTCGCGGGCACCGACGGTTCGCACACCTACGACCGCGGTTCCGACGGCGCGGTCATTCCCGGCAGCTCGCGCGACAAGCAGGACGCCGTCAACGGCCACGGCGTGGAGCTGACGCTGGACTCGGACCTGCAGTATTACGTGCAGCAGCAGGTGCAGCAGGCCAAGGAGATGTCCGGTGCCAACTCGGCCTCCGCGGTCGTGCTCGACGCCAAGACCGGGCAGGTGTTGTCGATGGCCAACGACAACACCTTCAATCCGCAGCAGGGGCCGCAAACGTGGGCAAGCGCCGAAATGAGCAATCCGGCGGTGGTCAACGTGTTCGAGCCCGGCTCGGTGAACAAGATCATTACCGCGGCCGCCTCGATCGAGTACGGGTTGACCAATCCCGATGAGGTGCACCAGGTTCCGGGCGAGATCCGAATGGCGGGGGTGACCGTCCACGACGCGTGGGTGCACGGTGTGGCGCCCTACACCACCACCGGCATCTTCGGCAGGTCTTCCAACGTGGGGACCCTGATGCTCGCGCAGCGAGTGGGCGAGGACCGATTCGCCGACATGGTGAATCGCTTCGGACTCGGCCAGCGAACCGGCGTCGGCCTGCCGGGCGAAAGTGCCGGTGTGGTGCCCGCCCGCGACCAGTGGTCGGGCGGCACCTTCGCCAACCTTCCTATCGGTCAGGGTCTTTCGATGACCACCTTGCAAATGACGGGCATGTACCAGGCCATCGCCAACGACGGCGTGCGCATCCCGCCGCGGATCATCAAGGCCGAGATCGCGCCGGACGGTACCCGTACCGACGAGGCCCAGCCCGACGGTGTGCGCGTGGTGAGCCCGCAGACCGCCGCGACGCTGCGCACCATGTTCCAGTCGGTGGTCCAGCGTGACCCGATGAACGCCAACCAGAACGGCACCGGCTGGCCCGCCGCGATCGACGGCTACCAGATCGCGGGCAAGACCGGCACCGCGCAAAAGGTCGACCCCAGCTGCGGGTGCTACTCGACCTCCTCGTTCTTCATCACCTTCGCGGGCATCGCCCCCGCCGACAACCCGCGCTACGTCATCGGCCTGATGCTGGACAACCCCATCCGCAGCTCCGACGGCAGCGGCGGCCAGTCGGCCGCACCGCTGTTCCACAACATCGCCTCCTGGGCGTTGCAGCGCGACCGAATCCCGCCATCGCCGGAACCGTCCAAACGTTTCGTGCTCCAGGCGGACTGAATCCGTCACGGCAAATGTGTTGCTCGGTTCCCCGGAATTAGGGCAAGGGCGAAATGGGCGGGCTCATGTTTATCAGGATTTCCGGTGCCGCATTGCTTACGGCCGGTGCGCCGCCACCGACCACGCTGAGATGGGCCCTTTCGGCTAGTTGAAAGGGGCTCGCACGCCAGCTCGGTACGGCCCTTGCTGCCCGAAGCCTGGGCTTGTGGCCCTTGTTCCGGCAACAATGCGCCGACTCGAACAATGCGCGAATATCGTTGGGCTCGAGTTTATTTCGGTGGCAAATTATCGGCGTACTCGAGGTCTGTCGCGCGATGTATACGGTGTCAAGTATTTTGCTGCCTACCTGTCGTGAATCATGGCAGGCGAAATATCTTTCGCTAGCGGTGCGATAGCGCTGTAGTCGCAGGAACGCGAAGTACTGGTGGGCGAATTCCGTTGATTCGAATGTGGCGGGCCGCGTGGTGGCACACTGTCGGGTTGCCGGCGTCGTAGGGTGCGATGAGCGGCGCCGGCCCGCTGCGGTGGGGCTGCCTGGTCGCGCGATGGTCGGTCGCCGGTAACCTGGCACGTCGATCGCTGCCGCCGAGAGGAGCCTGATTTCTGTGCAGTCCGGTGAACCGCGCACGTTGCGGCCCGCCCAGTCACCCGTGACGCCGCTGGACGCCCTGGCGTCCGCCGTCGCGGTGAATTCGGTCGGTCCGCGGCCGCTGGGCACGGCGTCGGTGACCGGAATCGAGCAGCGCTCGGCGTCGGTGCTGCCCGGCGACCTGTTCGTCGCGCTACCCGGCGCGCAGGCACACGGCGCCCGGTTCGCGCGGGACGCGGTCGAGCACGGTGCGGTGGCGGTGTTCACCGATGCGGCAGGCGCTGAGCTGGCCGGCGAGCTGACTGTCCCGGTGCTGGTGCGGGAAAATCCGCGCGCGGTGCTCGGGGAATTGTCGGCCATGATCTACGGCAACCCCTGCGAGCGGCTGCGCATCGTGGGCATCACCGGCACCTCCGGCAAGACGACAACCTCTTACCTAATCGAGGCCGGTCTGGCCGCGGCAGGACTGTCGACGGCGCTGATCGGCACCATCGAGACCAGGATCGGCGGCCGCAGGGTGCCGAGCGCGCTGACCACGCCCGAGGCGCCGCAGCTGCACGCGATGTTCGCGCTGATGGTCGAGCAGGGTGTGGACGCGGTGGTGATGGAGGTGTCCAGCCACGCGCTGGCGCTCGGCCGGGTGGACGGCGTGCGGTTCGCGGTCGGCGCGTTCACCAATCTCTCGCAGGATCACCTGGACTTCCACGCGGACTTCGAGGACTACTTCGCCGCCAAGCGCAGGCTGTTCGAGGCGACGTCGCCGATTGCCGCGCGGACCGCGGTGGTCTGTATCGATGACGAGTGGGGCCAGCGCCTCGCCGACGGTCTCGAAGCCCCGATCACGGTGTCCACCACCGGAACCGGCGACTGGCGCCTGAACGGTCCGATCGCGGCGCACGGCGGTGAGCAGGAGTTCACCGCGACCGGCCCCAGCGGCGATGTCGCTGTGCGGCTGCGCCTTCCGGGCCGCTACAACGTGGCCAACGGCCTGCTCGCGGTCGCCGTGTGCGCGGCCGCCGGTGTCGACGCCTCGATTGCCGCGCCCGCCCTGGCCACCGTCGACGTGCCGGGCCGGATGCAGCGGGTGGAGCGCGGGCAAGACTTCCTCGCGATCGTCGACTACGCGCACAAGCCCGCCGCGCTGGAATCGGTGATCGCCACGCTGCGTGGACATCTCGCGGCAGACGCGCCGGAAGCGCCAGGGCGCCTCGCCGTGGTGGTCGGAGCCGGTGGCGACCGGGACGCGGGTAAACGTCCGCTGATGGGCGCGGTGGCGGCCAAAGGCGCCGACCTGGTGATCATCACCGACGACAACCCGCGCAGCGAGGACCCGGCCGAGATCCGGGCGGCGATGCGCACCGGCGCGCTGGCGGCGCCCGGCCGCGCCGAGGTGCGCGAGCTCAGCGACCGCGCCGAAGCCATTGCGGCGGCGGTGAATTGGGCTCAGCCCGGCGACGTGGTACTGGTTGCGGGCAAGGGGCACGAGGCAGGGCAGGAGATCCGGGGTGTGAAGCACCCCTTCGACGACCGCGACGTGCTCGCGGCGGCACTGGACAAGCGAAGTCCGCATAACGCGGACGCGGAGGACTTGACGGTTTCATGATCGAGATGACACTGCGGGAGATCGCGGAGGTCGTCGGCGGCACGCTGCACGACGTCCCCGACCCGGAGGTGCGAGTGACCGGTTCGGTGGAATTCGATTCGCGCCGAATCGGTCCCGGCGATCTGTTCCTGGCCCTGCCGGGCACGCGAGCGGACGGGCACGACTGGGCGGTCCCGGCGGTCGCGGCCGGTGCGGTCGCGGTGCTCGCGGCACGCCCGGTCGGGGTGCCCGCCATCGTCGTGGCGCCCCATCCAGGCTCGGTGCCGTCGACTTCGGTTGCGCTGGCCGGTGATTCGGACGGCTCCGGTGCCGCGGTGCTCGCCGCGCTCGCCGACCTGGCCCGCGCCAGCGTGCAACACCTCACCGCGGCAGGCACTCTCACCGTGATCGGGGTGACCGGTTCGTCCGGCAAGACCTCGACCAAAGACCTGCTCGCGGCCGTGCTCGCGCCGCTCGGCACCGTGGTCGCGCCGCCGGGCTCGTTCAACAGCGAACTCGGTCACCCGTGGACCGCGTTGCGCGCCAACGCCGATACCCGCTTCCTGGTGCTCGAGATGTCGGCCCGCGGCCCAGGTCATATCGCGGCGGCGGCCGAGGTGACCCCGCCGACCATCGGCGTCGTGCTCAACGTCGGCACCGCGCACCTCGGCGAGTTCGGCAGCCGCGAGGCGATCGCCAAGACCAAAGGCGAACTGGTGCAAGCACTCCCGCCGTCCGGGCTGGCCGTGCTCAATGCCGACGACAACCAGGTCGCCGCGATGAGCTCGCGGACCACCGCCCGCGTGGTGACCGTCGGCCAGTCCGACGGTGCCGACATCCGTGCCACCGACATCCGGCTCGACGACGCGGCCCGCGCCGGCTTCACCCTGCATACGCCGTTGGGCAGCATCCCGATTCAGTTGGCGGTGCACGGCGAACACCAGGTCGGCAACGCGCTGTCCGCGGCGGCGGTCGCCCTCGAATGCGGCGCCGACCTCGACACCATCGCGCGGTCGCTGTCCGAGGCGCGCGCCGCGTCGGCCCGCCGGATGGATGTGCGGACCACCGCCGCCGGGGTGACCGTCGTCAACGACTCCTACAACGCCAACCCGGACTCGGTGCGCGCCGCCCTCAAGGCCCTGGTCACCATGGCGCGCGCGGGCGAGACCCCGCGCCGCAGCTGGGCGGTGCTCGGCGAAATGGGTGAGCTGGGAGAAGATTCCGTGATCGAACACGACCGGATCGGCAGGCTCGCGGTGCGGCTGGACGTGCACCGGCTGATCGTGGTCGGCGACGGAAGGCCGTCCCGCGCGATGCATCAGGGAGCGGTGATGGAAGGCTCATGGGGCGAGGAGTCGATCCTCGTGCCCGACATCGGCGCGGCCATCGCGTTGCTCGACGACGAGGTCGAGGCGGGCGATGTGGTGCTGGTCAAGGCGTCGAAGTCGGTGGGCCTCTGGGAGGTCGCCGAACACTTGATCGCAGCAGAGCCATCCAGCGGACGTATGGGAAGCACGGAGGCACTTGAGTGAGACAGATTCTATTCGCGGCGGCGATAGCGCTTGCCGTGTCTATTCTGCTGACCCCGCTGCTGATCAAGATGTTCGCCAAGCAGGGCTTCGGCCAGGAGATCCGGGTCGACGGTCCGGCCAGTCACCAGGCCAAGCGCGGCACCCCGACCATGGGCGGCGTCGCCATCATCATCGGCATGTGGGCCGGCTATCTCGGCTCGCATCTGATCGGCATCGGCTATCGCGCGGACGGGCCGTCGGCCTCGGGCCTGCTGGTACTCGGCCTGGCCACCGCGCTCGGCGGCGTCGGCTTCGTCGACGACTTCATCAAGATCCGCAAGCAGCGCAACCTCGGCCTGACCGCCGCGGGCAAGTATCTAGGCCAGCTCACCGCCGCCGTCGTGTTCGGCGTGCTCGCGCTGCAGTTTCGCGGTGCCAGCGGGCTGACCCCGGCCAGCAGGCACCTGTCCTATGTGCGCGACATCAGCACGGTGACGATGGGTGTCGTCGTGTTCCTCGTCTTCGTCTGCCTGGTGGTCGTCGCCTGGTCCAACGCGGTGAACCTCACCGACGGCCTGGACGGGCTCGCCGCCGGGTCGATGAGCCTGGTGCTCGGCGGCTACGTGGTCATCACGTTCTGGCAGTACTACCACGCCTGCGAGGTCAAGGCCGAGGTCGGCTGTTACAACGTGCGTGACCCGCTCGACCTGGCGCTGGTCTGCGCCGCGGGCGCCGCGGCGTGCGTCGGCTTCCTGTGGTGGAATGCCGCGCCCGCCAAGATTTTCATGGGTGATACCGGTTCGCTTGCGCTCGGCGGCATGCTGGCCGGACTGTCCATCACCACCCGCACCGAGCTGCTGATGATCGTCATCGGCGCACTGTTCGTTGCCGAAACCCTGTCGGTTGTGCTGCAGGTGGCGGTGTATCGCACCACGCGCAACCGGTTGTTCAAGATGGCGCCGTTCCATCATCACTTCGAACTCAGCAAGTGGGCCGAGACTACGGTGATCATCAGGTTCTGGCTATTGGCCGCGATGGCTTCCGCCGTCGGCCTCGGCTTGTTCTACAGCGAATATCTCTCTGCGGTCGGGTGAACTAGCGATGGTCGAACATTCTCCTCGGGCCCTGCGATCACCTGGGCCCATGCTCGAATTCCTGCGTGGCCGTGACGTTCTCGTCGCGGGCTGGGGCATATCGGGGCGCTCGCTCGTCGAGCCGCTTCGCGATATCGGCGCGCGCCCGGTGGTCACCGACGGCGGCGCCGCGGCGCTGGCCGAGGCGGCCGGGCTCGGCCTGGACATCGCCACCTGCGTGGAACTGGAAACCACCGATTGGAGCCGGTTCGCGCTGGTGATCACCAGCCCGGGCTGGCGACCGGACTCACCGGTGCTCGCCGCGGCGGTGGCCGAGGGCACGCCGGTGTGGGGCGACGTCGAATTCGCCTGGTGGGTGGATCAAGCCAGGATCTACGGTCCGGTGCGCAAGTGGCTGGTGGTGACCGGAACCAACGGCAAGACCACCACCACGCAGATGACGCACGCCATCCTGCGCGCCGCGGGCATCCCCAGCGTCGCGTGCGGCAATATCGGCCTGCCGATCCTGGATGCGTTGCGGCGCAACCCGGGACCGCAGGTGCTCGCCGTCGAGCTGTCCTCGTTCCAGCTGCACTGGGCGCCGTCGGTGCGCCCGGAGGCGGGCGTGGTGCTCAATGTGGCCGAGGATCACCTGGATTGGCACGGCGGCCTGGACGCGTACGCCGCCGCGAAGGCACGCGCGCTGGTCGGCCGGGTCGGCGTGGTCGGGCTCGACGATCCGGTGGCGGCCTCGCTGGCCCGCCGGTCGAAAGCCCGTCGCACCGTTGGCTTCCGGATCGGCGTGCCCGCCGACGGTGAGCTCGGCGTGGTGGACGGCAAGCTGCTCGATCGCGCGTTCACCAAGGCCGCGATCCTGGCCGAGGTCGGCGACATCAGCCCGCCGGGACCGGCCGGTGTCGCCGACGCGCTCGCCGCGTCCGCGCTGACCAGGGCCATCGATGTGGCGCCGCAGTTCATCCGGGAGGGGCTGATCGAGCACAAGGTCGGCCCGCACCGGTCCGCGTTCGTGCGCGAGGTCGGCGGCGTCGATTTCATCGATGACTCCAAGGCCACCAACCCGCATGCCGCGCGCACCGCGATCCTGGCGCACCCGCAGGTGGTCTGGGTGGCCGGCGGTCAACTCAAGGGCGCGCACATCGAGGACCTGGTCGAAGAGGTCGCCGACCGGCTGGTCGCGGTGGTGCTGATCGGGGCCGACGCACCGGTTTTCGCGGTCGCGTTGGCGCGACACGCGCCTGAGGTCCCGGTCATCGAGCTGATCGCGGGAGACGATGCAGGGATGGGTGACGCGTCGAGAGATAAGGCCGACGCCGTGATGGCGCGTGCCGTGCAGGCCGCGGCCGGGTACGCCCGACGCGGCGACACCGTACTGCTCGCTCCCGCGGCGGCTTCGCTGGACATGTTCGCCGACTACACGCATCGAGGCCGCAGTTTCGCGGCGGCGGTGCACGCACTGGAAGACGGTGACGTCGGGCGGACGATATGAACGAAACGGGGCGGCGTAAGGAACAGCCCCGGGCCGGTGCCAGGTTCGTGGCCTGGCTGGCGCGGCCGCTCGCGTCGTTTCATCTGGTCGTCACCATCGCCACCCTGCTCACCGTGCTCGGCCTGGTGATGGTGCTTTCCGCGTCGAGTGTCGAGGCGTATGCCGATGGGGGATCGGCGTATTCGCTGTTCATCCAGCAGGCGATGTTCGCCGCGATCGGCACCGTGCTGTTCTATCTCGCGCTGCGGATTCCGCTGCGCCGGTTGCGGCAGTGGTCGTTTCCGCTGTTCGTGCTTTCGGTGCTCGGGCTGGTACTGGTGCTGGTCCCGGGTATCGGTTCCAAGGTGCAGGGTGCGCGGCGGTGGATCGACCTCGGCGTCTTCAACGTGCAGCCGTCGGAAATCGTGAAGGTCACGTTGGTGGTGTGGGGTGCGCACCTGCTGGCGTCGCGCCGCTCGGAGCACGCGGGGCTGAAAGACATTCTGATGCCGCTGGTTCCGGCGGGTCTGCTGGTGTGTCTGCTCGTCGTGGTGGAGCCGAACCTGTCGACGACGATCGCGTTGGGCATCGTGATCGCGGCGCTGCTGTGGTTCGGCGGCCTGCCGCTGCGGCTGTTCGTGACGGTTGCGGTTTCCGGCCTGGTCGCGGCGACGGTGCTCGCCTTGTCGGCGGGTTATCGATCCGATCGCATGCGCGCGTTCTTCAACCCTGGCGACGACCCGCAGGGCATGGGTTATCAAGCGCGGCAGGCGCTCTACTCGCTCGCCGACGGCGGCATCTGGGGCCGCGGCCTCGGGCAGAGCCGGGCCAAGTGGAGCTATCTGCCCAACTCGCACAACGACTTCATCTTCGCCATCATCGGCGAGGAGCTCGGCTTCCTCGGCTGCGCCCTGGTGCTCGGACTGTTCGCGCTGTTCGTCTACACCGGAATTCGCATCGCCAGCCGCTCGGTCGATCCGTTCCTCCGGCTGCTCACGGCCACCGCGACGACCTGGATCACCGGCCAGGCGCTGATCAACATCGGTTACGTGGTCGGGCTGCTCCCGGTCACCGGCCTGCAGCTGCCGCTGGTGTCGGCGGGCGGTTCGTCGCTGGCCATCACCCTGTTCATGTTCGGCATCATCGCGAACGCGGCCAGGCATGAACCGGAGGCTGTCTCCGCGCTGCACGCCGGGCAAGACGGTAGGTTCAGTAAGTTGCTGCGGCTGCCCAAGCCGGAGGTGTACTCGCCGGCCAGGGCCAGCGCCGCACGGGCGAAGTCCGCGCAGCGCAAGGCGCCTCGGCCGGGCGCACCGGCATTGCCCGCACGACGCCCGCAGCCGGAGCCGGGACGACGCCGCTCGCCGGAGAGTCGCGGCACCAGCTCGGCGCGGGCCACCAGAGCGTGGGAACCCAGCTACCCGGTCAACCACACAAGAGAACGAGGAAAATCTAGGTGATCTCGGTAATCGTCGCAGGCGGCGGCACGGCGGGCCATATCGAACCCGCCCTCGCGGTGGCGGACGCGCTGCGGCGGCTCGACGATTCGATCCGGGTGACGGTGCTTGGCACCGAACGCGGCCTGGAGACCAAGCTGGTGCCCGAGCGCGGCTATCCACTCGAACTCATCCCGCCGGTTCCGCTGCCGCGTAAGCCGACCGCCGATCTGCTGCGGCTGCCCGGCCGGGTGCGTGCCTCGGTGGCGCGGACCAGGGCGGTGATCGACGCGGTCGAGGCCGACGTGATCGTCGGCTTCGGGGGATATGTGGCACTGCCCGCGTACCTGGCCGCCGGGTCGGGGCTGCGGCGCAGGCGCAAGGTGCCGGTGGTGGTGCACGAAGCGAACGCCAAGGCCGGGATCGCGAACAAGGTCGGCGCGCGTCGCGCCGCGCGAGTGCTTGCCGCGGTACCGGATTCGGGGCTGGCCGGGGCGCAGGTCGTCGGCATCCCGGTACGCGCCGCGATCACCACGCTCGATCGGGCCGCGCTGCGGGCCGAGGCGCGCGCGCATTTCGGGCTGCCCGCCGAGGGACCGGTGCTGCTGGTGTTCGGCGGATCGCAGGGCGCGGTCAGCCTGAACGAGGCGGTGTCGGGTGCCGCGACACAGCTCGCCGCCGCGGGTATCTCCGTGCTGCACGCGCACGGGCCGAAGAACACCCTCGAGGTAGCTGCGGGAGCGCAGCCCGCGGCCGGGAGTGGCGCCACCGCACCGTATGTCGCGGTGCCGTATCTTTCCCGGATGGACCTCGCCTACGCCGCCGCCGACGCGGTGGTCTGCCGGTCGGGCGCGATGACCGTCGCCGAGGTGTCGGCGGTCGGGCTGCCCGCCTTCTATGTGCCACTGCCACACGGCAACGGCGAGCAGGAGCTCAACGCCAGGCCCGTCGTCCGGCAGGGCGGGGGCAGCATTGTCCCGGATTCCGAGCTGACGCCGAAATACGTGATCGATGAGGTGATTCCGCTGCTCATGGACTCCGCACGGCTGATCGAGATGGGTCGCGCGGCGGCCGGCGCCGGGCATCGCGACGCCGCCGACACGGTGGCGCGGATCGTGCTGGAGGTCGCACGTGGCTGACGAGAACCTTTCGGCTTTGCCGCCGTCGTTGGCGCGGGTGCACATGGTCGGTATCGGCGGGGCCGGGATGTCCGGTATCGCGCGGATTCTGCTGTCCCGCGGTGGTGCCGTGTCCGGCTCGGATGCCAAGGAGAGCCGCGGCGTGCTCGCGTTGCGGGCGCGCGGCGCGCAGGTGCGCATCGGCCACGACGCCAGCGCGCTCGACCTGCTGCCCGGCGGGCCGACCGTGGTGGTCACCACCTACGCGGCCATTCCGAAGACCAATCCCGAACTGATGGAAGCGAATCGGCGCGACATCCCGGTGCTGCTCCGTCCCGCCGTGCTCGCGTCGCTGATGCGGGGCCATCGCACCCTGCTGGTGTCGGGTACGCACGGCAAGACCTCCACCACCTCGATGCTCATCGTCTCGTTGCAGCACTGCGGCTTCGACCCGTCCTTCGCGGTCGGCGGCGAGCTGAACGAGGCGGGCACCAACGCGCACCACGGCACCGGGGACATCTTCGTCGCCGAGGCCGACGAGAGCGACGGGTCACTGCTGCAGTACGACCCGGACGTCGCGGTGGTCACCAACATCGAGTCCGATCATCTGGACTTCTTCGGCACCGACGAGGCCTACGTCCAGGTCTTCGACGACTTCGCCGACCGGCTGGCCGAAGGCGGCCTGCTGGTGGTGTGCCTGGATGATCCCGGCTCCCGGGCGCTGGCCGAACGGGTCGGCGCGAAGCTCGCCGCCAAGAACATCCGCGTACTGGGTTACGGCTCCGGCGAACTCGCCGACGCGCCGGTGCCCGTCGGCGTGCGGCTGCACAGCTGGGAGCCGCGCGATGTCGGCGGCATCGCCCAGTTCCAGCTCGACGACGAACCGACGCCACGCACCCTGCGGTTGTCGGTGCCTGGCAGGCACATGGCGTTGAACGCGCTGGCCGCGCTGCTCGCCGCCCGCGCGGCGGGGGCCGACATGGACGAAATCATCCAGGGCCTGGAGGGTTTCGGTGGCGTGCACCGCCGGTTCCAGTTCGCGGGCCGGGAGAACGGGGTGCGCGTCTTCGACGACTACGCCCACCATCCGACCGAGGTGCGGGCCGTGCTCGGCGCCGCCGCCGAGCTGGTGCAGCAGGAGGCGCGCGACGGGGCCCGGTCTCGGCAGGGCCGGGTGATCGTGGTCTTCCAACCGCATCTGTACAGCCGCACCGCGACTTTCGCGCAGGACTTCGGTGCGGCACTGAGCCTCGCCGACGAGGTGGTCGTGCTCGACGTCTACGGCGCGCGGGAGAAGCCGCTGCCCGGGGTGAACGGTGCGCTGGTCGCCCAGTCGGTCACCAAACCCGTGCACTACCAGCCGGATATGTCGCGCGTCGGCCGTCAGGTCGCCAAGCTCGCGCTGCCCGGTGATGTCGTGATCACCATGGGCGCGGGCGATGTGACCATGCTCGGCAGCCAGATCCTCGACGGTTTACGGGCGCGCCCTCAGTACGGCCGGTGATGCCGTGAGCGAGCGTCAGCGAGCGAACCAAAGTCACAGTCGAGCATCGCTCGGTCATGACGGAGCCGAGCGTCAGCGAGGTGTAGTCATGAGCGAGCGTCAGCGAGCGAACCAAAGACACAGCCTGCCCATGGGCCCGAACGGGTGGCGGCGGGTTCGGCTGTGGGGATTGCTGGGCGTGTGCGTTCTTGCCATCGTCGGTGCCGTTGCCTGGTTCACACCCGTGCTGTCGGTGCGTGCCGTCAAGATCGACGGCGTGGTCGCGGTGCCCGAGCAGCAGGTGCGTGACTTGCTCGAAATCCCGTCCGGGCGCTCGATGTTGCGCATCGACACCACCGTCATCGCCCGGCGGGTGGCGAGCATTCCGAAGGTGCGCACCGCACGGGTGCGGCGTGTTTTCCCCTCGACGGTGCGGGTGACCGTGGTGGAGCGGACTCCGGTGCTGTTCTTCGACAGTCCGCAGGGCGCGCATCTGCTCGACGCCGAGAGCGTGGAGTTCGCGATCGAGGACGCGCCCATCGGCGTGCCCAAGCTGGTCACCGATCATCCGGCCAGTGACGCCCCCGTGACCAGGGCCGCGGTCGCGGTGCTCGCCGCGGTGCCGCCCGCGCTGGCCGTTCAGGTGGACGAGGTTGTGGCGCGGTCTATTTCGGATGTTTCGCTGAATCTGAAGGACGGCCGCACGGTACTCTGGGGCGGGACGAACGACGCCGAACGCAAGGCGGCGGTCGTGCTCCCGCTGCTGACCCGCCCCGGAACGGTGTTCGATGTGTCGAGTCCCAACCTGGTCACGGTAAAGTGAGCGATACCCATTGCGCCCGCGTCGAATTGCAGTATTCGACGGGTGGCGTTCGCAGACCCTCCCCGGTCGCGCGAGCTGCCGCTTCCGGGCCTGACGCTCATGGCACCGGCCCTCGCGCCGGGAACCGAGCGCCGGGGGGCAACCGTTCACCATACGTCGTGCGGCGCTGCGAAACGAGAGGGATCACACAAGATTCTGTCTTTCGTTTCGGCGCGCCTGCGCGCGTATTGCAGCGGCGGCGAATAGCGTTCCGCAGCAGTCGGATACTTGACATAACGCTAACCCTATGGTTGAGGTTGAGGGTTTGCCCGGGCGGCGGTTCGCTGAGTGAAGCCGCTCAGGCGGAACCGGCGAAGTGTCTCGAATCCGAAAACGACAGGCTTTAGATCGAAGGAAGGCGAGAGCCCATGACGCCCCCGCACAACTACCTTGCCGTGATCAAGGTCGTCGGTATCGGCGGCGG
Organism: Nocardia sp. NPDC051052; assembly: GCF_044456045.1. Classification (NCBI taxonomy): domain Bacteria; kingdom Bacillati; phylum Actinomycetota; class Actinomycetes; order Mycobacteriales; family Nocardiaceae; genus Nocardia; species Nocardia sp. NPDC051052. The sequence continues at coordinate 739,145 of NZ_JBITFL010000001.1, forward strand.
CGGTGTGAATGCCGTCAACCGGATGATCGAACAGGGCCTCAAAGGTGTCGAGTTCATCGCGGTCAACACCGACGCGCAGGCCCTGCTGATGAGCGATGCCGACGTCAAGCTCGACGTCGGCCGCGAACTCACCCGTGGTCTCGGTGCCGGCGCCGACCCCGAGGTCGGCCGACGCGCCGCCGAGGACCACAAGGACGAGATCGAAGAGGTGCTCAAGGGCGCCGACATGGTCTTCGTCACCGCGGGCGAGGGTGGTGGCACCGGCACCGGTGGCGCCCCGGTCGTCGCCCAGATCGCGCGCAAGCTCGGCGCGTTGACCATCGGCGTCGTCACGCGCCCGTTCTCGTTCGAGGGCAAGCGGCGCGGCGGCCAGGCCGAGACCGGCATCGGCCAGCTGCGCGAGTCCTGCGACACGCTCATCGTGATCCCGAACGACCGGCTGCTGCAGCTCGGCGACGCGGCGGTGAGCCTGATGGACGCGTTCCGCTCGGCGGACGAGGTGCTGCTCAACGGTGTGCAGGGCATCACCGACCTGATCACCACCCCCGGCCTGATCAACGTCGACTTCGCCGACGTCAAGAGCGTGATGTCCGGCGCGGGTAGCGCGCTGATGGGTATCGGCTCCGCGCGCGGCGAGGGCCGTTCGGTAAAGGCCGCCGAGTCGGCGATCAACTCGCCGTTGCTCGAGGCGTCCATGGACGGCGCGCACGGCGTGCTGCTGTCCATCGCGGGCGGCTCCGACCTCGGCCTATTCGAGATCAACGAGGCCGCCTCGCTGGTCCAGGAGGCCGCGCACATCGAGGCCAACATCATCTTCGGCACGGTGATCGACGACTCGCTCGGCGACGAAGTGCGAGTCACCGTGATCGCAGCGGGTTTTGACGGGGGAGGCCCCGCCCGGCGGACCTTCGAGAACCCGAGCCGGAGCACCATCGGCGCGGCCCGTGCCGGCGAGATCGGCCAGAGCCGCCCCGCCGAGGTAGCGGCCCGCAGCACCGACATCGCCGCCGCCGCCGCGAGCTCGACCTCCTCGACCCGAGGCGCCGTCCCGAGCTACCGAGACAGCGAAAAGGCCCGAATGGCCGACCCCACCGTGACAAACAACGCCCGCACCCACATCGACCCCCCCGACGACGATGACGACGACGTAGACGTCCCCTCCTTCATGCGAAGGTGACGTCCACCCCCGCGCGCACAACAAGCTGAACGAAGGCCCTGACCCCACCCGGGATCAGGGCCTTCGCGCCACCTCGCCCCGTCGCGGGTTGGCCTCGCCGGGTGAGTGTGTGAAAGTCGTTGATCTCACAGGACGTCCATACGCCTCACAGGGGGCGGCGGGCCTGTGAGACGTATGGGAGCTCTGTGAGACCGGTGCGGGGGTGGGGGTTGGCTAGGGTTGGGGGATGACTTCTGCCCCTACGCTGACCGTTCGACGAGTGACGACGACCAGGGCGGGTGGGTTTTCGGCGCCGCCGTATGAGTCGTTCAATCTGGGGGATCATGTGGGGGATGATCCGGCTACGGTGCGGCGCAATCGGGATCGGCTGGCCGAGGGGATCGGGCTGACGCCGGATCGGCTGGTGTGGATGGAGCAGATCCATGGGCGCAATGTCGAGATCATCGATGGGCCACGGGATGAGCCGGTGCCCGCCACCGACGCGATCGTGACCAACGTGCCGGGTCTTGCCCTGGTGGTGCTGACCGCCGACTGCGTGCCGATCCTGCTGTCCGACGACGAGGCGGGCATCATCGCCGCCGTGCACGCCGGGCGGATCGGCGCCAGGATCGGGATCGTGCCCCGGGTGCTCGAGGCGATGGTGTCGCTCGGCGCGCGCGTCGACCGGATCGGCGCCTTCCTCGGTCCGGCCGCGTCCGGGCGTCAGTACGAGGTACCCGCCGCGATGCGCGCCGATGTCGAGCGGCACCTGCCGGGCAGCGCCGCGACCACGGTGCGCAAGACCCCCGCGCTCGACCTGCGCGCCGGAATCACCAGGCAGCTCGTCGAAGCCGGGGTCAACGGTGTCGCCGTCGACCCGCGCTGCACCATCGAGGACCGCACCCTGTTCAGCCATCGCCGCGGCGCGCCGACCGGGCGCCTCGGCAGCGTGATCTGGGCGGAGGTGCGGTAATGACGCAGCCGGAAGCCGTTGCGCCACAGGTCGACGCGCGGACCGCCGAACTGGCCACCACTCTCGCCGCGCTACTCCAGCGGGTCGACTCGGCCTGTCTCACGGCCGGGCGCAAGCCGGACTCGGTGCGTCTACTCCCCGTGACGAAGTTTTTCCCGATCGAGGACGTAGCGATCCTCTACCGCCTCGGTCGCCGTGAGTTCGGCGAAGCGCGCGAGCAGGAGGCCACCGCAAAGGTGGCAGCCCTGCCAACTTTGGTCGGCCAAGGCGCCGAAGGTGACGAAGGCCTCCCGGATGTGCAGTGGCACATGATCGGCCGGTTGCAGCGCAACAAAGCACGGGTCGTCGCGCGCTGGGCGCACGCCGTGCACTCGGTGGACAGCGAACGCCTGGCAACGGCTCTTGACGCGGGTGCGCGGACCGCGTTGGACGCGGGGGAGCGGACCGAGCCGGTGCGCGTCCTGTTGCAGGTGAGCCTGGATGAAGACCCTTCGCGCGGCGGTGTCGCACCCGACGAATTGGCCCGCCTCGCGGAACATGTTGCGGGGTCTGCGGGATTACGACTGTCCGGTCTGATGGCCATTCCGCCATTGGCGGCAGAGTCTGATGCGGCATTTGCACGACTTGCGACTTTGCACACCATGCTGCTCGCCGAGCATCCCGGTGCGACAGAACTTTCCGCCGGAATGTCGGGCGATCTGGAAACCGCCATCGAACACGGCTCAACGTGTGTGCGTGTCGGTACCGCCTTGATGGGCGCTCGACCGATAACCTCGGCGTAGCAAAGAAACCTCATCAGTCACATTCGACACATATGCTTGAGGCAGACGAGGGCTGAGCAAGACTTCAACACCCGGCCGCCACCGGGGCCGAAGGAAGGTCGACCAATATGAGCGAGCGCAGCGAGCGAGTCCTCGACGCAGCCACCATCATGGTCATGACTGCGCCGAGCGTCAGCGAGGCCAGGTCATGAGTACGCTGCACAAGTTCAAGGCGTACTTCGGAATGGTTCCCCTCGAGGACTACGAAGACGATTACGTAGACGATCGCGCCCCCAGGGGCAGTGACGATCGCGTCGCGCGTCGGCCTCGCCCCCGTGACTACCCCGAACGCGACGGCTACGCGGCCGATCGCTATGCCGAAGATCGTTACGGCGCAGATCATTACGCCGCCGACGGATTCGATCGCGAGGGCGCCGGTTACCCGGAGCCCGCGTACAAGTCGCCGTATCAGGCCGGTTACCCGGTCTCCCGCCGCGACGAGTACAGCGACGCGTCCTACGGCGAGGACCGCTACGAGACGTCGCGGCGACCCACCAGGATCGAGACCGCGCCGTCGTCCGGCCGGTTCCGGGCGGGCGGCACCGCGCCGCCGCTGCGCGGCACCACCCGTGGTGCGCTCGCCGTCGATCCCGACGCCGAGGAGCGCAGGCTCGAGGAGCGCGTGCGTCCCGAGCCGGCACCCGCGCGCAGGCCGGGGCTCTTCGAGGACGGAGGCCCCTTGTCCAAGATCACGACACTGCGTCCGCGTGACTACAGCGAGGCCAGGATCATCGGCGAGCGGTTCCGCGAGGGCAACCCGGTGATCATGGACCTGGTCGAACTCAGCAACGCCGACGCCAAGCGCCTCGTCGACTTCGCCGCCGGACTCGCGTTCGCGCTGCGTGGCTCGTTCGACAAGGTTGCTACGAAGGTGTTCCTCCTCTCACCGGCCGATGTCGACGTATCAGCCGAAGAACGCCGACGCATCGCCGAAACCGGCTTCTACAACCAGAAATAAGGTCGTGATCTGGGGGGTGTTGCAGACCGGTCGCAGGTGGGGCGGCGCGGTCATTTTGCGCAAAGCGGATTTTGCGGCAGAGTGAAGTCGTGGCCTTGTTCGCGGTGCTGTACTTCGTACTGTTCATCTTCTGGCTGTTGCTGATCAGCCGGGTGATCGTCGAGTTCATCCGAAGCTTCGCCCGTGACTGGCGCCCTACGGGTGTCGTGGTCATCATCCTCGAGGTGATCTTCACGATCACCGACCCTCCGGTGAAACTCCTGAGGCGGTTGATACCACCGGTGTCACTGGGAGGAATTCGCCTGGATCTGTCGATAATGGTCCTGCTTTTCATCGTCTTCATCTTGATGTCGATCGTGGGCAGGCTCGGGCAACCGGTAGCCCCGGTGTGACAGAATGGGCCGTGAAGTAGCTTGCTAGATCTGCTAGATCTCCAAAAGACGCGTGAAGGGATCCTTCCATGCCGCTGACTCCAGCCGATGTGCACAACGTCGCGTTCAGCAAACCGCCGATCGGGAAGCGCGGCTACAACGAGGATGAAGTCGACGCCTTCCTGGATCTCGTCGAGCAGGAACTCTCGCGTCTGATCGAGGAAAACGCCGATCTGCGTCAGCGGGTCGCCGAACTCGACGCGGAACTGGCTGATGCCAAAAAGAATCGCGGCCCGGTCGGCCCGAACAGCGTGAAACCGCCTGTCCAGCAGGCCCCGCCGCCGCCTCCGGAGCCGATCAAGCCGCCGGTGCAGCAGGCTCCGCCCGCCCCGATGTCGCCGCCGCCCGCGCCGAAGGAAGCGCCGAGCGCGGACGCGAACCTGCAGGCCGCCAAGGTGCTCAGTCTCGCCCAGGAGATGGCGGACCGGCTCACCAGCGACGCGAAGGGCGAGGCGGAAAACCTGCTCTCCAACGCCAGGGCAAACTCCGAGCGTCTCGTCGGCGATGCCAGGACCCGGTCCGAGGCGATGATCGCCGACGCGCGCCAGAAGGCCGACGCGATGCTGTCCGACGCGCAGTCCCGTTCGGACAACCAGCTGCGGCAGGCCAAGGAAAAGGCCGACGCACTGCAGGCCGACGCCGAGCGCAAGCACACCGAGATCATGGCCACCATCACCCAGCAGCGCAGCGTGCTGGAGAGCCGGATCGAGCAGCTCAAGACCTTCGAGCGGGAGTACCGGGTGCGGCTGAAGTCCTACCTGGAGTCGCAGCTCGAGGAGCTGGAGAACCGCGGCTCGGCGGTCCCGGTCGACGGTGGCGAGGCCTTCGCCGACGCCAACACGGCCAACAACCTGCAGCCCGCCACGTTCGCCAAGGGTGGCAAGTAAACCGCTCACACCGAGCGCACCGCAGTTCACCCACCTAGCGGAACTGTCGAGCCGCCTGGCCTGCTCGATACCCACCCCGTCGGCTTCGCTTCCTGCCATCCCCCCGGGGGGTCATCATGCTTGTCTTGACGCTTGTTCTCGCCGCCGTCGGATTCGCACTACTGGTAGCCGCGCTGACCACCGGTTCGGTGATCTGGGCGTGGGGCTGCATCCTGGTGTGCGTGCTGGGTGCGGTGCTCCTGCTGGTCAGTGCCCTGTCTATGCGTAAGCCGGACGAAGATTCCGCTCCGCCGCCCGGCCGCCACGCGAAACGCTAGGTGGGCCGTAAACAGGTTTGACCGCAGTGGCTAGAATCAAACATGAACATGGTGTCGATCCGGCCATCACCGGGGAGCCTTCGGAAGAACAGCACTCGTTGCCCGCGCGGCGGGGGTGCTCAGTAGAACCGAACGGGTGAGCCCGTCACAGCTCACAACGAGAGGTTCGGCAGGTCTGGCCGGACAAGCGGGGTGGTACCGCGGTTTCGGCGCACCGGCGCCGGCATCGTCCCCGTGCCAACGGAAACGGCACGAGGAGATGCATCCGCGATGGCGGACCAAACTTCCAGCAACAGCGCATACCCGCGCGTCGACCTTGGTGTTGACGGCGGAGCGGCTTTCCCCGAGATGGAACGCCGCGTGCTAGACGCATGGGCCGCCGCCGACACCTTCCGTGCGAGCATCGAAAACCGTTCCGGGGCAGCGGAGTTCGTCTTCTACGACGGACCGCCGTTTGCCAACGGTCTGCCACATTACGGGCATTTGCTCACCGGATACGTCAAAGATCTCGTCCCGCGTTTCCAGACGATGCGCGGTAAGCGCGTCGACCGGCGTTTCGGCTGGGATTGTCACGGATTGCCCGCGGAGCTCGAGGCGGAAAAGCAGCTCGGTATCACGGACAAATCACAGATCGAAGCAATGGGGCTCGCCGAATTCAACGCGGCCACTAAATCTTCCGTGCTGCGCTACACCGGCGAATGGCGCGATTACGTGACACGTCAGGCGCGCTGGGTCGACTTCGACAACGACTACAAGACGCTCGATCTCGACTTCATGGAGTCGGTGATGTGGGCGTTCAAGTCGCTGCACGACAAAGGGTTGATCTACCAGGGTTTCCGGGTGCTGCCCTACAGCTGGTACGAGCAGACGCCGCTGTCGAATCAGGAAACCCGGCTCGACGACGCGTACAAGATGCGCCAGGATCCGGCGGTCACTGTCGACATGGTGCTGCGCGTGCCCGCTGAGCATCCGCTGCACGCGCTGGACGGCGCCAACGCGCTGATCTGGACCACCACCCCGTGGACCCTGCCGTCGAACCTCGCGATCGCGGTGCACCCCGACGTGCGCTACGTGCACCTGCGCGGCGCCGACGGCAAGCGCTATCTGCTGGCCGCCGAACGCGTGTCGCACTACACCCGCGAATTCGGTGACGAGCCCGAGGTGCTCGGCGAGTTCGACGGTGCCGCGCTGACCGATCTGTCGTACGAGCCGCCGTTCGACTTCTTCGTCGGGCATCCGCGCGCGCACCGCGTGCTGAACGCCGACTACGTGACCACCGACTCCGGCACCGGGATCGTGCACCTCGCACCGGCCTTCGGTGAAGAGGACATGGATGTCGCCACCGCCAACGGCATCGAGATCGTGCAGCCACTCGATCAGGGCGGCAAGTTCACCTCGATGGTGCCGCCCTACGAGGGCCTGATGGTGTTCGACGCCAACCCGGTGATCATCAAGGACCTCAAGGCCGCCGGAAAGCTGTTGCGGCACGAGACGATCGAGCACTCCTATCCGCACAGCTGGCGCTCCGGTCAGCCGCTGATCTACATGGCGGTGCCGTCCTGGTTCGTCGCGGTGACCACGTTCCGCGACCGGATGGTCGAGCTGAACCAGCAGATCGAGTGGTTGCCCGAGCACATCAGGGATGGGCAGTTCGGCAAGTGGCTGGCGGGAGCGCGGGACTGGAACATCAGCCGGAACCGCTACTGGGGCAGTCCGATCCCGGTCTGGATGTCCGATGACCCCGCCTACCCCCGGATGGACGTATACGGTTCACTCGACGAGCTGGAGCGCGATTTCGGCGTGCGCCCGACCGACCTGCACCGGCCGATGATCGACGAGCTGACCCGACCGAATCCTGATGACCCGACCGGCAAGTCGACCATGCGCCGGGTGCCGGAGGTGCTCGACTGCTGGTTCGACTCCGGGTCGATGCCGTTCGCTCAGGTGCACTACCCGTTCGAGAACAAGGAGTGGTTCGAGAGCCACTATCCCAGTGACTTCATCGTGGAGTACGTCGGCCAAACGCGTGGCTGGTTCTACCAGATGCATGTCCTGGCCACTGCGCTGTTCGATGAGATCGCCTTCAAAACCGTTGTCGCGCACGGCATCGTGCTCGGTGACGACGGACTGAAGATGAGCAAGTCCAAGGGCAACTACCCGAACGTCAATGAGGTGTTCGACCGGGACGGCTCCGATGCGATGCGCTGGTTCCTGATGAGCTCGCCGATCCTGCGCGGCGGCAACCTCATCGTCACCGAGCGCGGCATCCGCGAGGGCGTCAGCCATGCGCTGCGGCCGCTGTGGAACGCATGGACCTTCCTGCAGCTGTACGCCTCGAAACCCGGTACCTGGCGCACGGATTCACCCCATGTGCTGGATCGCTACATCCTGGCCAAGCTCGCGGAAACCCGCGATGCGATGACCGAGGCGTTCGAGACCTACGACATCGCAGGCGCCTGCGACCAGCTGCGTGGTTTCGCCGACGCGCTCACCAACTGGTATGTGCGCCGGTCGCGTTCGCGCTTCTGGAGCGAGGAGCCGGATGCGGTGGACACGCTGCACACGGTGCTCGAGGTGGTCACCCGGCTGGCCGCGCCGCTGCTTCCGTTGATCACCGAGGTGATCTGGCGTGGACTCACCGGTGGCGAGTCGGTGCACCTGACCGACTGGCCCAAGGACGGTGAGCTGCCCGCCGATCCGGAGCTGGTTGCCGCGATGGACGAGGCCAGGGTGGTCTGCTCGACGGTGCTGAGCCTGCGCAAGGCGCAGAACCTGCGGGTGCGGCTGCCGCTGGCCGAGGTCACCATCGCCGCGGCCGACGCCGAGCGGCTGGCGCCCTACGCCGACATCATCGCCGACGAGGTGAACGTCAAGAAGGTCGACCTGACCACCGACGTCGCCGTGCACGGCCGGTTCGAACTGGTCGTCAACGCTCGTGCCGCGGGTCCGCGCCTCGGCAAGGACGTGCAGACGGTGATCAAGGCGGTCAAGGCCGGTGAATGGTCCGAGGACGCCGACGGCGTCGTCACCGCCGCCGGAATCGCCCTGCTCCCTGAGGAATACACGCAGCGACTGGTCGCCGCCGAACCCGAGTCCACCGCCGCCCTGCCCGGCAATGCCGGCCTGGTGGTGCTGAACTCGGTGGTCACCGAGGAGCTGGAGGCCGAGGGCTGGGCCCGCGACCTCATCCGCGATCTCCAGGAGACCCGGAAGTCGTTGGGGCTGGACGTGTCCGACCGGATCACCGTGGTGCTCGCGGTGCCCGCCGATCGAGCCGAGTGGGCCGAAACCCACCGCGACCTGATCGCGGGCGAGGTCCTCGCCACCACCCTCACCCTCGGTGAGGTGAACGCCGACGCCGCCGACCTGGTCGGGGGAGTGCGCGCGCAGGTCGCAAAGGCCTGACGGTTCGACATCGCGGGGCGGGGCCGAAGTCGGCCCCGCCCTTGCTATTTCGGCGCTAGCTCCGGGCTGTGCTGCGCCGGTCGCGCCGCCGACGCGCCCTTTCCGAACGGCGCCCAGTGTGCGACGACGCTGTCCCAGCGCCGGTCGCGTCGCTCCTGCTGCTCCACCGCGACCCCGCGCTTGGCCGCCTTGTAGGCACCCATCAGGCCGGTGCCAGCAACTGCTGCATGATCGCGGCGGTGTCCAGCCAGACGTTCTCCCGGCTGATCTTGTTGTCGCGGACCTCGCAGACGTGCAGTATCCGGAAGCTGATCGGCCGATTGCCGCCGGGGACGCCGAGGAACATGCCGGTCGCCCTGCCGTGCCACTCGGATTCGTCGAGGAAGAAGTCCTCGCCGTAGTACCGGCGGATCGACTCCATCTTGTCCTCGCTGATCGCGTCGAACAGGTCGCGGTAGCGCTGGGCGATGGCCGCCGGGTCGCGCAGCGTGCCCTGCGGATCGCCGACCGCGTCGTGCTCGACCTCCTCGGCCAGCGTGTCCATGATCGCGTCCACATCGTTGGCCGCCTCGGCCGCGCAGTGCCGCTCGAACAGCTCGTCCATCTCTTCTCTGGTCATCGCACACGCCCCTCTGTAGTGAGATTCTGCTATCGTAGTGAGATGACTTTCTCACGGCGAGACGAGATTCTCAATAGCGGGCGAGCGGCGAATCAGAAGATGCGCACCAGGGAGGCGCTCATCGGCGCCGCGCTCGAACTCGCCCGCAACGGTCACTCGCCCTCGATCGCCGAGGTTGCCGAGGCCGCGAAGGTCTCCACCGCCACCGCGTACCGGTACTTCCCGAACCCGCAGTCGCTGTGGTCGGATATGGCCACCCGGCAGGCCGGGACCACCGGTGGCTTCCCGGATTTCCTGGACGACCTGCCCGAGGATGTCGAGGACCGCATCGAGCGGGTGGTGCGCGAGTGCTGCGCCTTCCAGTTCGCGGACGAAGTGGTGTGGCGTGGCGTACTACGGGCAACCCTCGATCGCTGGTTCAGTCAGGTGGATGTCGCTGAGGCGGAACGGGTTCCGGTGCGCGGGGTGACCCGGCTCGAGATGGCTCGGGTCGCCCTCGCGCCGCTGCGCGACACGCTCTCGGCCGAGCGGCTGGAGCGATTGGTGAATGCCGTCGTGCTGGTATTCGGCGTCGAGGCGCTGGTCTCCACGCGCGATACCTGTGGGCTCGATCCCGAAGCGGCCACCGACACGATGAGCTGGGCGGCCCGTGCGCTGGTGCGTGCCGCCATTGCCGAAGCCGGCGCGGCCTGAGTGCGGGCCGTATGGCGGAAAAGAAGCGCCGCGGCCATCGGTCTTAAATGTGATACAGATCACATGCTACAAATTTGCTGAAGTGTCGTCGCTGGTCCGAGCCGCGCGGCAGAATCGAGGGTGGTGCTGCTGTGACAGATATGTACTTCTGGGGCAGCAGTGAGTTCGTGGATTGTCCTACCTGAAACGCGTTGCGCCCGGCGTTCCCGCGCCGGACGCGGCGGCTGCGGCTCCTTATGGATGACGCTGCTCGACCCTAGGCGTCAGCCGGGACCGCCGGATGGTGACCCGCACGCCGGGCCGCCGGAAGGGACGAGCACGTGAAGAGAAAACCCTTGCGTCGCATCGCTTTCGGATTCCTCCTAGCGACGGCCGCGACGTTGCTCCTGGCGGGGCCGGGATGGTCGGACACCGGTAGCGGCACCGGCAGCGCCGAATCCCTGTCCGCCTCCGGATCCGCCGCGATCCCGCTGCCGAGCTCGCACGGGGTAGGTGCGCTCGCGGCGGCCGCCTCGCAGACCGGAAAGCCCTACGAGTGGGGCGGCACCGGTCCGTTCGCCTGGGACTGCTCCGGCCTGGTCCAATGGGCGTTCCGGCAGGTCGGCGTCAACATTCCGCGCACCACCTGGGAGCAGGCCAGGGCGGGCGCGCCGGTCCCGTTCTTCGCGCTCTCGCCCGGCGACGTGGTGGTGCTGAACACCGACGGCTCGCACGTCGGCATCTACGCGGGCTTCGGCCAGATCTTCAACGCCTACGACTGGGGCGTCCCCGTCGGGCTCAGCCCGCTGCGCCAATTCGACATCTTCGCGATCCGCCGCTTCTGACCCGAGCTCCCGCACACCGGCGAATCGGGGTGCGGGAGATCAGGATTCGCGACTCAGCCGGCATCTTCGACGAGGCTGCGCAGCAGCGGCGCGTACTGCGGGTTGGCCAGCGCCGAGGCGAACTGGGCGACCAGGTAGTCGGCCGGGTTGCCGGTGTCGTACCAGCGGCCCTGGATCACCTGGCCGAAGACCGGGTTGTCGGCGGCGTGCACGTTGATCGCGTCGGTCAGGTAGACCTCGCCGGTGTGGTGCTTGTACCAGGCCTTGGTCTGGGTGCGCAGATCGTCGATGATGCCGGGGGTGACCACGTAGCCGCCGATCGCGGCGAAGTCCGACGGCGCGTCCTCGGGCTTGGGCTTTTCCCGCAGGCCGGTGATGCGCAGCAGCCCGTTGCCCTGGTCGTCGGCGACCACCGGCACGCCATAGCGCTGCGACTCCGCCGGGTCCATCGGCATCAGCGCGAGCACCGGGGCGCCGGTGGCCTCGTAGGCGTCGATCAGCTGCTGGGCACGCGGGACCTCGGCGACGAACACGTCGTCCGGCCACAGCACCAGCATCGGCTCATCGCCCAGGTTGCGGGCCGCGTTCAGGACGGGGGTGCCGTTGCCGTACGGGCCGTGCTGGTCGAGGTAGGTGATGTGGCCGAGCCTGGACAGCTCGCCGACCTCTTCGACCGCGTCGGCGTAGGCCGTCTTCCCGTCCGCGCGTAGCTGCGCCACCAGGGCAGGGTTGGGCCGGAAGTGGTCCTGGATCAACGATTTTCCGCTGCTGACCACGATGGTGATGTCGGTGATGCCCGACGCGACCAGCTCGCGGACCGTATGTTCGATGACCGGCTTGTCGCCGACCGGCAGCATCTCCTTCGGGATGGCCTTGGTCAGCGGGAGGAGCCGGGAACCGATACCGGCGGCCGGGATCACGGCCTTGCGGATCTTCATAGGTCCGATCATCACATACGAAGCTGGGCCGCAAGGGCAGTCCCCGTGCTTCGTCAACTGTTTACCGAAACCGTGTAGTGCGGCAGCGAGGGTGCTATCGGCCCAGGTCGTCGGCTGGTTGTCCGTTCAAGGTTCGGGTGCTGGCGGGCGGTCGGTGATCTGTGATCTCTACAGGAAATCAACAGCAAGTACGCAGTCATCAGCCAGCGTCGGCGCCTGCCCGGACCTGTCGGTGCTCGGGCGTAGATTTCCGGACGTGAGTGAGCGCAGCGAGCGAACCGCGGTCGGCGGGTTCGACCTGGTCGGCGGAGTTCGTGCGGTGCACCGCCGAGCTGCTGCCGGTGCGTGTGCCCATGTCCAGGAAACCGTCGGCGAAACCGCGGTGAGCGAGCAGCATCCACCGGCGCGCACCGGCGTGCGGAGCGCGGTACCCGCCGACGTGCCGGGTGCTGTGCCCGCCGATGCCGCCCATCTGGGGAGCGCGGTGTCCGCCGATGTGGGGAGCCTCGTTCGTGCCGACGCGCAGAGCACCGCACGGCGCTGGGTGCTGCACATCGATATGGATGCGTTCTACGCGTCCGTCGAGCAACTGACTCGGCCCACCTTGCGCGGGCGGCCGGTCCTGGTCGGCGGCACCGGCGGGCGCGGCGTCGTCGCGGGCGCGAGCTACGAGGCGCGGGTGTACGGCGCGCGGTCGGCGATGCCGATGCACATGGCGCGCAGGCTGGTCGGCGTCACCGCGGTGGTGGTGCCGCCGCGTGGGGTCGTCTACGGCACGCTCAGCGGGCAGGTGTTCGACGCGCTGCGCAGCCGGATCCCGGTGCTGGAGACGCTGTCGTTCGACGAGGCGTTCGGCGAGCCCGAGGAACTGGCCGGCGCGACGGTGGCCCGTGTGCAGGAGTTCTGCGAGGAGCTGCGGGCGGCGGTGCGCGAACGGACCGGGCTGACCGCGTCGGTCGGCGCGGGCACCGGCAAGCAGCTCGCCAAGATCGCCTCCGCACTCGCCAAACCCGATGGGATACGGGTGGTTTCGGCGGTCGAGCAGCCACAGATGCTGGCCGCCCTTCCGGTTCGGAAGCTGTGGGGGATCGGCCCGGTGGCCGAGCACAAGCTGCGCTCGCTCGGCATCGAGACGGTCGGCGCGTTCGCCGCGCTGCCGGAATCCGAGGCGATGTCGATCCTGGGCGGCAGCGTCGGCGCCGCGCTGCACCGGCTGGCCCGCGGCATCGACGACCGGCCGGTCGCCGAACGCAACGAGGCAAAACAGATCAGCGCCGAAACCACCTTCGAGACCGACATCGTCACGCTGGCCCGCCTGCGCCCTGCCATCGAATCGATGGCGGCGGCCGCGCATCGCAGGCTGATCAAGGACGGTCGCGCCGCCCGCACCGTGGTCCTCAAGCTGCGCAAGTCCGACATGAGCATCGTGACGCGCTCGTTCACCCTGCCCTACGCGACCGAGGACCTCGTCACGCTCACCACCGCCGCGCAGCGCTCCGCGATCGACCCCGCCGAGCTCGGCCCGATCCGACTGGTCGGCGTCGGCTACGGCGGCCTGTCCACCGTGCGCCAGGAATCCTTGTTTCCCGAACTGGATCAGGCACCGGTCGCCGAGGCGTGGGAGCAGGCCGCTGTGCCCGCCGAGGACGAAGCCCCGCAGACCGCACCGCTCGCGACCCCGCTGCCGATCCCGCTCTGGCACCCGGGCATGGACGTCGAACACCCCGAGCACGGCCACGGCTGGGTGCAGGGCGGCGGCTACGGCGTCGTGACCGTGCGCTTCGAGACCCGCTCGACCGGTCCCGGCCCGGCCCGCACCTTCGCCGCCGATGATTCGAGTCTGACCAGAGCCGATCCGCTGAACAGTCTGCGGTGACCGGGCCAGCGAACGGCTCGACATCGCCGAGCCCACCGGCTACGTTCGCTGCCGACGACATCAGTCCGTCCCGTGTGGGTCCACGCGGTGGTCCGCTGTGCCGGTAGCCTGTGAGCTCGTGCAGCGCCGCCGGTCGGGTGGAGGCTGCCAGTGGTGGACATGACACGGACCTACTCGAACGCAAAGGACGAGCAGTTGAAGCTTCGTAAGACTGGACGCATCGCGATCGCCGGCCTCGCCGTCGTTGCCGCGCTCGGCATGACCGCATGCAGCAGCGACGACAAAGACAGCAAGCCTGCCGCCAAGACGTCGACCAGCGCCAGCGCGTCGGCGTCGACCAACACCGCGAACCTGCCGCCGGTCCCGACCCCCGCGGAGCTGAACGCGGCCCTGGCCCGCGCGCTCGACCCGGCCGTTCCGGCCGCGGAGAAGCTGGATGGCGTCCAGGGCGCCGAGGCCGACCCGACGCTGCCCGATCGCCTGTCCCAGGCGGCCAAGGGTGCCGACGTGAAGATCGAGGTCACCGACGTTTCCGCGTTCGGTGACAGCGTCAACGCCAAGGCCAAGTTCGTCGTCAACGGCCAGGAGAATATCGTCGACGTGCCCTTCGTCGCCGACAACGGCAAGTGGAAGATCCAGAAGTCCTGGGCCTGCGCCATGCTGACCAACCTGGGCCAGACCTCCACGGCCTGCGGCTAAATCGTGCCCGCCGCGGCCGGCTCTGCTGAGTCGGCCGCGGCAACGCCGTTTTGTCCGGTGCCGCGCGGTTGCCGAATACGCAGGCTGGCTGCGTGTTTCGAGCCCCGGTAGCTGGGACTCTGTGTCATCCGATGATTTCGCGCTAGCATCCACCGTCGTGACTGTCAGTGACGCTGTGCGTGAGTCCGCCCAACCGTCGGCACAGCGGGGAAACCAGCAGGACCCGGCAGGGCGTCCTGCGGGGACCGCCTCGAGCCGCCTCGAGTTGCTGGCGCTCATCAGCGGGGCCATCGCGCTCCTCGCCGCGGTGTCGCTGCCCTTCCTGCCGATTCGTCAGGACCAGTCCAGCGTGCAGTGGCCGCAGGCGGCCGCGATCACCCCGGTGACATCGCCGCTGTTGACCTACGCGCCGATGAACCTGTCCGCCGAGATTCCGTGCGCTGCGTTCGGTGCGCTCGCGGAGTCGGGCGGCGTTGTGGTGTCGACGATTCCGCATCAGTCACCCGACGCGGAGCGCTACGGGTTGGTCGTCAAGGTCGTGCCCGACGCGCCCGATCGGGCGGGCCGGGTCGACGTGGTGTCGCGCAACATGCTGCTGTGGTCGTCGTCGCTGAGCGCGGTCCGCGATCAGTCCTGTGCGGTCGGCATCGAGATGAATATCGAGCGGACCACGGTGTCGGCCCCCGGTCTCGCGGATTCGGACAAGCAGTTCACCAGTGACATCCGCCCGCAGGTCGTCGGCGTCTTCAGCGATCTGACCGGTGCGGCGCCGTCGGGGCTGCACGTGAATGTGCAAGTCGATTCGCGTTTTTCGTCGTCGCCGACACTGCTGAAGCAGGCCATGATCGGACTGGCCGCGCTGGCGACACTGGTCGCGCTGGTCGCGCTGTATCGCTTGGACAGCCTCGACGGCCGCAAGACGCGACGGTTCCTGCCCACCCGATGGTGGCGGTTGCAGCCGCCGGACTACCTGGTGTTCGCCACGCTGCTGGTGTGGCATTTCATCGGCGCCAACACCTCCGATGACGGCTACATCCTCGGAATGGCGCGTGCCTCACAGAGTTCCGGCTTCATGTCGAACTACTACCGCTGGTTCAGCGTCGACGAGGGGCCGTTCTACACGCCCTACACCGACATGATCTCGGTGCTGTCCCACGTGTCGACGGCGAGTCCCTGGGTTCGGTTGCCCACCTTGCTAGTCGGCATCATCGCCTGGTGGGTGATCAGCCGCGAGATTCTGCCCCGGCTCGGCTTTGCCTTGCGCGCCAACGCGATCGTCATCTGGACCAGCGCGCTGGTGTTCCTCGCGTTCTGGATGCCCTACAACAATGGCCTGCGCGCCGAACCCTTTGTGGCGCTTGGCGTGATCCTCACCTGGGCCTCGGTCGAACGGTCCATCGCGACCCGGCGGCTGCTGCCCTACGCGCTGGCGATCATCATCGCGGCGTTCACCCTGACCTGCGCGCCCTCGGGCCTGATCTGTCTCGGCGCGCTCGCCGCGGGCGCACGCACGATGACCTCGGTGCTGGTGCGGCGGGCGAAGGACTCCGGCTACCTCGCGCTGCTGCTGCCCGTGCTCGCGGCCGGCACGGTGGTGCTGACCGTGGTCTTCGCGGATCGGACCTTGGCGGGGGCCCGCGAGATGTTCTATGTGCACGGCCGGATCAGCCCCGGTGAATCGTGGTTCTTCGAGTTCCTGCGTTATCAGTATCTGCTGCAGATCAACTCCGACGGCTGGCTCACCCGGCGGTTCGGCATGTTCATGCTGCTGCTCGGGCTGGTGGTCTGCGTGGTCACGATGCTGCGCCGGGGCGGCCGTATTCCGGGGACCGCTCTCGGGCCCGGGCGTCGGCTCGTCGGTATCACCGTCGCCGCGATGGTGCTGATGATGTTCTCCCCGACCAAGTGGACCCATCAGTTCGGCGTCTTCGCCGGACTGGCCGCCTGCGTCGCGGCGCTCACCGCCGTCTCGATCAGTCCCGGCGTGATGCGCCCGCTGCGCAACCGGGCGCTGTTCGCCGCCGCGGTCTTCTTCGCCATGGCGCTGACCTTCGTCGGCGCCAACGGCTACTGGTACGTGTCGGCGTGGGGAATTCCGTGGTGGGACAAGCCGCCGACGTTCGCCGGTTTCGGGCTGTCGACCTTCGCCGCCGGGCTTTCGGTGCTCGCGCTGGCGGTCGCGGCGTGGTTCCACATTCGCCCGGAGACACAGCCCCGTCCCGGTTCGGTGGCGGGCCGGTGCGCGCGCGTTCCGGTGCTCGCCGTCGTCGCGGCCGCCATGGTCCTGTTCGAGGTGATGTCGTTCGCGAAAGCGGCGGTGGCACAGTATCCGTCGTATTCGATCGCGCAATCGAACGTGTCCGCGGCCGTCTCCGGTGGCTGCGGCCTGGCCGACAAGGTGTTGATCGAGACCGATCCCAACGCGTCGGTGCTGCGCCCGCTGGCCGGCGACACCGCCACGGCGCTGGCGGGCACCGAGACCACCGGCTTCACCCCGAACGGCGTGGCGACCGACCTCACCTCCGATGAGGTCGAATCCACCACGGGCAAGGCGAATTCCGTCACCAGCGCTGATTCCGGCGATACCGCCGATCCGAAGGCCGGGTCGAAATCGCCGGGCTCCGAAAAAGGTACCTCGGGTGCGGGAATCAACGGCAGCAGTGTCCCGCTGCCGTTCGGCCTGGACCCGGCGACCACGCCGGTGCTCGGCAGCTACCGCGACGGCGCCCAGGTGCCCGCCGAGCTGACGTCCGGCTGGTATCGACTTCCCGACGCCACCAACGGAAGTCGTGGCGACATCGTCTCGATCGCGGTCGCCGGGCGGATCAGGCACGTCGACAGCGACGGCATTGTGCACCCCGGCCAGGATCTGCGCGTCGAGTACGGCCGCACCGGATCCGACGGCACGGCAACCGCACTCGGCAGCGTCGACCCGATCGACATCGGGCCGTCGCCGTCCTGGCGCAATGTGCGCGTGCCGTTCGATCAGCTGCCCGGCGACGCGGACGTCGTCCGAATCGTCGCCAGCGACAAGGATCTCGGCAAGGACCAGTGGCTCGCGGTGACCCCGCCGCGGGTGCCGCAGACGAAAACCCTGACCGCCGTGGTCGGTTCGCGGACCCCGGTGCTGGTGGACTGGGAGGTCGTCCTGAACTTCCCCTGCCAGAACCTCGCTCCCACCCACGCGGGCGTCGGCGACCTGCCGACCTACCGAATCCTGCCGGACCGCAACGGTGCGACCATCACCAACCTGTGGCAGGCCCACGACGGCGGCGGTCCACTCGGCTGGACCCAGCTGCTCTTCACCGCCCGCGCCTTGCCCACCTATCTGGACAAGGACTGGGACCGGGACTGGGGCTCGATCGAGCAGTACCTGCCCTTGGACCCCAACGCGCAACCCGCGCACGTCACCATCGACAAGACCCAGCGGTGGGGCACCTGGACCCCCGGCCACATCAACACCGACTGGTAGCAGCCGCCGAGCACGGCCTACCGGCGCCGCGCCCGTGCGCCTTTCGTCTTCGCTGGCAGCGGATGCTGCCAGCGAAGACCCGGGAATCGCGCGAAACCCCGGTCGCACGTGACCAATTCGCTGCCGGACTCGATCGCCAGCGCGGCGTGATAGGCGTCGGCGACGTCATTGCCTCTGGCGTCCAGGGCGCGGCACAGCCCGGCGAAGATCTCGTAGTGCCGAGGTCCGGGCCGGACCGGCCGCGAATTCGGTGCGCCGAGCAGGATTTCGGTGAATTCCAGCGCCTTGTCCGGCGGTGTCGGCGTCCGGAAGATCCGTGGGTTGGTCACCACGCGAACGAATCCGCTGAGCACTAACTCACTCAGTGCGAAAGTGGCGGCCCCGTTCACCAGCGCGGTCAGCCACGCGTGGACGTCGGCGTGGTCGGGCGACTCGGTTCGGAAGCCGTAGACCAGGACATTGACGTCAGGTAGCAGCATCGGTCAACGCCGATCGCAGCCGCGCGTCGTCCTCGTCGTAGTCGGCGTCCCGGACGGTCCTCCAGTCGGCGAGGTTGACGCCGACCTGGAGCCCGTCGCCACCGTAGGTGGGTAGGGCGATGTCCATCTTGGCCGTGTCACGCTCACCGAGTTCTTCGAGCAACATGCGCAACGCCTCCTCGATAAGACTGGTCAAACTCCGTCCATCCCGCGCCGCCCGTTGTTTGGCGGCGCGAAGAAGCGCATCGTCCAGATCAAGGGTGGTCCGCATGCAGAGAACTGTACCCCGTTATGCAGATTTCTGCACAGAATTCTCACCGAGAACGCCGCCTCGGCCTTCGCGATGGGTGCGGCGGACGCGCAGCAGGGCGTGCGCGGTGAAGAGGGCCAGGGCCGTCCAGATGAGGGCGAAGCCCGCCCAGCGGGATGCGGGCATGGGTTCGTGGGCTATGGCCACGCCCCAGGCCATCTGGAGGGCAGGCGTGAGGTACTGGAGCAGGCCCATGGTGGTCAGCGGAACCCGTTGGGCGGCAACGGCGAACAGCAGCAGCGGCACCAGGGTGACCGGGCCGGTGGCCAGCATCAACGCGGCATGTCCTGCGCTGGAACCGAATTCGCTGCGGCCGGTGACCGCGAGCACGATCACGAAGACCAGCGCGAACGGCGCGGCGACGATGCCCTCGGCGGCGATGCCGCGCAGCGCGTCCAGCGGGATGACCTTCTTCACCAGGCCGTACGTCGCGAACGAGCAGGCAAGCACCAGCGCGATGACCGGCGGCCTGCCGTAGTCGACGGTGAGCACCGCGACCGCGGCGGCACCGAGCCCGAGCGCGGCCCACTGCGCCTTGGCCAGTCGCTCGCGGAAGATCAACACCCCGAACGCGACGGTGACGAGCGGGTTGATGAAGTACCCGAGCGCGCACTCCACCACATGCCCCGACGTGACGCCGTACACATACACACCCCAGTTGATCGCGATCGCCGCTGACGCCACGGCCGCCAACCGCCAGATCCGCGCGCCGATGCCACGCAGCTCGCGCAGCCTGCCGGACACCATCAGCACCGCGAGCACCACCAGCAACGTCCACAGGATCCGCTGCGCGACCACTTCGCCCGCACTGGCGAACGCCAGCAAACCGAAGAACGCGGGGAACAAACCCCAGAGAAAAAACGCGCTCATACCGAACGCAACACCCGGGATGGACCTGCTCCGCTGCACGCTTCCGACGCTACTTCTCACGTAGCCTTGCGGTCATGTCGACAACCGTGCAGGCTTCGCGCGCCACCGGACTCACCGCGGCGGAGGTCGAGCAACGTCGCCGCGACGGGCTCACCAACGATGTGCCGGACCGGGCCAGCCGCTCGGTCCGCGACATCGTCAGGGCGAATGTCTTCACCAGGATCAACGCCCTGCTCGGCGTGCTGTTCATCCTGGTGCTGTCCACCGGTTCGATCATCGACGGCATGTTCGGCCTGCTGATCATCGCGAACAGCGCGATCGGCATCATCCAGGAGGTCCGCGCCAAGCGCACCCTGGACAAGCTGGCCATCGTCAGCCAGACCAAGCCGACGGTGCGCCGCGACGGCAAGGCCGTCGAGGTGGCGCCGCGCGAGGTGGTCCTCGACGACCTGATCGAGCTCGGCCCCGGCGACCAGATCGTGGTCGACGGCGAGGTCGCCGAGGCGTCGCTGCTGGAGATCGACGAGTCGCTGCTCACCGGCGAGGCCGACCCGATGGACAAGCAGGTCGGCGCGGAGGTGATGTCGGGCAGCTACGTGGTCTCCGGCAGCGGCTGCTACCGCGCGACCAAGGTCGGCAAGGACGCCTACGCGGCCAAGCTGGCCGACGAGGCGAGCAAGTTCACGCTGGTGAAGTCGGAGCTGCGCAGCGGCATCGACACCATCCTGAAGGTGATCACCTACCTGCTGATCCCGGCGGGTCTGCTGAGCATCTACAACCAGCTGTTCTCCAGCAAGGAGTCGTGGCGCCCCGCGGTGAGCGGCATGGTCGCGGCGCTGGTGCCGATGGTGCCCGAGGGCCTGGTGCTGATGACTTCGGTCGCGTTCGCGGTCGGCGTGGTGCGGCTGGGGCGGCGGCAATGCCTGGTGCAGGAGCTGCCCGCCATCGAGGGTCTGGCCCGGGTGGACGTGGTGTGCGCGGACAAGACCGGCACGCTCACCGAGAACGGCATGCGGCTGTCCGACATCAAGACCCTGGAATCGTTCGAGGACAACGACGTTCGGCAGGCACTCGCCGCGCTGGCGGCCGACGATCCACGCCCGAACGCGAGCGTGCAGGCCATCGCCGAGGCGCTGCCGGACAGCCCAGGCTGGCAGCGCACCGCGGTCGCGCCGTTCTCCTCGGCCAAGAAGTGGAGCGGCTGCTCCTACGGCGAGCACGGCGACTGGCTGCTCGGCGCTCCCGACGTGCTGCTCGACTCGAACTCCGAAGAGGCCGGGGTGGCAGAAGAACTCGGCTCCTCCGGGCTGCGCATCCTGCTGCTCGCCCGCAGCGACCGCCCGGTCGACGCCGCGGACGCGCCGGGCACGGTGCGTCCCGCCGCGCTGGTCGTGCTCGAACAGCGGGTCCGGCCGGACGCCAAGGAAACTCTCGAATACTTTGCCAGCCAGAACGTTTCGATCAAGGTGATCTCCGGCGACAATGCCGTATCGGTGGGCGCGGTCGCCTCATCGCTCGACCTCACCGGCGGCGATCACGCGGTGGACGCGCGCGAATTGCCCGAGGGCCGTGACCAACTCGCCGACGTGCTGGACCACGAGACCACCTTCGGCCGGGTCCGCCCGGACCAGAAGCGCGCCATGGTGGCCGCCCTGCAGTCGCGTGGCCACACCGTCGCGATGACCGGCGACGGCGTCAACGACGTGCTGGCGCTCAAGGATGCCGACATCGGCGTCGCGATGGGCGCGGGCAGCCCTGCCACCCGCGCGGTCGCGCAGATCGTGTTGCTGGACAACAAGTTCGCGACCCTGCCGTACGTGGTGGGGGAGGGCCGCCGGGTGATCGGCAATATCGAACGGGTCTCGAATCTGTTCCTCACCAAGACCGTGTACTCGGTGCTGCTCGCCTTCCTGATCGGCATCGCGGGCATCGGCTCGCAGATCTTCGGCTACGACCCGATCGGCTACCCGTTCCTGCCTCGGCACGTCACGATCGCCGCCTGGTTCACCATCGGCATCCCGGCGTTCATCCTCTCGCTCGCGCCCAACAACGAGCGCGCCCGTAGCGGATTCGTCCGGCGCGTCATGCGATTGGCCATCCCGTCCGGCGTGGTGATCGGCGTCGCCACCTTCGTGGCCTACCTGATCGCCTACGCCGGTCCCGATGCCACCGCGCAGCAGAAGGAGCAGGCGGGCACCACCGCGCTCATCACGTTGATCATGATCGCGGTGTGGGTGCTCGCCATCGTGGCGCGGCCGTACGTGTGGTGGAAGGTGGTGCTCATCGCGGCCTCGGTCGCCGCCTACATCATCTTGTTCACCGTCCCGTTCACCCGGCACTTCTTCAAGCTGGACCCGTCGAATGTCGGGCTCACCACGGCCGCATTCATTTGCGGCGCTGTCGGAATCGTGCTCGTCGAGGTCGCGTGGTGGGTCAGCGCGACGCTGCTCGGCGAGAAGGGCCAACTGTTCCCGACCCCGAATAACGGCGTTTCCTGACAAACTGGACATCTGACCCGGCGCGCCGCGAGAAGCCTTGTGCGAAGCGACCATTCAGTGTTGGAGTACCTTCTCCGAATATGGAGGTACTGCTGCACCAGATCGACGCGTTCGCCGACGCACCGTTCTCGGGCAACCCAGCCGCGGTCATGCCGCTCCCGTCGTGGCTTCCGGATTCGTTGCTGCAACACCTGGCCGAGGAGAACAACCTCGCCGAAACCGCCTTCTACACCGCGGAATTACCGCCGGAGGCCGGTGCGCCTCCGGGGGACTGGCCCGCGTTCCACCTGCGCTGGTTCACCCCCGCGGTCGAGGTCGACATGTGCGGGCACGCCACCGTGGCCAGTGCCGCACAGATTCTCGAGGACATGCATCCCGGCGCCGACCGGGTGAGCTTCTTCACTCGCAGCGGCTGGCTGCATGTCGACCGCACCGACGACGACGAATTCGTGCTCGATCTGCCCGCCGTGTCATCCACCGAGGCGGAACCCGATCTGGTGCTCGTCGCCGCGCTCGGCGTCAGCGCGGTGCGCGCATTCACCGGCACCGACGAGGTCATCGTGGTGGCGACCGAACAGGAAGTCCGCGACGCCGTACCGATTTTCACCGCGTTCCCGCCGGTGCCGCGCGGCGTGATCGTCACCGCGCGCGGCGAGAGCGCCGATTTCGTCTCGCGGTTCTTCGCGCCGGGCGTCGGCGTGCTCGAGGACCCGGTCACCGGATCGGCGCACGCCCAACTGGTTCCGCTGTGGGCGCGCGAGCTCGGCCGTACCGAACTCAGTGCCCGCCAGCTCTCCCGGCGCGGCGGCAGCCTGCGCTGCGCGCTCGTCGATGACCGGGTGCTGCTCGTCGGCCGGTGCCGCCGATACCTCGACGGTGTTGTGCAACTACCGGACTGAACCGAGCATCCGCGACTCGCGCGCATTGCCACCAAGACTCGCGCTCATTCAGCGCCGCCGTGGCCGCGCCGCCGCCGAGTCGCGCGTTGTCACCACGGCGCGGCGAATCATTGATGCGGCGTGGTGATTTCAGGCCTCCGCCGGGATGAAGTGGGGATGAATCACCCCGGCGGAGGTCTGTCCTACCGGGCTCTGTTTCGGTCGTCATCGAATCTCGCTCGAGCTGTTGAGGTTCCGAGCTGGTGCTGAGTCAGGACTGATCTTCGATGGGGCAAAAGATGGGGGCGTGCGGCGAGAGAATTGGCGCGCCGTGTCACTGATCCGGGACGGGGCCGTCGTTCGGGCCGGGGAGGGCGGCGTCGAGTTGGTCGGGGAGGAGCGGGACTACGCTGAATCGGCCGGAGACGGCGTCGGGGGGCAGGGCCTCTACCGCGCGGATTCCGTTCTGGGAGGCGATGTTTCGGAGGCCGGCGAGTGGTCCGCGCAGGACCAGGCCGACGGTGCATGCGCACCCGGAGCGCAGTCGGGCGGCAGAGAGCGCGGCGATCCGGGCGGCGCGGTCATCGGGTGTGTTCCGTGGGAGCAGCCATGCGGCCGACTCCGCCGAGGTGACCGCCGCCTCGTCGCCCGCAGGGACCGGCACCGCGACCAACGGGGTCTGCACCCGGGGGATCGGAACCTGGTACAGCACTTGCGATATCCGCAGCCCGCCACTGTGCAACGGAATCTGCTCCGGCACCAGCGGTTCGGTGAACGACACCAGTGCCCAGTGATCAGCGGCGTCCGTACCGGTGAGCGAATCGCGGGCCCGCGCAAGATAATCCGCGACCCGCTCACCCTGCTCCGGGCCGAGTCGGTCGGTGAACACCCCCGCTGTACGCGGCGGGTTCAGCACACCGAGCAGCACGATGAACACGACCAGCGCGACGGCCGCCGCCCCCAGGGCGAGTCGACCGAGGGGCAGCGTCCGCCGGTCAGGCATTGCGCAGGACGTCCAGGGCGTGCTTCAGATCGTCGGGGTATTCGCTGGTGATCTCCAGCCAGCGGCCGTCCGCGGGATGGTGGAAGCCGAGCGAACGGGCATGCAGCCATTGCCTTTCCAGGCCGAGGCGCTGAGCGAGGCGCGGGTCGGCGCCGTAGGTGAGGTCGCCGCAGCATGGGTGCCGGATCGCGGAGAAGTGCACCCGGATCTGGTGGGTGCGCCCGGTTTCCAGGTGGATGTCGAGCAGACTCGCGGCCTGGAACGCCTCGACGGTGTCGTAGTGCGTGACGCTCGGGCGTCCGTCGGCGGTGACCGCGAACTTCCAGTCGTTGCCGCGGGCCCGCCCGATCGGGGCGTCGATGGTGCCGCTGCTCGGGTCCGGATGTCCTTGCACCAGTGCGTGATACCGCTTGGCCACGGTGCGCTGCTTGAACGCGCGCTTGAGCACCGTGTAGGCGTGCTCGGACTGCGCGACCACCATGACACCGGAGGTTCCGACGTCGAGCCGGTGCACGATGCCCTGACGTTCATGCGCGCCGGAGGTGGAGATCCGGTAGCCTGCCGCGGCCAGCCCGCCGATCACCGTCGGCCCGGTCCAGCCGACGCCGGTGTGCGCCGCGACGCCGACCGGCTTGTCCACCGCGACGATGTCGTCGTCGGCGTAGAGGATCCGCATGCCCTCCACCGGCGCGACCTCGATGGACAGTTCGCGCTTCGGCTCCGGGAAGATCACCTCGAGCCAGGCGCCCGCGGCGAGCCGGTCGGATTTGCCCGCCGCGATGCCGTCGAGCTGCACCGAGCCTTCCTCGGCGAGCGCGGCGACGGCGGTGCGGGACAGGCCGAGCAGCCGGGACAGGCCCGCGTCCACGCGCATGCCGTCGAGCCCGTCGGGAACGGGCATGGTTCGTGTTTCCCTCATGCGGTGTTCCCCTCGCTGGTGCTCTTGTTCGTAGTGGTCTCGGTTTCGTCGGTGTCCGGCTCGTCGCGCCCGGTGCGCGTCCCGTTCGGCTCGAAGCCGAATACGGTCAACACCACCAGCAGGATCGCGCCGCAGACGATCGACGAGTCCGCCACGTTGAACACCGGCCACCAGCCGATCGCGATGAAGTCGACCACATGTCCCTGCAACGGCCCCGGCGCACGGAACAGCCGGTCCACCAGATTGCCGAGCGCGCCGCCGAGCACCATGCCGAGCCCGATCGCCCACCACAGCGACCGCAGCGTGCGCCCGATGCGCACCACCCCGATCACCACGGCCGCGGCGACCAAGGTCAGCAACCAGGTCATGCCGGTTGCCATCGAGAAGGCCGCGCCGGGATTGCGGACCAGGCTGAACCTCGCGAAGTCGCCGATGATCGACACCGGCTCGCCCGGCGTCAAGTTCGCGACGACGATGCATTTGGTGAGCAGGTCCAGGCCGAGCAGCACGCCCGCGATGATCAATAGGGTCCGCAGCCGCTGCGGCGGAGCCGCTGATGTTGCCTCCTCGGCGGTGTTCGCTGGGTTCTCCTCGGACGGCGGCTCATCACTCACACGCACCATCATCTCTCGAGCTACCCGACACGTTGTGCGGCGGTCACCCGCAAGTCCCAGCTGACACTCAGGAACCGGTCGTACCCTGATGCTCGTGACGGTGTTGTCTTCCCCCCACATCCCTCGGTTCGCGCGGTCGGGTGTGCTGCTGATAGTCCTCGCGGTCGGCCTGACCGCGTTCGGAACCGGCTGCAGCGGTGGCTCGGAGTCGCGCCCGGAGACCGACAGCACCGAGCCGCTGGGCATCGGCAAGCAAGTGACGGTGCCGATCCCGGCCGCGACCACCGTCCTGGTCTCGCCCGGTGCCGAGCCGCGCTCGCTGCTGCACCGCGACTATCCGGCGGGCACCGTGCAGCAGGTGACGCTGCATACCTCGCACCGCATCGCCCAGCAGATCAACGATCAGCCCGCGCGCGATTTTTCCGCGCCCGCGCTGTCCATCCCGATGACCGCGCAGACCGACGCCGAGGGCATCGATCTGACGCTCGGCGCCGTCACCACGCCGGACCCGTCGCTGGCCAAGGCGCTCACCAAGACCGGCGGCTCGCATGCCGGATTCGACCTCAGCGACCTCGGCACCATCACCGCGCTGCGGCTCGAGCCGTCGCCGGACATCCCCAACCCGGCGCGGGCCGCGCTGGAGCAGGCCTTCTATCAGGCGGTCTACCGTTCCATCGCGTTCCCTGATCAGCCGGTCGGCGAGGGTGCGGTCTGGACGGTGCGGCAGGAGATCGCCGGCGGCGTCACCCTCGATCAGGTGACCACGGCGACGCTCACCAAGCGCGATGGCGACCGGCTCACCATCGAGCTGGACGTCATCCAGCAACCGAAGTCCGCGGTGTGGAACCTGCCCAACAACGCGGGCAAGCTCGACATCCAGGACTACGTGATGCAGGGCACCGGCACCATCACCGTCGATCTCGGATTGCCGCTGCCGGTCTCCGGGTCCATCACCGTCGGTGGCCACCAGGGTTACCGCGATGCGCGCAGCGCGAGCGTGCTGCAGCAGACGATCGACACGCAGGTGTCGTGGACGGAGTGAGCCGCGGGTCTGCCCTGGTGCTGGCCGCCGCGACCACCGCGCTCGTCGCGGCGTGCGGGTCGTCGAAATCGGCGGCCCCCGAGTCGCCGGGATTGCCGCCACTCGGTCCGGCGGTAACCGCCGCGCCGGTCACCGCTGACCCGATCGCCAATGCCGACCGACTCCACGACCAGCTGTTGACCAGCACGAATCTGCCGCCGAACTTCACCATGCTGCCCACCCGCGCCGAGGCGCCCGCCGGCGCGCACGACTCGCCGACCGATCCGGCGGAGTGCGCGAAAGTCCTTACTCCGCTCGGGGCGCAGCAGGCGGGTTCGCTCGCCAAGGCGTCCATTCAATACTCGGGTCCGAATTTCTCCAGCGTCGATATCGATGCGGCGAGCTATCCGAATCACGCGGTGGCGTCCGCGTTTTCGGAGGTGCAGGCGACCTTGCGCCGCTGCCTGCACTACTCCGGCAACGACGCCACCGATATCGCGGCCGACTACCGGGTCGGCGGTCTCACTGCGCCGCGGGTCGGCGACGCCGCCGCCGCGTTTCAGGTGCGGACCACCAGCGATGGGCTGACGCTGCATTCCTCGGTCGCGATCGTGCAGGTCGGCTGCACGCTGGTGCAGGTGGCGGTGACCGCGCCGGAACCGGTCGAGGACGGGGTGCTCAGCGATCTGACCGCCGTGCAGGTGCGTCGGCTGCAGGGTGTGCCGGGGCCATGAGCAACTAGCCTGGCACCACCGAATCGCCGACGACCCGAACGGTTTTCGCGGCCAGCGCCTTGGTTGCCGGGCCGTTGGAGACGGTGCCGTCCAGCTTGTACTTGCTGCCGTGGCACGGGCAGTTGATCGTGCCGCCGGACACCGAGGCGACCGTGCAGCCGGCATGCGTGCAGGTCGAGGACAGTCCGACGAAGGTGCCCGCGCTCGGCTGGGTCACCACGGTGTCGCCGACGATCACGCCGCCGCCCACCGGAATGTCCGCGGTCTTGGCGAGTGCGTTGCCAGCAGGCCGGCCTGGGGTCGTCGGATTGCCGGTCGGTGCGGGATTCGGTGCGGGAGCGGCGTTTTCCTTGCCGTAGGTGGAGCACGCGGACAGTGCGGCCGCCGCGACAACGGCGCCCGCGACCACGCTGCGGCGGGTGAGGACCGATTCGTCGTTGGTCATGTGGTCGATCTCCGATCAGAAGGCGAGTCCGTTGTGCTGGAAAAACCAGAGCGACGAGGTGAGCCAGATGCCGGTCAGGACGGCCAGCACCAGGCCGCCCGCGACCGGGATCACCCAACCGGGCAACCCTTTTCGAGTGAGCAGCAGCATCTTGGCGACGAACGCGCCATAGAAGAAGCAGCCGAGTAATGAATGCAGCAGCACCCGGGTGTCGTACTGCTCGAATCCGAAGGCGTAGAGGCAGTGCACCGCGACCGGGACGCTGACCAGCACGGCGAGCCTGCCCGTCCAGACGTGCGCGGTGCCGACCCAGGACGGTGCGTCGACCGGTAGCTTGCCGTACATCGCCAGCGCCGAGACCAATTGGCACAGGGCGAGCAGGATGGCGACGGTGGCCAGCCAGGTCTTGACCGCCTGCGGGCTGGAGAAGCCCGCGATATTGACCGAGTAGCCCATCGGCTCATGCGTTTTGGCGTAGACGCCGAGTAGCACCGACACCGCCGCACCGATCAATACCGGGATCGCGATGGCCGCGACCGCCGTTGCGCTCGGCCGCCGGATGGGCGTCGTCTTCCGATCAGCCGACACTGTCACCACCACTTACCTTGTTCGCGATTATCTTCTTGCCGTTGACGATTGCCGTCGCGTCGGGGGCCAGGCCGGCGGCCGGGGAGGTCGCACCGTCGGCGGCGCGCCGCACACCGGTCACGGTGCCGTTGGCGTCGACGATCCAGCTCTGCCGCGCGCCGCCCTCGTTGTAGACATAGAGTCCGGCGGGCGATTGCACCGGCGCGGCGGTGAAGTCCCATTTCCGGGGTCCGAGCCACAGCGTGCCGGTGACCACCTTGCCGTCGTAGCGGCCGGCTAGCTTGGCGTCGTTCTTCCCGGTCAGCTGTAGTGCGCCACTGGCCGCACTGCCCTGCAACCACGACTCGACCGCCTTCCCGTCACAGGCATAGGCAATCGCCTTGTCCTCCTGGACGGTGATCGACAGCGTGATCGGAGCACCTGTCACCAGCGGAATTGTGCCGACATAGTCAGCCTTCGCCGGAAACCGCACCGGTGCAGGCGGATTGCTGGTTGGCGCGGCGGTAGTAGGTGGTGCCGCAACGGCGCTGCTCGTCACTACCGGCGTATTCGGTTTCGCCGCAGCAGGCTCGCTCTCCTTGGACATATTGACGATCAGCAGCACCACACCGAGCACAGCCACAGCCGCCAAAGTGAGCCAAGGCCCAAGACGTTTCATAGGGTCTCCTCGATGTCTACCCGTCGGCCAACCGGCCGAAGCGATCCTCGAACGTAATGCCGCACCGGTTACCGCTCTTCGCTTTGTCAACGGGGCAGCCCACCGGGCGGTTCAACCAGACATCGACGACAGCCAGCTATCGGCGTGTCAATCGACCGTGCGCACTTCAACCGTGCGAGACAATCGTCTGATGGCAGCGATCATCCTGCGACCTCGGCGGCGGCAATGGATACCCGCGTCGGAAATACTCGAGGTGCTGACCCGGCTCGGCCCTGATACGACAGGTTTGCTCGAAGAGTTGCGAGAGACGTTGAGCCAGACGGCTGGATCGCAGCCACCGTACTGACGTACAACATTCCGATCGCGACGCAGGACGGCGACTACGCCGCCATGCCGGGCCTGCGGATCATCAAGCTCTGAACGCGGGGCCTGGCGGCGGACCTGGCCCCCCTCAACGCTGCGGTGGCCAGGTCCGCCGCTGGGGGGTTACCCCCTGGCGATTGCTTCGGAAACCTCGGAATCGGTTGGGGGATTGTGGGGCGCTGCAGGTTTCAGCATGTTTGGTGTGGTGGCGACATGCGGTGTGCTAACAGAAATCGCATCAGGTTTCGCTGGAGTTCGATGCCGTGATCCTGCTGCATCAGCCACGCGCCGATCGCGTGCTCGGCCAGCAGGGGGGTGGTGAACTGCGCGAGTTCGCATCCGCGGGGACTGGCGTAATGCTCGACGGTGAGCGGGTTCGGCAGTCCCTGCCCGACGTCGAGAACCTGCACGGCGGTCGGCAGGGTCGGCGCCGAACCCGGATCCGCGAGATTGTCGGCCGCGAGCCACTGCGCGAGGTTGGACCGGCCGATCACGATGGTGCTGATCTCATCGAAGAGGGTCTGCACGAAGAAGGTCGGCATCGGGCGGGCTCGTTCGCCCATCGCGTCGATGATGACCTGGCCCTCGGGTCGGGTTCGGTACGGCGCGCCCGCCATCGGCGCGATCGCCGCGTACAGGTCGGGATAGGTGGCACCGAGAACGGTGGTCATCGCGCCGCCCGCCGAGTAGCCACCCAGGTAGACGCGCGACCGATCGAGCTGGAACTCATCGATCAACGCGGTGCTGAGGCCCGCGATAATGGACGGCTCGCCCTCGCCGCGCCGCTGATTCCCGGCCTTGTCCCAGTTCCAGCACAGCTCCTTGTTCGCCGCCGGATCCTGCAGCGGATAGGCGAGCACGAAGCCCATTTCGTCGGCGACCCGGGTGAGCGAGAAGCCGGTCGGCTCCGGATGATCGATCGGATCGTCGCAACCGTGTAGGTACACCATCAGCGGCCTGCCCGCGGTCGCACCGGGCGGCACGTGCAGGTAGTAGCAGCGGGTGCCCGCGCCATTGGTGAAGCAGCGCTTGTCGATCTGGGCTCGCGCGCCCGGCGCGCCGGACAGCAGGCAGGCGGCGATCAGCAGGAAAGAGCCGAGGACGGCGGAAAGGCGAAGCACGGTGACTCGCACCCCACCAGCCTAACCACGCGTCGAGCCGCGCACACGCCCTCGATTCCCTGGGCGACGGACCCGTCCCCTCATCGCCATTTCGGGTGGCCGGGTCCGTCACCGGGGCGGGGGCTACCCGCGGGCGATGGCCTCGAAAACCTTGGGGTCTACCAAGGTCGAGGTATCGCCCAGCTCGCGGCCTTCGGCGATGTCGCGGAGCAGGCGGCGCATGATCTTGCCGCTGCGTGTTTTCGGCAGCTCAGGGACGAGATGGATCTCGCGTGGACGGGCAATGGGGCTGATCTCGCGTGACACCGCCGATTTCAGCTCGGTGACGAGCGGGTCGCCGGTGTTCGCCGCGCCCGCGGTGAGGATGACGAAGGCGACGATGGCCTGGCCGGTGGTGTCGTCGCTGGCGCCGACGACCGCTGCCTCGGCGACCGAAGCATGTTCGACGAGCGCGGATTCGACTTCGGCGGTGGAGATCCGGTGGCCGGACACGTTCATCACGTCGTCCACCCGGCCGAGCACCCAGAGGTCGCCGTCGTCGTCGAGCTTCGCGCCGTCACCGGCGAAATACCAACCGGCGGCGGCGAATCGGTCCCAGTAGGTCGCGCGGAAACGCTGTGGGTCACCCCAGATGCCGCGCAGCATCGACGGCCACGGCTGGTCGAGCACCAGCAATCCGGCTGCGCCGCGGTCGAGTTCGGCGCCGTCATCGTCGACCACCTTCGCCGAGATACCCGGCAGCGCGGCCGTCGCGGCACCCGGCTTGGTGATAGTGACGCCGGGCAGCGGCGAGATCATGATCGCGCCGGTCTCGGTCTGCCACCAGGTGTCCACGATCGGCGTGCGGTTGCCGCCGATGACTTCTCGGTACCAGCGCCAGGCCTCCGGATTGATCGGCTCGCCGACGCTGCCCAACAGCCGCAGCGACGACAGATCGTGGGCGTCGGGGATCTCGCGACCCCACTTCATGAACGTCCGCACCAGCGTCGGCGCCGTGTAATAGATAGTGACGCCGTACTTTTCGATGATCTGGAAGTGCCGGTGCTCGTCCGGGGAGTTGGGCGCGCCTTCGTAGACCACCTGGGTGGTTCGGTTGGCGAGTGGTCCGTAGACGATGTAGCTGTGTCCGGTGACCCAGCCGATGTCGGCGGTGCACCAGTAAACGTCTTGTCCGGCTTTGTGATCGAAGACGTTGTGGTGGGTGTAGGCGGTCTGGGTCAGGTAGCCGCCGGAGGTGTGCAGGATGCCCTTGGGCTTTCCGGTGGTGCCGGAGGTGTAGAGGATGAACAGCGGATGCTCGGCATCGAATGCCTGCGCCTCGTGCTCCGGCGAGGCGTCGGTGACGGTGTCGTGCCACCACAGATCCCGGCCCTCGGTCCACGGCACATCAATGTTGGTGCGCCGCACCACGAGTACGTGCTCGACGGTCGATCGCGCCCCGCCCAGCGCCTCGTCGACGGCTGCTTTGAGCGGCGCCGCCGTCCCGCGCCGCCACTGCCCATCGGTGGTGATCACCAGCCGCGCCCCCGCGTCGTCCACCCGCTGGCGCAGGGCGGTGGGGGAGAAACCGGCGAACACCACCGAGTGGGTGAGCCCGAGCCGGGCGCAGGCGAGCATCGACACGATGGCCTCGGGCACCATCGGCATATAGATGGCGACCCGATCACCCGCCCGCAACCCCAGCTCGGTCAGATAGTTTGCCGCCCTCGATACTTCGTCGCGGAGTTCGCCATAGGTGATATCGCGGGAATCGCCGGGCTCGCCTTCCCAGTGAATGGCGATCTGGTCACCGTGCCCGTCCAGCACGTGCCGGTCGACGCAGTTGTAGGCGACATTGAGCTTGCCGCCGACGAACCACTGCGCGACCGGCGCGTCGCTCCAGTCCAGAACCTGCGTCCACGGCTGTTCCCAGTACAGCCGCCGCGCCTGCTCCGCCCAGAACGCCAACCGGTCCCCTGCCGCCAGGTCGTACAGTCCCGCATCGGCATTCGCCGTCGAGGCGAAGGCCTCGCCGGGCGGGTAGGCCGCCGGTGCGGTGCTGTCGCGGGGATCGGTGGTTGCGCTGGTCACGCGATATCTCCTAACGAGAGAACAAGGGGGACAACAACTATCGGTCAGTGATCAGTGCACCACCGCCTTCTCGGCGCCGACACCGGTCAGCGAGCGGACCTCCATCTCGGCGGCCTTGGCCGGGTTCTCGTCGGCCTTGCCGAGGAACGTCCCGACCACGCCGAGCACGAAAGCCAGTGGAATGGACACGATTCCGGGGTTGGACAGCGGGAACCAATCGAAATCGGAGCCGGGCAGCATCGAGCTCGCGGTACCCGACACGGCGGGCGAGAACACGATCAGCACGATGGTCGAGATGAGGCCGCCGTACATGCTGAACAGCGCGCCGGTGGTGTTGAACCGCTTCCAGAACAGCGAGTACAGGATCGTCGGCAGGTTCGCCGCCGCCGCCACCGCGAACGCCAGCGCGACCAGGAACGCGATGTTCTGCCCGTTGGCGAGGATGCCGAGGCCGATCGCGATCGCGCCGATCACCACCGCGGTGATCCGGGAGACTCGCACCTGCTTGGCGTCATCGACCTTGCCGCGCTTGATGACTCCGGCGTAGATGTCGTGCGCGAACGAGGTCGCCGCGGTGATGGTGAGCCCCGCGACCACCGCGAGGATGGTGGCGAACGCGACCGCGGAGATGACGCCGAGCAGGACCACGCCGCCCAGTTCGAACGCGAGCAACGGCGCCGCGGAGTTCTGTCCGCCCGCCGCGGCCAGGATCCGGTCCGGCCCGACGATCGCGGCGGCGCCGTAGCCGAGCACCAGGGTGAACAGGTAGAACGCGCCGATCAGCCCGATCGCCCACACGACTGATCGGCGCGCCTCCTTCGCGGTAGGCACGGTGTAGAAGCGCATCAGCACATGCGGGAGACCCGCGGTGCCGAGCACGAGCGCCAAACCGAGAGACAGGAAGTTCAGTTTCGAGGTGGCGGTGGCGCCGTACTGCGCGCCGGGCGCGAGCACGTCGCGGGCGGCGACGCCCTTGGCCTTCGACCCGGTCACATGCTCCTGGGCCGACCCGAGAATGTCGGACAGGTTGAAGCCGAACTTGGCGAACACCATGACCGTCATCAGCGCGGCGCCCACGATCAGCAGCACCGCCTTGATGATCTGCACCCACGTGGTGCCCTTCATGCCGCCGACCAGCACGTACACGATCATCAGCACGCCGACCACGGCGATCACGATGGACTGCCCGGTCTTGTCGGAGATGTCGAGCAGCAGCGCGACCAGGCCACCGGCACCGGCCATCTGCGCGAGCAGGTAGAACAGCGACACCGCGAGGGTGGTCAACGCCGCGGCGGTGCGCACCGGGCCCTGCTTGAGCCGGAAGCTCAGCACATCGGCCATGGTGAATTTGCCGGTGTTCCTGAGCATTTCGGCGACCAGCAGCAGTGCGACCAGCCAGGCGACCAGGAACCCGATGGAGTACAGGAACCCGTCGTAGCCGTACACCGCGATGGCGCCCGCGATACCGAGAAAGCTTGCGGCGGAGAGATAGTCGCCTGCGATGGCGATGCCGTTCTGCGGGCCGGAGAAGCCACGGCCGCCGGTGAAGAAGTCGGCGGCGGTAGCGTTGTTACGGCTGGCCCGGACGACCACGACCATGGTGATCGCGACGAATACCGCGAAGATGGCGATATTGGCCGTCGGGTTGCCGACGGTCGCGGCGGCGGCATAGGTGCTGATCTGATTCACGCGTGGCCCCCCTCGAGCTTGTCGCGCAGGGCCGCCGCGCGCGGATCCAGTTCCCGGTTGGCGAACCGGACGTAGAGCGCGGTGATGGCGAAGGTGGAGACGAACTGCCCCAGACCGAGCAACAATCCGAGGTTGATATTGCCGAAGACCTTGTGCGCCATGAAGTCGTGCGCGTACGCGCCGAGCAGCACATAGCTGAGGTACCACACCAGGAACAGGGCAGTCATCGGAAAGACGAAGCGACGCAGGCGCGTTCGTAATTCTTGAAAGTCCGGGCTGGCCTGCACATCGATGAATTCGTCTGCACTCGGCGTGCGCCGGGGGGCGGTGCCGTCGAGTTCTGTACTAGTCATGGTCGTCCTAGCTTCTGACATGGCTTACTTGCTCAGCACCGTAGCCAGGCCCGTATGAGGAAACGATGATGTGGCGTGGGTCACTCCGGGAAGACGGCCGATTGTGCGGTGAACGGTCGGTGTGGCACGACGAGCGGTCGGCGGCGGATCCCCGTGCGACGGCTCAGTTCGAGCGCAGACCGCGTTCGCGATCGGCGCCCATGCCGAGCCGCTCGGGGGCGTGCATGCGGACGAAGATGCGGCCGACCCGGCGGCCGCCGGGGCCCTGAGTCACCTTGCTGACCAACACCATTGCCGCGAACGCCAGCGGCACGCTGATTGCCGCCGGATAGCCGACCAGTGCGGCGGGCCACCCGCCTGCCACCTCGTCGGACAGGCCGCCGGTCACCGACACCACCGTCGCGCCACCGGAGACCAGCCCGCCCGCGGTCAGCCCGGCCGCCGCACCCGTCGCCGTCAGTCCGCGCCACCAGATGCCGAGCACCAGCAGCGGGCACAGGGTCGAGGCGGCCACCGAGAAGGCGAGACCGACGGTGCGCGACAGGTCGAGTGAGGCAACGGTGATCGAAAGGGTAAGCGGCACACCACCGGCCACCAGCGCCGCCGCCCGGAAGTCGCGAATTCGCCCGCGCAGCATGTCGGTGCTCAGCACGCCCGCGATGCTCACCAGCAGTCCCGACGACGTGGACAGGAACGCCGCGATCGCGCCCGCCGCCACCAGCGCGGCCAGCAATTGTCCAGGCAGGCCACCCACCACCGAGCCCGGCAGCAGCACCACCGCCGCGTCGGAGGTTCCGGTGATCAACAGCTGCGGCACGTACAGCCGCGCGAAAACCCCTAGCAGCACCGGGAATAGGTAGAACAATCCGACAAGTCCGATGACCGCCACGGCCGTCGCGCGTGCGGCTCGACCGTCTGGATTCGTGTAGAAGCGCACCAGTACGTGCGGCAAGCCCATGGTGCCGAGGAAGGTCGCGATGATCAGCGAATACACCTGATATGTCGGGTGCGCGCCGCCGAACCCGCCGCCCGGCTCCAGCCATTCGCTGCCATCCGCCGGCGCACCCGCCACCACCGGCACCGCGGCGCCCGCCTCGAGCACCATTTCGGTGCCCGGCGACAGCTCGTGCGGGCCAGGGGTCAGCAGCACCTGACCGCTCACCGGACTGTCGTCCAGGGTTCCGGTGATCGAAACCTGTTGTGCCGCAGCGACCTGCACCACCACGGCGGTGCGCACGTCCACCACTGTGCGCTCGGTGACCACCGGGGGAGCGGGCGCACCGAGCTGCTGATCCTCGGTCAGGAAATGGCCGAGCAGCACCAGCGCCGGAATCGCCACCGCGGTCAACTTCAACCAATACTGAAACGCCTGCACCAGCGTGATCGACCGCATGCCGCCGCCGGCCACGTTCGCGATCACGATGACCCCCACCGCCGCCGCGCCCACCCAATCGGGCAGGCCGAGCAGCGTATGCAACGTCAACCCGGCACCCTGGAACTGCGGAATCAGGTACACCGCGCACACCAGCACCACGACGGTCGCGGCCAATCTGCGCAATCGCACCGAGCCCAAACGGAATTCGGCGAAGTCGGGCACCGTGTAGGCGCCCGACCGCCGCAGCGGCGCCGCGACGAACAGCAACAGCGAGAGATAGCCTGCGGTGAATCCCACCGGATACCACAGCGCATCCGCGCCGTACTTCGCGATCAGCCCCGCAACGCCGAGAAACGAAGCGGCCGAGAGATATTCACCGGAGATCGCGGTGGCGTTCCACCCGGATCTGACACTGCGCGAGGCAACCAGGAAGTCAGAGGTGGTGCGCGCCAACCGAACCCCGTAGGCCCCGATGGCGACAGTCGCGAGTGCGGCGAACAGCAGCGCGAGCACCGTCAACCACGGCACCGTCCCAGCGGTCACCGCGCCCCTCCGTCAGCTCTGCTTGCTGGGCGGGCCGGCATGTCAGTCCTCGGCCAGGTCGAGGAAGTCCTGCTCGTTACGTTCGGCCAGGCGGACGAATAAGCGTCCGGCGAGATAAAGGAGTGGGTAGACGGCGAGGCCGAGTAGGAGCCACGGCAGGCGGATGCCGAACACCACCGTCGAGCCGACCGTGCCGATCCCGAAAAGCACCGGGAGTGAGCACAACACGACGACAATGACCAAGCCGAGCCGCAACGCGAGGCCGAGCTGGGCACGGATCAGGCCGCCGATCAAGGCCTCGCCGATCTCGGTCTGCTCGGCCACCTCCATCCGCGTGCGCACCCGCCGCGCGCCACGGCGTTCCGATAGCACCACGCGCTGGCGGGCGGGGCGGTGCGGCCCGGTCACTGGCCGGTCCACTGTTGCCGAGGTCCGTGCACCAGCCGCTGTTTCAGCTCACGCACCTGCCTGCGGCTGACCGGCAACTCCACCGCCGTGGCATTGCCGTCGGCTCGCAGGCACACCACGGTTCCGGTGCCGACGGTGCGCAGGCCGGTCACCAGTCGCAACGCGACAAGGTAAGAACGGTGCACGCGCAGGAATCCCGCGTCCTGCCACCGGGACTCCAACGCGGACAACGGAATCCGAACCAGGTGCGAGCCATCGCTGGTGTGCAGGCGCGCGTAGTCGCCATCCGCCTCCACCCAGCTGACGCTCGACCGTGGCACCAGCGTGGTGACCCCGCCAAGCTCGACGGGAATGACCTCACTCGGATCGGCTCGCGGTTCATCGACGACGGGAGCCGGTGCGCCGCGGGTCGACGCGATCCGGCGCACCGCCTCGGCCAGCCGCGCCTCACGCAACGGCTTCAGCAGATAGTCGACCGCGCCCAGATCGTAGGCGGCCACCGCCCGATCATCGTGTGCCGTCACGAAAATTACCGCGGGCGGGTTCGCGAACTCCGACAAAATGCCCGCCAGCTCCATCCCGTCCAACCCGGGCATATTGATATCCAGGAACACCGCGTCGACCGGATGTGCCCGCAACACCCGCAACGCGGTGGTCGCGTCGGCCGCGTCGTGGATCTCGCCGACGCCGGGCTGGGCGCGCAACAGATACACCAGCTCGTCCAGAGCAGGCTTTTCATCGTCGACGGCCAGCACCCGCAGGGTGCCGACCGCGTTATCGGTGGACCGCGTCACAACCGCTCCATCGTAAACAGTCAATCCTCGAGTTCGCCCGCGCTCGTCCGACTCGATTCACGCCTGGATGCCCGCGCGGAACTTGGGGACGCGCAGGGAGACCTTGGTGCCCGCGCCGGGGGCGGTTTCCACGATGAGGCCGTAGTCGTTGCCGAAGGCGGCGCGCAGGCGGTCGTCGACGTTGGCCAGGCCGACGTGCGCCGATTCGCCGGAACCTGCTGGGCCGCTGCCGGTTTCGATGGCGTCGAGGGCGCCGGAGCGGAGCAGTTCGGGATCCATGCCGACGCCGTCGTCTTCGACACTGATCAGGCAGTCGGTGCCCGCGTCGGTGGCGGTGATGTGCACGGTGCCGCCACGGGTGGCGCCGGCCAGGCCGTGCCGGACCGCGTTTTCCACCAGCGGCTGCAGCGCGAGGAAGGGCAGGACCACGCCGAGCACCTCCGGCGCGATCTGCAGGCGCACGTCGAGCGCGTCGCCGAAGCGGGCGCGTTCCAGGGCGAGATAACGCTCGATATTGCGCAATTCGTCGGCCAGCACGGTGAATTCGCCCGCGGCGCGGAACGAGTAGCGGGTGAAGTCGGCGAATTCGAGGATCAGTTCGCGGGCTCGGTCCGGGTCGGTGCGCACGAACGAGGCGATGGTGTTGAGCGCGTTGTAAATGAAGTGCGGACTGATCTGGGCCCGCAACGCCCGCACCTCAGCGCGGTCGAGCCGGGCCCGCGAGGCGTCCAGTTCGGCCAGTTCGAGCTGGCCGCAGGCATACCTGGCGACCTCCGCCACCGCCCCGAGCCAGCCCGGCCCCGGCTGCCCGGTGGTGACCACACCGATCGCCCCGGCCACCCCGGTGCTGTCGATCAGCAGCGGCTGCGCGATGAGGGTGCGTCCCGCGTGCTCGCCACTGCCCGGCCCGGACACGAGCACCGGCCGTTCACCGGCGACGGCGCGCTTGGCCGCCTCGGTGAAGTGTTCGGCGAGTTCGGCATGCGGCCCGTCCCAGGCGAGCAGCGTGCCATCCGGGTCGGCGACGCCGAGCGCCTCGGCCCCGGTGAGCACCCGCAGATG
Source organism: Nocardia sp. NPDC051052 (assembly GCF_044456045.1). Taxonomy (NCBI): domain Bacteria; kingdom Bacillati; phylum Actinomycetota; class Actinomycetes; order Mycobacteriales; family Nocardiaceae; genus Nocardia; species Nocardia sp. NPDC051052. Next base: position 778,009 of record NZ_JBITFL010000001.1, read on the forward strand.
CGGCGCGGACTCCTGCGCCGACTGCGCGGTGAGCCCGCGCCGCAACGGGATAGCCGCCAGCGACGCGGTATGCAGCGCCGAATGCACCGCCCGCTCGGCGGGCGTGGTCACCACCCGGCGCGTCCGCGGCCAGATGGCCAGTGCCCCGGCGATCAGCGTCGCCGAGACGAGGAGCGCGACAACGGTCGTCGTCATCGGGGTCCCGGAAACCGTGGCGGTGCGTTCATGCGCCGATTATCGCGTCCGCCGCGCGGGTGGTGGCGGTTTCGCGGTCCTGACCGGTGTAGTCCGGCTAGCCCTGGTAGGGGTCGACCCGGAATTCCACTGAGCCGGGCTCGGGGATGTGCGCCGCGCCGACGGTCATGGTGGCGGTGAACCGGCCGATGCCGGGGTGGAACAGGGCGGAGTAGCCGCTGTTGCCCCAATATCCGGGCCCGTTCGCGGTCACCGTGAAGTCGCCGGTCTCACCGGTTTCGACATTGCGCCAGTTCAGCGTGAGCGACAGGTGGCAGCTGCCCGCGCCGAACATCGTGGTCGCCACGCTGAACGCCGCGTGTTCCGGATAGGCGTTGCTCGTCACCGCGGAGCTGACCTGAGCGACACAGAGGCCATCGGTGAGCGAGTAGAAACTGTCGAACTGGTCGACGATCTGGGCGGCGGCGGGCGCCGACGTGGCGACCATGGCGGCCACGGCGACGGCGGGTACGGCAGGAATCGCGAAAAGTGCTCTGAGCGAATTCATCAACACCTCGACAGGTTTGGGATCACTCGTATCCCCTCGACTATGCCCCTTCCGCGGGCTGATATCCCCGATTCGATGCCCTCGATTTCAGGGGCAGGCGGTCATCGCGGATCTACAGTCGAGCCATGACAGCCGGTTACTCCGGAACGCCGTTGGCCAAGAAGCTCGGCATCAAGCCCGGTCACCGGGTCGTGCTGCGGCACCGGCCGCCGGGCTGGCAGATCCCCGATCTCCCGGCCGATGTCGAGATCGCCGGCGCCGGAACCCCCGATGTAGTCCTCGCCTTCTATCGCACACATGCCGACCTGGCCGACGAAGCGCCGGACCTGGCGGCGCGGCTGCCGAGGGGCAGCGGGTTGTGGATCGCCTGGCCACGCAAGGCGGGCGGACACGTCAGCGACATCGCCGAGAACGATCTGCGGGAGCTGCTGCTGCCGATCGGCGTCGTGGACGTGAAGGTCGCCGCGCTCGACAATGATTGGTCCGGTTTGAAATTCGTCTGGCGCAAGCAAACCTGACCGTGTGTGTCGCTGCCGACTGCTGCGGCCTGCGCGAGTACGCCAGAGTAGGGTCAACCGGTCCGCGCTAGACGTCACTCGCGGAAATCAGACAGCTCCAGGGCGACTCGCCAGACGCGCCGGTGATCTTCGACACCGACACGCCGGGCCCTCCTGGGACGTCGCGTTGCGCGCCGCGCGCCTCGGAAAAAATGTCATACCGACGTGCCTAGAATCGCTAGGCCAACCCCCGTCGAGACCTTGGGAGGAAGGACCGTCTTGGCCGCCTCGTCCGGATCGTTCGTTCACCTGCACAACCACACCGAGTACTCCATGCTCGACGGTGCGGCCAAAATATCGCCTCTGTTCGCGGAGGCGAATCGGCTGGGAATGAACGCGGTGGGGATGACCGACCACGGCAATATGTACGGCGCCTCCGAGTTCTACAACTCGGCGAAGAAGGCCGGTATCAAGCCGATCATCGGCATCGAGGCCTACATCGCGCCCGCCTCCCGGTTCGACACCAAGCGCATCCAGTGGGGCGATCCGAGCCAGAAGGGCGACGACGTCTCCGGCTCCGGCGCCTACACGCACATGACCATGGTCGCGGAGAACGCGACCGGGCTGCGCAACCTGTTCAAGCTGTCCTCGCTGGCGTCGCTGGAAGGTCAGCTCGGCAAGTGGGCGCGGATGGACGAGGAGATCATCGCCCAGTACGCCGAGGGCATCATCGCGACCACCGGCTGCCCGTCGGGCGAGGTGCAGACGCGGTTGCGCCTCGGCCACGACCGCGAGGCACTGGAGGCGGCGGCCAAGTGGCAGGAGATCTTCGGGAAGGACAACTTCTTCCTGGAGATCATGGACCACGGCCTGTCCATCGAACGCCGGGTCCGAGAGGGACTCATCGACATCGGTCAGAAGCTCGGCATCCCGCCGATCGCGACCAACGACTGCCACTACGTCACCAAGGACCAGTCGACCAACCACGAAGCGCTGCTGTGTATTCAGACCGGCAAGACGCTCAGCGACCCCACCCGGTTCAAGTTCGACGGTGACGGCTACTACCTGAAGTCCGCCGAGGAGATGCGCGCCCTGTGGGACGCGGAAGTCCCCGGCGCCTGCGACAACACCGTGCTCATCGGCGAGCGCGTGCAGCCCTACGACGACGTGTGGGCCTTCAAGGACCGCATGCCGGTGTTCCCGGTGCCCGAGGGCGACGACCAGAATTCGTTCCTGCGCAAGGAAGTCGACCGCGGGCTCGCCCGCCGTTTCCCGGACGGTGTGCCCGAGGAGTACTACACCCGCGCCTACTTCGAGCTCGACGTCATCAAGCAGAAAGGCTTTCCCGCCTACTTCCTCGTCGTCGGCGACCTCGTCTCGCACGCGAAAGAGGTCGGCATCCGGGTCGGCCCCGGCCGTGGTTCGGCGGCCGGTTCGCTGGTCGCCTACTCGCTCGGCATCACCAACATCGACCCGATCCCGCACGGCCTGCTGTTCGAACGGTTCCTGAACCCGGAACGCCCGTCCGCGCCCGATATCGATATCGACTTCGACGATCGCCGCCGCGGTGAAATGGTCCGCTACGCCACCGAGAAGTGGGGCAGCGACCGGGTGGCCCAGGTGATCACCTTCGGCACCATCAAGACCAAGGCCGCGATCAAGGACTCGGCGCGCGTGCTGTTCGGTCAGCCCGGTTTCGCCATCGCCGACCAGATCTCGAAGGCGCTGCCGCCGCCGATCATGGCCAAGGACATCTCGGTGGCCGGCATCACCGACCCGGACCACGAGCGGTACAAGGAAGCTGCCGAGGTCCGCGAGCTCATCGGCAACAACCCGGATGTCGCGAAGATCTACGAGACCGCCCGCGGCCTAGAGGGCCTGATCCGCAACGCGGGCGTGCACGCCTGCGCGGTGATCATGTCGTCCGAGCCGCTCACCGACACCATCCCCGTCTGGAAGCGGGCCCAGGACGGCGCCATCATCACCGGCTGGGACTACCCGTCCTGTGAGGCCATCGGCCTGCTGAAGATGGACTTCCTCGGGCTGCGCAACCTGACCGTCATCGGTGACGCGATGGAGAACATCAAGGCCAACCGCGGCGTCGACCTGGACCTGGACACGCTGCCGCTCGACGACCCGGCCACCTACGAATTGCTGTCCCGCGGCGACACTCTCGGCGTGTTCCAGCTCGACGGTGGTCCCATGCGCGACCTGCTGCGCCGCATGCAGCCGACCGGCTTCAACGACATCGTCGCGGTGCTCGCGCTGTACCGGCCGGGCCCGATGGGCATGAACGCGCACAACGACTACGCCGACCGCAAGAACAACCGGCAGCCGATCTCGCCGATCCATCCGGAGCTCGAGGAACCGCTCAAGGACATCCTCTCGGAGACCTACGGCCTGATCGTCTACCAAGAGCAGATCATGTTCATCGCGCAGAAGGTCGCCTCCTACTCGATGGGTAAGGCCGACGCGCTGCGTAAGGCCATGGGTAAGAAGAAGCTCGAGGTGCTGGAGGCCGAGTACAAGGGCTTCCACGCGGGTATGACCGCCAACGGATTCTCCGAGGCCGCAGTGAAGGCCCTGTGGGACACCATCCTTCCGTTCGCCGGGTACGCGTTCAACAAGTCGCACGCCGCGGGCTACGGCCTCGTCTCATTCTGGACCGCCTACCTCAAGGCCAACTATCCGGGCGAATACATGGCCGGGTTGCTCACCTCCGTCGGTGACGACAAAGACAAGGCCGCGGTCTACCTGTCGGACTGCCGCCGCCTCGGCATCACCGTGCTGCCGCCGGACGTCAACGAATCCGAGCTGAACTTCGCCTCGGTCGGCAAGGACATCCGGTTCGGCTTGGGCGCGGTGCGCAACGTCGGCGCCAACGTGGTGTCCTCGATCATCGCGGCGCGCAAGGAGAAGTCGAAGTTCACCGACTTCTCCGACTATCTGAACAAGATCGACGCGGTCGCCTGCACCAAGAAGGTCACCGAATCCCTCATCAAGGCTGGCGGATTCGACTCGCTGGGGCACCCACGCAAGGGCCTGCTGCTGATCCACTCCGACGCCATCGACGCGGTGATGTCCACCAAGAAGGCCGAGGCGATCGGGCAGTTCGACCTGTTCGGTGGGGTGGACGCGGACGAGTCGGTGTCCTCGGTGTTCAACGTGAAGGTGCCCGACGACGAGTGGGAGTCCAAGCACAAGCTGGCGCTCGAGCGCGAGATGCTCGGCCTGTACGTGTCCGGGCATCCGCTCAACGGCGTCGAGCATGTCCTTGCGGCGCAATCGGATACGCATATTCCGGCGATCCTCGAAGGTGACATCAAGGACGGCACCCAGGTAACCGTCGGCGGCATCCTCGCCTCGGTGAACCGGCGGATCAACAAGAACGGCCTCGCGTGGGCGTCGGCGCAGCTGGAAGACCTGGCCGGTGGCATCGAGGTGCTGTTCTTCCCGCAGGCCTACTCGGTATACGGGATGGACGTGGTCGAGGACGCGGTGGTGCTGGTGAAGGCGCGCGTTTCGGTACGCGACGACCGAATCTCGTTGATCGCCAACGATCTCGCCGTACCCGACCTGTCCTCCATCGGTGTCGCGAAACCACTGGCGGTAGTCATGTCCACCCGCATGTGCACCCCCGACAAGATCGACGAGTTCAAGCGCATCCTCTCCCGCCACCCCGGCACCGCTGACGTGCACATCCGTCACGTAGGGGCCCGCGAGAAGACAACGCTACTGAAACTCGATGACAGCCTGCGGGTTACCCCGTCGTCGGCGCTGATGGGCGACCTGAAGGCACTACTCGGCCCCGGCTGCCTGGCAGTCTGACAACCGTCCCAACGGAAGCGCCAGCCTCCGAGCGACGTGAGCAGCGATCCGTGCCATGCGGATCGGCGTCGTCACCGAAACCCGCACCCTCACTAGGGTTCCGCACTCGCTATGAGGCCCTATTCCTAATGCGGATCCTAAGTGAGGGTGCGGATTCGGCTCAGCAAGTACCGGGCTTTGCCGGGGACCCCGTGCCGTAGTCGGCGTTGTCGAAATCCGCACTCTGTCTCGGGATCCGCACTCGCTCTGGGCCCTATTCCGAGTACGGATCCCGAGTGTGGGTGCGGATTTGGCTCAGCGGAGGGGGCTGTTGCTGGCGGGTCCGGTGTGGTCAGTGGATTAGTTCGGGTTGCTTGTTGGGGGAGGGGGTGTGGGGGTTCAGGAGTTGGTCCCAGGTGATTGCGGCTAGGGCGGTGGTGCCGAGGGTGGCGCCGATCCAGGCGACCGAGGCGTAGCCGAGGCCCGCGCCGATGGCTAGGCCGCCGAGCCAAGGGCCGAGGGTGATGCCGACGTTGAAGGAGGACACGTTGAAGGCGGGGGCGAGGGTTGGGCCGTTGGGGGCGAGGTTGAAGACTCGGCTGTTGAGGGTGGGATTGGTGCCGAAGCCGAAGGCGCCGAGCAGGAAGGTGAGGGCGACGACGGGGGCGGGGTGTTCGGCGGTGAGGGCGAGCAGGATCGAGGTGATGATCAGGCCGGTGATGCCGACGTACAGCGTGCGGATCGGGTGGGCGTCGGCGGTGCGGCCGCCGATGACGATGCCGAGGAAGCTGCCGATGCCGTACACCACCAGCACGATCGGGATCCAGCCGTCGGTGAGGCCGGTCGTCTGTGACAACAGCGCGCCGAGGTAGGCGAAGGTGACCATCAGTGCGGACGTGGCCAGCGCGGTGGTGCTGTAGGACAGCCACAGCCGGGGATTGACCATGCTGCGCAGTTCTTTTCGTAGGTCCGGCTGGATTTCCGCGCGACCGGCCGGGATCTTGGCGAGCACGCCGATCATGGCCAGCGCCGACATGATCGCGACCGTCCAGAACGCCGCGCGCCAGCCGAGGTGCTGGCCGATCACGGTGCCAGCGGGCAGCCCGATGACGGTGGCGATGGTGAGGCCACCCGCGACGATGCTCATCGCCTTGCCGCGGGCGTTCGCCGGTACCAGGCCGATGGCGGTGGTTGCCGCGACCGACCAGAATCCGGCGTACACGAAGGCGCCCACCGCCCTGGTCGCGAACAGCACCCAGTAGTCCGAGGTCAGCGCGCCGACAATGTGGGCGGCGACGAACACCGCGAGGAACGCGAGCAGCGCGTTGCGCCGTGGCAGCCGCAGCGTCGTGACGGCGAGTATCGGCGCGCCGATCAGCATGCCGAGTGCGAACGCCGAAATCAGCAGGCCCGCTTGCGGAATGGTGACACCGAGGTCGGTGGACAGCTCGGTGAGCAGGCCGGAGAGCATCATCTCCGAGGTGCCCTGGGCGAAGATGGACAAGCCCAGGATGTAGACGGCGAACGGCATCGGATACCTCTCCTGTTTTGGATCATTCAGTTCAAAATTGGCGCATGAAAAAGTTGATGTCTCGTAATGTCTTGGGGGGACTGGGTCAGAGGGCGTTCAGTGCGGTCGCGGCGATGGCTTCCAGCGCGTCGCGGCCGGCACCGCCGCGGGCGGCCACGCGCATCCCGGCGATGGTGGCGTTGACGAAGTGCGCCAGCTCGCGGGCATCCTTGTCTTCAGCTATTTCCCCTGCGCGCCTGCCACTTTCGAGCACCTCGGTCAATGCGGCCAGCCGCAGCTCCTGATCTTTCCGCAACGCCGCCGCCACGTCCGGATCGCGCGGCGCGAGCTCGATCATCGAATTGACGACCAGGCAGCCGAGCGGATCATCCTCCGGCGCCTCCACGACCTGCTGCAGCAGCGCCCGCATCTTCGCCCTCGGCGACTCGTCACCGTCCAGCATCGCGAAAGTGGCCGCGTTCTTCGTCGCCATGTACTTGCCCAACGCCCGCTCGAACAGCTCATGCTTGCTCGTAAAGGTGTTGTAGATGCTGCTGCGGCCCAGTCCGGTCGCATCGCACAGGTCTTGGGTGGATGTCGCCTCGTAGCCCGCGGTCCAGAACGCCCGCATCGCGGCATCCACGGCCCGCTCCTCGTCGAACTGCCTCGGTCGTGCCATGCGCACGAGGTTAACACAGTTTTGAACTGATCATTTCAATATGTATGGTGCGAAGCGGTGCATCGCAAAGTGATGCTAGATTGCGCATCGATACCGATGTAGACTCTGATGCATGACCAGACGAACCACGCTGACGCTGACCGAGCGGGAGGAACGCACGTTAGCGACGCTCGGTGACCGAAAGGGAGCTGAGTGGGTGCTGTTCGAATCCATCGCCGCCCACCTCGGTTACTCCCTCACCCCCGATGCGTCCGAGGCGACCGTGATCCGAGTGCTGATGTCGATCGGCGCGCAGGTGCTGATCGATCAAGCGCTGGACGACGGCTATGCGAAGCTCGCCGAGATTTGGCCGGAGATCCACGACGAAGAGGAAGCTCAGGAGCGGCTCCGTAGGTATGCCGACGAAGTCGATCGGGTGATGCCCGGATGACACTCGTTGCTCCGACCCGTGGCCAGATCTACCGCGCTGACATCGGCCACGGCGCCAAACCCTGGTTGATCGTTTCGAACAACCGCAGAAACCGGCAGTTACCCAGCCTGCTGGCGGTGCGTATTACGACGACGGACAAGTATGTCGACTTGCCGACCGTGATCCCGTTGTCGTCTGACGATCCGCTTGTCGGCTATATCGTTGCCGACGATCTGCAGCAATTGCACCGAGGCGAGCTCAAAGCGCACCTAGGTACGGTAGGCCCGGCCACGATCATGGCGATCAACTCAGCGTTGAAGCTGGTGCTCGCCATTCCGTGACCCGCAGGATGCGTCTCAACCGCAGGCGGTGGATGTGGGTTGAACTCGGCGGCTGTCAGCTGAGTAGCGCCTCGGAGGACAACCGCCGCAGGGATTCTGCACGATGGCCGTCGTCCGCGGGCAACGATCGGGATCTCGCAGGATTGGCGGCGATGTTCCGCAGGGTGCCTCGACTTCGAAGTGTCGTAATCGAGGTGCTTGGCGGCTGTCGGGCTGTCTGCCGATGGAGCAGCTCGGACGGCAGCCTCCGAGGGATCGCGCGGTGAGCGGGATGAGGAGTGCTGCGGCTAGAGGGAGACTGCGACGCCGAGGGATTGGGCGGCGAGGAAACGGGGGGCGTCTTCGCCGTAGAAGATGTCGATGTCTTGGATTTCGAAACCCGCAGTGGTCAGTAAACCGCGGATGTCTCGGTTCAGGTTGCAGCCGCCTGCGAACGCTTTTTGTATCGGGTTCAGGCGGTTTTGCCACACCTGGACCTTGTGATCCGGGGCGAGGCCGTGCTCGACGAAATGCAGGGTGGCGCCGGGATTGAGCACGCGGCGGAGTTCGGCGAGCGCGGTCGCGACGTTCGGGATGGTGCAGAGAGTCCAGGTGGATACCGCGGAATCAAAAGTGTTGTCCGCGAAGGGAAGTGACTGCCCATCCAATCCGGCCCGCTCGATCGGCACCTTCGACGCGGCAACCCGCTCGCTCGCCAGCTTCCACCCGAGATCGGCAGGCTCGACCGCGCTGACCGTGTCCACGGTCCCCGGATAGAAGGGCACATTCAATCCCGATCCGAACCCGATCTCCACGACCTGCCCACGCAACCCGGAACACACCCGCTCCCGCAGCGGCTCATTGAACCGCATCCCACACGCGACGTCGACGATCCGCGGCACAACTCGATCTCCATAAAAGCCCACGCGCCCACTCTCCCAGGACCGACCCCACCGCGCCACCGCACAGCTGCTTACTCATCGAGCCTGCCGCGCCACGGCCGGGCTCGTTGTTCGCGGGGTTCTTTGAGCGACCGTTCGACCGGTCGTTCAGCGAGCCCGGCGTGTCAATCCACCACTCGGCGGCTTGTTTATCGAGTCTGCCGCGCCACCGCCGGACTGGTTGTTCGCGGGGTTCGTTGCGCGACCAGCCGACCTGCCGAGTAGCCGACCTACCGACCTACCGACCTACCGACCTACCGACCTACCGACCTACCGACCTACCGACCTACCGACCTACCGACCTACCGACCTACCGAGCAGCCGAGCAGCCGAGCAGCCGTTCGAGTCTGCCGTGTCATCGTTCGGCTGGCCGCCCAGCGGGTGCGGGTGTCTCGATCCCGATCATCGGACGGTGTTGGCGTAGACCCCGGCGTGTGTGTCGCGGGTTGTTCGCGATCCGCCGCGGCGTGCCTCTGGCTGATCGGGCAGTCGAATCCGAAACGGCGGTCCCGTCACCGCAATCGTTCGCCATTCGGGTCACATCGACTACACCCCACTGCAGGATGCCGGGGGTGCGTCGGGTGCCTTCTCGGCGACGGCCCGCATGGTCGGCCCGAGTACCGGTCGTAACCGGGACCAGGGGATCTCCACGCAGGGGTAGCCGTACACATAGAGGCCGGTATCGATGTAGATCTGGACGCCGGTCGGGGTGGGGACCCAGTTCGCGAAGTTCTTTTCTGTCGGCTGCAACGCGGTGGTGATGGCGGGGTTGTCGGCTATTTGCGGATGGATTTGCTTCGTTGCCTCGGTGGCGGCCGCGGCCAGTTCGGTGATCCCGGCCTGGCGGTCGGTGAACAGGTCGCCGATCAAGACGGGTGCGGCCGCGCGGCTGTCGGTGGTGATGGTGGCGAGGATTTTGAACGGATGCGCCTCACCCTGGTAGCTGATCAGGCCGGACAGCACTTCGCTGATGGTGCTGTCGGTGGAGAGGATCCGGCCGGCGGATCGGACGGAGTGTGGGCGCGAGTCGCCGCTGCGGTTGGTGGTGTCCACCTGCTCCTGGATGAACGTCCGCACACCGCGATTGAAAACCTCGGCCACTCGCGGATCGCCGCCGGACAACTCCAGCGATGCCGCAACGCCGGAGGTGCCGACACCGTTGGGCACCTCCACCTTTCGCACCGTGTAGGTCGCCCCGGCCGACTGGACGCCTGCCGGATCCGTGGGTTCGGCTCCGGCAGGCGTCGTTGTCGAAGCAGCGCCGGTCGTTGTCACCGCGACAGTCGAGCGCTGCTGTGTGGTGCTGTTGTCGTTCGCACCATCGGCGCCACATCCGCTGAGCGCCACGGCCAGCGACAGCCCCAGCACCGCTCGCGACACCATCGTCGATTGCTTGGTCACCGACCGCACCGTAAGACCTCCTCATTGCGGTATCGAGCGCCGACACCATGGCGGGCCAGGATCATCGATCAGAAGCTAGCAGTCGACTGTAATGACCAACAGACGTCATCGCTGGATGCGCGCAATCGCCTCCTGAGCGGTCGGGTTGCGCGGCGCCGGGCCAGGCTGCGTGGAATGCTGGCGGGGTGACCTTGTTCGAGGTGTGGGCGCCGCGGGTGGAGCAGGTGCGAGTGGATGTGGCGGGTGTCGTCCACCCGATGGGGCGAGGCGGGGGCGGCTGGTGGCAGGCGGAGGTGGCTGCTGACGATGGGGCTCGGTACGGGTTTTTGCTGGACGACGATCCGGCGGTGCTGCCGGACCCGCGCTCGGCTCGGCAACCGGACGGCGTGCACGGGCGGTCGGCGGTGCACACCCTCGATCGGTCGGTGTGGACGGACTCGGGGTGGACCGGGCGGCCGTTGGCCGGCGCGGTGTTCTACGAGATGCACGTGGGGACCTTCACCCCGGACGGCACCTTCGATTCGGCGATCGAGCGGCTCGATTATCTGGTCGATCTCGGGGTCACCGTCGTCGAGTTGATGCCGGTGAACGCGTTCGACGGCGCACACAACTGGGGTTACGACGGTGTGCTCTGGTACGCGGTGCATGAACCTTACGGCGGCCCGGATGGGTTGCAACGGTTCGTGGATGCCTGCCATGCGCGGGGGTTGGCGGTAGCGCTGGACGTTGTCTACAACCATCTCGGGCCCTCCGGGAACTATCTGCCGCGCTTCGGTCCCTATCTCACCGAAGGTCGCAATACCTGGGGGCAGAGCCTGAATCTGGATGGGCCCGATTCGGATGAGGTGCGGGGGTTCATCATCGGCAACGCGTTGCGGTGGTTGCGGGACTTCCATATCGACGCGCTGCGACTGGACGCGGTGCACGCGTTGGTCGATCGGACCGCGAACCATGTGCTCGCCGAACTCGCCACCGAGACAGCGCGTCTCGCGGCGCACGTGCGCAGGCCGCTCACGCTGATCGCGGAAAGCGACCTCAACGACCCGAAGCTGATCACGCCGCGCGCCGCCGGTGGTTACGGGTTGACCGGGCAGTGGAACGACGACCTGCATCACGCGATCCACACCGCGGTCTCCGGCGAACGGCAGGGCTACTACGCCGATTTCGGCTCACTGCGCTGCCTGGCCCACACGTTGACGCACGGATTCTTCCACGCCGCAACGTTTTCCAGCTTCCGTGGCCGCACTCACGGCCGCCCGATCGACACCGCGGTGATCCCGGGCAGCGCCTTGCTCGCCTACACCTGCAACCACGATCAGATCGGCAACCGCGCCATCGGCGACCGCCCGAGCGACTACCTCAACGACGGCCAACTGGCGATCAAAGCGGCGTTGGTGCTGTGCTCGCCGTACACGCCGATGCTGTTCATGGGGGAGGAGTGGGGCGCGCGCACCCCGTTCCTGTTCTTCACCTCGCACACCGACCCGGTGATCGGCGCCGCCACCGCGACCGGCCGCAAGGCCGAATTCGCCGAGCATGGTTGGAGTTCCGACGAGGTTCCCGATCCGCAGGACCCGTCGACGTTCCTGCGTTCGAAGCTGAACTGGACCGCGCTCGAAGAATCCCGCCACATCCGGCTACTTTCCTGCTATCGAAGGTTGCTCGCTCTGCGCCGCGAACGGCCGGAACTCACCGACCCGTGGCTGACGCACGTCTCGGTCGACTACGACGAAAACGCGCGCTGGATCGTGGTGCGTCGCGGCACGCTGAAGTTGGTGTGCAACCTGTCCGAAGACCAGGTCACCGTGCCGGTCACCGGTTTTTCGCTGCTCTCGTGGGAGCCGCCGACCGAAGGCCCGACGGCGACAACGATTCCCGCGCACTCGTTCGCGATCCTCGCGGACCGGTAACGGGCCCGGCGAACAGCCGACATCCCGTCCGAATCCGGTTGCGGGAAAGTCACGATAAAACACTGTCCGAGACAGATCCATTGCCGCGTGTGACCGCCGCTATTACCGTAGAAAGATGAGCAACGTCGCTTCCGGGGATCTAGCGCCGATCCCGACCGGGATGGGTGGCAGCGCCACCGCCGAATTCGCCCCACTGGTACGCGCTTTCGCCAGGACCTTCGGACACCGCCGCGGCGCGGGTGGCGCGCTGGCGGTGCACCTGCACGGCGAGCCGCTGCTCGACATCTGGACCGGATCCGCCGGCGCCAGCCCGTGGACCCAGGACACCGGGTCGATCATCTTCTCCGCGACGAAGGGCGTCACCGCCACCGTCATCCACCGGCTCGCCGACCGGGGACTGCTCGACTACACCGCGCCGATGGCCGAGTACTGGCCGGAATTCGGCGCCAACGGCAAGGCCAAAATCACCGTGCGCCAAGCGATGACGCACAGTGCGGGCCTGTCCGCGCTCGGTCCGCTCGCCATCGGCCTCGATGATGTGCTGGACCACGAGCTGATGGAGCAGCGGCTGGCCGCCGCGAAACCCGATCGCCTGCTTGGCGTTCCGGCCTATCACGCGCTCACCTTCGGCTGGCTGATGGCCGGACTTGCCCGCGCGATCACCGGTCACAGCATGGGTGAGTTGTTCCGCTCGGAGGTCGCCGACCCGCTCGGCATCGACGGCATCCACCTGGGCGCACCGCCGCCGGACGCGCCGACCAGCTACGCGCCACTGGCCGGATCCCAGCTCAGCTTGATCGGAAAGCCCGTCAGCGCAATGATATTGGGCCGCAGCCATCGAATCCCCGGCGCCTTGGGCGCGGCCACCCGCTGCCTGTTCCTGCCCGGTCTGGAATCCATCCTGACCGGGGAACAACCGCCGATTCTGCGCACCGAGCTCGGCGCGGGCAACGGCGTGTGCACCGCGCCCGCGCTCGCGACCATGTACGGCGCACTCGCCAACGACGGTGTGACGGCTGGCCGTCAGTACCTCAGCCCGCGAACCATCAAGGCGATCAGGCGAATTCAGACGTACCGCCTCGACCACGCCCTGTTCTATACGCCCATGCTCTGGCGGCTCGGCTACCACTCGCTGCCGATGCCGGGTGCCCGCGCCGGGTTCGGCCACATCGGTCTCGGCGGTTCCTTCGGCTGGGCCGAACCGCGCCTTGGTCTTTCGGTCGGCTTCGTGCACAACCGGCTGTCCGCAGGCCAACTGTCCTACGACATGTCGGCGGCCTTCTGGATGCTGCCGATGCTGCTGAACTGCCTGCGCGCCACCCGGCGCATCCCCATGGAGGAGACGCGCGAGGCGGCGGCTTAGCTCAGGTCAGATAGCGGTACGCGGGCGAGCCCGGTTCCAGCCGCTCGCACTGAATCGGCGACTCGGCCATCCGTTCCAGCAAGGCGCCCAGCCCATCCGGAGCGCCGAGCTCGATACCGACCAGCGCCGAACCGGTTTCGCGGTTGTTGCGCTTGACGTATTCGAACATGGTGATGTCGTCGTCCGGCCCGAGCACCTCGTCCAGGAAGCGCCGCAGCGCGCCCGGCTCCTGCGGAAAGTCCACCAGGAAATAGTGTTTCAGGCCGCGATGCACCAGCGAACGTTCGATGATCTCGCCGTAGCGCGACACATCGTTGTTGCCGCCGGAGACCAGGCACACCACCGTCGATCCCGGCTCCACCGCGAGCTCGCTGAGCGCGGTGACGGCCAGCGCGCCCGCGGGTTCGGCGATGATGCCCTCGTTCTGGTACAGGTCGAGCATGGTCGTGCAGATCGCGCCCTCGTCGACCTGCATCATCCGGAAAGAGCTTGTGCCGCTTGGCGACTCGGTGGTGGTCAGTAACGGCAGCGAGGCATGCGAGACCACGCGGCCGCCGAACCCGGCGATCGCCGCGAACGGTACCGCGCCGATCCGGCGCACCGCGGCACCGTCCACGAACGGGTCGATCTCCGGCAGCGTCACCGGCCCGCCCGCGACCAGCGCCGCGGTCATCGAGGCCGCGCCCGCCGGTTCCACGCCGAGGATCGAGGTGTGCGGCGACCGGTCCCGCAGGTAGGTGCCGACACCGGCCAGGCAGCCGCCGCCGCCCACCGGTACCACGACCAGGTCGGGCGAGGTGCCGAGTTGCTCCAGGATTTCCGGCGCGATGGTGCCCTGCCCGGCCGCGGTGCGCACGTCGTCGAACGGCGGCACCATGGTCGCGCCGGTGCGCTCGACATCGTCGACGGCGGCCGACGCGGCGGCATCGTAGGTTTCGCCGACCGCGATCAGCTGCACGAACTCACCGCCGTGCACCCGGATCCGGTCGCGCTTCTGCTTGGGGGTGGTGGTCGGTACGTAGATGCGGCACTTGATGCCCATCGCGTGGCAGGCGAACGCCACACCCTGCGCGTGGTTGCCCGCGCTGGCCGCGACGACACCGGCGGCGCGTTCGCTCTCGGTCAGCTGCATCACCAGGTTGTAGGCGCCGCGCAGCTTGTAGGAGCGGACCGCGGAAAGGTCCTCGCGCTTGAGGTAGACGTTCGCTCCGGTGAGCCGCGAGAGCCGCTCGCTGCGCTGCAGCGGAGTCGGCTCGATAATGTCGGCAATTCGCTTGGCGGCAGCGTCGATCTCGTCCGCGCTCAGCGCGGGACGGGACGTGGACCGTGCGTCGATGACATCAAGCGGATTGGACACCGGAAATATGCTGCCACCCGCCGCGTCGGGCTGCTGCGGCGGGTGGCGGTGGTGGGCGGAATCAGCCGCCTTCACGTCGGATGATCCGACGCGCGGCGTGTCCTCAGTCTCGCGGAGTCAGCACGAAGAGCGGGATGGTGCGATCCGTCTTCTTGGTGTACTCGATGTAGTCCGGCCAGACCTCGATGGCCCGGTCCCACCACAGCTGGCGCTCGTCGTCGAAGACCTCGCGCGCGGTGTAGTCCTTGTTCACGGTGCCGTCGCGCAGTTCGACGTGCGGTTCGGCCTTCATGTTGTAGTACCAGACGGGGTTCTTCGGCGCGCCGCCCAACGAGGCGACCACCGCGTATTCACCGTTGTGCTCCACCCGCATCAGCGGGATCTTGCGCAGCTTGCCGGACTTCGCACCTTTGGTGGTGAGCAGGATGACCGGCTTGCCCTCGTGCGTGGTGCCCTCGGTGCCGCCCGAGTTCTCATAGGTTTCGACCTGGTCGCGGGCCATGGGGTACGGGCTCGGTTCGTATTCTCCTGTCAGTGGCATAACTGCGAAAACGTGGCAGGAGCCGACTGTGTTCCCGGCAACACGAAGTTCGGTAGCCCGAACTTCGTAGTCCGTATATCCTCACTAGATGGCAGTTGTTCACCCGTCGGCCCGCTCCGCGACAGTTGAGATCGCGGGGAGCGCGTGGCCGGTATACAAGCTCGAGGCGCTGGCCGCCGCGCTGGTGACCTGCCTGATCCTTGCGCTGATCATCGGTTCGCCGCAGGTGGCGGTGCTGATCGCCGCCGCGGTCGGTGCGGGCCGCTGGGTGGTCGGGCTCGCCGTCGCGCGTCGCTCGGCCGACCGAACCGGCTAGTTCGCGTCGAGCGGAAGATCCGCGAGTTCACCTCGCGAGAGCACGCCCAGCTTCGGATACGCCTTGTACAGGTGATGGCCGACCGTGCGCGGACTGAGGAACAACTGCGCGGCGATGTCCCGATTGGACATGCCCTGCGCGGCCAATCGCACGATCTGTAGTTCCTGCGGCGTCAGCGCGGCCAGCACACCGTGCGCGGGCCGGGCCGCCGTGCCGACGCCGAGTGCGCCGAGTTCGGTACGCGTCCGCTCTGCCCATGGGACAGCATCGAGGCGCTCGAAGGTTTCCAGCGCGGGTTGCAGTTGGGTTCGCGCATCGGCTTTGCGGCGAGTGCGACGCAACCATTCGCCGTACAGCAGTTGGGTTCGGGCGTGCTCGAACGGTCGGCCGCCGAGCCGCAACGCCGCGAGGTAATGCTGCTCGGCATTCGCGTCGTCGATCAAGGCCCGGCAGCGATAGGTCAGCGCTTCGATCCAGTCCTGGCGCGCGACCGTTGCCCACTCGGTCAGCCGGTCCAACCCGTCGCCAACGCGAGCCGGGTCACCGAGCCGGACCGCCGCCTCGATCAGTTCGGGCAGGGCACGCCGGCCGGCCACGTGATGACGCGCGGGCTCGACCGTCAGCAATTCCAGCCTGGCCAACGCCCCGTCGACCTTGCCGAGTCCTAGCTCCAGCAGGCCGAGCGCGAGGTGCGTCCAGGGCGCACCGGGCGCGCTACTTCCGCCGAACTCCTCG
The DNA here is from genome assembly GCF_044456045.1 of Nocardia sp. NPDC051052. Lineage (NCBI taxonomy): Bacteria > Bacillati > Actinomycetota > Actinomycetes > Mycobacteriales > Nocardiaceae > Nocardia > Nocardia sp. NPDC051052. The sequence goes on from NZ_JBITFL010000001.1 coordinate 794,537, forward strand.
GCGAGTGCCCGGTCGACCAGTTCCCGGCATTCAGCCGCCCGACCCTCCAGCGCGGCCAGATATGCCAGGTAGGCCGACAGCTGGCTGATCCACTGCCCGTGCCCGAGGTCGGTCGCGATCCGCAACCCTTCGGTCGCGGCGATCCGGCCCTCACCCGGCCTGCCGAGGAAGGCCTCGGCTTCGGCGCGAAAGAACAGCAGCGTCGGCAGTAGGGCGATCCGGCCCTGCTCGCGGCATTCGGCGACGAGCTCGCCCGCCAACTCGCTGACGTGGTCGTCCTGCCCGACCACCAGACCCATCCCGCACAGCTGCACCAGATCGCGCGGACTGTCCGCGCCCGCTTCCCGTGCCGAGGCGGCGGCCACCCGCAGGTCGACGGTGAACCGGCCATTGATCGCCGCGACCAGGTACCGCGCGATGGACGACAGCGGTTCGCTGTCCGGCAGCGCGAGCGCCGTCAGTGCCTCGGTCACTTCCGCCAGTTCCGGCTCGCCGAGATACCAGGCCGTGTGCAACGCCTGAGCGAGGATGCGGGCCGCCCGCGGTGGCTCGGACGCGCGCACCACCGCGGCGGCACCCAGCAACAGCCGATGCGCCGAAAGTGGCTTGCCCGCACCGAATTCCGCGACACCGCGGACGAGATCGAGACGCGCGAGCACCAGTCGATCGGTCGTCTGCGCCGCCGCGCGTTCGGCCAGCTGCCGCGCCAGGTCGGGCAGGCCGGTTTCGCCGGCGGTCTCGGCGGCGAGCACCAGCCTGCGCACCCGATCCGCCGGGACGGTACTCAATCCGGCCGCGCGCTCATAGGCCGCGACGGCACCGTGGTAGCCGCTGCGCTCGCGCGCCCGATCCGCGGTGTGTTCGAGTGCCGCCGCGGTGTTTTCCTCCGGTCCGGTCGCCGCCGAGGCCAGGTGCCAGGCCCGCAGGTCGGCGTCCTCGGCCGCGGTGAGCGCCTCGGCGAGCGCGCGATGCGCGGCGAGGCGCTGGGTCAGCGGCGCGCCCTGGTAGACCGCCGAGCGCAGCAGCGGATGACGGAAGGTCAGCGTCCGGCCGTCGCTGTGCACGAGTCCGGCGTCTTCGGCGGGCGCGAGGTCGGCCAGTTGCGCGTCGAGTGCGGCGCCCGCGCGCAGCACCGTGGCGAGCTCGGCGTTGCTCGCGGCGGCCGCGACGAGCAGCAACAGCCGCGTGCGCGCGGGCAGCCTGCTCACCTGACCGTGGAAGGCGACCTGCAGCCGCTGCGTCAGCGGCAGCGGATTCGGGCCCGCGCCAGGCGATTCCGCCGCGAGCACGGCGGGCAGCTCACGCAATGCCAGCGGATTGCCGCCCGCCTCGCTGAGCAGCCGATAGCGCAGCACCGGCGACAGGTCGGGGTCGCGGCTGTCCACCAGGGCGGCGGCCGCCTCGGGTGCCAGCCCCGGCACGATCAGCTCGGGCAGGCCGGGCGCGGGGAAAACCGCCGCGCCCTGGCGGGTCGCGAAGATCATCACCACGCCTTCCGCGTCGAGCCTGCGCGCCGCGAACAGCAGGGCCTCCGCGGTCGCGCGATCGAGCCAGTGCGCGTCATCGATCAGGCAGAGCAGCGGACCGTCGGTCGCCTCCTCGGCCAGCAGCGACAGCACCGCGAGCCCGATCAGCATCCGATCGCCCGGATCCTGCTGTGCCAGACCGAAAGCCCCGCGCAACGCGGCGCGCTGCCGGTCCGGGAGCGTGTCCAGCAGCGCGATGCCGGGGCGAACCAGCAGATGCAGTCCGGCGAAGGGCAATTCGGCCTCGGATTCGATGCCCGCGCTGCGCACCGTCGGAAGGCCTTGGGCGGCTGCGTAATCCAGCAGCGCCGTCTTGCCGATGCCGGGTTCGCCGCGCACCACCAGCGCGCTGCTCCGGCCCTCCCGTGCCGCCGCGAGAAGCCGATCGATCTGTGCTTGTTCGGCTTGTCGTCCCTGGAGCATCTCCACACCGTAGCGGTCTGCTGGACGGGCGATCAGTCGTCCGCCCCGGCAGTGGTCGGCGCCCGTTTTTGCCGTGTCGTACGCCGACGATATAGCGATCGGCTACTAAGGTCTGGGCTATGGGGTCGAATGTGAAAAGGACCGTTCAGGCATTGGCGGGCGTCGCCGTGACCTGCGCGTCCGTTGCTGCCCTCGCACCGACGGCGACCGCCGAGGTGATCAGCATGCCCCCGCACGAGAAGTCGTTCATCCCGCCGGGCGGCGGCGCCGCGATGAAGTTCACCATCGGCAGCCGGGAGGAGTACATCTACCGGATCCCGCCGCTGAACTTCATGGGCACCACCCGCGAGGCGCTGGTCAGTTCGATCGGCTACGGCCAGGTCGAGGGCGCCTCGGCGGGCAAGCTGCGGATCGGTTACCACGTCGGCTGCGCGGTGACCATCGGCGCGGGCACCCTCGGCGCGACGCCCGACCTGGTGATCGGGCAGCAGCCGAGCGTCAATCCGAATCCGGTCGCCACCCTGAACCTCGCGCCGGGCGAGGTCGGCGAGGTCGCGATCGCCGAGAAGGACATGATTCCCGGCAAGCTGATTCAGCTCAGCTTCCGCGATTTCCATATCAAGGTGAACTCCTGCACCGGCCCGGTCACCCTCCGGCAGTACGCCTACGTGGATTACAAATCTCCCGAGGTCGACGATTCCGGAGCCGTTTTCGGCGAGCCCACCTGGCTCTGAGCCGCGCCATCCGGCTCGCTACTCGTTAGAAACAGGCGTAGTTCATTAACACCGTATACCCCGCGCTCGATTATTCGAGTAGTCGAGTACGCGGGCTTCAGCAGAAGCCCGGCGGGAGGATCTGGTCCATGAAACGCCTGGTCGTATGTTGTGACGGCACCTGGAAAGCGGAGTCGAGCAGCACGGTATCCAACATCATCAAGATCGCCCAGACGATCCGGTACGACGCGCCCGGTCCGTTGGGGGAGACGATCCAGCAGTGGGTCACCTACGTGTCGGGGCCCGGTGCCCGCGGCTTCCTGTCCGACCGGCTGATGGGTGGCGCGTTCGGCCTGGGCCTGGAGGCGAACCTGTCGTCCGCGTACTGGCATCTCGCGTTGAACTGGCAGCCGGGCGACGAGATCTACATCTTCGGATTCAGCCGCGGTGCGTTCACGGCGCGTAGCCTGTCCAGCCTGATCGACCGCATCGGGATCCTGACACCCGAGGCCATGATCAACGGCAAGTATCCGGAGGCGTTGGCGATCCATCAGCAGGTGCCGCCGAAAGACGGCACGATTCCGCAGGAATGGGTCGACTTCCGCAGGGACAACTGCCACCCGGTCGCGCCCAAGATCAACTTCCTCGGCGTCTTCGACACCGTCGGCGCGCTCGGCGTGCCGGGGCTGACCTCGCTGCGGTACAAGTTCCACGACGTCAAACTCGCACCGAGCGTGCACTGCGCCAGGCAGGCGCTGGCCATCGACGAGCGGCGGCGCAACTTCGAGCCGTGCCTCTGGGAGGTGCCGGTCGAGCCGAATGTGAAGTACCGCAGGGGATTCCAACGGGTGAAGCAGGTGTGGTTCGAGGGCGTGCACAGCGACATCGGCGGCGGCTACCAGGAATGCGGACTCTCCGACATCACGCTGCGCTGGATGGTGCGCGAGGCCGAGTCCGTCGGGCTCGCCTTCGATCGCGACCGGCTCGCGGAGCTGTCCAAAACCTGCCGGGCCGCCGATGCGGTGGAGCACATGCGGCCGCATCCGTCGCTCGGCATCGGCTACCGCATCCTGAATGTGTTTCGTACCCTGCGTCATCCGCGCAGCACCCGGTTCTACCTGGACTCCTGGCGCCAGCTGGCCAATGGTCACGAGCAAGGCATCCGGCTGGCCTCGCTGGTCAACGAGGACGACGAATACCGCCCGCCCAACCTGCGCCGCTGGCGCGCGCGGTTCGGTGGGATGCTCCCCGAGGAGCTGCTGGAGAAGGTCAGCCCGGCCTCAGCGCACGAGCAGCGCGACCGGGAGCCTGCCGAAGAGCTTCTCGAGCCGGGCCCGGCCCTGGAATGTGTGGCCGGTTAGCCGGTCCGTCCAGGTCCCCTGCGGGATATCCAGAGTCGTGTCGCCCCACCCAGTTTCGGCCAGGTCGACGCTGTGCCTGGTGGTCGCGACGATCACCTCCGGCGCGGCGCCGACCCGGCCCCTGGCGAAGGACACCAGCCTGCTCGCCTGCTCGCCGGTGGCGAACAACGGCAGGTAGGTGCCGCCGACGAAGCAGTCGGGGCGTTCCCGGCGCAGCCACAGCGCGTACGCGACGATCCACATCTTCGCCGCCCCGGTGGTGTCCAGAGCCGGTGTGCCGGTGAGTGATTGCAGCATGCCGGTGCGGACCGCGAAATCCACCGGGCGCCGGTTGTCCGGGTCGACGAGGGAGTCTTCCCACAGCTCGCAGCCTTGATAGATATCCGGGATGCCGGGGCCGCAGAGCTGGAGCAGCTTCTGCGACAACGCATCCGACCACGCGTGCGGGGCCAGCTCGTGCACCAGGTCGCCGAGCTCGGAGCCGACCGGGCCGTCGATCACCGTGTCGATCCAGCTGTGCACCGAGGACTCGAACTCGGCATCCGGCTCCTCCCAGGAGGATTTGGTGCCCGCCTCGCGAATCGACTTCTCGGCGAACTTGTGCAGCCGCTCGCGCAGGCCGGGCACCGACGCGGCCGGGCGGCCGTCGGCGGGCCAGATCCCGAACATGTTCTGCAACAAGAACAGTGTGGTCGCGCCGTCCGGCCCCGGCGCGGTCTCCTCCCACGATTCGACGCTCTGCGCCCAGGTGTCGGCCACCTGGGAGAGCACGCCGATGCGGGCACGCACGTCCTCGCCGCGCTTGGTGTCGTGCGTGGACAGCGTCGTCATGGTGGCGGGCCAGCGCTGCGCGCGTTCGCTGTTGGACAGGTGGAACTCGTTGAGCGAGTGCGCGAATCGCGCCGGATTGCCGCCGACCTCCTGCAGCGAGACCAGCCGGGCGGCCTGATAGAACATGGTGTCCTCCACCGCCTTCGCGGTGACCGCGCCGCAGACCTGGCTGAACCGCACCGCCGCCTCACCATCCGAGGCGAGCGCGGTGACCAGCACCGCGAGCGGGGCGGTGAGTTCGCTGTTGCGCTTCTCCACCTCGGCGATGACGGCGCCGATCATGCCGGCCAGCGGCGCGTAGTCGGCCCGGTACACCGGCATGAACGCGAGCACCTCGATGGTGGCGTTGGTCATCGCCATGGTGTCGAAACTTTCCGCGCCCGCGTCCCGCTTGATCGCGGCGACCAGCCGCCGGACCTCCGGTGCCAGCAGGCTTTCCGCGACCGCGCGTTTGATGCGATGCTCGGTCTCGCCGATCCAGGAGCGGTCGCTGCCGTGACCGGCCACCTGCTTGGACAGCTCGGTCAGCGCCTGCTCGCCGTCCGGGTCGATGAGCACGCCGCCGAGGTCGGCGAGCGCGTCATAGCCGGTGGTGCCGTCGACCGGCAGCGTCGAATCCAGCGGCTCGCGGTTGGCCAGGATCTTCTCGATGAGCAGCAGCCGATTCGGGCCGATCAGCCTGCGCACCCGCGCGAGATAGGCGGCGGGATAGGACAATCCGTCCGGGTGATCGATCCGCACGCCGTCGATGAGGTCGTGCTCGCACCAGGCGGCCAGCTCGCGGTGGGTCGCCTCGAAGACCTCCTTGTCCTCCTGACGGACCGCGGCGAGACTGCTGACCGCGAAGAACCGGCGGTAGGTGCACACGCCCGCCTTCCAGCTCACCAGCCGGTAATGCTGCTTGTCGTGGATGCGCAGCGCGTTGTCGCCGTCGGTGCCCTGCGCGATGGGGAAGCGCAGATCATGCAGGGCCAGCATCGGTTCCGAGCCGGACCGGTCGACGGTCAGTGCCGCCGGGTCGTTCTCGCTCTGCAGCACCGGAAGCGCCAGGCGGCCGCCCGCGCCGTTGCCCGCGCTCCAGTCGATGTCGAAGTAGTGCGCGAACGCGGATTCGCGGCCATTGCGCAGCACGTCCCACCACCACTTGTTCTGTCGCGGATCGGCGACCCCGACATGGTTGGGTACCAGGTCGACGATCAAACCCATACCGCGGCTGCGCACTTCGTCGGACAGGGCCTTGAGCCCGGCGGGCCCGCCGAGTGCGGCCGACACCGTGGTGGGGTCGGTGACGTCGTAGCCGTGCGTCGAACCGTGCGCCGCGGTGAGGATCGGCGACAGGTACAGGTGCGAAATGCCCAGCTGCTGCAGGTATTCGGCGATCGTCCTGGCATCGCTGAAGGTGAGTCCGTCCGGACGCAGCTGGAGCCGGTAGGTGCTGCGGATCGTGGTCGGCCGAGCCGGGGTGCGGCGCAGCGAGAGCGGATCGGTCACGTGCGTCTCGGTGGATTCCGGTGTGGTCATAGGCGTTGCGGTCATCCGGCGTGCTGAAGAACCAGCAGGCAACGGGATTCGACCGGCACGGTCGCCGCCGCGGCGTAGTTCGCGTCGGACCGGCCGGTCGGCGTCGAGCAGTCCAGCGCGACCGCCCACCGCGTTCCGTAGTCGGAGTTGGGCAGGGTGAAGTCAATGGCCTCGTCGTGGGCGTTGAAGCACAGCAGGAACGAGTCGTCGGTGATTCGCTCGCCGCGCGGGTCGGGTTCGTGGATGCCCTTGCCGTTGAGGAACACGGTGAGCGACTTGCCGAAGCCGCTGTCCCAGTCCGCGGTGGTCATCTCCGCGCCCTCCGGGGTGAGCCAGGCGATGTCGCGCGCGCGATCCTTCGACCGCACCGGCCTGCCGTCGAGGAAGCGGCGGCGCCGGAAGACGGGGTGCTCGGTGCGCAACGCGATCACGTTGCGGGTGAATTCGAGCAGGTCCGAATTCTGCTGCATCAGTGACCAATCCATCCAGGCCAGCGGGGAATCCTGGCAGTACACGTTGTTGTTGCCGTGCTGGGTGCGGCCCATCTCGTCGCCGTGCGCGAGCATCGGCACGCCCTGGCTGAGCACCAGCGTGGCCAGCATGTTGCGACTCTGCCTGGCGCGCAACGCGAGAATCCGCGGGTCGTCGGTGTCGCCCTCGACACCGCAGTTCCACGACCGATTCCAGCTCTCGCCGTCGCGGTTGTCCTCGCCGTTGGCCTCGTTGTGTTTCTCGTTGTAGGACACCAGGTCCCGCAGGGTGAACCCGTCGTGCGCGGTGATGAAGTTGATGCTCGCGCTCGGCCTGCGCCCGGTGGCCTCGTACAGATCCGAGGAGCCGGTGAGCCGAGAAGCGAACTCGCCCAACGTGGCGGGCTCGCCGCGCCAGTAGTCGCGCACGGTGTCGCGGAACTTGCCGTTCCACTCGGTCCACAGACTGGGGAAGTTGCCGACCTGGTAGCCGCCCTCGCCGACGTCCCACGGTTCCGCGATCAGCTTCACCTGGCTGACCACCGGATCCTGTTGCACCAGATCGAAAAACGTGGACAGCCGGTCGACGTCGTGCAGCTCGCGAGCCAGCGTGGCGGCCAGGTCGAAGCGGAAGCCGTCGACGTGCATGTCGAGCACCCAGTAGCGCAGCGAGTCCATGATCAGCTGCAACGTGTGCGGGTGCCGCACGTTCAGGCTGTTGCCGGTGCCGGTGTAATCCATGTAGTGCGAGGGGTCTTCGTCGAGGACGCGGTAGTAGGCGGCGTTGTCGATGCCGCGGAAGCCGATGGTCGGCCCGCGATGATTGCCCTCGGCGGTGTGGTTGTAGACCACGTCGAGGATCACCTCGATGTCCTCGGCGTGCAGCGCGCGCACCATCGCCTTGAACTCGGTGACCGCGGAATCGGCGCGTTTGATGGCGGCGTACTCGTTGTGCGGGGCGAGGTAGCCGAAGCTGTTGTAGCCCCAGTAGTTTCGCAGCCCCTGATCGAGCAGCACGCTGTCGTGCAGGAACTGGTGCACCGGCATCAGCTCGATCGCGGTGACGCCGAGGCCTTTCAGGTGTTCGATGATCGCCGGATGCGCGATGCCGGAGTAGGTGCCGCGCAACTCTTCCGGCACGTCAGGGTGGGTGGCGGTCATGCCCTTGACGTGCGCCTCGTAGATCACCGTCTCGTGGTAGGGCCGGTTCGGCGCGCGGTCGGTGCCCCAGTCGAAGTACGGGTTGATCACCACGCAGGCCATGGTGTGGCCGAGCGAGTCGAGGCCGTGTGTGTACAGCGACGGATCGTTGTCGAACTCGCCGTCGAACGCCTTGCCGTACGGGTCGAGCAGTAGTTTGCTCGGGTCGCAACGTAATCCGTGTGCCGGGTCGTAGGGGCCGTGCACCCGGAAGCCGTAGCGCTGGCCCGGTCCGACCGCGGGCAGGTAGGCATGCCACACGTACCCGTCGACCTCGTCGAGGGGCACCCTGGACTCGGTGCCGTCTCGGTCGATCAGGCACAACTCGACGGCGTCGGCTACCTCGGAGAAGACCGAGAAGTTGGTGCCCGCCCCGTCGTAGGTCGCGCCGAGCGGGTAAGCGGTGCCGGGCCACACACCGAGTGGTGTCGCGTCACCGGACGCTGCGTCGGGCTGAGCCATAGCAACGACATTAGCGGCAGCCGCCTATTACTCGGCGCGGGTGGTTGCGACTGGCAGTGTCAGCAGGGACCTGGGCGGGCGTCCAGCCAGCGCCGCGGGTAGTTCAGCCGGACCGCCAGGCGGGCCAGTCCGCCCAGTACGACGCGCTGCGCCCAGCGCGGGATCCCGGCCAGATAGCCGTCCTGGTAATCCCACAGCAATGCCAGGGCGAGCGGATCGCGCGGTACGCGGCCGCGGGTCGTCTTACCCGCCATGTCCAGGTTGTGCCAGAGCCGGAACATCTCCCAGTGCCGCAGCGGCGGGCGGATCTCGTGGTCGAACACGGTATCGGGTGTCTCACTCCAGAACTCGTGCACGGCGCCCGCGGGGGCCGTCACGGTGTCGCCGGGGTTTGCGACGTGCTCGACGCCGTCGATCCGGTAGCGATTGCGGCCCTGGCGAATGGTCCATCGCTCGGTGAGCGCGGGGTGCCAATGCGGGCCCGCTTGCCGTTCGGCCCGGGGCAGGGTGTGGCGCAGCCGCAGGTACGGGCCTTGTTCGTCGGCGCCGGTGCCGACGAGGGTGACCTGATGTCCGTTGCGGAAGGTAAGTGTCGTGCCGTCTTCCATCCTCCAATATATAAAGGTAACCTTCATATTGTGTCAATGGTCGATCCCCCCGCCTCCCTGCTCAAACTGCTGAGCCAGGCGACCGCTGCCTATGAGCGGGCACTGAATCAGGAGTTGCGCGTCCGCCTCGACGATCAGCTTCGACCCGCGCACTACACGGTCTTCCGTCATCTGGATCCGGGCGGTTCGCGGATTACCGCGCTGGCGGAGTCGGCGGGGATGACGCAGCAGTCGATGGGGGAGTTGGTGACCCACATGGAGCGGTGCGGTCTGCTGGAGCGGCAGGTCGACCCCGTCGATCGACGGGCTCGGCTCGTTGTGCTGACCGAGGCCGGCAAGACCGCGCTCGGCATTGCGGCGCAACGGATTCGGAGTATCGAGCAGGTGATCGCGGCGAGTCTGGGTGCCGACGGCCTCGCTGGTCTACGGCAGGCGCTGGCGCTGGTGCGCGAGGCGCTGGGTGGCGGTTATTCGGGCGAGCCCAGTGAGCGTCGCCAGGTTTGACCGATCAGGTCGGCGCCCCAGCTGTGGTGTGGACTCTGCTCTGCCAGTTCGAAACCGGCGCGTTTGTAGATGTGCCGGGCCGCGGTGAGGACGTCGTTGGTCCAGAGCACTATCTCGCGGTAACCGGCCGCCGTCGCGAAGCGCAGGCACTCCTCGACCAGCGCGGCACCCACGCCGAGGCCGCGGGCGGTGGGCTCGACCAGGAGCAGGCGCAGCCGTGCGGTGGTGTCGTTCTCGGCGACGCAGAAGATGCTGCCCACCGGCTCGCCGCCGGATTCGGCGATCCAGGCGCGTTCGCGCTCCTCGTCGTGTGCCGCCAGGTAGTCGGCGACGATGCGCACGATCAGCTCCTCATATGTTCCGTCCCAACCGTATTCGTCGGTGTAGAGCCGGGCGTGCCGCTCGATGACCCACCCGTAGTCGCCCGCCTTCGGCTCCCTGATCACGAAAGGGGGCGCGGCCACCGCGTTGGCGGGGTGGTCCAGGATCTGCTGGATGGTCTGCATCGCGGTGACCAGCCGGGCCCGGACGGCGGGCGGTTTGGCGTTGAGCAGGTAGCCGATTTCGGCGCTGGAGCGTTGATCGAGAACCGCGGCTATTTCCTTGCCGCGCTTGGTGAGTCGCACCTCTTGGCGGCGGCCGTCGTTGTCGGAGCGGTTGCGGTTTACCAGACCCGCGTTCTCGAAGCTGGCCAGAATGCGGCTCAGGTACCCGGCGTCGAGATCGAGTGTCTGGCGCAGGGTTACCACCTCGACGGTCCCGGAGTTGGCCAGCTCGAACAGGATTCGCGCCTCGGTGAGCGAATATTCGCTGTCCAGCAGTCCTTCTCGGAGCACGCCGATGACCCGGGTGTAGCGGCGGTTGAATTCGCGGACTGCGGCGATATCCGTGGCGGCGACAGTGGTCACGACGGCTCCTTCGTGCGGTGATCGTTGACTCAGTCAAAGAATAACCCAGGGTGGCCATCGAACGATGGGAATTGCCGCGGATGAGTTCCGCGCCCAGCTCCGGTGGTAACTTGAACGGCGTTCAAGCCCGCCGTGCCGGGCCGTCGCTCGACCGCGAGGATTCCTGTGGCACTGACCCCTGACGAAATCACCGCCATCGATGCCGAGCACGTCTGGCATCCCTACGGCGGATTCCCGGCGACGACCGAACCGCTGGTCGTCACCGAGGCCGCCGGCACGCGGCTGACGCTGGCCGACGGCCGCGAGGTGATCGACGGGATGAGCTCGTGGTGGGCCGCCATCCACGGCTACCGGCATCCGGTGCTGGACGCCGCGTTGGTGGCGCAATCGCAGCGGATGAGCCATGTGATGTTCGGCGGCCTCACCCATGAACCCGCCGCGCGGCTGGCCGAACTGCTGGTCGAGCTCACGCCGGGCGGCCTGGACAAGGTGTTCCTCTGCGACTCCGGCTCGGTGTCGGTCGAGGTCGCGGTGAAGATGTGCCTGCAGTACTGGCGCGCGCTCGGCCGGCCAGCGAAGCGCAGGCTGCTCACCTGGCGCGGCGGATATCACGGCGACACGTTCACGCCGATGAGCGTGTGCGATCCGACCGGCGGCATGCACGCGCTGTGGACCGATGTCCTCGCGGATCAGGTTTTCGCGCCGATGCCGCCGGCCGACTATCGGGCCGACTATGTGGCGGAACTGGAGCGCATGCTCATCGCCAACGCCGATGAGCTGGCGGCGGTCATCGTGGAACCCGTCGTGCAGGGTGCGGGCGGGATGCGCTGGCATCATCCGCGCTATCTGACCGATCTGCGCAGGCTGTGTGACAAGCACGGGGTGCTGCTCGTCTTCGATGAGATCGCGACCGGATTCGGCCGCACCGGAACGTTTTTCGCGGCCGATCAGGTGGGTGTCGGCCCGGACGTGATGTGCGTCGGCAAGGCGTTGACCGGTGGATACCTCACCCTGGCCGCGACGTTGTGCACCGCGTCGATCGCCGAAACGATCAGCGCGGGACACGGCGGCTTGATGCACGGGCCGACCTTCATGGGCAACCCGCTGGCCTGCGCGGTGGCGGTGGCCTCACTCGAACTGCTGACGGCCGGGGATTGGCGCGGCGACGTGGCGCGGATCGAATCCTGGCTCGAAGCGGGCCTCGCGCCGCTACGCGGGCAGCCCGGCGTGGTCGAGGTTCGGGTGCTCGGCGCGATCGGCGTGATCGAACTCGACCGCCCGGTGGACATGCGCGCCGCGACCGCCGCCGCCGTCGACGCGGGAGTCTGGCTGCGGCCGTTCCGGAATCTCGTCTACACCATGCCGCCGTTCATCAGCACCGCCGAGGACGTCGCGGCGATCACGGCCGGGATGCGCGCCGCGGTCGAAGCTCAGGTCCGCTCAGCGGAACTCGGTTGACAGTGCTCCCGGGCCTCCCGACATTGGCGGGGTGAGCGCGGATACGTCAGTGCGTCCGGCTGCGAGCCGGTGGCAGTTCTGGCGATCACCATGGTGTCGCCTGCCCGGCACGCCCGCCTGCGCGGTGACGATGGCGGTGAAACCTTCTTCGACCGGATTCATGATCGGTGGGCGGGTCAGCTGGGGGTGGACCGGCTGGCTCGGCTCGAACAGGATCTGCGCACCGTGACGCCGGGTGAGGTGTTCCGATTCGACACGCCGAACTGGTTCATGGGCTGAGGTGATGGCTCGGGGCTATGCACCTTGAACGGCGTTCAAGTATGCTGCGGAGCTGTGACTACCGATCCGTTGAGTTGGTTGGATGAGCGGGCGTCCGCGCGGGTGGCCGCGGGGTTGCGCCGCGAACTACGCCCCCGTGCGGCGCGTTCGCCGTCGATCGACCTCGCCTCCAACGACTATCTCGGGCTGGTCCGCCATCCCGAGGTGATCGACGGGGCGATCGAGGCGGTGCGGCGCTGGGGTGCCGGGTCGACCGGGTCGCGGCTGGTCACCGGAACGACTACCGATCATGAGCTGTTGGAGGCCGAACTCGCCGAATTCGTCGGTGCCGAAGCAGGTCTCGTGTTCGCCTCCGGTTACGCCGCCAATCTCGGCGCGGTGACGGCGCTGGCGGGGCGGGGCGCGCTGGTGGTCTCCGATGCGGGTAGTCACGCGTCACTTGTCGACGCGTGCAGGCTGTCTCGGGCTCGGGTGGAGGTCGCGGCGCACGGTGACGCCGACGCGGTCGATCGGCTGCTTGCCGCGCGAACCGAGGAGCGGGCGCTGGTGCTCACCGACTCGGTGTTCAGCGCCGACGGCGATCTCGCGCCGCTTGTCGAGCTGCACCGGGTCACCAGGGCGCGCGGCGCGGTGCTGGTCGTGGACGAGGCGCACGGGCTCGGGGTGCGTGGCGACGGCGGGCGTGGGCTGGTGCACGAGCTCGGCTTGGCCGGGGCGCCGGATCTGGTGATCACCGCGACCCTGTCGAAATCCCTTGCCGCGCAAGGCGGTGTTGTGCTGGCCAGTGCGCGAGTGCGGGCGCATCTGATCGATGCCGCACGCACCTTCATCTTCGATACCGGCCTCGCACCCGCCGCCGTCGGTGCGGCGCGTGCGGCACTCGGGGTGTTGCGCCGTGAACCTGAGCTGGCGGGCCGGGTGCTGGAGCGCGCTGCCGACATCGCGCGGATTGCCGCTGTGCCGGTGCCGGATTCGGCGGTGGTGCCGGTCGTGCTCGGCAAGGCGCAGGTCGCCTTCGACGCGGCGCAGGCGTGCCGGGCGCGTGGTCTCGACGTTGGTTGCTTCCGCCCGCCGGCGGTGCCGGAGGGGACGTCGCGGCTGAGACTCACCGCCCGGGCCAGTCTCACTCCGGCCGAACTCGACACCATCGCAACGGTTCTCGGCGACGTGCTGGTCCAGGCGCGTGGGCTGGATGTGGTGCGCGCATGAGCGTGCTGTTGATCACCGGAACGTCCACCGACGTCGGCAAGACCATCGTCACCGCGGCCGTCGCCGCGATGGCAGCGGCCGACGGTAAGTCCGTGGCGGTGTGTAAACCGGGGCAAACCGGTGTCGCCCCAGGCGAACCCGGCGATCTCGCCGAAATCGAGCGCCTCACCGGTATCACGCGAAACCTCGAACTCGCGCGCTACCCGGACCCGCTGGCACCCGATACCGCCGCCCGTCGTGCGGGACTGCCCGAGCTGACGTTGGCCGAAACCGTCGCTGGGATAGACGCGCTCAGCGACGCCGATCTCACCCTGGTCGAGGGCGCGGGTGGACTACTGGTCCGGCTCGGTGATTTCACCCTGCTCGACCTCGCCCAAAAGCTCGACGTTCCAGTCCTTCTGGTGACCGCAGCCGGTCTCGGCACCCTCAACCACACCGAACTGACCACCCGCGCACTGCAATCGGCGGGCGTCCGATGCGCGGGCCTGGTCATCGGCTCATGGCCCGCCACCCCCGACCTCGCCGCCGAATGCAACCGCGTCGACCTCCCTCGCGTCACCGGCGTGGACCTCGTCGGCGCCATCCCCGCAGGCACAGGTTCCTTGGATCGCGACCGCTTCACCGCCGCGGCCCCCCACTGGTTCACCCGCACCTGGTCCCCGTTCGGCTGACCGTGTGCGCCGGGCGATCTATCGTTGCCCGGTGACCACGACCAGGATTCGATGGCAGGTGCGGGCGCCGCGGGCCACCGTTTACCGGCTGCTGCTGGACGCCGAGGCGGTGCGCCAATGGATGGTGCCGACCGGGATGACCAGCGAGGTGCACGAGTTCGACGCACGCGAAGGCGGGGTCTACCGGATCTCGCTCACCTATGACGAGCCGACCGGCACCGGCAAGACCACCGCGCAGACCGACACCTTCCACGGGCATTTCGCGCGGCTGGTGCCGGACGAACAGGTGGTCCAGATCGTCGAGTTCGAGACCGACGATCCGGCCATGCGCGGCGAGCAGACCATCACCTACACCCTCACCGACATCGAGGGCGGCACCGAGATCGACGCGGTGCACGCCGGGCTGCCCGACGGCGTCGCCCCGGAAGACAACGAACTCGGCTACCGCATGTCCCTCACCAAGCTCGCCACCCTCGCCGAAACAGGCACCGTCGGGTAGCGGTAGCTCGGCCGTATGCCGCGCACAGATCCTCGGCGCGCACACGAATTCAATGGCAAGACGTGCGCATCCAGCGAACCTCTACGCGGCGGGCTGAATGGTGTGGCGCGTCAGCGAATGGTGTCGTCGGTGCGGGGCTGGATGGGGGAGGCGGGGACGAGGTTCCAGCGTTCGAGCTGCTTGCGGATCTGTTCGGCGGCGTCGATGTTGAGCGGCCCGCTGGTCCACATGGCGTAGGGGAGGTTGAGGAAGCGACCCGCGGTGACGGCGCGGAGCTGGTTGACGCCGGGCTTGGCGCGTAGCGCGTCGACCTTCTGAGCGAAGGTTTGCGGCGGGTAGTCGACGAACATGATGGCGTCGGGGTCGGCGGCGGCCAGGCGCTCCCAGGACACCCTGGTCCAGGTGTCGGGCACGTCGCCGAGCGCGTTGCGGCCACCCGCGGCGTCCAGAATCGCCTGCGGCGCACCGAAACTGCCGCTGGACATCAGCGAGTCGGTGGCGCTGTCGAACAGGAAGATGGTCGGCTTGCGCTCGGCCTGCGGTGCGCCGCTCAACGCCGCGAGCCGCTGGTCCAGGTCGGCGGTGACCGCGGCGGCACGGTCGGTGCGTCCGGTGATGGCGCCGAGGTTGGTGAGGTCGTCACGCAGCGCGGTCCACGGCTCGACGATGCCGCGCGGACGCTCGCCATTGTGCTGACGGCAGCTTTCGGTGAGTGTGTAAGCCGCGATTCCAGCCTTGCTCAACGACTCCGGGGTGAGATTCTTGGCCTCGTCGTACCCATAGTTCCACCCCGCGACCATCACATCGGGCCCCTGCGCCAGCACGGTCTCCCGCGAAGGGTATTCCGGCGCAACGGACTTCAACTGATCGACCACCGGCCCGTAGTGTCTGCGCAACGTGTCCGCGTCCCGCTGCACACTCGACACCGCGACCACCTGGTCCTGCGCGCCGAGCGCGAGCGCCATCGAGATCATGTTCCCGTCATTGACGAACAACCGCTTCGCAGGCGCCGGAAACCGCACGTCCACATCACAATTGCGGATCGTGAGATCCCCCGCGGTCGTCTTCTGCGCGCTACACCCGGCCACCGCAGCGGCCAGTGCGACCGCGACCAACACTCGGAAAGTGTGCTTCATGAATTCGCCTCTCGAGGAAACCAACAGTTCGAGTAGTCATCCGCCAACGGGACGCAGCTGCGCCGATCGCGACAAAGACCGCCGTGCGCCGGACGCCGCGCGCCGGACGCCGCGCGCCGGACGCGTGCGAGCGGGACATGGTGGCGGCGAATCGCCGGTAGTTCCGCCATGAGGTCCCGTTCGTGGGCGTGCTGGGGCGGGGGCCAGTGGACATGGTGGCGGCGAATCGCGGGGAGTTCTGCCGTGAGGTCTCGTTCGTGGGCGTGCTGGGGCGGGGGCCAGTGGTATGTGGCGGTGGCGAGTAGTGGGTAGGTCCGCTGTGCGGTCCCGCCAGTGGGGGTGCCGGGGCGTGGGTGCGATCGGCGGGATATGCCTGAGTCGGATCGCGAAGGGCGGGCGGTGCTGTCCTGGTCAGTTGTCAGCCACGTCTGGGCGACCGGGGTCATTGGGCCGGCTCGCGGGGCGTGATCAGGAGGTGGGGGTCGCCGGTTTCGGGGTGCGGGACGCGGAGGGCGCGGACGCCGAAGACCCGGTCGACCACCTCGGGGGCCAACGCGGTGGCGGGCGGAGTGAGAGCATGGGCGGTGCCGTTGTGCAGCACCAGGATTCGGTCGCAGTAGCGGTCGGCCAGGGCGAGGTCGTGCAGTGCCATGACGACGGTGCGGTTCAGGGTGCGGGCCAGGGCGAGGAGTTCGAGGCGGTGGGTGATGTCCAGGTGATTGGTCGGCTCGTCGAGGAGCAGGACCGGGGTGTTCTGCACGAGTGCGCGGGCAAGCAGTACGCGCTGGCGTTCGCCACCGGAGAGTCGGTGGACCGGGCGGTCGGCGAATCCGGCCAGGTCGACCGTGGCCAGCGCCTCCTGGACAACCTGCTGTTCGGGCGGCGAACCGGCACCCCACGGCGGCAGGTATGGTGTGCGTCCCAGCGCCACCACCTCGCCCACGCGCAGGTCGGCGGGCGGGCGCTCGTCCTGGGCCACCATCGCCACGGTTCGCGCCCGCCGCCGCGACGACAATTCGTGCAGCACTTGGCCGTTCACGATCACCTGCCCGCGCACCGGTCGCCGCACTCCGGCAAGGGTGTGCAGCAGCGTTGTCTTACCCGTGCCGTTCGGCCCGACGATGCCGATCGTCTCCCCGGCCTGGATCGCGAAGGTCACGTCGGTGACCACGGTCCGTCGCCCAGCGGCACACGCGAGCCCTTGCACCTCCAACGTCCCGGCATCACCGCGGGTTTCGGCCTCTCCGTCCGCCTTCGTCCCACACTCATTCGACACGGTTGCGTACAGCCCACCCGCGGAGCTCTCGAGAGTTCCGGCGGCGCGACCGTGCTCGGGTTGGTGGGCGTCCGGCTGACGGTGGTTGCGGCCGTTCATGATTCACCGAACCGATAACGTCGTCGTCCCATCAGGATCAGGAACGCGGGGGCACCGATCAGGCCGGTCAGCACGCCGACCGGGATCTCGGTGGGGCGGACCAGGATTCGAGTTGCCGCGTCGGCGACCACGAGGAACAGCGCGCCACAGAGGGCGCAGGCGGGCAACAGGCTGCGGTGGCGCGGGCCGACCAGCAGGCGAGCGGCATGCGGCACCACCAGGCCGACGAAGCCGATGCCGCCCGACACCGCGACGAGCACCCCGACCAACACCGCGAGCAGCAGGAACAGGCCGATGCGCAGTTCTTTGACAGGGACGCCGAGCGACGCGGCAGTATCGGCACCGACGGTGAGCGCGTCGAGCCAGCCGCTCGCGAGGAGCAGCGCGATACCCGCGAGCGCGACCACGCTCAGCGGCAACGCGATTCGCGTCCAGTCGGCTCCCGCGAGACTGCCGAGCAACCAGAACAACACCGATTGGGCGGCCGCCGGGTCGGGGCGGCGAAAGATGAGATAGCTGCTCAACGCGGCGAACGCGGAGCCGAGCACGGTGCCGGTGAGCACCAGCCGCAGCGGTGTCAGTCCGCCCTGCGCGACCGCGATCAGGAACACCAGCCCCGCCGCGACGAACGCGCCGGCCAGCGCCCCGCCGGACAACGCCCACACCCCGGCACCGGCGAACAGCCCGGAGGTGATGACCGCCGCCGCACCGACACCCGCGCCCGAGGACACCCCGAGCAGGTAGGGATCGGCGAGCGGATTGCGCACCAGGGTCTGCATGGCGGCCCCGGCCAGCGCCAGCCCCGCGCCGACGATCGCGGCGAGCACCGTGCGCGGCACCCGCAGCTGCCACACGATGGTGTCGAGGCCGAAGTCGGTCGGGGTCTGCCCGGTGACGCGGTGCCGCAGCACCTCCAACACCGAAGAGACCGGCAGGGTTTCCGCGCCGAAACCGGTCGCGAGAATCATCGCGCAGACCAGCAGCGCCCCGAGGACCGGGAAGATGAGCGTTGCGCGGACGCGGCTCATCGGTAGTGCTCCACAGGCAAAGTCGCGGCCTCTCCAGAGTTGTCCGGCAGGGGAGGTCTGACTCTCGCCGTGAGGGCGATCACAGTGGCGCGACCGTTCCGGGATTGCACCGGATTCTCGCACCTGCCAGGGATGACGGCAGAACTCTACCGGTCGGTCGGGTTAACACCCGCCGCCGGGTCGCGAGTGGAATGGCAGCCGTCCATCCCCTTACGTACGGTGGGATAGATGTCGCCGTTCGACGACCGGCACCCGTCCACTGTCTCGGACTGGGACGACGCGCGACGCAAAACCCGGCTACGGGACACCAACCTGTGGCACGAGTGGAAGACGTTGCGCCGGACCAGGTCGGCAGTCCTGCGGGTGGTCGTATTGCTCGCCGCCGTACTGGTCGTCTTCGCCCAGTACCTGACCTTCGACGTAGCACCCGAACAAGCGCGCCTGGCCCGCACCGACCCCGCGATCCTGCCCGTCGCCCCGCCCACCGATCCCAAGAACTGGGACACCGTGGTGGTGGACATGGTCGGCCTCGGCGGCCTGGACGCCAGCGCGACCGCCGCCGCCCTGCCCTCGCTGCGCGGCATGGGCGTGGTGTGGGCCATCCGCTACGACAACGAAGGTATCGACACCAAGGTGATCGCCGACCTGATCGTGCGCGCCGCCGAGCTGTCCGGACTGAAGAACATCGTGCTGGTCGGGCACTCCATGGGCGGCGTGATCGCGCTGGAGGTCGCCAAACACGTGCACCTCGACAGCGATCGCCGCCTGGTCGGGGTGATCCTGGACTGCACCCCGGTGGACCTGAACGCGGTCCGTCCAGAGAGCCGCGGCGCGGGCGAGGACATGGTGCGCTGGATGCGCTGGCTGCCCGGTGCGCGCGAGAGCAGGCTGTTGCGGCTCGCGGTGGAAACCTATGCGCGCCGCGACCGTTTCGTCTGGCACGGCGGCGATGGCGTGCCGCCCGGCATCCGCTTCGCCAAGCTCGGCGAGGTGCTCCGGGAAGTGTTGCGGGAGAAGATCTTCTCGCGCAACGCGGCGAGCAACGGGCTGATCGAGGCGCAGTTCACCGCGATCGTGGCCGGTGGTGCGACGAACGATCTGCGGGCGCTGGCCGCGCCCGCCGACGGAAAGCCGCGTCCCGCCATCGTTTTCATCCGCCCGCGCGATCCGGACGCGGACCGGGTGGTCGATGTCGAGTACTCGCATCGGGTGCTGATCGAGCAGTCCGGCGGCGTGGACGGCACGCTGTCGGTGGTGCTCGCGCGAAACACCGGGCACGCCAACCCGATGCAGCGCCCGCGCGAATACAACACGTTCATCGAACAGCAGATAGTGCCGTTCATCCAGCGCTTCCAGGCGCAGGTCCGGGATGCGCCGCTCGCGGCGGCGCCGAGGTAGCCGCCTGGTAGAGCAGTTCGAACCAGCCTGAGACAAACGGTGTTCGGGCCGTTTTTGTCTTGTTTGAATCCGTGTATGTACCGACCCCGCACGTTCTTGTTCGGCCGCCATGGCCGCACCACCGCCGCATTGCTCGCCGTGGCTACCGTTGCGACCCTCGGACTCACCGGCTGCGCGAACAAGGACAAGCCGGTCGGTCCCGTCGCCGCGGACACGCCACTGCCCGTTGAAGTTCCAGCTGGAACCAAATTGGTTGTCGCCGACCAGTCCGAGCGGCTGCAGCAGGTGCTCCGGGTGTCCGGCGAGCTGGACAAGCTGCCGTTCAAGGTCGAGTTCGCCAACTTCACCGGCGGCCCGGCCATCCTCGAAGCCTTCCGCGCGGAAGCGGCCGACGTCGCGCCGGTGGGCGACGTGCCGCCGATCCACGCGCTGATCGCCGGGCAGGACGTGCCGATCGTGGCCGCCTACCAGACCAGCCCCACCGCACTGAAACTCGCGGTGGCACCGGGTAAATCGGTGACCACGCTCGCCGATCTGAAGGGCAAGAAGATCGCCTACGCCGAGGGCACCGCGCAGCAGGCTGCGGTGCTGCGCGCGTTGGCCGGTGCCGGGCTGAAACCCGGTGACGTACAACTGACCCGGCTGCAGCTCGCGGAGTTCCTCGACGCGGTACGCACCGGACAGGTCGACGTCGCGCCGCTGGTCGAGCCGAATGTCACTCGGTTGCTGCGGACTCCGGGCGCCTCGCTGATCCCGGATGCCCAGACCACCGGAATCTACGGTGGCCTCGGCTACCTGTACGCGCGCCGGGCGGTGGTTCAGGATCCCGCCAAGGCCGCCGCGACGCGTGCCCTCGTCGGCGCCTTCGTGCGCGCCTTCCAATGGTCCAACACCCATCAGGAGGAGTGGGCGCGCAAGTACTACGTGGAGAACCAAAAGGTCAGTCCCGAGGACGCCAAGCGCATCGTGGATTCGCTGGGCACCTTCGTTTTCCCGCACCTGGATCAGCAGCTCATCGACCGGCAGCAGGCCACCATCGACGCCATCGGCAAGGCGGGTGAGCTGCCGAAGAAGGTACAGGCGGCCAACGGCTTCGATGTGCGTTTCGACGCCGCGATCACCGAGGCGGTTACCGCGAGCGGCGCCGCGTTCGCACCGAAGGAACGCTGATGGCCACGCTGGACGCCGGAGTATGGCACCGGCTCGGCCGCCATCACGCACCGGCGCGAGTGCTGGCCAAACGCAAGCCCGCCCGGCCACGGCTCGGACCGGGACGACCGATTCCGTTCGGTGCCGCCATCGGGCCGACGTTGTTGATCCTCGCCTGGGTGCTCGGATCCGCCTCCGGCACACTGGATCCGGAGACGCTGCCCGCGCCGTGGACGGTCGCCGCGACCGCCGGTGACCTGATCTCGGACGGTCGGCTGCAATCCAATCTGCTCACCTCGGTGCAGCGTGCCGGTATCGGACTGGCCATCGGTGTCCTCATCGGGCTGGTGCTCGCGATGGTCGCCGGCCTCAGCCGGATCGGTGAAGCGTTGGTGGACGGGCCGATTCAGATCAAGCGCGCGATTCCGACGCTCGCGTTGATCCCGCTGTTCATCGTGTGGTTCGGCATCGGCGAGGAGATGAAGCTGGTCGTCATCACGACGAGCGTGGCGATTCCGATCTATCTGAACACGCACGCCTACTTACGCAGTGTCGACTCCAGATATGTGGAACTCGCACAGACGGTTGGCCTTTCGCGCTGGGGTTTCATTCGCCGGATCGCGCTGCCCGGATCGTTGCCCGGCTTCTTCACCGGACTGCGGCTCGCGGTCACCATCGCCTGGTTGGCGCTGGTGGTGGTGGAGCAGGTGAACGCCACCAGCGGCATCGGTTACCTGATGACCCAGGCCCGCACCTACGGGCAGATCGACGTGATCGTGGTCGGGCTCGTGATCTACGGCCTGCTCGGACTTTTCGGCGATCTCGCCGTGCGCGCGGTAGAAAGGAAGGCGCTGTCATGGCGACAGACATTGGGGGACTGAGCGTCGTCCGCACGCGGGAATTGCGGCGCGGGTTCGGTGAACGGGTCGTGTTGCGCGACATAGATCTCGACATCGCGCGCGGGGAATTCGTTGCCCTGCTCGGGCGTAGCGGTTCGGGCAAGAGCACGCTGCTGCGGGCGCTCGCGGAACTGGACTACGCCGTCCCTGGCTCGGGCGAACTGACGGTCCCCGCCGAACGTGCGGTGGTGTTCCAGGATTCGCGGCTGCTGCCCTGGATTCGCGTGCTCGACAACGTGACCCTCGGCCTGAGCGGGCCCGGCGCCGCCGAGCGCGGTCGCGCCGCGCTCGCCGAGGTGGGCCTTGCGGGTCGGGAAAAGGCCTGGCCCAGGCAGCTTTCCGGCGGCGAACAGCAACGGGTCGCGCTGGCTCGTTCGCTGGTGCGGGAGCCCGAGCTGCTGCTGGCCGACGAACCGTTCGGCGCGCTCGACGCGCTCACCCGGATCAAGATGCACCGGCTGCTGCAAGACCTGTGCGCCAAGCACCGACCCGCCGTTTTGCTGGTCACCCACGACGTCGACGAGGCGGTGCTGCTCGCGGATCGCGTGCTCGTGCTGGACGAGGGCCGCATCGCCATCGACCAGCGCATCGACCTGGAACATCCACGCACACACAGTGATCCGGCCTTCGTCCGGCAGCGGTCACTGTTGCTCGCCAGCCTCGGCGTCGGCACCGACCACTTGCCGAGCCACCACGTAGAAGAGAAGCAAGCCTCATGAGTACTCCGCGGCAGCTCAGCCTCAACGCGTTCATCTACCCCGGCGGTCACCACGAGGCCGCCTGGCGGCATCCCGACAGCCAGCCCGGCCGGATCTACGACGTCGACTATTACCAGGAGATCGGCCGCACCGCCGAGGCCGCGAAACTCGACGCCGTGTTCTTCGCCGACGGGCCCGCGCTGCGCACCAACGTCAAGCACAACGCGGGCTCCGGCCTGGAACCGATCACCCTGCTCACCGCCATCGCCGCGGCGACAACGCGTCTCGGGCTGATCGCCACCGCGTCGACCACCTACTACGAGCCCTACAACCTGGCGCGGCTGTTCTCCACGCTGGATCACCTCTCCCGCGGCCGGGCAGGCTGGAACATCGTCACCACCGGAACCGACCTGGCCGCCGCCAACTTCGGTCTCGACAAGCATCCCGACCACGCCGAAAGATATGCACGAGCACGGGAATTCGTCGATGCCGTGGTCGCGCTGTGGGACAGCTGGGAGGACGACGCCATCCTGCTGGACCAGGAGAGTGGGGTATACGCCGATCCGGACAAGATCCACCCGATCGACTTCGTCGGCGAACACTTGAGAGTGCGTGGACCTTTCAACGCGCCGCGCACGCCGCAGGGCTATCCGGTGCTCGTGCAGGCGGGTGCGTCCAACGAGGGCCGTTCGTTCGCGGGCAAATACGCCGAGGCGATTTTCACCGCGCACCAGCGGCTCGAGGACGCGCAGGCGTTCTACGCCGACATCAAAGCGCAGGCACAGGGTTTCGGCCGCAACCCGGAACACGTCAAGATCCTGCCCGGCATCAGCCCGTTCATCGGCGATACCGAGGCGGCGGCCAAGCGGCTGGAGCGCGAGTTCAACGAGCTCACCGTGCCGGAATACGGTCTGACGCAACTGGAGAACATCGTCGGCAAGAGCCTGCGTCACCTTCCGCTCGACGAGACGGTTCCGGTGGATCTGTTCGACGACGCCGGTGACGTCACCGACAATGCCCGCAGTCGCCTGCAGGTCGTCGCGGGCATCGTGCAGCGCGAGCGGCCGACGGTACGCGGGTTGTTGCACAAGCTGGCCGGTGCGCGTGGGCATCGGGTGTTCGCCGGCACCCCCGAACAGGTCGCCGACACCATCGAGGAGTGGTTCCGTAGCGGGGCAGCGGACGGTTTCAATGTGATGCCGCCGTACTACCCGGGCGGACTGGAGGTGTTCGCCGAGACCGTCGTGCCGATCCTGCAGGAGCGCGGCCTGTTCCGCACCGAGTACACCGGCACCACACTGCGTGACCACCTCGGCCTGCCGCGCCCGGCGGGCAGGTCCCGTCACCCGGCCCTGGCCCAGTGAGGCGCAGGGCCACCGAAACCGCCTGTCCCGCAGGAGCACAGGCTGTCCCACGCCGGTGCTCCGCGGTGGGCCGCGCACATCGCCCTGAGCGCGCCTCGTCTTCGGGAGAACACCCGGGTTAGAACATGTGCGGCGAGTTCAGCGGACGCGGGAGCCGAGCAGGTGGCGGACGCCTGCGATGAACAGTTGCAGGCCGAAGTCGAAACGTGCGGTGGGGTCGGGGGTTTCGTCGATCGGGGTTTCGTCGTCGGGGAGGGCGCCAGCGGAATCCATCTGCATCCTGGACTGTTCGTCGACGGTTTGGCCGAGGACGTAGTACAGCAGCGTGAACGAGGTGAGTTCGGCTTCGGGGCGTGGCATGCCCGCGCGAATGGCCGCGCTGGC
The DNA here is from genome assembly GCF_044456045.1 of Nocardia sp. NPDC051052. NCBI lineage: Bacteria > Bacillati > Actinomycetota > Actinomycetes > Mycobacteriales > Nocardiaceae > Nocardia > Nocardia sp. NPDC051052. The sequence continues at coordinate 818,611 of NZ_JBITFL010000001.1, forward strand.
CAGGCGTTCCCGGCCCTTGCTGGTGGTGAGCCTGGACGCGTAGGTGGCCGAGACCAATTCGGCGCCGTCGCGGTAGGCGAGCAGGCAGTCGCGCAGCCGGTGCGCCAATTCGCTGACCTGGCCGGACCATTCGGTGGCGACGATCGGGTCTTCCATCGGCAGCAGGATCTTGTCCGCGACCGCGCCGAGCAGAGCCTGTTTGTTGGGGAAGTGCCAGTACAGCGCGCCGGGCTGCACCTGAAGCGAGCCGGCCAGCCTGCGCATGGTCAGGTCGGCGAGACCGTACTGATCGAGGATCGCGACGGCGCCGTCGACCACGTCCGCTCTGTGCAGTTGCACCCGAATTCCTTCCCTGTCCGATGGCGGCGCTCGCGGCCGCCGTCGTGGCTACGCAGGTTACCGTCGGCGCCCCGTGTGGCCCCCGTCGCGGGTGACGTACCCGGCTCGCAGTGTTTTGACTCACTGTCCCGTCTATCCTAGCCTGAACACCGTTCAAGTTGCCCGGCCACCTCGGCCGACCGAAGGGATTCGTGCAGTGACCCAGGCTTCCGTCGACACCTACTCAGCCACCCCGCCGTCCGCCACCCCCGGGATCCTTGAGGTAGCCCGCGACCAAGTCCTCGACCGCGGCGAAGGCCTGACCCAGGAGCAGACCCTCGAGGTGCTCCGCCTCGGCGACGACCACCTCGAAGAACTGCTGGCCCTGGCGCACGACGTACGGATGAAGTGGTGCGGCCCCGAGGTCGAGGTCGAGGGCATAATCAGCCTCAAGACCGGCGGCTGCCCGGAGGACTGCCACTTCTGCTCCCAGTCCGGGTTGTTCCAGTCGCCGGTGCGCGCGGCCTGGCTCGACATCCCCAGCCTGGTCGAGGCCGCCAAGCAGACCGCGAAGACCGGTGCCACCGAGTTCTGCATCGTCGCCGCCGTGCGCGGCCCGGACGAGCGGCTGATGGCGCAGGTCGCGGCCGGCGTCGAGGCGATCCGCAACGAGGTCGACATCCAGGTCGCGTGCTCGCTCGGCATGCTCACCCAGGACCAGGTCGACCAGCTCGCCGCCATGGGCGTGCACCGCTACAACCACAATCTGGAGACCTCGCGCTCGCACTTCCCGAACGTGGTCACCACGCACTCCTGGGAAGAGCGCTGGGACACGCTGCGGATGGTGCGCGAGGCGGGCATGGAGGTCTGCTGCGGCGGCATCCTCGGCATGGGCGAAAGCCTGGAGCAGCGTGCGGAATTCGCGGCGAACCTGGCCGAGCTCGAGCCCGACGAGGTGCCGCTGAACTTCCTCAACCCGCGCCCGGGCACCCCGTTCGGCGACCTCGAGGTGCTGCCCGCCGCCGACGCGTTGCGCGCGGTCGCCGCGTTCCGGCTTGCCTTGCCGCGCACCATACTTCGCTTCGCGGGCGGTCGCGAGATCACCCTCGGCGACCTCGGTGCCAAGCAGGGCATCCTCGGCGGGATCAACGCCGTGATCGTCGGCAACTACCTGACCACCCTCGGCAGGCCCGCCGAGGCGGATCTCGATCTGCTCGGCGAATTGAAGATGCCGATCAAGGCGCTCAACGAAACCCTTTAGGGAGACCCATGAGTAATGTCATGGGCATGGACGAGCGCTACAACCCGTTCACCGGCAAACGGATCGTGCCCGGCCTCGACGACGCCGTGCCCGCGGCCGCCGCGCTCGGCCTGGAGCCGCCGCGCTTCTGCGAGCACTGCGGTCGCCGGATGATCGTGCAGGTGAGCCCCGACGGCTGGTGGGCCAAGTGTTCCCGGCACGGCGTGATCGACGCGGCCAGTCTGGAACTGCGCTAGTGCAGGCGTCGCGGAGCGGGATGCGGCGCGAGGTGCGCGCCGCATCGGTGATCGCGGTCGCCGTGATCGTGGTGAGCGCGCTGGCCGGTGTCGGCTGGGGTCTGCTCGCGCCAACCGAGCAGCTGTTCGTGGTCGAGCCGGGCCGGGGTGCGGTGCTGACCGGGGAGAGCGGGCACCAGTTCGACGCGGTGGCGATGTTCGTGTGCTTCGGTGCGGTGGCCGGGGTGCTCAGCGCGGTCGCCGCATGGCGGTGGCGCGGGGTGCGCGGGCCGCTGTTGCTGATCGGGTTGCTGGTCGGCTCGCTGATCGGCGCCGTGGTGATGGCGCGCCTCGGCGAGCAGGTCGCCGAGTGGTATCACCCGCGGCCGCACGATCCGCCGATCGGGCAGATCGTCGAGCTGCCGACCGAGGTCGGTACCTGGCTGGCGCTGGTCGTGCAGCCGCTGCTGGCCTCGCTGCTGGTGCTGTTCTTCGCCGCGTTGAATTCGTCGGAAGATCTGGGCGCGGGCACCGCCGTCGCGACCGGATCGTTCGATGCGGCAGGCGCGTTCGGACCGTACGGCGCCGCGTCGTACCCGGCGGGCACCGGCCCGCTCCCTTACGGTAGTTACGAGCTGGCCAGGGAGGCCGGTTCCGGTTCGTTGCCGGAGACTCGTCCCCACCGCTGAGGCGTTGTCCGAACCGTTGCCCGCGGGACGGCACATGCGTACCAAAAGAGCCTAGAATTGCGGGACACGCTGTGCGTTCAGAGAGGAACGGGTCGTGGCGTTCGTCGGTAGCGGGCCAATCGTCGAGGAACTCGACGCCAAGTTCTGGCGAGTGGTCGAACCGCTCGTCTATCAAGGGAGTTCCGAGGAATTCGTGATCCCCGCGGGGTTCCGCACGGACTTCGCCTCGGTGCCCCGAGCCCTGGTGTGGCTCGTTCCCCGCTACGGCGCCTACACCCGCGCCGCCATCCTGCACGACTTCCTGCGCAGCTCGCACGCGGTGAGCATCGCGGACGCCGACGGGATCTTCCGGCGCTGCCTGCGTGAACTGGGGGTCGCGGTGCCGCGCCGCTGGATGATGTGGGCGGCAGTGCGATTGGGCAGCGGCCTGAGCGGCGCAAGCCCCGGCGACGTGGCCACCTGGGTGCTCATCGCCGTGCCATCCATCGCGTTCCTGGCGATTCCAGCGATCGTCGTGCAGGTCTTCCTGGTGCTGTTCTGGTTGGTGGAGCTCCTCTTCTGGGGGATCAACCGGCTGTTCACGCACACCGCGACCCCGCCACCGCAGCCACAGATGAAAACCGCCTGAGCCGGCTGATCAGCCGGAATAATTGGGTGGAGCGGGGGTTGGGGGTGGGGGTACCGTCGACCGGCTAGCTGAGTAGACCTGTGGAAGGAGGTCCGGTGGTGAACGAGCACGAGTCGGCGGCGGATCTGCCCGATACGCAGGTGCGGGAGCGGGCCGATCTGGTTGCCTGGCGGCGACGAGATGCGTTGCGGCGCAGTAGTGCCGCGCAACCGGTGGCGAACAAGCGGCGCTATCGGCGGGGGAGTAAGCATCGCAAGACGATCGCCGAATCGTGAGCCGTTTCAGGTCGGTGGGCGCAGGGCGGCGAATTCGTCGGTGACTCGGATGCCGGAGTCGGTGTAGCGGTAGACGGCCGCGGGACGGCCGCCCGCACGGCCAGGGGCTCGGGTCTTGCCGGTGGGCGTTATTACCTTGCGGCGGCTGAGGACTCGTTGCAGGTTCGTCGTGTCCACATCGTAACCAAGTGCGGCACAGTAGATTTCGCGCAGCGTGGACATGGTGAAATCGGCGGGGGCGAGCGCGAACGCGATATTCGTGTAGGAGAGCTTGGCGGCCAGGCGGGTGCGGGCGTGGTCGACGACGGTGCCGTGGTCGAAGGACATGGGCGGCAGCGCGGAGAGCGGGTGCCAGGCGGTATCGGCGGGTAGCCGCGGGTCTGCTGTCAGCGGGACCAAGCCGAGGTAGGCCGAGGCGATGCGGCGCGGGGCCGGAACGCGGTCGGGGGCGCTGAAGACCGACAACTGCTCGAGATGGGCCAGTTCGCGCACATCGACCTTCTCGGCGAGCTGGCGGCGGGCCGAGGTGTCGAGGTCCTCGTCGTCGCGCAAACGGCCGCCAGGGAGGGACCAGGTGCCCTTTTGCGGGTCGAGGGCGCGCTCCCAGAGCAGCACCGCCAATTCGGTCCGCTGCCCAGGTCGGCACCGACCGATTACCTCGTTTCCAGCGTCGGCAGGGCTGGGACCTGCGGCGATGTTCGCGGGGAAGCGTCGAACCTGGAACACCGCGGTGAGCGATTCGTGGAGAGTGCTACTATGGGCCACGTTTTCGATTATAAGTCGAAAACCTGGTTTGGTGCGAATCGGCGGAGTAGCCACTCGCACGACGAAGGGAGCCATCATGGCGACGATGGGTGCGAAACTGGCGCCTCCGCTGATGGGGCAGGTGTTCGACGGGCCGTCGGGTTTCAGTGGTGTCGAAGCGACCCCCGAGTGGGCACAGGAGATCAAGCGACTGGCCCGCGAACGAAACGCGACGATTCTCGCGCACAACTATCAGTTGCCGGAGATCCAGGACGTGGCCGACCACGTCGGCGACTCGCTGGCACTGTCCCGGATCGCGGCCGAGGCGCCCGAGGACACGATCGTGTTCTGTGGCGTGCACTTCATGGCCGAGACCGCGAAGATCCTCAGCCCCGCCAAGACCGTCCTGATTCCCGATCAGCGGGCAGGCTGCTCGCTCGCGGATTCCATCACCGCGGACGACTTGCGTTCCTGGAAGGCCGAATTCCCGAACGCGGTGGTGGTGTCGTACGTGAACACCACCGCGGAAGTGAAGGCGCTCACCGACATCTGCTGCACCTCGTCCAACGCGGTCGATGTGGTCGCCTCGATCGACCCGGACCGCGAGGTGCTCTTCCTGCCGGATCAGTTCCTCGGCGCGCACGTCAAGCGGGTCACCGGCCGGGAGAACATGCACATCTGGGCCGGGGAGTGCCACGTGCACGCAGGCATCAACGGCGACGAGCTGACCGAGCAGGCGCGCACCCACCCGGACGCGGATCTGTTTGTGCACCCCGAATGCGGTTGCGCCACTTCGGCGTTGTACCTGGCGGGCGAGGGCGCGTTCCCGGCCGAGCGGGTGCACATCCTGTCCACCGGCGGCATGATCGACGCGGCCAAGCAGGTGCGCGAGCAGCGCGGCCAGGCGACCCAGGTGCTGGTCGCCACCGAGATCGGCATGCTGCACCAGCTGCGAAAGGCCGCCCCCGGCATCGACTTCCAGGCAGTGAACGACCGGGCCTCGTGCAAGTACATGAAGATGATCACCCCGGCGGCACTGCTGCGCTGCCTGGTCGAGGGCCGCGACGAGGTCCACGTCGATCTGGAAACCGCTGCGCGCGGACGTAATTCGGTGCAGCGAATGATCGAGATCGGCACGCCGGGCGGTGGTGAATGACCGCCGCCCTCGCGGTGGTGGTCGGACAGCTCGTCGGCGCGACGAACTCGGCGGTCGGCCCGGCGCAAGCCGAGGCGCCCGCCGGGCAACCGTTCTCGCCTTGGCACTGATAGGGAGGCACGGGTCATGATCCCAGTGTCGATCGACCGGAAGGCCGCGGCCGATCCGGTTACCGGAACAAGCAGTTGGGCCGCCGTGGTCCGGCGGTCACGCCACGCGCGGAACGGCATCGAGGCATGACCTCGGTGTCGATCGGCTGGGAAACCGACGCCGATCTAGTGGTCGTCGGCGGCGGCGTCGCCGGGCTGACCGCGGCGCGGACCGCGTCGCTGCGCGGGCTGCGGGTGCTCACGCTGAGTAAAGGCGGCGCCACCGATACGTCGACGCAGTACGCCCAGGGCGGGATCGCTGTTGTTGCGCCGGAAGGCGATTCGGTGGAATCACACGTGCACGACACCGTCGAGGCCGGTGCCGGGCTGTGCGATGTCGATGCCGTGCGATCCATCGTCGAGGGCGGGCAGGCGGCGGTGGCGGCGCTGACCGACCTCGGCGCGGTGTTCGATCTCGGACGGGACGGGCAGATTTCGCGAACTCGCGAGGGCGGGCACAGCACCCGGCGCATCATCCACGCGGGCGGTGACGCCACCGGTGCGGAGGTGCAGCGGGCGTTGAACGCGGCCGGGTTGCCGGTGCTGTTCGGCGCGGCGGCCTGCGAGATTCTCACCGGATCCGACGGCGTTCAGGGCGTGCTTGCGGTGTCGGACAAGGGATTCGGCGTGATCCACTCACCGGCGGTGCTGTTGGCGACCGGCGGTCTCGGCCAGCTCTACGCGCTCAGCACCAACCCGCCCGGCGCGACCGCCGACGGCGTCGCGCTCGCGCTGTGGGCCGGTGCCGCGGTGGCCGATCTGGAGTTCCTGCAGTTCCATCCGACCGTGTTGTACACGCCGGGTGGGCTCGGACGGCGCCCGCTGATCAGCGAGGCGGTGCGCGGTGAGGGCGGCATTCTGGTGGATTCCGAAGGAGATTCGGTGACCGCCGGGGTCCATCCGCGTGGCGATCTGGCTCCCCGTGATGTGGTGTCACGGGCTATCGCGGCTCGGATGCGTGCGCTCGGTACTGACCACGTCTACCTCGACGCGCGGGCCATCGACGGCTTCCCGCAACGGTTCCCGACGATCACCGCCTCCTGTCGTGCCGCGGGCATAGATCCGGGGACCGACCTGATTCCGGTCGCTCCAGCGGCGCATTATCAATGCGGTGGCGTGGTGACCGACCCGCACGGGCGCACAGCGGTGCCCGGTCTCTATGCCGCGGGCGAGGTCGCGCGAACCGGCCTGCACGGCGCTAATCGGTTGGCGTCCAACAGCTTGCTCGAAGGTCTCGTCGTGGGCGAGCGTGTCGGTGTGGCGGCCGCCGAACGTCTCGGCGCGCGAGTTCGAGTGACCGATGTACCTACTCGGGTCACCGAACGCGCGGATCGCTTTGTGTTGCAGCAGCTGATGACCGACCATGCCTCGGTCGTACGGGACCGCGCCGGGCTGGACGAGGCGATCAAGCGCATGAAAGACGCAGTGACGCAACGCGAGACAGTGCGCGAAGCGGCATCCGAGGAGATCGCCACGCGCATCGCGGGAATCGAGGACGCCGCGCTCACCCTCACAGCGCGCGCCTTGCTGCTCGCGGCCTCCGCCCGCACCGAAAGTCGCGGCTGCCACACCCGTTCCGATCACCCCGAGCCCGACGACCGCCTCCGCCACAGCATGCCGGTAGTGCTGGACGCGGACGGTCGCCCTCGGCTCGATCAATAACCAGACCGGTGTCGGCGAGTGGCACATGGTGGCGGCACACAGGCCACGGTGTGCCACTCGATCCCGGTACGTACGAGTAGATAGAGGAGTGGTTGATGGCTCTGGATAGCGGGTTGGACAAGGATGAGGTAGTTGCCCTCATCCGGACCGCGCTCGATGAGGACTTGCGGTACGGCCCGGACATCACGACCGCGGCGACGGTGCCCGCCGACGCGGTAGTCAAGGCGTCGGTGGTGCCGCGGCAGCCGGGGACGGTGGCCGGGCTCGACGTCGGACTGCTGGTGCTCGACGAGGTGATCGGCGCGGGGAACTACGAGATCACCGGACGCGTCGCCGACGGAACCCGGGTCACCCCTGGTCAATCCGTGCTCACCGTGGTCGCGCCGACCCGCGGCCTGCTCACCGCCGAACGCACCATGCTCAACCTGGTCTGCCACCTCTCCGGGATCGCCACCGCCACCGCCGCCTGGGTCGATGAGGTCGCGGGCACGAACTGCAAGATCCGGGACAGCCGCAAGACCCTGCCCGGTCTGCGCGCGCTGCAGAAGTACGCGGTCCGGGTCGGCGGCGGGGTGAATCACCGGATGGGTCTCGGCGATGCCGCACTGATCAAGGACAACCACGTCGTCGCGGCGGGCTCGGTGGTCGAGGCGCTGCGTGCCGTGCGCGCGCTGGCTCCCGACATCGCCTGCGAGGTGGAGGTGGACAGCCTCGAACAGCTCGATGCGGTCCTCGCCGAAAACGTGGAACTCGTGCTGCTCGACAACTTTCCGCTGTGGCAGACCCAGGCCGCCGTGCAACGCCGCAACGCGGTGGCGCCCGATACGAAGCTGGAATCCTCCGGCGGGCTCGGCCTCGAGGTGGCCGCCGAATACGCGGGGACCGGTGTCGACTATTTCGCCGTCGGCGCGCTCACTCACTCGGTGCGGGTGCTGGACCTGGGCTTGGATATGTAGCGGAACGATCTCGGGTGGCGATCAAAAGATGTGTTGTCTCGTCTCGGCCGCTTTCCCGTTGATACACAGTGCAATCGCGTCGGCGGTTATCGTCTGCTCGCCTCGGTGCTGACGATCGTGACAATGCTCGCGATGTCGTGGCTCGGTGCGCCGTCGGCGGCGGCCGAGCCCGGCTGCGCGGGGGACGTGGCGATGCGGCCGATCGCCGTCGCCGTCGACGGGGAGCTGTCGAACGGGTGGGCTTATGAGCCGTTTCAGTGCGCGCCCGGCGATCTCGCGCCGCAGCGGCTGATCATCGCGGTACATGGTTTCAACGAGAAGTCCGGCGACTACCCGGACGTCATGTCCTCGATCGCGCGACGAGCCGGTGCGGCGTTGCTGACGCTCGATCAGCGCGGCGGGGACAGTGTGTGGAAAACGGGGGAGTGGAATCCCTGGGCCGGTTGGCACGACGTGGTGGCCACGGCGCAGTGGTACAAGAACGAGCATCCGTCGGTCGGCAAGACGGTGCTGTGGGGGTGGAGCCAAGGCGGCATGACCAGCGGGCTGGCGTTGGCCTACGGACCTGCCGGGCTGTTCGACTATTGGGTCGATACCGCGGGACCGTCGAACACCGTCGACTACTGGAATCTCGGCAACGCGTTTGGGCTGCCGCAAGTATCGCAGATCGAGCGGGACGCCGGAGACTGCACACCCGCGGTCTGCCCGCAGGCATACGCGGACCGGTCCACGGCGGCGCTCGCGGCGAAGATGACCGCGCAACGGGTGTTCCTGGTGCACGGCACCGCGGATCCGATTGTCCCGTACCAGCATTCACTCGACCTGAAGGCCGCGCTCGCGGCGGCGGGGGAACCGTACTCGATGTACACGGTGGTGACCGGGCGCAGTCCGGACGGGGTGGTATTGCCCGGTACGCATTGGATCGGCCCGGTCTGGTTCCAAGGAGCCTGTGTGGTGGAGCGGCTGCTCACGGATCTCGAGCCGCTGGACGGGGCAGCCCGCGAATACGTCACCGATGTGCTGGCAGGTGTCGACACCGCGCCCGCGTCACCACCGGGCGCAACCTGCGCGGCGTGAGCCGTTTGATGCCGCGCCCGCTTTGTCACCGGGGCGACCTTGGTGTGATCCGCCGCCTCGGCGTGGGCTTGCCTTGCCCGCCGGATTGGCTGAATCGAGGGGGAACTGGTGCTGTTCGGCTCTCGGGCGATGCCAGCATCAGTTCCTCATGATCAATTGTCCAAATGGGGTGGTGCTGGATTCTTCGCGGGGTGACGTGGCCGACTCCGTGCGGGTGGCCGCGGTCTCCGATTGTTAGCCGATCATTTGCCGTGGCTGGGTACTATGCGGCGATGACTGGTGGCCGTCGCGCGTTGGCGTGGTTGTTGTCGATCGTGACCATGCTGGTTGCGTCGTGGCTGGTTGCGCCGTCGGTGGCCGCCGAGCCGGAGTGCGCCGGGGACGTGGCCGTGCGGACGGTTGCGGCGACTGTGGACGGTGAACCGGCGACGGGGCGGGTCTATGAGCCTTATCGGTGTGATCCCGGCGATGTGAGTCCGCTCAGCCTCATCGTCGCGGTGCACGGCTACAGCGAGACGGCTGCTTCCTATCCCGACGTCATGGCGGGGATGGCTCGCCGCACCGGAGCCGCGCTGCTGACGCTGGATCAGCGTTCCGAAAACAGTGTGTGGAAGCCCGGTGAGTTCAATCCATGGGCCGGTTGGCAGGACACAGTGGCTCTCACGCAGCAGTACAAGGCCGAGCATCCGTCGATCGGCAAGACCGTGCTGTGGGGGTGGAGCCAAGGCGGGCTGACGGCAGGCCTGGCGTTGGCGTATGGACCCGCCGGGCTGTTCGACTATTGGGTCGACGCGTTCGCGCCGACGAACGTCGTCGACTACTGGAACCTCAGCAGCGCGTTCTTCCCGGCGCAGCGGGCGCAGATCGAGCATGACGCGGGCGGCTGCACACCGCGGGAATGTCCGCAGGCCTACGCCGACCGCTCACTGGTCGCCATCGCGCCGAAGCTGAACGCCGAGCGCACCTTCCTGATCCACGGACTCTTCGATTTCGATGTGCCATACCAGTATTCGGTCGATTTGAAGAACGCGTTGGCGGCGGCGGGCAAGCCGTATTCGATGTACACGGTGGTCACCGAGCGGGGCCCGGACGGGAGCATTCAACCCGGACTGCACGATGTCGGGCCGACCTGGCAGCAGGGCATCTGCATCGTCGAGCGGGTGGTCGAGGGCGTGGAACCGTTGGATGGCGCGGCCCGGGACTACGTCATCAACGTGCTGGCCGGTGTCGACACCGCGCCGCCGCCACCGCCCGGTGCGAGCTGCACGGAGTGATCAGGCGGTCAGTTCGCGTTGCAACGGGGTGCGGAAGCGGGGGATGGCGCGTACCTCACCGAACCATTCGGTAGTGCGCGCGACCTCCGCCTCGATCATCGCCACCGCGTCGGCGCCCACGTCTTCCAGTAGGCGATAGACGATTTCGCCGTCGGCGCGCTGCGCCCAACCGCCGACGATGCGGCCGTTCCACCAAATGGTCGGTCCGACATTGCCGTTGGTGTCGAACAGGGCCGGTGCGTGCGGGCCGAGGTACCAGTCGCGGGACTGCCAGCCCATCGGAGTGGGATCGAGGGCGGGTAGCAGCGCGGTCCAAGGTTCCGGTGCCGCAACGGGTTCCGCGTTGTCGGCGAGCAGCAGTCCGGTGGTGCCGTCCAGGTCGACCTCGACCACGTCGAGATCGGTGAGTGCCTTACGGACTTCGCCGAGACCCCAGCCGGTCCACCACTTGAGGTCGGTGATCGGCGCGGGCCCGAAGGCGCGCAACCACTGTCGGAGCAGTTCGGCGCGGGCCTGTTCGGTGGGCAGCGCCGGAACGCCTGCGGGCAGCCAGGATTCGATGGGCTCCCAGGTGTATTGGCTGCTGGTCCAGCTGCCGTTCGGGCGGCCGCGGACGATGCGGCCTTCGCAGCCGAGGGTCACCAGCACCCAGGTGGTGATGTTGGTCGGCTTCGAATAGGCCTTCTCCGGAGCGGTATTCACCTGCGTACGCAGCCGGGGCACGGCCTTGCTCAGCTGGCTGCCGGTGGCCGCGCCCTTGGCGAGCAGCGCGTCGTGGGTTTCGGCTTCGACCTCGGCAAGCCAGCTCCACACGTCGCCGTCGACGACCCCGGCCTGCTCGATGTACTTGCCGTAGGTGCGACGTTGCTTGTGCGCCAAGGCATCCGCGCACGATGCTTGCAGCACCGGGACCAGTTCGGTCGGCGCGACGAACATGGTGCGCCGCATCGCCAGCATGCGCAGTAGCGTTCGCTCGTCGTAGAGCGCCCGCTCCACGTCTACCGGGGTGACCGTGTGACTGCGGGCCCCGACGGACAGGAACACGGTCGCCGGATCGGTCGCGTGCAACACCACCAGCGACTTGGCGATCTCGGTGACCTGATCGGTGCGGGTCGCCGCCGCGAGCCGGTGCCGCACGGCGAGCCGGGCTCGTCGCTCGGCCACATCAATCGAACGCATAGGCGAATCCTAGCGTCCGATGGTTCGGCTCAGATCCCGAAGTCCTGCGGGCTCAGCCGCAACGTCTGGCAGGCCTCGCGGACGGCGGCGATCTCGGCCTGGTCGAAGTTGCCGTCCGCGTTGCCGATCATGATGCCGATCTGGATCACCGCGTTCGCCTCGGTCGGCTTGCCCGCCGCCTTGCCGATCTGCTGCAGCACGTGCGTGCGGCCGAAGGCGGGATCGCTGGTCAGGCGGTGGCAGTTGTCCTCGAACAGGGTGCGCAGATCGTCGATCGGGAAGTTCTGTAGTACCTACCTTCGCCGATCGAACTCGGCCGCAAAACGATTCGGCCTCGGCCGCCAGGAATTCGGCGTCAGTGCTCGGGTTTCCAGGCGCGGACCAGGTCGAGCAGGCCGGGGAAGCGGGCGTCGAGATCGTCGATGCGGACCTTGCTGCGGCGTTCGAGTCCGTAGCGCTGCTGCCTGGTCACGCCTGCCTCGCGCAGCACCCGGAAGTGGTGGGTGAGGGTCGATTTCGGCCGGTCGATGTCGAACCAGCCGCAGGAGCGGTCGGTGTCGGGGGATTCGGTCAGCAGCTTCTGAATCATGGTCAGCCGCAGTGGATCGCTGAGCGCGGCGAGCACGTGGTCGAGTCGTAGCTCGGCGCGGTCCGGCTCGGGGAGTCGGGTGTCGGGGACATCGGTGGCCGAGGGCATCGCGGGTCTCCTGGGGCTATGAGTGCCTTGTACGTGTTTTATCGTACTAGATGTTAAGTTCGACTCCGATCGTATCGGTACGAGAAAAGTCGAACTAGTGGAGGTCGGGATGGCGACGCTGACGGCGCACCAAGAATCGGTGCCGAAAGAGCGCGGGAAGAACGGCGTCGTGTGGCTGGCGGCGTGGCCGGTCATGGCCGTATTCGTGCTGTCGAACGCGGCGACGCCGCTGTATGTGGTGTGGCAGCGCGAGCTCGGCTTCTCGTCCGGCACGTTGACGGCGATCTTCGCCAGCTACATCGTCGGGCTGCTCGGTGCGCTGCTGGTCTCGGGCGTGGTGTCGGATCGGGTCGGCCGCAAGCCGGTGCTGTTGCCCGCGATAGCGCTGGCGATGGTGGCCTGTGTGCTGTTCACGACCGCGAGTTCGGTTGCGGTGCTTGCCGTTGCGCGGCTGCTCACCGGAATCGCGGTGGGGGCGGCGGTGTCCGCGGGGATGGCGGCGGTGACCGATATGGGTGGGCCGTTGCGCAAACGGTCTGCGGCACTGGCCGCTTCGTCGGCGATGGTGCTGGGCGCCGGGTTCGGACCGCTGCTGTCCGGCGTGCTGTCGGAGACCGTGCCCGGCCCGACGGTGACCATCTTCGTCCTCGAAATCGCCCTGCTCGCCTCAGCTTTCGTGGTGGTCGCCCGGCTGGATCTGCCGAAAGGTGTGGGTGGGCCGGGTCCGTGGATGCGCATTCCCGCGGTGGCGCCGGGCGGCCGGACAGCCGTGCTGCTCGGTATCGCGGTGTTCGCGCCAGGGATCACGTCGACCTCGTTCGTGCTGTCGCTGGGCCCGTCACTGCTCGCGCACCTGCTCGGTGCGACCAACCGGGTGCTCGCGGGCGGCTTGGCCTTCGTGATGTTCCTGGGCGCCACCGGCATTCAGTTCGCCGTTCGTCGACTTCAGGTGCGCACGATCTTGCTCGGCGGCGCGCTCGCGACGACAGCAAGCATGCTGACCCTGCTCCTATCGCTACAGCTTTCCTCGCTCGCGTTGTTCGGAACGGCCGCCGTGCTGGCCGGAATCGGCCAGGGCCTCGGCCAATTCGGCGGCCTCACCGCGATCAGCGCGAGCGTCCCGGCCAGTCGTCTAGCCGAAGCGAACGCCGCACAGAATGTCGGCGGGTACATCCCCGCGGCCGTACTGCCGCTGAGCGCCGGATTCCTCAGCGACGCAATCGGCCTGACCGGCGGCGCGACAACCTTCGCGATCGTGGTGACCGCAACCGCGATCGCAGGCGCCACCATCGTCACCCTCCGGTCCGGCGCCCTATCAACCCGAACCGAATAACAACCCCTGGTCAAAGCCGCAAAATCCGCACCCACACTCGGGATCCGCACCGACTCTAGGCCCTATTCCGAGTGCGCATCCCGAGAAAGAGTGCAGATCCGCAGTGATGGGGTGGCCGGGTGTTGGTGCGGGGCACGCCTGGGTTGTTTTGCGGTTCGGCGGTGTATGGGGGTTCGGGGTGGGTGGCGTGCCATTATTCGGTGATGAGGCGCGGATATGTACTGGTGGTGGCGGGTGCGCTGGTTGCTGCGGTGGTGAGTGTTGTCGCTCCGTCGGTTTCGGCTGAGGTGGAGTGTGTGGGGGAGGTGGGGGTGCGGGCGGTGGCGTTGACGGTTGACGGGGAGGACGCGACGGGGCGGGTGTATGAGCCGCGTCGGTGTGGCGGGGGTGAATTCGCGCCGGCGGATCTGGTTGTCGCGGTGCATGGGCATGATGGGTCGGCCGCGGACTATGCGGGGTATTTGACGTCGATCTCGCGGCGTACCGGGGCTCCGGTGCTTTCGATGGATCTGCGGTCGGCGAGCAGCGTGTGGCGCACCGGCGAGTGGAATCTGTGGGCGGGCTGGCGCGACATCGTGGCGGCGACCCAGTGGTACAAGGACGAGCACCGTTCCATCGGACGCACGGTCCTGTGGGGCTGGAGTCAAGGCGGCATCATGAGCGGGCTCGCGGCGGCGCACGGACCGCGCGGACTGTTCGACTACTGGGTCGACAATTACGGTCCCGCAGACGATTTCACGATGTGGCTGGCTTCGGCGACCGTCGACCCCAAACTGCCCGCGCAGATCGAACGCGACGCGGGCGACTGCACACCGCTCGTCTGTCCGCAGGCATACATCGAACGTTCGCCCGCCCTACTGGCCGGCCGAATGGACGTGCGGCGCGCATTCCTCATCCACGGCACCGGCGACAACGTAGTGCCCTATCCGGCAACACTGGAAATGCGCGCGGGCCTACTCGCCGCAGCCAAACCCACCTCGATGTACACCATCGTCACCGGCCACGACCTCAACGGCGCCGTGGTCCCCGGCGACCACAGCGTCGGCCCCGCTTTCTTCGAGGGCGGCTGCGTAGTCGAACGCCTACTCCTCGACACCGAACCAACAGAAGGCCCAGACCGCGACTACTTGGTAGACGTCGCACACGGCATAGCAACCGCACCCGCCGCCCCACCTAACGCCAAATGCGCCGCCTGACCGGTCCAAGCTGGCACCGCGCCGCTTGATAGGCCGAGCGGCACCGTGCTGCATGGTTGGAGCGCCGCCATGTCGCTTCGTCGCCTGAGCCACGGTCATGCCACGCGCTCGGACTGAGCGGCATCCTGCTGCCTGATCGGAAGAACGGCACCTTCCCGCATGGTCCGCACCCTGTCTCGGGACCCGCACCCTCAATTCGGGCGCACAGCCAGTGCGGATCCCGAGACAGGGTGCGGATTTGGTCCGAACGGATAGCGCGCTGCGTGGGGAGTGGGGCGGCACCGTGTCGCGTGGTCAGTCCGTGCGGCGCGCTGTCCTTGATCGGGCTGAGGGGTGCTGGGCCGTGTGATCGGATCGAACGGCAAGGCATCGCGTGGTAACAGTTGGCTAGCGGTGACGGGATAGCGAAGAATTGGCTCGTTGCTGAGCGATGCGGGAAGGGCTGCACGGTGGAGCTCACATGTGTCGCTCGGGCTGATGGGAACAGGATCGTTACTGCCTGCGGTTGATGTTGACGACATGACGATGAAGTGAGGGTGAGATGGGTAAGCCGACGGATCCGGCGTATCACTGGGATGGCGCGGATCTGGATCTTGACGGGTATCTGACGCGGATCGGGTTCGACGGCGAGCTGGCGCCGACGGTGGAGACGTTGCGGAAGCTGGTGTATGCGCACACCACCGCTATTCCGTTCGAGAATCTGGAGATCATTCTCGGTCGGCCCATTGTGCTCGATCTGGAGTCGTTGCAGGACAAGCTGGTTCGGCGACGGCGTGGTGGCTACTGCTATGAGCAGGTCGGCTTGTTCGCGGCCGCGCTGGAACGGCTCGGATTCGGTATTACCGCACTGAGCGCGCGAGTCACCATGGGGGCGGACGAGGGGCTGCGTCCCGCGACGCACGCGCTGCTGCGGGTGACGACCAGCGACGACGACCGAGTGTGGTTGTGCGACGTGGGATTTGGTTCCGGCCCGCTCGAGCCGTTCGAATTGTCTACGGAAACGGGCGAATTCGCGGCGGGCGACTGGCAGTTCCGGTTGGAGCTGACCCGCGGTGAGCTGGACTCCGAGCTGTGGGTGCTGCATCAGTTCGGCAAGGACGGCTGGATCAGCCGCTACACCTTCCCGACCACCCCGCAGTACCGCATCGACTTCGCGGTCGGCAACCACTTCGTCTCGACCTCGCCGCGGTCCCCGTTCACCACCCGCCCCTACGCGCAACGGTTCGGGCCTGATATTCACCTGACGGTCGACGGCACCACTCTGATCACCGAACGCCCGGACGGAACCAGCGAAACCCGCTTGATCGAGGCGACCGAACTGCCGAAGATCCTCTCCGAGGAGTTCGCCATCGACCTCCCCGACGTCGACGCCGCCGCGCTGGTTACCGGTTCCTGGCGGACGCCCTGAGCTAGGCGCACGAGCGGGCGGCTCGGCTCGGCCTTGCCCGCCTGGCTCCCTGAGGTCGCGCTGGTCACAGCCTCCTGGCGCACGGTCTGAGCCAGGCACACGCGGCACGGCCTCGCCCTATGCCGCAGGGTCGGCAGATACAGTCGGCGGGGTGCGTACCCGCCGGAATTACCTCGTCCTGTTCGCCGCACCCGCCCTCGTGCTCGCCGCGTGCTCGTCCGGCCCCGACCAGCCCGACACCGTCGCAGGCCAGTTCGCCGACGCGCTGAACCGCGACGACGTCGCGGCCGCGGCCAAGCTCACCGACGATCCCACGAAGGCTTCCGACGCCCTCGGCAAGCTCTACGACGGCCTCGGCAAGGAGGTGCGCTTCGACGTCCGCTCGATCGACAAGAACACCTTCACGCTGGCCGCCACCTGGAAGCTCGGTAAGGACGGCAAATCCGAGTGGACCTACACCACCACCGGCACCGCGGCCGACGGCGGCGGCGACTGGAAGGTCAAGTGGAACCCGGACACGGTCGCGCCGGGCCTGGCCGCGGGCCCGCTGAGCTACAGCCCGGTCTACCCGAAGCCTGCCCGCATCCTCGACTCCACCGGCGGCGAGTTGATGGCCCAGCAGGTGGTCACGCTGGTGAACGTGAGTCCCGGCGCCGATACCGCCGCGCTCGCCGCGCTGCTCGGCCCGATCTCGCCGGGCATCACCGCGCAGTCGCTGCAATCCGATCTCGCTGCGGCGCAGGGTAAACCGATCACCGCGATCAGTCTGCGCGACGCCGATATCGCGCCGATCCAGGCGCAGCTGACCGGCCTGTCCGGCGTCACGCTGGCGCCGCAGACCCGGCTGCTCACCACCGACAAGTCGCTCGCCTCGCCCACCCTGTCGGGGCTGGCCGAGCTGTGGCAGAAGAACGCCGACGACAACGCGGGCTGGGCGGTGCGCGCGCAGACCGGCGACGGCACGCAGCGCCTCGCGGGCCAGGATCCGAAGCCGACCGCCGACATCGCGTCCACGCTGAACATCGACGTGCAGCAGGCGGCCGAGGCGGCGCTGGCGCCGATCACCCAGCCCGCGGCGATCGTCGCGCTGCAACCGTCCACCGGCAATGTGGTCGCGGTCGCGCAGAACAACCCCGCCGACGCGCAGGGCCCGATCGCGCTCACCGGCCTGTACCCGCCGGGTTCGACCTTCAAGACGGTGACCGTCTCGGCCGCGCTGCAGGCGGGCACGGTCACCCCCGACACGGTGCTGCCCTGCCCTGGCGTCGCGAACATCGAGGGCCGCAAGATCCCCAACGACAATAATTTCGATCTCGGCCAGGTCCCGCTGCACACCGCGTTCGCCCGTTCCTGCAACACCACGATGGGCGAACTCGGGGTCAAATTGCCGGCCGACGCGCTGACGAACGCGGCCGCACAATTGGGTCTCGGCATCGACTACGTCACACCCGGCCTGACCACCGTCACCGGCAAGGTGCCGCCCGCGGACACCCCGGCCCTGCGGGTCGAATCCGCGATCGGTCAGGGCCAGGTGACCGCGACACCGTTCGGCATGGCATTGGTCGCCGCGTCCATCGCGCACGGTTCGGTGCCCGCGCCGACCATCGTCAAGGGTCAGCCCGGTACCCCGGACAAGACACCGGCCCCGCTGCCTGCGAGCGTTGCCGACCAGGTCAAGGCCATGATGCGGGAGACGGTCACCGCCGGAACC
Source organism: Nocardia sp. NPDC051052 (assembly GCF_044456045.1). Classification (NCBI taxonomy): domain Bacteria; kingdom Bacillati; phylum Actinomycetota; class Actinomycetes; order Mycobacteriales; family Nocardiaceae; genus Nocardia; species Nocardia sp. NPDC051052. The sequence goes on from NZ_JBITFL010000001.1 coordinate 836,539, forward strand.
GCCACCCAGCTGCGGGATATCCCCGGCCTGCTCGGCAAGACCGGCACCGCCGAATTCATCGACGACACGCACGCGCACGGCTGGTTCGTCGGCATCGCCGATGACCTGGCATTTGCCGTGTTCATCAACGATGCGAACAGCTCAGGACCCGCGGTCGACGCGGCCGGGCGGATGCTGCGGGCGGCGCGCTAGCTCCGCCGCGCCGATCTGGGCGGAGAATATGCCCGTGCTGGCGCGGACCGAAGTCGCGCGGCCAGCTACACTCGTCCCCGGACCGCGTCTGTAAGCAATATGCGGGATGTCACGATTTCGAGAAGGTTCGGAGTAGGCGCCATCGATACCGGTCAGTTGATCGCGGAGCATTACCGCCTGGTCGAGCGGATTGGTAGCGGCGGCACAGGTGTTGTTTGGCGTGCCATCGACGAGCGTCTGCAGCGCTCGGTGGCCGTCAAGCAGATCCACATCAAGCCGAGCCTCCCCGAGGCCGAGCGTGATGTGGTGCGCCAACGTGCCATTCGCGAGGCGCGTAACGCCGCTCGCTTCCAGCATCCGAACGCCATCGTGGTGTTCGACATCACCGAGCATCAGGGCGATCCCTGCTTGGTGATGGAGTACCTGAAGTCCAACAGCCTGGCCGGCGTGCTGTCCGCGCAGGGCCCACTGCCGTTGACGCAGGTCGCGCGGATCGGCGAGCAGGTCGCCTCGGCGCTGATCGCCGCGCACGACGCGGGCATCGTGCACCGCGACGTGAAGCCGGGCAACATCCTGCTCGACGACCACGGCACCGTGAAGATCACCGACTTCGGTATCTCCCGTGCCGCGGGCGATGTCACGCTCACCGAAACCGGCCTGATCTGCGGCACCGCCGCCTATCTGGCACCGGAGATGGCGCGCGGCGCCGACCCGACCCCGGCCTCGGACGTATTCGCCTTGGGCGCGACTCTTTTCCACGCGCTGGAGGGCGAGCCGCCGTACGGCGCGAACGCCAACCCGCTCGCGGTGCTCTACGCCGCCGCCAACGGCCAGGTCAGCGAGCCGCGAAACGCCGGTCCCGCAACGGATTTCCTGCTCGACCTGCTCAGCCCGGAACCGCAGGACCGGCCGACCATGCGCGCCGCCCTCGACCATCTCGCCGCGTTCGCCGACTCCGGCCCCGCGCCGGTGGCCGCCGGATTCGTGCCCGCCAGTGAGGCTTTCGTGCGCCGCCGCAACGGTGCACCGGAATCGGCGACGCGCGCGCTGCGTCCGTCGGCGGTGTCCGCGCCGGTGCATCAGCCGACCGAGCGCCAGCCGCGCCCGCAGAAGCACGCACCGCGCCCGCAGCACGCGCCGCGACGACCCGCGCAGTCGAACACCGCGACCCATCCGCGCACCGCGGCCCAGCCGCGACCGGCGCCACGCAAGTCCGGCGGCAAGAGCAAGGCCGTGATGATCGGCGCGGTGGTCGGTGCGATCGTGGCGGTGGCCGCCATCCTCATCGCCGCGCTGAGTCAGAAGGACTCGAATTCGCCGACGGTGCAGGCAGGTCCGCCGTCGACGAGTTCGTCGGCCGGTGGCACGAGCTCGGCTCCGCCGTCCGGAACACCGGGGCGGACCACCAGCGATGGCAAGGTCACCGAGGGGCCGGGGACGGCGCTGGTGAAGAAGTTCTACGACGACGCGGCCAAAGGCGACGCGGCCAAATCGTGGTCCATTTTGACGCCGGCGGCGCAGAAGCTCTACGGCACCGAGACTGCGTTCCGTACCTATTGGGACGCGCACACCGTCGAAAACTTCGCCGGTCTCCGGCAGGACCGTGACAACAACCCGGACGGATCGCTCGATATCAAGCTGGACAGCCTGATCGTCGACGGCCAGGACAAGCCGATGACCCTGCGGGTGGTCAGCTCCGGTGGAAAGCTGCTCATCGACAGCGACACCCGCTTCCCCAACCTTTCCTGAAAGGCGTGCTGGTGAGCCGTGCGGCGCACCGGAGCGGCCCGCGAGGATAACCGGTGGCGTCGGCCCGATAGGCTGGTAGCTGCAACTTTCCTGTTGCGGATTCGGCTGAGGACAAGGATCGACACCACATGACTACCCGCATCGAGCTCGCCCGCGTTGATCTGCGCGGTCGCACTCCTTCCGTTGCCGAGCTGCGCGCCGCGCTGCCGCGCGGGGGAGTCGACGTGGACTCGGTGCTGCATCACGTGCGGCCGGTTGTCGAGGCGATCCGGGATCGTGGCGTCGCGGCGGCGCAGGAGTACAGCGAGCAGTTCGACGGGGTCACGCCCGCGACGGTGCGGGTGCCCGCCGCTGAGCTGGAAAAGGCGCTGGCCGAGCTGGATCCCGCCGTGCGTGCGGCGCTCGGGGAATCCATTGCCAGGGCCAGGAAGGTGCACGCGGATCAGCGGCGCACCGACAAGACCACCGAGGTGGTGCCCGGCGGCACGGTGACCGAGCGGTGGGTGCCCGTTGAGCGGGTCGGGCTGTATGTGCCCGGCGGCAATGCCGTTTATCCGTCCAGCGTGGTCATGAACGTGGTGCCGGCGCAGACCGCGGGCGTCGGCTCGCTGGTGGTCGCCTCGCCGCCGCAGGCCCAGTTCGGTGGTCTGCCGCACCCGACCATCCTGGCTGCCGCGCAGTTGCTCGGCGTCGACGAGGTGTGGGCGGTCGGCGGCGCGCAGGGCGTCGCGCTGCTGTCCTACGGCGGTGTCGATACCGACGGCGCCCAGCTGGAGCCGGTCGACCTGATCACCGGACCCGGCAATATCTACGTGACCGCCGCCAAGCGGCTGTGCCGCGGCCTGGTCGGCATCGACGCTGAGGCGGGGCCGACCGAGATCGCGATCCTGGCCGACGCGACCGCCGACCCGGTGCACGTGGCGGCGGACCTGATCAGCCAGGCCGAGCACGACGTGCTGGCGGCCAGCGTGCTGGTCACCGACAGCGCGGAGCTGGCCGACGCGGTGGACGCGGCGCTGACCCGGCAGCTGCCGGTGGTCAAGCACGCTGACCGAGTGACGGAAGCGTTGCGCGGCAAGCAGTCCGGGACGGTGCTGGTCGACGACATCGCGCAGGGTCTGCGCGTGGTGAACGCCTACGCGGCCGAGCACCTGGAGATCCAGACCGTCGACGCGGCCTCGGTGGCCGCCCGAGTGCGCAGTGCCGGCGCGATTTTCGTCGGCGCGTACGCACCGGTGAGCCTCGGCGACTACTGCGCGGGCTCCAATCACGTGCTGCCCACGGCCGGATGTGCCAGGCACTCCTCGGGTTTGAGCGTGCAGACATTCCTGCGCGGCATCCACGTCGTCGACTACACCGAGGCGGCGCTGAAGGATGTCGCCGGTCACGTGGTCGCGCTGGCCAACGCCGAGGACCTGCCCGCACACGGCCAGGCCGTGCAGGCGCGTTTCGAGGCGCTGTCATGAGTAGCCAAGCCACCGTGCCCGGTGCGAATATCAGCCTGGACGACCTACCGCTGCGCGACACCCTGCGCGGCAAGAAGCCTTACGGCGCACCGCAGCTGAACGTGCCCGTACAACTGAACACCAACGAGAACCCGCACCCGCCGAGCCAGGCGCTGATCGACGACGTCGCCGAATCCATTCGGCTCGCCGCCGCCGACCTGCATCGCTACCCGGACCGGGACGCGGTGGCACTGCGCACCGACCTGGCCGAATACCTCACCGGGCAAACGGGTGTCGCGGTGGACACCGACAACGTCTGGGCGGCAAACGGTTCCAACGAGATTTTGCAGCAGCTGCTGCAGGCATTCGGCGGACCGGGCCGCAGCGCACTGGGTTTCGTGCCGTCGTACTCGATGCACCCGATCATCGCCGAGGGCATCGACACCGAGTGGATCGAAGCCAAGCGCAACGCGGACTTCTCCCTCGACATCGACTACGCGGTGGCCGCCATCGCGGAGCGTTCGCCGAACGTGGTGTTCGTGACCAGACCCAATAACCCGACCGGGCACAGCATCGCGCAGGACGACCTCGCGCGGATCCTCGACGCCGCACCGGGCATCGTGGTGGTCGACGAGGCCTACGGTGAGTTCTCCGCGCAGCCGAGCGCCCTCGCGCTGATCGACCGTTTCCCCGCCAAGCTGGTGGTGACCAGGACCATGAGCAAGGCGTTCGCCTTCGCGGGTGGCCGCCTCGGCTATCTGGTCGCCGCGCCCGCGGTGATCGACGCGATGCTGCTGGTGCGGTTGCCGTACCACCTGTCGGTGGTCACCCAGGCGGCCGCGCGGGCGGCGCTGCGGCACGCCGACGAAACCCTCGGCAGCGTCGCGGAACTCGCGGCGCAACGCGATCGGGTCGCTGCGGCGTTGGCCGATATCGGCTTCGACGTGATCCCCAGCGACGCGAACTTCCTGCTGTTCGGCCGGTTCACCGACGCGGCCGCCAGCTGGCAGCGCTACCTGGACCACGGTGTGCTGATCCGCGACGTCGGCATTCCCGGCTACCTGCGCACCACCATCGGCCTTGCCGCGGAGAACGACGAATTCCTGAAGGTCAGCCGAGTCCTGGTCGGCACCGACCTGACGCCCCGATGAATCCGCCTGTGGAGGAAGCAATCATGAACCGAACCGCGCGGGTGGAGCGCGTCACCAAGGAGTCCAGCATCGTGGTGGAGCTGGACCTGGACGGCACCGGCAAGACCGAGATCGCCACGGGCGTCCCGTTTTACGATCACATGCTGACCGCGCTCGGCGCGCACGCCAGCTTCGACCTGACCGTGCGGGCCGAGGGCGATATCGAGATCGAGGCGCACCACACGGTGGAGGACACCGCGATCGTGTTCGGCCAGGCGCTGGGAAAGGCGTTGGGCGACAAGGTGGGTATCCGCCGGTTCGGTGACGCCTACATTCCGATGGACGAGACCCTGGCGCACGCCGCGGTCGACGTGTCCGGGCGGCCCTACTGCGTGCACGTCGGCGAGCCGGAGCACCTGCTGCACGCCGTTATTCCGGGCTCCGGCCCTGGCGCGCCATATTCCACGGTGCTCAACCGTCACGTCTTCGAGTCGATCGCGTTGAACGCCCGCATCGCGCTGCACGTGCGTGTGCTGTACGGCCGCGACCAGCACCACGTCACCGAGGCCGAATTCAAGGCGGTGGCACGGGCTTTGCGTGCCGCGGTCGAACTCGACCCGCGGGTGCAGGGTGTTCCCTCGACGAAGGGGACGTTATGACTTTGAAGTCTGTTGCCCTGCTCGATTACGGCTCGGGCAATCTGCACTCGGCCGAGCGCGCGCTGGTGCGGGCGGGCGCGAAGGTCGAGGTGACCGCCGATCCGGCGATCGCGCTGGCCGCCGACGGCCTGGTGGTGCCCGGCGTCGGCGCCTACGCCGCCTGCATGGCCGGACTGCGAAAGGTGCGGGGCGAGCGGATGATCGGCCAGCGGCTGGCCGGTGATCGTCCGGTGCTCGGCATCTGCGTCGGCATGCAGATCCTTTTCGAGCGCGGGGTGGAATTCGGCGTGGAGACCGACGGCTGCGCGGAATGGCCCGGCGTGGTGGAACGCCTGTCCGCGCCGGTGCTCCCGCACATGGGGTGGAACACAGTGTCCGCGCCGCGCGACAGCGTGCTGTTCGCGGGCATGGACAAGGACACGCGCTTCTATTTCGTGCACTCTTATGCCGCGCAGACCTGGGATCTGCCGCCCGGCGAGCATTTCGCCGCGCCTAAGCTGACCTGGGCCGAGCACGGCGTGCCGTTCCTCGCCGCGGTGGAGAACGGGCCGCTGTCGGCGACCCAGTTCCACCCGGAGAAGTCCGGCGACGCCGGGGCCCAGCTGCTGCTCAACTGGGTGCAGGCGCTGTAACCCGAAGCGGCCTACTTGGTTTCGGCCCGGTTGACCAGCCAGCGTCCGTTCACGTTCTCGACGGTGCACAGCAGCGACATCTTGTTGGTCTTCGGCATGCCGCCGGTGTCGTCGCTGGTCGTCGTCCGCACCACGTCGACGGTCACATCCGCGCGCGCCTCGTCACCGGAAACGATCCGGCAATCCACCGAATCGACCGTCGCGCGGACGTGACTCGCGATGGCGTTCGCCTGAATGGTCGGCCGGGCGTCCTCGAACTCCGCCCGGAACATGCCGGTGGTGATGTCGAGCATCTTGCCCACGTGGTCGTCGAAACGCGCGTAATCGTAAGTCCCGGCGACAGTGCCGAAATCGCATCCGGCCAGCCGCGCCTCCTCGGGTGGCGCGGCCGCGGCGGGCTGCGCGGTGGCGAGCACCGCGGTGCAGGTGGCCGCCGAAATCAAGAGCACGGCAGGCAGGGTCGAGCGCGACATACGAGATCCCTAGGGAGAGTGCGGAGTCGGCGATCGGAGTGATCGCCGTGGCGAGACACTACCGGCGATTCCCCGGTCGCGGGGGCGGCCCGTGGACTTGGTCGTATCCGGGTAGACCCTGACCGGTGCGCGACGGATATGGGGGTTCTTACCGGATTCGCGTGTGGCTGCCCGGATCTACCGTCGAGCCAGGAGGCCACTATGAGGAGCGTCACGGTCCCGCTGGTCGTGCTGACCGGCTACGCGGTGGTCGCGTGTTTCGTGTTCGGTACCGCTGCGGCGGAGACATTGCTGTTGTATCCCAACATCTTTCGCGACGTCCCCGAGTCGCTGGAGCTGTCCCAGCGATTCCTGAGCGCGATCTCCGTCGGCGAGGTGATGCGGCCGCTCGGTGGTGTGCTGACGCTGTGCGCGGTGCTCGCGTTTGTGGCGGCGGTGCGGTATCGAGTCGCGGTGCGCTGGACGGTGCTATCGCTGGTCCCGTTGGTGATCGGGCAGTTCCTGCTGTCGGTGCTGTACGAGTGGCCGCGGGCGACAATCCTGTTCGACGATCGCGGCAAGCACTCCCTCGCCGAGATCGAGCGGGCGGCAACGGAATTCCAGATCGGAGAGGGGTTCCGGATCTTGGCGGCGGCGCTGACCGCGCTGTTCGCGGTGGCCGCCGCGCTGGCCTGCTACCGCCGCCGGGTGCTGGCCACGCTGTCGTGACGCGACGTCGCGGCGGGTGCCGATGGACCGGATCGTGGCGGTCTCGACTCGGGATAGTCGCCAGCCCGCCGCGGTGCGGACCGCGTCGAAGCGGGAGGTCTCGCCCCAGGGTGTATTGCGGTTCGGTGATGGTGCCCCAATGTTGCTGAGGCCAACGTCAACATATTGTGGGTGGCACCAACAAGGGTTAGATTGCTGCCATGGAGAACTCGCACGAGAGCGCTCCCGCCAGGCTGCGGGCGCTGCCCACCCGGCTGGTCGATCAAGCTGCCCTCGTCGCCAACCGGGCCACCGAGCGCGCGCTGGCCACCACCGGCTCCCGGCGTCATCACTACGCACTGCTCGCCGCGCTCGGCGAGTTCGGCTCGATCAGCCAAGCCGACCTGGGTAGACGCACCCGGATCGACCGCAGCGACATCGTCGCCACCGTCAACGAGCTGGCCGACCGAGGCTTCGTCGAGCGCAGTCCGGACGAGGGTGATCGCAGGCGCAAGATCGTCACCATCACCGCTGCGGGCACTGATCATCTGGCCGAGCTGGACGAGCGGCTGGCCGGTGCCCAGGACGAGCTGCTCGCCGGTCTCGATGACGCGGAACGCGCTGAGCTCGTCCGACTACTCACTCGCATCCTCGATCGGTGATCCAGCTCCTATACCCGCAGGCCGGAGACCGGCCGGGCGGAGCAAGCCACTAAGGTGGTCGCGTGAGTGAGCGCAGCGATCGAACCAGCAACACAGCGTCTAAGGCGAGCGAGGCGCAGTCGTGAGTCTTGTGCTGCTACCCGCCGTCGACGTGGCCAACGGCGAGGCTGTGCGCCTCGTGCAAGGGGAGGCCGGTAGCGAAACCAACTACGGCTCGCCGCGCGACGCCGCCCTGGAATGGCAGCGTGCGGGCGCGGAGTGGGTACATCTGGTCGACCTCGACGCGGCGTTCGGTCGCGGCTCGAATCGTGAACTGCTGGCCGGAGTTGTCGGCGAACTCGACGTCAAGGTGGAGCTGTCCGGCGGCATCCGTGACGACGACACCTTGGAGGCCGCGCTGGCCACCGGGTGCGCCCGGGTGAACCTCGGCACCGCCGCGCTGGAGGATCCGGTGTGGTGCGCCAAGGCCATCGCCAGGTACGGCGAGCGGGTCGCGGTGGGCCTCGACGTGCGCATCATCGACGGCGACTACCGGCTGCGCGGGCGCGGCTGGGTCAGCGACGGCGGCGACCTGTGGGAGGTGCTCGAGCGCCTGGAGCGCGACGGCTGCTCCCGCTACGTGGTCACCGACGTCACCAAGGACGGCACGCTGACCGGCCCGAACCTGGACCTGCTCCGCGAGGTGTGCAACGCCACCGACGCGCCGGTCATCGCCTCCGGTGGCGTCTCCACCATCGAGGACCTGGTCGCGATCGCCGAACTGGTGCCCGAGGGAGTCGAGGGTTCGATCGTCGGCAAGGCGCTCTACGCGGGCCGGTTCACGCTGCCCGAGGCGCTGGCCGCGGTGAGATGAGCCCGGACCTATCGGCATTGCTCGCTGTCGCCCGCGAGATCCTGGACTCGGTCACCTCCCGCTTCATCGAGGGGGTCGGCGCGCCGAGCGCGGTCACCAAGGGCCGCAACGACTTCGCCACCGAACTCGACCTGGAGCTGGAGCGCACCATCTCCGCCGAGTTGGAGCGGCGCACCGGAATCAAGGTGCACGGCGAGGAATTCGGCGGACCGCAGCTCGTGTCGGGCACCGCGTGGGTGCTCGATCCGATCGACGGAACCTTCAATTACTCTGCCGGACACCCGCTTTCGGGCATGCTGCTGGCGCTGGTGCACGACGGCGAGCCGGTGCTCGGCCTGACCTGGCTGCCACTGCTCGGCCAGCGCTACGCCGCGATCGAGGGCGGACCCGTCCTGCTGAACGGCCAACCGCTGCCGCCGCTGCCACCAGGGAAGCTGGCCGAGGCGATGATCGGGTTCGGCGCGTTCAATGTCGACGCGCAGGGGCGGATTCCCGGGCAGTTCCGATTCGATCTGCTCGGCCCGCTCAGCAGGCTCTCCTCCCGCGTGCGGATGCACGGTTCCACCGGCATCGACCTGGCGTTCACCGCGTCCGGTGTGCTCGGCGGCGCCATCGTGTTCGGCCACCATCCCTGGGACAACGCCGCGGGTGTCGCGCTGATCCGCGCCGCGGGTGGCGTGGTCACCGACCTGGCCGGCGCGCCGTGGACCATCACCTCGGGCTCGGTGCTTGCCGCCGCGCCCGGCGTGCACGAAGAGCTGCTCGAAATGATCTGCACGGTGGCCGAACCGGCTACCGCGGAGGAAGGGGCGAGTCAATGACGTTGGCGGTACGCGTGATTCCGTGTCTGGATGTCGACGCGGGCCGGGTGGTCAAGGGTGTGAACTTCGAAAACCTGCGGGACGCGGGCGATCCCGTCGAGCTGGCCGCCACCTACGACGCGCAGGGCGCCGACGAGCTGACCTTCCTGGACGTCACGGCCTCCACCGGCGATCGCGGCACCATGATCGACGTGGTCACCCGGACCGCCGAGCAGATCTTCATCCCGCTGACCGTCGGCGGCGGCGTGCGCACCGTCGAGGACGTCGACCGGTTGCTGCGCGCGGGCGCCGACAAGGTCTCGGTCAACACCGCCGCCATCGCGCGACCCGAAGTCTTGCGCGAGATGTCGGAACGCTTCGGCTCGCAGTGCATCGTGCTGTCGGTGGACGCGCGCACGGTGCCGGCAGGACAGCCCGCGACGCCTTCCGGGTGGGAGGTCACCACGCACGGCGGTAAACGCGGCACCGGTATCGATGCCGTCGAATGGGCAACGCGCGGAGCAGAATTGGGTGTCGGCGAGATCCTGCTCAACTCGATGGACGCCGACGGCACCAAGGCGGGCTTCGACCTCAGGATGATCCGCGCCGTCCGCGCCGCGGTCTCCGTCCCCGTCATCGCCAGCGGCGGCGCAGGCAGCGTCGAACACTTCGCCCCGGCCGTCCAAGCAGGCGCCGACGCGGTCCTGGCCGCCAGCGTTTTCCACTTCGGCGACCTCACCATCGGCCAGGTGAAAGACTCCATGCGCGCCGAACACATCGTCGTCCGCTAACTCCCGCGCACGACTCCGCGCCCCCGCGCACGACTCCGCGCCCCCGCGCCCCGCGCACGAATTCGCCGACGATTTTGTGCGCGGCATGAGGATGTGCGCGGCACGTCTGTGCTGACGTGGTCGGCGGGAATCCGCCGTGGCGGAATCTGTTGCGCGCGGACCGGTGTTGCTCCGGGTATGGGCATTGGTATCGCGCTGTCTCCGTTCACGCTCGACGCGACCGACCACGCGGTCGATGCGGCTGTTGCCGCCGGTCGGCAAGCCGCCGCGGCGGGGTTGAGCTCGCTGTGGTTCGGCCATACGTTCAGCCATGACAGCATCGTGTTGTCCGCGGTGGTCGGGCGGGAGGTGCCCGAGCTGGAGGTGGGGACCTCGGCGATACCGATTTCGGCGCGACATCCGCTGCTGATCGCCAGTCAGGCGCAGACCGCGCAGGCGGCGACGCACGGCAGGTTCGCGCTCGGTCTTGCCCTCGGTACGGAGGCATTCACCGAGCCGGTCTTCGGCGTTACCTTCGACCGGCCGATCGCTCGGCTGCGCGAGTTCCTGACCGCACTGCGCACCGTACTCGACACCGGCACAGTCGATTTCCGTGGCGAGACGCTCACCGCGGTCGCGCCGCTGCCCGCCGCGGTAGCGGGTGCGAAGCCGGCCGTGCCGGTGCTGGTCGCCGCGATGGGGCCGCAGGCACTGCGTGTCACCGGCGAATTCGCCGACGGCACACTGCCTTTCCTGGTCGGCCCGAAGGCGCTGGCCGAGCAGATCGTCGCACCGATCACCAAAGCCGCTGAGCGCGCGGGACGTTCCGCGCCGCGCATCGTCGCCATGGTGCCCGGGGTCGTCACCGCCGATATCGAGGGCGCTCGCGCGGCGGCCGAGGAGTCGACCGCGTTCTACAACGACATCCCGTCGTATCAGCGAATCATCGAACTGTCCGGTGCTTCTCGCGCCGCCGAGTTGGTCGTCATCGGCGACGAGCAAACGATCGCCGACCGGGTCGCCGAGTACTTCGAAGCAGGCGCCACCGACGTGATCTTCGCCCAAACGGACCTGACAACCCCCGCCGACGAACAGCGCACCTGGCAATTACTCGGCGAACTGAACCGGACTGATTAGCAATACGGAAACGACCCGTTCGGCCCCCCAGCCGAACGGGACAGGTGCGCCGGGCGACACTCTCACCGCCGTGCTCGACGAATCCGGCGGCGACACCGTGGCCGCCCTGCGGCGCACCCGTGTCTGACTGTTATAACGGTGCTATGACTCTCGATCCCGCCATCGCCACCAGGCTCAAGCGCAACGATGCCGGTCTGGTTGCCGCCGTCGCGCAGGAACGCGGCACCGGTGACGTGCTGATGGTCGCGTGGATGGACGACGAGGCGCTGGCCCGCACCTTGGAAACGCGCAAGGCAACCTACTTTTCGCGCTCGCGCCAGCAGTACTGGGTGAAGGGGGAGACCTCCGGTCACACCCAATATGTGCACGAGGTCCGGCTCGACTGCGACGGCGACACCATCCTGCTGGTGGTCGACCAAGCGGGGACGGCGTGCCACACAGGGACGCACACCTGTTTCGACTCGGATGTCCTGCTGGCCGATCCGGCCTGAACTAGGGCGTGGGCCGATTGTCCTGATCTGTCGCACCGGTTCGGCTCAGTGCGTCGGTGAGATGGTCGGCGAGGAGTTCACTCAACTCCGCCAGCTGAGCCGTCTGCTCCGGCTCCAGGCCATCGAATACCAAGCGGCGCACGGCATCCAGGTAACCGGGCGCCGCCTCGATCACTTTGTGGTAGCCGTCGTCTGTCAGTACCGCCTGTACGCCGCGGCGCCCGGCGGTAGCCGAGCGCTCCGCCCAGCCCATCCGCTCCAGCTTCGACACCACGTGCGAAAGCCGTGATAGCGATGCATTTGCCTTGTGGGCGAGGTCACTCATCTGCAGCCGATGGCCCGGTTCCTCGGAAAGCAAGGTTAAAACCCAGTACTCAAAATGGGTGACCCCGGATTCGCGCTGCAGCTGAGTATCCAAAGCGCCTGGTAGGCGGGTCATCAACGCGACAATCGCGCGCCAAGCTCGTTGTTCTACGGGGTCGAGCCATTTCGTCACTATGTGCCTTCTTTCAAGCCAAGTGACGTGGTTTTGTTAGGTTGCCTACCGATTATTGAAAAGCATGTTCACAGTCACCCGTGGCACTGAGTTTGCCACGACTTCGCTCGCTCGTCATGCAGTTGTTCAGTAGCGTGAGTTCACTCACAAACCGTCCGGGCGGGTCATGGCCGGATCGGCGGTGGTCGGCTGGGTGGTTTGCCGCTTCGGATGCCTGCGCCGCCACCACCGCATGGCGACAAGCACCAGTGCCGCGAGCCAGATCGCGGCGGCGACGATCGCGCCGACCAGGGTGGCGCCGCGGAAGGCGGGCGCGTCGACATCGAGGATGCGCTGTCCGGCATGGGCGGCGTTGCTGCCGCCGAGCACGATGGTCAGCGTCATCAGATTGGGAATCGCGACGAGCACGGCGATGACGACGGCCGCGCCCGCCATGAACCGGCCGCCCCGGCGCCGCCACACCCGCAGCGCGAACAGCAGCAGGAACAGCGGGATCACCGTGCACACGCCGCCGAAGACCAGGCCCCAGCCGATGCCCTTGGCGAAGCTGCCGTTGACCATCTCCGCGATCCGCTGCGCCCACCAGCGTGGGATGAACGCGGACAGGATGAAGTAGGCGATGAACAGCAGGGCGACCACCGCCAGCCCGCCGATGATCCAGGTCTTCCAGGCGGGCCCGGTCGACTTCTGCTGCAGCTGTCCGTCGGTCGCAGTCATGAGCCAAGCGTAAGCCGGGTGAGCGGCGGAAACGTGGTGATCGCCCCGGCGTTTCCGGTACGGCCGTCCCTGGAGCCGGGTCGGCGCGCCGAGAACTACTTCGCGCGCTCGCGCAGGAACTTCAGCGCCTCGTCGGCGTGCACGTTGGCGCGCAACTCGCCGGTGACGATCTTGCGGACGGTGCGGTCCTGATCGATCACGAAGGTCTGCCGCTTGACCGGCGCCAGCTTGCCGAGCAGCCCGCGCTTGACGCCGAATTGCGCGGCGACCTTGCCGTCGGTATCGGACAGCAGCGGATAACCGAGCCCTTGCTTGTCGGCGAAACCGGCTTGGGTGTCGACGCCGTCGGCGCTGATGCCGACGCACGAGGCGCCGAGCGCGGCGAAGTCGCCTGCCACGTCACGGAAGTGACAGGCCTCGGCCGTGCACACCGGGGTGTTCGCGGCGGGATAGAAGAAGAGGACCAGCGGGCCGTCCGCGAGCAACGCGTCGAGCGAACGTGGAGTGCCGGTTTGATCGGGGAGCTCGAACTGGGGAGCGAGCTGTCCTGTCTGCATAGAAAGGGACAGTACCGGGCACATGTCGCACCCGGTACCGGTCCGTTCGGGCTCAATGGCGAACCTCCGCCTGCCTGCCGAGGTCTGCGCGGCCTGCCGGTGGACGACGCGCTACGTCCTATATGCCGATCAGCGCCGCGACTTCGGGGTTCTTGATCTGCATGACGTCGAGAATGCCGTGCGCGCGCAGGAACGGCTTGAGTTCCTTGATGCGGTCGGCGTGCGTGGCGTATTCGTCCGGGAAGTGGTTCTTGTCCAGGGATTCGAGTGCCTTCGCGTAGGTGACGAAGGTGGCTAGTGCGTTCGGGGCACCCTGTTGGCCTGGTTTCGACTGCAGACCGACCATCCGTGGGGCCTGGCTCGGCGCACCGCCCGGGGCGGCGTGCCTGCCCTCCGGTTGCGAGGGGTACATCAGTTGTCTCCTCTCGATCATGGATACCGCGTGCGAGATGGAACGGAGCGAGTGTAGAGACGCCCGTCACATGGCTGGCGGGGGCATGAGAACCGGGCGGTCGTGTTTGTGACTGGTGTGAATTAGGGAGTGCGCGGCATCGACGCGCCGGATTCCTTCGGGGTGCGCCGGGAAAGGTGTCGGACGGACCTGGGAGGATGTGGTCATGCAAGGCGCGTCGACCCCCACCACCACGACCCGTGCACAGTTCCACCAGCTGGCCGCGGAACATCGAGTTGTCCCGGTGACCCGAAAGGTGTTGGCGGACTCCGAAACTCCGCTCTCCGCCTACCGCAAGCTGGCCGACGATCGAGCGGGCACGTTCCTCTTCGAGTCGGCGGAGAACGGACGATCGTGGTCGCGCTGGTCGTTCATCGGCGCGGGCAGCCCGTCCGCGTTGACCGTGGTCGACGGCGAGGCGGCGTGGCTCGGCAATATCCCGGTCGACGCGCCCTCCGGCGGCGATCCGCTGCTCGCGCTGCGCGAAACACTCGAACTGCTGCAGACCGAGCGCCTGCCCGGCCTGCCACCGCTCACCAGCGGCATGGTCGGCTACCTCGGCTACGACGCGGTGCGCCGGATCGAGCGCCTGCCCAACCTGGCAGTGGACGATCTGCAACTGCCCGAAATGGTGCTGCTGCTGGCCACCGACCTCGCCGCGTTCGACCATCACGAGGGCGCGATCACGTTGATCGCCAACGCCGTCAACTGGAACGGCACCTCCGAACGGGTCGATGAGGCCTATGACGACGCGGTTGCCCGGCTGGATCGAATGACCGAGGCGCTCGCCGCCCCCGCGCCGTCCACGGTGTCGGTCTTCGATCGGCCCGAGCCGGAATTCCGCCGCCGCCGCACCACCGAAGAATTCGGCGTTGGCGTGCGCCGCCTGGTCAAGGAGATCGAGGCGGGCGAGGCGTTCCAGGTGGTGCTGTCGCAGCGTTTCGAGATGGACTACGACGGTGCGCCGCTGGATCTGTATCGGATGTTGCGCGCGTCGAATCCGAGCCCGTACATGTACCTGCTGCACATCCCGGACGGCGACGGCGGCACCGCGTTCTCCATCGTCGGCTCCAGCCCGGAAGCGCTGGTCACCGTGAAAGACGGTGTCGCGACGACACATCCGATCGCGGGCACCCGCTGGCGCGGGGACACCGAAGAGGACGACCTGCTGCTGGAGAAGGGCCTGCTCGCCGACGAGAAGGAAAACGCCGAGCACCTGATGCTCGTCGACCTCGGCCGCAACGACCTCGGCCGGGTCTGCCAGCCGGGCACCGTGCGGGTCACCGAATACCGGCACATCGAGCGGTATAGCCATGTGATGCATCTGGTCTCGACGGTGTCGGGCCGGCTGGCCAAGGGCAAGATCGCGTTCGACGCGGTGCGCGCTTGTTTCCCGGCGGGCACGCTGTCCGGCGCGCCGAAGGTGCGCGCGATGGAACTCATCGAAGAACTCGAGCCGACCCGGCGCGGCGTCTACGGCGGCGTCGTCGGCTATCTCGACTTCGCAGGCGACGCGGACACCGCGATCGCCATCCGCACCGCGTTGCTGAAGAACGGCACCGCCTACGTGCAGGCGGGTGCGGGCATCGTCGCCGATTCGGTCGCCGAGTACGAGGACGTCGAAGCCCGCAACAAGGCGATGGCGGTGCTCAAGGCGATCGCGGCGGCGAAGACGGTGCGCGCGTACGGCGCGACGAACGGTGGCGACGCGTGACGGCAGCCGAGCCCGGCGGCGAAGCCGCTACCCCAGACCCCGATCTCGTCACTCCGGACACCGCGGGCGCCGAGACGATCGAACAGGGCCCCGCGCGGCGCAAGTCCCCGGTCGGCGCCCTCGTGCTGCTCGCCGTCGCGGCCGCGGCGCTGTGGGGCTCCTCGCGGATGACCTGGGTGACGGTCGCCTCCACCGACGGCCTCACCGAGCCACGCACCGACCACCTCAACGGTGGTGTCTGGTTCGGCGCGCTCACGCCCCTGGCACTGGTGCTGCTCGCGTCCATCGCGGCCGTGCTGGCCACCAGGGGCTGGCTGCGCCGCATCCTGGGCGTGGTCATCGCCCTGATCGCCGCCGTCGCCGCGGTGCCGTCCTTCGCCCTGCTCACCAACTCGGGCAAGATCGCCGAGCGCGCCGCCAAGCTGGCCGAACTCCCCGCCAGGGCCCAGGTGGGGGAGGCTATGACCTCGGTCTTCCCGGCCGTACTCGCCCTGCTCGGCGCGCTGGCGGCGTTCGCGGCGGGTGGACTGCTCGCCCGGATGCCGCAGGACACCGCGCGACTGTCCGGCAAATACGACAACCCGGTGTTCCGTCGCGCCGCCGCCACCGAGCAGGTGACCAAGCAGCGCGACGAGGCCGGCGAGCCGGGCTCCACCCAGCTCTCCGAACGCGTGCTGTGGGACGCGCTGGACGCGGGCACCGACCCCACCGAGGACGCCGTGAACTCCGGTGGGCGACCCAACGATCCGGACGCGGGCGAGCCAGGCGGACGCGTCCGCTGAGTGATTCGCGCACGGTGACTGTGGCGGTGCACACCTTGCGCATGGACTGGTTGCCTGGTCCACAACATGCCCCGGCGCAAACGCGGCCGGTACGCCCATTTATTCTTTGTCAGCATCGGTGAGACAGCGCCTGGGGAGATTCTCAGGCAGCAAGTCCGTCTCCCCAGAAAGGATTCGAGCCAGATGACGGTACTCGACTCGATTCTCGACGGGGTCCGCGCGGATGTGGCCGCGCGGGAAGCCCTCCTCGATTTCCAGGCGATCAAGGCGGCCGCAGCGGCGGCCAACAGCCCGCTCGACGCACGCGCGGCCCTCCTCGAAGACGGCATCGGCGTGGTCGCCGAGGTGAAGCGGGCTAGCCCCTCCAAGGGTGAACTCGCCGACATCCCCGACCCGGCCAGCCTGGCCAAGGCGTACGAGGATGGCGGCGCGCGCATCATCAGCGTGCTGACCGAAGGCCGTCGCTTCCACGGGTCGTTGGACGACCTGGACGCGGTCCGCGCCACGGTGAGCATCCCGATCCTGCGCAAGGACTTCGTCGTCGGGCCGTACCAGATCCACGAGGCCCGCGCGCACGGCGCCGACGTGATCCTGCTGATCGTCGCGGCGCTGGAACAGGACGTGCTGTCCTCGCTCATCGACCGGACCGAATCGCTCGGCATGACCGCGCTGGTCGAGGTGCACACCGAGGAAGAGGCCGACCGCGCGCTCGAGGCAGGCGCCTCGGTGATCGGCGTGAACGCCCGCAACCTCAAGACCCTCGAGGTCGACCGGGACGTGTTCGCCCGGATCGCGCCCGGTCTGCCCACCGAGGTCATCCGGATCGCCGAATCCGGCATCCGCGGCACCGCCGACCTGCTGGCCTACGCGGGCGCGGGCGCGGACGCCGTGCTCGTCGGCGAAGGTTTGGTGACCAGCGGTGACCCCCGCGCGGCCGTGTCCGAGCTGGTGACCGCGGGCACCCACCCGTCCTGCCCGAAGCCGGCGCGGCGGGGTCGGTGACCGGAGTGACCGAGCTACCCAAGGCCAGCGAGGGCGTCGCGCACCGCAGCGCCCACGAGCCCGATACCGGCGGCCACTTCGGCGTCTACGGCGGCAGGCATGTGCCGGAGGCGCTGATGGCGGTGATCGAAGAGGTCACCGCGACCTACGAGAAGTCACGCCTCGACCCGGACTTCCTGAACGAGCTGGACCGGCTGCAGCGCGACTACACCGGCCGTCCGTCGCCGGTGTTCGAATGCACCAGGCTCGCCGAGCACGCGGGCGGCGCGCGCATCCTGCTCAAGCGGGAAGACCTGAACCACACCGGTTCTCACAAGATCAATAACGTGCTCGGCCAGGCGCTGCTCGCCAAGCGCATGAGCAAGACCCGCATCATCGCCGAAACCGGCGCGGGCCAGCACGGCGTCGCCACCGCCACCGCGTGCGCGCTGCTCGGCCTCGACTGCGTCATCTACATGGGTGCCGTCGACACCGCGCGGCAGGCCTTGAACGTGGCCAGGATGCGGCTGCTCGGCGCCGAGGTGGTCTCGGTGACCACCGGCTCGCAGACGCTCAAGGACGCGATCAACGAGGCGCTGCGCGACTGGGTCAGCAACGCCGATGACACCTACTACTGCTTCGGCACCGCCGCGGGCCCGCACCCGTTCCCCATGCTGGTGCGCGACTTTCAGCGCGTCGTCGGCCTGGAGGCCAGGGTGCAGGTGCAGGAATCCACCGGCAGGCTGCCCGACGCGGTCGTCGCCTGTGTCGGCGGCGGCTCCAACGCCATCGGCATCTTCCATCCGTTCCTCGACGACGCCGACGTCCGGCTGATCGGCTACGAGGCGGCCGGTGACGGCGTCGAAACCGGCAGGCACGCGGCCACTTTCACGGGCGGCACGCCCGGCGCGTTCCAGGGTGCCTACTCGTACCTGCTGCAGGACGAGGACGGCCAGACCATCGAGTCGCACTCCATCTCGGCCGGTCTGGACTACCCGGGCGTTGGCCCCGAACACGCCTTCCTCAAG
This sequence comes from Nocardia sp. NPDC051052, assembly GCF_044456045.1. Classification (NCBI taxonomy): domain Bacteria; kingdom Bacillati; phylum Actinomycetota; class Actinomycetes; order Mycobacteriales; family Nocardiaceae; genus Nocardia; species Nocardia sp. NPDC051052. Next base: position 854,945 of record NZ_JBITFL010000001.1, read on the forward strand.
GACATCGGCCGCGCCGAGTACCGCCCGATCACCGACACCGAGGCGATGGACGCGCTGCTGCTGCTGTCCCGCACCGAGGGCATCATCCCGGCGATCGAGTCCGCGCACGCGGTAGCCGGGGCGCTGCAATTGGGCAAGGAGCTCGGACCGGGCTCGATCATTCTGGTGAACCTGTCCGGTCGCGGCGACAAGGACATGGATACGGCGGCGCGGTGGTTCGGGCTGATCGATGAAGGGGCGGTGCAATCGTGAGGGAGCGCAGCGAGCGAACCATGGGTACAGCGTCTATGGCGTCGACGGAGCCGAGCGTCAGCGAGGCGCAGTCGTGAGTCAACAGTCTCGTCTCGCTAATGCTTTTGCCGCGGCTCGCGGTGAAGGGCGTGCCGCGCTCATCGGTTACCTGCCCGCGGGCTACCCCGACCTGGCCGGGTCCATCGAGGTCGTCCGCGCCATGGTCGAATCCGGTTGCGACATCGTCGAAGTCGGCGTCGCCTACTCCGATCCGGTGATGGACGGCCCGACCATCCAGGCCGCCGCCGATCAGGCGTTGCGCGGCGGCGTGCGGGTGCGCGACGTGTTCTCCGTCGTCGAGGCGATCACCTCGGCGGGCGGCCAGGCCGTGGTGATGAGCTACTGGAATCCGGTGCTGGCATACGGCGTCGACCGTTTCGCGCGTGACCTCGCCGGTGCGGGCGGCGCGGGCATCATCACCCCGAACCTCATTCCGGAAGAGGCCGACGACTGGTTCGTCGCCTCGTCCACCCACAACCTGGACCGCATCTTCCTGGTCGCACCGTCCTCCACCGAGGAGCGTCTGGTGAAGACCCTGGAGGCCTCGCGCGGCTTCGTGTACGCGGCCTCGACCATGGGCGTCACCGGCGCCCGCGACGTGGTGTCCTCCGCCGCGCCCGCGCTGTGCGCGCGGATTCGGGCGCATTCCGACATCCCGATCGGCGTCGGCCTCGGCGTCCGCTCGGGGGCGCAGGCGGCCGAAATCGCTTCCTACGCAGACGGAGTCATCGTGGGTTCGGCGCTGGTGACCGCCGCGGGGGAGAGCCTCGACGCGGTCCGCGCGCTCACCACCGAGCTGGCCGAGGGCGTCCGTTCGGCGACCGTCGCCTCGTAATACGGCGTCTGGGGACGGCCGCCACGGTGCGGTGGTTCCAGCGCCGGTGACGTTCTCCGCTACGGTGGCCCCGTGACCTTACGAGTCCTGGCGTACATACCCAGCCCCCCGCAGGGCGTGTGGCACATCGGCCCATTCCCGCTGCGGGCCTACGCGCTGTGCATCATCATCGGCATCGTCGTCGCCATCTGGTGGGGCGAACGGCGCTGGCGCGACCGCGGCGGACAACAGGGCGCGATCCTGGACGTCGCGATGTTCGCGGTGCCGTTCGGTCTGGTCGGTGGGCGGCTCTATCACGTCGCCACCGACTGGCAGAAATACTTCGGCCCCGACGGCGACCCCAAGGCCGCGCTGGAGATCTGGAACGGCGGCCTCGGCATCTGGGGCGCGGTGCTGCTCGGCGGCGTCGGCGCCTGGATCGGCTGCCGGGTGTATCGAATCCCGTTGCCCGCGTTGGGTGATGCGATCGCCCCGCCGATCCTGCTCGCCCAGGCCATCGGCCGCCTCGGCAACTACTTCAACCAGGAGCTGTACGGCCGCAAGACCGACCTGCCCTGGGGCCTGGAGATCTACTTCCGGTACAACGACAACCTGAAGCCGGACGCGATGAACGGCGTCTCCAACGGGGTCGTCGACAAGGTCGTGCACCCCACGTTCCTGTACGAGCTGATCTGGAACGTGCTGATCGTGGTGCTGCTGGTGCAGCTGGACAAGCGCTACCGGATCGGGCACGGGCGCCTGTTCGCGCTGTACGTCGCGGGCTACAGCTTCGGCCGCTTCTTCGTCGAGCTGATGCGCGACGACGAGGCGACCAAGATCGCGGGCATCCGCATCAACTCGTTCACCTCCGCGCTCGTATTCCTCGCGGCCATTGCCTATTTCGTATTCGCGACCAAGGGACGCGAGACCGCCGAACAGTTGCAACCGTCCACCGCGCCCCGCCCCTGGCCGTGGCAGGTCGGCGCGGTACGCGCGGCAAACGCCGCGGCCTCGGCCAATGCGCACTCGGATACGGTTGTACTGGAAAAGCATTCGGCCGTGGACACCGACGGGGCGACGGCTACGGACAAACTCGAGCCGGACGAGTCGAGCGAAACGGTCGACGCCGCTGACCCGGCGACCGATACCGACACGGCTACCGAGCCCGACACGGCAGCGAGCACCGACGCGGACAAGGACCCCGCCGCCACCGAGGAAACCACCACCGTGAAGACCGCGTCCAAGAAGGCGACGGATTCCGACAAGTCCTGAATACGACGGTGCCGCCGCTGATTACGCGGCGGCACCGCCGTATCGCCCACCGGTTTGCTCCGAATTTCCCGCCCGCCGATAACGATGGCGCATCACCGGCGATAACCAGGGGGAATGCCGACGGTTATCGGGCGACAAATCACACCGGTCCGACCACAATGACTCGTGATCGTCGCGAGCATCTTCCCCGCTCGGCAGATCGATCAATGCCGGGCCGAGCGCCCAGCACGAATGAGGAGGACATTGGTGACCGACCCCTACCAGCAGAACAACCCAGGATTCGGCGGCCCGCAGTACGGTCCGCCCGGCACGGGGCCGGATCTGAACAAGCCGCAGGACACCGCGGCCATGCCGCAGCAGTTCGACTCGCAGCCGTACGCCCAGCAGCCCCCCGACCCGTACGCGCAGCCGCAGTACGGCCAGCCCAACCCGTACGGCCAGCAGCCGGGCGGCTACCCGCCGCCCGGTGGATACGGCCCGCAGGGCTACAACCCGAACGATCCGGAAGCCCCCTGGGGCCGCGACCAGTTCGGTGCGCCGTTCTCCGACAAGCAGAAGCTCGTGGCGGGCCTGCTCCAGATATTCCTCGGCAGTTTCGGCGTCGGCCGCTTCTACACAGGCCACACCGGGCTCGGTATCGCCCAGTTGGTCGTCAGCGCCGTAACCTGCTTCACCCTCGGCTGGATCTGGGGCGTCATCGACGGCATCCTGATGCTGACCGGCAAGGTGCCCGACAGCGACGGTCGCCCGCTGCGCGACTGATGGTGTAGCCGATCGATCAAAGATGCGACAACACATGACCGGCCCCGCTTGATGGCAAGCGGGGCCGACGTTCTATCTAGCCCTTTGGGGCCGGAGACGTCATGGAGTTACTATCCGCCGCAGCGGTCAGCCATTCCGCTTGCAATGCCAAATGCGACAAAGCAAGGGATTACTTTGGCCGGTAAAGGGTATACAAGGCAGGCGCCCGCCGCCGCCGAGGCGATTGCTTTTGGGACCCCGTTCTCTTCCAGGCAACGCACGGCATCTTCTACGCTCCCCTTTTTGACCGGATTGGTGGGAATCCCGAAGGTGGACGCATATACCCGAGTGATCTGATGATTGATCTGATTTTCGCTGGGGTACATTTCTGCATTGGCCGTTGGCGTGAAGATCATGGCAGCAGCTGCAACCGGGATGGTTATCGAAATGGCTTTGCGAATTATGCTCATTTGTTTCTATCTTTCTGTGTGCTTTGTTGCTTGGACTGGGGAAGATTAGAGTTTGGAGATTGCGCGGCCTTGGCAGTAAGCGGCAGTAGCTTCGCCAACGCCACCGGCAATGAGGCAAGCGGCCAGACCGGGGCCTACAGCAACTCTGCAAGTCAGCATTACTGCGGTAATCAGCCACGCGGGAATGCCGGCGCTTGAAAGGCACGAATTCAGTTCGCTGATCGCGTCGCCGATGCCGCGCTTGATCGCTCGGTCCGCAGCCGCGGCGAAGTCCTGGTCGAGTACGACTCGATCCTTCGACCACGTCGTAACGTGTCCTGAGTCGGGCGTGTACTCAGTAACATGAACCTCGCTATAGTCGGTGACCTCGTTGTCGCGGTTCACCACGAGCTGGAGGTTGCTGAACGGCGTGCCGCCCGTCGCCACTCGGACGGTGACGCGAAGTTCACCCCTGGCTGCGGTCTGCGTCATATGAGGGAAGTCGAGAGCCGCGAGGTCGGCATTGACCTTGACCGAGCCGGATTCGATCGCATCGGTGATTGTTTGCATCGCGGCTGCCGAGGTCGGTGGAGCGGCCGCGAATGCTGGTGCGGTGGTGCTTACGCCGGCCAAGGTGGTAAGTATGATTGCGCTGGTCGCTACGGACCTACTGATAATCATTGAGAAACCCAATCGCTAGGTTGGTACGTGACTGTCTGTGCGTATGCGCAGATCTCGGGTCGGGGAGTGACAGCTCCCCGGCTCGAGCTTCATAGTTGGTGCATATCTCTAACTGGTCAGCTGAGCTCCTTCCGTGGCATGGCGATATAGCCTCATGAGCGCGGCGTGTGCATCACGGGCTCTACCGATGTCGACTCATGTTTTCTAACTATGAGCTTTCCGCGGTTTATAAGGCCGCTGCGCGCGGTACGCTTTCCGTGGATCCTCCCCGTATACACCCGTCCCGGCTTTGTCTGTCACTGGTGATTGACGCACGGATCTCGGATCGGTTCCGTCCCTTTCAGATTCTTTGACAGTGTCAGCTGCTTGACCTGGCACCCCTGCCACCGCGACGTAAGGCAGCGCCGGGTGAACTCTGTGATATCGAGTGACCTCATGGTGGATGTGGCAGTGGGCAGGGGCGACTGGACCGCGGTCGGAAGGTGACGGCATCGCTGATCAGGCGGTGCCCGTTCGCCCTTTCCCGGCAGGTACGGGCAGGTCAAAGCCCCGAGAAATAGGGGCAGGCCCTCGCGACTTGTCCTCGAATTCGGCGAGTGCAACCCTTTCGCGCACCATGATCGATATAGGGTCCTTCGGATAAGTCCCGGCGTAGCATGAGCCGGATTTGCGTGTTGTGCGTGGGATGTCCGCGTACCGAAGAGAGGGAACCCGTGCGTCGCAAGCTGTTCGCCGCCGCCATGCTCGCCATCGTCGCCGCCACCGGGCTCACCGCCTGTGGTAGCAGCAGCGATCCGAACGTGTTGAAGGTCGGCACCGAAGGCACCTACTCCCCGTTCAGCTTCCAGGGTTCCGACGGAAAGATCACCGGCTACGACATCGAGGTGATCCAGGCGGTCGGCGACAAGCTCGGCAAGAAGGTCGAATTCGTGCAGACCCCGTGGGACGCCATCTTCGCCGGGCTCGAGTCCAAGCGCTTCGACCTGGTCGCCAACCAGGTGACGAGCAACGACGAGCGCAAGAACAAGTACTCCCTGTCCGCCCCGTACACCACCTCCGACGGCGTGATCGTCACCCGCGCCGACAACAACGCCATCACCACCCTCGCCGACCTGAAGGGCAAGACCTGCGCTCAGTCCGCCACCAGCAACTGGGGCAAGGTCGCCACCGCCGCAGGCGCGAAGGTCGAGGCGGTGGAAGGCTTCGTGCAGGCCATCCAGCTGCTGAAGAACGGCCGCGTCGACGCCACCGTCAACGACACCCTCGCCGTCGCCGAATACACCAAGAAGACCGGCGACACCGGCGTGAAGGTCTCCGGCAAGACCGGCGAGACCAGCAAGCAGGCCTTCGCCACCCGCAAGGACGACGCGCTGATCAAGGACGTGGACAAGGCGCTCACCGAGCTGCGCGCCGACGGCACGCTGGCCAAGATCTCGGACAAATACTTCGGCACCGACGTCAGCAAGTAGCCGACGCCCTCCATGGACCCCGCTACCAGGGAACTGATCTGGCACAACCTGTGGCCGATGCTGCAGGCCACCCTCAAACAGACGCTGCCGCTCACCGCGGTCAGCTTCGTCATCGGCTTGGCGATCGCGGTGTTCGTCGCGCTGGCCAGGATGTCGCCGGTGTGGCCGCTGTCGGCGGCCGCCCGGTTCTATATCTCGATCATCCGGGGCACGCCGCTGCTGGTGCAGCTGTTCATCGTGTTCTACGCGCTGCCGCAATTCGGCCTCGTGATCGATCCGTTCCCGGCGGCGGTGATCGCGTTCAGCCTCAATGTCGGCGGTTACGCGGCCGAGATCGTGCGCGCGTCGATCCTCAGCGTCGCGAAGGGGCAGTGGGAGGCCTCGCAGGCGGTCGGCCTGACGTATCCGCAGATGATGCGGCTGATCATCCTGCCGCAGGCCTCCCGCATCGCGGTGCCGCCCTTGTCCAACACGTTGATCTCGTTGGTGAAGGACACGTCGCTGGCCTCGACGATCCTGGTGACCGAACTGCTGCGCGTCGCCCAGCTGGCCGCCGCGCCGACCTTCGATTTCTTCGCGCTGTACGGCGTCGCGGCGGTCTACTACTGGATCATCTGCCTGATCCTCGGCTTCGGCCAAACCAGGTTGGAGACGCGCCTGGCGCGGCACGTGGCAACCTGACGCGCCCCTCGTTTTCCTGTCTTGGCGGCTCGGCGACCCGGGGCTAAGTTGTCCGGGATCGGAAGGAGTCGGCGGTGGACGGCTGGTATGTGCTCGAAGCCAGTGCGCCGCATCGCTGCCGAATTCCGGTTCCGGACAACGCGCTACCCGCGTCCGTTGCCGCCGGTGCCGCGTTGGGCGCCGATTACTTTCGCGCGTGGTTCAGTTACTGCGCGTCGTTCGGTCAGTGGTTCCTCCGGCTCTGGTGGACGGCGCGTCCGCCGGAACGTCTGTGGGAGGCCGATCGGGTCGCAGGCCGTGGCAATTGCCTGCTCGCGGTGGGGCCGCTGAACGAAGTGGTCATCGAGTCGCGGCACACCGTCGATGGTCTCCCGCATCGATATCGCATTGCCCGTCGCAGCGCGCACGACTCGTCGCCGCGCACCGTGCGGTTCGGCCTCGGTCGCGCGGTGACGGCCCGCGCCGACGAGGTGTTCGACCTCGCCGCGGCCGCCGAGTTGTTCGGCGCCTACTACCGCACCGGCACCGTACCGAGTGCGGAATACACACTGCGGGAACTGGATTCACCCGATGTGCTGGACGATCTCGGTGCGCAGACGCACGTGCTGACCGTCGAGTACGACTATCTCCGGCCGGTGCTCGCCACCGTCGCCGACGGCGAGTTCGCCCAGGTGCTGCAGGAATGCGAAGCCGGCGCGGGTTTCGCCGTGCTCGGACTGTCGGCGTTGCCGTCGGGGCAGACGTTGGCCGAACTCGGCGAGAAGGATGCCACCGGAACCGAGGAGTTCGTGCAGGCCGCCGGATCGGGTGGCCGCTACCTGGTCGAATGGCGGATGTGGGACGGCGATGACTACCGCATGTTCGTCGTCGGTCATCACGCGACGTCGCCGCTGCAGAGTCTGAAAGAGTCGATGCGGCAGCTCGATGAGCTGGGGGACGAGCTCCGGGCGCTGCGGGAGTCGATGGACCGGCCGCTGAATCCGATCAGCATCCCGGCGGGCGAGTGGGCAAGGCCGACGGATTTCCCGGAGATCAAGACCGCCGAGATCGTCTATTCCGACCCGGCGATGGCACCGCCTCACCCAGTTGCCGAGTTGGAGTCCACGGCTGTGCCTCTTCCGGTGACCGAAGTGGCCGAGGCCGCGTACTCGGAGTCCACCACTGCGCCTCTCCCGGTGACCGAAGCGGCTGAGGTCAGGTACTCGGAGCCCGCCACCGCGCGCTTCCCGGCCATTGATGTTGTCGAGATGGCGTACTCGGAGTCCGCGACTGCACCCCTCCCGATCGTCGAAGCGGCCCAGATCGCGTACTCGGATTCGTCGACGGCTGCCGACGACTCGGCGAACGGCGCCACGCGACAATCCGGTCCGATCGACGAACCGCTCGCGCCTGTCATCGAGCTCCGCGCTCCCGTCCCCGAGATCGCGGATGCCCCACCCCGCAGCGCCCCGCGACCGACTGACGACATCCTGATCGCCTTCGACGGCCATGTCCAACACGTCTACCCGAACGAGGTCTTCACCCCGGCCGAAGTCGACCTCCTCCTCGTCCACTACACCCGCACCGGCACCATCCCCGAACTCGGCTTCAGCTACCGCGAAATCACCTTCGATCCGTGACGTGGCAACCCGGCGCCGACACGTCGATTTCACCCGATTCGGCCCCATGAATTTCTACCAGCGAGTAACATTTTCTAGCCATGTTTCAAATATGTAGCCGTGGCCTGGGGTGTTGCGCCATCCGTAACAGTTGTAGGTTTCACCAAGTCGCGAACGTTTTTTTCACTCAGCTTTCACCTGGGGCACAGGCAGCTCTGGGTACCGGTCGGGACTAGGCTCTACCCGTGATGCGACGGACGAAGATTGTGTGCACGCTCGGCCCGGCTACTGCCTCCGAGGACCGTATCCGCGAACTCGTCGAGAGCGGCATGGACGTGGCTCGACTGAACTTCAGTCACGGCGAACACGCGGATCACGCAGAGAATTACAAGAAGGTACGGGCGGCCTCCGATCACCTCGGCAGAGCGGTCGGCATTCTCGCCGACCTCCAGGGACCGAAGATCAGGCTCGGCCGATTCATCGAGGGCAAGACCGTCTGGGCGACGGGTGAAGAGGTCAGGATCACCGTCGACGAGGTCGACGGAACCCACGACCGTGTTTCGACCACATACAAGGAACTCGCGCAGGACGCGAAGGCGGGCGACCGACTGCTCGTCGACGACGGCAAGGTCGGGCTCACCGTCACCCGGGTAGACGGCAACGACGTCGTCTGCCGGGTGACCGAGGGTGGACCGGTCTCCAACAACAAGGGTGTTTCGCTGCCGGGCATGGATGTCTCGGTGCCCGCGATGTCCGAAAAGGACATCGAGGACCTGGAATTCGCGCTGCAGCTCGGCGTCGATTTCATCGCGCTTTCGTTCGTGCGGTCCCCCGCCGATGTCGAGCTGGTGCACGACATCATGGACAAGGTCGGCCGTCGGGTGCCGGTGATCGCCAAGCTGGAGAAGCCGGAGGCGATCGACAACCTCGAAGCCATCGTGCTCGCTTTCGACGCGGTCATGGTGGCCCGCGGCGACCTCGGGGTCGAGCTGCCGCTGGAGCAGGTGCCGCTCGTGCAGAAGCGGGCCATCCAGATGGCGCGCGAGAACGCCAAGCCGGTGATCGTGGCGACCCAGATGCTGGAGTCGATGATCGAGAACTCGCGCCCCACCAGGGCCGAGGCCTCCGACGTCGCCAATGCGGTGCTCGACGGTGCCGACGCGGTGATGCTCTCCGGCGAGACCTCGGTCGGCGCGTGGCCGATCGAGACGGTGCGCACCATGGCGCGCATCGTGCACGCGGTGGAGACCGAATCGACCAGGGTGCCCCCGCTCACCCACGTGCCGCGCACCAAGCGCGGCGTCATCTCCTACGCCGCCCGCGACATCGGCGAGCGGCTCAACGCGAAGGCGCTGGTGGCGTTCACCCAGTCCGGTGACACCGTGCGCAGGCTGGCCCGGCTGCACACTCCGCTGCCGCTGCTGGCGTTCACCCCGCTGCCGGAGGTGCGCAGCCAGCTCGCGCTGACCTGGGGTACGGAGACGTTCATCGTGCCGATGGTGGACACCACCGACGCTATGATCCACCAGGTCGATGTAGCACTGCTGTCCATGGAGCGATACCAAAAGGGTGACCTCGTGGTAATCGTGGCCGGCTCCCCGCCGGGTACGGTCGGTTCCACCAACCTGATCCACGTGCATCGCATCGGTGAGGAGGATCATTAATTGTGAACAGTTCTCTTGGAGGGTCGGTCGTCGATTCGTCGGCGGCCGGGAAGTCTGATCTGGACGTTTTGCTCGGTCTGCTCGATCTGGAGCAGATGGACGAGGACGTGTTCGTCGGGCAGCATCCGGAGAAGGTGTGGAGCCGCACATTCGGCGGCCAGCTCGTCGCGCAGGCGATCATCGCGGCGGGCCGCACGGTCGGTGACCGTCCGGTGCACGCGATCAACGCGCATTTCGTGCGCGGCGGCGATACCAAGAAGCCGATCGAGTACCGGGTCGACCGGCACCGCGACGGCCGGGCGTTCGCCAACCGCACCGTCACCGCCCTCCAGGACGATCAAGAGCTGTTCGTGATGCTCGCCGCGTTCCAGGATTGGAACAAGGGGCTCGAGCACGGGCACCCACTGCCCGACGTGCCCGACCCGGACACGTTGCCGCGCATCGAGGAGAGCTTCGTCGGCTTGGAAGACAAGCTGGAGATGTTCATCAAGGCGCCGCACCCGATCGACCTGCGCTACACCAATGATCCGGCCTGGATCATGAAGGCGACGGGGGAGCGGCTCAACCACAATCGGGTGTGGATGCGCACCGACGGGCGGCTGCCCGACGATCCGCTGCTTCATGTTGCGACGCTGGGTTATTCGTCCGACACCACGGTGCTGGATTCGATCATCACCACGCACGGGCTTTCCTGGGGACTCGACCGGATCGTGGCGGCGACGGTGAACCATTCGATCTGGTTCCATCGGCCGTTCCGGTTCGACGAGTGGGCGCTCTACGCCACCGAATCCCCGGTGGCGTCGGGCTCGCGTGGCCTGGCCACCGGTCGTTTCTTCTCCCGCGAGGGCGATCTGCTGGCCACCACCGTGCAGGAGGGGCTGATTCGGCACTTCCCGGCGCGGGGCAAGTCGGCCGCGCGCGAGGTGTAGTTTCCGCTGAACTTCGCCGCATCCGCTTCCCGATCCGCTGGGAAGCCGGTGCGGCGCAGTCGTTTCCGGGTCAGATCCGCTCGCGTTCGATATCGAGGTCCACGTCGGATCGCTGCCTGGCGCGGATCGAGAACGGAATGTTCTGGCCCGGCTCGGTGCGCGCGGCACCGTAGATCCCGTGCAGCAGTTGCTGTTCCAGCCCAGCCATGTCGGTGTCGGTGAGTTCGGCGGGCGCGCCGACCAGGCTGAGCGCGATCTCGTAGGTGCCGCGCTCGCCCGGCTCGATGCCGGGATGCTCCATCCGCCACTGGGTTTCGAGCGTCACGTGGGTCGGATCGTCGGCGTCCACCGGCAGCGTGAACCGCCACGCGAACACCTCGCGGTCCTGCAGGTGGTCGTCCACCACCTCGCGCACGGTCTGGACGACTCGTTCGAGGGTTTCCGGTGTCACATACACATGGAGCGAAACATCCGAAATGCGTTTCGGCATGTCTATTCCTGTCGTGTGTCGAACCAGCAACGATGGAAGTTGGTGTCCGCGGGAGTGTAATACGTCCGGCGGGGAAATGGACATAGCAGCTCTGCATTGCTGTGTCGGAACGTTGAAATTGCTGGTTCGGAAGACTACCTGATGCGGTGCGCCGCCAGGAAGGACGCCAGCGGCGGGGCTGCCTCGCCGGGCTCGATGACCAGGCCGGGGCGCTCGTCCGCGATAGGCCTGCGCTGTTCGTGCGGTGCCAGCGCGAGCAGCAGCGGCGCCAACGCTTCGGCGATCCGGTCGCCCACCTCGCAGTATGCCTGCTCGGACAGCCCGACCGGGTCGATGATGTTCTCCCGGCCCACGATGGACAGGTCGTTGCGGGAGCGGTGCAGTTCGGCGATGGAGCGGGCGCCGGTGACGTGCGCGATCCGGTGCGCTTCGAGCAGGGTGAAGGTGCGTGCGGCGACGCCGAAACCCATCTCGCTCACCGTGTCGCGGATCTGCTGGGTCATGGTCAGCACCAGATCGGCGTTGTCCACCATCTCGTCCTTGAGGCGCCTTGCCTTGAAACCGCCGGCGTCCCCGCCGAGGCCCTCGATGGCTTGCGCCGCCAGCGGTTCGGCCGGAAAGCCGACCAGCGCACGGGTTCCCGCGCTCTCCGCGGTGAGGTTCGGCAGGGCGTGTTCGACCGCGAGCGCGCGGGTGAGGCGCTCGGCGATTACCGAACGGCAAACATTGCCGTTGCAGACGAACAGGACGTGCATAGGAATACGGTAAACGTTGGATAACGCCGCCGATGTCTGAAAACCACCAAAACACCCGGTCCGGGCCAATATTCATCTACAGGTCAAGTGCCGTACACGAATAGCGGCGCACATGAGGTGTGCGTCGCATTGATAAATGATCATGTTCGACTGTGTCCCTGTGCACTTACCCCACGCCGGGGTCATCGAAACACACCGTTGTAATTGCGTCGTGATACGCCAGCGTAGCCAGTAATCGTTCGATTGGGTAACTACTCGAGTTCGCTACTGTAGTAAGTCTTTTCGTCCACCACCGGGGCGACCTTCGACTGCTGGTCGTGCACTCGTCCCCTGGTGGAGAACATCCGCCCGCGCGCGGCGACCACCGGCGCGAACCGCGTCATCCCCGTCGAGGTGTCCATGTCGTCGTACATCGCGTCGATGCCGCCCCGCAGGAAGTACGCCTCATGCCAGAACCCCGTGCCGCCCGCGTCCTGCAGAAACTTCTGCCACCAATCCCGGTGCGGCGCCGACCGCGTCCACTGTTCCAGACTGTCCAGGTCCCGCCAGTACTGCCGCGCCCCCCAGTGCGGCGGAAACAGCGACCAGATCACGTCCTCGTGCGACAGCAACCCATCCGGCCGATCCTGGTGCGAGCTATACAGTTTCGGCCCGAGCCCCAGCAACCGCAGCATGCCGCGCGGCTTGCGCACCCGCATCCCGAGATAGATGACAACAAGATCCGGATACTCATCCAGATCCACCGTGGTCCTGTTCACCCGCACCGCAACCTCCGCTGATTTGGGCGTCCCTGTGCCCACCCTACGCGTGAATACGAGCCGGACACCCAAACAGTTCGATGCTTCGGCCATTGGCGCGCCCGTCCATCGGACACCGTGACCGCGCGAGGAGGCGGGAGGAATGTCCGCGTATGTCACCGGGTCTGACTGGAACCGCAGCTTGGGTGTGGCCGTCGAACTTGTCATGGTGAATGCGATGGGTGGATGGGGTCTGGAGTCGGAGCCGTATTTCGGCCCAGATGGTGAGACGGCGTCGGTGTGGCTGCGGGACTGGTGGAACGGTCGAGCCGTGGCTGAGGCGCGGCCGACGTCGCCTGGTCGGTGTCGATGCGTGCGCGGCGGAGCGGATGGAGTTCCAGGCCGCGCGGGCCGCCGCCTCGGCGTCGAGTGTCCGCAGCGTGGCGGCCGTCGGTCTTGACCTGCGCAGCGAAGTTCAGCAATAGGTTGCGGCGGGAGGCTGCCGAGCCGAGCGGCATCGAGTTGACCGCACCGTCCTGGGACTTGACCGCTCCGTTTGGGCGGCATGCGAGCGGTGTGTCGTCAACGGGGTTTCAGTGCCGAACGTTACGATAACGGGTTTTCCGCAGACCTGTCCAAGATTGTGTTCGCGCCCTACACTGCGAAGTCAATTTCGGGCCCGATTCGCCCGACTCACCGAGGTGGCTTCTTGCGGAGTCCGGAGGAGATGCGGGTCCTACAGTGCCCGGGACGTCCGCCAGTGTCAGAGATCAAGGCAAGGTCCGGGTGCCGGCTCTATGCGATCAAGCACGAAGAAGATTGGGCGGCTACGCACGGGGCAAAGAAACCGTCCGATCGACAAGTTTGCAAACAAGTAGATCGTGCGCGCGAGATATTTGAGGGGGCGCAACGGATATGACAACTTGGTTTAGACGTACAACGGAGTCCGACGCTCTGTTTGCTGAGGAGCGTCTGGTCTCGGCTGCGACTGAGCTGGTGCACGAGGCTTTGTACGCCACCGGTAAGCACCAGAAGCAACTGGCGGATCTGCTGAAGGTGCGGCCAACTGAGGTCAGCAACAGGCTGAGCGGACGCCGGAATCTAACCCTGCGCAGTTTGGCTCGGATGATGCACGTGCTCGGCTTCGATGTCGAACTTCGCGCTATCAAGTACGAAAAGGGTAGTGCGAGCACGGCGCAGCGTGAGGCTCGCATCGGCGAGCGGGTGCGCAAGGAAGTGGTACGTGCCGAGCCGGATGTCGTACGAATTTGGCAGGCTATCTTTCTTGCCCAGTTGCACGGCGACATCCTCGGTGACGAGCGTGAGGTGGCAAAGCACATCAGCGAGGTGTCTTCGGTCCTCGAGACACTCGATCGGGTACTGGCCGCAAGCGTAGATCGCGAGACGGACGATGTTGTAAGACTCAAGCTGCGCGTATCGGCGCACGATTTACTGGACGCGGGGAAGGTGAGTACCAGTGCGGTCCGGGCAGTGATTCATACGGCTGGTGGAAACACACCCGGCTGGGAAAAGTCGGTGGAGGACATCGTTTCGAAGTTGAGTGTAGAGGTAGCCGAGGTTATGACGGACACCCCCGACCAGACTGCCTGCACAGCGTAAAACTGTTCAGCACGGGTAATTCTTCATTGCCAGCCAGATGCTGCGACTGCAGGTGTGGTTGGGCCGCTCTGGTCGGTGGAGCCCGCAGCGGATTCGCTCTGAGCGCGGACGGATGTCGAGTTCCGTAATGTCCCGAGCGGCACGCGCAGATCAAGAACTGACGAGACCGCACCCCCATGATTCGGACGCCCGGGTTACCTCAAGGCTCGCAGGGTAAAGGACTACTCGAAGAAGCCCGCGGGCTCGGCTAGGGCAAGAGCGGGATATGCATGCCGCGCACTGGTTCTCGTCGCGCGCACGAAATTGCTGGCAATTTCGTGCGCGGCGGAATGTGAAGTGCGCGGGATGGTGCATTCAGCGCGGTTCCCGGGGATCCGGGCGCGGTTATCTGCTTGATGGCCGACCGATAGCGCATCCTGGGCGGGGGCGGAATACGGCAACCGAACGCAGCAGCGGCCTGCCTGCGGATCGGGCCGTAGATGGCGCGGTAAATCGTTTTGGAACGTGCGATATTTCGTTCTGACATTTGGGATTGGCCGTTTTGGAACGTCCGATGGGACTTTGGGTTGAGTTTCTGAAATCAATTGTGTTCCAACGGTTTCGGTCGGTGGCCTGACAGTATTGGCACCTCACTCCGAGGGGCGATGGACTTAGTCCAGACATCGCCCCCCGGAGGGGGTGGTGGGGAATGGCGAAACATTGCCGGGCAAAGGGCAAAGCCCCGGTCGACTATGGCCTCCCGCTTGCAACAGCTGCCGTGGTCGCCTGGGCGCTCGTGCTAGTCCGCTGGTTGAGGGGCTAAGAGACCCATCAGGTGGGGCGTCGTCACAAGCGGCGTCCCACCGCCCAGCATCACTTACGTGACGAGTTGATGATACTTGGCTTCGAACGAGAAGGGTCGGATTCAAGAAAAACGAGTCGCCACGAATCAAACGATGCTCCTAGCCTGCGAAATGCTAAGCGGCGCAAGCAACCCGCCCGGGCCTTTGATCGACGGTGCCCCACCCGTGTACGCAACCACGACAAGGGGGGCCGCAGAGGCATGTCAGCGGAGTGAGTTGTAAATGGCGCGTTAGGTCGTTTTGGAACGCGCAGTATTTCGTTCGTGCATTCGGGATAGGCCGTTTTGGAACGTTCCTATTGGACATGGTTGAGTTTCCGAAATCAATTGTGTTCCAACAGTTTCGGTCGGTGGCCTGACGTAAGGTATTGGCACCTCCCGCCGAGGGGCGATGGACATTGTCCAGACATCGCGCCCAGGAGGGAGGTGGTGGGGAATGGCGAAACATCGCCGAGCAAAGAGCAAAGCCCCGGTCGACTACGGCATCATGCTGACATTTGCTGCCGTGGTCGCCGGGGCGCTCGTGCTAGTCCGCTGGTTGAGGGGCTAGATGAACCCATCAGGTGGGGCGTCGTCGGAAGCGGCGTCCCACCGCCCAGCATCACTCACGTGACATCTCGATATTACTCGATGCCGAACGAGAAGGCGCGATTCGAAGCAAAACAAGTCGCCACGGAATCGAGCAACGATCCGAGACCACGAGATGCTAAGCGGCGCAAGCAACCCCGTCCACTTCACTCGGACGCCGTACACGAAAGGGTGTGCACCCCCTGCGTCAACCGCACACCTCCTATAAAGATGTGCGCCTTCCGGATGGGCGATCACTTTGACATGCCGCACTGAGCCGCACGGAATCGTCGTCGGTGCCCGAACAACGACGAGACGCGCGCGCGATCGACGGTGACCCACCCACGCACGCAACCACGCCAAGGGGGTTCGGGGGGCGAAGCCCCGCCGAGCGGGGCCCGGGGGTCGCACCCCCGGTGTAATGACGAGACGACCCCTGTTCGCGCGTTCCGCGAACAGGGGTTGCCTGTCGTCGAGTGCCGAGTGTGGGACTCGAACCCACACGTCCTTCCGGACAACGGTTTTTGAGATTGTCGTTCTCGACGTTTGCAGGAATTGGTAGCTGCTGGACCCGCGCTCGGGACCACCGCCAGTCACCCCGTTCGCGGCCGTTCGATTCGTGATCGGCTGCGGAGGTAGGTCGGGGACGGCTGATGTCGTGGCCACATTTACTCGGATATGCCCGAAGCGACCAAGAGTGTCGTGGAGTGGCGGTTGTGAACGCGAGCGCGGTTACCGACGTGCCGACGTGCCCGCCTGCCGTAGCTTGCCGCGGTGGCTCAATCTATCTGGTAAGCGCGAAATGGGGGTCGCGGAGCAGATTCACCCCGTCCGGCGCTAAGCGCGCGGCGCATCGAGCGGTTTTGACCCACAGGTGATTTCATCTCGCCGCCGACGGCTGAGACTAACGGAATACCGCGCCGGGGCGGCAGGTTCACTCGGGCATGAAAGCGATCGGTATCTACAACTTCGGCGGTCCAGAAGCGCTACAGGTCCTGGACTTGCCCGAACCGCAGGCGGGTCCCGGCGAGGTCCGTATCCGCGTGCACGCGGCCGGTGTCAACCCCACCGATGTCATGCTGCGTACGGGCGGCCACGCCGTCCGGATGCCCGGCCGCCGACCCCCGTTCGTGCCAGGTATGGACGCCGCGGGTGTGATCGACCAGCTCGGGCCGGAGACCGACGGCAGGCTCGCCATCGGCCAGCGCGTGATCGCGATGGTGCTGTTCATCAGCCAGCACGGGGGTGCCTACGCCGAGCAGGTGGTGGTGCCCGCCGCGTCGGTGGTGCCGGCCCCGGCGGGAGCCGACTTCCCCGCAGCGGCCACCCTGCTCATGAACGCCCTGACCGCACGCCTCGCCCTGGACGCGCTCGCCCTGCCGCGCGGCGCAACCGTCGCTGTGACCGGTGCGGCCGGGGCCGTCGGCGGATACGCGGTCGAGCTGGCCAAGGCCGACGGGCTGACCGTTATCGCCGACGCCGCCGCGCACGACATCGATCTGGTGCGCGGCTTCGGCGCCGACCAGGTGGTCGAGCGCGGTACCGATGTCGCCGACCGGATCCGCGCGCTGGCACCCGACGGAGTCCCAGGCCTGGTTGATGGCTCGATCCAGACCACCGAGACAGTGCCTGCGATCGCCGACGGCGGGGCACTGGCCCAACTCCGGGGCTGGGCAGGTCCGGCCGAGCGCGGCATCCGGGTGCACCCGGTGATGGCGCCAGACGGCATCACCGATACCAAGGCGCTGGATACGCTGCGCCGCCAGGCCGAGGACGGCACGCTGACGCTGCGGGTCGCCGAGGTGCTGCCCGCCGATGAGGCGGCGCGGGCGCATCGGATGCTGGAGACGGGCGGTTTGCGTGGCCGATTGGTGCTCGACTTGTCCTGACAGCACCGCCGCGAGATCGATCCCGACCAGAAGACTGAGCCAAGACCGGATAAGCGAGCCACGGAACCAGATCGATTGATCCTGGACCAGATTCATTGAGTCAGGACAACAGCGGCGGGTGCGCCAAAATCCCGATTGAATAGCTGTCCGCCGATAAGACCTGCTTATCGGCGGTTGGCTGAACGGTGTGTTCCGCCCTTGTCGAGCGTCTGGCAATGCAGCTGTCCTGTCTCAGTAGATCTGGTCAGGACTCGGCGGGATGAGCTGGGTTTTGGCCAGATTCACTGAGACGGCAGGTTGCTCGGAATTTAATTGAATCTGGTCACTATGGAATCAGCTGTGCCGCTAGGGTTTCGCTGCCCAGAAGAGGGTGTGTCCACTGCTTCCTTCGGGGATGAATTCCTCGCGTCGGATCGCGAGTCCGGCCTGTGTAAGCCAGGCTCGGTAGGTGAGGGCGTCAGTATGGCTCCACCACATGGTGTGACCGGTTCCGAGCCAGTTGTCGTCGATGCCTGTCCAGGCGTGGTGACCGGTGGTGGCGACGAACACGCCTTGTGGCCGCAGCCATCCGGCGATCTTGGCAAGCAATGGAAACTGTTGATCTAGGGGTATGTGGATCAGTGCGTAGAGACAGACGATCGCGTCGAACGAGTCCGGTCCGAAGTCGATCGCTGTGGCGTCCGCGCGGACGAATTCGGCGTCTGGGACGAGTTGACGTGCTCTGGCGATCTGGATGTCGCTGATATCGACGCCGACCACCCGTCGCCCCGTTGCCGCGAGCATGCGGGCGACCGGGATGCCGGACCCGCAGCCGAGGTCGAGCACCCTTGCAGCTGACGGGATGTGTTCGTCGAGTTCGGCCAACCAGGCCTGGTATTTGGTCTGACCGCCGAAGGCTTTGTCATAGTGCTCGGAGAGAGCGTTGTAGCCGTGTCGAACGAGGTCTTTGGGATCGTCAGTGCTCATCTGCGGCATCCTGACATCACCGGTCGTGTGCGACCCAATGATTTTCATGTGGTGAAGTCGGCTAGATGTAATCGGCTGACCAGATTGGCTGAGACTTGGCCAGGTTCACCGAGACAGGACAGCAGCTGAGTGAGCTGCTGGCGCGAGACAGGTAGGCATGTCGGATCAACGCGCTAGGTGGGAAACGGTGATTGGCGCAGTGGTGTTCGACGTTGGGGAGATGTTTGTCGACGAGACTCGTGAGTACGGGACGTGGACTGATTGGTTGGGGGTGCCGCGACATACGTTCGTGTCGGTGTTCGGTGCGGTGATTGCGAGCGGTCAAGATTATGCCAAGGAATGGCAGGCACGGGCTGATGCCGGGAAACCGTGGCCAGCGATGAGCAAGGTGTTCGCTTTGAACCCCGCGAGTCGTGTCGGCGAGAACCAATCCAGCCATACACCTCAAAGAAATTCCGCAAGCCGCAGACTGTCGCCGGGTATCGGTCGTTGCTCGATACGATCGTTCTGCCGCGTTGGGGTTCGGTTCGGCTGCGAGATGTCGAGTTCGAGGACATTCAGGAATGGGTGGTGAATCTCTCACAGTCGGGCAGTGCGCGTTTTGAGGGCTGCGGGCTTTCCGCCTCGCGCGTGATCCAGTCGTATCAGGTGCTCAGTCAGGTATTGCGGTTCGCGATCAAATCCAAGCGTCTGGCGGTGAATCCTGGCGAGGAAATCGACCTGCCATCGATGATTGCGGGGGAGCAACGGTACCTCACTCACCTGGAGGTCATGCAACTGGGCATGGCGGCCAGTCGATTCCGCACACTGGTATTTACGTTGGCCTACACCGGTATTCGGTTCGGTGAAGCCATCGCGCTCCACGGCGCGAACGTCGACGTGGACAATCGCCGCATCCGTGTCACTCGTTCGGCAACTGGCGTGACTGGTGAGGGAATGGTCGAAACCGACACGAAGAACCACACGACTCGGGCGGTGCCGGTGCCAAGAATCCTCGTCAAGGAACTCGCGAAGCTGCTGGAGGGTCGCGACCTGGATGAGCTGGTGTTCCCGAGTCACAAGGGCGGCTACCTCACCTCGACGGAGTTCCGGCGGGTGTTCGACCAGGCGGCGACCACGGTCGGTCTGAAGGGTGTTGTGCCGCATGCTCTTCGCCATACCGCCGCTTCGCTGGCGATCAGTGCTGGGGCCAATATCAAGGTCGTCCAGCGGATGCTCGGCCACAAAACCGCGACGCTGACCCTGGACCTCTACGGCCACCTGTTCCCGGACGATCTGGACGTCGTCGCGGACGGAATGGATGCCGGTGCCTGAGCGGCTGCGGACCAACTGCGGACTGCGTGAGGAAGTGGTGGGAGGGCGGTTCCGAGAAACCGCCCTCTACCTTGGTGCCGAGTGTGGGACTCGAACCCACACGTCCTTCCGGACAACGGTTTTTGAGACCGTCGCGTCTGCCAGTTCCGCCAACCCGGCGCACCGGGAGGAAATGATAGCGGGTGGGGTGGGCTTGGACCTAACTGGTTGGTCGGTAACGCGCGGCCAGGCGGTTTGCCCTGGGTATATGCGTTCTATGCCGAAGTGAAAGGTACTCTTTACATCACTCGATAGCTTGGTGGTGTGGTCGATGGTCGGCTTGTTGGACCAACGTCCACACTGCCGCGTGTCGGGACAGGCATCTGAACCAGAGGGGTCTACCTATGAGCACAGCAGCAGGGGGCGCAAGCACTAAGCGCGACGCGGGGGCGAAGCGGGTTGTCGTCGCGGAGGATGAGGCGCTCATCCGCATGGACCTGGTCGAGATGCTGACCGAAGAGGGTTATCTGGTGGTCGGTGAGGCCGGCGACGGCCAGCAGGCGGTGGATCTGGCGGTGGAGCATCGCCCGGATCTGGTCATCATGGATGTGAAGATGCCGCGCCGGGACGGTATCGATGCGGCGGCCGAAATCGCGTCGAAACGTGTTGCGCCGGTGGTGATTCTGACCGCGTTCAGCCAGCGCGACCTGGTCGAGCGGGCGCGTGACGCCGGCGCGATGGCGTATCTGGTGAAGCCGTTCACCAAGTCGGATCTGGTGCCCGCGATCGAGCTGGCGGCCAGCCGTTTCCATGAGATCACCGCGCTGGAGGGCGAGGTCGCGAACCTGTCCGACCGCTTGGAGACGCGCAAGCTGGTGGAACGGGCCAAGGGCGTGTTGATGCAGACGCAGGGTCTGTCCGAGCCGCAGGCTTTCAAGTGGATTCAGCGGACCGCGATGGATCGCCGGACTACCATGAAGGCGGTCGCCGAGGTCGTGCTGGAGAACCTCGCGCCCAAGTGAGGGGCCGGGTCCGCTGGGTGGACCGCCGCCTTCGCTACGACGGGCCACGGCGCGTTGAAGGACCGCGTCCGTCTGGGCCGATTAGTCGTGGATTTTACGCGCGGGAAACGCAATCGTGAACAAAAATTCGACACGATGTTGCGTTCATGATCCGAATGTGATGCGGAACTAACGTATGAACGCTAAGTTCTGACCGGGCTGACGTGGTCGGCCTCCTCGGTGATCCGGGGGAGCACAGGACTTAGAGGTGAAACGTGCTTAGTTCGACATGGCACAGTCGTACGACGCGAGGTGTTTTGGCTATCGGCGCTGCCGCCGCGCTGGTGCTGACGGGATGTAGCGACAAATCGACCAGCACCGGTACGGACTCGTCCGGCACCAGCGGCGCGGCCGGACTGGCCATCGTCCCGGTGGCGCAGGTAGACATCAACGGCAAAGAGGTCCCGAAGACCGACCCGGCCAAGGCGGCCGATCCCGCCGGTGACGGCAAGGCGACCTGCCCGGCCGGCACGACCATCGCCTTCGCGGGCGCGCTGACCGGCCCGAACGCCGCGCTCGGGATCAACATCCAGATGGGTGTCAAGCTCGCGCTCGATCAGCACAACAAGGCCAACACGGGCTGCAAGATCGAACTGAAGTCGTTCGACACCGAGGGCGACCCGCAGAAGGCCACCCAGGTCGTCCCGCAGGTCGTCAACGACAAGTCGATCATCGGCCTGGTCGGTCCCGCGTTCTCCGGTGAGACCAAGGCGACCGGCAAGATCCTCAGCGACGCGGGCCTGGTCTCGGTGACCTCCTCGGCCACCAACGCCACGCTCACCCAGAACGGCTGGACCACCTTCTTCCGCGGCCTCGCCAACGATGACGTGCAGGGTCCGTCGGTCGCGAAGTACCTGACCGGCACCGCGGGCTACAAGAAGGTCTGCGTCGTCCAGGACAACAGCGACTACGGCACCGGCCTGGCCAAGAGCATCACCGATGGTCTCGGCGCCGCCGCCGACGCCGCCTGCTCGTCCAGCATCAAGACCGGTGACAAGGACTTCTCCGCGACGGTCACCAAGATCGCCTCGGCCAATGCCGACGCCGTCTTCTACGCCGGTTACTACGCCGAGGGCGCGCCGCTCGCGCAGCAGCTGAAGTCCGGTGGCTTCAAGGGTGTCTTCGTCGGCCCCGACGGCGTCAACGACCCGCAGTTCCTGTCCCAGGCGGGCAGCGCGGCCAAGGGCTCGACGCTGACCTGCCCCTGTGGTCCCGCGCCGGACAAGTTCGCCAAGGACTACCAGGCCTTCAACGGCCAGCCGTCGGGGGTGTACTCGGTGGAGGCCTACGACCTGGCCACGATCCTGTCCAAGGGCATCGACGGTGGCAAGGTCACCCGTCCCGACCTGCTCGAGTTCGTGAAGTCCTACGACGGTGCCGGTCTCGCGCGTCAGTACAAGTGGAACCCCAACGGGGAACTGAGCAACGCGCTGATCTGGATCTACACGGTCAAGTAACCCAGTCACACGAGATCGCGCAGCACGTACCGGGGTTCGCGCGAATCCCAGTACGTGCTGCTGTGTCGTTCGGGCGAATCTATGAGGGCGAATCAATGAGGGCGAATTAGCGAATGAACTCATCGGCATTAACCGGCGTTGTACAACTCGCCGGCGGATCTATCGACTTCAACTATGAAGGTGTGATCCACGATTTCTGGCGACTGACCGTCGACGGATTGTCCTACGGCGCGATCTACGCGTTGGTTGCTGTGGGCTACACCCTGGTCTACGGCGTTTTGCGGCTGATCAATTTTGCCCATTCGGAAATATTCATGCTCGGCTTGTTCGGCCAGTACATCGGGCTGATGTTGCTCGGGTTCTCGCCTAGCGGTGATGTTTACTCCCAGGGCATCATCCTCACCATCACCTATCTGGCGTTGGCGATGATCTTCGGCATGGCGGTGTCCGGCGCCGCCGCGGTCGGATTGGAGCGCGTGGCCTATCGGCCGCTGCGCAGACGTGGCGCCAAACCCCTGATCTTTCTCATCACCGCGATCGGCGCCTCGTTCGTGATCCAGGAGGTAGTGCACTTCGTGCTGCCGAAGATCTGGCCGAGCCTGGGCGGCACCAACGCCCAGAAGCCGATCATGCTGGTGGAGCCGACCAAGCAGTTCAATATCGGTGGCGCGGACATCACCAACGTGACGCTCGTGATCATCGGCGCCGCGGTCATTCTCGCGATCGCCACCGAGCTGCTCATCAACCAGACCAAGTTCGGCCGCGGCATCCGGGCCGTCGCGCAGGATCCCGATACCGCGACGCTGATGGGCGTCTCGCGGGAGCGGATCATCATGCTCACCTTCCTCATCGGCGGCGTGCTCGCCGGTGCGGCCGCGCTGCTGTACGCGCTCAAGATCCCGAACGGGATCATCTACTCGGGCGGGTTCATCCTCGGCATCAAGGCGTTCAGCGCCGCGGTGCTCGGCGGCATCGGCAACCTGCGTGGCGCGTTGCTCGGCGGCCTGCTGCTCGGGCTGGCGGAGAACTACGGCCAGATCCTGTTCGGCACCGAATGGCGTGACGTGGTCGCGTTCGTGGTGCTCGTGCTGGTGCTGATGATCCGGCCGACCGGCATTTTGGGCGAGAGCCTCGGGAAGGCGAGAGCATGAGTGAGACCAAAACCGCCGCTCCGCCGATCAAGCCGGAGCGGCCGATGCACGGCATCGGCGACGGTCTGCGTTCCTGGTGGGGCGGGCTGTCCCGGCCTGCGCAGTGGGCCGTCGGCGTGCCCGCCATCATTCTGCTGGCGTTGCTTCCGTTGTTCCCGCCTCCCTTCCTCGATACCCCCGGCACCAGCTTCGGCGGCGTGATGGCGCAGTTCGCCATGTACGCGCTGCTCGCGGTCGGCCTGAATGTCGTTGTCGGACAGGCGGGTCTGCTCGATCTCGGCTATGTCGGCTTCTATGCCGTCGGTGCGTACACCGTCGGCCTGCTCACCAGTCCGAACAGTCCGTGGAATCAAACCGACGGCGGCTGGCTGAGCGAGGACTGGGCCTGGCTGGCCTGCCTGCCACTGGCGGCGGCGGTCACCGCGGTCTCCGGTCTGATCCTCGGTACCCCGACGCTGCGGTTGCGCGGCGATTATCTGGCCATCGTGACGCTCGGCTTCGGTGAGATCGTCCGGCTGCTCGCCGACAACCTCGGCGACGTCACCAACGGCAGCCTCGGCCTGTCCGGCATCGCCTACCCGCACATCGGCGAGTCCGCGCACAAGCAGAACGGCGTGTTCTCCTCCGGCAACGTCGGAAACTCGGACACCTCCAACATCTTCGACAAGGCCAACGCGGGCACCTGGTGGTTCTGGGTCGGCATGATCCTGGTGATCATCGTCCTGCTGATCGTCGGCAACCTGGAGCGCAGCCGCGTCGGCCGGGCCTGGGTCGCGATCCGCGAGGACGAGGACGCGGCCGAGATCATGGGCGTGCCCACCTTCAAGTTCAAGCTGTGGGCGTTCATGATCGGTGCCGCGGTCGGCGGGCTCTCCGGCGCGCTGTACGCGGGCCAGGTGCAGTTCATCAACCCGACCGGGTTCAACATCATCAACTCGATGCTGTTCCTGTGCGCGGTGGTGATCGGCGGGCAGGGCAACAAGCTCGGCGTGATCGTCGGCGCGTTCATCATCGTGTACCTGCCGAACCGGTTGCTTTCGGTGCAGGCGGTCGGGCAGACCGCGGTCGGCTGGTTGCTGATCGTGTTCAGCGTGGCCGTGCTCGTCGCGTTGATCGTGGTGTGGCGCAGGTGGGCTCGCGATCAGGAACGGCCGATCAGGCTCGGGTATCTGGCCGGGTCGATCGTGGCGATCGTGGTGCTGCTCATCGTGCTCGGCAGTGTGCTGAAGTTCCACGAAGCGGGCGCGCAGTCACTCGGTGACTACAAGTATCTGTTCTTCGGTATCACGCTGATGGTGGTCATGATCTTCAAACCGCAGGGCCTGTTCCCGGTCCGGCAAAAGCTGCTCGCCTACGGGCGTCAGGTGTACCAGGCGGTGCGTAAGCCGTTCGGTGACGAGGGAATGGGGGCGACCCGATGACCGGGCCGGGCGCCGGTGGCGCACTGTTCGACAACGAAGACATGGCCGCGGGCTACGTGGCCGAACCGGAGGCCGCACCCAGTGCCGGCGTGGTCGACCTGACCGCGGTGATTCCGGATCTGGCCGACGCCGAGACGGTCGCGGAGGTCGTCGCCTCCAGCCGCGAGATCGAAACGGCTGTCGGCGCACCGCTTTTGCGCACCGAGGAACTGACCGTGAAGTTCGGCGGTCTGACCGCGTTGGACGCGGTGAGTTTCGAGATCCGCCGCGGCGAGATCCTCGGGCTCATCGGACCCAACGGTGCCGGAAAAACCACCTGCTTCAACGCGATCACCGGTGTGTACCGGCCCGCGTCGGGCACGGTGTACTTCGACGGCGCGCCGCTGACGAAGACCAAGCGCAACGCCATCACCCGGCTCGGCATCGCGCGCACCTTCCAGAACATCCGGCTCTTCGGCGAGATGACGGCGCTGGAGAACGTGGTGGTCGGCACCGACGCCAGGCACAAGACCTCGGTGCCCGGCGCCATCTTCCGCACCACCCGGCACCGGCGGGAGGAACACGACGCCATCGAGCGCGGCATGGCGCTGCTCGAATTCGTCGGCATCGCACCGAAAGCGGTGGAGAAGGCGCGCAACCTGTCCTACGGTGATCAGCGCCGGCTGGAGATCGCCAGGGCGCTGGCCACTGAGCCGAAGCTGCTCTGCCTGGACGAGCCCGCCGCCGGGTTCAATCCGAGCGAGAAGTCGGCGCTGATGGATCTGATCCGCAAGATCCGCGACGACGGGTTCACCGTGCTGCTGATCGAGCACGACATGCGCCTGGTGATGGGCGTGACCGACCGGATCGTGGTGCTGGAGTTCGGCCGCAAGATCGCGGACGGGCTGCCCGCCGACATCCGGGAGGACCCCGCGGTGATCGCCGCCTACCTCGGTGTGCCCGATGACGGCACCGAGTCGGGGACGGCAAGCGCGCACGGGACGGACGGGTAGGAGCAGCGATGGCATCGCACAGAGAACCGGATCAGCAGGCCGTCGAGGTGACCAAAGGCAGTGCTGACGCGCTGCTCGAGGTAACCGACATGGTCGTCAACTACGGCAGAATCCAGGCGCTGCACGGGATTTCGCTGCAGGTGGCGGCGGGCGAGCTGGTTACCCTGCTCGGCGCGAACGGCGCGGGCAAGACCACCACGATGCGGGCGTTGTCCGGGCTGTTGCCGCTGACCCGCGGTCGAATCATGTTCGAGGGTCGCGACATCACCCACATGAAGGCGCACGAGCGGGTGGGCGAGGGTCTGATCCAGGCACCGGAGGGCCGTGGCGTTTTCCCCGGCATGACGGTGCAGGAAAACCTCGACATGGGTTGCTACGGAAGGCCGTTCAAGCAGAAGGCGGAATACAACAAGACGCTCGACTGGGTCTTCGAGCTGTTTCCGCGAATGGCGGAGCGGCGCAAGCAGGTTGGTGGCACGTTGTCCGGCGGCGAGCAGCAGATGCTCGCCATCGGCCGGGCGCTGATGGCGCGGCCGCGGCTGCTGTTGCTGGATGAGCCGTCGATGGGCTTGGCGCCCATGATCATTCAGCAGATCTTCCGGATCATCTCGGAGATCAACCAGCAGGGCACCACGGTGCTGCTGGTCGAGCAGAACGCGCAACAGGCGCTCTCGCGCAGCGACCGCGCCTACATCATGGAGACCGGCGAGGTCACCAAGACCGGCTCCGGCCGGGAGCTGCTCACCGATCCGTCGGTGAAGTCGGCCTACCTCGGCGTCGGATAGTCCCGGTGTAAACCCCAGTGCCGCAAGGCCGTCCTCGAGGCATGATCGTCACCATGAATGGTCACGATGAGCTGACAGGTCTGGCCGAGCGGTACTGGGACACCTTCTTGGAGGCCAAACCCAGCGACGCGACGCTGCTCGGCGACCGTCGTTTCGACGACCGCATCGAGGATCTGTCCGCCGCCGCTGACGAACGGTTGCTGGCCACCTGGCGTGAGTTGCTTGGGCAGGTCGACGCGCTCGACGCCGAGCGGCTCGACCACACCGATCGCATCACCCGAAGCCTGCTGCGCACCGAATTGACCGGCGCGATCGAGCGGCTCGAATGGCGGCCGCTGGAATTGGCCTCCGATCAGATGGAGGGCGTGCACGCCTACGCCCTCACCTTGGCACCGCAGACCAACGCGCCACAGCCGGAAAACGCGCGCGCACTCGTCCAGCGATATCGGCAGTACGGCGACATGCTCGGCCAGGCCGTGGTGCGGTTCCGGGACGGCCTCGCGGCGGGCCGTACGCCCGCGCGGATCACCCTCGAGCGGTCGCTGAATCAGCTCGACGGATACCTCGCCTCGGAGCTGTCGGCGGATCCGTTCGTCACCATCGCAGGCCCGCAGGGCTGGGACGGCGAAGCGAGCTGGCGGGCCGAATTGACCGAGGTGGCAAGGGAGGCCATCCGCCCGGCCTTCCAGGCCTACCGTGAGGTGCTGTTCAACGAGCTGCTGCCCGCGAGCCGCCCCGACGACAAGCCCGGCCTGTGCTGGCTCGGCGCGGACGGCGAGGACATCTACCGCCGTCAGCTGCGCTATCACACCACCCTGCCCGACCTGGGCGCCGACGAGATCCACGAGCTCGGGCTGACCGAGCTGGCCGGGCTGCGCGAGGAGTACGCGACGATCGGCGAACGGCTGTTCGGCACCGCCGAACTCGGCGAGGTCTTCGCGCGGCTGCGGGACGATCCGGCGCTGTGCTACGTCGACGGCGAGCAGATCATGTTCGACGCGCGCCACGCGGTCACCGCCGCGAACGCCGAGATGGGCAACTGGTTCGGCAGGCTGCCCAAGGAAACGTGCGACATCGTCCCCGTGCCGGACTTCCTCGCCGCGGACGCGCCGCCGGCCTACTACTTCCCGCCCGCCGCGGACGGTTCCCGGCCTGGTACCTACTTCGTCAACACCTCGCACCCCACCGGCCGCGGCCGATTCGAGACCGCCTCGGTGGCCTTCCACGAGGCCATCCCCGGCCACCACCTGCAACTCACCATCGCCAACGAGCTCGACCACCTGCCCCGCTTCCAGCGTCAGTCCTACGCGAACACCGCGTTCGTCGAGGGCTGGGCGCTCTACACCGAGCGGCTCGCCGACGAAATGGGTTTGTACGAGGACGATCTGGGCCGCCTCGGCATGCTCTGCGGCGACTCGTGGCGGTCCTGCCGCCTCGTCGTCGACACCGGCCTGCACGCCAAAGGCTGGACCAGGCAACAGGCCATCGACTTCATGGTCGCCAACTGTCCGGCGGGTCTCGCCGAGATCACCACCGAGGTGGACCGCTATATCGGCATGCCGGGCCAGGCCGTCGCCTACAAGATCGGCCAACTCGAAATCCGCCGCCAACGTCTCACGGCCACCGAACGCCTCGGCAGCGCCTTCGACATCAAGGGATTCCACGACGCGGTCCTCGGCTCCGGGTCGGTCAGCCTGCCGGTGCTGCGGGAGCTCGTCGCAACATTGTGGTGAGCGGTCTCGTCGTGATCCCGGACTTGATCCGGGCTGGAGTCGGGACCAGGGCACGACCGCCTCGACTCGGTCCCGGCGTTCGACGGAAGACGGTTGGCTGGTCACTCGGGCGGACGGCGCCGAGTGCCTTCTGGGGTGAAGCAGAAGGACGCCGCGAACGGGACCATGCCGTAACGCACCGCGAACAGGATCGGTTCGTTGTACTTCGGCGGCCAGGTCTTCGTGCCCGGATCGGAGCCGTTCCACAGGTGGAAGAAGACCATCGGGTCTGATTTGTCCTCGGTCGCGTAGGCCAGCGTCTTCTCGTATCGCGGGTTCGTTCCGCCGAACAGCACGCTGGGTGGACCGAATGTGTCGAGCACATCGTGCCAGGTGCGGTTCTCCGTGACGAACGCTTCGATCGAGGCGCGCAATGCGGTGTGCTCGTCAGTGGTCAGCGCCCGGTCCAGGCGGAGCCAGCCGCGTTGCCGAGCGGCCTCGGCATACATCGAAGGCAACGCCGAGCAAAGGTCGTCGGGGAGGTGGCGTTGTAGCGCGCCCTTGACACCGGTGGGTGTGAAAGCGTTGCGCGCACGCCAGGATTCGTGCAGGTCCGCGATCCCGTTGTCCGCCTCTTCCAGGAAGAACAGGTGGTCGAAGAGCGTCCACAGCGCGGGTTCGCCGCCGTACATCTCCAGTCGGCGCAGCATCAGGTTGACCTGGTCGATCAGGTAGGCATGCATGGCCTCGGCGGAACGAACCATCGGATTTCTCGCACTCCTCGTGACGCTGCGGCCGGTACCGCAGCGGAATCGTATGCCGTTCAGGTGCGCTGTTCACAGCTGACGTGGATGAGGCGGGTGTCGCCGTATCACCTTGTCGGTGCTGGTCCCTAGACTCTGTGGCGTGAGTTCACCCACGACTGCTCAGCGTCCTGCCACCGCGTCCGGCTCCGGCGATTCCGCGTCGGGTGACCGGCCGACTCTGCTGTTGTTGGACGGGCATTCGATTGCCTATCGCGCGTTCTTCGCGCTACCGGCGGAGAACTTCAAAACGGTGACGGGGCAGACCACCAACGCGGTGTACGGCTTCACCGCGATGCTGATCAACCTGCTGCGCGACGAGAAGCCGACGCACATCGCGACGGCGTTCGACGTGTCGAGGAAGACCTTCCGCACCGAGGCATACCCGGAGTACAAGGCGAACCGTTCGCAGACGCCGGACGAGTTCCGCGGGCAGGTCGAACTCACCAAGGACGTGCTCGGCGCGATGGGCATCCCGGTGATGGCGATCGACGGCTTCGAGGCCGACGACCTCATCGCCACCTTGACCACGCAGGCGGAGGCGCAGGGCTTCCGGGTGCTGATCGTCTCCGGCGACCGCGACGCCATCCAGCTGGTCGACGACAACGTGACGCTGCTGTACCCGCGCAAGGGTGTCTCCGATCTCACCCGCTTCACCCCCGACGAGGTGTTCGCCAAGTACGGCCTCACCCCGGCCCAGTACCCGGATTACGCGGCGCTGCGCGGCGACCCGAGCGACAACCTGCCCGGCATCCCCGGCGTGGGGGAGAAGACCGCGGCCAAGTGGATCCGCGAATACGGCGACCTCAACAGCCTCGTCGACAAGGTGGACGAGGTGAAGGGCAAGGTCGGCGACGCGCTGCGGGCCAACCTGAGCAGCGTGGTGCTCAACCGTCAGCTCACCGAGATGATCCGCGACGTGCCGCTGCCCTACACGCCCGATCAGCTGGCGCAGGCACCGTGGGACCGCAACAAGATCCATCAGCTCTTCGACGACCTGGAGTTCCGCGTGCTGCGGGACCGCCTGTTCGAGACGCTGGCCCCGAAGGAGCCCGAAGCCGAGGCGGGCTTCGAGATCAGCGGCGGCGCACTCGAGGTCGGCGCGGTCGCCGACTGGCTCGCCGAGCACGCGAAAGCCGGTGTCCGGCAGGGTGTCTCGGTCGTCGGCGCAGGCACCCCCGGCAACGGTGACGTCCGCGCGCTCGCCATCGCGGCCGCCGACGGCGAGAGCGGCTACATCGACGTCGCCATCCTGACCCCGGAGGACGAAGCGGCACTTGGCGCTTGGCTCGCCGACCCGGCCGTGCCGAAGGCGCTGCACGAGGCGAAGGCCGCCATGCACGCACTGCGCGGCCGCGGCTGGACCCTCGGCGGCCTCACCAGCGACACCGCATTGGCCGCCTACCTGGTCCGCCCCGGCCAGCGCAGCTTCAACCTCGACGACCTCTCGCTGCGCTACCTGCGCCGCGAGCTGCGCGCCGAGACCGAGGAGGCCCCGCAGCTGTCGCTGCTCGACGACGAGGACGCCGTCGACGCCGAGCTCGCGCAGACCGAGATGCTGCGCGCCAGGGCCGTCGCCGACCTCGCCGACGCGCTCGACACCGAACTCCAGCAGATCGAATCCGTTCCGCTGCTGGAAGACATGGAGTTGCCGCTGCTCGGCGTGCTCGCCACCCTCGAGGGCGCGGGCATCGCCGTCGACACCGACCAGCTGGAGACGCTACAGCGCCAGTTCGCCGACAAGGTGTCCGAGGCCGCCAACGCCGCCTACGAGGTGATCGGCAAGCAGATCAACCTCGGCTCGCCCAAGCAGTTGCAGGTGGTGCTGTTCGACGAGCTCGACATGCCGAAGACCAAGCGCACCAAGACCGGTTACACCACCGACGCCGACGCGCTGGAGTCGCTGTTCGAGAAGACCGAGCATCCGTTCCTGCAGCACCTGCTCGAGCACCGCGACGCCACCCGGCTGAAGGTCACCGTCGACGGCCTGTTGAAGTGCGTCGCCGACGACGGCCGCATTCACACCACCTTCAACCAGACCATCGCCGCCACCGGCCGCCTCTCGTCCACCGAGCCGAACCTGCAGAACATCCCCATCCGCACCGACACCGGCAGGCAGATCCGCGACACCTTCGTCGTCGGCGCCGGCTACCAGTCGCTGATGACCGCGGATTACAGCCAGATCGAGATGCGCATCATGGCGCACCTCTCCGAGGACGAGGCGCTGATCGAGGCCTTCAACTCCGGCGAAGACCTGCACACCTTCGTCGCCTCGAAGGCCTTCGACATCCCCATCGCCGAGGTCACCCCCGAACTGCGCCGCCGCATCAAGGCCATGTCCTACGGCCTCGCCTACGGTCTGAGCTCGTACGGCCTTGCCGCACAACTGAAGATCAGCACCACCGAAGCCAAAGAACAAATGGATGTCTACTTCGACCGCTTCGGCGGCATCCGCGATTACCTCTACGAGGTAGTCGAACAGGCCCGCAAGGTCGGCTACACCTCCACCCTCTTCGGCCGCCGCCGCTACCTCCCCGACCTCGACTCCAGTAACCGCCAGCGCCGCGAAGCCGCAGAACGCATGGCCCTCAACGCGCCGATCCAGGGCACCGCCGCCGACATCATCAAGGTGGCAATGATCAACGTGCACAAGGCGATCCAGGAAGCAGGGCTGCGCTCCCGCATGCTCCTGCAAATCCACGACGAATTGCTGTTCGAGGTAGCCGAGGGGGAGAAGGACATTCTGGAGGCCTTGGCCAAGGCACAGATGGCCGCCGCCATCCATCTCTCGGTCCCGTTGGATGTCTCGGTCGGCACCGGCCGCAGCTGGGACAACGCCGCCCACTGAGGTGCGCGATGCCGCGCGCTGACACGGTCGGGCGCGCGGCATCAACGGAACTCGACGGCCTCACCGGCTGCGGTGGAGCCAGTTCAGGTATTCGGAGAATCGTTCCACATAGGACAGCGGTGTCGGCGCCGCGGCCAGGGCGTCCGCGTACCGTCGCACTTGCCGGTAACGGTCGAGCCTGTCGTTTTGGTACGCGGCCAATGCCGGTGCGATATCCGCGCGGCTGAGGCAGTCACCGAGCACGCGCGCGTCCTCGATGCCCAGCGAGGCCCCGGACCCGATGTGCGGGGACATGGCGTGTGCCGCGTCTCCGGCGAGCACGACCCGGTCGGTGGCCCAGCGAGAAATGGTGGGTACCACGGCGACCCGGCTGTGCAGGACCGACTCTTCCGGGGTGGCCAGGATGGCCTCGCGCAGCGCGAACGGCCAGGTCCCGTCGTGCAGGTTCGATACCCTGGCGAGGGCTTCTTCCTTGCTGTTCCTGGTAGTACTGGTGGTGGCGCCGAATTGGGCGATGACCCAGCAGCAAGAACCGTCGGCGAGGCGCATGAGCGTCCCTCGGGTGCGGTCGCGCCCGAGCACGGGACAGCCATCGTCGACCTCGCCGTCGAAGGGCAGTACCGCCCGCCACACGTGGTGCCCGCCCTGGTGACGGCTCTCGGTACCAGGGGCGAGGATCGCACGCACCCGCGAATTCAGGCCGTCGGCGCCGACGAGCAGGTCCGCGCGTTCGTGGTCGCCGTCGGCGTAATACACGGTGACGCCGTCCCGGTCTTCGGCGTAATCAACGAGTTCCTTGCCGGTTCGCAGGTCGTCCGCACCGACCGCGGCGGCGAGTAAGGCACTGAGCCTGGGACGATATACCGTTCGGGCCGGTGGCATGTCGATCGTGGCGAGCTCGGCACCGGAAAAATCGCGATAGCGCACGAAACTGGGTTCCGCTTTGATCTCGGCCAGCCGCGCGCCGAGCCCGAGTCGTTCGAGTTCCCGGATCGTGTGCGGCCACACCCCGAGAACGGCGCCGGTCGCCCTGATCCGCGGCGCCCGCTCCCGGACCGCGACCGCAAAACCCGCCCGGCGCAAGGAAAGCGCGGTGCTCAACCCGACGATTCCCGCACCGGCGATGATGACCCGGCCCATCTCAGTCCTTCTACCGGAAGTTGCCGAACGAGTAGTGGTGGGACGTTCACCAAGCATCGACGTGCATTACGTCCGCGATCGGCTTCCGTTTGACCGGACGGAATGGACGGGTCGGCCACCCGACTGCCACGGTCACACCGATGATCTTGTGATCGGGCACATTGAGCACTTGTCGGACACCCCTGCCGTTGAGGTTATGTATGCCGGTCGGAGCGACTCCCAACCCCAGCGCCCGTCCGGCTACGAGCATATTTTGCGAAGCTCCGTAAATTGCGGCGTATTGGTAGCGGTCCTCTCTCGGGTCGCCGGGAACCAGCGATGATCCACAGACGAAGATCAGAATCGGGGCCTCTCGTAGAGTGGCCAACAGGTGATACCCGCTCTCTCCCATCCGACGCTTCACCGGGTCGGCAGCATCTGCCAGCCGATCGCGGACGGCGTCGAGTGACGAGATGTCGGGAACAATGATTTCGTGCAGCCGCGCACGCTGTTCTGGTGACTTGACCACAATGAAGTCCCAGAGTTGAGAGTTCTCTGGACTCGACGCTCTGGTACCGGCCCAGATCAGTTTATCGATCAGCTCATCTGGTACCGGCTCGTCGGAGAACCACCGCATGGTCACGGCCGACTCCATCGCCTCAAACACATCCATGATCTACCTCCCGACGGGGAACGGCCCGGGATGGTGCCTTGTCGAAGTCGAATAGAGCCGACGCATTGCTGTAGAGGATCTGCTCGATTTCCTGGTCGGACAATCGAGATTCCTTGATGTACTCGAACGTCCGCCTATAGGACTCGACCGTCAGCAGAGCAGGAAAGTCGCTGCCCGGCACGAGGTGGTCGGCGCCGAAGGCTTCGCAGGCACACCGGAGAGCGGCCTGTGAACCCCATCCGACGGTGTCGTAATAGAGGCTGCGCGCCATCACGCTTGGTGGGCTGAGCAGGTCCGGCGTGCTTGCTTGGCCGTCGAGTCGCGCCAGCTGCATCGGGATCAGGCCACCCAAATGCGGAATGATGATTTTGATATTCGGATAGCGAGCCGGGATGTTTCGCTTGATCAAATGGAGCACGATAGCGGTGTCCTCCAGTGACGCCCCGGCCGCTGTCGTGAAACCGTAGTCGTTGATGAATGGTGAACAGATGCCGTTTTGACTCGGATGGAAGAAAAGGGTCGTTCCCCGCGCGTTCATCTCCTCGTGCAGCGGTTCGAATTCTACTTCGGCCGTGGAGCGGTTGAATACCGAACAGCTGAGGGCTACACCGACCATGCCCAACTCGTCCAGTCCGCGCCGCATTTCCTCGAGTGACGCATCGATATGCGGCAAGGGTAGGGAAACGAAGGAGGAAAATCGGTTGGGACGCGAATCGGTCAGCTCGCGGTAACTGTCGTTGAGCAGATGGGCCGCCTCGACCGCCAACCGAGATTCCGTCGCGTAAGGTGCCAGGCTGCCAGGAGAAAGGATCTGCCGCTCCACTCCGGCATCGTCCATCATGTCGATTCGCTGATTGATCATTCCCGGTTCATCGGACATTGCCGCGAACATCTGACGTCCCTCTGATGGCGAGTTCGCCGAGGGCGCGGTCGTCGTCCCCGACATCGCGGTCAACGTTGCCAACATGGGCCGATACGAAGTGGGCAAGTAATGGGTGTGTACGTCGACGATCATGTGTGTCCTACTGGCCGATCTCGGAGAGGGCGGAGGCGAGGGGCTCGAGTACCGCCGGGTCTAGCGGCGGCCGCAGGGGGATGATGGCGAGGTCGAGCCCTTCCGCTCCCAGAGCGGCGGCAGCCGCGGCGGTGGCGCCCACGTCTCCGTCGTATTTCACGGGGCTCGACAGGAGGATCTCGCTCGGATCTCTACCCAGGTCGTCGCAGTGGGCATGGAGGACGTCCCGCTTATGGGCGAATTCCGGTGGGGTCCCGCCGAGGAAGCTCCAATGCTGAGCGAAGCGGGCCGCCGTGCGGAGGGTGCGCTTCTCGCCGTTGCCCCCGATGCATATCGGCGGGTGGGGGCGCTGGACGCCTTTGGGTTCGTTGCGGGCGTCGGTAAGTTGGTAGAACTTGCCCTGGAAGGTGGTCGTCTCCTGGCTCATGAGGCTGGTGAGCACCGCACAAGCCTCCTCGAACCGGTCGCTGCGCTCCGCGGGCGTACCGAGCGGAATGCCGTAGGCGGCGGATTCCTCTTCGTTCCAACCGGCCCCTATCCCCAGCTCCAGCCGGCCTCCGGAAATGATGTCGAGGGCCGTCGCCATGTTGGCGAGGACAGCGGGATGTCGGTAGGGAATCCCGGTCACGAGGGTGCCGAATCGGAGTCGCTTGGTCGCCTGGGCCAGTGCGGTCGTGACCGTCCAGCCTTCCAGGCACGGCCCTCGGCTGTCGGAGAAGATGGGATAGAAGTGGTCGAAGGTCCATCCTGATTCGAACACCTCGATGTCGTCGGCCACCTGCCAGACGGCCAGTATCTCGGCCCAGGTGGTGTCCTGGGGGGCAGTCCTGAAGGCGAATCGCATGTTTTGCCGCGTCCTCTCTCATGATTCGGCCGGTGTTCGGCGCAGACCGGCTGGCCCGTCGTCGACATCGGGGTGATGGGTCGAAGGGCGGCCACCTTGCGCCCTAGATTCGGACGCTTTACCTAGCTGGGTCCGAATATCGACCTTCTTAGGACGATATTCGGACTCTTGTAAAGTACCGCTACTGAAGGCGGACCGTCAATGACGGAAGTTCCCGTGCGGGCCGACTCGGGCGTAACCTCAACGACGCATTCAGACGCTCGGCCTGGGGTAATCCCGCCGAGCCGCCCCGACCTCGGACCGGCGAAGGCCGCCTGGAAGATGACGAACCCGGCCAGCCGAACCGGACTTCACGCCCCTTGCCGCGAGGCTCAGGCTCCGAATATCGGCTATGTTGGTCGATATTCGGATTTCAGTGGGGCTGTGCTGCCCGAGTCGAGGAGGTTCATGTGCGCGAGCTCGACGCGCTGGATAAACAGATCTTCGGACTGCTGGCCGAGAACGGGCGGATGTCCAACCTCGAGGTCGCCGCCCAGGTCGGGGTGTCGGAGAAGACCGTACGTCAGCGGATCCGCCGATTGATCGAGCGCGACGGTATGCGGGTCGTAGCCACCATGGACCGCACCGCACCTCCGTCGCGGCTCATCGTCCTGGTGCGGGTCGAGTCGGGCCAGCGGTTCGCCGTCGCCGACCGCCTGGCGTCGCTGCCGCAGGTGGATGCGGTCCACCTGACCACCGGGGCCTACGAACTGATCGTGCTGGCGTCTTTCGGATCCGACAGCGACGCGCTCGAGTTCTATGTCCGCCACATCGAGCAGGGACCTGGGATCGGGGAGTCACTCTCGACGCACGTCGTCGAGACGATCACCCGAGGCACCGGCACCCGGCCGGACCACTTCGAGCAGTTCGACCAGCAGGCGTCGAAGGTCGGAAGCATGTCCGAACTGCTCGACCTCGCCTGCGAGGTGGCCACCGCGTCGCTGGGCGCGGACCGAGTCCACGTGGCCGCCGGGAACGTCTGGCTCGCCGATCCGTCGCCGTCCACGATGCGCTGGCGAGGTCTCTCCTCTCGCTACGTCGAGGAAATCCTCATCAAGGGTCGGGTCGAGGGGGTCATCCTCCCCAACATCGTCAAACACAACCAGCACGTCTTCGTGGCCGACGCCCAAACCGATCCGCTCCTCCGATCCGTGCGCGACCTCGTTGTCTCCGAAGGTTTCCACAGCTGGATGGGCATGCCGGTGTGCAACGGTGACACCCAGCACGGCACCCTCTGTCTGTACTGGGACAACGTCATCACCTACCGGGAAGACCTGGTCCGCCGAGTCCAGGCGCTGGCCGACACCCTCGGCAAGCACCTTCCGCGCTACTCGTCCGAGCCATCGGATGCCGCGCAGGCACCGGCCTGAGTTCCGCGTCGCTCAGTCGTCGGTTTGTGCCGCGGCGGCGATCGGCTCGAGTAGCGAAGTCAGCTCGTCGAACTCGGCTGTGGTGAGCACGTCGTACGCCGGTGCCGCCAGCTCATCGGTGCGGGTCTCGATCCGCTCCTTGGTCTCCCGGCCTGCGGCGGTGAAACCGCCGGCTGCGTCCACGAGGCCGCGCCCGTGCAGCCGGTCGATGACGGCGGCCAGCTGTGCCTTGGGCAGGTGGTGGATTCTGCCGAACTCCTCCGCTCGCATGCCGAGGGAGAGTGCGAGCAGGACATGGGCTTCGGTGCCGCCGATGCCGTGGGCGAGCAGGGCGGCGTTGTGGCCGTCCCCGCGGTGCTCACGCAGCAGTGTCGCCGCGTGCCAGAGCCTGGCCACCGGCTCCTCGGGCACGTCGAGTGCCCGGAGCCCGGCGTAGAGCGCTCGGCCCTCGGTCGGCGCGCTGACCGCGGCTCGGGTGGCGAGGTCGGCGACGCGCACCAGATCCGGGGAGTCGGCGAGTTCCCCGATCCGCTGCCGCAACGCGGCGGCGCTGCCCCGCTCGCGCACGGCGATCGCCTCCTGCGGGGTGATCTTCCCCCACACCCACGGGATGTGGCGTGCCACTTCGCCATCGGCGAAGTTGTAGAAGACCGCGTGCACCACCTCAGCCGGTGCCAGTCCCAGCGGCGCGGCCCGCCCCGCGAAGTATCCGTCCCAATAATTGCGCATGCCCACAGCCAGAAACGCCTCGTTCGCCATCGCGGAGAAGGTGACGGTGGCGATCGGCTCGACGAGCTCGAACATGCGGTGGATCTTTGTCTGTGAGTGCGACATCGGTCGGCTCCTATGGTCGTGTCGGCGCCCTCGTGGGCGGCCGTTCACTATCGCTACGAACAGCGTGGCCCGGATCCGACACTCTGCTCGATTTTGCTGGGCGGCGCCGGGGTTTGCCGCCGCTGGCTGAGATGTGGGCGAAATCCGGGTGAGATGTCCGGGTCGAAGACTTCAGCGCATGACGACTCGGTTTTACCGGTGGGCCCCCAACCGCATTGGCGGGTGAGGGCCGTCTGGTCAGTGCACGCCGCCGCTCACTGAGCAGGCGCCAGTACCGGGCTGTTGTGATAGGCGGCGATCAGCCAGTGGCCGTCGCGCTTCTCGAAGACCCAGGTCGCGTTGACTGTGCGTTCGGCGGGAACTTCGGTCTCGCCGGCGAACAGGATGGCGGATTCGCTGATGACGATCGCCGCGTCGGTGCCGACGAAGCGGATGCTGAGCTGCTTGTTGACGGTCGAGCTGCCCGCGAGCCGGCCCGCGAAGGCCGATGCCATGCTCTGGCGGATCATCTCGCGGCTGTCGCGGAGCGAGCCGGGAATGATGGCGGTCGCGTCCGCGGTGTAGTCGGCGACCATGGCGTCGGCGTCGCCCGCCTCCCATGCCTTGTAGGAATCAGCGAGCACGGCCTGGATCGCGGCCTCGTCTGCGGCACGATTGTTCGACATCGGAGTCTCCCTTGTTGATCGGCTCGCCAGGAGTGTTCCGGCGAACTCGGGAATACATACCGGCGGCGACGCCCGAACTCATCGCGTCTGCTGGAAAGAATTTTGCGCCCTAAGCGTCGAGTCGGGCCGTCAAGCCGAAAGTCGCGAAGACTTCGGGATCCTGGAACACCGAGTTACGGCTGATGCCCTCGGCGGTGACGGTGAAGATCTGGAGCGTGTGCAGTTCGTACCGGCCGTCGACGCGCTGGTAGGCGGCGAATCCGGGTTGGCCGCCGTTGGCGGTGACCTGCGCGAGCCGCCAGTCCTTCCCGGCCGCCTCGAAGACCCATTCCATGAACAGGCCGTAGTTGGTGCGGCCGCGGAACCAGTTGACCATCGGCGGCATCTCCATGACGACGTCCTCGGTGAGCAGTCGTTTGAGGCCCTCGACGTCGGCGTGCGCGAACGCCGTCATGTAGCGCTCGACCCAGGCGCGCTGCTCCGCCGTGGACGGCTCGCTGACCCGTTCCAGCCCGACCCCGATCTCCTTCAGGCGGGTGCGCGCCCGCTGTAGTGAGCTGTTCACGGATACGACTGTGGTGCCGAGGATTTCCGCCGACTCGGCCGCGGAAAAGCTGAGCACCTCACGCAGGATCAGCGCACCACGCTGCCGCGCCGATAGGTGCTGCAGGGCGGAGGCGAATGCCAAGCGCAGACTGCTGCGCTCGATCACGGTTCCGGCCGGATCGCCGGTGCTCAACAACGAATCCGGTACGGGCTGCAGCCAGGCGGCGTGCTCGCCGAGGACGAGCGGGTCGAGCGGATCCGTCGCGTCCACCAGTCCCGACGGTAGCGGTCGCCCGCCTCGGCGTTGCAGCGCGGTCAGGCAAACATTGGTCGCGATCCGGTAGAGCCAGGTGCGTAGTGAGCTGCGCGTATCGTCGTACTGCTCGCGCGCCCGCCACGCTCGCAGATACGTGTCCTGGACCAGGTCCTCCGCGTCGTGCGCCGACCCGAGCATCCGGTAGCAGTACGCCAGCAGCTCCGTCCGGAACGGTTCGATCCGACGATCGAAGTCGTCTGCACTCTTCATCACGCCTCGTCTCCACTGCCGCCGCAAGCACCATACCGGTCACTGCTGTGCTCGTCCGTCGCGAATCTTGGCTGTACCGAAGGATTTCGGGTGGGCTGCCCGGCGCACCGCCGCCGAACGAGCCCGGCCTGCCCCGCGACCCGGGAAGGTTCCCGGAAACATCGGGAGCAGGCACCCTGCCATGCCGCACATTTCTGGGAGAACCTTTCCGAGGACAAAAGGAGAAACGATGTCACCTGCCACTGTGCCGGTTCGCTTATCCCGCCGACGAGATCAACTCGGACGGATGGGATCTGATCTTGCGGTCGGCGCCATCGAAAAGATGAGGATTGCAATACCGGCCGGACGCAATTTTCTGAAGAACGAGTAGTCGACTACTCAAGCTCCGGCATCATCGCGACTCTATCCTTTGAGCTCGAACCGCTGCCGGAACAACCCATAGGTCGGCGCAGTACGCGACGTCGCGTTCGACATTCTTTGCAGTGCAAATAAAGGGGGAGATATGGTCTCGGACCTGCCTATCACCGATAAGACGTCCTTCGTAGACGTTATCCGCCACCATGCCGAGAACACCCCGGGGCAAAGGACACTGACGTTCGTTACTGGTGCTTCGGAATTCGACGTGCACTGGACATACGGCGACCTGGATACCCGAGCGCGGGCGATCGCCTCGGCACTGCAGGACCAGTGCCTGCCAGGTGATCGGGTGTTACTGCTGTATCCACCGGGCCTGGAGTACGTCGCGGCCTTTCTCGGCTGCCAATACGCCGGTGTTATCGCGGTACCCGCCTATCCGCCGGAGGTTGGGCGATCCGCTCGGTCGCTCTCGCGCCTGCTGGGGATCATCGAGGATGCGCAGGTGTCGATGGTGCTCACCATCAGCGCGGTGCGCGCCGTTGGCGACTCGTTGTTGTCTCAGCGCGATGGACCCCAGTTGCGTTGGTGCGCAACCGATATCGTGCCGGACAGTGCGGCCGCTGACTGGCGCCCCCTGCTGTCGACGGCAGACGACCTCGCCTTCCTGCAGTACACATCGGGCAGTACCCGTGCCCCGCGCGGAGTCCGAGTGACCCAGCGAAACCTGGTGGCCAACAGCGAGCTCATTCGGCAGGCGATGCGACATGACCCAGATTGCCACGTGGTGACCTGGTTACCGCCCTATCACGATATGGGCTTGATCGGTGGCATCCTGCAACCCCTCCATGTCGGAATGACCTGCGAGCTGATGTCGCCGTTGACTTTCCTGCACTCCCCATCGACCTGGCTCGAACGAATTTCCGGCAAGTCACGCGTCAGCGCGGGAGGCCCGAACTTCGCCTACGACCTCTGCGCACGCAAGATCGAGCCACCCGATCGGGAACGGCTCGATCTGACCGGTTGGGATGTCGCCTTCTGCGGTGCCGAACCGGTGCGCGCGCAGACGCTGCGAAATTTCGCGTCGGCGTTCGAGGTCGCGGGATTCCGCAGGCAGAGCCTGTTTCCGTGCTACGGCATGGCTGAGTGCACCCTGATGGTGTCCGGGGGGCAGCGCCCGGACGGCCCGAGCGAAATACGTGTCGACGCCGATGTTTTGGAGCAGGGCCGGATCAGCATGCGCGACGGCGCGGGCACGCGCGTGCTGGTCGGCAACGGGCCGGTGGTGCCCGACCATGACGTGCAGGTGGTGCATCCGCAGACGCGACAACCGTGTCGATCCGACGAGATCGGTGAGATCTGGATCAGCGGCTCCTCCGTCGCCGACGGATACTGGGCCGAACCGGAGCACGGCGTGCAGACCTTCGGCGCCACCCTGCCCCGCCGACCAGGAGTGCGCTTCCTCCGGACCGGTGACCTGGGTTTTCTCCGTGACGGCGAGTTGTTCGTCACGGGTAGGCACCGGGAGATGATCATCATCGACGGCCGCAACTTCTATCCCCACGATATCGAGCACAGCGTCGCGGCCTGCCATCCCGGCTTGCGGCCCGGCGGCACCGCGGCATTCACCGTCGATCCGGATGGCCGGTCGGAACTTGTTGTCCTGCAAGAGCTGCGGCAGGCACCCGAGATCGCGGATCGGGATGGTTTGCTGGCCACGATCCGGTCCGCGATCGGCGCTGAGCACGGCGTCATGCCCGCTGTGGTGGCCCTCGTCGAGCCGGGAACCGTACCCAGGACATCGAGCGGCAAGGTGCAACGCATGCTGTGCCGGTCGGATTTCGAGCGCGGCCGTCTCGCGGTCGTCGCGCAGTGGCGGGTAGCCGACCAGCCGACGACACTGCGTGCGGCGCGGGGTCCCGCCTGGCAACGGCGCGACGAGCTCGTTCGCTACCTGACCGAGCGGGTCGACACCGTACTGGGGCTCGGGAACGGGTCGGCGCTCGGCGCCAGAACCGGGTTCCTCGAGCTCGGTATCGACTCGGTGGCCGCGGTGGAGATCCGCAACCGGGTACAGGCCGAGCTGGGTGTATCGCTGCCGATCGGCCTGCTGTTCGATCACCCGACGATCGATGCGCTCGCCGGCTATCTGGATGGCGTATTGGCAATTTCGGAAAGGACGCCGCGATGACCGACAGTCGCGAGGAAAAAATTGCCGTCATCGGAATGGGCTGCCGTTTTCCCGGCGCGGAACGCGGACCGGCCGGATTCTGGTCGTTGCTGTCCGACGGACGGGACGCGGTGCGGCCATTTCCGCCGGATCGGCTCGGGCAGTTCTACCATCCAGATCCGGACCGGCCCGGCCGAACTCACGCGAGCGCGGGGTCATTTCTCGATAATGTCGAAGATTTCGACGCCGACTTTTTCGGAATCGCGCCCCGGGAAGCTCGGAGTATCGATCCGATGTTCCGGATGCTGCTGGAAACCACCTGGGAAGCACTGGAGGATGCCGGCCAGCCCCCGGACCAGCTGGCCGGTAGCAAAACCGGTGTGTTCGTGGGTGTTTCGAGCACCGACTTTCTCAATCTGCAGATATGGGCCGGGGCGCCGGAGATGATCGAGGCCTATACCGGCCCGGGAACATTGCACGGTATGGCATCCGGTCGACTTGCCCACGCGCTGGATCTGCAGGGGCCGGCGCTGAGCCTGGACACCGCGTGTTCCTCGTCCCTGGTCGCGCTGCACCTGGCGGCGGCCAGCCTGCGCCGCGGGGAATGCGATATGGCCCTGGTCGGCGGGGTGAGTCTGCTGCTGTCGCCCGATATCTGGATCAACCTCTCGCTCGCCAAAATGATTGCGGCGGATGGACGTTGTAAAACCTTCGATGCGGGCGCCGACGGCTACGGCCGCGGCGAAGGCTGCGGGGTGCTGGTACTCCGGCGGCTGCGTGAGGTGTCCGATGGTGAGCGAGTGCTGGCCGTGCTCCGCGGATCGGCGGTCAAACACGACGGTCGCAGTGCCTCGATCATCGCACCCAACGGGGTGGCGCAGCGGGCGGTGATCCGCGAGGCGCTGGCCGATGCCCGCGTGACACCGGACGAGGTCGGCTATATCGAAGCGCACGGGACCGGAACGCCACTCGGCGACGCCATCGAACTGGACGCGCTCGGCGATGTTTTCGGACCGCTGGCAGGCCGGGAGCTGTTGGTCGGATCGGTCAAGACCAACATCGGGCATCTGGAAGCGGCCGCCGGAATGGCGGGACTGATCAAGACGATCTTGTGTTTCGAGAACGGAACCATCGCACCGCACCTGAATCTGAAGGAACTCAACGCGCGGATCCGGCTGCACGGCTCACGGATTCGCATAC
Organism: Nocardia sp. NPDC051052; assembly: GCF_044456045.1. NCBI lineage: Bacteria > Bacillati > Actinomycetota > Actinomycetes > Mycobacteriales > Nocardiaceae > Nocardia > Nocardia sp. NPDC051052. The sequence goes on from NZ_JBITFL010000001.1 coordinate 898,277, forward strand.
CGACGGCACCGGAAGCCTGGCCGTCGGGTGGCCCGCGGATTGCCGGGGTGAGTTCGTTCGGCTTATCCGGCACCAATGCCCACGTGGTGCTCGAAGCGCCCGCACGCGAGCGGGACGTGACGTCGCCCGCGGCGATGACACCGGACCGGCCCGCGGTAATCACCGTATCGGCCCGCACCGACGTCGGCCTGCGGAAACTGGCCGCCGGCTACCGCCGGGCACTGGAGGTCGATCGAATCGCGTTGCCGGATATGGCCAGGACCGTCAATGCCGGCCGCACCCATTTCGCGCACCGGGGTGCCGTGGTGGCCTGGGACCCGGCGGATGCCGCGGTACAGCTCGCCGAGTTGACCGGGACCGTTAGCGACGACGCCCGCCCCGCCCGGATCGCGTTCCTGTACTCCGGGCAGGGTTCCCACCGTGCCGGAATGGGCCAGGAGCTGTACCGCGTCGAACCCATGTTCCGCGCGGCGCTGGACCGGTGTGCCGAAGCCCTGGGAGCACATCTCGATGTCCCACTGCTCGAGGTGCTGTTCGGGTCCGGCACCCTGCTCGACCGCACCGAGTACGCCCAACCGGCGCTGTTCGCCTTCGAATACGCGAGCACCGCACTGTGGGAGTCGATGGGTGTTCGACCGGACGCCGTGCTCGGGCACAGTGTCGGCGCCTACGCGGCGGCATGTGCGGCAGGCGTGTTCGATCTGGACACCGCCGCCGGCCTGGTAGCTACCCGCGGCCGGCTCATGCGGCACACCTCGCCGGGTGCCATGTACGCGGTGGTCGCCGGCGTGGACGAGGTACGAGACGCGATCGGTGAGCACGCGGATCTGGTCACGGTGGCCGCGGTCAACGGTCCGGCCGCGGTGACCATATCCGGCGCGGAATCGGCTCTGGCCGAGGTGGTTTCGCGATTGTCCGGCGCCGGGGTGCCGACCCGCAGACTTCCGGTGACCCGCGGGTTCCACTCCGCGCTGATGGATCCGATGCTCGCGGAATTCGAACAGCAGGTGGCGCGGGCCATGACACATGCGCCGCACACCGCGTTCGTCTCGGATCTGACCGGCGAGTTCGCCGACAGCACCGAGTTGAGCGAACCGTCGTACTGGCGTCGGCATGTCCGCGAACCGGTGCGATTCGCCGCCGGAGTACGGACCCTGGTCGACGCGGGTTGCCCGCTCATGGTCGAGATCGGACCGGCCGGCGTCTTGGCCGGATTCGTGCGCCGCGGCGTCGAGCAAGCGGATGTGCACGCCTTTGCCGCAATGGTCGGCGCCGAACCGGAGCCGGAGCGGGTGCAGCGGGCACTGGCCGCGCTGTACACCCGGGGTGCGCGGATCGATTGGGCGCAGTACCACCGTGACCGGCCCGGTCGCATACATCGAGTGCCGACATATCCCTTCGAGGGCGTCACCCATTCCAACAAGTTCGTCGAACGCGGTCGGCGGACATTGGCGCGGTTGGCACAGAACACGACGCCGGGTTCTTCCGCCGAACTGACCGTGCCCTACGCCGGCGCCCCGGTGTGGTTGCCTTCCGGCGCAGCGGTTTTCGAGCAGATACTGGGTGAGAATCAGCCAGCGGACAACGGTGATCATCGGCTGTTCGGTCGCGTCGTTGTGCCGGGGGCGTACTGGTTGACCGCTGCGGCAGGCGCTATCTGGCATCTGGCGAACAGCGCCGCGGATCTCGAGTTTTCCGACGTTGTCTTCACCCGGCCGCTCGTACTCGCGGGGGAGCAGCAGCACCGGGCGCAATGCCAGCTGACGCCGGCGGAGCCGGGTGCCTGGGCGGTCGAGGTGCACAGCGCACCGGCCGAGGATGGACGGCCGCGGCACTGGAGCATGCACGCCAGGTCCAAGGCTTCGTTGTGCTCGTCGATTGCCGAGGAGCCACCCGAGTCGGTGCGCCCGGACGACGCGATGGACGGTGCGGAGTTCTATGCCGAAGCGGCGCGCCGAGGGTTGCGGCTCGGCGGAAGTTTCCGGTGGATCCGGTGGGTGCGGCCGGGTTCGCGGTCGACCCGGTTCATGTTGAGCAGGCCCGACGGCGTGGATGCGGACGTGGTCGCGGCCCCCGGTTTCGTGGACGCCTGCTTCCAGGCGATCGCCGGAGCCCTGCCCGACGCCGTGATTCAGGAGCTGACCGACCGGGGCGACCTGCTGGTCCCCCTGACGGTCCGGCGGGTGGTGCTCGCTCGCCGACCGGTGGCGGCCGCCTGGGGCGATATCGAAGTCCTCGAGGTCGCACAGCGGGGCGGATACCAGGTGCTGGCCGATATCCGGGTCTACGACGAGCATGGCGGTCCGGTGCTGCTGCTCGAAGGGGTGCGACTCACCACGATAAAGCCTGAGCAGGTAGGACTTGCCGACCCTGATGCGGTGTGCCGCTACGACATTCAGTGGCGGCCCGGTTCGCCTCCGCGGCCTGCGACCCACCCGGCCCGCACGGGTGCGTGGTTGGTGTGGTCGACTCGCGGCCCGCTCAGCGATCGGATCCTGGAGATGCTGGCCGAACGCGGCGAGCCCTGCGCGGTCATATCCGCCGTGGACGGGGGCTGGGAACTGTGCCACCCGGACGGTGGCAGGCAACGGCTCGACATCACCGATCCCGATCACTGGCGCACGCTCGGCGCCGCGCGGTGGCGTGGGGTGCTGTATCTCTCGGCACTGGACCTGCTTCCGCTCGAGCCTGCCGCCACGGAACCCGCGGCGACAGCGAATTCGCTTGTCCGCGAACTTGTTCCGCTGCTCAACGGCTGGACGACCGCCGAAGGCGGGCCGGTATGGCTGATCACCAGGGGCGCGCAGCAAGTGGCGCGGGAGCCGATCGATCCGCGCCAGAGCGTCGTGTGGGGGTTGGGACGGACGCTGGCCACGGAAAATCCGATGACCTTCGGCGGACTGGCCGACCTCGATCCAAGCGGCTCCGTGACCGACGAAGCCTGCGCTCTGGTCGATCTGCTGATCAGCTCGGAACATGGAGTGCAACAGGCACATCGGGCCCACTCGTGGCTGACGCCCCGGTTGGTCGAGCGGGACCGGACGCACTCGGACGCAACGATGCCGATCCGGCCGGATGCCAGTTATCTGATCACCGGGGGGCTCGGTGGTGTGGGCCTCGCCATCGCGCGGTGGTTGATCGCCCAGGGCGCCGGGACGATCTTGCTCAACGGCCGCTCCGAGCTCACCGAGCAGGGACGCTCGGCGATCGCGGCGTTGGCCGCCGGGCCCGCCGAGGTGCATTACGTGCGGGGAGACGTCGCCGAGCCGCGTCAGGCCGTCGAGATCGTCGAGCGGATCCGGCGGGAATTCCCGCCGCTGCGCGGTCTGGTGCATGCCGCCGGCGTGCTGGATGACGCTCTGCTGCACCAGCAGAGCTGGCCTCAGGTGGCCGCGGTGCTCGGCCCGAAGGTCGACGGTGGCTGGCATCTGCACCGCGCGACGGCGGCGTCGGAGCTGGATTTCTTCCTCCTGTGCTCCTCGATCGCCGGTGCGCTCGGGTCCCCCGGTCAGTCCGGCTATGCCGCGGCCAACACCTTTCTCGATGGGCTGGCGCAGTATCGCCGAGCCAACGGTCTGCCTGCGGTGAGCATCGCCTGGGGACCGTGGGCCGGTGCGGGCATGGTCGTCGACTCGGCCACCGCGGAACGGCTCACCGCCGTGGGCCTGCGTCCGATGGCACCGCAGGCGGCGCTGGCGGCGCTCGGCCGCGCACTCGGCGACGACCGTGCGGTGCTCGCCGTCCTGGACGCGGATTGGCAACGCTGGCAACGCATCGCGGGTGGCCGCATCGGGGCCGGATTGCTCGGCGACCTACTCGGCGCCTCCTCCGCCGCAACGGCCGGTGCCGACAACTCCGGCGCGAGCGCGGCGGGACATGACAACGCCGGGATCGACCTCGCCGACCTACTCGATGCGGATCCCGCGCAGCGGATCGAGCGGATCAGCATCGAACTGCGGGCTCGGTTGGCACAGACCCTGGACACCGCACCGGAGCGGGTGGCGCTGAACACCCCGCTCACCGCACTGGGTTTGGACTCGTTGATGGGCCTGGAGCTGAAAAATCGCATCGAGTCCGCCTTTTCGATCCGCGTGCCCACCGCACTGATTCTGCGCGGACCGACTCTGCGCGAGTTGGCTGAGCATGTCGCCGACCAGTTGGCGACCCCGGCGGCGGTGTCGCGGGACAACCTTGCCCCCGAGACGTTGCTGGACCGACTCGACGAGCTGTCGGACACAGAGCTGGACACACTGCTGGCCGAATACGCCGACGACGCCGAGATCGAGGGGTCGGGACAGATCATCGGGTCGCAACAGAAGGGCCACCGAGCATGACGAATTCCCCTGTCGCCGAGACCGATCCGGTCCGGCACCTGTCGTCGACCGAGAAGCGCCGGCTGCTGGCCACGCTGCTGCGTGACCGTGCGCAGCGGCACCCGACCCAGTGGCCGCTGTCCTACGGGCAACGTGCCCTGTGGTTCCTGCACCAACTCGCGCCCGACGCCACCGCCTACAACCTCGGTGAAGCATTGGTGTTGCGCGGACCGCTGGATTCGGCCGCGCTGCACCGCGCGGTGGCCAGGCTCGCGCAGCGCCATCGCGTGCTCTGCTCCCGCGTCGTTACCGACGACAGGGGAGAACCGCACCAGGCGCAGATTCCGACCGACACGCTGCGGATGTCGGAGACCGACGCCACCGGATGGGGAAAACAGGAGCTGACAGCACATCTCGCACGAGAGGTCGACCGCCCCTTCGACCTGACCACCGGTCCGCTCATGCGGCTCGGCATCTACCGCACCGCCCCGGATGAACACGTCGCCCTGCTGGTGGTGCATCACATCGTCGGCGAGTTCTGGACGCTGGTTCTGCTGGTGAACGACCTGGCCACCCTCTACCAGGCGGAAACCGCAGGCACCGAACCGATGCTGCCCCCGGTGACCCGGCACTACGCCGAGTTCACGAGATGGCAGACCCGAATGCTGGCGAGCCAGGAGGGTGAGCGCCTGTGGGAGTACTGGCGCGACAATCTCGCCGGTCCGCTCCCCGTGCTCCAACTGCCGACCGACCGGCCGCGGCCGCAGACCAAGTCGTTCCGCGGGGCGATGCACGGGTTCCGGATTGAGGCCCGGACCGCCGACCGGGTGCGTGAGTTCGCTCGCGCTGCCGGTGCGACCACCTATCAGACCCTGCTCGCGGCCTTCGCGGTCTTCCTGCACCGGCACAGCAATCAGCACGATCTGTTGATCGGCACCCCGATGACCGGTCGAACGGATGCGGAATGGGCTTCGGTGGCAGGCTATTTCGACAACGCGCTGCCGATGCGGGTCGGGGTGGATCCGACGACGTCCTTCGATGATCTGGTGCGGCAGGTGCGTTCGACATCGGTGGAGGCCATGATCCATCAGGCACTGCCGTTCCCGATGCTGGTGGAGCGGCTGCGGGTGCCGCGGGATCTGAGCCGCTCGCCACTGTTCGACGTCATGTTCGTGCTGCGCCAGGCGCGGTCACGGGAGATGAGCAGCCTGGCGTTGATGGGGATGGGCGGCGCGGGCGGCCACCTCGCCCTGACCTCCGAGTTGACGGCCACCTCAGCGGAATTGCCGCGCACCGTCTCCCAGTTCGATCTCACCCTGTCACTGGCCGAATCCGCCGACGGCCTGCATGGCAGTTGGGAGTACAGCACCGATCTGTTCGATCCGGCCACGATCGAGCGTTTCACCGATCGCTTCATGGTCCTGCTGGACGGACTGCTCGCTGCCCCGGAACTCCCGGTCGGCTCGACGCCGATATTGCCCACCGCGGAGTATCGACGCGTCGTCGAGGACTGGAACGACACCGCGGGACCGGTGCCGTCCGATATCGCGTTGCACGACGGATTCCGGGTCATGGCGGCGGCGCGGCCGCAGGCCGAGGCGATCATCGATCATCGGATCCGTCTCAGCTATGCCGAGCTGGACGAGTTCTCCGATACCGTCGCGGCGCGGTTGCAACGTGCGCAAGCTCTTCCCGGCCAACTGGTGGCGATCTGCATGCGTAAGGGCTGGGAGCAGATCGTCGCGGCATTGGGTGTCTGTAAATCCGGTGCGGCCTACCTGCCGATCGACGCCGAACTGCCGCCCCGGCGCATCGCGGAATTGCTGCGGTTGGGTGGCGTCGACCACGTGCTGGTCCAGCCCGAGACGCGGGCAGCGCTACCGGAATTCGCCGGACACGTCTTCGAGGTGGACGTCTCCACCTTGCGTGCGACCCCGGCGACACCTCGGGTATTGCCTGCCGACCCGCACCGACTCGCCTACGTGATCTTCACCTCCGGCTCGACCGGCACACCCAAAGGGGTGATCATCGATCATCTCGGCGCGACCAACACCATTCGTGACATCAACTCGCGCTTCGCCGTCGACGCGACCGACCGGGTACTCGCCCTGTCGTCGCTCAGCTTCGACCTGTCCGTGTACGACATCTTCGGCGTGCTCGCCGCAGGCGGCGCCCTCGTATTACCGCAGTCAGCTGGGCTCAAGGACCCCGAGCATTGGCTGGAATTGGTGCGGCGGGAACGGGTGACGATATGGAACTCGGTCCCCGCACTGGCGGGGCTGGCCGCCGAAGAGGCAGAACACAGCACCCGCGATGCCCTGAAGTCGCTGCGGATCTGCCTGTTGAGTGGTGACTGGATTCCGCTGAGCCTGCCCGGCCGACTCCGCGCACTGGGTCGATCCGTGCGGGTGATCGGCCTCGGCGGCGCCACCGAGGCGTCGATCTGGTCGAACTGGTATCCCGTGACGGAGGTCGATCCGCAGTGGAACTCCATCCCGTACGGGCGCCCGATGACCAACCAGCGGTTCCACATCCTCAACGAGGTCGGTCACCCCTGTCCGCCGGGGGTCACCGGCGAACTCCACATCGGCGGTATCGGTGTGGCGCAGGGCTATTGGCGGGACAGCCGGCGCACCGAGGAGCGGTTCGTCACCCACCAGGACTTCGGCCGCCTGTACCGCACCGGAGACCTCGGGCGGTATGGCCGAGACGGACTCATCGAATTTCTCGGCCGGACCGACCAGCAAGTCAAGATCGGCGGATTCCGGGTCGAACTCGGAGAGATCGAAGCGGTGCTGCGCGAGCACAGCGCCATTCGCGACGTCGTTGTGCTCGCCACCGGCGGGCACCTCGTCGGCTACGTTGTCGCCGATACTGACGCAGGCACCGAGGTGGCCGCGCTCGCTGCCGAACACTGCCGTGCTGTCCTGCCCGGCTACATGGTGCCCCCGGAAATCGTTGTTGTGGAACGATTCCCGCTCAGCGGCAACGGAAAGGTCGACCGCAAAGCACTTGCCGCGATGGCCGTCGGTAGCGGCTCCGAGGTAGCGCGCCCCACCGACGAGCGTCAGACGCTGTTGTGCCGTCTGCTCGCGGAACTGCTCGACCGATCGGATATCGGTATCGGCGCGGACTTCTTCGCCCTCGGCGGTGACTCGGTGTTCGCAATCAGACTCAGTGCGGGAGCACGTCGAGCCGGTGTGCTGCTCACACCGGAGCAGATATTCGCTCATCGCACGGTCATCGAGATGGCGGCGGCGAGCACGACGGCCGAACACGATCTCGACGCGTACTCGAACCTGGACGCCGAAACGACGCAGTCCCAGTGGCTCTCACCCATGCAACAAACCATGCTGTTGCACTGCGTCACCCAGGAGTCACCGCAGCTGTACTGCGAGCAGGTTCGCCTCCGGCTGAGCGGGCCCGTGCGGGTCGCGGCATTGCGTACCGCATGGCAACACGTGCTGGATCGGCACGAGACGCTGCGGATGCGCTTCGGCTTCGATTCGGTGGGCCGACCCGTCCAGCATGTCATCGCCGAGGGCGATGTCACCATCGCGGTCGTCGATCTGCGTGGACTCGACCCCGCCGATGGCGATCGGCGGATGGCACAGGTGCTGGAGACCGACCGGGAGCGCGGTTTTCCGGATCTCGCCGGGCCCCTGCTGATGCGCTGGACACTGGTGCGGCGATCCGCGGAGCACTTCGAGCTGATATGGACCCACCACCATCTCCTGCTCGATGGCTGGAGCCTCGGGACGGTACTGCGCGAAGTAATGTCGTGCTACCGCGCGGCATTTCAGGATCAGTCACCCATACTCGTTGAACCACCGGCATATTCGGCGCTCCTGGCACGGCGTGCGGCCGTGTACGCTGAACGCGCGGCGGCGCAGGAGTCGTTCTGGCGCACGGAGTTGGCCGGTCTCACGGCACCCACCAGGGCGCTGCCCGCGGGTAATACGTTGCCGGGCAGCGCACTTCGCCACGGCGTTCGAGAGTTGCGGTTCACGGAGGACGAAACGACCTCGGTGCGTCGAGGTGCGATCGCGCTCGGCGTCACGGTCAACACACTCTTCCAGGCGGCGTGGGCGCTGCTCCTGGCCCGGTGGACCGGTGAATCCGACGTCGTGTTCGGCGTGACGACCACCGGACGGTCCGCGGAGCTGGACGGTATCGAGTCCGCGGTCGGATTGTTCATCAATACGCTGCCACTACGGGTTCCGGTCGATCCGGCCATGCCCGTTGCGGCCTGGCTGCGCGGCATTCAGGATCGTCAGCTTCGGATCAGCGCCAACGACGGCCTCACCCTGGCCCAGGTGGAGCGGTGCGGCGGGGTGGCTCGGTCCGTCGGCGAAATGGCGTTGTTCGACACCATTATGGTCTTCGAGAACTACCCGGCAGCACACGATCTGGCCGCCGAGGGGACCGGTCTGTCGATCACCGATGTCCAGTTCGACGAGGTGACCGGAACTCCACTGATGCTGTACGTGATTCCGGAGACCGAGATGGTGCTGCGTGCCACCTTCGACGCCGCCCTCGACGGGCAGCACGCGCACGGCATGCTCGCCCAGGTGCGGACCGCTGTGCTGGAATTGCTCGGCGGCTCCGATCGACCGATCGCCCAAATCCGTTCGCTCCCCGCGTCCGAACGCGACCGAGCCGTACTCGACGGCGGTCCGTTGTCCGCACCCGCGCGACCCGTGGTCGATCTGATCCTCGAACGCGCTCGTCGGCAGCCCACTGCCGTCGCTATCGAGCAGGGAACGCGGCGGCTGACCTACCAGGAACTCGCCACGGCCGCACAACAACTGGCCGACACCGTGCGCCGACGCGGCGTTCGACCCGGCCAGCTTGTCGCGGTGCTGTTGCCGAACGGTATCGAAGCGGTGGTGGCGATCGTCGGAGTACTGCTGGCGGGCGCGGGGTATCTGCCGATGGATCCCCTGGGGCCACGATCGCGGCGGGCGGCCATCCTGGCCGACGCCGAGCCCTGCGCGATCATTACCACGGCGCAGTACGTCGACCTGGTCGAAAACCGCGGCGAGGACGTGATATTGATCGATGACGCGATGTCGGTCGGCTCGGACCTCGGTAACGCGTTCGGGCCTGCCACATCGGCAGGGGCCGATGATGCGGCCTACGTCATCTACACCTCCGGTTCCACCGGTCGTCCCAACGGAGTGCTGATCACCCGGGGCGCGCTGGCGAATTTCGTTGCGGGGGCGCGGGACAGCTACCGGTTGGCGCCCGACGACCGGGTATTGCAGTTCGCCCCTTTGCATTTCGATGCCAGCGTCGAAGAGATATTCCTGACTCTGGTGACCGGTGCCACCCTCGTCGTGCGCACCGCGCAGATGCTGCAATCCATGCCGCACTTCGTCGACGCCTGTGTGCGACACCGCATCAGCGTGCTCGACCTGCCGACAGCGTTCTGGCACGAACTCACCCACGCCCTCGCGACGGGCCTTGCGAACTTGCCGGACAGTGTGCGCATGGTGATCATCGGTGGCGAGGGGGCGCTGCCCGAGCGGATCGTCCAGTGGCACAACATCACCGGTGGTTCGGTGCGCCTGCTCAACACCTACGGGCCGACCGAAGCCACCGTGGTGGCCACCGCGGCCGAGCTGAATGTCGCGGGCGGACCCGGAGATACGGTGCCCATCGGTGTGCCTCTCCCCGGCGTACGCGCAGCGGTGCTCGATCAGCACGGACAGCCGGCGGCCCCCAACACCGTTGGTGAGTTGTATTTGATCGGCGCCGGATTGGCCAGGGAATACGTGCGACGACCCGAGCTGACCGACGAACGGTTCACGTCACTACCAGAATTGGCGGGCCGGCCGCGCGCATACCGCACCGGCGATCTGGTCCGTCGCGGCGAAGACGGACAGCTCGTCTTCGTCGGCCGGATCGACGAACAGTTCAAAATCAGCGGCCATCGGGTGGATCCTGCCGAGATCGAGACGCTGCTGCTCGGTCATCCCGGCGTCGCCGAGGCCGCGGTGGTCGGACGGGTGCTGGCCGATGGCGCGAAACACCTGTCCGCCCATGTCGTTCCCGCGGCGTCAGCGGTCTGTCCGTCCTCGGCCGAACTTCGAACGTATCTGGGCTCGGTCTTGCCCGCCGCCTCGATTCCGGGCTCGGTGGTCATGGCGCAGCGACTGCCGAGGACTCCTTCGGGGAAGGTGGACCGAGGTGCCCTGCGGAATTCCCCGCTGGCCACCGACACGACACAGTCGAGCGGGACCGCACCGGCAACGGAATTGGAAAGCACGGTGCTGACCGTGTGGGAACAGGTACTCGGGGTGCGGATCCGGTCTACGACGGAGGACTTCTTCCAACTCGGCGGGCAATCGTTGCAGACCATTCAAGCGGTGAACCGCATTGGTGCCGCACTGGGTCGTGACGTTCCGGTCGCCCTGCTGTTCCGCCACCCCACGGTGGCCGGACTCGCGGCGGCCCTCGACAGCGAGCCCGGCGCCGCGCCACAGCGCATCACCGGCTTGCCCGCCGCGGCGCTGGCCGATGCGATCCTGCCCGACGATGTGGTGTCATCGATCGTGACTCCGGCGCTCGTGTCGCCACCGCGGCGCGTACTGCTCACCGGCGCAACAGGTTTCGTGGGCGCATATTTGCTCTCCGCGCTGTTAGCGCAGTCCGACGCGCAGGTGGTGTGTTTGGTCCGGGCCGACGATCCGGCACAGGGCCTGGCGAGGATTCGGCGGGTGCTGGCCGAGCAAGGATTGTCCACCGCGGCGCTGAGCGACCGCGTGGTAGTGCTGCCTGCCGACCTCGCCATGCCACGGTTGGGGTTGGACGATCGGCAGTTCACCGAGCTGTCGGCAAGCTGCGACGCGATCTACCACAACGCGGCGGTGATCGATATCCGGCGCGCTTACTCGAGTTTGCGGGTGACAAATGTGGTTGCGACACGCGAGATCCTGCGTATGGCCGCCGCGCATCGGTCGATCCCGGTGCATTATGTCTCGACCTTGTCCGTCGCGGCTCCGGCACGGATCCACCCCGACGTGGCCGAAGAGTTCCTTCCCGCCCATGAAGAACTGTGGGATGGCTATCCGCAAACCAAATGGGTATCCGAGCGGCTGCTCCAGCAGGCCGCCGAACGCGGGCTGCCGGTCGCCGTCTACCGGCTCGGGCGGGTGACCGGCGCCACCGGCACCGGCATCGTCAACCCGAACGATTTCCTGTGGCGAATGCTGTTGGCCAGCATACGAACCGGGATCGCCCCCGATCTCGACGCATCCGAGGTCTGGACGCCGGTGGACTTCGTCGGTTCGGCGATCGTCCGGCTCTCGCTCGCCGAACGGCCCGACGGTCGAGTGTTCAACGTGGCCCCCGTGCCCGCGGTGAACCTGACCGACATCTTCGCCTGGGTCCGCGAATACGGTTTCCCGCTCAGCACCCGGCCGATCACCCAATGGCGCGACACACTGGCCGCCGACCCGACGACCGATCCCACCGTGCTGGCCTTCCTCGACCTCCGATCCGGGGACGCCGACAGAGCACTGTCCTTCGACAGCCTCGGCATGGTGCACAACGCCAATGTCGTTCGCGGCCTTGCCACCAGCACGGTGCGCTGTCCCCGGATAGATCGTGAATTGCTGCACCGATACCTGGACCACTGCCTCCGTACCCGCCTCCTGCCACCGCCGCGCAGCAGGTAGCGGGATCGGATCGCGGTAGCTCAGGACTCTTGGTCTGGATCCGGTCGAGTCCAGCCGAGGATCATCGCCGGCGAGCAGCCGCCGCCCAGCAGCGCGGCCAGCGCCATGATGCCGCCCGCATAAGCCGTCCGAAAGGCGTCGAGTCTCGGGTAGTGGTCGCCGCGTGCGAGCGCGATCGGTCAGGCCGTGGGCAATCCGAGGTCGGCGGCCAGGATCGCGAGTGCGTCCTGAAGGGCGTCGAGCTGTCGGGGGCTGAGTTTCGCCGTGAGTTGGCTATCGACCTGCCGGGCGAGGTCGGCGCATTGGGCGAGCAGGGTGCGGCCGTAGTCGGTGAGGGTGAGGATTTGGCGGCGGCGGTCGCCCGGGTCGCGGTCCCGGTGGATTGCTCCGAGGTGTTCGAGGTGGTCGGCGAGGGCGACCACGAGGCTGGGTGCGACCCCGAGCTGCAGGGCGAGGTCCTGCTGAGAAGCGGCCACGCCGAGATCGAGCGCGGTCATGACGCCGACGTGTTTGGGTTTGAGGTCCAGCGGCTCGACGGCCGCGGCGAAGCGGGCGGTCGCGATCGTGCCTAGCGTGCCCAGCCTGAAGGCGACTGTGCCAGGGACCGCGGCCCCGTTCTTGACTTCGTCCACGACGGGAAGTATATCTCTATCAAAATGATTCACAGTAAGAATGATTTGAGAGGAGAAGCGAATGATGATCGTCCTTGCCGTCGCCAACGCCGCTGTCGCCGTTGTATCGGGTGTCTCCTGCCTGGTCGGATTGGCCCGTCCCGCAATGGCTCTCGCCGAAGGTGAGCAGATCACCTCGGCGTCGACGTTCTTCCTCGGTGCCTATGCCGCCCGTGCGCTGCCGCTCAGCGTGGTCACACTGTTCATGCTCGCCAGCGGCGACACCCCGGCGATCGCGGCGGTGCTCGCCATCGCGGGCCTTGCTCAGGTCGGCGACGCGATCGTCGGTGCGCGCCAACGGAATATCCCCATGGCGGTGACCTGTGTGGGGCTCGCCGCCGTGCACCTGGGCACGATGGCCTGGCTGCGCTGATTGTGAACCGAATCGCCGTAGGCGCCCGCCTTTTCGCGTGTGCGTCAGGGTGTCGGAGCGCGTCTGGGCGAAGGTGGAAATGCCGACGCCGACGACCCCCCGGTCGCCGGCGTCGGCATGCTCTCCTGTTGTCGGGACTACTGCGGCGACGGCCGCGATAGTCCCGATTTCACGGCTAGGCGCACGACGCGGGGCCTTGGTTGAGCAGGATCAGTCGCAGGATCGTGCACGTGAGCGACTGCATTGACGAGCCACTGCTGCCGTCGGTGCTCACCTGCTCCAGCGCGGGCTGCGGTGCCTCGGCCTGTGCGGGGGCGAGGGGGAGCAGGACGGCGGCCGAGAGTAGGGCGCCCGTGGTGAGTGCGGAAATTCGGTTCATCGTGAAAAGCCCTTTTCAGTAATAGTTTTCGGGAAGATTCTTATGCCGACTGGCTGGCGATCAAGCACCACGCGCCGATCAACGGATTCAGGTCGCACCATCCTCCGGCGACCGGTTCGCTGGACAGTGGCGCGGGCGTTTCGAGTGAAAGTGGTGCGGCCTGAGCCGGTGTGGGGCAGATAAGGATCGAAATGCCGACCAGGCTTCCGGTGCCGAGCGCACGCAGTACGCGCATGTAAAACTCCTATCGGTGTGTGATTGCGATGCGTGGATCCGACGTGATGCCACCGTTGTCTGTATGTCTGGTGCGCCTCGGCGGATGACGCGGGCAGGTCGATCAATGCGTTCGCCGGGCGCTGCGTTTACCCCTGTCGAGTCGCCGATGATTTCTTCCCGGGCAGCAGGGCGAGCACGTCGCCGACCGATTTCCGGGACCCAGGGTGACGGTCGCGCTCCGCGGGCAGTACCGCACGCAGCGCTAGCCACGCCACCACGCCGAGGACGTATCCGTAAACGACGACCAGACCGTGCGCGTTGTCTTGGGCGAGCCACAAGCACATACCCGCTGCCGGCGCGGCCAATGAGAGCAGGCGTTCGGGCAACGAGCTTGCGCGGAGCAGGAGGACGGCCGCGGCGGTGGCGCCGAGAAAATATGTCGTGCCGGAGCTTCCGGCGAAATTGCGGGGATCGACACTGACGCTGCTCAGGCCGAAGAGGGCGTCGAGATGACCGGGCACGAGCGCGCCGACAAGGAACAGTGCGAGCATGACGGCTGCGCCCCAGATCCATTCGGCGAGCGCCGCGATCACCGCGAGCGTGACGAGGTTCCATATCGCGCCGCTCACGCCGCCGTTCTGCATGAACACCGAGGTGAGCGGACGCCACCAGCCGGATTTGCCCGGGTCGCCGTCCAGCGTGCCCATCGCCCCGGACCACAGCAGTTGGGTGAGCACTGCGGCGATCGCGATCACCGTCAATGCGGTTGCCGCCCAGGGAATTCGACGGTGCGGGATGGTTTCCGGCCGCACCGCGGTGCGGCCGGCGGCGAACAGCAGCACGAACAGAGCCGCGGTGGTCAGGTTGTACAGCACCGAGTCCATGTGCGGCCCCACCTCCTTTTCAAACAGTGTTCGAATCCGTCGCTGACGACCGTAGCCCATGCATAGGGTGCAATTCAAACGTTGTTCGAAAACCGCTAGAGTGGGAGCCGATGAAGCTGACCATCGAACGGATCGTCGACGCGGGGATGGCTACGTTCACCGAGGTCGGCTATCAGGGGCTATCCATGCGCCAGGTTGCCGAGCGGCTCGACGTGCACGCCGGAAGCCTCTACTACCACGTCAAGAACAAAGAGAGCCTGTTGCGCCTCATGGCGGAAAGAGTTGCCCGAGGGGGTTATCAGGCAGGCTCCTCCGCGCTGGCGCGGTTGCCTGCCGAGGCGGACTGGAGCGCGCGGGTGGAGGCGCAAATCGTGGCGTTGCGGCAGAGCATCCTGCATCATCCCGGCGGCGCCCTCTTATTGGCCGAAAGCCCGAAATCGCTTAGTGACAGCGCGCTTTCGCTGATGGAACGACTCTTGGGCACGTTGGTCGACGGCGGGGTGCCCACGAGCGATGCCATCGTCGCCGCGGACACGATGTTGAGTCATGTCACCGGCTTCGTGCTGCAGGAACAAATCGAACCGCACCCCCTGCCCGTAGACGCGTCAGTGGTGGCCGGTTTGCGGGCGCGCTATCCGCTCACCACATCCGGAGCGGCAGCGTACGAGCAAGACGAGCAGTTCGTGCGTAGCGTGCGACTGATCTGCTGGGGCATACGCGCGCTGATCACGGCGTCGGCCGCGCACGGCGATGCGTGGCGTCCGGGACGCGGAAACCTCAGTGCCGGTGAGACGTTGGGTGATCTCCTCGGCGATCGGCCATGACGGATCGCCGAGGAGATCGTTGCTGGAGTCCTCGGTTCGGCGCCGGGCTCCGGTGCCCGCCGGGGTCAGCGTAGGACGACCAGCGGCTGGTCGCGTTCGGTGTGCAGCCGCCACAGCTCCTCGGCCACCGCGTCCGGTTCATGCCGGGCCCCGGGGCCGATCGGGCCGACGACCGTGACCTGTGCAGCGTGCACGCCCTCATCGGCGAGTGTGTCGTGCAGCATCCGCACGTAGACCGACTCGGCCGCGTAGGCGATGCCGGACACCGCGCGGTCGCGGTGCGGCTCGACGGCGGCGCCGCCGGTGGTGAACAGCAGGGTGCCGCGTCCCCGGTGGCGCATGTCCGGCAGGACCGTGCGGACGGCCGCCACAGCGGCGAGCACGCTCAGCGCCAGCGCGTTCGCGACGTCCGACGGCTCGGTGTCGAGCACCGGCTTGATCCACCCGAGGCTCGGTCGCGGGCTGAACAGCACCGCCTCGATCGGGCCGAGCCGTTCGCGCAATGCGATGAGCGCCACCTCGAGTGCCTGCGCGCCGGTGATGTCCGCGGTTTCGGTCGCCGACGTCAGGCCCTCGGCGGCCAACTCGGCGGCGATGGCTGCCAGGCGCTCGGAGCCGCGCGCGATCAGCCCGACGGGATGCCCCGAATGGCCGAATCGGCGAGCCGCCGCTGCGCCCAGCCCCGGCCCGGCGCCGATGACGACGAAAGCGCCTGTGCCGCTTATGCTCTCACCTTGCTGCGCCCGGTTCCGGTGTTCGCTCATGCCTCCACCAGGTCCGCGCTCTGGGTCAATGTCTCATTGGCGTCGATTTCGCGTCGCGTCCGGTCCAGGCGGGCGCGGGCTCCGGCGAGCGCGTCGGAGCCGAGTAGCAGGCGCAGGGGCGGCGTTTCGGCGTCCACGACTGTCGCGATCGCCGCGGCCGCCCGTGCCGGGTCGCCGGGCTGGCGGCCGGAAACGGCCAGCGTGGAGCTGCGGCGCTTGCCCGCGGTCGGCTCGTAATCGTCGAGGCGGGTGGGGGATTGGCGCATCGAGGTTCCCGCCCACTCGGTGCGCAGGCCACCCGGCTCGGCGATCGTCACCGCGATGCCGAGCGGCGCGAGCTCAGCGGCCAGCGACTCCGACAGACCCTCCAGCGCGAACTTCGTGGCGTGGTAGTAGCCGGTCGCGGCGAAGGCCGCCAGGCCACCGAACGACGAGACGTTGACGATCCGCCCCGAGCGGCGGGCCCGCATGCCGGGCAGCACCGCCTTGAGGACGGTCACCACCCCGTGCACGTTGGTGTCATACAGCGCGCGAACTTCGGTGTCCTCGCCCTCTTCGATGGCGGCCAGGTAGCCGTATCCGGCGTTGTTCACCAGGACGTCGACGCGTCCGAATGTTTCCTCGCAAGCCTGAACGGCCGCGGTCACCGACGCGGGATCGGTGACGTCGAGCTCTAAGGCCAGCGCCCGGTCGCCGTGCCGGTCGGCGAGATCGGTCACGGTCGCACGGTCGCGGGCGGTGACCGCGACCCGGTCACCTCGGTCGAGGACGTATTCGGCCAGGGCGCGGCCGAGACCGCTGGAGCATCCGGTGATCAGCCACACCGGCAGTTCGAGTGTTTCGTTCGACATGCCTCCATGGCACCAGCGCGTCCGACGAGGTGCCACACCCCCTCGAGGCTGGCTCTCGCAGGGGTAGCTTCCGCGAGTGATCGAGCTGGTGGGCGCCGGTAAGGTCGTTCTGGATGGCACTCGACGACAACCAGCTCGGCTCCTTTCTGCGTACTCGCCGGGAGAAAGTCGATGCCGCCTCCGCCGGGGTCGTTGACACCACCCGACGGCGGGTCACCGGGTTACGCCGCGAGGAACTGGCACTGCTCGCTGGGGTCAGCCCGTCCTACTACATTCGGATCGAGCAAGGGCGCGACCGGAATCCGTCCCGCGAGATCCTCGAAGCTCTGGCCCGCGCGCTGCGGTTGGACGACGCCGAGCGGGCCTACCTGTGGTCCCTCGCGACGCCGCCGCTGGCCCCGGTCGACAGCCGCGCTGTTCCAGCGCACACCGTGCGGCCTGGTGTGTTGCACCTGCTGGAGCGGTGGGTTGATCTGCCCGCGTTCGTCGTCGGCCCCAACCGCGACGTGCTGGCAGGCACCGCGCTCGCCGCCCGGGTCAACCCGGCGTGGAGCCCCGGGCACAACCTGATCGAGTTCACCTTCCTCGACCCGCGCGCGCCACAGGTCTACCCGGACTGGGACGACATCAGTCGGCAAGCCGTCGCCGGCCTGCGTGCCACCGCGGCCGCCCGCACCGCGGAACTCGCCCCGTTCGTCGCGAGCATGCGTGAGCGCAGCGAAACGTTCCGCGCACTGTGGGATTCCCACGACGTATACGCCCGCGTGATGGGCGACAAACGACTGCGCGTCGACGGCATCGGGATCCTCACCCTCAGCTTCGAAACCTTCGCGCTCGCCGGTCACGAGGGCCACGTGCTGTACGTGTATTTCCCCCAGCCCGGCAGCGACGACGACGAAGCACTGCGCACCCTCGTCTGAGCCAGGCCGGAAAGTCGCGCGTCGCGCGTCGTCGGCTGCTCGTCATCACATTCCGTCACTCGCGCGTATCCGGTACCGGGGCAGCCGATCTCGTATCGGCCATGGCGTGTCGGGCCGAGCCGAATGTATAGTTGGCAGAAGCAACTAGTTAAAGGTGCTAAGCAAATCCTGTAGGTGCAAGAAGGTGAAGCGCGATGACCGCCGGTCTCGATCCCACGGCTGCCGCCGGTGCGTTCGACGACGCCGATCGGCTCGGCACGCAGCTGGTCCGGTTCGTGCGACTGATCAACCGGACGAAAACTCAACTGGTCAAACACGGACCGGACGGCTTGGAGCGGCTCGCCTACTCGGTGCTGTTCTGTCTCGTGCACGATGGGCCGCAACGGACCGGCAAGCTCGCCGAGCACCTGCACTCGGAGATATCCACGATCAGCAGGCAGACCAGATCCCTAGTGGAGCATGGCCTTATCGAGCGCCGGGCCGATCCGATCGACGGCCGCGCGTGCGTGCTCGCGGCCACCGCGGAGGGCGTGCGAGTCTTCGAGCGGAACCGCAGGCACCGCAACCTCTGGATGGCCGAACTCCTGGCCGACTGGCCCGTCGAGGAACGATCCGTGCTGATCGACCTGCTCGACCGGTTCAACACCGCGATCGAAACCACCCCGCCCCGTATTGCCGAACCCCAATAGGTCTTGAAATATGACGAATCCGACCACTCAGGCACCGCCGGACTTGGCTGCCGGTGTGCGAGCGGCACTCTCGCACCGGCAGATCATGACGATCCTGTCCGGCCTGCTGCTCGGCATGTTCTTGGCCGCGCTGGATCAGAACATCGTGAGCGTGGCGATCGTGCGAATCGCCAACAGCCTGCACGGTTTCAACGAACAAGCCTGGGCCACCACGGCCTACCTCATCACCGCGACCATCAGCACCCCGCTGTACGGCAAACTCGCCGATATCTATGGGCGAAAGCCGTTCTACCTCACCGCGATCGGGATCTTCGTGCTCGGCTCGGCCGCGTGCACGTTCGCGACGTCGATGTACGAGCTCGCCGGCTTCCGCGGCTTCCAAGGTCTCGGCGCGGGTGGCCTGATGTCGTTGGCGTTCACCATCATCGGCGACATCGTGCCGCCCCGCGAACGGGTGCGCTATCAGGGCTACTTCATGATGGTCTTCGGCAGCGCGACGGTGCTCGGCCCGGTACTCGGCGGCTGGTTGTCCAGCTACGACAGTCTCGGCGGGATCGACGGCTGGCGCTGGGTGTTCCTGGTCAACGTGCCGATCGGCGTGATCGCGCTGGCCGTGGTCTTCCGGGTGCTCAATACGCCACATCAGCGACAGAATCACCGGGTCGACTGGCTCGGGGCGGTGGCGCTGGCGATCTGTGTGGTGCCGCTGCTGATCGTCGCCGAGCAGGGGCGCGGCTGGGGTTGGGGGTCGAGTCGCTCGATCATCTGCTACGCGGTCGGGGGAGTCGGACTGCTGCTGTTCCTCGTCATCGAGTATCTGATGAAGGACGCGGCGCTGATTCCGTTGCGGCTGTTCAAGAATTCGACGTTCAGCGTCACCATCGCCGGTGGCTTCATCGTCGGCGTCGGGATGTTCGGCGCGCTGTCCATGGTGCCGCTGTATTGGCAAGTGGTGCGCGGCTATTCGCCGACGAAGGCGGGTCTGCTGATGCTGCCGCTGGTGGCGGGCATCATGGTCGGCTCGCAGATCGCCGGACGGGTCACCAAGATCACCGGTCGATACAAGTTCCTGCCGGTGGTCGGCACTTTCGTCATCGCGTGCGGCGCGGCGCTGTACGCGCAGGTGCAGTTCGACAGCCCGGTGTGGCAGCCGCTGCTGTACAGCGGCATCATCGGGTTCGGTCTCGGTGGCTGTATGCAGACGCTGATCATCGCGGCACAGAACGCCGGACCGCCCTCCGATATGGGGGTGTCCACCGCATCGGCGACCTTCTTCCGCCAGATGGGCGGTACGCTCGGCGTCGCGGTGTTCCTGACGATCATGTTCAACTTGTTGCCGCACAAGATCATCGACGCGTTCGGCGGGCAGTTGCCGCCCGGATTCGCGCCCGCCCAGCTCGACAGCCTGCAGAGCAATACGAGTGGTATCGCCGCACTGCCCGACCTGGTCAAGGAGCCGATCCTGATCGGCTTCACCAACTCGCTGCACGGTGTCTTCTACTCCGCTGCCGCGGTGGCGCTATTGGCCTGTGTGGTACTGCTTTTCATGAAGGAGATTCCGCTGCAAGACGCCGGGGCGCCGGCTCCTGAGCCGAGTAAGGAAGCCGCGCCGAGCGCCGAGTCGTGGGACGAGACGCAGGTGTGGGAGGGCGCCGCCCAGGCGCTCAGCGAACCCGAACCGGTGCTGGCCGGCGCGCTCGGGCGCAGCAACGGCAGCCGGGCACAGTCGAACTCGGTGGCGGTGACGCAACTGGCCGCGGTGCATTCGGCCGCCGGATTCTCCGCTCCCACCGGCGGAGCCGGTTCGATCGGCGGCCGCATCCACCGCGAGGACGGCCGCGCGGTCACCGGTGCCGCGCTGACACTGATCGACCAATGCGGACATCAGGTTTCGCGCGCGAGCGGCGGTTCCGACGGCGAATACCGCATCGACGCCCCTGCCGCGGGCAGATATGTGCTGATCGTGGCGGCGAGCGGGCTGCAACCCGCGGCGGTGAACGTCACCGTCGGCGAGCAGCCGCAAGCGCTCGACCTCACACTGCTCGGATCCGGTGAACTATCCGGCGTGGTGCGCACGGCCGGACGCCACGAACCCGTTCCCGCCGCAACCGTCACCCTCACCGATATGCGCGGCGAGGTCGTCGGCGCGGCGGTCACCGGCGCGGATGGCGCCTACCTCTGCCACGGCGTGCTGTCGGGCACCTACACCCTGGTGGCCGCCGCCGAACGCATGCGGCCCAGCGCGATCACGCTCACCGTGCCCGACAGCGGCCTGCTGCACCACGACATCGAACTTTCGCCGATGTCGGTGCTGGCCGGATCGGCATCGGCCAACGGGCGGGTGGTGCCGGACGCCTACGTCACCGTGCTCGACGCGACCGGCGAACCGATCGCCGCCACCCGCACCGACGAGAACGGCCAGTACGTCCTGCGCGACCTACCCGAGGGGCAATACACCGTGGTCGCCCGCGGCTATCCGCCCGTGACCAGCCAGATCACCCTTGCCGGTGACGAGATCACGCACGATGTGCGGTTCGGCTACGAGGATGCGGAGGCAGCCGACGTGACCACGCAGGACCCGGGTCTCTCAGAGACAGCTCGGCCATGAGCGGGCTGACAGCCCGTATTCACACCGCGGACGGCTGGCCGGTGCCGGATGCGGTGTTGACGGTGACCGATATGAGCGGCCGCCAGATCGCGCGGGCGGCCACCGATGCGGCCGGGACGGCGCGCACCGAGCCGCTGCCTCCTGACACGTACACCGCCGTCGTGACCGCTCCCGGGTTCCGGCCGGTAGCACAGATGGTTCGCGCCGCCCGCGACGGCGGGGGCCGGTTGGAGATCACCATGGAACCGGAGGCGGGTGTGGTCGCTACCCCGCCGCCTGGGCCGTGGACCATCGATCCGGTGCACTCGACCGTGATCGTCACCGCACGCCACCTGGGCATCGCCAGCATCAAGGCCCGCTTCGCCGAGGTGAACGGCCGACTGGACATCGCCGAGACTTTCGACAAGTCCACCGGTTTCGCCGAAATCAAGGCCGCGAGCATCGACACCGGCATCGGCATGCGCGACGACCACCTGCGCTCCCCGGACTTTCTCGATGCCGAGCGATACCCGGTAATCAGCTTCACCGGCAATAGTTTTCGCCGAACCGGCGGCGACACCTGGATAATGGCAGGCGAACTCACCCTGCACGGGCAGGTCCACCCGATCGACCTCGATGTCACCTACGGCGGCTGCGGCCCCGACCCGTGGGGCGGCGTCCGCGCCGCCTTCCACGCCGAAACTCTGTTGCACCGCAACGATTTCGCCATCGACTACAACGTCCTCGTCCGCGCGGGTGTCGCGGCCGTCGGCACCACCGTCAAGATCGACCTCGATATCGAAGTGGTGCAGGGCGAGCAGTTGCCGCAGATGTAGATCCGAGCCACTCACTCGCCGGCCTCCAATTGTATGTAACGATAGGTAGCGGTTATTTCCGTGGCTTTGGTTGCCGGACGGTCGCCGAGGCCAACGACCTCGCGTCACGACTTCAGGAGACTGCCATGTCCGACGGTATTGCGGGTTCGTCCTGGCGACGACCCACCCTCATCGCGACGCTCGTCGCCGCGTTCATCACCCAGAACTCGATCGCGCTGCCCTACGTGCGGCGCAACGGGCCGAAGTCGGCGCTGGATTTCTTCGTCGGCGACATCAACAAGACGGTGCCCGGCCGCTTCGCCATGGCCGACCTCGCGTTCGTGGTGCTCGGCTTCCACACCTGGGCCTTTTCCGAAGCGCGGCGGCTGGGCATCGTGCGGTGGTGGGCCATCTCGTTCGTACTGACCTTCGCGGTGGGTATCGCCACCGCGATACCGTTCTTCCTGCTGGTCCGCGACTTTACGGTCGACAAGGCGGAATGAGTCGCCGCTGACTACTCGGCGCCGCGGCTGGTGAAGTCGAAGGATTTGCCGTCGATGCCCCAGGAGATGACTCGATCGGGGTGAATGCGGATGACCGCGTGTTCCTGCGGCGGGAACGGTGGCTCCTCGTCCTCGAGCGCCTCGGCCGTGCCGCGCACCTCGATGCCGCGAATCACATAGGGCTCCAAGGAAACCTGTTGGTCGATGACGAACGACACCCGGCTGCCCGACTCGACATTGCGGTACTTTCGACTGGTGCGCATGCGCATGCCCCCGATGTCGATCGTGCCGTCGGCGTTGACTCGATAGCTGGTCGGGTTGTTCTGCACGACGCCGTCGGGCGACACTGTGGCCAGCCGGCCGATCCCGGCCTCGGCGAGGAACTGCTGCTCGTTGGTGGTGAAGGTCATGTCGGGTTCTCCTCGGTGAATTCGATATCAGGTGTGCCCCCGGCGATCAGCCGGAAGTCGCTGGGTGAGATCAGAACAGGATCAGCGCGGCGCACAGTCCGGCGATGGCGATGAACTGCAGGGCGACCCGGTACTTCAGAATGCTGTCCCACTTATCTTGCAGCGCACGGGCATTGGCCGGAATGATGCCGCTCTGCGCGGCGGCGGTCTGCTGGGTATTGATCGGCTTGGCGATGCGGACGTAGAAAGCGAGCCAGGTCAGCAGCGCCGCCACCGTGATCCCCGCCGCGACGGCGGCGCCGATCTGCCCGGCCAGCAGTGCGATCAGCAATGTGAGCACCGCGGTGACCACGCCGCCCGCACCGACAACCGGCATGCGCCTATCGCCGTAATAGTGACCCCATCCCGCACTCACCGTCACGGTCGCATCATCGAGCTTGCGGTACACCGACCGCATGATCACGGCCCCGCAGACATCGGTGCCATAGACGACGGCATTGGCGAGAACGGCGACGGCGGCAATGATCTGGCCGGTGACAACGAGCATTTCGGTTTCCCTTTCGATGAATTCTAGCACCGCTAGAAACTAGAGCAACGGTAACATCTACCCACTAGCTTGTCTAGCGTTGCTAGATTTCGGCTCGCTGACCGTGCGATCGCGCTCGGGCCAGTCCATTGCGGCCACGCATAGAGGCCCTACGGAAACGCACTCATCTGCCGCGAACCGCGCGCTTGATCAGGGACAAGTGATGGCAGGCGGCCGATCTCGCTCTGGGGTAGCCGGTTACGACGCATGCGCCGGATTGCTGGAATCTGGTCGCCGTGCGCTGCGCACGGCCGCAGAGCGGGATCAAGGGTCACCGATCGGCTCTGCCGGTCAGGCGTCCGGTGCGGGTGTCGGTGTGCGCAGCGGAGGTCACCGCGCAGAGGATGGTGCTGGTCGGGATGGTGTAGGGGAGCAGACCGCTGTTCTTCGACAGGATCGCGGTCAGCCGCTGTTCGCAGAAGTCCGCACGCACAGTGGTGCCAGGCCATGGTGCGTCGAGGATCACTTCGCCGAAATGCGGTCCATAACAAGGCTTCAGGTGCACACGCTCGTCGAACCTGGTGCTGTAGTCCCAGCAGTCGCCGACCCGTAGATACGTATGATCCTCGGACCCGCCATCGTAGAAGTACAGCGAGGCCATGCCGACCAGACCGAGCGCGCCGAGCGCACCGAGCGCGAGTCCGTGGCACGCGCCGCGGCAGAGGGTTGCGACCGTGGGATGAGTACGCATCGTCGAGAACTCCAGTTGTCGTGTGCACCAATCGAAACGGTGCGACCCTCGATCGCGTCACAGCTCGACGCGACGGAGGCAACATAGCAACGCGCGCAGCCTGGCTCGGAGACCTACACAGGAGCTCCACAACAGCTCCACATTTACCGAGCCGCACAACGAACAATTGGCGGTACGGTCGGTCGTAGATCGGAAACAGTCTGTCCCTCAGCCTGTCTCGATACTGATAAAACATGCGCACTATCACGACTATCGAGGACTAACTCACGATGTCTCTGTCCAAGGTCGGTATGGCCGCGGCCGCTCTCTTCGCCGCCGCCGCCCTCACCAGCTGCTCGCTCGATGGCGACTCGGAGCGCGCTACCGTACAGCAGATTCTGTCCGCCTCCGCCGCGGCGGCTGCGACAACACCGGCGGCCACGACGACGACGGCCGCCGTACCCACACAGCTGCGTCACATGACATGCGAACAGGTATTGGGCCTTATCGCCGCTGACGCCGCACTCAACAAGGCCGACTCCACCTGGACCCCAGGGAAGTTCGTCGAGGGATTGATCAGCAAAGCGCAGAGCTCACCCCGATGGGAAGACCGCTCACCGGAAGATCGGAACGCCTACCTCGACGGTTCGCGCGACGCTCTCACCGGTTCCTGCCCGTAGCGGCAGTACCTGTGCTGCCGCGGCTGCGGTGCTCCAGCTGGCTTGTCGGGCAAGGGATTCGAGCACCGACGCGCGCTGGCGAGGCAATGATCGAATCTGGTAGTTTCGGGATGGAGGACGCGCGAAGACTTATTCCGGTACGGGTTAGTCCGGAAGATTCGCCCAGCATCTCGCGGCCGTCGTCGGCGGCGCGGGAACCTGTGCGTCCCTTTCAGTCGATACGTCTGTGAAGGGGCTTTGCTGTGTCGATCAATGCTGCGTCATCGAACAATGTTGCGTCGGGAAGTGCTGTGCCGCAACGGCGACGGCCGGAGGACGGCGTTCTCGTGGTCGGGGCTGGGATCGGCGGGCTGTGCCTCGCGCAGGGGCTGAAGCGCGCTGGAATTCCCTGCGCCGTCTACGAACGGGATGAGACGCCGGAGTCGCGGCTCCAGGGATATCGGCTGCACATCGATGTGACGGGCATTCGCGCAGTGCGAGAGGTGCTGCCGGACGATTTGTACGCGCGGTTCGAGGCAACATCGTTGCGGCCGCGGCCCACTGTCATGCGCTATGACGACCAGCTCGCGTTGCAGTCCGTGGCACGGTTCCCGGAGCCCGGGGTGAACGTGAACCGAATGTCGTTGCGGCGCATCCTGCTCAGCGGACTCGACGCTGTCCACTTCGGAAAACGGCTCACCCGCTACGACAGCGACGCCGACGGGGTCACGGCGTACTTCGCCGACGGCAGCACAGCGCGCGGCGGCGTGCTCGTCGGCGCGGACGGAGTCAACTCACCGGTCCGGCGCCAGTATCTGCCGCACGCGCGGATCGAGGACACCGGGCTGCGGCAGCTGTACGGCAAGATCTCGCTGAACGAGCAGACCCGGCCGCTGTTCGACGACGAAATGCACGCCGTGTACAGCATGATCCTTGGGCCTGGCCACACGATGGTCGGCGTGGCGCCGGTGGCGCACCCGGAGCCGTTCATGACCTGTTCGGTCGGCTTGCGGCGGGAGGCGATCGGTCTGTCCGACGAGGAACTGGCCGGGCTCTCGGGCGAGCGGCTGCGGGAGCTCGCGCTGCGGCAGGTGGACCGATGGCATCCGCGCGTGCGGGCGATGGTGTCGAGCTGGGCGCTGGAAACCGTGTTCCCGCTGGTGATTCGGACGAGCGTGCCCTTCGCGCCATGGGCGTCGAGCCGGGTGACGTTGCTCGGCGACGCGGTCCACGCGATGAGTCCGGCGGCCGGGGCGGGGGCGAACGCCGCGCTACGTGACGGAGCCGCACTGGCTGCGGCGTTGCGCGAGGGGCCGGACGGGGCTGTTGCCAACGATGCGATCGCCGCTTACGAGGAGGCCATGATCGCCCACGGGTTCGCCGCCGTGCGCGAGTCCGCAATGAACGGGCACCAATACCTGGGGCAGGACCTGCTGCCGGTCTGAGGTTGCCTATGGTCGCTGAGACAGACTGATATCCCACGCAAACGTCAGGGCTCGTTGGTGTACCTGTTCCAGCGTATCCGGTGCGGTGCCCAAAGGTGCTCGCCTGCCGCATGATCGACGAGATACCGATGCCGTCCACTCAGTGGACGGCATAGGATCATCCACCGGTGATCGGCGACTGCGTGCACGCGCGCGCCGATGCGGTCGATGGCATCGGAATCGACCTGCGGGGCCGGATCTGTCAGCAGCGGCGCGCGTTCCGCCCCGGCGCCGAGTGGCCGCGCCACGTCGTCGGCGAGCACGTGCTACCGCATGCTCGCTTCCCGTCCGTTGCAGTCCCGGTCGGTGCTACAGCCTACGGCCGCGAATCTTCTTGCTAGAGCGAGGGTTCGAGATGGCTCCAAGGTTGGGCTTGTTCGAGTTGGGCGGCCAGTTGCAGGAGTAGGAATTCGGAGCCGAGGGGGCCGACGAATTGAGTGCCGAGGGGGAGACCGTCGGCGGTGCGGTGCAGGGGCACGCTCATGGCGGGGCGGCCGGTGATGTTGGCGAGTTGGGTGAAGGGGACCGGGGCTAGGTTGGTCAGGACGAGGTCGCGGTAGATCGGGGTACGCGTGATCGCCGTGCCCGCACGGAGTTCCAGGAGTAAGCCCATGATCTTCTCCACGGCCGCAGGCGGTTTCGTCTGGCCGATGCGCAATGGCGGCTCGGCGAGTGTCGGTGTGAGCAGCAGATCGTAGGTTTCGTGGAATTCGGCGAGCGCGCGCGTGTAGGTGTTCCACCGGCCGTGGGCCTCGATCAATGTCGTGGCGGAATGCGCGCGTCCGGCGGCGGCGACCACGCGGGTGGTGAGGTCGAAGTCGGAGTCGCTTGCGCCGCTGAGCTTTCGGGCCTCGGCGAGCCGGGCGGCCAGGTTGGCGGTCCACACCGTCATGAAGTCGTGCGCCATCTGCTTGCTGTCCAGCCGCGGCTCGGCGAGCTCGACGTGATGGCCCAGCTGTTCCAGCAGCGCCGCGGCCACCTCGACCGCGCGCACGGCCTCGGCGTGCATCGGTGTGCCCAAGGGGGATTCATGGGTGAATCCGATGCGCAGGCGGCGCGGTGGCGTATCCACCGCCGCGGCGTAGGACTGGGCGGACCGGCCCGACAGGTAGGGGCCGCCGGGATCGGGTTCGCTGAGGAGGTCGAGCATCACCGCCGAATCGCGGACGCCGCGCGACAGCACACCGGCGGTGGCGGCGCCGAGGATGTGCTCGGCGAAGTCGGGACCCGCCGGGATCAGTCCGCGCCCGGCCTTGAGACCGAACAGACCGGTGCATGCCGCCGGGATGCGGATAGAGCCGCCACCGTCACTGGCACCGGCCATCGGCACGATCCCCGCCGCGACCGCGGCCGCCGAGCCCCCGGACGAACCACCCGGCGTGCGGTCGAGATTCCACGGGTTGCGCGTCGCGCCGTAGGTCCGGGTTTCGGTGACCGCGACGGCGCCGAACTCGGGCGTGGTGGTCTTACCGAAGATCACCAGACCGGCGTCGATCCACCGCTGCACCACCGTGCTGTTCTTGTCGGCCTTCACTTTTCGCAAGGGACCGGTGCCCGACGCCGTCGGATAGCCCGCGAAATCCTGTCCGAGATCCTTGAGCAAGAACGGCACGCCGGCGAACGGCCCCTCGAGCGGTTGTGCGGCGCCCGCCCGCCCGGCCTCGTCCATCCGCAGGCTGATCGCGTTGATCGCGGGGTCGACCTGGTCGCGGCGGGCCGACGCGATCTCCAACAGCTCGGTCGGAAGTATTTCCCCTTTGGCCACCAACTCAGCCAGACCGACCGCATCATAGGTCCGGTATTCGTCATACCGCATAAACGTTCCTTTCCGCCGTAACCACCGGCGGCGGTAAGGCGACATCGCGGACGAGTTCGGGGTTTCGCGCACCGCCATCATGCACCCCGAACGTTTCACATCGTGTTCGCCGGGCTGTTTTCGCCTGATCGGCGGGATCGAATAAGCCGGTCGGCGGAGTTATTCCGCCACCCGGCTGGTTGCCCTGTGCGGCGCGCGGACCGGCGTCACTCTGACCAGCGCCGAACAGCTGGGTGGCAGCGCTGCTATCTGCTGAGCTCGAGCAGTAGTTTGCTCAACTCGACGGGCATGGTGATCATGCAGTCGTGGCCGGTCTCCAGTTCCCGCACCCGCGCCGGCGAACCGTTGGGCTGTATCGCGGGGACGGGCCTGCGGGTGATGCCTGCCGGGGTGGCGCCGACGCAGTGCATGTGTGCGCGCGGGATCGCTTGCGCGGCAGGATTGTTCAGCCGGACCGGTTGCTGAAGGCAGCGCACCGGTTGGTCGGACAGCATCGTACGCAGCCAGATCACATCCGCCGGGTCGGTGACCCCGAACAGGCCGAAGGGTGGCGGTTGCTCCGGCAGCGGCGGAACGCGCCAGCCGCCGCCGGACGTCGCGGCGAGGTCGATCAGGTGCTGGCTCATGGGTTGAACGTCGACCGCGGTCTCTCCGTCCTCCGGAACCATCGCATCGAGGTAGACCAGATGCCCGATCCGGTCCGGAATCTGGTTCGCCACCGATGAAATGACCAGTCCCGCATAGCTATGACCCACCAGGACCACCTCGGTGAGGTCCTGCTCCTCGATCAGCGTGACGATGTCGTCGACGTGTGTTTCGAGTCCTACCTCGGGGCTGAGCAGATGCGCCTTGTCGCCGTAGCCGGTCAGCGACGGCGCGAGCACTCGATGTCCGTCCGACTCCAGCAGAGGCGTCACCCGCTCCCAGCAGCGTCCGCTGTGCCAAGCGCCGTGTACCAGCACAAATGTTGACATGGTTGTGAAGATCTTCCTGTTCGAGGCGCGGTGGCGCGCGCAGAATCTATCGTTACTATCAGTAACTCGGTATGGTTGGAGAACCACAACCATCATGATCACTCGTCACACCGCAGGCAATAAGGCACATTTCGGTGCTGGGGTTCCTTGGAGGTAACCATGACCACGACCGACAGCGAGCCGCAGCAGGACAACGCGTGCCGGGCCCGGGTAGTGCTCGGCATCGTCGGGGACAAGTGGTCACTGCTGGTCGTGCGCAATCTCCGGCACGGGCCGCGCCGCTTCACCGAACTCAAGCGCGACATCGACGGGATCAGCCAGCGCATGCTCACCGTCACCCTGCGCAGCCTGGAACGCGACGGAATCCTCACTCGCACCGTGTACAACGTCATGCCGCCGCACGTCAGCTACGAGCTCACCCCGATGGGCAAGACGCTGCGCGAAGCCACCGCGCCGCTATTGGAGTGGAGCATCGCGCATCTGACGCGGATCGACGCAGCCCGCGCCGAATACGACGGGCGCGCCGAGACTCCACCCGCCTAGAACGGTTCTCGGCGTCCGCCCGCGGATCGGTTGACTGCCAATGCCTCTGGCGCGTTTGGGCCCGATTCTGCTGTCAGAGGACGTGTTTCGCGATGAATCGGCGCTGTGCTGTGGCGCGGTCGCGGTCTTCGGGGGTGTCCCCGCCGAATCCGCCGTGCGGCATGGCCTCGAAGACGTGTAGTTCGGCGTCTACGCCCGTGGCGCATAGTTTGCGGTGCATCCGTACTGCGTTGGAGAGGAACAGATCTCGGGTGCCGCTTTGCAGGAAGGTGGGCGGGAAGCCGGACAGATCACCGAAGACGGGGGACAGGTAGGGGTCGGCCAGGCTGGCGCCCGCCGCGTAGAGTGCGTTGGTCTCGCGCAGGCTGCTGACTACGTTGTCCACGCCGGCCAGGGTCTGGAAGGTATCGCCTGATTCGGTGAGGTCGACCTGCGGCGTGTTGAGCACCAGGGCCGCGGGCATCGGGAGCCCGTCGTCCTTGGCGCGCAAGAGAATTGCGGCGGCGATGTTCCCTCCGGCGGAGTCACCGCCCACGACGATCCGCGCGGGGTCGCAGTCCTTCAGCGCGGTTCGGTAAATGGTCATCGCGTCGTCTAGCGCGGCCGGGTAGGGGTGCAGAGGCGGCGTGCGGTAGTCCACGCCCCACGTGAGAATGCCACTCTCCGTTGCGGTTCTGCTCGTGGTCGCACGGCACGCGGCCCCGCCGCCGACGAGTAGTCCGCCCGGATGCATCCAGAGGTAGAGCGCGTCGCCTTCGCTCTCATGCGGCTCGGCCGCATACACGGTGACGCCGTCCAGGTCGAGGTCCGCAACGGTGACGGGCAGCTCGTCGACCGGAAACCGTTGGGCGGTGGACTTGTTCGCCTGCTCGGCCATCGCGAGCCAGGCGTCGGTGTCGTCGGCAGCCGGATATGTCAGCGCGTCGCCGCGCAGGGCAAGCCACTTCTGTGCTTGTTCGCTGATCGTGGATGGCGCGGGGAAAGCGCGGTCGCTCATGCATCGAGGATCGGTGATCGTGCTGGCATGGATCTTGCGCAGTACTGTCGCGACCGCACTGCGACAGTCGGCCAAGTCTGGCCCCGGTTGGCGATGCGGCGCTGAATCAACCGCGCTGACCACCCGAAACGTGGCCGGAGGACGAAGATCATCGCCAGGTACCGTTGAGCGGTGAACCCAGCTGATGCGCGATCCCTCAAAGACGGCGATCTCGAGACCCGTGAGGACAATCTGCGGCTGCTGCTCGTGCGAGCCGCTGACGGCGACGCATCCGCCAAGGAAACGTTGTGCGCGCTCGTCCGCGACTATCCCGATTACCACCGGTCGCTGTACAGCCGGGCGTTGAACCGGGCTGCGGTCTTCGGCGACGACACCCTACGGGCACCGCTGCTCGCGTCCTTGGCCGACACTCGGTACAACTGCCAGGCGTGGGCGGCGATGGGTTGCGCGGCGCTCGGCTTCCGAGACGCGGTCCCCGGTTTGGTCGCGATGCTGGACCATTCCCAGCAGATGGCGCGAGAGCAAGCGGTGATCGCGCTGGGCACCCTCGGCGACGAATCGGTCGTCCCGGCGCTCGCACCCGTGCTGCGGGACTCGATCAGCGGAATGCGTGAACGCGCCGCCGAGGCCCTCGGCATGATCGGCGGCGACGCGGCACTGGCCGCACTGTGGGACGAATTCGAGAACCGCCGCCACTACCGCATCGGCTATATCGCCAGCGCGCTGGCCACATTCGCGCCGGACGTCATCCCGAGGTTGTGCGAGGCCGCCGACGGTGACGACCCGGACAAGCGATACTGGGCCGCCGTCGCGCTCGGTTCGACCGGCGACGATCGCGCCGTGCCAACGCTGGAACGGCTGATGGCCAACGACCGTGGCGCAACGGTTTTCGACGGCATGGTGAGCGTCGCCGCGAAGAAGGGCCTACGCACGCTACGACGAATCCAAGCCGCAATCGCTGCCCGCGAATCCTGAAAGTGTCACTGCCGCAGGCGCTGCCCGTCGGCTAGTCGTCGGGGGAGGCGCGGCGGTTGCGTTTGGTGACGCCGCGCCGCTTCTTCGCGGAGATGCGACGTTCCTTTGCTCCGCGCGAGGGTTTGGTGGCGCGGCGAACGGGTGGCGGGGCGGCAGCGGCCTCCCGCAGTAACGAGGCCAGGCGATCGCGCGCGGCCGCGCGGTTCTGCAGCTGTGCGCGTTGCTCCGACGCGGCGATCGTGAGCACCCCGTTGACCAGGCGGGTAGCCAGGCGATCGAGCATCCGGCTACGCAGCCACTCCGGCACCGAAGGCGAGTTGGCAAGGTCGAACGACAGCTCTACCCGGCTGTCGGTGGTGTTGACATGCTGCCCTCCCGGACCAGACGACCGCGAGAACCGCTCCCGCAACTCGGACGCGGGTATCACCAGCCCCCGAGTAACCGCCAAATCCTCTGCCATGATCCGACGCCGCTCTCTCCGATCCGCGAGTCGACTAGGCCACGGCGGCCTAGTTACGACTCGATGGTGACCTCGCCGTTCACGATAGCGACGACCTCGCCGACGGGTAACAAGCAGGCCGTCCGCACCTGCCGCGGCTCGCGCCGTCCGAACCGGTCGGCGAACGTCCACTACTGCCGGATACCGAGCGTCGGCGCGCGCCCCCAAGGCGCAGGGACCGCCTATTGCTCTCGGCGGAAATGGTTGCGGCCGTTCGGAATCCAGGTTTCGGAACGGTCGCATAGTCTCTGAGCGTGTCGGCAAGTAGGCCATGCGGATGTAAGCATGGTGCGCACAGACTTTTGACGATGCCTCGATTTACGAACTCGCGCGCCGCATCTTCGTGAAATACACCGCCGGTTCCCGCGTGATCAGCCCGTACCCGCCGTCCGGAATCGCCGCGAACGGAGCGGGCAGGTACAGCACCGGCAGCACCTCACCGATCAACGGCCGCTGCTCCCGCGTGATCCGGTAACCGATCTCGACCACCTCGGGCACATCATCATCATCATCCACCACCGCACCGCCGTCGCGCCGGACGCACCGATGCGGTTCGAGCCGCACCGTCCGAATCGCCGTCCGCGCCCATCGGAACAGCACGCACTCGCTCGCCCCCGGCCGCGCGTACTCCACCAACCCCACACCATCACCCCAGAAGACGAACTGCTCATCCTCCATCGAGCTGTGATACCCAGCCTCCACACTCCACTGACCGATGATCTCGTCACCACGCATCGAGCGATTGAACCACCGCGCCACCGTGCCCGGAGAGCACATCCACAAATGCCGCCGTGCGGGCGTTCGCTCGAGAACGAGCCATGGCCCACAGTTGATCTCGCGAACGTCCGCTACTGCCGATGAGCGTGCGTTCACGACGAAGGTCTGGGACTAACCAGCAGATCACGTACCGCGCGGACCTGACTGCTGGCGGCGTTGGCGGGCGCTATGTTGTCGAGGATCTGCAACGCGCGGCGCGGGATTTGGCCGATTCGATACTCCGATGGCGTACGGTCCCACACATCGGCAATTACACGGCAGGCCCAATCCAGTTCTCCCTCCGCAGCTTTCGAGGCGGCATCGTCCAAACGCAGGGCCAATGCCCCGACCGGGTCCTGTCTGCTGAACGGCAGCTCGAGAGCTCGTGTCCGCAGTACCCCGGCGTCGGTTGTCGCGCCGAGCGCGGTCAGGGCGGCGGATTGATGCCAACGCAGAAAGTATTCGATGATGTGGCATCCATCGGCTACTGCCTCGGCCTCGGGAAGAACGGCGAACATCCGATCGGCCTCGCGGATGGCTGCCATAGTCTCTCGGCGGCAAGCCATCCTGGCTTGTATGCCCGCCTCGGCCAGATAGCCGAACACAGCCGCGGCGTTCGGGCGACTACCTCCAGCCGATTGGGCCAGGTGCGCGGCCGCGAGGCCGAAATCGAGAAACCGGCCGTACCAGGCGCACGACGTGCAAATATGTCCGGCAATCCACGCCTCCACACCGGGATCTTCGGCTAACCGGCTGGCGCGGCGAGCGAGACCGAGCCATTCGAGGGCATCGTCCAGGCCCGCAACGTCCATGATCCGGATACCGATAAACCCGGCGTTCTTGGCGACAAGACGATACAGCCGCCGCCGTATCTCCGCTGACTGCACCGACATCAGAGCCGCCTTGATCTGTGCCAGATCTGCCATGCGCGTCGGGACGAACTCGGTCGGCACCGCGGCGTACAGCACGTACCCGGCCCGCTCGGTGCGTGCCTCGAGCTGGTCAACATACGCCACCGCCGTACTACCCCTATCGGGAACGCCACCATTACTGCTCAACAGCTCGATCATCGATAACGGCGTGAACTCCGCACCGATCACCGCCGGATTCGAGGGCATTCTGCGGTCTACGGTCTCCTCACCGCCCAGCGGGATCGCCCACGCATCGGAGTAGTCGTTCCCGAAGCCGAGCCGGTCGCACCGGGTGCCGTACAGAGCGCACAACGCATCGAGATAGCGCGGTGACGGCGTGTCTCGCCCGTTCTCCCAGCGCGAGAGTTGCTGGTGTGCAAGACCTTCGGACGGAACTCCACGCGAACGCAGGATCTCCTTCACCATCTCGACCACGCCCACCAGCGTGTACCCGCGGGCGATGCGATGTGCCCGCAACAGCGAAACACCACAGTGCCGGTGGACGGCAAACGCAGCGTCGCCCTCGAAACCGCCCGTAGCCATAATCTTTCGCGCCAGGCGCCGTCCGCAGGAACTGCGGTGTCGACCGTCCCCCATAACATTGACCTTCCCAGCACACTTGCAAGATCGATCACGATCGACGGGTTGACCCGTCGTAACACTCGACGCTATCGGCAAGGCCACGGGCAGGACGACTAGACCATCACGCTTTTCAAGCAGAACGTGCAACACGATCACAGGCCAGGCATCGACTCCGCCCAGTTCGCTCGCTACCCAGCTGCTCCGACGCATGCGGAGCCCAGCCTCAATGACACATCCGGAAATCAGCGTAAGTCGTTTTGTGTCAAGTAGTTCGGTCGGTGCCCCGTCTGTCGTCGTCCCGGCATAGCGGTAATGGGGTGATGCCCGGCAGCGTGTAATCGGGTTGTGTGACGACAGGGCGGGGCTGCCCATGATTTCCGGCGAGATCACGTGGGTGTCTCGATGCCGCGTGGGGCTCGCCCCGACCTTTCTGCTCGACAGCGCGCCGGTCAGGCGGCAGTCGAGATCATGGCGGGCTTCGCCGCTGCCGTGCCGTGGGTGGCGATGTGTGGGTTCCAGGGTTTTCGGGTCGTGACGACCGCGTGGAGTTGACGCAGGATCGCTGCGGCGATCACGGCCTGGGCTTGAGTGGGGGTGAGCCGGTTGGTGTCTCGGGTGGTCAGGTGCTGGTAGCGGGCGGCATAGACGGGGTTGGCGCGTTGGGTGCCCCAGACCCCGCGCCAGGCAGCCAGCCGCAGGCCGGGGCGCCCAGCTCCGGTGAGGCGGGCGCGGCCGGTGAAAGCACCGGATTTCTTTTCCCGGGGTGCGAGGCCAGCGTGTTTGACCACTGCTCGGGCGGTGGGAAACCGTGCAGGATCGCCGGTTTCGGCCAGGATCGCCGCCGCCCCGACCGCGGACAGTCCGACGATCGAGGTGACCAACCCGGTGAGCCGGAGCTCATCGAGCACGCCGACCATGCGGGTTTCGGTGTCGACCAGGCGTCGCTTGGCCTCGGCCCAGTCTTCGAGCAGCAGGTGCACCCGTTCCAGGGCGCCGCGCCGGTGAGCGAGCACTCCGGCGCGATCATCGAGTGCCGCAAACAGTTTCCCGGTGATCCGAAAGCACGCCCGCTTCGCACCGCCACGAGTGACCTCGCCACGGACCAGGCGTTCGAGCCGGTCTCGGCCCAACCGGCGGGTGCGCGCGAAATCGCCGCCGTCGCGGCCACAGATCACTCGCAATGCTGCCATCCAGGTCCGAGATTTGAATGGTTGCGCGGCGGCCTCGAGCGCGGCCGGCCACACACATTCGAGCAGCGCGCGGATCTGCTGGATCTGGGAGACCACCTCGACCAGCAGTCGTTCCCGGCGGGCACCCAGATGCCGCAACCGACCCCAGGTTTCATCGACCGGTTCGGGCGCATAACAACGCAACTGCGCAGTCAACCGCGCGATCAACACCGCGTCCTTCTCGTCGGTCTTGTCCGTGGTCAGATCCTCGGCACGACGCGACCAGGCCGTCATCGCCGGCTGCACACACACGAACAACATGCCCCGATCCGCGGCCAGCTGTCCCAGCACCCGCCACCGATGCCCGGTCGGCTCACACGCCACCGTCACCCCGGTGAACCCCGCCGCGACGGCGCGTTGCCCAGCCCAGTCCAACGCGACACCCATATCCCAGGCACGGCACCGGAACGTCTTGCGGGCAAGCACTTTCGAGTCATGATCACACACCACGACCATCTGTTTGCGGTCGGCCAGATCGATCCCGACCAGCGCATTCTCTAGCGGCACCAACCCCCGCAGCCTGCTCAAACGCATGTTGCGGTTGCGATCACCCCGGGACACACCGCTACCGTTACCCATGGAACGTCCTCCTGCTCTTGCGATGGGACACCAAGCCCGACAAGCGCATCAGGAGGACGTTCCCCACGTCCAGGAAACCGACGCACCAAACGTCTTTCTATGCCGCTTACCGCGCGGTTGGCAGGGCGAGATGCGCTGTGGCACCGAACATCCATTCGGTGCCAACGAGCGGTCACCGATCACCTTGGACAGGCGATCAGGGGGAATCGGTGCTGGTATCGGCCGAGTAGCTTGTTGCACCAGTTCCTCCTGATCGCCTGTCCAACAGTGTATTTCGGCGGTTGTCAGCGATACGCGCGGTGTTGTCGTGTGGCGCGGTCCGAAGTGGCAAGCCGGTCTGGCCGAAAGATCAACGTTGGCAAGCCGGGGCGAGCAGTAGAAGGCATGCGCTGCCGCACCGGGAGTTGCATCGGTAGGACGCCAGGTATCACCCTGCGCGAGTTCCGGAGCGGGCATAGGGTCCAGGGGTGCGCACTGGTGCGCCGGGATGCTCAGACCAGGGGATGCTCCACGGTCGGCCACGCGGTGCTGCTACGCGGGCGATTGACGACAGCGAGCGCCTGTGTTTGACTTTTGATCAAACCACTTTACTGACAGTAAAACCAACTGTGGGATCCGCCATGGCGATGCAGCCGCACGCGGGTGCTGTCGCCCGATCCGTGAGAGAGGCAACCGTGACGATCGGCCGGTCCATGCTTGGTCCCGATACTCGAGAGCCGTTGCCGGTTGCCTGCGCGGGGATCCTGGGCAGGGCGGCGCAGGACGGCAAGTTGGCGGTCTCGGACCGGGCGGCGGTCGATGCGCTGTTGGCGGAGTTCTTGCAGGCCAAGGAATCTGGTGCTGCCAGTGCTGAAGTGGTGCAGTTCGTCGGGCTGTTGCGGGAGTTCCTCACCGGCGGCAAGCGGTTGCGCCCGTTGTTGTTGCCCAGGTCGCGGAAAACAATCGCCCGCTTAGTACGCATGGGTTGAGCCGTTCTCGAGCCCGGCACCGATTCCTCGACACCGCAGCGATCGAGCGCTGCGGCGTCGAGCCCGGCAAGGCACGCTTCATCATCGACGTGGTGCTGGCGATCCACCGCCGCGCCATGCCCCGCTGGCTAGCCGAGCCGGACGCCACCCTCTCCCAGCTCATGGCCCAGGCGACCGCTGAGCTTCGCGAGTCGGGTCGCGCCACCGGCTCCGACGGCCCGCCACCACGGAAAGCCTCTCGACTGAGCCGTCCCCGCAAACGACTAACACCCCGGTAATCGTTCCGACCAGCCGTCCGATAAGCATCCGCTCATGCCGCATGGCACGCGGTCCGAGGCGGCCGACGGTTGCCCGAAAGATCAACTGGCGGAGATCCTCTCGGCTGGGCCGCGCAGCCAAATGCCGATGAGCGTGTATCCCCAAGGCGTTTTCCAAGAATTGGTCAATCCGATATCTCGGACACCTCGCGTTCTCGACACGATTTCTCGACACCGTGTGGCTTCGTTCGAGATCCTGCGGGCATCCGGCTCGTCGGTCTGGTCGACCGGTTGGCAGCGGCCGGCCAGCGGTCATCCGGCGGCGGTCCAGCCTCCGTCGACGGGGACGATTGCGCCGGTCATGTAGCTGGCGCGGTCACCGGCCAAGAAGGCGACCACTTCGGCGACCTCGATCGGGTCGGCCGTGCGGGCCATGGGCACCGCGTCACCCAGGGCGCGGATGGCGTCCGGGCTCACCACGGCGATCATCTTCGAGGAGCGCATCGGGCCGGGCGAAACGGCGTTGACGCGTACCTTCATGGGAGCGAATTCCGGGGCCCAGGCGCGAGTCAGGGATTCCAGCGCCGCCTTGGTCGCGCCGTAGAGGGCCACGCCGGCCATACCGATCCCAGCGGCTGTCGAGGTGATGTTGACGATGCTGCCGCCGCCGTTGGCGGCCATCTTCGGTGCCAAGGCGGCGGTGAGGATGAAGGGCGCACGCACGTTGATGGCGAAGGTCTGTTCGTACACGTCCAAGTCCTGCTCGGCGGTCGGGCCGTTCGGCACGATGGCCGCGTTGTTGATCAGGATGTCGACGAGTCCGGCCTCGTCGGCGAGTTGGCGCACCTCTCGAGTGTCGGCCAGGTCGGCCTGGATGAACCGAGCGTGGCCAGCGAGGTCGTCGACGACCTGGGCACCGCGCTGCGGGTCGCGTCCGGTGATCACCACGTCCGCGCCGCCGGCCACGAGGATGGTGGCCACTGTGTGCCCGAGGCCGCCGATGGCGCCGGAGCCGGTGATCAGAGCCGTCTTTCCTTGGAAGTCCACGGGTGGGTCCTATCGTTGATTCGGAATGCGCTGTGATGTTGCTTTTGCCGCTGTCGGAGGTGCAGCGACACAACGACGCGGGCAACACCTTTCAACTCACCAATGGCGGAGAGCGGCTCTCACAGGCAGGGTGCGTGGTCGGGCAGCGGGGTGGCGGTGAAGACGTGCTGGGGGTCATAACGTCGTTTTGCGGCGATCACGCGTGCCGCGTGCGAGCCGTAGGCGTTGGCGACCTGATCGTGCTGTTCTGGCAGCAGGAAGTTGGGGTAGCCGCCAGGCAGAGCATGCGGTTCCAGTGCGGTCCAGACGGTTTCGGCCCAGTTTCGGTACGCATCGGCGTCATCGCCGGGTCCGCGTCCGGCGGAGATCTCGATGACGACATGGTCGGTGCGCAAGCCGAAGGCGGTGTCGTCGGCGCCGACGCGGGTGGCGGCGCCGTGGAACTGCTGCAATCCGATTCCCGCTCCCGGCCCGGGGCGCTGCTCCGCCAAGCCGATGAGGAGATCGAGGATGCCGGGCGTCAGCGTCGCGACGGTACGCGTGCGCAGGTCCCAATGCAATCCGGTGGGGACAGCCTGGTCGAACTGCGTCAGCAGATCTTTCTGCGTGGCCGGGCCGACGGTGCTGGTGATCGGGGTACCGAGCCGCATGACCTCGGCGATAGCGGTTTCGGCGTGCTGTGGTTCGCCGGACCAGACGGGTACCGCGAGCAGACACGGACCGAGATCGGGGACGAAGGTGAATTCCAGCAAGACGGTCAAGCCCTCGGGAGCGTCCGCGACTAGTTCGGCGTACCGGGCCGACACCGTCGCCGCTTGTTCCCAGGGGAACAGGATGATGCCGCCGATGAGTCCGCGGTCGGGGTGGGTACGGATGCGCATTTCGGTGACGACACCGAAATTCCCGCCGCCGCCCCGCAACGCCCAGAGCAGTTCGGGATCATCCTCGGTCGAGACGAGTTGGCCGTCGGCGAGTACGACCTGTGCGCCGAGCAGGTTGTCGGCGGCGAGTCCGGCCGTGCCGAGCAGCAGACCGTAGCCACCGCCCAGGGTCAGACCGGCCATGCCGACCACCCCGGCGGTCCCCGTGGCGACATTCGCGCCGTGCCTCGCGACAGCTGCCACCACATCACCGGCCAGGCTTCCCCCGCCGGCTACCGCGTCGGCCCCGACGATCCGTACGTCGCGCATCGCACCGAGGTCGATCACCAATCCGCCGTCGCGCAATGCCCGCCCGGCCCAGTCGTGACCTCCGCCGCGCACCGACACCCCGAGACCGAATTCCCGCGCCGCGGTGACGGCCGTGGCGACCTCGGCGCTGCCGCGGGGCCGCACGACCAGGGCAGGGCGAGTGGTCACCGCGCCGTTCCATAACGTCACGGCCTCGGCATAGGCCGGATCACCCGGACCGAAGACGCGGTCGGCACGCACCCGCTCCCCGAGACGATGGGCCAGTTCATCGATCGCATTCGCGGAACACATGGGATCCTTCCCGATGGTGTCGTAGTGATGGCGGCATCACAACGCCGAATGCTGTTCAGCCGCAGACTGTTCGGCTGTTACAGACTAGAAGGTACGGTGTGGTCCAGGCGTGGACGGCAGTGCCATATCGATGGAAGATCCGTGCCATGGAGGAAGTGGGAAGAGCATGACGGTCCCGAACGCGCCCGGATCCAGCGCGACGTTCGCCGCAGAGGCCACCGCGCCCGGCACCGCGGCAGCGCGTTTCGGCCGTTTCTGGCGCGGGTGGGAAGCACAGCTGGGTAAGAAGCAGCCGACCCCGCACTTCACACCGGGCAGCACCGATGACTTCCAGATGAGCGCCCGTGCCGTCACGGCGCACGACGCGGTGATCGCCGATGTCCGCAGCGAGTTCCTCATCAGCACCTACACCAGCCCACCTCGCCAAGGCGACGAACAGGTGCTGATGCACGTGGTCCGCCGCAACGCCTGGCGATTCGCCCGACCGCGCGAGGGTGAGCACACCGTCCCCGCAGGGCATTTCATGCTCCAACGCATGGGTCCACCCACCTTCGAGCACGCGCGGCGCACCGCGGCGACGGTCCTGATCGTGCCCACAGCACCCCTGGCCCGGCTGATCCGGGACCGGCTGATCACCGGACCGGCATCCTCGGCCGAGATGCGGCTGCTGCTGGGGCAGATGCAGTTGGTCCAGCAGAGCGCCCAAGACCTCACCCCGGGCGGTGCGCTGGCCGCTCGCAACGCCCTGCTCGCGCTGGTCGAGGGGGTGCTGCGGCAACAAGCGGACGGCACCGAGCCCGGTCTCGGCCCCGCCCTGGCTCAGGCGGCGAAAGACCTCGCGGACAGCCGGCTCGCCGATCCGGACCTCGCGCCCTCGATGCTGGCCCGCGAACTCGGCGTCTCCGTGCGCACGCTGTACCGGGCATTCACAGCGGTCGAGGACAGCGTCGCCGGTTACATCCGCCGCCGCAGGCTCGAACAGGCCAGCCTCGAACTCCTCAGCCCAGTGGGTCGACCGAGCGTCTCGGAACTGGCCGCCCACTGGCAGTTCGCCGACAGCAGCCATTTCATCCGCGCCTTCAAGAGCCGGTACGGCCGCACCCCCGCCGAGTTCGCCCGGACAGATACCGGCGATGAACCAGACGCAAACCCGTCCCGCAGAGCGTGATCCGTTCCTCGCCAAGCGGTTCGAACACGCCGAATCGCGGGCGGCGGCCTCAGCGAACCGTGCGCCCCGTGCCGAAACGGAACGTCGCACCCGCCACCAGTCGCAGTGGTACGGCGGCATCGACGTGCATCACATCTTCTTCGAAGGCATACACCAGAATGACGACGGAGTCCGGCGGATCTCCTGGGGATCACAAGTCCTGCTGAGGTTTCTACTCCAGACCGCCCGCTCGTATCGCACGATCGGAACGCCGCTAAATGGATACATCGAAGCTGGCCTACTTGTGCGGGCCATGGAAGATGTCGGCATTATGGACGCGGTCACCGACGGCTGTGCCCGCATACAGAGCCCCGCCCGCAAGGCGAGGATCTTCGACAGGTCATCAGCGAGCTCCTGGACTTCGGGTGCCGTCCGCGCATCTGCCGACCAGCCGATGCCATCACGGCATGTACTGGGTGCGACGTCGTTCACGGTCGTAGTCGGTCCGATTGGCAGTCGTAGCAGACCAGACCGTGCACCTGGGCAAGCCCCGCCGCAAACTCCGACACTTCGGCCTCTCTGCCCCACTGAATCAACACGGTCAGAGACGAGCCATCTGCATCACCGGTTCCACCGGCAGACCAGGGGCTGCCTTCCTCGCCGCAGTCGGGCCAGCGCCGGAGCAGGGACTGTACGAAGTCGGCGACCGCTGGGCTGGGCGGAGCGGGTGGTTCCCCTGCGACGACTCGACGCTCCATATCCTCGCTGATCCTGTCCAGCACCCGGCGAAGTCCGGCATCGCTGCTCGGCTTCTCGCCTTCCCAGATTTTGAGGTCATAGCTCATGGGCCGTGATCTTGCCTCGAGCGACCGACAGTCCGCAGCGCGAGCGCACTCTCATAGCCGCGACCCGCGCGTTCCGAGTGGATGGTTGCTTGGCGGCCGAACTGGTTGGCTGGCAGCACTTCCGAGAACTTGAAGGCTGCCATAAGAAGGGGGTAGATGGGTGGAGTCATCTTGGTCAGCTGGGCGACGGCGTGGGTCCAGCTGTCGGCCAGCCGCTCACGCGCGTCGGGTTCGTGAACCGTCCGAGCTGTTGGTCGGGCGATCACGAGGAATCGGTGCAGGTATCGGTCGAGAGGGCTGAGTCACCAGTTCCCCGTGATCACTTGTCCAGCAGTACATTCCGGATGCTATTAGCTGCGATCGAAGGCCCGGGGGTTCAAGGGTTTTGGTTCGCGTCGCGCCGGTAGGTGTAGTGGATCAGCCCCTTCTGGAACTTGCCTATCTTGTCGTACAGGGCGCGAGCTGGGGCGTCTTCGAGGGTGTTCCAGTAGAGGCCCGGGTAGTCGTGTTCTTTGGCGTCCTGGGCCACCCACTCGATTACTGCCGTCGCGACACCGCGCCGCCGGACTTCCGCATCGACGAATACGTCGGCCAGATAACACTTCCTGGAGTACCAGACACTGGCGTGGAACACGTAGTGCGCGATGGCGACCATCTTGCCGTCCAACCGGGCCGCGATCCCGCGTAGCTGCTCGTCATCGAGCAGGCGCCGCCATGTCCGTTCATAGTCGTCGTCGCTGCGTTCGACCTCGAAGTATGCGTCTTTACCGCGAGCCAACGCTTCCCAGCAGGCACGATCGGATCCGGTCAGCAGGCTGATGTCCACCACGGAATCCATACTGCCCGACGGTCAGGCAGTGCTCAGCGGCCTCGGCCGACGGAGACTCCCGGTCAGGCGGTGCGGCAGCTGATTTCCATACCGTCCTCCACGGGGTAGTCGACTGAGGCATAGCCGTTGGCCGGGTCGCGGACGTAGTTCAGGTAGTCGCCCATCGTGGGGAAGGTGGTGTCGTCGGCGACTACGAGGGCGCCGGGTGCGAGCCGGTCTTCCAGGAGGCGAAGGACGGGGAGGCACAGGTCTTTCCAGCCGTCGAGGAGCACGAGGCCGATCGGGCCGGGGACTTCGGCCAGGGTGGCCAGTGCGTCGCCGGGCAGGATCGTCACCGCGTCGGCCACCCCCACCTCGGCCAGATTCGCCTGTGCGGCGGCGACTTTCGCCACGCTGAGCTCGGTGCTCAGCACGTGGCCTACGCCGTTGTCGGCGACCGCTGCGGCGAGGTAGATGGTCGAGATCCCGAACGAGGTGCCGAACTCGACGATCGTCGCCGGGCGGGCGGCCCGGACCAGCGTGTAGAGCAGCGTGCCGCCGCGCGCGGAGATCGGCATGAGGACGTCTCCGAGTACATCCGCGCGCTCCTGCGCAGAGGTGTCGGCGAAGGAACGGCCTGCGGGCCACCGGGGTGGGGTTTCGTCGTCGGCGGCGGCCTCGGCGAACAAACGGTCGAGGACGGTCAGCACTGATTCGCTCTGCAAGGTGTTGGTCATACCGCTAGAGTAGACGCAACGTTGCGTTGTGACTAGATCGAATATGCTCGCTCCAGCACCCGAAGAGGAGATCTCGAATGGCAGGCGAGACCGGCCGCGCCCACCACGGAAACCGGCATCGGCGCAGCGAGGAAGCCCGCCGAGCGGTGCTCGAAGCGACGGACGACCTGCTGGTCGAGCGCGGGTTCGCCGGGCTCACGATCGAAGGGATCGCGGCCAGGGCCGGCGTCGCCAAGCAGACCATCTATCGCTGGTGGCCGTCCAAGACCGAGATCCTGCTCGACACCTTCACCGACGACGCCGCCCAGCACCTGACGCCGCCCGACAGCGGCGACCTCGGCGAAGACCTGCGCCGGCACCTGCGGAACCTCGCCGAATTCCTGACGACCTCGGACGCCGGAGCCGTCTTCCGCGCCCTCGCCGGACAGGCGCAG
Source organism: Nocardia sp. NPDC051052 (assembly GCF_044456045.1). Lineage (NCBI taxonomy): Bacteria > Bacillati > Actinomycetota > Actinomycetes > Mycobacteriales > Nocardiaceae > Nocardia > Nocardia sp. NPDC051052. The sequence goes on from NZ_JBITFL010000001.1 coordinate 942,142, forward strand.
CACGACCCGGAGGTCGCGGCCAAGCTACGCACGGACCATCTCGGCAAGCAGCGCGATCGCGATCGCCTGCCCATACAGCGCGCTCTCGACCGCGGCGCGCTGCCGCCGGACACCGACGTCGACTTCCTGGTGGACCAGTTGGTCGGTCCGATCTACTACCGCGTGCTGGTGACCGGCGAGCCCGTCCCGAAGGAGTTCACCGACCGGCTCGTTGCTCGAATACTGCGCTAGCCGTCGACGGCGATCGCTTTCAGCGTCGAACTTGAGGAGCGTGCTGTCCTCGGGGGCGTCGACCTCGCGAATTCCCCAGTTGCGCATTGCCGCACGTCAAACATTGGGGAACAACGGATTTCGTTGTGCAGTCGAATAGTTCGTATGGTGATTTTGCCTCCCGTTTTTTACTCGCCACAACACCTAGCCGTTTCTGGTAAACGACAGTGTTTCTATGCTTCCGCGCCGCCTCCCCTGGAGCAAAAATGATTCGCGCCCGTGCATTGCAAGCGACCTTCGCCGCCCTGGTGACCACCCTGCTGCCCGCCGCAGCCGCCGTTGCCGCGCCCGCGCCGGCACCCATCGACTATGTCGCACTTGGCGACTCGTATTCCTCGGGTGTCGGCACCGGCAACTACCGGCCCGACAGCGGCAACTGCCTTCGCAGCGACGCCGCCTACCCCGCACTATGGGCGAAATCCCATACCGCCGGGTCCTTTGCCTTCACAGCCTGCGGCGGCGCCACTACCCAGGATGTGCGCGACAAACAACTCGGACCGCTGAACGACCGGACCGGCCTCGTCACCATCACCGCCGGCGGGAACGACGCAGGCTTCGGCGCCATCCTCAGCTCGTGCGTATTCCCGGCCAGTGACGCCAGCTGCGACGCGGCGGTAAACGCGGGCATCGATTACGCCAGCCGCACATTGCCCGGCCGCCTCGACGGGCTCTACCGGGAAATCAGAGCCAAGGCGCCCAAGGCCAAAGTTGTTGTCCTGGGTTATCCCCGGCTCTTCGAGCGCGACGTGTGCCCGCTGAGCTTCAGCCTGCACAAACGCGATTCCCTCAATCACGGTGCCGACGAACTCAATCGGGTCACCGCCGGCCGCGCCCAGTCCGCCGGATTCGCCTTCGCCAACCCGACCTCCCGCTTCGCCGGACACGGAATCTGCGCCCGAGATCCGTGGATCAACCAACTGGACATCGCCCATCCGGTCGAGTCCTATCACCCCGACGTGGACGGTCACGCCCGTGCCTACCTGCCCACGCTGAACTCGGCCACCGGGCAGCAAAGCCTTGACCCGGTAGCGTCGGGCGGGTCGTAACCGCCTGCCCGCGTTCGGCTCTGCGGCCGAGAGCGGGCATGTCAGAATTCGCGGGTGCGCAATCCCGTGCTCGAAGTCGCTGTGGGTAGTGACATCGGCAGACGCTATTCGGCGAATTTCGATGTCACCTACCTCCGTGCGGAACCGCTGCTGGCAGTGGTGGCCGACGGTATGGGGGATGGCGCGGGCAGTGCGGTGGCAGCCGCCGACGCCCGGGTAGCCCAGATCGGCCGGGAATTGCGGAGTTTGGCAGGCTGCACGCTGACTGCCATAGTGGCGACGCCGCACTGCCATTGGCTCGTGCAGATCGGGGACTCTCGGTTGTACCGATTGCGTGGCGAGCTGCTCGAATTGTTGACGACCGACCACACCATGGACGACAACGCCGCGCTGACCGTAGCCGCACACCTATCCCGAATGAATGTGGCAGTGACGAATGAAAACCGTCGTGTTACGGTCCATTCGTCGCGAAGGATCTGCGGATTTCCGCAGTTGTCGCGAATCACCGGGAGGGTTTATATGAAAATCAAAGTTAGACGTCTGGCTATGGCCGCCACGGTAATTGCTGCCTCAGCCATAACATTAGGATTTCCCACCGCGGCGGCATCCGCGGATCCCGGACGCTGCGGAGTCGGAGTCACCTCTAGTCGAGACGAAGACGGCGGTAAGGGGAGCTTCATCTATCTCGTCCGTAATGACTGCTCGGTATCGCTCAATTTCCGTGTCTATCAGTACACGATCGAGCGCGACGCGCAGGCCCCGCACGGCCAGACGTGCCAGTGGATCAATCCCCATGACACCGCGACCTTCTGGGATCCGGTCGGTGACAGTACCTGGCAAGCACTGGCCTGCTGAAATCGCCAATCGTTCGCAAAGGAAAACAAATGAAGAGTATCAAGAATGCGGCCGGCCTGGCGGCAGTGGCAATCGCCCTCGCCGGAACCGGTGTGGTGGCGTCGCCGGGCATCGCCCAGGCAGATCCCGGACGCTGTGCGGTTTCGGTACAGGGCCCGTCGGACTCCGGGTTCACGTGGGCGTACTTCGTCCGAAACGTTTGCTCCGACGTAGTCAACGTCAAAGCGCATCTGTATACCTGGAACATGGACACGGATTGCAAGTGGGTGGGTCCGAACGAAACTGTCGCCTTGTTCTCGAAATATATTGATCAAGAGTGGCAGGCTGTGCCCTGCTGAGCGGTGAGGTCTGGCCTCGGGGGCTGCCTAGCACCTCGAGGCCGGACTTACGTAGACACGGTAATGCGCGCAATGTGAGGTGAGCATGTGTCGCTCCCGCCGCGCCAGTAAACGAATCACGGTGAGCAGGACCGGCCCCAGCGTGCCAGAGCGAGCCTATGGTGAGCCACGCCACACATAAGCGCATACGTATCCACGCATGCCGACCGCAGGGGACCTCCCATGACTGTGACCGATGAGTACCTGCAGAACAACGCTGCCTACGCGAGCACCTTCACCGGACCGCTGCCGTTGCCGCCCGCCAAGCACGTCGCGGTGGTCGCGTGCATGGACGCCAGGCTGAATGTCTATGGCGCGCTTGGTATCAACGAGGGGGAGTCGCACGTCATCCGCAACGCGGGCGGCGTGATCACCGCCGACGAGATCCGGTCGCTCGCGATCAGCCAGCGCCTGCTCGGCACCCGCGAGATCATCCTGATCCACCACACCGATTGCGGCATGCTCACTTTCACCGACGACGACTTCAAGTCGTCCATCCAGCAGGACGTCGGCATCAAGCCGGAGTGGGCGGCGGAGGCGTTCGCCGACCTGGAAACCGATGTGCGTCAATCCATTGCGCGCATCGTCGCCAGTCCGTTCGTGCCGCACAAGGATTCGATCCGCGGGTTCATCTTCGACGTGGCCACTGGCAAGCTGAACGAGGTCCTCGCGGACTGAGGTAAGAACGACACCGACTGATACGTCACGAGATCCGGGTCCGCGGGCCCGGATCTCGTCGCGTCGAGGCACCCGACACACCGGCCCGACACGCCCTCCCATATGTCGCGAAGATGACGTGCGGCTGAACATGTGCCGCGCGGCACCCCCATGATCGGCCGCAACGCCGCCGAGCGCCTCTGAGCTGCGCGAACGCTACCGGCCAGTAGACAAATCGGGCATCAAATATGGTTGCTATTGCGCCGAGATGTCCCTATCCTCAAGCGCGTGCCGAATCCCGCCGACCGCCACAGCGCAGCGCTCAACGTCGCAGACCGCGACAGCGCTGGGCTAATTCCGCTTACCGCGATGGTGGCGCAGCGGCGACTTCTCCTCGTAGTAACCCGCCGTAGCGGGGTCTGATTCGGACCGGCCCCCTCGCTGCGGGCTGAACGACTTGTTAGTGCTGGTCCCCTCTGTCAACTGAGCCACGACATTCCTCGGGAAGACCTACTTTCAAATGACAATCCTCACTCTCGATACCCACACGTTCCATGCCGCCGCGCCCAAGGGTCTGCGCCACGAAAGCGCCGACCTCACCCCGGCGCAATTCCACGACCGCTACTGCGAACACGCCGGGCCGATCAAGCTCGGCGAATGGTCGCCCGCAAGTAGCCGCAGCGCCGATTTCGCGGTCACGCTGGAGTTCACCGACCATCTGCGCACGGTCGTCGCCTCCGGCAGCCTCGTCGCGGCGATGACCTCGGCCCTCTACGAGGAGGGCTATCACGTCGAGATCCTGCAGTTCCACCAGCGCCGCACCGGCGACGGCACCGCTACCTTCGTGCAGTGCGAGTGCAACGGCAGGCGCGGCTGGGGCGCGGCGATGGCCGACGACAGCGCCGAATCGACGGTTCGCGCGATGATTGCCGGAGTCAACAAGCTCGGCTGACCAACAACTAAAGGGCCGTTCCGCTGAGCGGAACGGCCCTTTGGTTCGGCGTATTTTACTGCTCGGCGCCGGCCTGCTGCTCGGCGAGCTGCTTGCGCACCTCGTCCATGTCCAGCTCCTTCACCTGGGTGACCAGGTCCTCCAGCGCGGCGGGCGGCAATGCGCCGGGCTGCGCGAACACCAGCACGCCCTCGCGGAAGGCCATGATGGTCGGGATGGAGCGGATGTTGGCGGCGGCCGCGAGCCCCTGCTCGGATTCGGTGTCGACCTTGGCGTGCACCACATCGGCGTGCTTCTCCGAGGAGGCCTCGAAAGTCGGCGCGAAGCTCTTGCACGGGCCGCACCACTCAGCCCAGAAATCGACGAGTACCACGTCGTTTCCGGTGACTACCTCATCAAAATTCTGCTGGGTCAGCGTCTGGGTGGCCATGACGTCCTCTCGTATTCGGTGTGCCAGCTACAACGCCGACAGTTGTCTATATCTTCCACGGACAAATCGGCGGCGCACGGATGACGCGTACCCGCGGCAGTCGACCGGCTCGGTGTTCCTCGCTGTCGTTGAGTTGTCCTCAGTAGGGTTCTTCCCCCGCAGGGGCCCCCTGACACCCGATGATTTCGACCCACCGCACGATCTCCAGAAAATAGCGGTTGCCGGTGGGTCGGTTCGTCGACAGGGGATGCGCGGCGCAAGGATGATGCCGTGACACAGCGTGGCGAACGACCTATAAATACTGCGACGAGCGCCGACGGGGCACTGTCGTGAGGACGCTGCGGCTCGGGCTGATCGATGGCGACGGCATCGGACCGGAAGTGGTGCGTGCCGCGCGACAGGTCGTCGACGAGGCGGTGTCGGCGGCGGGTGCGGCGCCGATCGAATGGGTGCCGCTGCTCATGGGTCACCGCGCCATCGAAGAACACGGCGATCCGCTGCCGGAAAAGACCCTGACCGCGCTGGACAGCGTCGACGCCTGGATTCTCGGCCCGCACGACAACGCCTCCTACCCGGCCGAACATCGCACCGCGGTCGCGCCGGGCGGCGCCATTCGCAAGCGGTTCGGCCTCTACGCCAACATCCGCCCGGCCCGCGCGTTCGCCGGTGTCCGGGCGACGGCACCGGACATCGACCTGGTGATCGTCCGGGAGAACAGCGAAGGCTTCTACGCCGACCGCAATATGTTCGCCGGGTCCGGGGAGTTCCGGCCGACCGAGGACGTCGCCATGATGGTCGGCGTGGTAACCAGGCAGGCCTGCGAGCGGATCGCGCACGAGGCATTCCGGCTCGCCGCGGCTCGCCGCAAGCGGCTGACCATCGTGCACAAGGCCAATGTGCTGCCGATGACCATGGGCCTGTTTCGCGACGTCTGCTATGAAATTGCCCACGCCTATCCCGGCGTCGAGGTCACCGACGAACACGTCGACGCGACGGCCGCCCACCTCGTGCGCGCCGCCGCCGACTACGACGTCCTGGTGACCGAAAACCTGTTCGGCGACATCCTCTCCGACCTCGCCGGTGAGCTGAGCGGCTCGCTCGGGCTGGCCGCCTCGCTCAACTGCTCGACCACCCACGCCATGGCGCAGGCGGTGCACGGCGCGGCGCCCACCATCGCCGGGCGCAACCGCGCGAACCCGGCGTCGCTGCAACTGTCCTCGGCAATGCTGTTGCGTTGGTTGGGGACTCGCGATAGCGAAAGCACACTGCTGCACGCCGCTGAGCGGGTCGAACGAGCGGTTGCGGCCACGTTCGAAGCGGGCATCGCCACCGCGGACCTGGGCGGACTGGCGTCGACCAGCGAGTTCACCGAACAAGTTTGTGCTAGGGTCCACCGCCGGTAGTCAGAGTGTGGTAGCCCGGAGTGTTCAGCAAGGAACGGATGAATCTTCCGTTACTGTCCAGCACGAAGCGTCTCGGTCGCTTAGATTGCCAACGGGTGGTGACACCCGGGTTTCTTGAATCCGAAATGTGGAGGGCTGCTGTGTCTGTTCGATCGGTTCTTGGCAGGCGCGCCCTGCAAGCGATGTGTGTGCTCGGTTGTGGCGCACTGGTGCTGACGGGCTGTAGTAATTCCGAAGACTCCGGACCGGCCGTGGCGAAGGTGAAGGTCGACAAGGTCGACTCCATCGCGGCGCAGCTCCCCGACAAGATCAAGCAGTCCGGCAAGTTGGTTGTCGGCGTGAACCTGCCCTACCAGCCCAACGAGTACAAAGACCCGAGCGGCAAGATCGTCGGCTATGACGTCGATTTGATGGATGCCGTCGCGGCCACCCTTGGTGTGAAGGCCGAGTACCTCGAGTCCGCCTTCGAGAAGATCATCCCGACGATCCAGGCGGGCACCTACGACGTGGGCATGTCCTCGATCACCGACACCAAGGAGCGCGAAGCGCAGGTCGACTTCGCGACCTACTTCAACGTGCGCACCCAGTGGGCGCAGCAAAAGGGCAAGCCGATCGACCCGGACAACGCCTGCGGTAAGCGAGTGGCGGTGCAGGCCACCACCATTCAGGACACCGACGAGCTTCCGGACAAGAACAAGAAGTGCCTCGCCGAGGGCAAGCCCGCCATCGACATCAAGTCCTTCGAGGAGCAGAGCGCCGCGACCAACGCGCTGATGCTCGGCCAGGTCGACGGCATGGCCGCCGACCTGCCGGTGACGGTGTACGCGATCCAGAAGAGCGACGGCAAGATCGAGAAGGCCGGCGCCGCGTACGGTGCCGCGCTCTACGGTTGGGCCACGCCGAAGGGCTCGCCGCTGGCCGGCGTGCTGCAGACGGCCGTGCAGAGCCTCATCGACAACGGCAAGTACCTGGAGATCGCCAAGAACTGGGGCGTCGAGGAAGGCGCACTCACCAAGTCGGTCGTCAACGGCGCCGCGGGCTGATCGATGACCTCGAACGAAACCATGCCGGCGCCCGGTGACCCCGGGCCCGGCGCGGCAGACCTATCCCAGGAGCCGGAACCGATCAAAGCGGTTCCGCTGCGCAGGCCCGGCCGGTGGATCGCCGCCGCGGTCATCCTGGTACTCGTCGGACTCTTCATCTACGGCGCCGCGACGAACGACGCCTACCAGTGGGGGACCTACCGGAAGTACCTGTTCGACAACAGGATTGTCTCCGGTGCGGTGGTCACCCTCGAACTGACCGTGCTCGCGATGGCGATCGCGGTCTCGCTGGGCACCGTGCTCGCGGTGATGCGGCTGTCACCGAACCCGGTGCTGCGCGCCGCGGCCTGGGTGTATCTCTGGATCTTCCGCGGCACACCGGTTTTCGTGCAGTTGGTGTTCTGGGGCCTGTTCCCGTCGCTGTACAAACACATCGTGCTCGGCGTGCCGTGGGGCCCGCATCTGATCGACCTCGACGTGCAGAGCATGCAGGCGGCGTTCACCTTCGCGGTGATCGGCCTCGGCCTCAACGAGGCCGCCTACATGGCCGAAATCGTGCGCGCCGGAATCAATTCCGTCGGCGAGGGGCAGCGCGAGGCGTCGACCGCGCTCGGTATGTCCTGGAGCATGACCATGCGCAGGACGGTGCTGCCACAGGCCATGCGGGTGATCATCCCGCCGACCGGCAACGAGCTCATCGGCATGCTGAAGACCACCTCGCTGGTCACCGCGCTCCCGCTGAGCACCGACCTCTACGGCCGCGCCCGCGAAATCTACGGCGTGAACTTCCAGCCGATCCCGCTGCTGTTGGTCACCGCGACTTGGTATCTCGCGATCACCAGCGTGCTGATGGTCGGGCAGTTCTACCTGGAGCGCTACTACTCGCGCGGCCTGTCCCGGCAGTTGACCGGCAAGCAGCTGCAAGACCTCGCCGATGCCCAGACGATTGTGAAGGCGAAATGACCACGGACAGCGTCAAAGACGCTCAACCCATGATCGTCGCCGATCGGGTCTGCAAGAACTTCGGCGCGCTGCAGGTGCTCAAGGGCGTTTCGCTGGAGATCGGCCACGGCGAAGTGCTGTGTGTGATCGGGCCTTCCGGCTCCGGCAAGTCCACCTTCCTGCGCTGCATCAACCATCTCGAAGAGGTGAACGCGGGTCGGCTCTACGTGGACGGCGAGCTCGTCGGCTACCAGGAGAAGAACGGCAAACTCTACGAGCTGCATCCGCGCGAGGCGGCCAGGCAGCGCCGCGAAATCGGCATGGTGTTCCAGCATTTCAATCTGTTCCCGCATCGCACGGTGCTGGAGAACGTGATCGAGGCGCCGACCCAGGTCAAGAAGGTCCCCAAGGCCGAAGCGGTGGCCAAGGCACAGGAGCTGCTCGACCGAGTCGGCTTGGCGGAGAAGGCGAACGCCTATCCGGCGCAGCTGTCCGGCGGGCAGCAGCAGCGGGTGGCCATCGCCCGTGCGCTGGCCATGGACCCGAAGCTGATGCTGTTCGACGAGCCCACCTCGGCGCTCGACCCCGAACTGGTCGGCGAGGTACTCCAGGTCATGCGCGAGCTGGCCCAGTCCGGCATGACCATGGTCGTGGTCACCCACGAAATGGGTTTCGCCCGTGAGGTAGCCGACAAACTGGTCTTCATGGACGGCGGCGTCATCGTCGAAGCAGGCGCCCCCCGCGAGCTGCTGGCCAACCCCAAACACGAACGCACCCAAGCGTTCCTCTCCCGGCTCCTCTAGACCGCCCCTTCCGGGGTCCTATACGTCTCACAGAGCGTCCGTACGGTCCACAGGGTGTTCAAACCCTTGTGAAACGTACGGGCGCTCTGTGCGTCTCCGGTGCGCTGTTGCGCGAGCGCGTTCAGGGGGCAGTGCTTCGCGGTGGCTTCGCCTTGCCGCCCAGTGCGATACGTAGTTGGCCCAGTAGCACTTTGGCGGCGGGGCTGGCGGGGCGGTCGGTGCGCCACACCAGGGCGAGTCGGCCGCGTAGTTCGGGTTCGGTGATGCGGACTGTGCGGACGCCGAAGGCTGCGGCTTCCTCGGGGGTCAAGCCCGGGACGACGGCGATGCCCAATCCGTGGGCGGCGAGTTGGAGCAAGAGTGGGGGAGCGGCGGCCTCGAAGGCGACGTTCGGCTCGAATCCGGCTGCTGCGCAGGAGCGTTCGAAGACGCCGCGCAGGCCGGTGCCGCGCGGTAGGCAGATCAAGGGGTAATCGCGTAGGTCGTTGAGGGGGATATCGTCGCCGTGCGTGCGGTCGTCGGCGGCTACCGCGGCGACGACGGCGGTCTCCAGCACCACGTCCACCCCGATGCCGGAATCCATTGCCGCGCCCGTCATTCCGATCAACGCGACGTCCAGTTCGCCGCGGCCGAGCGCGGCGAGCATGCGTTCCGAGGTGTCCTCGGTGAGGCTGATGCCGACCTCGGGATGGTCGTCGTGGAAGTCCGCCAGGACGGTGGCGACATTGAGCTCCTCGGTCGCGGCGCCGGAGATCAGGCCGACGCGCACGTGGCCGCGCAGCAGGCCGGCGAACTCGTCCACCGTCTCGGTGATGCGTTCGGTCGCGGCGAGCGCGGTGCGGGCGTGTTCGAGCACCGCCGTCCCGATTTCGGTCGGCGTCACCGTGCGGCCACGGTCGAGCAACTGCTGGCCGAGCTCGCGTTCCAGCTGCCGGATCTGCGCGCTCAGCCCTGGCTGGGCCAGGTGCAGGCGGGCCGCGGCGCGGGTGAAATTCGCTTCCTCCACCACGGTGACGAAGTAGCGGAGCTGACGAAGTTCCATAACTGATAATTCTAGCTTCTATATGATCTATCTGTTGTACTTCTCGCTCCGCGACGAGCATCGTCGATCACATGGGAAACAACGCAGAGCACACCGCAGACACCTTCACCGGCCCGGTCTTCCGTCCGGGCGAGGCCGGATACGACGAGGAGCTCGCCGGCTTCCAGACCGCCTACACGCACCGGCCCGCGCTCGTCGTCGGCGCGGTGCACGCCGAGGATGTCCGCGCCGCGGTGGAATACGCCGCGCGGCAAGGTCTTCCCGTCGCGGTGCAGGCGACCGGCCACGGGCTGTCGGTCGCGGCCGACGGGGGAGTGCTGATCAGCACCCGCCGGATGACCACCCTCGAGATCGACCCCGCCGCCAACGCCGCGCGCGTCGGCGCCGGGGTGCGCGCCGGGGCCCTGGTCGAGGCCGCCGCCGCGCATGGCCTCGCACCGCTGAACGGTTCCTCCCCGTCGGTCGGCGTGGTCGGCTACCTCCTTGGTGGTGGAATCGGTCTGCTGGCACGGGAATTCGGTTACGCCGCCGACCACGTACGGGCCATCGAGCTGGTCACCGCCGACGGCCGCGTGCGCAGGTTGGTCCCCGGCGACGAACTGTTCGGCGCGGTCCTGGGCAGCGGCGGCAACTTCGGCGTGGTCACCGCGCTCGAACTGAACCTGCTGCCCGTCACCGAGGTCTACGGCGGCCAGCTCATGTTCGACACCCCGCTGGTCGAGCAGGCCCTCGAGGTCTGGAAGCAGTGGACCGCAACGGTTCCCGACGAGCTGACCTCCACGGTGGCCATGCTGACCTTCCCCGACATCCCGCAGGTTCCCGCCCCGCTGCGCGGTCGCTACGTTGCCTCGTTCCGCATCGCCTTCACCGGTTCCGCCGAGGAGGGCGAGCGGCTGGTCGCGCCGCTGCGCGCGGTGGGCGAGCGCCTGAAGGACGACCTGCGCACGATGCCCTACACCGAATCGCACACCATCCACAGCGACCCCGATCACCCCCACGCCTACGCCGCGACCAACGCGCTGCTCAGCGAACTGAGCGGAGAAACGTTGGCCGCCTTGCTATCCGCGGCAGGGCCGGACTCCGGTGCCGACGCGGTCATCGACATCCGCCACCTCGGCGGCGCGCTGCGCGGCCCGAGCAAGACCGGCACCGTCGTCGATCACCGCGACGCCGCCTACATCGTCCGGGTCATCACCGACCCCGACGACGAGACCGCGGCCAAGGACAAGATCCGCACCGCACTCGCCCCGTGGACCATCGGTCACAGCCTCAACTTCCTCTACGGTGCGGGCGCCGACGCCGACGAAGCTCAGACCCGGGCCGGTTACGCCATCGGCACCTATCAGCACCTCGCGGATCTGAAGGCAAAGTACGACCCGCACAACATGTTCCGCTTCAACCGCAATATCCGCCCCACCGCGAACTGATCCGCCGCCGTGCCCCGGGAACCTCTGCTCCAGAGATTCCCGGGGTTTTCGGTAGTGCCGCCACGCCCGGCGTCTGCTATCTTCGTGATATCACTTTGATACCTGGAGGATGTCATGAAGCTTCGGCCCGCATTACACGTCAACGGCTTTTTGGTGCTGGTGGCGTGGCTAGTGCTCACCCTTGTGTTCGGTGGTGCCGCCGCGCTCGGCTACGTCGCGATGGCGCAGCATCACAACGTGCCCGCGCTGGTCGGCGCGATCGTCGCGAGCTTCCTGGTGCTGGTGCTGCTGCTGTCCGCGACCGGGCTCATCGTGGTGAATCCGAACGAGGCGCAGGTCGTCCAGTTCTTCGGCCGCTATGTCGGTTCGGTGAGCGAACCGGGCTTCTTCTCCGTGCTGCCGCTGACCGACCGCAAGCGAATCTCGTTGCGCGTGCGTAACTTCGAGACGCAGAAGCTGAAGGTCAACGACGCCGACGGCAACCCGGTCGAGATCGCCGCCGTAGTGGTCTACCGCGTCGTCGACAGCTTCAAGGCCGCCTTCGCCGTCGACGACTACGAGGAGTACGTGCAGACTCAGTCCGAGGCGGCGGTCCGCCACCTCGCCACCACGCACCCTTATGATTCGCACGACGACAGCCGCACCAGCCTGCGTGACGGCGCCGAGGTGGCCGAGGAACTCACCGTCGAACTGCGCGACCGTACCCTGCTCGCCGGCATCGAGGTGCTCGAAGCCCGCATCACCCACCTCGCCTACGCCCCGGAGATCGCCCAGGCCATGCTGGTCCGCCAGCAGGCCGCCCAGGTGGTCGCCGCGCGCACTCAGATCGTCGAGGGCGCGGTCGGCATGGTCGGCCTCGCGCTCGACAAGCTCACCGAGCAGGGCGTGGTGGAACTGGACGAGGAGCGCCGCGCCACCATGGTGTCGAACCTCTTGGTGGTGCTCTGCGGTGATCGAGCCATCCAGCCCGTCGTGAACACCGGCTCCCTCTACAACTGAGCGTCATGGCCGAGCGCAAGAAGCTGCTGCTACGGCTCGACCCGGCCATCCATGAGGCCATCGCCAAGTGGGCGGCCGACGACCTGCGCAGCATCAACGCCCAAATCGAATACGCCCTGCGCCTCGCCCTCGAACAGGCGGGCCGCAAACCGAAATAGGCCGCGACAAGATCATGGGGAACTGGTGTCGGAGCGCTCTCGGGCGATGCCGACACCAGTTCCCCATGATCGTGCGCACCGCCGGGCGGTTAGCGTGGCGGCGTGCCAATTTCGTTTGATGTGGGTGGGCTTCAGCCGATCGATAGCAACTCGTGGGGGGATCCGAGTACCGGTGACATCGTCACGATGACCTACTTCGACCTGGTTCCGGACCTACCCGCGCCGCTGGACGACGTGGACGTGCTGCGTCGTGGGCTGGCGGAGAGGTCTGCCGAATCAGGTTGTCTGATAGAGGCGTTCATCGTCTGGGTCGACCGAGAGCCCGCACTGCTGCGCATGGAGAAGTTTCCGCTACCGAACCAGCCGAGCGGCCTGGTTTTCGCCGCGTCGATCATCGTGCCGAAAGATCGGTGCAGTGCGGTATTCCAGATCCTCTGCCCGGAGACCGGCACCACCGGTGTCCGCGAAGCGGTCCTGATGTCGCAGATCGGCTACGAGAATATGTTCCCGCCGCACCCGTACGCGCCGGGTCTCAGCGGCAGGCTGCCCTACAACGCCGCCGACGAAATGCGCTGGGACGACCAGTTTCCCGACCATCCGCTGACTCGCGCCCGCCGCTGGGTAGCCCGCACCGTCCCAACCGCCCGACTGGCTCCAGGCTTCGCGGCCCTGCCTCCGTTCGCCGGCCCATTGCGAACCTGACAAGGACCTAGGTCGGTTTCTGGGTGATGAAGATGGCGGTGCCGGGGAAGATCTCGCCGCGCAAGGGGCTCCACTGGCCCCATTCGCGGTCGAGCCACTCCGGCCAGTCCGGTTCGACGATGTCCACCAGCAGCAGCCCGGCCCCGACGATCTCTCGGACTCGGTCGCCGACCGTGCGATGGTGTTCGACGTAGGTCGGCTCGCCTCCGCTGTCGACCTCTACATAGGGCGTCCGATCGAAGTAGGGGATAGCCGCGGTGAGCCCCGCCGGGCCGGGGTCGTCGGGGAAGATCCAGCGCATCGGATGGTTCACCGAGAACACCCAGCGCCCGCCGGGCCGCAGCACCCGAGCCACCTCGCGCATCACCTGGGCGGAATCGGCGACGAACGGAATCGCGCCGAAAGCCGAGCAAGCAAGGTCGAAGGATGCATCGGCGAAGGGCAGCGTCTCCGCGCCCGCCTGGATCAGCGGCACCTGCGGCCCGCCACGTTCCATCGCGGCCCGCCCGCGCGCCAGCATCCCCATCGACAGATCGAGCCCGACCGGATGCGCACCCTGTCCGGCGAGCCAGCGCGCGCAAGGCGCCGAGCCGCAGCCGATCTCCAAGATCCGTTTTCCGGCCACCTCGCCGAGGAATCGCATATCGCCCTCGTGCAGCCCCTCCGGGCACCAGACGAATTCGCCATCTGGGGAATCGACACCCAGGAAATCGGCGTGCGTCTGGTGGTATTGGCCCGCGTCGGCGTCCCACCACCGGCGGCTGGCCTGTTGACTAGCGGCGGAGCCGATTCGGGTGCGCGCGGTGCCCGCGGTTCCGAGCAGTGTGTTTGCCTCTGCATGACGATCTTCCGACACGCCGTCAGCGTATCCCGGCGTGGCGGCCGGACCGGTTTGCCCGCCCGGACCAAGGTCGCGTACGCTGAACGCGCGAGTGCCTTAGGTACAGCCGTACCGGAGTCAACCACCCGTGCTGAGTTTCACGTGCGTTACGTGCGGTACGTTCCTAGTGTCCGTCTTCACACCACCGCGGTGAATTCGCCAGCGTACCGAAAGTTCCAATGTCCGCAACCGACCACAATCCGTCCGGAGCAAACCGACATATGCCCACCACCGTCACCTCGCCGCAGGTAGCCGTCAACGACATCGGCTCCGCCGAGGATTTCCTCGCCGCCATCGACGCCACGATCAAGTACTTCAATGACGGCGACATCGTCGAAGGAACCATCGTCAAGGTCGACCGCGACGAGGTTCTGCTCGACATCGGTTACAAGACCGAAGGCGTCATCCCTTCCCGCGAACTCTCCATCAAGCACGATGTCGACCCGAATGAGGTCGTTTCCGTGGGTGATGAGGTCGAGGCTCTTGTTCTCACCAAGGAGGACAAGGAAGGCCGCCTGATCCTGTCGAAGAAGCGGGCTCAGTACGAGCGCGCGTGGGGCACGATCGAGGAGCTCAAGGAGAAGGACGAGGCCGTCAAGGGCACCGTCATCGAGGTCGTCAAGGGCGGCCTGATCCTCGACATCGGCCTCCGCGGCTTCCTGCCTGCCTCGCTCGTCGAGATGCGTCGTGTCCGCGACCTCCAGCCGTACGTCGGCAAGGAGATCGAGGCCAAGATCATCGAGCTGGACAAGAACCGCAACAACGTGGTTCTGTCCCGCCGCGCATGGCTCGAGCAGACCCAGTCCGAGGTCCGCAGCGAGTTCCTGCACCAGCTGCAGAAGGGCCAGGTCCGCAAGGGTGTGGTCTCCTCGATCGTCAACTTCGGTGCCTTCGTGGACCTGGGTGGCGTCGACGGCCTGGTGCACGTCTCCGAGCTGTCCTGGAAGCACATCGACCACCCGTCCGAGGTTGTCGAGGTCGGCACCGAGGTCACCGTCGAGGTGCTCGACGTCGACCTGGATCGCGAGCGGGTTTCGCTGTCGCTCAAGGCGACTCAGGAAGACCCGTGGCGTCAGTTCGCCCGGACCCACGCGATCGGCCAGATCGTGCCGGGCAAGGTCACCAAGCTGGTTCCGTTCGGTGCGTTCGTGCGCGTCGAAGAGGGCATCGAGGGCCTCGTGCACATCTCCGAGCTGGCCGAGCGCCACGTGGAGGTGCCGGACCAGGTTGTCGCCGTCGGCGACGACGCGATGGTCAAGGTCATCGACATCGACCTCGAGCGTCGCCGGATCTCGCTGTCGCTGAAGCAGGCGAACGAGGACTACCACGCCGAGTTCGACCCGTCGAAGTACGGCATGGCCGACAGCTACGACGACCAGGGCAACTACATCTTCCCCGAGGGCTTCGACCCCGACACCAACGAGTGGCTCGAGGGCTCCGACAAGGTGCGCGAAGAGTGGGAAGGCCGGTACGCCGAGGCCGAGCGTCGCCACAAGATGCACACCGCTCAGATGGAGAAGATGGCGGCCGACGCCGCGGCCGAGGCCGCGAACGGTGGCGGCTCGTCGAACTACTCCTCCGAGAGTGGCTCGCAGGCAGCGTCCTCCTCGACCTCCAGCTCGTCCGAGTCGGCCGGCGGTTCGCTGGCCAGCGACGCGCAGCTGGCGGCTCTGCGGGAGAAGCTCTCCGGCAACGCCTGATAGGTACGTGTGACGAAGGCCCCGGTCCACTGGACCGGGGCCTTCGCCCATTCGGTGGCGAGTTGGCCGATTCCGGAGTTGGCTCCCGGTATTCTGAACGGTGATGTCCGATGCCGCTATTGAGCTTCCGTCGACTTCCTGGGAGCGCAGGAAGATCGAGTCGATGAGCCGGATTCAGCGGGTCGCGCTGGATCTCTTCGACGCGCACGGGTACCGGAACGTGACGATCGAACGGGTCGCCGCCGCGGCCGGGGTGTCACCGAGCTCGGTTTACCGCTACTTCGGCACCAAGGAAATGCTCGTCCTGTACGACGAGGCGGACCCGAAGATCCTGGACGCGGTACGCACTGCGGGCGGCGAAGCCACCGTCGAACCCGCCGGCCTGATCGCCGTCGCGCGGATGCTGCTCCCGTTGTTGACCGAATCGCTGCTGACCGAGGAGTCGGAGCATCGGATCCGCCAGCGGCTGCAATATACGGCGGCGGTCCCCGAGATCAAGGTCGGCCAGACCAAGCAGATGCGTGACCTGGAAGATCAGTTCCGGACGCTGTTCGCCGAACGAACCGGCTTCGACCCCAACGATTTACGGGTCCGGATGGCCGCGGCCACCGGGGTCTGGGGCTGTGTGGCAGCCCTGGACCATTGGGCAGGCAGGGATTTCGCCGGACGGTTGAAGGACGTCTACACCGAGGCCATCGGATCGATCATCGATCAGATCGAGATCATGTTCCGCTAGTCGCGCGGCTCGTCCGCAGCTTCGGTAGCCACCAGTTCCAGCGGCCGAACAGGCGCATGAACGCGGGCACCAGCACCAGCCGGACCAGCAGCGCGTCGATCGCGATGGCGACGGCGAGCGCGAAGCCGATCTGCTTGAGTTCCAACACATTCGCGGTCACGAAGCTGGCGAAGACGGCGACCATGATCGCGGCGGCCGCGGTGATCGGGCGTGCCGTGCGCTGGAGCCCGTCGGCGACTGCCGCCGCATTGTCGTGGTGGACATCCCAGTGTTCCTTCATCCGGCGGATGAGGAACACCTCGTAATCCATGGACAGCCCGAACAGCACCGCGAAAACCAGCATCGGCAGATAGATCTGGAGAAAGCCGGTGCTGTGGAACCCCAGCGCGGACTCGCCGACGCCGTGCTGGAACACCGCGACCGTAATGCCAAGTGCCGCACCGGTGGCCAGTAGATTCAGCAGAATCGCCTTGAGTGCCAGCACAATACTGCGGAACGCGACGACCAGGAAGGTCAGCGAGACCGCGAGGACGAGAGCGATCACCCACGGGAATCGGC
This sequence comes from Nocardia sp. NPDC051052, assembly GCF_044456045.1. NCBI lineage: Bacteria > Bacillati > Actinomycetota > Actinomycetes > Mycobacteriales > Nocardiaceae > Nocardia > Nocardia sp. NPDC051052. The sequence continues at coordinate 959,122 of NZ_JBITFL010000001.1, forward strand.
CGGTAATCCGTTGGGACACATCGGCGAACAAGGCCGTGGTGCCGCCGATCTTGATCTCGGCATCGCCGAGTGACGCCGCGCGGGACCGCAGATCGGTAACCAGGTCGGTGGCGGCGGTCGATCCGAACGCGGCGCGGGGTATGACGGCCGCGAACATCCGCCCGTCCGCGTACTGCGGGAGCACGGTCGCGATCCGGTCATCGTGCGCGAGCTGGCCGAGGAAGCGGTCGGCTTCCGCGCGGGCGTCGCTGGTCAACGGCGACGCGTCCGCGCCGGTCGCGACCACCTCGATCGGGGCGAGCAGGCCAGGGGTGAAGTTCTGTTCGACCAGCGAGATCGCCTGTCCGGACGGGCGATCGGCGAGTGCCTCGGTCCCGACGTCGACGCCGTAGCGCAGACCGGTGAGCGGGGCCGCCGCGGCCAGCAAGAGCGCGACGCCGATCGCGCCGAACAGCACGGGCCGCGCCATCACGGTGTGCGCCCAGCGCGCCCAAGCGCTGGACGCCGTCGTCGACCGAACCTCCGCGGGACGCAACCGCTCCGGGAGGGCGCCACGATTCACCGCCGGACCCAGCGCGGCGAGCAGTGCGGGCAGCAACGTGAACGCGCCGGTCATGGTCGCGATCACCGCGGTGACCACGCCGACGGCGATCCCGTTCAACATCGGCAACCCGACAACGGCCAGCGAACACAGCGAGATCATCACGATGAGCCCGGACGCGAGGACCGTCCGTCCGGTGGTGTCCATCGCCGCACCGACCGCCTGCTCAATCGCGTTGCGATCCTGGCGGTTTCGGACGCCGCGCTGGGTCAACTCCTCGTTGAAGCGGCTGACGATGAACATCGCGTAGTCGATCGCGGTACCGGTGGCGATCATCGTCGCCACCGAAAGCACCAGGGAGTCGAAGGCGAGGAAGGTGGTCAGGCCGAAGAGTGCGCCGACCGCTATCGCAATGCCCGCCGCGGTCACGGTGATCGGCAGCAGTGCCGCGGCCAGCGCGCCGAGGGCCAGCACCAGCAGCACCGTCGCCACCGGGATGCCGAGCGTTTCGGCGCGCTGCAGATCGGCCGTCTCGATCTGCATCATCTCGGCTTGAATGGGGGCGTACCCGGTGAGCATGACCTGGGTGTCGTCACCGGACCCGGTCTCGACGGCCGTTCGCAATCCCTGCACGACCCGCACTCGTTCCGAGATGTCACCGTCCACGCCGACGATGCCGAAGGCGGTGTGCCGATCGGCGGATATCTGGGCGGCGTTGCCGTCGAAGGGACCGATCGCCCCGGCGATGCCCGAGGTCTGCTTGGCGATGCCGATGGTCCGATCGATCGTCGCCCGGTATTCCGGTGTATCGACGGTGCCCCGTGCCGAGTGGAAGACGATCAGATCCTGCTCGATCCCGAACTGGGAGAAGTGTTCGGCGACAAGCCGATCGACCGCCACCGAATCGGACCCTGGCACGGAGTAATCGGGCGTCCCGAGCCGTGCGTGCAGCGCCGGGTACGCCGCCCCGCACACCACCACGAGCAACAGCCACACCCCCAGCACAACCTTGCGATGCCTGGCCATCGCGACGCCCCACCGCCCGGCCGCCCCCCACCGCCGCGTCGGCGGTTCCGGCCGTTCAAGGATCGTCGCCATCGCCCCTCCAGACTCCATTATCTGATAGTCACTATCAGGTTCTGTGGGCAAGCATACGAATACTGCGGGAAAGTTAGCAAGGGACTGTCAGATATCGACGCCGATCGACCAGGCAGCGCAACCCCACCCGGACGGCAAACGGTCACCACCCTGCCAGCCGAGCGAACGCTGTATCCGCCGCACACCTTCTGATTCGCCGCACACGGCCTCGTCGTCGCCGTGCTGACACGCGTGTGTGTATGTCAAAAGGTGTGCGTCTGCGGCGGTGGTTGCTGCTCTGGTCGCGACGAAGCGGTATGTGCAGAGGTCGCCTGTGCGGTCGCAGATTGGTGCTTTCGCTCCTGCTGGCTCGCCTGGCCGAGACGGCGTGAGGATTTGGTCGTGCCGCGGTTCACCTGTGGCGTGGTGGCCGGTGGCTTGGGCGGGGCGACGGCTTGCACCGTGGTCAGGGCGACGACCTGGATCTGCTCCAAGCGGAGGCCGAGTCCGGCGAGCCGGGCGATCACGCCGAGGCGATGTTCCGGCAGGCCCGGTCGGATCGGCAGTGGTTCGCGCTCCGGCCTGTGCAGGACGTAGGTTCTGCGCTCGGCGTCGAAGTCGATCGGCGCACCATCGCGCACGGCTCGGTAGGCGTCGAGGTCTAGATCGTTGTGTCGAACCGGATCGATCATCAAGGCCTCGATCAGCCGTTCGGCATGCGCGAGTTGCATGTCTCGATCCGGCGGGTCGAGGTATTCCACCCGCTGGGCGACCCGCCACCGATATCCCTCGGCGGCGGAGCGCAGCAGGTGCCGATGCCGTTCGATCTCAGCCGCCAGCTCAACCAGCTGGTCGACGTCGATGGACATCGGGTCACGCGGGTCGGGCATCGAAGCTGGGACGTCAGGCATTGTGCCTCCTCGGTCGAGTTGCCAGTTACGTTGGGCAACAACTCGATCGACGTCCGACCTGCTATCTAGTGTGGCAGCGGGGTACGACAGGTTTCAGTAGCCGACGGTGAACCGGCGCTGGATGAAGCGCGGCTGCTCGACCTCGTCGAGCAGCGCGACGGCGAGATCCTCGGCCGAGATATCGCCGTCGCCGCCGAGCACCTGATCGCCGCCGACCCGGAAACGACCGGTGCGCGCACCCGGGACGACCCGCCCCGACGACGGGCTGAGGTAGGTCCAATGGCGATTGGACAGCCGATAGACGTTCAACGCGGACCGCAGCGCCCGCACCACTTCGATGTATTCGGCAGGCACCTCGAGATCGTCGGTGAGGGTGCGGATGAACGCCGCACCGGTATCGACCAGTTGCCGACCGGGTGCGATCTCCAAGCTGCCCGCACCGCCCACGGCGATCACCCGGACCCGCGGATGCTGCTCGAGCGCACTGACCATCGCCTGCGCCCCGACGACGAAATCCCCGGCCTTGGCGATGGTGTCGGCGATCCCGTGCCCGGCGTTGACCGCGCTGATCACCACATCGACACCGGCGATCGCGGCCGCGATGCTGTCGGCATCGAGCCAATCGGCGACCTGCCAGGCCACCTTCCCCCAGTCGCCGGGGAATCGAGCGGCGTCCCGGCTGAACGCGGTCACCCGATGTCCTCGCTGTGTTGCCTCGGCAACGGCCCGACTGCCGATGACGCCCGTCGCGCCGAAAATCCCGATATCCACGAGCCACTCCCTATGCGCTGTGCATTTACTACACGCCGTTCAGTAACAGCACGGTAGATAGTAGCCAAACGCTGTAGAGTGTCAACCGTGGTGGAGGTCGTGAAGAGTCGCAGAGAGCGCATGCGCGAGCAGACGTCCGAGGAAATCAAGGCCATCGCGCTGCGGTTATTGGCCGAGGGCGGCCCCGACGCGGTCTCCTTGCGCGGGATCGCCCGCGACATGGGCATGACCGCGGGCGCCATCTACGGCTACTACGCGACCCGCGACGACCTGATCACCACGCTGATCTCCGACGTCTACACGGCTCTGGTCGACCAGGTCGAGGCGGCGCGCGACGCGATCTCCGTCGAGGATCCGGCCGGGCGCATCGTGGCGTGGGGCGAAGCCGTACGCGACTGGGCGATCGCCCATCCCGCGGAATTTCGCCTCATCTACGGCGACCCGGTGCCCGGCTACCAGCCGCCGCCGGGCGGACCCGCCGTCGCCGCCGAGATGCGCGCCTGCACCGGCCTCGTCGGCTTGACCGCCGCCGCGTGGCCGCACGCGGAAAGTCACCAAACCATCGGCGACACAACGTGGTCCGAGTTCGACGCCGATCTCGTCGCACACGTCCGCGCGGTTTTTCCCGAACTGCCACCCGCCGCGCTCGGCCTCGCGCTGCGGATGTGGGGCCGCATGCACGGCCTGGTCGCGCTCGAGGTCTACGGCCATCTGATACCCCAATCCCGTGATCCCGCAAAGCTTTTCCATACCGAAATGCTGGACCTGGTCCGTTCGCTCGGGTTGTAGCCGGTGAGCGATCTCGTTACCACCGCCGGGAAACTGGCCCCGGTGGCGCTGGTGTTCGGTGCCGGAGTGGTCTTCGCGCGGCGCAAGATCATCGGGTCCGAGGTGTCGAAGGCGTTCTCCGAGTTCGCCTTTCTCTTCGCGATTCCGTGCTATCTGGTCGGCTCGCTCTATTCGAGCGATCTGAGCAAGCTGTTCGATCCGCGAGCCATCGCCGCGTATCTGGTGACCGCGCTGCTAGGCATGGTGGCCGTCGGGTTCTGGTCGCGGCGGGTGACCGGGGCCGACGCCAGGGGCGTCGCGCTGCGGATCATGGCCGGCGTGCAGGTCAATACGACCTACTTCGCGATCCCGGTGTTCGTGCTGCTCTTCGGCGATGCGGCGCCGATCTTCCCGATCATTCTGCTGCAGGTCTGTGTGCTCACCGTCGTCGTCATCGCGGTGATGGAATTCGGTGCCGGACAGGAGGATCCGGACAAACCCGCGAGCGGTGCGGTGCTGCGCGGGGTGCTTGCGGCATTGGCGACGCCGATCGTGGTGGCCTGCTACCTGGGGATCGGCGCGAACCTGGCCGGGGTGCCGGTGCCGCGCTGGCTGCTGGACGCGCTGTCCTTCGCGGGCAACGCCGCCGCTCCCGTCGCCCTGTTCGCGCTCGGCCTGCACCTGGGCGGAACGGGCTTGCGATTACGCGGCACGCTGCGCGACGAATACGCGCTGATCGCGGTCAAATGCCTGGCGTTCCCCCTGCTCGCCCTGCTGATCTGCAAGTACCTCTTCGGTGTGCACGGCACCTGGCTGACGTACCTGGTGCTGATCGCCGCCATGCCCGCGCCGCAGAACCTGTTCATCTTCGCTCAGCGCTACGACACCGACGTGGATCTGGCCGCGTCGGTGGTCGCCAAGACCTCGCTGCTGGCGCTGCTGCTGTTGCCTGTGTGGTTGCTGGTCGTCCGGTAACGGGGTGACTCACAACCCGAGGTAGCCCACCGTCGCCGCGAACATGATGCCGGTGAACAGCGGCCAGAACAGGATCTTCGGCAGCAGGTTGTCGCGCCAGGAGATGGCTTTGCCGAAGGTGCCGTGCAACAGCATGGTGGCGTTGAGGGCGACGAGCAGCGTCATCACATACAGCGTGAAGTACCAGTATTCGATGTAGGAGATGCCAGAGGCGCCGATCTCCGACCGGGCCGCGTTGTCGTTCACCGCGACGACGAGCACGGTGGATACGGAGAAGGTGATGATCGCGAAGGCGGTGAAGCCCGAGATCGGCCGCCGGTCGGGGTCGGTGGTGATCACGAACAGCGACAGGAACATCAGCACGGCGAGCAGCAGCACCGGAACTATCCGCCCGAGCAGCGGGCCGAGCAGGCTGCGGCTGACGCCGACATTGAAATACAACTCGTCGGTATTGGCCAGACCGGGGTGCGCGAGCATGCTGTAGTCCTGATGATTCAGGCTCCACACCGTGTAATCCGGTTCCCAGTCGCCGAAGACCAGGCCGGGATCGAGGCCGTCGAGCGCGTGCGCGTCCCACGGCGGAAACGATTCGAACGAGGGCACCAGCTGGACCTGATGAATCATGTCGACCGGGCGCATGCGCAGCCAGATGTCCTGGTGATCCAGCGGATAGTCCTCGTAGTTGAACTGCTGCCGGATGACCGTGGAAAACGACCAGACGATCACCCGCCACTCGCCGAGCGGGTACTCGAAGACCTTTTTCGGGCAATGCGGATCCTCGGCCTCGAGTAGCTGGACGCCGAGTTCGATATCCGCCGGAAAGTCGGCGGGTACGTGTTGCCAGATGTGCCCGGTGGCCTTGATGTTGTGCGCGTTGACGAACTGCAGCGAGTTCACCAGCACGCCGGTAGACAACCGGGGCACCACCTGATCCCGCGGAAGGTGCGGCGTCACAGCCGCTTCCGCCTCGGCGTAACTTGCCACCGTGGTGCCGACCTCCGCGACCGGGGTGTGCCTGCTGCCCGCGTGCGTCCAGGAATACACGGTGCCCGCGGCGAGCATCAGGGACACGGCGATGGCGGCGAGCCACAGCAGCAGCTTCCCCTTCGGCACCAAGCGCGAAATCGCCTCTCTGATCGACACAGCCAGGAGATTAGCTCGAGGTTAGCCGTAGATGCGGCATCCGCCACATCGCTGGGTATGTCGTGCCCAGATCGGGGCATGTGTCCGATTTCACTGATAATGCTAATGAAAATCATTACCAGTAGTCTACGATGCTGACATGGCTTTATTTCGGATCGGGATGCTTGCTGCCGCAACGGCATTCGTAGTCGGGTTGACGGGGTGTGCGGCGCCGGGGCAGACATGGGGGGATCCCGAGCAGTTCGTGGTGATCGATACTGAAGAGCTCGGCGACTTCAGTCCGCTGCTGGGGCAGGGGAAAAACGGGGAGTCGAAGATCTTCGAGAGCTTGTATCGGGTCGAAGAGGGAGTAACTGAGCGGATACCGGCAGCGGTGCCGGTGCTCGCGGTGGGGCCGCCGGAGCCCGTGGAGGGGGACTTGTCGCGGTGGCGGGTGAATACCCGGACCGGCGTTACCTTTTCGGACGGCAGCACCTTCGGCCCGGAAGACGTGGTCGCGACCTACAACTCGCTGATCGATTCCGCCTTCGCCGCCCCGATCGCCGCGGACTACGACTTCCTGCGCAACGCCAGGCAGACGGGGCCGAACACCGTCGAGTTCCAATTGACCGGCGCCTACGCCGATTTCGACCATCGCCTGTTCCTGGCGATCGCACCGGCGGAGGCGTTCGCGCGGCCGGGGCCGGCCGACCGGGCCGAGCTCAATCGGCATCCGATCGGGACCGGGCCGTACGTCCTCACCGAGTCCCGGCCGGATCAGGTGATACTCACCGCGCGAGACGACTACTGGGGTGAGCGAGCGCGGGTGCGCAAGTTCGTCATTCGACGCACCGACGACGACAACGCCAGGGCAAGCCAGCTGCGCGACGGCGCCGACGGGACGGTATTGCCGCCGGAGTTGGCGCAGGCCGCCGCCAAGGACGGCTATCGGGTCGTCCCGGCGGTGGCGAATGATTGGCGCGCAATCACTTTGCCGTCGGGCAACCCGGTGGCGGGCGATCCGGCGGTCCGTAAGGCGCTGAACTTTGCCGTCGACCGGCAGAGCATGGTCGACCACATTCTCGGTGGCCACGGCGCCGCCATGTCCACGCTGGTGGGTCAGGTGTACGGCGAGACCTACGATCCAGCACAGGATTTCGGCTACGACCGGGCCGAGGCCGCGCGAATACTCGACGCGGCGGGCTGGCTCGTCGGCGCGGACGGCGTCCGTGCGCGCGACGGGCACCGGGCCGCCTTCGACATCGCCTACTACCCCACGGAAGTGCTGCGGCGGGACCTGACGATGGCGGTGGTATCCGACGCGAAGAAGGTGGGCATCGAGATCACCCCGGTGGCCGTGGACAAGCAGCGGATGACGCCGGACTACCTGGCGCACACCGCGTTCCTGCTCGGTGGCGGCGGTCAGCCGTACACGGTGGACAGCCAGCTCTACACCAAACTGCACTCCCGCTACGCCGCGCCGGGCGTCGGATCCAAGTGGGACAACGCCTCGGACTACGTGAACCCGAAGATCGACCAGCTGCTGGATGCCGCACGCGGCGAGGTGAATCCGCAGCGGCGGACGGAACTTTACCGGCAGGTCCAGGCCGAATACCACCGTGATCCGGCAATGCTGGCGCTGGTCACCACGAACCACGTCTATGTGCTGCGCGACAACGGCTGGCAGATCACGCCGACCGCGCTGGAACCGCACTCGCACGGTGTCGCGTGGGGGCCGTGGTACGGACTCGCCCGCTGGACCCGTTGATGGGCGGCAGAGCGGGCAAGCTGATCGCCCGTCGCCTCGCCGTGGCCGTTCCGCTCGCCGGACTGGTCTCGCTCGCGGTGTTCGCGCTCGCCGCGGCGAGCCCGTTCGACCCGCTCGATGGGTACCTCGGCGCGCACGGTGACGGATTCACCGAGCTGCAGCGGACGGCATTGCGAGAGCGACTCGGGTTGCAGCGCAATTGGTTCGATGCCTGGTGGTCATGGGTGGGTGATCTGGTGCGCGGTGAGCTCGGTGAATCACGGTCCTATCGCCAGCCGGTCACCCAGGTGCTGGCCGAGCGGCTGCCGTGGAGCTTGCTGCTCGGTGTGCTCGGCGGCGTGGTGGCCATGGTGCTCGCGGCGATCCTCGGCGCGTGGGCCGGGCTGCGGCGCGGCGGCTTCGTCGATCGGACGATCAGTGCGGCCTCGGTTGTGCTGCAGGCGGTTCCGCCGTTCGTGCTGGCGCTCGGCGCGGTACTGCTCTTCGCGTTGACGCTGCGCTGGTTTCCTGCCGCCGGATCGACCGATCCCGGTGGCGGCGTGACCACCGGGTCGACGGCCAGGCATCTCGTGTTGCCTGCCGTGCTGCTCGGCGTGACGCAATTGCCGTGGCTGGTGCTCGGCCTGCGCGAGACGGTGGCCCGCACCCTCGACAGCGATGCGGTCAAAGGCGCCAAGGCGCGTGGATTGCCATGGCGGGTCATCGCCTTTCGGCACGTGCTGCCTGTCGCGGTCGTGCCGTTCCTGGCGCTCTGTGGTGCTCGGCTGCCCGAGCTCGTGGTCGGCGCCACCGTGGTCGAAACCATCTTCAGCTGGCCGGGATTGGGGTCGGCGACCGTGGCAGCCGCACGCAGCGTGGACTTTCCGCTGCTGGCCATCCTCACGGTGCTGATCACCGCCGTGGTGCTGCTCGGCAACCTGGCCGCCGACGCGGCCGCGGTGCTCATCGATCCGCGGATCGACGCCGATGGGTAGGGCGCGGCCGACATTGTTGCTCGCGGTCGGTGTGCTGGCTGCCGCCGTGTTGTACGCCGCGCTGGTGCCGCTGCTGCGGCCGGTGGACGGCGCGCTGGTGGACTTCTCGATCAGCAGGCGGCCGCCGAGCCTCGAATTCCCGTTCGGCACCGACAATGCCGGGCGTGACGTGTTCGTGCGGGTGGCGCAGGGCATGCGGATCTCGCTGCTGATCGCGGCGACCACGGCGGTGGGTTCGGCGGTCGTCGGTGTGCTGGTCGGGGTGAGCGCGGGGGCGTTCGGCGGCTGGTGGGACCGGATCGCCATGCGGCTCGTCGACGCGATCAATTCGCTGCCGAGTCTGCTGCTCACGTTGTTGATCGTGGCCATGTATCGCGGGTCGGTGCTTGCCATCGTGGTCTCGCTGGTGCTCACCCATTGGACGTCCATCGCCCGCGTGGTGCGCGGCGAGGTACTCGTGTTGCGGCACGCCGAATTCGTGCAGGCGGCCCAGCTGCGTGGCCTGCCGAGCTGGCGGATTGTCCGGCGGCATTTCGTTCCGGTTGCCATGGGGCAGGCGCTGATCGGCGTGGTGCTGCTGATTCCGCACGCGATCTGGCACGAGTCGACATTGTCGTTCCTCGGTGTCGGGCTGCCGCCGCATCGTGCGTCGCTGGGCACGCTGCTGTCCGATGCGCAGGCATCGATCCTGTTGGGCGACTGGTGGTTGCTGCTCTTCCCGGCGGGTGTGCTCGTGCTCGTCACCCTCGCGGTGTCGCTGCTCGGCAGGCACTGGCAGCGGAAAGTACAAGCGCTTCAGGAGGTTGCCGCATGATCGCGTCCGCTCACGTCTGGTCGTCCGCCGAAATGACAGTCCAGCAGGCGGTTTTGCTATGACACTCAGCCTGCGCCAGGTCACCGTGCGTATTCCGCTGACGCCCGGTCGTTCGGTGCACGCCGTGACAGCGGCCGATCTGGTGGTGCGGCGCGGGACGGTGCACGGGTTGATCGGTGAATCCGGTTCCGGCAAGTCGATGTTGGCCGCGACGGTCACCGGGTTGCTGCCGAAGCGAGCGCGGATGACCGGCGAGGTATCGCTGGAGCTCGACGATCGGACGCTGACCACCCAGGAGATCTGGCGGTCGCGTGGACACACGGTGGCGTGGGTACCGCCGTCGGCGTCGACCTATTTCACGCCGGTCCGGCGGATCGGCCCGCAGCTGGCCGAGACGATCCGATACCTCGGCACCGCGCATGATCCGGTCGGCCTCGTCACCCGAGTCGGCCTGGAAGTGACCGCACTGCAGCAGTATCCGCACGAACTCTCCGGCGGCATGGCGCAGCGCGCGGCGGTGGCCTTCGCGTTGGCGGGGGATCCCGCGCTCATTATCGCCGACGAACCGACCTCGGCGCTCGACGCCGAGCGGGCGGCGGCGATCCTGCGGCTGCTCGGCGACTTCGCCGCGGACGGCGGCAGCGTGCTGCTGGTCACGCACGATCTCACGGCGTTGCGTGCGTCCGGGGTCTGCGCCGACGTCTCGGTGCTGCACGCGTCTCGGATCGTCGAGTCCGGCAGCGCCGAAACAGTTCTCGACAGCCCCGGGGCGCTGTACACGAAGGACCTGCTCGCGGCGCTGCCGGAGAACGGGCTGTCGCCGCTGCCGTTCCGCACGCCGGAACTGGTGAATCTGCCCGCCGACTACCGATATGGCCTGCCATGACTCAACGATCACTTGCCGCGGAGAACATTTCGGTCCTGCTGGGCGGACGCCGCGTGCTCACCGACGTGTCCATCGAAATAGGTCACGGCGAGGTGGTCGGTTTGGCCGGCCCCTCGGGCGCTGGCAAAACCACTCTGGCGCACGTGCTCTCGGGGCTGCGCAGACCGGACAGCGGTCGCGTCACCGTGGACGGCGCGCGACTGCCCCGCCGCCGGAACGGCCGGATCGCGATGCTGTTCCAGTCACCGCGCCGCTCCTGCGACCCGCGGTTGAAGCTGCGGCAATCCATCGCCGAACTCGCTCGCGGACCGGTGGATTGGGACATCGTCGCCGGGTCCGTCGGCATGACAACGGATCTGCTCGATCGCTATCCCGCGCAAGTCTCCGAGGGCCAATTGCAGCGGGCGGCGGTGGCCAGGGTCCTCGCGTCCAAGCCGGACTATCTGCTCTGCGACGAGATGACCTCGATGCTCGACCCGGCCACCACGGCCACCGTCGCCCGCACCGTGGCCGGCCTGGCCGCCACCGGCGTCGGGGTGCTGTTCATCAGTCACGACCTGCCCCTGCTCGCCGTCTGCACGGATCGGATCGTGCATTTGGGCGACAACCCTTCTCACGATTCGCACAACGACATCGGAGTTCTATGAGTAACGCACTGCATATCCTCACCCGCACCGATCTGGCCGATATCGACCTACCGCCCGCCGAGGTGATCGATCTGGTCGAGGACGGCTATCTGGCGTTCGCACAGGGCGATTCCCGCTGCCCGGTGAAGCTGATGATGCCGATCCCGAAGACCGAACGCGACGCGGTGTCGTATTCGATGCTCGGCTACGACAGTTCGCTCGAGCACCTCGGTTTCAAGACGTCCTACCGGCAGGGCAGCGCGAGCGCGGACAAGTACTACACCACCATCAGCCTGTACGACGACACCACCGGTCTCCCGTTCGCGTTCATGGACTGCCAGCGCGTCGGGGCGGCCCGCACACCGGCCACCACCGCGATAATCGCGAAACACAGTGCCCGCGAGGGTGCCACCACCGCGCTCATGATCGGCACCGGCATCCAGGGCCGAAACACGCTGCCGTACTTGCTGACCGCACTGCCGGGGCTGGAGAAGCTGCGGCTGTTCGGCACGCATCCCGATGGCATCGCCGAAAGCATTGCCGCAATGCACCGCTGGTTTCCCGATCGGCAGATCGAGCTCGTCGAGGATGTGCCCGCGGCGGTCGCCGAGTCCGACATCGTTGTCGTCGCCTCCGGCCGGGCCGCGCATCCCAAGGTGCGCACCGAATGGCTCCGGCCGGGTGGACTGCTGATCTCGGTGGCCAGCAAGGGCGTCGAGAGCGGTGCCCTGCGCGCGGCCGACTACGCGATCGCCACCAGCGCCGGACAGCTCGGCGTCACGGGCAGCCGCCTGGCGGGGCCGGACGGTCCGCCGGTCATCGACGCCGAACTGCCGGACATCGTGGCCGGTAAGGCGTCCGGACGAGCCAGCGACGACGATCGAGTGTTCGCGTTCGCCAGCGGCATGATCATCACCGACATCCCGGTCGCCCATGCGCTGGCCACCCGCGCGGTGGCGGCGGGACGCGGACGGCGGGTGGAACTGTGGTCCTGAACGTTTCGCTGGTCGATCTGCCGGCGCTCCCCGCGGTGGAACAGGAATGGCAGCGCCGGGTACGCGCGGATCGGGAGCTGCTCTTCGATATTCGGTACGCGGTCGGCGGCCCGTTCCACGTCGTCTACCCGGAACAGTTCGCCGCCAACCTCCGGTCCTTCCAGAAAACGCTTGCCGGACACGGCGTGCGCGGCCAGGTTTATTACGGCAAGAAGGCCAACAAGGCAGGCTGCTGGCTGCCCGCGATCGCCGATCTCGACGGTGCCGTGGATGTCGCGAGTGAGCCCGAACTGGTGCACGCGCTGGCGCATGGCATCCGCGGCCGCGATATCGGGGTGACCGGCGCGGCGAAAACGGATGGGCTGCTTCGACTTGCCGCCAGGCACGACTGTGTGGTCGCGATCGACGCGCTCGATGAACTGGAGCGGGTCGCGCAGACCGCGCGGAATGCGGGACCGGTGCGCATCCTGTTGCGGACGTTGCCACCGAACGCACCGCATAGCCGATTCGGTTTATCGGCAACGGATCTCGACACCGCGATCGCGTTGTGTGCGCGACTACGGCCCAGTGTTGAATTGATCGGGTTCTCCTTCCACCTGGATGGCTATGCGGTCGCACCGCGTGCCGAACTGGCCTACGACCTGATCCGGTTGTGCGCCAAAACAAAAGCGCGAGGTCTACCGATCACCACACTCTCGATAGGTGGCGGCTTCGCCTGCCGCTATCTCGGAGACGACGACTGGAACGCCTTTCTCGCACACCGGCGCGACGACTGGTTCCACGCCGGAAAACGGCTCGAGAAGTTCTATCCGTATGCGCAGACCCCGACCGGTGCCGACATGTTGGATGCCATCCTCGCGACCGAGTTCGAGGGGCATACGTTAGGGAATCATCTGCGTGACAACGATATCCAGCTGTATATCGAGCCCGGCCGCGCTTTACTCATCGATGCGGGCTTTACCGTATTCCCAGTCCTCGGCTACAAACAGAACTTCGACTACGGCATCACCACCGTGCAGGGACTCAGCATGAGCGTGTCCGAACAGTGGAAGGGCAGTGAGTTCCTACCTGACCCGATCCTGGTGCCCCGCAATCCCGATCCGGCCGCCGAACCGATCGCCACCTGTGTCGGCGGTGCGAGCTGCATGGAATACGACGTGCTCACCTGGCGCAAAGTACCGCTGCCGCAACGCCCCGCACCCGGTGACCTGCTGCTGTACCCGAATACGGCGGGCTACCAGATGGACAAGAACGAGAGCGAATTCCACCAGCTCCCACTACCGCCGAAGGTAGTCATCACCGCCGAGGAAGGCCGGTTCCGGTGGCGCTTGGACAAGTAAACACACATGCGGTGCTACCACGACCGCTGACCACCCAGTTGCCTCGGCGCGGCGAGAACATCGTTCGCGCCGCCTCCGAACTCATCGGCTCCACCCCGCTGCTCGAACTGATTCGCACCGGCACCGGCACCCGCCTGCTGCTGAAGCTGGGGCAGTTCAACCCCACGGGGTCCGCGAAGGTCCGGATGGCACGCGAGATGGTGCTGCAGGCCGAACGCAGCGGCGAATTACGCCCCGGCGGGCACATCGTCGAACCGACTTCCGGCAACACCGGCACCGGACTCGCGCTAATGGCCCTGGAACGCGGCTACAGCTTCACCGCCGTTGTCGACGACCATGCCGCCAAAGACAAGCTGCGCGCCATGAAAGCGATGGGTGCCCAGCTGGTTTCGGTGGACAGCGGCACCAGCGGCGGACCGAGCACCGTCGAACGCAGGCGGATCGCCGCCGAGATCGCCGCACGCACCGGCGCCTATCGTCCGGACCAGCACAACAATCCGCACAACAACGCGGGCTACCGCGGCCTCGCCCGTGAACTCCTCGCCGACCTGAACACCGACGTCGACTACCTCGTCGGGGCGGTCGGCACCGGTGGATCCCTCTGCGGCACAGTCGAAGAGCTCCGCAGGCTCGGCTCCCGCGTGCACGCACTCGGTGTCGAGCCCACCGGCTCCATCATCTTCGGTGGCGCGGGCGCCGGCTACTGGCAGACCGGCGCGGGCAGCCCCGCCGGATTCCCGGTGGGCGGCAACGTGAAATACGACGCCATCGACGAGGACTGCCGCGTCCGCGACATCGACGCGTTCGCCACCGCGCGGGTGGTCGCCCGGCGCACCGGCATCCTGGTCGGCGGAACCGGCGGCGCCGCAATCCAGGTGGCGCTGCGCCGCCTCGTGCAGGTGCCCGCGGGCAGCACGGTGATCGTGCTGGTGTGCGACGCGGGGGAGAAGTACCTCGACACCGTGTACGACGATGACTGGCTGCACGAGCGCGGCCTCTACGACCGTGCGGCGCAGCAGCGAATCATCAGGCTCTGCCGGGCATACGACGAATCGGTACGGCTGGCGGCAGGCAACGTCGAGCAGACGGGAGCTTAGGTCCGATGAACGTTCGACCGTATCGAGCCATCATCGCGCTGGCCGCCCCGATCGCCGGAATTCAGCTCGCCCAGGTGGCGCTGACCACCGTCGATCTGGCGATGATGGGACTGCTCGGTGTCGCGTCCGTGGCCGCGGGCGGTCTCGCGCTGCTGCTGTACAACCAGCTGCGCACCATGTGCGTCGGCATGATCACCGGCGTCGGGAACATGATCGCGGAGGCGGTCGGAGGTAGCGAAAAGCGCACCGGTCGTGGCGATATCGATGATCAGGCACGCGCGGAGATCCGCGGGTTCGTCCGCGCCGCGGCATTCGTGGCCACCCTGACCGCGACGGCAGGCGCGCTGATCCTGATCGCGCTCGGCTACGCGCTGCGGTGGCTCGGCCAGGATCCCGCTGTCCTGGAACTGGGGCGCCCGATCATGTGGACGCTCGCACCAGGCCTGATCCCGATGTTGTGGTCGAACGTGTTGCGGCAGTTCGCCGTCGGCCTGCGCCGCGCGGGTTCGCTCTTACGAGTGACGCTGTTGTCGATCGGCGTCAACGCAATACTGAACGCGCTGTTCATCTTCGGCTGGCTCGGCGTCCCGAAACTCGGCCTGGCCGGAATCGGCCTGTCCACCACCCTCGTTCAGCTATGGACCTTCGGTCTCTATCTACGATCCGTCAAACGCGACCCGCTGCTCGGCGATCTGCTGTCCCTGCGGGCGTGGCAGGCGGACCGAGCAACCATCACGCGAATTGTCAGGATGGGTACGCCGATCTCGTTGACCTACGGTGCGGAGGCGGCGATCACCTCCATCGCCGCGGTACTGATGGGCGGCTTCGGGCCGGTGGCGCTGGCCGCGAGCAATATCGTCAACCAACTGGCCTACATCGTCTACCAGGTCAATATCGGTCTCTCCCAAGGCTCTTCGATCCTGGTGAGTCGCACGATCGGGCAGGGTGACCGACCTGCGGTGGCGGACATCGCCCGCCGCACCTTTACCCTCGGCTTCGCCTTCATGACCGTGGTCGGCCTCGGCTACGTCCTGTTCCCCAGCGCGGTGCTCGCGCCGTTCCTCGGCTCGCACCACGACGACACCGCGGTCGTCGCCGCTGCCTCGACCCTGCTGTGGTTCGCCATCGTCCAGCAGTACTGCAAAGGCTCGCAAAACCTTTCCATCGGGCTGCTGCGTGGCATCGGAAATACCAAGGCGGGGATGCAGAGCACGCTGATCGGCTACTTCGCGATCGGTGTGCCCGCCATGGCCATCTTCGGTTTCGGTCTGGGGTGGCGCGCGCCCGGCATCTGGCTCGGCCTGTGCCTCGGCTTCGGTGCCACCGCGTTTTTGGTGTGGCGCAGGTTTCGGCGTGGCGCCGCCGACTTGGCCACGCCCGCGCGGGAATCCGTATCCGCCGTGGGATGAAAGCGGGCAAAACGGGTGAAACGCGCAGAACGGTATGATGTTTCGGGCAGCTATCGGGCAACCATTCAGGAATCGCCAACCCGCACCGTGGTTCTGCTCACTTCGCGGCTCGGCTAAACGATCTTTCTCTGCGGCGTCGCAGCACGTCGGGTATGGTCGGCGCGGATCGCGAAACTCTGCTCGACAGCCCTGGCGGAAAGGTCGGCCGAAGACATGTGCGCAGCGGGGCCATTCAGTGGGCTCAATCGCAGACAATTCCTAGCGAAGGCGGCGGCGGCCGGTGCGGTGGGCGCGTTGGCCTCATGGGCCAACCCGATCATCGAGCGGGCCTACGCCGCCGACCCCGCGGGGATGGGCGGCCTCGGCGATATCGAGCACTTCGTGTTGCTGATGCAGGAAAACCGCTCCTTCGACCACTATTTCGGCACCCTGTCCGGCGTGCGCGGCTTCGACGACCCGTCGACGGCGTGGCGGCAGTACGGCTGGACGCCCGGCGCGGGCCCCGGCCCCGACGGCTACGTGAATCCCTTCCGCCTCGACACCACTCGCGGCGCCACGCTCGACGGCGAATGCATCAACGACCCGGACCACTCCTGGGAGGGCATGCACCGATCCTGGAACGGCGGCCGCAACGACCAGTGGATGCCGATGTCGGTGGCCAGCGTCGGAGCGGCCAACGCGCCCGCGGCGATGGGTTACTACCTGCCCGAAGACATTCCGATCCACACCGCGCTCGCCGACGCCTTCACGCTGTGCGACAACTACCACTGCTCGGTGCTCGGCCCCACCGACCCGAACCGGCTGTACTGGATCAGCGGCACCATCGACCCGGACGGCCTCGCGGGCGGCCCGCTGGTGGAAACCCCGAAATTGATTCCGCAGCACGTCTACAGCTGGCGCACCTACCCGGAGAACCTGTCCGAAGCGGGCGTCAGCTGGAAGGTCTACAACAACCGCGACGTCGGCCCGCTCTCCTCGGTGATCCTCGACGGCATGCTCGGCTGCTTCACCCAATCCGCCGACCCGAACTCGGAATTGGCGCGCCGCGGCATGGCGCCGGTGTACCCCAACGACTTTCAGGCCGACGTCGCCAATGACACGCTGCCCGCGGTGTCCTGGGTGATCCCGTCGCTGCTGAACTGCGAACATCCCGCGCTGCCAGCGGCATTCGGCGCGTTCGGCATCGTGCAGCTGCTCGACATCCTCACCTCGAACCCGAAGGTGTGGGAGAAAACCGCGCTCATCATCAGTTACGACGAGAACGGCGGCTTCTTCGACCACGTCACCCCGCCGACCCCGCCGCCGGGTACCCCTGGCGAGTTCCTCACCGTGCCGCTGGACCGCGTGTCCGCCGCGAAGGGCATCGCCGGTCCGATAGGTTTGGGCTACCGCGTTCCCGCGCTGGTGATTTCGCCGTACACCCGGGGCGGGCTCGTCGCCTCGGAGACCTTCGACCACACCTCACAGCTGCGACTGCTGGAAACCAGGTTCGGAGTGGAGGTGCCGAATGTGACCGCGTGGCGACGCGGCGTCACCGGCGATATGACCTCCGCCTTCGATTTCGGCTCGGCACCGAATATCGCGAAACCGGTGCTGCCCGATCCGAAACCGAAAATGGATGCCGCGGTCGCCCAATGCGGCCCGAATATCGCGTTGGGTACGGCGACGACCGGGATTCCCTATCCGGTTCCGCCGAATTCGATGCCGACACAGCAACCCGGGACCCGGCGCAAGCCGAGCGGGTTGATTCGGGCATGAGAGTGGCCCAGCCCTGGCGGGGGCTGGGCCACTTCTCGAACCAGTTCTCGAAGTCTCAGGTCAGCTTGCGGTGGCGGGCACCCACCGGACGGACGGGACGACGGAGCGTTTTCGCATAGCGGCGAAGCTATGTCGAGCCGGGCTGAGCAGTGCGCTGAACCATGTGCGGCGGTGTTCGGCTAACGCGGCCGCGACGGCGGGGATGTGGATGCAGTGCATGCCGCCCGCCATACCCAGGCGGTGGCGAGCCGTCTGGTTCATTCTGGTGCCCAATGGTGTTCCTTTGCTTGCTGGTGCTGGCGCTCCGATCGCCAGGGCGAAGATTAGCCGAACGAATGTGCCACGCAGAGTATTTTGCGCAAGTAATTGCCCCGGCGTGTCGGAAAGTTGTCGCCGATGAACCCGGTCCGGCCGGAATTGTTGCGAGATGGTCTCGGCCTCGTCACGGATCGGGCAATTACGGCGGTGGCAGGTGGAAACCGCGGCCCGGATGGGTAACCAGCTCGACTGTGTCGCCATAGTCGAACGTCGGTCCTTGCGGCACTGTCCGGCGGTGTGGGCGGGCGGGTGGTGAGTCCGCCGCCGATCGAAGGATGCGAGACTGGTCGAATGTTGCGGATCGGCCTCACCGGAGGCATGGGAGCGGGCAAGTCGACGGTGGCGCGGATTCTCGCCGACTTCGGTGCGGTGATCGTCGACTCCGACCTGATCGCCAGGGAGGTCGTCGCGCCAGGTACCGAGGGCCTCGCGGCGCTCGTCGCGGCGTTCGGCGGCGAGATTCTAGCGGCCGACGGCAGCCTGGACCGACCGGCATTGGCGGCCAAGGCATTCGCCGACGACGAATCGCGCGCGACCTTGAACTCGATAACGCATCCGCTGGTGGGTAAACGCACCGCCGAACTCATTTCGGCGGCACCGCGCGACGCCATTGTCGTGCAAGATATTCCATTGCTGGTCGAAAATGGTCTCGCGCCATTGATGAATCTGGTTATTGTCGTCGATGTCGATGCGGAAACTCGATTGCGCCGACTCGTCGAATTCCGTGGCGTCGCCGAAGCCGACGCCCGTGCGCGTATAGCCGCGCAGGCCACCGATGAGCAGCGGCGTGCGGTCGCCGATGTGTTGCTCGACAACAGTGGGGCGCCGGCGGCGATCGAGGGCGGGGTCCGGCAGTTGTGGCGGGAACGGTTGGTGCCGTTCGAGCACAACCTGCGCACCGGGACACCCGCACGCCGGAAAGAAATACGGGTCGTGCCCGCGAACCCGGAATGGGGTGTGCAGGCGCAGCGGCTCATCGCCCGGCTGTGGGTGGCGTGCGGCGCCTCCGCGACGCGGATCGACCACATCGGATCGACCGCGGTGCCGGACCTGCCCGCCAAGGATGTGATCGATCTGCAGATCACCGTCGCAGACCTGGCCGTCGCCGACGGACTGCGAGATGCGTTGGGCGCGGCGGGTTTTCCGGTTCGGCCGGAGGTTACCGAGGACTGTCCGCGACCGACACCGCAGGATCCGGCGGGGACGGACGTCACGTTGTGGACCAAGCGCTACCACCAGAACGCCGACCCCGGCCGACTCGCGAATGTCCATGTTCGCGTGGCAGGTTCACCGGGGCAGGAGTACGCCCTGCTATTTCGTGACTGGCTGCGCGCCGACGCCGACGCGCGCGCCGAATACCTCGAGCTGAAGCGCGCGGCGGAGGCGAAAGCGGCAGGATCGGCCGGTCCGGACGCGATGACCGCGTACATCGACGTCAAGGAACCATGGTTCGCCGCCGCCTACCCGCGCATGCTCGCGTGGCGGGATCGCTAGCAGCTCGTCCGCCGCCCGCGAAATCAGGCCGGACTCAGGTGCGGGACAATGTCGTCGGCGCCTGGCGGCGATGCGACGAATGAGTTAGCCGTTACTCGACCGGGTTACCCGTGTACCTCTGAGATCCGTTGTCGCGTTGGGTGATTCGTCGCTTCCGCTATTTCCAAATGAGCGTGATGCCGCGCTGCGCGAGCCAGTGCTCGAGGCGGTAGTCGTTGGCGGCGATGCCGTCGATGGTGGTGGTGGCGGTTTCGATGGCGGCCTGCGCCTGGACTGCGGTGAGCAGGCCGGCCGCGTGCGCGGCGAGCAGCTCGTCGACGTCGAGCAACTCGGTGTTGCGACCGGTGCGCACGATGATGTCCAGATAGTGGTCCACCGACTTCCACCGGTCGGGCGCTACCTGACCGAACTCGCCGAGGTCGAGGTAGAAGTCCTGATCCCGCTGATGCTCCGGGTGGTAGTGGAAGATCGAGGCGCGCAGCGCCAAGTCGGGCAGCAGCCACGATTCGATGTAGTGGAACTGTTCATGGTCGGAGGTTCGCGCCATGTACAGGCCCCACGGCTCCACGTGGTACTGCTCGACCGGCCGCACGAATCCTTTCGGATCCGTGTTCGTCAGGTCCGTGAGGTCGAAGTACTCGACCTTGGGCCGATGCACGTCAACAGAGGGTGCCTGCGTCATGCATTCAGAATCTACCGCCCCGACGTCGGAGTCGAGTGGCGTGCCGGTTACATCCAGGTGAGCGTGATGCCCTGGGTGGCGAGCCAGTCCTCGACGCAGTGGTCGTTGGCGGCGAGCCCGTCCAGTGCGGCCGTGGCGCACTCGAAGGCCCGGTGCGCCTGCGCTGTGTCCACCAAACCGGCCGCGTGGGCGGCCAGCAGGTCGTCGACGCCGAGCAGTTCGACGCGGTGGCCGCGATGTACCTCGATGTCGAGGTAGTGGTCGACGGCCTTCCAGCGCTTCGGCGCGACCTGGGTGAACTCGCCGATATCGAGGTGGAAGTCGTGGTCGATGTGGTGCGCCGGGTTGCGCCGGGCACAGGTGACCCGCAGCGAGAGCTCGGGCAGCAGCCAGGACTCCAGGTAGTGGTGGTGCGGGACGGGCACGATGCGCGCCATATATACGCCCCACGGTTCGTGGTGGTAGCGCTCGACCTGGCGGACGAAGCCCTTGCTGTCGGTGCTGGTGTGCTCCGCCAGGTTGAAGAACTCGACGTGCGGTCGATGCGGCGGATGGCCGGGCGGTAACGCGGTGTTCGGCGGGACGGCGACGTTGTGATGGAGACCGGGTACCGCGGCACGGATGTGTCGAGCGATACTGCCTGCGAAGCCGGTGGTCGGCACGGTATTGAGCAATGGAATCAGACCTCTCATGGCTCTAGTCCTTCGCCACATCCGAACTTTGTTGTCCGAACAACCACGTCAGAGTACACCCGGTAAATGGTGATCGGGCGGATTGGCGCGATATGTTTTTGGATACGAAATGTGTTGGCGCAAGGGACATTTCGGACACATAACGACGCCTGAGAGTGAAACGGTATTGTCCCGGTAAAGCCTGGTATTGGTCCGGTAAAACTTACCCGTCGCAGGTTTATCGCACCCGGGAATTGGGGATGTTCGGCCGGGGTTTTACTAGCGGGACTCGGCGAACGCCACCGCCCGGGGTCCGCGTGTCGTGGCAGCCACCGACCGCGCGACCGAGGAAATCTGTCGGTGGCTGGGCTTAGGCTGGTGAGCATGGCATTCGCAACCGAGATTCCGACGGAAGGCTACGAGGAGAGGGTCGCGGGCGAGACACCGCTCGCCCACTCCGAGCACCGGCCCGTCGGCGAGATCGAGCGCAGCGACGCGCGCTTCCAGGTGGTCAGCGAGCACGTGCCCGCCGGTGATCAGCCCGCCGCCATCGAGGAGCTGGAACGCCGGATCAAGGCGGGGGAGCGCGACGTCGTCCTGCTCGGCGCCACCGGCACCGGCAAGTCGGCCACCACCGCCTGGCTCATCGAGCGGCTACAGCGCCCGACGCTGGTGATGGCGCCGAACAAGACCCTCGCCGCGCAGCTGGCCAACGAGCTGCGGGAGATGCTGCCGAACAACGCCGTCGAGTACTTCGTCTCCTACTACGACTACTACCAACCCGAGGCGTACATCGCGCAGACCGACACCTACATCGAGAAGGACAGCTCGATCAACGACGACGTCGAGCGGCTGCGGCACTCGGCGACATCTAGCCTGCTGTCCCGGCGCGACGTCGTGGTGGTCGCGTCGGTGTCCTGCATCTACGGCCTCGGCACCCCGCAGTCCTACCTCGATCGGTCCGTGCAGCTCGAGGTCGGCGGCGAGGTCGACCGCGACGCGCTGCTGCGGCTGCTGGTCGATGTGCAGTACACCCGCAACGACATGGCGTTCACCCGCGGTTCGTTCCGGGTGCGCGGCGACACCGTCGAGATCATCCCGTCCTACGAGGAGCTGGCGGTCCGCATCGAGTTCTTCGGTGACGAGATCGAGGCGCTGTACTACCTGCACCCGCTCACCGGCGACGTGGTCCGCCAGGTCGACATGCTGCGCATCTTCCCGGCCACCCACTACGTGGCGGGCCCGGACCGGATGGAGCGCGCGGTGCGCGACATCGAGGCCGAACTGGAAGTGCGGCTGGCCGAGCTGGAACGGCAGGGCAAACTGCTCGAGGCCCAGCGGCTGCGCATGCGAACCCAGTACGACCTGGAGATGATCCGGCAGGTCGGCTTCTGCTCCGGCATCGAGAACTACTCGCGGCACATCGACGGACGCCCGGCCGGGTCGGCGCCCGCGACGCTGCTCGACTACTTCCCCGACGATTTCCTGCTCGTCATCGACGAGTCGCACGTGACGGTGCCGCAGATCGGCGGCATGTACGAGGGCGACATGTCGCGCAAGCGCAACCTGGTCGAATTCGGCTTCCGGCTGCCGTCCGCGGTAGATAACCGGCCGCTCACCTGGGAGGAGTTCGCCGACCGGATCGGTCAGGCGGTGTACCTGTCGGCCACCCCCGGTCCGTACGAACTGGGCCAGGTCGGCGGCGAGGTCGTCGAGCAGGTCATCCGCCCGACCGGGCTGGTCGATCCGAAGGTGGTGGTGAAGCCGACCAAGGGCCAGATCGACGACCTGGTGCACGAGATCCGGCTGCGCACCGAGAAGAACGAGCGAGTGCTGGTCACCACGCTCACCAAGAAGATGTCCGAGGACCTCACCGATTATCTGCTCGGGTTGGGCGTGCGGGTGCGGTACCTGCACTCGGAGATCGACACGTTGCGTCGCGTGGAACTGCTGCGGCAGTTGCGCCTCGGCGAGTACGACGTGCTGGTCGGCATCAACCTGCTGCGTGAGGGTCTCGACCTGCCCGAGGTGTCGCTGGTCGCGATCCTCGACGCGGACAAGGAAGGCTTCCTGCGCAGCAGCACCAGCCTGATCCAGACGATCGGCCGCGCGGCGCGCAACGTCTCCGGCGAGGTGCACATGTACGCCGACAAGATCACCGACTCGATGCGGCACGCGATCGACGAGACCGATCGCCGCCGAGCCAAGCAGGTCGCCTACAACACCGAAATGGGCATCGACCCGAAACCGTTGCGCAAGAAGATCGCCGACATCCTCGACCAGGTATACAAAGAGGCCGACGAGACCGAGGTCGAAGTCGGCGGCTCCGGCCGCAACTCCAGCCGAGGCCGCCGCGCCCAAGGCGAACCCGGCCGCGCGGTCAGCGCCGGCGTCTACGAGGGCCGCGACATCAAGTCGATGCCCCGCGCCGAACTCGCCGACCTGGTCAAAGAGCTCACCGCCCAAATGATGAACGCAGCCCGCGAACTCCAATTCGAACTCGCAGGCCGCCTCCGCGACGAGATAGCCGACCTCAAGAAAGAACTGCGCGGCATGGACGCCGCCGGACTGAGTTGAGCGCAGCGGTCCCTCCGCCGCCCGGGCCGGATGGGCAGGCACCGAGCCGAAGGCTTGCTGTATTCCCGCACTCTCTTTCGGGATCTGCACCCGGACTTGCCGTGCGACACGCCGTGTCGGGCGCGGTAGTGGGTGCGGGAGTGCGGTCTAACGTGGGACCGACGTGTCGGCTGGGCGGTGGTGCGAGCCGCGTGCCTGCTGTATTCCCCCACTTCCCCTGGGGTTCCGCGTACCGAATTGTGGTGCGACACACTGTGTCTGGCGCTGGATGTTGTGCGGGGGCGAGGTTTAGTGAGCGCCCGACATGCGGGCTGGATGGTGCTGTGGATCGAGTGCATGCTGTGTTCCCGCACTCTCTCTCGGGATCCGCACCTCGACCTATCGTGCGACGCAACGTCTCCGGCGCGGAAGTGGGTGCGGGGGTGTTGTCTACCGTGTGTCCGGCGCGCAGCCTGGGCGGTAGTGCGTGCCGTATACCTGCCTCTCTTTCGGGATCTGCACCCCGGCTTGCTGTGGGGCACGCCGTGTCCGGCGTGGAGGTGGGTGCGGGAGTGGGCCCTATCGTGGGCCTGGCGTGCAGCTTGGGCGGTGGTGTGAGCCGTGGGCTGGCTGTTTTCCCGCACCCTCTCTTGGGATCCGCACCCCGACTTGCCGTGGGACACACCGTGTCTGGCGCGGCAAAGGGTGCGGATTTTTGGGGGTGGGGTGGGTTAGGTTTGGGTGGCCATCCATTCGTTTACTCGGCGTTCGGCTTCTTCGCGGGGGACGTCTTCGACCTTGGTTATCACTGCCCAGCGGTGGCCGAAGGGGTCGATTACTACGGCGAAACGGTCTCCGGTGACGAAGGTTTGGGGGGCTTCGGCGCTGCGGGCGCCGTTGTCTGTGGCGCGCTTGATGACGTCGTCGACGTCGGGGCAGTAGTGCACGATCGAGGTGTGCACCCATTCGCCGTTCGGGGCGAGCACGTTGTTGGCCGGTATCGGCATGCCGAGTTGCAGGGTGGAGTCGCCGATCTTCAGTTCGGCGTGGGCGGGCTGGCCGTCGGGGAGGTCGTTGCGGCTGATCACCTCGGCGCCGAAGACGGCGGAGTAGAAGTCGATGGCCTTGTTGCCGTCGCCGACCGCGAGGAAACAGGTGATGGAGTGGTAGCCCTCGGCAATGGGATTCACGGTGTTTGTCATGACATTGATCCTGCTCGGCCGCGCACTGTTGGTCTTGTAAGAACGCGACACGGAGCCGGACGGGAGCGAAATCATGTCCGACGGCACTGATTCCGGGCCGCTACCGCGCAATCCGGCGGCACCGGCCGACACCACCGGCATCCTGCACCCCGACGAACAGGCCAAGTACCGCTCGCTGGCCCGGTTGCCCGCGGGCCCCGCCGTGGACCGGTTCGTCGAGTGGCACTGGTCGGTGCGCTGGGACCTGCGCGGCAGGCCGCCGTACCGGGCCGAGGTGCTCTCCTATCCGAGCGTGAACGTCACCTTCGAGCGATCCGCAACGCGCACAGGCGGTTTCGTCAACGGCGTGTGTACAACCAAATTCGTCAGGGAACTCAGCGGCGAGGGCGAGGTCTTCGGCCTGCGCTTCCGCGCGGGCGGCTTCGGCGCGTTCACCGGACTCGATGTCGGTTCGTTCCGCGACATCTCGGTCGAACTCGCCGACGTCATGCCCGACGCGCACGACCTAGCCGACCGCGTCCTCGCCGTACCCACCGACGAGCAACGCCGCGCCATCGTCGAAGACTTCTTCGCCGCGCCCGCCGCCGCCGACGATCCGACCTACCGCCTGGTGCTGCGCATCATCGACGCGATGGCCAACGACCAGGAGCTGACCAGGGTCGATCAGATCACCGACCGATTCGATGTGCCGACCCGCACCTTGCAGCGCATGTTCCGCCGCTACGTCGGCGCGGGCCCGAAATGGGTGCTGCGCCGGTACCGCCTGCAGGACGGCGCCGAACTACTCGCCCGCGGACGTACCGAAGATCTCGCCACATTGGCTGCGGAACTGGGATACTTCGATCAGGCGCACTTCTCGCGGGAGTTCACCGCGGAAGTCGGAATGGCTCCACTGGAATACGCCAAGAATTCGCTACGCTCGCGCAACGAGGTCACGGCAAAGGTCATACCGACCAGGTCGTAGTTGCTGGGCCGACCGTTTTCGACCATTCGACCGCGGCCCCAGGGGAATACCTCCGGGGATACTTAGTTGAATGTTGCACTACCTACTGTCAGCCAATTGAGGGAGCTGGACATGGATGTCGTGGTGTTGATCGGGCGGGTGTTGTTCTCGGTGTTGTTCCTGAGCTCGGCGGTCGGGCACTTCATGCAGACCGAAGCGATGGCGGGCTATTCGGCGAGCAAGGGCGTGCCGATGGCGAAGCTGTCGGTGCTGGGGTCGGGGGCGCTGTTCGGTCTCGGCGGGCTGATGGTGCTGCTGGGTGTGTGGGCCGATCTCGGGTCGCTACTGCTCGCGGCGCTACTGGTGGTGACCGCGGTGATGATGCATCAGTTCTGGAAGGAAACGGATCCGCAGGCCAAACAGGGCGAAATGGTCAACTTCAACAAGAACCTGGCGCTGGCCGGCGCCGCGTTGATGCTGTTCGCGTTCTTCGCCCATGTCGACGACCTCGGATTGACCATCACCGGACCGCTTTTCGACCTCTGACCCCGCTTGCCGCGCTAATATTGCGCGTCCTTTTTACTGCAGGGAGAGGAAGGCATGGACATCATCGGAGCGATTCTCGGCTTATTCTGGGCGAACTACCAACAGTGGCCGTAACGGCACGGTAGTCCCAGGCTCCAGCGGCCCGTCCCGGCGCGTGATTTGCGCGCCGCGACGGGCTGATGTCTGTCCGATCCTGCCTGGTATGTGACGAATATCCCAGGGGGACAAGATCGTTCGTCGCGGTTGTGCTTCATCACAGTTTTCCGGCCGGGCAATTGTGTCCGCCCAGCTTGCCGATGCCCTTCCCGCATTCCCTGGCGAACGGGTGGCGCCAATGCCAGGACACCGGCAATGTGATGTGCTGCGATTTCTGTTAATTCCGGTCTGTTTGCCGCTAGGGTCGACGCAAGTCGCTGCGCCGGGGCACGTCTTGGTGGTGCACCCGGGCGTAGGCACCCTGACACAGTTGGAGGAGAGTATGACCGCCTACCGGACCATTGTTGTCGGTACTGATGGCTCGGACTCGTCGTACGTCGCCGTCGAGAAGGCCGCCGCGCTGGCTGGAGTGTCCGCCGCGACCCTGGTCATCGCGTGTGCTTACTACCCGACCGACGATCGCGACGTGGCCGCCGCCGCGGATGTGCTCAAGGACGAGGCCTACCAGGTGCGCGGGTCCGCCCCCACCAACGAGATCCTGCGCACCGCGCGGGACAAGGCCGTCGCCGCGGGCGCGCAAGACATCGTCGAGCGCGCCGTCGTCGGCGAGCCCGTCGAGTCCCTGCTCACGCTGCTCAAGGACGTGGACGCCGACCTGCTCGTAGTCGGTAACCGCGGCCTGAACACCCTCACCGGCCGCCTGCTCGGCTCCGTCCCCTCGGACGTCGCCCGCAAGTCCCGCTCGGACGTCCTGATCGTGCACACCGTCCGCTAGCCGCTCCACCCCGACCGAAGGCCCCCTTCGGTCCAGGATGTCGTTCGACCGAAGGGCACCCTCAGTACGGTAGACGGATCAAAGGCGCCGTTCAGTCGAGTGAAAGTCTCGACTGGAGGGCGCCTTTGGCCTGGGGGCGGAATGGAGGGGCCTTCGGTGGGGGTTAAGCCAGGGAGCTCAGTACCTCGGGCAGGTCTTGGCTGTGCACCACGCCGAGGCGTTGCGTGGCGCGGGTCAACGCCACGTAGAGATCGTTGAGACCGCGCGGGGATTCGTCCAGGATCGCCTGTGGCTCGACCAGATACACCGCGTCGAACTCCAGACCCTTCACGTCGTGCACGGTCAGCACCCGCACCGACGCGTCAGCCAGCTCGGCCAACTCCTCGACCAGGGTGTGCGGCGCGATCACCGCGGTCGTGCCGGGCCCGGTCTCCCCGGCGACCAACTTCGCGACCTGGTCGCGCACCTCGCCCGCGGTGACCCGATATCCGCGCGGTGGGTTCCCGCTGTCGCGCACCGAGCGCGGCGCGGACGCCTCGGGATCGATCGCGGCGAGCACGTCGGCGGCCACGTCCATGATCTCGGCCGGTGTCCGGTAGTTCACGGTCAGCTCGGTGAGCTTCCACCGCTTGGCCACATACGGTTCCAGCACCCGCTGCCACGAGGACGCGCCCGCCGGGTCGCCGGTCTGCGCGACATCGCCGACCACGGTGATCCAGCGATTCGGGATGCGCCGCATCACCATTCGCCACGCCATCTCCGACAGCTCCTGCGCCTCGTCCACGATGACGTGGCCATAGGTCCAGGTGCGGTCGCCCGCCGCGCGCTCGGCGGTGGTCTGCCTGGCGCGCACGTCCTGGCGTTCGGCGAGCTGACTCGCGTCGATCAGGTCGTAGGCCATCAGGATTTCCGGGTCGAGCTCGTCTTCGAGATCCTGTGGCGCCGAACCGGTCAGGATGTCCAGCGCGTCTTGTGCCTCGGCCAGCTGGGCCCGCCAGCGGCGCCGGGAGCGTTCGCGTTCCTCGGTGTCGTCCACGCCGAGCAGCTCGGCCAGCTCGTCGAGCAGCGGAGCGTCGGCGGCGCTGAACTCACCGTTGTCCGGTCGCACCAGCTCCGCCCGGTCCTGCGCCGACAGCGCGCTGGCGACGCGGTCGAGCCGCTTGGGGTCGGCCAGCAGGTCGGCGAGCACGTCCTGCGGGGACAGCAGCGGCCACAGCTTGCCGATGGCCTGCTGAATCTCCTGATCGGCCCGCATCTCGTCGCGGATCTCGGCAATGTCGGTGCGGCTGAGCAGGCCGTGCTTACCCACCCCGTCGGCTGCGCCTCCTGCCATCCCCCCTGGACCACCGGACAGATCAGCTCCCATGGTCTCGGCGAGCTGTTCGGTGAGCGCGTCGATGACCGCGCTGGTGAAGATCGGCTTGGCCAGATTGTGCGGGCGCCGCGAGGAACGGGCCCGGCCGCGCGCCCTGGTGGCGATCTTGCGATCCAGGGTCACCTGATAGCCGTCGAAGCTGAGCCGGACCGGTTCGCCCGGCACCTCCTGCCGGTCGCGCACGGCCTGCTTGAGCACCTCCAGGATGTCGAGGGAGCCCTTGATCTCGCCCGCCCGCAACGAGTCCTCGCGGGTGGCCTTCACACCCGGGTAGAGGTCGCCGATGGTGGACAGCAGCACGCCGGTCTCGCCGAGCGAGGGAAGCACCTGGCCGATGTAGTCCAGGAAGGTGGCGTTCGGCCCGATGATCAGCACGCCGCTCTTGGCCAGCTGCTGGCGGTAGGTGTAGAGCAGATACGCGGCGCGGTGCAGCGCGACGGCCGTCTTGCCGGTGCCCGGCCCGCCCTGCACCACCAGCACGCTCTTGTGTTCCGAGCGGATGATCGCGTCCTGCTCGTGCTGGATGGTCTCGACGATGTCGTTCATGTGGCCGGTGCGGGCGGCATTGAGCGCGGCGAGCAGCGCGCTCTCGGCGCCCACCCCGGCGTCGCCGTCGGCCGCACCGGCCTGCCGGGCGGCATCCAGGTCGAGGTATTCGTCGTTGATCGCGGTGACCGTGCGGTTGCGCGAGCGGATGTGCCTGCGCCGGGTCACGCCGTCCGGTGCCGCGGTGGTGGCCAGGTAGAAGGGGCGGGCCAGCGGGGCGCGCCAATCGAGCAGCAGCGTCTCGTAGTCGTCTTTCTCGTCGAGAATGCCGAGCCTGCCGATGTAGCGATATTCGTCGTCGAGGTCGATCCGGCCGAAACACAGGCCGTGTTCGGCCGCATCGTATTTCGCGAGGTCCTCGTTATAGAGCTGACTGAACGACTCGCGTTCGCTGCGGGCCTGCGGGGTGCCGCCGGATTCCAGCAGCACGGTGCGCAATCGGTTGCGCGCGTAGTCGCGCATCTCGTCGAGCCGTTCGTACAGCACCGACAGGTATTTCTGTTCCTGTTCGGTCTCGCGGGTCAGCTCGGGCGCGCCGTCACGTGCGGCACGGTCCTGAGTGAGGTCGGGCAAACTGAACTCCTTCACCGCGATGAGCCGAGCGAACGCTACACACGCAGGGCAATAGGCATGCGAACGTTCGGAAAACAAGGTTGTCGAGTCTACTGCGGTTGCGGCGTAGTCGCCGTATCCGCAGGTGTACCCGGTGTCGCGCCGCCCACCACGCGTCGTTGTGCGCGACGGTTACTGGCGTGCTGTGCCCGACCACCGGGAACTGGTCATAGAAGTGTTGCAACAGTTTCGCGCACCGCGAGTATTCCGGTGAACCGCGAAATTCTTCGAGAATCGTCGATCGGACCGGTCAGGACGCGTGCGTGTTGTTCGGCCTGCGTCCCAAGCTGACCGTGCCCTCGCGGTGCCCGGACGGCTTGGCCCGGTACATCGCCAGGTCCGCGTCGTGCAGCACGGCCTCGGGAGTGCGCCGGTCACCGACGGCGAGGGCGGTGACGCCGATCGAGGCGTTCACCTCGATCCGGTGCCCGCGCGCGATGATCGGCTCGGCCATGGTCGAACGCAGCCTGGCCACCAGCGCGTCGATATCCACCCGCCGGGTGCCGCCGGACAACAGCACCAGGAACTCGTCGCCGCCGAGCCTGCCGACGATGTCGTCGCCGCGCAGCGCGCGCTGCAACCGTTGCGCGACGATCTGCAGCACCGTGTCGCCGATGGCGTGCCCGAGCGTGTCGTTGATCGCCTTGAACCCGTCCAGGTCGATGAACAGCACCGTGGACACCGGCAGGTTCTCGCTGGTGGCCAGCGCGCCGGCCAGCTGCGACAGGACCAGCGAACGATTCGCCAGGCCGGTCAGCGAGTCGTGCGTGGCCTGGTACTCCAGTTGCCGCCTGCTGGCCCGGAATTCGGTGATGTCGGCGAACGAGGACACCGCGGACGAGCGCGGATCGCCGGGATTGAGCAGGCGGCTGCTGCCCGACAGCCAGCGCCGGTGTCCGTCGGGCCGGTCGACGCCGAAGACGAAGCCGGTGATGGTCTCGCCGGTGGCCAGCGTGCGGGCGATCGGGTGCCGGGTGGGCGCCAGCGGCTGCGCGTTCGCGTCCAGCAGGGTCAGCGGCAGCGACTGGATCGTCTTGCCGATGAGCGCGTCGTCGGACTCGTCGCTGCCGAAGACGCGCATGGCCGCCGGGTTGGCGGATTCGATGCGGCCGTCCGGATCGATCACGACCACGCCCTCCTCCAGTTGCGAGACGACGGTGGTGAAATGCTGTTCGGCCAATCGTTGGGCGGCCTCGGCGTGTCGCTGAGCGGTGAGGTCGTGGATGACCACCTGATAGGCAAGGTGGTCGTGCCAGGGCGTGAGCACCGACACGATCTCCACGGGCATCAGCACGCCGTCCGCACGGACCAGCGTTATCTCGGCCGGGTCGGCGGCGGCCCCCTGGGTGGTCAGGTGGCTGATCCGGTCCAGCATTCCCGGGACGGAGCTGGGATGGATGAACTGGGTGAGGGGTTTGCCGATCACATCGTCGACGCTGTCGGCGGCCAGCAAGCGCACCGTGGCGGGATTGACGTAGACGACGACGCCGCGCTCGTGCACGCAGATGGCGTCGGGCGTGTGCTCGACCAGGGAACGGTAGCGCTCGGCCAGCTGCTCGGCGGCCGCGACCTTGTCCTCACCCACTCGAACCCCCAATCGTCGACCCGACCTGGCCAGTGGAGCATGGGTTTATTCTCGTATCGACGTGCACAAGACCACAGCGTCGACGCTATTGCCTCGATCACAGTTCAGGCGCTTAATCGGGCACTGTCTGGTGATCATTACAGAACCGGTGCCCAGGAAATGTCCGGCCGACTGCGATCGGCCGAGGAATCGGTGCCAGAGCGCTGCTGTGCCGGGCGCTGCAGCAACAAGATCATATGACGTCGCCGGGGTCGGTGCCATCCGCCGGGGAGGCTCAGCTGGGCGGAGCACGAAACGATCAACGCTGTCGTGGTTCCGGCAGGCAGGGCCGGTCGATGAAACCCGTCCTCACGGCAGCGGCACCGACCAGCACAGCCGGGTGCCCGGCAGGGCCGCACCCGCTTCCGTCACCCTCCCCGCCGCGCCGATGACGAAGTGCCCGTCCGCCTTCTCCGCGCGCTGCTCCAAATTCCGTAGTCCGCTGCGCACCACGTGATTCGGGATGCCCCAGCCGTTGTCGGTCACCACGATCGTCAAGTCGTCGTCGACGCTTATCTCCACCGCGACCGTATCCGCCCCGGAATGCCGGACCGCGTTGCTGACCGCCTCGCGCACTACGGCTTCGGCGTGATCGGCCAGCTCGGCCTCCAGCACCGACAGCGGCCCCGTCACCGAAAAGGTGGGCCGCAGTGGGGTTTCCGCGGTCTGCTGACGGATCGCGTGCTCGATCCGTTGCTGCAGCGGGTTGCCGTTACCGCCGTGCAGGTCGAAGATCGAGGTCCTGATCTCCTGCACCACCTCTTGCAAATCGTTGACCACGGTGGAAAGGCGTTGGCGCACTTCGGGAACGGTGGCCTTGGCGATCGCGCCCTGCAGCGTGATGCCGACCGCGAACAGGCGCTGGATGACGTGGTCGTGCAGGTCCCTGGCGATTCGGTCGCGATCGGCCAGGATGTCGATATCGCGCATCCGCTGCTGCGCGTCGGCCAGCTGCACGGCCAGCGCCGCCTGGTCGGTGAACGCGGCGGTCAGCTCGACCAGCTCGTCGGAGTACGGCGCGGCGCCGATCGGCCGCACCGTGGTGAGCACGCCGAGCGTGCTGTCCGGGGTGCACAGCGGCAGGATCAGCAGCGGCCCCGCGTCGGGCAGCGCGAGGCCGAGATCGACCGCGCCCGCGTCGTCGAAACGTAGCGGGGTGCGGCGGGTGAACGCCTCGCCGAGCACGGTCCCTTCGGCGCGAACCGCCTTGCCCTCATAGCCCTCGCCTGGCCCACACCAGGTGGTGACCGCGAGCGCGGCGGGCTCGCCGTCTTCGTCGGGGCCGGTCAGAAACGACTGGTGCGAGCCGGTGAGGGTGCGCGCGTGCTCGACGACGTGCGCGAGCACACCGGCGGACTGGTTGCCCGCAAGCAGTTCGGTGGCGATGTCGCGAGTCGCCGCGATCCAGGCCTGCCTGGTGCGCGCCGATTCGTAGAGCCTGGCGTTGTCCACCGCGATGCCCGCCGCGGCCGCCAGCGCCTGCACCAGTACGTCGTCATCGTCGGTGAACGGCTGCCCGCCTGCCTTCTCGGTCAGGTAGAGGCTGCCGAATACCTTGCCGCGGATCCGCACGGGGACTCCGAGGAAGGTATGCATCGGCGGGTGGTGTGGTGGAAGGCCAACGGAGGCAGGATGATTGGTGAGTTCGTCGAGCCGGAGCGGTTTCGACTGATGGAACACCACGCCGAGCACGCCATGGCCCTCCGGTAATCGTCCGATGGCCCTGCGGGTTTCGTCGTCGAACCCCTCGTCGATGAACTGCACCACCTGCTGGTCGTGGCCGCGCACCGCGAGCGCGCCGTAGCGGGCGTCGACCAGGCTGATCGCGGTGCGCACGATGGTGCGCAGGGTCTCGTCCAAGTCTAGGCCGGAGGTCACGGCCAGCATCGCCTCGACCAAACCGTCCATTCGGTCGCGCGAATCGAGAATGAGTTCGACGCGTTCCTTGACCTCGCTGAGTAATTCGCGCAGGCGCAATTGCGACAGGGTGTCGCGCATGGAATAGGGGTCGTTGCCGCCATCGTCGGTCATATCGGCTTCCCCTTGTGGTGGGCGCGCGAACTGCGCCCTGTCCCAGTCTAGTTCGCCCTTCGGGGTCTTTCGGCCCTGTTCGCCACGGCATCGCGATGGTGACATGGGGCTACGGGATCAGGATATCGAAGGCAGGGCGTGTCACATGAAGTCGTCGGGGCTGTTGCATTCTTCGTCACCACAACACTGGCTCACCGCGAGTGATCTCGATCTAGCCGTCACCACCTTCGGTGCGGTGCCGGATGTGGACGTAACGAGGGCGGTCCGGGCGATCGGCCGGGTGCTGCGCCGCCACCACCTCGACGCGGCGACCAGGGTGCGCGTCACCGCGCCCGCCGATGCGGGCGAAGTGACGGTGGTACAGGCCAACATTCGGTGTCGCGCGATCGCTGCCCGCGTGCAGGTGACCGGTCCCGGCGGTTTCGCGGTGACCTTCGCCGCCGAGCGGCTGGACCGGCAGCTGGCCCGGCTCGCCACCACCCAGTCCCGGGATTGGCCCGATCCCGCCCGGCCGCCGCTGGCCGAGGTCACCGAGCCGCGCCCGATCGTGCGCCGCAAGAAGTGCGAACTGCTCACCGGCAGCCCCGCCGAGGCGACGGCGGTGATGGACGCGATGGATTACGACGCCTACCTGTTCACCGACCGCGAGTCCGGCACCGAGGCCGTGGTGGCCTGGGGTGACCCGCTCGGCGTCCGGCTGTTCCGCCAGCACGCGACGGTGAGCGGCCCGCCGACGGTGAATCTGCTGCCACTGACCGTGGATTCGGAACCGGCGCCGGTCCTCGATGAGGAGCGGGCCGCGCACATCCTGTGCCATCACGGCCTGCCGTTCCTGCTCTTCACCGACCCGGCCACCGGTCGCGGCCGACTGCTGTACCGCCGCTACGACGGCGATCTCAGCATGGTCGAACCGGCGTAACCGCACTCAGCTCAGCGGGACCGACCAGTGCACCCGCGTCCCACCGGAGGCGGCGCGCTCGATGCTGCACCGGCCCTCCGACTCGGTCGCCCGCTGCGCGAGATTGGCCAGGCCGCTGGCGATTACGTCGTCCGGCACGCCTGATCCGTTGTCCCGCACCAGGATGGTCAACTCGTCGGCGACGGTGATCTCGATCGTCACGGCGTCCCCGCCCGAGTGCCGCACCGCATTGCTGACCGATTCGCGCACAACGGCTTCCGCGTGATCGGCCAGCGCGGGCCCGACCACCGACAGCGGGCCGTCGACGTGCAACCGCGCCCGGATCGGAGACGCCGCGGTCTGCTGCCGGACCGCGTCCTCCAGGCGTCGCCGCAGCGAGGCGCCCGCGCCGCCGTGCAGATCGAAGATCGTCGTTCTGATCTCCTGCACGATCTCCTGCAGTCGATCGATCTCGTCCGAAAGCCGTTGCTGAACTTGCGGATCGTCCACTCGTGCGGCCACGCCCTGCAAGCCGAGGCCGACCGCGAATACCCGCTGGATGACGTGATCGTGCAGGTCGCGCGCGATCCGGTCGCGGTCGGCGAGCACATCGAGTTCGCGCGCTCGGCGCTGCGCCTCGGCCAGCTGCATGGCCAGCGCGGCCTGGTCGGTGAACGCCGCGGCGAGCGCGCCGAGTTCGTCGGAGTACGGCTCGGCGTCGGGCGCGCGCACGACGATCAGCACGCCGAGCACCACCCCGGCGGTCTGCAACGGCAGGATCAGCGCGGGTCCGGCGGACTCGAGCGGTGCCCCGAGGTCGATGCCCCGCGCGTCGGCCAGATGCACGGTGGCGCGCTCGGCGAACGCCTTGCCCGCGACGGTGTTGATGAGCCGCACGTGCTGTCCCTCGACCGGCGAGTCCGCCCTCGACCATTGCGCCACAACGAGTTCCGAGGCCTCCTCGGGCGGAACGCCGGGCTCGACGACGGCGAGGATCGCCTGCTCCGAACTGGTCAGCGTGCGCGCGTGCTCGACCACCTGCGCGAGCACCCGATCCGGCGCGGTGCCCGCGAGGAACTCGGTGGCGATGTCGCGGTTCGCCGCGATCCACGCCTGCCGGGTGCGGCCCCACTCGTAGAGCCGCGCGTTGTCGCCGGCGATGCGGGTCGCGGTGTCCACGATCGTGCGCAACGCGTCGAACACGACATGCGCCGCGGCGTCCGTCATGTCGCGGTCAGCGTTCGCCGAGCTTGCTGGCCAGCACCGCCGCCTGGGTGCGCCGCTCCATGCCGAGCTTGGCAAGCAGCCTCGACACGTAGTTCTTGACCGTCTTCTCCGCCAAGAACATCCGGGCCGCGATCTGCCGGTTGGTGAGTCCCTCGCCGAGCAGCGCGAGCAGCTTGCGCTCCTGCTCGGTGAGCCCGGCCAGCGGGCCGTCGTCGTCGGGCACGCCGTCGCGCAGCCGGGCCCGCAACGCGGCGGCCGCCCGATTGTCCAGCAGCGAACGGCCCGCGCCGACCGCCTTGATCGCGGCGGCCAGCTCCATGCCTTTGATGTTCTTCACGACGTATCCGCTGGCCCCGGCCAGGATCGCGTCGAGCATCGCCTGCTCGTCGGTATACGAGGTGAGAATCAGGCAGCGCAGCCCCTCCACCTCGGCCAGCAGGTCGCGGCACAGCTCGATGCCGTTGCCGTCGGGCAGCCGGACATCGAGCACCGCGACATCGGGGCGCAGCACCGGAATCCGGGCCATCGCCTGCGCGACGTCACCCGCCTCGCCGATCACCGTCAGCTCGGGGTCACCCTCCAGCAGATCGATCAGACCGCGCCGGACGATTTCGTGATCGTCGACCAGAAATACCTCGAGCACGTCGGCCTCCCTGTCGTCGCCTACCGGACGAAAGCAGCCTCCCGAAAGCCACGAGTAGATAACGACGTTCCGGGTAAGCTTGCAATGAAGTCAACCAGAGGGGCCGTGGGCAGCGGAGCCATAAGGCTCATATGTACATGGGGAACTCGAGCGATGACATATTCAGCGACACTAGATTTCAGCGCGATCTTCGGACCGCCGCGTGCCTGTCCGGGCTGCGGCTCCGACCTCTTCGACGAAGTACCCGATGTCCTCCAGCGCTGCGCCGGCTGCGGCGCACACTGGGGACCAGCAGCGGAAGGGCGCGGCGTCGAAGAACGTAGGCGCCCATGAGGATCGGTCAGATAGTCCCGCCATGGGTCCCGGTACCACCGCCGGCCTACGGCGGCACCGAAGCGGTGGTCGGCAATCTCTCGGTCGGCCTCGACCTGCTCGGCCACGACGTGCACCTGTTCACGGTGGGCGATTCCACCTGCCCGGTACACCGATATTCGCTGTACGAGCATCCGACCGTGCAGATCGGCGTCGGTGAGGCCGAGTTGATGCACGTGCTGGCCGCCTACGAAACGCTGGCCGACGTCGACATCATTCACGATCACACCTCGCTCGGTCCGTTCGTCGGCGCCATCCAGAACGGGCCGCCGGTCGTGGTCACCAACCACGGGCCTTTCTCGGAGATGCGCCAGGAACTGTTCCGTTCGATGGCGCGCCACGCCAGCATCGTCGCGATCTCCGAGGCGCAACGCCGGATGGCGGGCAGCGTGCCGATCGCCGAGGTGATCCATCACGGCATCGACCTCACCGCGCATCGATTCGGCCCTGGCGGCGGCGGTTACCTGGTGTTCGTCGGCCGGATGAACGAAACCAAGGGCGTGCACCGCGCGGTGCAGATCGCCAGGCTGGCCCGGCGCAAGCTGATCATGATCACCAAGATGCGCGAACCGGAGGAGCAGCGCTACTACACTGAGCGGGTGCGTCCACTGATGGGCCCCGACGATCCTGAGCCGCGTGAGGAACCCACCGCGCGCCGGGTCGAATTGGTGCGCCACGCCGACGCGTTGATCAATCCGATCGAGTGGCCCGAGCCGTTCGGACTCGTGATGGCCGAGTCATTGGCTTGCGGCACACCGGTTCTCGCGTTCCCCAACGGCGCGGCCCCGGAGATCGTCGAGCACGGCAAGACCGGATTCCTGTGTCGCGGCGTCGAAGAGATGGTGGACGCCATCGATCAGGTGCACACCATCGATCGCCGGGATTGCCGGGCGGCGGCGGAGCAGCGGTTCGACAGGCTGCGGATGGCGCGCGATCACGCGCGGCTGTATCGCCGCATCCTGTCGGAGCGGACGACCCGGGTCATGGTGCCCACCACGGTGGCGTGAGTTTGCCGAGCGCCCATGGGGCGGCGTCGTGACCCATCCCTGGGGCGACGGCTCGGATACGGCGGCGCCCACGACGATCAACGCCGGGGTCACCCTGGTCGAGGGCTCGACCTTCTGCATCAGCGAGGTCAGCGGCGCGATCAGGGCGAATCGCGCGGCGGGCTTGTTCGTGCGCGACACCAGGGTGCTGTCGCACTGGCGACTCACCGTCGACGGCATCGAGCCGGAGGCGCTCACCGTGCGTTACGACCAGCCGTACAGCGCGACGCTGCTGGCCCGCACCGCGCCGCGGGCGGGCACCGCCGACAGCACCGCGCTGGTGATCATCGGCAGGCACGTGGGTGACGGTATGCGCGAGGATCTGGTGGTGCGCAACCTGTCCGGCGTGCCGCTGGAATGCGCGATCCGGCTGGAACTGGACGCCGATTTCGCCGACCTCTTCGAGGTCAAGGAGGGGCGCATCGGCCATGACCACGAGGTGGTCACCGCGGCGCGCGCGATGGACGGTGCGATCCAGATCAGTCGGGCCGAGCTCGGCGTGGCGGTGACGGTCAGTGGTACCGGAGCCAGCGCGTCGGGTCGCGAATTGTGCTGGGAGATAAACCTTCCCGGTCGCGGTGA
This sequence comes from Nocardia sp. NPDC051052, assembly GCF_044456045.1. Lineage (NCBI taxonomy): Bacteria > Bacillati > Actinomycetota > Actinomycetes > Mycobacteriales > Nocardiaceae > Nocardia > Nocardia sp. NPDC051052. Next base: position 997,253 of record NZ_JBITFL010000001.1, read on the forward strand.
ATGGTCCGCGTGCGTCGAGTACCTGCCCGCGCTCGACGCCGACCCCACGCCGCCGCGCTACCCGTGCGGCACGCCGGTGAACCGCAGCGGGCCCGCGCAACGACTGCGCGAGTGGTACGCGAACTCACCGACCGTGCACACCGAGGACGAAACCCTCGCGTCGGTGCTGCAACGCACCCTCACCGATCTCGGTGCGCTGCGCATCTTCGATCCGGACCACCCGGAGCGCGCGGTGGTTGCCGCGGGCGCGCCCTGGTTCATGGCGCTGTTCGGCCGCGACTCGCTGCTCACCTCGTGGATGGTGTTGCCGCTCGACCGCAGGCTGGCGGTCGGCACGCTGCAGAGCCTGGCCGGCCTGCAGGGGTCGAAAGTGCACGCGGCGACCGAGGAACAGCCGGGCCGGATTCCGCACGAGGTGCGGTTCGGGCGCGCGGCGACGCTGCTGCTCGGCGGCGGCACCGCGTATTACGGCACCGCCGACGCCACCCCGTTGTTCGTGATGCTGCTCGGCGAGCTGTACCGCTGGGGGCTGGACGCGCGGATCCGCGACGAGCTGCTGCCGCACGCGGACCGCGCGCTGGAGTGGATCGAACGCTACGGCGACCTGGACGGCGACGGCTTCGTCGAATATCAGTGCGCCGCCGAGCACGGCCTGGCCAATCAGGGCTGGAAGGACTCCTGGGACGGGGTCAACTTCGCCGACGGCACGCTGCCCGAGGCGCCGATCGCCCTGGCCGAGGTGCAGGGCTACACCTACGCGGCGTATCTCGCACGTGCCACGCTTGCCGCCGGTACCGGCGACCATCCGGCCGCGGAACGCTGGCGCGCCAAGGCCGCACAATTGAAAACCGCGTTCAACGAGGCGTTCTGGCTGCCCGATCGCGGCTGGTTCGCGATCGGTCTGGACCGGGACAAGCGGCCGATCGACGCGCTCACCTCCAATATCGGGCACTGCCTGTGGACCGGGATCATCGACGACGACAAGGCTAAGCGGGTCGCCGACCACCTGCTCTCGCCGGAGATGTTCAGCGGCTGGGGGATCCGCACGCTGGCCACGTCAATGGGCGCATACAACCCGGTCAGCTATCACAACGGCTCGGTCTGGCCGCACGACAACGCGATCTGCGCCGCGGGCCTGATGCGCTACGGGTTCACCGAGCACGCGAACCAGGTGGTCACTGCCGTGCTCGACGCCTCGACCCGGTTCGGCTACCGGCTGCCGGAGCTCTTCTGCGGTTTCGACCGCGCCGAATTCGACATCCCCGTGCCCTATCCGACGTCGTGTTCGCCGCAGGCCTGGGCCGCCGCCGCGCCGCTGCTGTTTTTGCGTACGCTGTTGAGACTGGAACCCAGCGTTCCGGAGGGGGTGCTGTCGGTCGCGCCGGTGGTCCCCGCTCGCTACCTGCCGTTGCGGGTCGGCGGGCTGCGCGTCGGCTCGGACGTGCTGTCGGTCACCGTCGACGCGGAGGGCTGGCAAGTCCGCGGTTTGTCCGGTGACCTGCGCCGGACCTAGCGTCGACCGCTAGCCGGACGCACCGCACTACCGCCGATGCGAGCGCCGTTTGTAGCTGGTACGCCCCGGACGAGCCAAACTTGTCGGTGGGTGTGTTTAGCATGACGGCCGGATACGTCTGGACCCGTTTGTCGGTTCACCCGAACACGATCGAGAAGGGACTCACCTGGTGGCGGAACGCCTCACTGTGCGCGGAGCTCGGGAACACAACCTGAAGGGGATCGACCTCGATCTGCCTCGCGACAGTCTCATCGTGTTCACCGGATTGTCCGGCTCCGGCAAATCGAGCCTGGCCTTCGACACGATCTTCGCCGAGGGACAGCGGCGGTACGTGGAGTCGCTGTCGGCGTACGCGCGGCAGTTCCTCGGGCAGATGGACAAGCCCGACGTCGATTTCATCGAGGGTCTCTCGCCCGCGGTGTCGATCGATCAGAAGTCGACCAACCGCAACCCGCGTTCGACCGTCGGCACCATCACCGAGGTGTACGACTACCTGCGCCTGCTGTACGCGCGGGCGGGCACTCCGCATTGCCCGGTGTGTGGCGAGCTGATCCAGAAGCAGACGCCGCAGCAGATCGTCGACCAGGTGCTCGCCATGGAGGAGGGCATCAAATTCCAGGTGCTCGCGCCGGTGGTGCGCACCCGAAAGGGCGAATTCGTCGATCTCTTCGATCAATTGAATTCGCAGGGCTACTCCCGGGTCCGGGTCGACGGCGTGGTGTACCCGCTCACCGATCCGCCGAAGCTGAAGAAGCAGGAGAAGCACGACGTCGAGGTGGTCGTCGACCGCCTGTCCGTCAAGACGAATTCGAAACAGCGCCTCACCGATTCGATCGAGACCGCGCTGCGGCTGGCCGACGGCATCGTGGTGCTGGACTTCGTCGACCGCGACGAGCACGCGCACGACCGGGAGCGCCGCTTCTCCGAGCGGCTGGCCTGCCCGAACGGGCACCCGCTCGACATCGAAGACCTGGAACCCCGGTCGTTCTCGTTCAACTCGCCCTACGGCGCCTGCCCGGATTGCTCCGGCCTCGGCATTCGCAAGGAGGTCGACCCGGACCTGGTGGTGCCCGACCCGGCGCTCAGCCTGCAGGACGGTGCCATCGCGCCGTGGTCGCGCGGGCAGACCGCGGAATACTTCACCAGGCTGCTGTCCGGGCTCGCCGAGGCCGTCGGCTTCTCGATGAAGACCCCGTGGGAAGACCTGCCGCTCAAGGCGCGTAAGGCCGTGCTCGAGGGCAGCTCCGACCAGGTGCACGTCTCCTACACCAACCGGTACGGCCGGAAGCGTTCGTACTACGCCGATTTCGAGGGCGTGATGCCGTTCCTGCAGCGGCGCATGGAGAGCACCGAGTCCGAGCAGATGAAGGAGCACTACGACGGGTACATGCGCGACGTGCCGTGCCCGGTCTGCGACGGTGCTCGGCTGCGTCCGGAGATCCTCGCGGTCACCATCAACGCGGGCGGCGACAACAAATCCATCGCCGAGGTCAGCGACCTGTCCATCGGGGAATGCTCCAAGTTCCTGAACTCGCTCACGCTGGGGGAGCGCGAGGCCGCGATCGCCGGGCAGGTGCTCAAAGAGGTGCAGGCGCGGCTCGGCTTCCTGCTCGACGTCGGCCTGGAATACCTGTCGCTCGGGCGGGCCGCGGCCACGTTGTCCGGCGGTGAGGCGCAGCGCATCCGGCTCGCCACCCAGATCGGTTCCGGGCTGGTCGGTGTGCTCTACGTGCTCGACGAACCGTCCATCGGCCTGCATCAGCGGGACAACCGGCGGCTCATCGAAACCCTCACCCGGCTGCGTAATCTCGGCAACACGCTGATCGTCGTCGAACACGACGAAGACACCATCCGCGCCTCGGACTGGGTGGTCGACATCGGCCCGCTGGCCGGCGAGCACGGTGGCCGGGTGGTGCACAGCGGCCCGTACCAGGAGCTGCTCACCGAGCCCGAATCACTCACCGGCGCTTACCTTTCCGGCCGGGAGCGGATCGAGCTGCCGCTGCTCCGCCGGCCGATCGACAAGAAGCGCCTGCTCACCGTGGTCGGCGCGACCGAGCACAACCTGCGCGGCATCGACGTCGACTTCCCGCTCGGCGTACTCACCGCGGTCACCGGCGTCTCCGGTTCCGGCAAGTCGACGCTGGTCAACGACATCCTGGCGACCGTGCTGGCGAACAAGCTCAACGGCGCGCGGCAGGTGCCGGGCAGGCACACCAGGATCAAGGGACTCGACGACCTGGACAAGCTGGTTCAGGTGGATCAGTCGCCGATCGGCCGCACCCCGCGTTCTAATCCGGCGACCTACACCGGTGTGTTCGACAAGATCCGCACCCTGTTCGCGTCGACCACCGAGGCGAAGGTGCGCGGCTACCAGCCGGGCCGATTCTCCTTCAACGTCAAGGGCGGTCGTTGCGAGGCGTGCTCGGGTGACGGCACTTTGAAGATCGAGATGAACTTCCTGCCCGACGTGTACGTCCCGTGCGAGGTCTGCCACGGCGCCCGCTACAACCGGGAAACCCTCGAGGTGCACTACAAGGGCAAGACCATCGCCGAGGTCCTCGACATGTCCATCGAGGAGGGTGCCGAGTTCTTCGAGCCGATCAGCTCGATCCACCGCTACCTGAAGACCCTCGTCGACGTCGGCCTCGGCTATGTCCGCCTCGGCCAGAGCGCACCCACCTTGTCCGGCGGCGAAGCCCAGCGCGTCAAACTCTCCGCCGAACTCCAGAAACGCTCCACTGGCCGCACCGTCTACATCCTCGACGAGCCGACCACCGGCCTGCACTTCGAAGACATCCGCAAGCTCCTCAAGGTCATCAACGGCCTTGTCGACAAGGGCAACACGGTGATCGTCATCGAACACAACCTCGACGTCATCAAAACCGCCGACTGGGTCATCGACATGGGCCCCGAAGGTGGCTCCGGCGGCGGCATGGTCGTGGCCCAAGGAACCCCGGAAGATGTTGTCGCCGTAGCCGAAAGCTATACCGGCCAGTTCCTGCGCCAAGCCCTGGAACAAGCGGGTGCGCCGCAGGCTGCGAAGAAGACGCCTGCGAAGAAGGCAGCGAAGGCTCCCGCAAAGAAGGCTCCGGCGAAGAAGGCCACCAAGGCGGCGGACAAGCCCACCGAGGCGCAAGCCGCGGCGAAAACCGCCACAAAGCGGTTGGCCCGCAAGGCCGCAGCCCTGCGTTGAGCACTTTCGCGCCCTGGCCTAACGGCCAGGGCGCGATTGCGTTCCTGGCGGCCTGTTGCGCGGCCCGGGCGCGCACCACAAGCTCGAAATCCGCACTCTCTCTTGGGATCCGCGCTCGGAATAGGGCCCTAAAGCGAGTGCGGCTCCCGAGAAAGAGTGCGGATTTTGCTGAGGGCGGCCTGTCTGGGCCGTCCGGGCAAGTGCTTCTTAGGGCTTCGGAGGTGGACAGTTCATAGAGCTGAAGACCTGTCCACGTTTTCCTGTGAGTAGTGCTGGGCGCGTCGTGTGCCGTACCCGGCTGTAGTTATCAGTCGGGTACGTGGTGTGGGGTTCCAGCGTGGTCATCTGGCTGTGGTCCTGTTTCGGGCGCTGTCGGGAATGGGGATGTCGGGCCGACGGTTTGGTGGTTCGTCGAAATGCACACCCTCTTTGTGTCATGTGCACACCGACTGTGTAAGTCGCACACTCTCTATACGAAGTGTGCGGCTTTGGTAAACGGTGTGCGCTTCGTTTGACCTTTGGGTATTCGAAGAATCAACTAAGTGTGCGGGGGTTTCGGGTGGGTGGGGTGCGGCGTTTCGGTGATTACTTCCAGTGCAAGGCTATTGGGGAAGGTTGGGCCTGCGCTTTTGTTTTTCCCCAGTCGGTGGGGACTCGTATCGGCAAGGGGGTGTGATTCCATTTGCAAGTGTGAACCTTAAACGTGGAGCTGTGGCTCGTCACCTCATTACCGTTGTAATCGCAATCGTGGCAGCGGGTTTCGTTGCCGTGCCTAGTTCTCTTGCGGAGCCGCCGACTGCTCCGTCGCCGCCGGGATCGATGGCGCCTCGGACGCAGCCGATACCGTTGCAGCCGGATCAGCAGTCGCGGATCTATTTCAAGATTCCGGCTGCCAACGAAATCGTTCGGATGCAAACCCATTTCACGGTTCCGGCGAAGCCGTCACGGGTGGGAACTATGTTCTTGTGGCCGGGTCTCGAGCCTCGCGACGGTGGCCGAAACTACTATCCGATCGGCCTCGGCGTTCTGCAACCCGTGCTCACCTGGGGTGATGCTTGCGCTCCGGTGCAACAGCCGCCGACCTACTCCACCTGGTGGATCTCTGGTCAGTACGTCAATGTTTACTCCAGAGATCCGCAATACGCCGACTGTCACTCGGGGCGTGCGATGTCGGTGAGGGTGGGCGAGGCGCTCGACATGGATATCGCCCTGGATCAAGCGACCGGCGTGTGGACGCAAACCATTACGGGACGGTCGGGTTCGGTGCGCTACTCGATCAACATGCGGGCTCAAGCCCAGAACATGGCCTTGTTCGCGATCGAGCCATGGGATAACGCGAGACTTGCCAACCGGCTCGTCTTCTCCGACACCACCATCACCTTCCGCGACGAAGCTAGGCAAAGCTGTCTCACCCCCGAACTCACCTACACCGGAAACGGCGGAACCATCACCCCGCCGACAACCACCGACGGCCGCCGCTGCCACATCGACACCGCCACGGTGAACCCGCCGCGGAGTGTGGACTGATCGCACCGCTGTACTCGCGATAGAGCGCCAATTATGTCTGCGGCACAACATATTTGGCCTCTATCGCACGGGTGGCAGCTTTCGTTCCCAAAAGGCTGGCGCGGAAATCGGAGCGACTGACCGCAGTTCAGTTCGCTACTGTCCCGTCATGGCAGACTGGGAGACCCGCCGGGCAGAGCTCGCCGACGTCGAGCCGATCGCGGAGTTACGCGCCGTGGCGCTGCGGTCAGATCTCGAGCGCCTCGGTCGTTACGACGAACACCGGGTGCGGCAGCGGCTGCGCGACGGGTTCCTGGCCGAGCACACGTCGGTGATCGAGGTGGCCGGCGAATTCGCGGGCTGCGTCGCACTGAGACCGGCTGATGATGGGCACTGGCTCGAGCACTTCTACCTGGATCCGCGGCTGCAGGGCCAAGGGATCGGCTCGGCAGTGCTGAGCAGAATGCTCGAATCCTGCGATCGCGCGGGGATCGTCGTCCGAGTGGACGTTCTGCGGGGCAGTCCGGCCGAGCGGCTTTACGAGCGGTACGGGTTCACAGTTGTCAGCGAGACCCCCGTGGACATCTTCATGCAGCGGATTCCGGGCGTGACGCGGTAGCGGGAAATGGTTAGGCGGGACGGGGCGCGGGTTGGTAGCGTGCGGGGGACCGTGACATCGCGCCAGGAGGTGAGACCCGTGAACGCTGTATCCATGGGGGTGCTCCCTCGCTGCTGCACGGTTGGCGATTGATGTAGGTGTCGCCGGGAGTGCCTGAACATCAAGGCAATCCCGAAAGGCAACACCTATGCATTTCACTGCGGAGACATCGTCGAACGGTGTCATCGAACGCGACTTCACGGTGGGTGAAATTCCCGGCGTGCTCTACTCACCCGCTTCCGCCGCTGCTCGCGCACCCCTGGTCCTGCTGGCACACAGCGGTGGTCAACACAAGCGAGCACCCGGAATCGTCGGCCGCGCACACCGATTCGTGACCGAATGCGGTTTCCATGCGGCCGCCATCGACGCACCCGGCCACGGCGACCGACCCCGAACGGCGGCCGACGAGCGACACGTCACCCTCCTCCGGCAGGCCCAGGCAGCGGGCGAGCCGCTCGGCCCGGTTGCCGTCGGAGTGCACATCGACCTGGCCGCGCGCGCCGTGCCGGAATGGCAGGCGACCCTGGACGCGCTGCAGGAACTGCCGGAGATCGGCACCGACGGTCCGGTCGGCTTCTGGGGGATCATGCAGGGCACCGGGATCGGCATACCGCTGACCGCAGTCGAACCCAGGATCACCGCCGCGATCTTCGGCTGCCTCGGGCAGGAATCCTTGACCGAAGCGGCGGCAAAGATCACCGTCCCAATCGAATTCCTCCTCCAATGGGACGACGAACACGTAGACCGCCAGTCCGGCCTCGCACTGTACGACGCCTTCGCCGCAAAGGAGAAAACGTTGCACGCCAACGCGGGAGGCCACGCCCACGTCCCCAGATTCGAGGTCGACAGCGCGGCCCGATTCTTCACCCGGCACCTCAGCCGGGTCGCCGTGGCCTGACACGCCCACGTTTCGGGATCGACGGCGCACGGTAGCGCATTTCGCGAGGAGTGCTCACCGCCGTTGATCGTGGTGGGCTGTGCCGCGCACGCCAACGCGGGTATACACGCCTAAGTCTCCGATTCGAGGTCAACGGTGCGGCCGGATTCCTCGCCCGGCACCTCAGCCGGGTCGCGGTGGCCTGACGCGCCCACGTTTCGTGATCGACGGCGCGTGGTGGCGCATTTCGCGAGGAGTGCTCACCGCCGTGGGCCGTTGATCATGGTGGTCCGCTGTGCCCCGGGGTTAGTCGAATGTATCCGCACCGACCAGGATCAGCATCGAGCTCTCGGTTGGCGTTAGATCGACTGGCGCCAGCTCCCGGCAGATGTGCATCCCTCGGAGAGTGCTGATCGGATTCGGGGTCAGCCCCACCGTTTCGTCTGCCGACTGCCTCGGCTGTCGATGCCGGGTCGTCCGGTTGGCATGCGCAGTGGTGGCCGATCTCCCAGTCGGCGAAGGTGTCGTAGTCACATGGTCGTCAGGAAGGGCGGTCGCGTCGTCGATCGGCGCCGGTCGGGCTCACTGCGCCCACAAGCGGTAGCTCACATTCCTCAAACCGCCCTATTGCGATGTTGGATAGGGAAGTTTAGAGTAGTTTTGTGACTGATCGCCTCTACTCAGTGGAACAGGTCGCCGAGCGACTCGGCCTGCACGTCCGCACGATCCGCAACTATGTGCGGGACGGGCGGCTGAATGCGGTTCGGATCGGGAAGCAGTATCGGATCGCAGCGGCGGATCTCGAGGCGTTCACCGGGCTGCCGGTGCCTGCGACGGCGCGTGAAACGGCGGGGCGGCGGCACACCGAGGTGTCGAGCATCGTTCAGGTCGAGGCGGTCGGTGCCGAGCTGGCCGACCGCTTGACCACCCTCCTGATGGGTGCGGCCAACACTCGGTCGCCCGCCGACGCGCCGCTGCGGATCGACACGGTGTACGACGCGGAGCGGGCCCGCATGAAAGTGATTGTCCTTGGCGGACTTGCCGATACGGCTCGACTGTTCGAATACATGGAAGGGGTACTCGCGTCATGACCGCGATCTACAAGTCCGAGAGTGGTGCGGACAAGGTTCGGCGGCGCTACGAGGAGCTGCTGCGGGAATGGCCCGTCCCGGCTGAGCAGCTGCGGGTGCCGACCAGGGAGGGGGAGACTTTCGTCGTGGTCTCCGGCCCGCAGGACGCGCCGCCACTGCTGTTGCTGCACGGATCCGGTGCCAACACAACCATGTGGCGCGGCGAGATCGCCTCCTGGGCACAGCATTTCCGCACCTACGCGATCGACATCATCGGCGAGGCGGGCGCCAGTGCGCCGTCCCGCCCGCCCCTTGACTCCGAGCGGCTCGCGCTATGGCTCGACGACGTGCTGGAAGACCTTGGGCTAGAAACTGTTTCGGTCGTCGCGGCCTCCCTCGGCGGTTGGGTGGCACTGGACTACGCGGTCCGGAGGCCGGGGCGCATCACCCGGCTTGCCTTGCTTTGCCCCGGCGGTATCGGCGCGCAAACAATAGGCTGGCTCCCAAAAGCGTTGTTCCTCCGCCTCTTCGGACGTCGCGGCGTGCGACAGACCGCCCGCATCGTGACCGGCTTGAACACGCCACTGACCGAACAAGTCCTCGACGACGTAGTACTCACCTTCACCCAGTACAAGCCGCGCACCGAGCGACTCCCCGTATTCTCCGACGACGCACTCCGCCAGCTGACCATGCCGATGCTGGTAATCGTCGGCGCCCGCGACGTCATGTTCGACTCCGCAGCCACCGCCGACCGAGTCCGCCGCCACGTCCCCAACGCAACAGTGCACATCCTCCCCGACGTCGGCCACGCGATCCTCGGCCAGTCCGACGAAGTATCGAATTTCCTCCTCGCCGCGCACGAGCCCCCTCCGCACTGACCCGCTAACCGCCGCGCATTAATTATCCAGCTGCGCACGAACTGGCTGGCTAATCCGTGCGCGGCAAGTGAATCCGTGCGCGGAAGGTCGGCTGTGCGGGCGTTGCGTTGTCGGACTGACGATCCTTGAGCGGGTCGTCACGGTATCGGAGTTCTTCCTCGCCGAGGAGCGCCAGCTCTGTCTGCCGCTGCCCGTCAGCCGATCGCGCCCTGCCGCGCATGGATTGTCCAGCTGCGCACTGGCTGGCTAATCCGTGCGCGGCAAGCGAATCCGGGCGCGGCAGGCTGATCTGTGTGCGGCAAGCCGATTCGTGCACGGCGTGTTGGCTACACCTGCTGGTGGCGTCAGGTTAGTGGTGCGCCGAACCAGCGGGTCAGCGCTGTGCGCAGGTGATCCAAGTAGGACTGTTCGGCTACGTTGGATGCCCATGCGACGTAGCCGTCCGGTCTGATCAGTAAAGCGGCGGCGGGCGCGTTGGTGGTGGTAGCGGGGATGGTGTCGACTCGGTCGCGCCACCCTGCTGCGACTTCGGTGATGGCGGGGTTGTCGGTGAGGGTGAGTAGAACAGGGCGCGCCTTGCGTAGCAGTTCAGCGACTCGCTGTGTGCCGTCGGAGGTTTCGAGGGTGAGGTCGGGGACCATTCGCCCGGCGAGGGGGTGTGGGTCGCCGGTTTCGTAGCGGGTGTCGGATCCGGACATCAGGCGGGCGATGTAAGCGGTGTTTTCCGGCTGTTCCAGCAGTTCGCCGAGCAGTGTGCGCATCGCGGTGACCTCGGGGCCGGGGGCGAAGAGTGCGGTTTGGGCGAGGGAACTCATCATTACGCGGACGCCGACCGGGTGGCGTTCGGCATGGTAGGTGTCCAGCAATCCTGCTGGGGCCCAGCCATTTATCGTCGCGGCGAGCTTCCACCCGAGGTTGGCCGCGTCTTGCAGGCCCAGATTGAGGCCGGGGCCGCCCATCCCGGAATGTACGTGCGCGGCATCGCCGACGAGGAACACGTTGCCTTCGCGATACCGCTCGGCTTGTCGCGTGTTCTGGTTGTCGATGCGGCGCAGGGCATGTGGGCCAGGACCGTGCGGCGCCTCGATGGGCAAGTCGACGCCGAGCACCCGTCGCACGCTCGCGCGCAGTTCCTCGATGGTCATCGGGGTTCCCTCGGGCACCGTTTCGCCGCCGAACTCCACGCTCGCGATGAGCGGCCGACCCGGCTCCAGCTCGGCGAAGATGAACCCGCCGCGTTCTAGTCGGTTGTGCCCGAACGGAAGTCGCCCGAACCCGGGCACTTCGATGCCGCCGTCGCCGGTCCGCAACTCGTCCGGCAGCCAGACATGCCCCATCCGCGCGATGCTGTCGGTCGCGGTGTAGCCGGGGAATTCGATGCCGACCTGTTTGCGGACGAAACTCTTACCACCGTCGGCGCCGATCAGGTACCGAGTGCCGAGGCGGTAGTCGCCTTCAGGCCCAGCCACGGTGACGTCGACGCCATCGGCTTGCTGAGTCAAGCCGACGAGCCGATGCCCCCACCTGATATCCACGCCCAACCCGGCCGTCCACTTCTCCAGCAGCCGAACGAGTTTGGGCTGCGGAAGGCCAAGCGCCGCCATCGGATTGTCTGCCAGCTCGGCGAACGACAGCGGCAGCCCGCTGAAGAAGTAGAAGGGCAGGGGCTGCGGCGCACCGCGCGGCCCGCCGAACTCGTGGTAGAGCCCGCGCATGTCGAGCAGCCGAATCACCTGGCCGATAAGGCCGTTCGCTTTCGGCTGCGCGCTGGGCGCGGACAATTCGTCCAGCACGATGGCGTGCACCCCGGCCAGCGCGAGTTCGCCGGCAAGCATCAGCCCGTTCGGTCCGGCACCGGAAATGACTACGTCGACAGAGTTTTCAGGCATGACAAATACACCCCTTGTTCGATGATGGGTTTTAGCGCGGTGTCAGCGCGGCGGTTCGGGAAGCCCCGCGGCCACCTCGTCGAGGGCGCGCCGGAGCACGGTGGTGATGTGCACCGGCGGGTCCGCATGGGAGTACACGACCATCGTCGCTTCGACGATGGTGGCGATGGTGCCGGCGACGAGGCGCGGATAGATATCGCGCAGCGGGTCGGTGCCGGTGCGTTCGGCGATCAGCTCGAGCCAATCGTCGGAGATCTCTTTGGACAAGGCGTGCCGCAGCTCCGGCACGTTGAACAGCTTCCGGATCTCGGCCAGTTGCGCCGGACTGGGCAAGGCAAACTGTGTTCCGTCGTCCTCGAGCGGCTCGAGCATCGCGGCAGTGAGCGCGGTCCAGAGCGGTTCGTCGGCGGGGCGCTCCCGCAGTATCGCGAGGCTGCGCCGGATGCGCACCGACTGCCGGTAGATGATCGCGTCGTGCTTGCCGGTGAAGTAGTTGTTGAACGTGCGCACCGAAACTCCGGCGCTGGCCGCGATGTCCTCGCGGGTGACGTTCTCCAAACCCCGCTCGAAAGCGAGCTCCAGCGCGGCGGTACTCAACGCCATGCGAGTGTCGAGCTTCTTGCGTTCGCGCAGTCCGAGCACTTCTTCATCCGGCATGACCAAAGCTTACCGAAAAAACGTGCCCAGTGGGCAAAATTTCCCACCGGGAAAAATTAACGGCAGCGCGGACCAGGCGAACACCAGGTCAGCGCTGCCGCATAGGGTTGCGAAGGATCAGTAGACCGGACCGGTGTACTTCTCGCCCGGCCCCTTGCCCGGCTCATCCGGATGCGCCGAGGTCTCCCGGAACGCACGCTGCAGCGACTGCAACCCCTCGCGAATCGGCCCGGCGTGCGGCCCGAGGTACTCCACCGACGCCGTGACCAGCCCGGCCAGCGCCGTGATCACCCGTCGCGCCTCGTCGAGATCCCGCCGCGTGCTGGTTTCCGGATCCTCGTCCGCGAGCCCGAGCTTCTCCGCCGCCGAACTCATCAGCATCACCGCGGCCCGGCTGATCACCTCGACCGCGGGGATGTCGGCCAGTTCGCGCACGGAGTTGTCGAGCTCTTCTGTCATGCTCATCAGGCTAGCGACGCGACCTCCGGCCACGGGCATCGGCCGAGCTCGACGCGCGGACGCCGGGCCGATTCGGCGATAGCCGAACAGAATGTTAGACTTTCCGCTGACGACCGCCCCTGGTTGTGTCTTCTTCCAAGATTTCGAGCCTGGGGCTGATAAGTGGAGCCCGACTCCCACCGTTGCCGACGAGCGATCGTCAGGTCAAACGGTCCGGTCACCCGCCTTCTCGGAGGCGGGTTTCTTGTGCCGGGGTTCTCTCACGAGAGCCACGCGCAAGATCGCACGCGAGGCTTTGGCGTGCGGTGACCGGTCGACTCGGGCCCCGCAGCGGAATACCGCTCCGGGGCTTTTGTGTTGAAAAGGGGTTGCAGTTATTGCGCGCGGTCGTCCTGACGACACCGCTTGACCTAGGAGGCCCCATCAGCACTGAGACCCGCATCAACGATCGCATCCGTGTTCCCGAGGTCCGGCTCATCGGACCCAGCGGCGAGCAGGTTGGGATCGTGCGTGTTGAAGATGCACTACGCGTCGCCATGGAGGCAGATCTCGATCTCGTCGAGGTCGCTCCGGATGCACGTCCGCCGGTCTGCAAGATCATGGACTACGGCAAGTTCAAGTACGAGACGGCGCAGAAGGCGCGTGAGTCCCGGAAGAACCAAGTGCAGACCGTGATCAAGGAGCAGAAGCTCCGCCCGAAGATCGACGACCACGACTACGCGACCAAGAGGGGCCATGTTATGCGCTTCCTCGAGGCCGGGTCGAAGGTCAAGGTCACCATCATGTTCCGTGGACGTGAGCAGTCCAGGCCCGAACTGGGCTACCGACTGCTGCAGCGTCTCGCCGCGGACGTGGCGGACCTGGGGTTCGTCGAAACCTCGGCCAAGCAGGACGGTCGCAACATGACCATGGTCCTCGCGCCCCACAAGGGTGCGAAGACGCGAGTGAAGGCACAGCAGGAGTCCGCAGCTCCGCGGCCGCAGCAGCCCGCTGCGCAGCCGAGCCCCGCGCCCGCTGAGGCCGTCGCCGCAGACAGCACGCCCGCCGCGGCTCCGGCCGAGCAGGCCGACCCGCCGCAGTAATACCGATAAGAGCCGGCGGTCCGTAAGGGCCGCCGGGACGAGACAGATTAGAGGAATCCATGCCGAAGATGAAGAGCCACAGCGGCGCCTCGAAGCGATTCAAGGTGTCGGGCCGAGGCAAGCTGCTTCGCCAGCAGGCGAACCGTCGCCACCTGCTCGAGCACAAGTCGTCCCGCCGGACTCGTCGTCTGGATGGCACGGAGGCCGTCGCGTCCGTCGACGTCCCGCGCGTGAAGAGGCTGCTCGGTCTCTGAGAGACCACCCGTAGCGACTGCTCGCCGGCCGCTCGAAACGAAGCAGCGCAACCGCGTTCCGGATTCCGGACGCCGACCAACTGACAAACTCCGGGTGCCCGCATGCGCCCCCTAGATCGACAAAGGACTGACCCATGGCACGCGTCAAAAGGGCCGTCAACGCTCAGAAGAAGCGTCGTTCCATCCTCGAGGCCTCCAAGGGCTACCGCGGCCAGCGTTCGCGCCTGTACCGCAAGGCCAAGGAGCAGCAGCTGCACTCGCTCACCTACGCCTACCGGGACCGCCGGGCGCGCAAGGGTGACTTCCGCAAGCTGTGGATCGCCCGCATCAACGCCGCGGCGCGTCTGAACGACATCACCTACAACCGCTTCATCCAGGGCCTGAAGGCCGCGGGTGTCGAGGTGGATCGCAAGATCCTCGCCGAGCTCGCCGTCTCCGACGCCGATGCGTTCGCCGGTCTCGTCGCGATCGCCAAGGCCGCCCTGCCGCAGGACGTCAACGCGCCTGCCGCGTAAGTCACCGGGTGACAAGCGAATATCTTTCGGAACGACCCGTGGACGCGCTCTCGGAGCGCAATCCACGGGTCGTTTCCGCTGTCAAGCTGCAGCGCAGTGCCCAGCGGCGCAAAGCTGGGCTCTTCCTCGCGGAAGGTGCCAATTCGGTTGCCGCCGCGTTGGATACCGGTCGGGTGCGGGAGCTGTTCTATTCCGCCGGTGCCGCGGCCCGCGAGCATGAACTGGTCGCAAGTGCCGCGGGTATGGGCGTGCGCACTACGTTGGTCAGCGATCGTGCCGCCCAGCAGCTCGGCGAAACGGTCACCGCGCCAGGACTTGTCGCGGTGTGCGAGCTGATCGATGTGCCGCTGTCCGATGTGCTCGCGAAAGCGCCTCGGATGCTCGCCGTACCGGTCGAGATGGCCGAACCCGGTAATGCCGGAACCCTCATCCGAGTCGCCGATTCCGTTGGCGCCGATGGGGTAGTACTGGCCGGTGACTCGGTCGACCCGCACAACGGCAAGTGCGTGCGCGCCAGCGCGGGCAGTCTGTTCCACGTCCCGATCGCGCGGCACCGAGACGTCGGCGAAACCCTGGATTCCCTTGCGGCGGCAGGCATCACGATCCTGGCGACCGCCGCGAACGGCGAGGTCGACCTCGATGACGCCGACGGACTCTTCACCGGACCGGTGGCCTGGTTGTTCGGCAACGAGGCGCACGGACTGGATCCCGCCGTGACGCAACGCGCCGACCACCACATCCGCATCCCCATCCGCGGCCGCGCCGAAAGCCTGAACCTGGCCACCGCGGCCGCCATCTGCCTGTACGCGAATTCCCGCGTGCGATACGCGAATTAGCGCTCTGCCGGGCAGGATCTCCGGCCTGTGCCGATAGCCCGGCTCAATCGCCGAGCTGGGTGCAGTCGTTCAGCAGTTCGAGCGCCCAGGGGGTCGATGCGGCGCCGGGGCCTGCTACTTGGATCGCGCTCAGGACGGTGAGCAGCATGCCGGTGGCCATGAACTCGCGGGTCTCGTGCACCTCGGCGCCGGTGAGCTCGCGGACCAGCTGGTAGATCTTGCCGAACCGGGAGCGGACCTCGTCGCCGATCGCCGCCTCCCCGCTTGCCGCGAAGCCGTGCAGGAACAGTTGCAGCATTTCCTTGTCGGCCAGGAAGATGTTGAAGCCATGGCCGAGGGAATGTAGTGCCTCCTCGGGCGTCGCGTCGGGCGCCGCCTCGTCGCGTGCCGCGCGGAATACCTCTTCGATCCGATCGCACACCCGGTGCAGCGCGCTGATGAACAAGTGCTGCTTGGTGCCGAAGAGCCGGATCACGTAGGGCTGGGAAACGCCTGCGCGCCTGGCGATCTCATCGGTGCGGGTGGCCGCGAAGCCGGATTCGGCGAACGCCGAGACGGCCGCTTGCAACACCTGCTCGCCGCGCTCGGAGGCGGTCATCCGGACCCTGGTCGAACTCGACATCGTGCTCCATTCCGCTTGTCCGCCCCGTTGGTATTGACATGTTATCAGTCGATGCATACTCTTCGATTCACTAGTTATCAGTCGATTACAACTAAGGCCGGTCATGACCGAAACTCTCAAACCCGCCGCCTCGCCGACGACCGTCGAGCCAACCAAGCCGATGAGTGGCCGCGCGGTCGCGGCGGTGCTCGCCGCCGTCGGCATCCCGATGTTCATGGTCACGCTGGACAACCTCGTGGTGACCAACGCGCTGCCGGTGATCCGCACCGAACTCGGCGCGTCCCTGTCCGACCTGCAGTGGTTCATCAACGCCTATACGCTGTCGTTCGCTTCGCTGCTGCTCACCGTCTCCGCGATCGGTGACCGGCTCGGACGCCGCCGGATCTTCCTGGCGGGCATCGCGCTGTTCACCGTGGCGTCGGCGGCATGTGCGCTGGCCACCGAGCCGTGGATACTGATCGCCGCGAGAGTCGTGCAGGGCTTCGGCGGAGCGGCGGTCGCGCCGCTGTCATTGACCTTGCTGTCGGCGGCCGTACCGGAACGGATGCGCAGTGCGGCCATCGGAATCTGGGGCGGCATCTTCGGACTCGGCGTCGCGGTCGGCCCGCTCGTCGGCGGTGCTGTGGTCGAGGGACTGAGCTGGCAGTGGATCTTCTGGCTGAACGTGCCCGTCGGCCTCGTCGTCGTACCGTTCGCGGCCAGGGTGCTGCGCGAGTCCTACGGCGCGACCAGGCGGCTCGACCTGATCGGCCTGGCGTTGTCGGCAAGCGGTGTGCTTGCGGTGGTGTGGGGCGTCATCCACGGCGCAGGCGACGGCTGGACCTCGGCCACGGTGCTCGGCAGTTTCATCGCCGGCGCGGTGCTGCTGACCGGTTTGATCGGGTGGGAAATGAGGACACCCGACCCAATGCTGCCGCTGCGTCTGTTCCGCTCCCGCGCCTACCGGGTGAGCAACGTAATGAGCTTCACCTTCTCCATGGGCGTCTTCGGCTCGATCTTCCTGCTGGCCCAGTACTTCCAGGTGGTGCAGGGTTACAGCCCGCTCGAAGCGGGTGTCCGCACCATGCCGTGGACGATGGCTCCGATGGTGGTCGCCCCCATCGCCGGGATGCTCATCGACCGCGTCGGCGCCCGCACCCTCCTGGCCGCCGGTCAGATACTCCTGACCATCGCGCTCGGCTGGATGGCGGCGATCACCACCGTCGACGTCGGCTTCGGCGCCTTCGTCGGACCGTTCCTGCTCGGCGGCATCGGCATGGGCCTGACCTTCGCACCGAGCGCAACCGTCGTCATGGCCAGCGCCGCACCCGACGACCGGGCCATGGCCTCCGGCACCAACAACACCCTCCGGGAAATCGGCGTCGCCATGGGCATCGCCGTCCTCGCGTCCGTATTCGCCTCGCACGGTTCGTATCTCAGCCCGCAGGCCTACGTCGACGGCCTCGTCCCCGCCATCTGGGTCGGCACCGCCATCGTCGCGGTCGGCGCTGTCAGCTCCTTCCTGCTCCCCGCCAAGATCGCCCAGGCCTGAATCGGACGGCCCTTCGAGAACACCGATGCCTGCCGCGGTAGGAGAGGGGCAGGCATCGGCAGGTCTGCGGCGCTCGGCGACAGAGTGGTCGCGGGCGCGGTAGACGATCGACTGCGGCCCATCCAGTAGTCGGGCTGAGGGGAGCCGGCTCAGCGGATCGGCCGCAGTTGTTCTCGGGGAACGTGATCGTCGTCGCAATGTCACCGCTGACATGCAGCGCAATCGGTTGGCCGTCGCGCACCGGGGAATCCGGATGAACTGGATATGGCGCATCCAATAGGATTCCACCAGCAGCAATGTGGGTAGGGAACCAGCCGTGCCCGCGAACCGATCCCCAGGGGAGAGTCGAACCATCGTGGCCGACGACAACGACGCAGTCGAGCAAAACGCGACGCTGACCGAGGAGGCACTGGCCGCGGCCGCGGCG
The DNA here is from genome assembly GCF_044456045.1 of Nocardia sp. NPDC051052. Taxonomy (NCBI): domain Bacteria; kingdom Bacillati; phylum Actinomycetota; class Actinomycetes; order Mycobacteriales; family Nocardiaceae; genus Nocardia; species Nocardia sp. NPDC051052. The sequence continues at coordinate 1,015,223 of NZ_JBITFL010000001.1, forward strand.
GCCGCCGAGAAGGCGTTTGCCGCTGCGGCCGACCTGGATGCGCTCGCGGTCGCGAAAACCGAGCACCTCGGTGGCAAGGCACCGCTGGCGCTGGCGCAGCGTGCGCTGGGCAGCATTCCGAAGACGGAGAAGGCCGACGCCGGTAAGCGCGTCAACGTCGCGCGCGCCCGGGTGTCCGAGGCGTTCGAGACGCGGCGCGCGGCGCTGCTCGCCGAGCGGGACGCGGCGGTGCTGGTGGCCGAGGCGATCGACGTGACGCTGCCCGCGCGCAGGCAGCCGTTCGGCGCCAGGCATCCGGTCACCGTCATCTCCGAGCAGGTTGCCGACGTGTTCGTCGGGATGGGCTGGGAGGTCGCCGAGGGTCCCGAGGTGGAGACCGAACACTTCAACTTCGACGCGCTCAACTTCCTGCCCGACCACCCGGCCCGCACCATGCAGGACACCTTCCACATCGCGCCGGAGGGCTCCCGCCAGGTGCTGCGCACGCACACCTCCCCGGTGCAGGTGCGCTCGCTGCTGGCCCGCGAGCTGCCGATCTACGTGGTCTGCCCCGGCCGCACCTTCCGCACCGACGAGCTCGACGCCACGCACACGCCGATCTTCTCCCAGGTGGAGGGGCTGGCCGTGGACAAGGGCCTGACCATGGCGCACCTGCGCGGCACCCTGGACGCGTTCGCGCGGGCGCTGTTCGGCCCGGACACCCGAACCAGGATGCGCCCCAACTACTTTCCGTTCACCGAACCCTCCGCCGAGGTCGACGTCTGGTTCCCGGACAAGCGGGGCGGCGCGGGCTGGGTCGAGTGGGGCGGCTGCGGCATGGTGAACCCGAAGGTGTTGATCGCCAGCGGGATCGATCCCGAGGTGTACAGCGGGTTCGCGTTCGGCATGGGCCTGGAGCGGACGCTGCAGTTCCGCAACGGCATCCCGGACATGCGCGACATCGTCGAGGGCGATGTGCGTTTCACGCTGCCCTTCGGCATCCGGTCCTGACCTCACCCTTCGATCGAGAGAGCGAAACGTCAAGTGCGAGTAGCGCAGTCCTGGCTGACCGACATCATCCAGCGCACCAACCCCGACTGGTCGGTGACGCCGGAAGAGCTCGACGCGGGGTTCGTCCGTGTCGGCTTGGAGGTCGAAGAAGTCGACAAGCTCGAGCGGATCGCCGGTGACATCGACAAGCCGCTGGTGGTCGGCCGCGTCGCCGAGATCGCCGAGCTGACCGAGTTCAAGAAGCCGATCCGCTTCTGCAAGGTCGATGTCGGCAACCCTGACCTTCAGGAAATCGTCTGTGGCGCAACGAACTTCGCCGTCGGCGACCTGGTTGTCGTGGTGCTGCCCGGTGGCGTGCTGCCCGGCGGGTTCGCGATCTCCTCGCGCAAGACCTACGGGCACGTCTCCAACGGCATGATCTGCTCGGTCGCCGAACTCGGTATCGGCAAGGATCACGCGGGCATCCTGGTGCTGGAGCCGGGCACCGCCGAGCCGGGCGCGGACGCGAACGAGCTGCTCGGCCTCGACGATACGGTCATCGAGCTCAACATCACTCCCGACCGCGGCTACTGCTTCTCGGTGCGCGGCCTGGCCCGCGAACTCGCCTGCGGCTTCGACCTCGACTACGCCGATCCCGCCGTGCGCATCCTTCCGGACGACGAGCAGGACGCCTGGTCGATCCGGCTCGAACCCGACTCCAAGTGCACCCGCTTCGCCGCGCGCCGGGTCACCGGCATCGACCCGAACGCGGTGAGCCCCTGGTGGTTACAGCGCAGGCTGCTGCTGTCCGGCGTGCGCCCGATCTCGCCGGCCGTCGACGTGACCAACTACGTCATGCTCGAACTCGGCCAGCCGCTGCACGCCTTCGACGCGGCCAAGCTGAACGGCGGCCTGGTGGTGCGTACCGCAAACAAGGGCGAGACGCTGCGCACCCTCGACGAGGTCGAGCGCACCCTGGACGCCGAAGACGTGGTGATCGCCGACGATTCCGGCGTCGTCTCGCTGGCCGGTGTGATGGGTGGCGCGACCACCGAGGTCGGCGCCGAAACGACCGACATCGTGCTGGAAGCCGCCACCTGGAACCCGCTGCTGGTCTACCGCACCTCGCGCAGGCACAAGCTGGTTTCCGAGGCGGGCAAGCGCTACGAGCGGGTGGTCGACCCGGAGATCAACGTGGCCGCGCTCGACCGCGCCGCCACCCTGCTCGCCGAAATCGCCGGTGGCACTGTCGAATCCGCGCTCACCGACGTGCGCGTCCCGGTGCCGTCCGCGCCGCCGATCCGGATGGACATCGATCGGGCCGACCGCGTCGCCGGTGTCGTCTACCCGACCGGCACCTCCGCGCGCCGCCTGGCCCAGATCGGTTGCACCGTCGAGGTCGCCGTCGACGAGACCACCGGGCACGGTCAGCTCGAGGTCACCCCGCCGAGCTGGCGGCCCGACCTGGTGCAACCCGCCGACCTGGTCGAAGAGGTGCTGCGGCTGGAGGGGCTCGAGCAGATCCCGTCCGTGCTGCCCGCCGCGCCCGCCGGGCGTGGTTTCACCGCCACCCAGCTCCGTCGCCGCGCGGTCGGCCGGGCGCTGGCCTTCGCCGGTGCCGTCGAGGTGCCCGCGCCGCTGTTCATGCCCGCCGGTGTCTTCGACACCTGGGGTCTGGACGCCGACGACCCGCGCCGGGCGACCACCCGGGTGCTGAACCCGCTCGATGTCGAGCGCGCCGAGCTGGCCACCACGCTGCTGCCCGGCCTGCTGGAAGTGGCTACCCGCAACATCTCTCGCGGCGCCCGCGACCTCGCCATCTTCGGCATCGCCCAGGTGGTGTTGCCCGGTGACAACGTGCACCCGATCGAGGCGCTGCCGGTCGACCGCCGCCCCACCGACGACCAGATCGCCGACCTGCTCGACTCGCTGCCCGCCCAGCCCGTGCACGTCGCGGCCGTCCTCACCGGCCGTCGCGAACCGCGTGGGCCGTGGGGTCAGGGCCGGCAGGCCGAGGCCGCCGACGCGTTCGCCATCGCCGACGCGGTCGCCGACGCGGCGGGCGTCACCCTGGAGCGCCGCCCCGCCGCCTACCTGCCGTGGCATCCGGGTCGTTGCGCCGAGCTGGTGGTAGACGGCAACGTCGTCGGCTACGCGGGCGAACTGCATCCTGCTGTGCTGGAACGGTCCGGCTTGCCGCCGCGCACCTGCGCCGTCGAACTCGACCTCGACGCCCTGCCGCTGCTCGAATCCCGCCCCGCCCCAACGATTTCCCCGTTCCCGGCGGTGCTGCAGGACGTCTCGGTCAGCGTCGAGAAGGCGACCCCCGCGGCCTCGGTGGAATCGGCCCTGCGCACCGGCGGCGGCGAACTTCTCGAGGATATCGCTCTGTTCGACGTCTACGAGGGCACCCAAGCGGGCGAGGGCCGCAAGTCTCTCACCTACGCCCTCCGCTTCCGCGCCTCCGACCGCACCCTCACCGAGGACGAAGCCAGCGCTGCCCGCGACGCCGCGGTAGCGGCCGCCGCTGACGCCGTGGGTGCGGTCCTGCGCGGCTAGCCACCCGCCGCGCACGAGTCACCCTGCCGCGCACGAGTAGCTAGCGATCTCGTGCGCGGCGGCATAGCGGATGCGCGGATGTGGTCCGTACGCGATCAGGCCCGGAAGGCGAACCTTCCGGGCCTGACTCGGGTAACGACGGCTAGCTGGTGCGGCAGGCCTGGTCGAGGGCGGACATGGCGTTCTGCAGTTCCTGGTCGTTGAGCACGGCGCCGAGCTGGTCGTCGGGGGCCGTCGCCGCCTTGTTCATGAACGGCACGGCGCTCGCGATCGCGGTCTTCACCTGGCCCTCGTCCGCGTTGGCCGCGACGGCGTCCAACTTGCCCGCCGCGGTGCCGAACGCCGCCTTCACTTCGGCCGCGGACCCACTGCCGTTCGCCTTGGACGCGTTGATCCCGGCGGTCAGTTCGTTGGCCGTCGCGCTGACGGACGCGCACGTGTCCGCATCGCTGACGGCGCTTGCGGGCACAGCCGCGGCGGTGAAGCCGGCGAGCGCCGCTACGAGCGTCACGGTCGCGAGAATCGTTGTCCGCATAAAAGATGTTCCCTTTCGTTGGTTGACAATCCCCGCCTTGTATACCCGTTCCGGTGGCGCCCGAAGCGGCTCGATTTCCGGCGAGTCGCGGAGCGGGACGGTCGTGCACATCGGTCAGGCAGGTTCGGTCAGCACTCGGTGACCGGCCACCGACGAACCGCCGACCGCACGTTTCGCGGCGCCCGCGGCAACCATCGCGGCACCGCCGACGAGGACCGGGACCGCGTACGCGGACATCGCGGCGAACCCCAGTGAAGTCCACATGGCCAGCATGAATACCGCGAGCAGTCCGGCAGCGGCCGCCGCGGTGATCCGGGCGAGCAGACCGACCACGAGTGCGGCACCGAGCCCCACTTCGAGCGTCGTCGCCGCGATGGCGGCGGGGGAGGCGAGCCCAGTGGCGAAGGCGGGCAACAATGTTCGCGTGTAATCGACGAAACCGTCGAACGATCCCCACGAAACACCTGACTCGCCGGATGCGCCGAGGAGGCCGAAACGGTCGGCCACCGAACCGAGCAGGAGCAGCCCGAGCGCGACGCGCACGATGACGCTCACCAGGTGAAAGCGGCCGAGTGTCACAACATGAACCGCGACGATCGCGACGGCCGTCGCGGTGATCCAGCCGAGCGATCCGTCGAAGAACAGCAGCCAGCCCAGTTCGGTGACCAGTGCGGCGCAGGCAAAACCCCATGCGGCAGTTCGCATATCAGAACCCTTCGAGATAGTAAGGTGCCTTACCAACACTAGAAGCGAGAGGGAAAATGGTCAAGCGCCTTACTAATCCGTTGGTAGACCGCCCGGCACCCCTGGGCAACCTGCTGTCCGCCGCGGCCCGAACCTTGGCCGCCGAGCTGGACGCGGGCATCGCCGCGGCCGGTTTCGACGACGTGCGCGCGGCGCACGCCCCGGTCTTCCAGCTCATCGAACCCGACGGCACCCGGCTGACTTCCCTCGCCGAGCGGGCCGGGATGACCAAGCAGGCGATGGGTGAACTGGTCCGCCACCTCGAGGGGCACGGCTATGTCGAGGTCGATATCGATCCGGCCGATCGCCGAGCCCGGCTGGTCCACCTGACCACCCGCGGCTGGGCCGTCGTCGACGCGGGCGTCGCGGTGGTCGAGCGTTTCGATCGGCACCTGGACGAGATCGTCGGCGCGGACGAGGTCGCCCGGCTGCGCGGCACGCTGCTGCGCATCATCGGCGGCGCGGGCTCCAGCTATGCCGCCGGTCGGCAGGGCGCGAAAGTCATGCGGGTCGAGTGACCAAAACGGTCGGGGAGGGGTAAGAACGACATCATGCGACACCCGGCCAGTCCGATACTGAACGCGTTGACCTATCTGCCGGATCGGCAGATCCTGCAGACGCCCGCCCTGCTCGGCATGTCGTATACCGACCTGTCGATCAGCACCGCCGACGGGGAAACGCTGCACGGCTGGTGGGTGCCAGCGCCGAAGTCGATTGGGCACATCCTGTTCGCGCACGGCAACGCGGGCAATATCGGCGATCGGATCGCGCTGTTCGCCCTGCTCGTCGAGGCCGGGTTCGACGTGCTCGCGTTCGACTACCGCGGATACGGGCAGAGCACCGGCCGGCCCACCGAACACGGCACCTACCTCGACGCGCGGGCGGCGCGGCGGGTGCTGCTCGAACAACCCGGTGTCGATCCGAATCATGTTCTCTACCTGGGGAAGTCGCTGGGCGGCGGGGTAATGGTGGAACTCGCCCTCGCGCATCCGCCCGCGGGACTGATGCTGATGTCGACCTTCTCCGGCCTGCGCGACGCCGCCCGATCCGTGTACCCGTTTCTGCCGGGTCCCCTGGTCCCCGACGCGTATCCGAGCGAAAAGCGGATCCGCTCCCTGCGCGCCCCCGTGCTGATCATGCACGGCGACCGGGACGAACTCCTGCCGCTGCGGCACGCCGAACGCCTCTACGCCGCCGCCCGCGAACCGAAACGCATGCAGGTTTTTCCCGGCGCCGGCCACAACGATCTGATCATCGTCGGCGCCTCGGCCTGGTTCGAGCTGGTGCGTGACTGGGCCGGTGCGATCGTCCGAGCGTGAGCCGGCGCCTGCGTAGCCTGGTGATATGACTGAAAACAGCGAGATCGCGGCCCGTTTGGCGGCGCTGTCCGACGGCGAATTGGTCGGTGTACTGCTCGTCGCCACCGCCGAACGCCCAGGCTTCGCGGTCGTGCACGCCGCGCTGCTCGGCCTCCTCGAGGCCGGTGATGTGACAACAGTCGGCGGTGTGACTCCTACCACGATGCCTACGTCGGTGCATGACGCGCCGCCGCTGCACGACGTATCCGGCCAGGTCGGAGGCACCTTGCCGGTACCCGCGGTACCGGTACCGCCGACCGGTATCCCGGCACCGACTGAGACAGGTGGGTATTCGCCGTCCGGTGTCCCTACTTGGGGGTCAGTTCGCGATAAGGTCGAGCAGCGCTTCGGCTCCGCGCAGGGGATGAGCGAACTCGATCAGCAGACCCCGGCGGGCCGCAGCGCCGACGAGCAATGGGACGCGCGCGAGCAGGCGGCGCGTGAACGCCTGGACCAGATACGGAAGTCGTTGCGCGGCAACGATACCGAGACATCGGGGCCGTAACCTGGCCAGGCGCACCGTACTACGACAGTGATGGGTGGAACACGATGACGGAGCCGCGCGAGATTGCTGAACGGCTACTCGATGCACAGGTGGAGTTCGTGCTCGCCGAGGTCACCGGCGATCGCTTCGCCGAAGTTGTCGCTCGCGATGTCGAGTCGGTGCTCGGTGTCGCGGACACCCTGATCTTCCGCGACATCGTCGAGGTCGATCAGGCCAAGCAGACCGTCGCGACCATCATCGATCTGATCGGCGGCAGCCCGGTGATCGCGGATATGGTCGGCGTTTTCGCCGATTCCATCTACGACAACATCGCCGCCAACAACGACTACACCCTCGGCCAGGTGGTCGACCGCGAACCGGTGGAAGCGTTGCTGGAGAAGATCTTCGGCATGCATCAGGCCCAGGAACGCATTCTGGACCGGCTCACCGAGAGCCCGCTGGTCGCCACCGTCGCGTCGAAGTTCGTCGACAAGTTGATCTCCGACTTCATGGAGGCGAATAAGCAAATCGCCGGCAAGATCCCCGGCGTCTCCTCGTTGATCTCCATGGGCCAGTCCGCGGCCAAGACCGCGAAGAAGGCGACCGAGAGCACCTTCATCGGCGACATGGCAGGCAAGGGCGCGGTTTTCGCACTCAAGCGAACCAACAACGCGATCCGCGAAATGCTGCGTGACGCACCGGTGCACGACGCCGCCATGGAATTCTGGGATCTGCACGCCGACGAACCGGTCAGTGGCCTGCGCGATTATCTGTCGCAGAAGGATCTGAACGAACTGGTCTTGATCTGCTACGAAATCGCGGTCACCACCAGGGAGAAGGAATACTTCGGTCTGCTCGTCGACGAATGTGTCGAGGTGTTCTTCACGAAGTACGGCGATTATACGCTGGCGGCCATGCTGCCAGAACTCGGCTTGTCCGCCGATGACATTGCCGCCGAAATCCTGCGCTACGGCCCCGCGGTCATCGAGGGCGCCAAGCGAAACGGCGTGCTCACCAAGTTGATTCGGGAACGGCTCGAGCCGTTCTACACCTCCGAAAAGGTACTCGCGATTCTCGGCGGCGAGTAACCGCCCTCCTCGGATTGCTGGTGGGTTGCCGATCGATGGCGGCTCACCAGCGCGCACGGTGCCGCGGCGGCGGGGGAGCCGCCGCCGCTCGAGGTGCGCGCAAGGCCGCGACTCGGCTACTATCCGAGGGCATTTCGGGCCGGCGCCCGGATGCCGACTGATCGTCCGCATGTCCTACCTGACTTCGGTGGGCATTAAGTTCTGCTTCAACCTTGCACCACCTTTCTGTCTCAAACTGGACAGTGGGTAGCAACAGGTGGCAGTACTGGTTGAAAAGTATGAACAAAGTTCCCTATCTGGGGTTCTCGAGTTGACGCCGGACCGGGCATATGGGATTTTGCTCGGAGACTTTCCGTGCGCTCGTCGTGGAGCTGTCACGGCCGGCTTTTCGGAGGAGTAGCAGGTTGGTGCGTTCACGTCTACGGCAACCAAAGCCCGGGGACACACCGGATCTCACAATTGCGGTTCCCGCTGGGAAGCCGAGCGGTCGAATGACGGCCGTCATCCGGCCGAGAACCATCGGCGGTCAGCTGACCCGAATTCTGGCGCTCGCACTGATTTTGGTGCTCGCGTTGCTGGGAGTGACTGTCTATCGCGAACTCTCGGACTACCGAGAGTCCAACGACACGGTGAAGGCCGTGTCGCTGGCACTGAGCGTGCAGGACCTCACCAACCAGATCCAGCGTGAACTCGGTCTGAGCAACGGCCTGCTCGGCGGCGACAACCGCCTGCAGCAGCCACTGCTCGACCAGCGCGGCAAGGTCGACAGCGCGCTCGGCACCATCACCAGCGCCGCAGCCGGGAACGCCCCCGGCGCCGATCAGGTGCGCGCGGCGCTCGGCCAGCTGAATCTGCTGGCCAACACCCGCACGCAGATTGACACGCGCCGCGTCAGCAGGCAGGTCGTCTTCCAGTTCTACACCGACGGCGTCACCGCGCTGAACCGTCTCGCGCTCGGCCTCGACCAGGCGCGCGACCCGCAGATCCAGCGCGGGCTGCAGGCGTTGTACGCGCTGGGTGGGGCCAAGGAGGAGGTCGACAAGGAGCGAGGCTTCCTCAACGGCGTCTTCACCGCGGGCCGCTTCAACGGCGGCGAGTACGTGCAGTTCATGGAGATCCGCTCCACCAAGCTCGCGGGCTTCACCGCGTTCTCCCGCTACGCAACCAAGGCCCAGCAGGCCAAGCTGGACGCCGCGATGTTGAGCGAGAACGCCACCAAGGCAGACCAATCGGAGACCATCGCGATCGCGTCGAGCGACGGGCCGCTGGTCCGTGAGGTCGACCCGATGACGTGGTGGACCCAGATGTCCAGCGTCCTCGACGAACAGCGCACCGTGCAGCAGGCCGTCGGCGACGACGTGCAGGCCCGCGCGGATAGCCTGCGCGCCGCCGCGTTGACCAAGTTGATCTTCTTCCTCGTCGCCTCGGGGATCGCCATCGCCGCGATGATCGTGCTGGTGATCACCTCGGTGCGCGCCATCGTGCGTCCACTCGCCGCGCTGGCCGGCGAGGCCGACGACGTGGCGACGCGCCGCCTGCCCCAGGTCATCGAGGCCTGGTCGCGTGCGGACGACAGTCGACCCGAGGCGCCGATGCCAGTGCTCACACCTGCGGGTGCCAGTACCGAAATCGCCGCCATGGCAAGCGCGCTGGACCGCGTGCAGACCACCGCCTTCGAGCTCGCCTCGCAGCAGGCGCTGGTGCGCCGCAACACCACGGAGTCGATGGCCAACCTGGCCAGGCGCAACCAGAACCTTGTCCGCCGCCAGCTCGGCCTGATCAGCGAGTTCGAGCGCGAGGAACTCGATCCCAAGGGTCTGTCCAACCTGTTCGAGCTCGACCACCTGGCCACCCGCATGCGGCGCAACGCCGAAAGCCTGCTGGTGCTCGTCGGTGAGGCGAGCCCGCGGCGCTGGGCCCAGCCGATCGCGCTCAGCGACGTCATCCGCGCGGGTCTGTCCGAGGTCGACGACTACCGCCGGGTCGTGCTGCGCCGGGTGGATGACGTGATGGTCACCGGCGCGGTGGTCAGCGAGCTCGCGCACATGCTCGCCGAGCTCATCGAGAACGGACTCGCCTTCTCCCCACCGGATCTGGAGGTCGAGATCTACGGCCGCCGGGTGCCGCACGGGTATCTGCTCGCCGTCGTCGACCACGGTGTCGGCATGCCGATGGACCAGTTGGTCCAGTCGAACGCCAGGCTGCGCGGCGAACAGGACTTCATCGTCGCGCCCACCCGCTACCTCGGCCACTACGTGGTCGGCCGGCTGGCCGAACGGCTCGGCATCGACGTCGAGCTCAACGTCTCGCCGGTCAGCGGCATCGTCGCGCGGATGTCGTTGCCCTTGGAAATCATTGTCCAGGAACAGGATCGGCGGCCCGCCGCCGTGCAGGCCAAGATCTCCGGCACCGGGCTGGAGCGGTCGTGGGGCGCGGATTCGGAGACGAACAGCGTGCCCGAACTGGAGTCGGGCCCGAATACCAACGGCGCCATGACTTCTCCGGCCGTGATTCGCGGCAACGCGCCCGAGCCGATCCCGCCGAGTCCGCGCGGTCCCGCCCATGCGGCGCCGGCGATCTCGTCGCACGAACTGAACGGTGCGGAGCGCCGGGCCGAGGGGCCGTGGACCGCTGCGCAGCGGGCGGTACCGCGCAACGACGAGTACACGGGTCCGCAGCATGCCGCGCCGAGCGGCCCCGCGCCCTCCGCGTACTCCCAGTTCGTGTCCCCGCCAACGGTTTCCACGCCGCCGCCGGTATCCCCGCCGCCGGACCCCGCGGATCGATTGCTGACCGACACCGGAACGTGGCGGTTGCCCGATTCGCCGGAAGGCCCGCACGGAGTCACCGAAAGCCACTACGGTGTCAATGGATCGGCGCCCGGGGCACCAGCACCGCGCACCACGCGTAACGGACTTGTCAAGCGCAACAAGAAGTCTCGCTCCGCGGGCACGGCGCCCAATACCGATCCGCGGCGGCAGACCAACGGCACGGCGGAGCGACCGGATCGGGCACCGATTCCGGAACGTTCGCCGGAGGAAACCCGTAGCATGCTTTCGTCGTTCCGGGCCGGACACGATCGCGGCGCCCCGCCGCCGCCGTCGACTAACCGTCCCTACGTCGGGGCCCGCGACCACGACGCCCGCGCCGACGACCAGGCTCAGACCATCGCAGAGGAGAACCGGTGACCACTCACTTGCCGAGCGCCGACCCGCACACGTTCAACTGGATGCTCGCCAACTTCGTCCGGGAAACCGACGGTGTCCGCGACACCGTCGCGGTGTCCTCGGACGGGTTGCTCATCGCGATGTCGGACGGCCTGGACCGCACCTCAGCGGACCGGCTCTCGGCCATGGTGTCGGGGCTGGCCAGCCTCGCCAAGAGTGCGTCACGCAGTTACTCCTTCGACGGACTCAAACTGATCATGATCGAGATGAAGCGTGGCTTCTTGCTCGTCTCGGCCATGGGTGACGGCAGCTGCCTCGGCGTAATCGCCGACGGCAGTTGCGATGTCGGCCTTGTCGGCTACGAAATGGCCGTGCTGGCCGAACGCGCCGGGTCGCTCCTTGACCCGACGTTGATATCCGAGTTGCGAGAGACGTTGCGAAGATGAGAGATCCTGACCGGCCGAGGCTGCCGGACCCGCGGATGATCCCGATGAATCAGATGTTCGGGTGGTTCGATCCGGACCGCCCAGGCCAGCAACAACCGCCGGCCGAAGAGCTTGTCGACAGTGATGAACAGTTTGTGCGTCCCTTTGTCGTCACCGCGGGGCGCACTACGCCGTTGATGGACGGTTTGCGCATCGAAACCCTGGTGCAGGCGCCGCCCTCGGCGCTTTCCGCACCGCTGCAATTCGAACAGCGCACCGTGGTGCAGCTGTGCCAGCAGCCCCATTCCATCGCCGAAATCGGTACCGCGCTGCGCGTTCCGGTCGGTGTCGCGAAGGTCGTCGTGAGCGACCTCGTCGCCGGAGGGTACGCGACCGTGCGTGAGGCCGATCAACTGTCTACCGCTGCCATCGAGAGGATCAGGGACCTTGTACGGGCACTCTGACATGAACGCCGCGCCACCACCGACGATGCCGTCCTCGGTGAAGATCGTGATCAGCGGCGGATTCGGCGTCGGCAAAACAACATTCATCGGCGCGATCTCCGAGATCGAGCCGTTGGTCACCGAGGCCGCGATGACCGAGGTGGCGATCGGCATCGACGATCCGGGCCGGCGCGCGGAGAAGACGCAGACCACGGTCGCGCTCGACTTCGGCCGAATCACGTTGGACCGCTCGCTGATTCTGTACCTGTTCGGCACTCCGGGCCAGGACCGGTTCGTCTTCCTGTGGGACGACCTGGTCGACGGCGCGCTCGGCGCGGTGATCATGGTGGACACCAGCCGGGTCGGCGACTGCTACCCCGTGCTGGACTACTTCGAGGAGAAGCAGACGCCATTCGTGGTGGTGGTCAACCGCTTCGACAACGGGGTGCATTTCGACCTCGCCGAGGTCCGCGAGGCGCTGGAGCTCGACGACTGGATCCCGGTGCTGGAATGCGATGCGCGCGACCGTGAATCGGTCAAGGACGTCCTCGTCGCCCTGCTCGAGCAGGTCCTGTTCCACCGACTATCGGTGCAGGGCCTGCCTGCCTGACGATCTCCATCGAACGGGACGTGACCACGGCGGCGGCCGGGTCACGTCCCGTTCGGCGTCTAGGGTGGCGGGGTGGGTGAGATGAAGGAGCGGATGCTCCGCGGGGAGCTGTACCGGGACAATGATGTGGAGTTGGTGGCAGAGCGGCGGCGGGCGCAAGAGCTCTGTGATCAGTTCAATCGAAGTGGGCCTGAGGAAACCGAGCGTCGGGACGCGGTCTTGCGGGCGTTGCTGGGGAAGCTGGGGGATGGGTCGTGGGTCATGCCCCGATTCCAGTGCGACTACGGGTATCTCATCGAAATCGGCACGAACAGCTTCCTCAATTACGATGCGATCCTGCTGGATTGCGCGCCGATCAGCATCGGCGACGACGTGTCCATCGGGCCACGATGCCAGCTGCTGACGGCGCTGCATCCGATGGCAGACCACGAGCTGCGCAGGCAGCGCTGGGAGACGGCCGCGCCGATCCGGATCGGCGACAACGTGTGGTTTGGGGGTGGGGTGATCGTGTGTCCAGGGGTCACCGTCGGGGACAACTCCGTGGTCGGAGCGGGGAGTGTGGTTACCAGGGACCTGCCGCCGCGGGTGTTCGCTGCCGGTAATCCCGCCAAGGTGATTCGCCAGTTGTAGCCGCCGAAATGCCACTGTCGAGGTTCGGCCCGACGATACTGCTCAGTTGTGACGACGGACATCGCGCGCGCCGATGAATTCGGCTCGGCTCCGCCGTCAGTAGTGGTGTCCCGTCTTACTGAAGGAGCATAACCATGAGCAACGGCAAAGACCTCGCCCTCAGCCACGTCGCCATGCTGGTCGGCGACCAGGACAGGGCGCTCGAGTTCTATCGCGACGTGCTCGGCCTCGAGGTCCGCCAGGACATGCCGTTCCCGGGCGGCCGCTGGCTGACCGTGGGACCGGCCGGCCAGCCCGGCATCGAATTCATCCTCGAGGTCCCGGAGATGAACCCCACCGCGGAGGCGCGCGAGGCGGCACAGGCGCGGCTGAAGAACGGCGCGGCAGGCACGCTGATCTTCACCACCGAATCGGCCGACGACACCTTCGCCCGGCTGCGTGACGCGGGTGCCGAGGTCAGCCAGGAGCCGATCTCGCAGCCGTATGGCATGCGCGACTGCGCCTTCCGCGACCCGTGGGGCAACCACCTGCGCTTCTCCGAGGTGCTCGGCTGACCCCGCCGGAACTCGTTGACCCCCCTGGGCATCCGGGGGATCAGCTGGCGCGGGTCAACACCGCGATCGGCAACTTGCGCGAGGTGAGTGCCTGATAGGTCGCGTAGTCCGGGTACTGGGCGACCATGATGCGCCAGTACGCGGAGTATTCGGCGGGATCGGTGATCACCCTGGCGGTCACCGGCCAGCTCTCCCGGCCCACCCGCACCTCGCCGCCACCGGCGGCCACCAGATTGCCCCACCAGTTCGGCGGTTTCGGGTTACCGCCGAACGATCCGGTGACCAGCACATCGTCGCCGTCGCGGACCAGCATCAGGATCACCGGGCGCGGCTCACCCGACTTGCGGCCGGGCACGATCAGCTGGAATACCGGGCGGCCCATCCACTTTCCGAGCACGCCGCCGCTGAAGCGCTGGTACAGCGTGTTGTGCAGGCGGCCCTGCCAGCGACTGATCGTGGTCAGGTGCGTGCTGCCGAAATGCGCGAATCGGCCGCTGAACGTGAGCGAGCCTGGTTTGTTCTCGACCATGGCTTACGGTACCGCCCGCGGCGACACGGTGTGGGCGGCGTCGCATACCAACGCGGGCCGGACGGCAATACTGTCTGATCATGGGTGAATCGACGAGCGAGACGCAACACGACGCCATCCGGCCACTGCGCGACGACATCCGATTTCTCGGTGGCGTGCTCGGGGACACCATTCGCGACCACGAGGGCCCGGAGGTATTCGACCTCATCGAGCGGGTGCGCATCGAGGCGTTCCGGGTGCGGCGCGCTGAGGTCGAGCGCAGCGCGGTCGCCGAGATGCTGGACGGCGTGGAGATCGGGGTGGCGCTGCCGCTGATCCGCGCGTTCAGCTATTTCGTGCTGCTGGCCAACCTGGCCGAGGACATCCAGCGTGATCGCCGTCGTCACGCGCACGAGGCGGCCGGTGAGCCGCCGCAGGATTCGTCGCTGGCCGCCACCTATCGCAAGCTCGACGCGGCGGCGCTGGACGGCGCCGAGGTCGCCGACCTGCTGGCCGACGCGCTGGTATCGCCGGTGATCACCGCCCATCCCACCGAGACCCGCCGCCGCACGGTCTTCGACGGCCAGACCCGGATCACCGAGCTGATGCGGCTGCGCCAGCGCTTCACCGACACCGAGCGCGAACGCGTCGACTTCGAGCAGCAGATCCGCCGCCAGGTGCTGAGCCTGTGGCGCACCGCGCTGATCCGGTTGCAGCGCTTGCGGATCCAGGACGAGATCTCGGTGGGCCTGCGCTACTACGACATCACCCTGTTCGACGTGATCCCGGCGATCAACGCCGAGGTACGGGCCGCGCTGCGCTCCCGGTGGCCGGGCGCGGAACTGTTGCCGCGGCCGATCCTGCGGCCCGGCTCGTGGATCGGCGGCGACCGCGACGGAAACCCTTACGTGACAGCGGATGTCGTGCGCCAGGCCGGACATCAGGCGGCGACGGTCGCCTTCTCGCGGTACCTGCGTGAGCTGGTGGAGCTGGAAAAGGTGCTTGCGCTGTCGGCGCGCCTGGTCACCGTGACGCCCGAGGTCGCCGCCCTCGCCGCGGCCGGATACCCCGATCCCGCGACTCACGCCGACGAACCGTATCGCCGTGCGCTGCACACCATCCGGGGCCGACTGACGGCGACCGCGCGGCGCGCGCTGGGTGCGGTCCCGCCGAACGGTCTCGAGGCCGGCGCCGAGCCGTACCCGACCCCGCAGGCGGTGCTCGACGATCTGGACGCGGTGGACGCCTCGCTGCGCGGCAGCGGCGACGACCTGCTCGCCGACGATCGCCTCGCCGCACTGCGCCACGCGATCGAGACCTTCGGCTTCCACCTGCAGGGCCTGGACATGCGGCAGAACTCGGAGGTGCACGAACAGGTCGTCGCCGAGCTACTGGCCTGGGCCGGTGTGCATTCGGACTACGCGAGCCTGCCCGAACAGCAGCGCGTCGACCTGCTCGCCGGGGAACTGCGCACGCGACGTCCGTTGCTCGGCCCACACGCCCGGCTGAGCGAGCTGGCCCGCAAAGAGGTCGACATCGTCTGTGCCGCACGCGATGTGGTGGACACCTTCGGCATCGAGGCGGTGCCCAACTACATCATCAGCATGTGCACCTCGGTCAGCGACATGCTGGAGGCGGCGCTGCTGCTCAAGGAGGGCGGCTTGCTCGATCCCGGCGAGCCGGACGGGCCGCCGCACTGCTCGGTGGGCATTGTCCCGCTGTTCGAGACGATCGAGGACCTCGGCGCGGGCGCGGCCACACTGGCTGCCGCACTGGATGTTCCGGTGTATCGCGACCTGGTCGCGGCGCGCGGCATGCGGCAGGAGGTGATGCTCGGGTACTCCGATTCCAACAAGGACGGCGGGTACCTGGCCGCGAACTGGGCGCTCTACCGCGCCGAACTCGATCTCGTCGAGGTGGCGCGCAAAGCCGGAATTCGGTTGCGGCTCTTCCATGGTCGCGGTGGCACCGTCGGTCGCGGCGGCGGTCGCAGCTACGACGCCATCCTCGCCCAGCCCGCCGGTGCGGTGCGCGGCTCGCTGCGGCTGACCGAGCAGGGCGAGGTGATCGCCGCCAAGTACGCGGAACCCGGTGCGGCCCACCGCAATCTGGAGTCGCTCATCGCGGGCACGCTGGAATCCACGCTGCTCGACGTTGAGGGTCTCGGGGCGGACGCGGAGCCGTCCTACGAGCTGATGGACGAACTGGCCGAGCGGGCCCGCGCGGCGTATGCCCGGCTGGTGCACGAAACGCCGGGATTCGTCGAGTATTTCCGCCAGTCCACCCCGGTGGCCGAGGTCGGCGACCTGAACATCGGCAGCAGGCCCGCCTCGCGCAAGCCGACGAACTCGGTGTCGGACCTGCGCGCCATCCCGTGGGTGATGTCCTGGAGCCAGGCCAGGGTGATGCTGCCCGGCTGGTACGGCACCGGCACCGCGCTGGAGGAGTGGATCGGCGGCGATCCCGAACGCCTTGCGACACTGACCGATCTGTACCGGCGCTGGCCGTTCCTGCGCACCGTGCTGTCGAACCTGGCGCAGGTGATGGCCAAGAGCGACCTCGACATCGCCGCCCGCTACGCCGAGCTGGTCGAGGATGTGGCGTTGCGGGAGCAGATCTTCGGGATGATCCGCGACGAGCACGCCAGGACCATCCGGATGCACGCCGCGATCACCGGCAACGATCACCTGCTGGCCGACAACCCGTCCCTGGCCGAGTCGATCCACAACCGCTTCCCGTACCTGGAGCCGCTGAACCAGATGCAGGTGGCGCTGTTGCGCAGGCTGCGCGCGGGCGACGACTCGGAGCTCGTCAAGCGCGGCATCCTGCTCACGATGAACGGTCTGGCCACCGCGCTGCGCAACTCGGGCTAAAGCGCGCGTCAGGCCGCCGAGCGGGCCCGTGTGGCCTGGGCGAGGGTGGTGTCGACGAACGCCTGCGCGGCGGCGGTCAGCGGACCGCCGCGGTGCACCAGCCACTGCGGCAGCTTCTCCGGCGGATCGAACCGATAGACCTCGGCCCCGGCGCGCACGGCCAGGTCGTACCAGCCGTCCGGCATCAGGCCCGAACCGATGCCGCGCAGCACCATCGGCAGCACCACGCTGCGATCGCCGACCTCGGCGGCGATGTGCAGATCGCCGACGGTGGCGGCGAGCCGGTCGAAGCGGGCCCGGACGGCGGTGGCGGGCTGGGTGATGACAAAGCTCATGCCGCGCAGGTCTTCTGGCGTAACTGTGCCATCGATGCCGATCTTCGTGCCGGGCGGCGCGACGAGCAGGAACTGTTCGTCGCGCAGGTGGTGCGCCACCAAACCGCGGCCGGCGGGCCGCTCCGCGCTGCCGCAGACCCCCGCCTCGCAGCGTCCACGCAACACCATGGCGACCACCTCCGCCGCCGACAGCGCCGACCAGGTGCCGACCGTCAGGCCGGGGTGATGCTCGCGCAGTTCGGCGATGGTGCTGATCACCGGCTCCAGCGTGGAGGACGAGGTGGCCGCCACATCCACCCGGCCGACCACGCCCGCACCGACGGCCTGCGCGGCGGCCCGCAGCGCATCCAGGTCGCGCAGCACCTGGCGGGCCCGGTCGGCCATGAATTCCCCGGCATTGCTGAGCACGGCATTGCGGCCGACCCGGTGGAACAGCGCCACCCCGAGCTCGCGCTCCAGCTTGCCGATCGCGCGCGACAGCGACGGCTGGGCTACCCGCAGGGCCCGCGCGGCGTGGGTGAACCCGCCGTGCTCGACGATGGCGACAAAGTACTCCAGCTGCCTGCGTTCCATAACCATAGGCTATCGGTTTGGTGCCATAGATGTCTTGGACGTACGTACCGTTAGCGAGAGATACTCAGCAGGTGTTCACCACGCGTCCTACCTTGCAGGGCACCTTCGGGATGGTGTCGTCAACCCACTGGCTCGCCTCGGCCGCCGCGATGGCGGTGCTGGAGAACGACGGTAACGCGTTCGACGCGGCGGTCGCCGCGGGGTTCGTGTTGCACGT
Organism: Nocardia sp. NPDC051052; assembly: GCF_044456045.1. Classification (NCBI taxonomy): domain Bacteria; kingdom Bacillati; phylum Actinomycetota; class Actinomycetes; order Mycobacteriales; family Nocardiaceae; genus Nocardia; species Nocardia sp. NPDC051052. Next base: position 1,033,295 of record NZ_JBITFL010000001.1, read on the forward strand.
GGTCGAGCCACACCTGAACGGCCCGGCCGGCGAAGTGCCGATCATCCTGGCGCCCGCGGGGCTGCCCCCCCGTGTGCTGTGCGGCCAGGGTCCGGCGCCGGCCGGGGCCACCATCGCGCGCTACAACGCGCTCGGCCTGGACCTGGTGCCCGGCACCGGCCCGCTGGCCGCCGCGGTGCCCGGCGCGTTCGACGCCTGGATGGTGCTGCTGCGCGATCACGGCACCAAGCGCCTCGCCGAGGTGCTGTCGTACGCGATCGGCAATGCCGAGCGCGGCCATCCCGCGGTCGATCGGATCGGCGAGACCGTCGAGACGGTGACCGAACTGTTCGAGAACGAGTGGACCAGCTCCGCGGAGGTGTACCTGCGCGACGGAAAGGCCCCCGCCGCGGGCGCTTTGCTGCGGAATCCGACACTGGCCGCGACCTGGCGCAGGCTGATCGCCGAGGCCGAGGCCGCCAGCTCGGACCGGGACGCCCAGATCGAGGCCGCGCGCCGCATCTGGCGCGAGGGTTTCATCGCCGAGGCGCTGGTCGCCGCCGCCGCGCGCCCGACCATGGACACCTCAGGCGAGCGCCACGTCGGCACGCTGACCGGTGACGACCTCGCGAATTTCAGTGCGACATACGAGAATCCGGTCACCTACACCTGGAACGGCTGGACCGTCGCGAAGCCGGGACTGTGGAGCCAGGGCCCGGTCCTGCTGCAACAGCTCGCGCTGCTGCCGGAACGGCTGGAGTACGGCACCCCGGAGTACTACCACACGCTGATCGAGGGCTCGAAGCTCGCGATGGCCGACCGCGAGGCCTGGTACGGCGACAGCACCCAGGTCTCGCTCGCGACGCTGCTTTCCCCCTGGTACAACGCGCAGCGCAGCGCGCTGATCGGCCCGCAGGCCTCCTTCGACCTGCGGCCGGGCAGCCCGGACGGCCAGCGTCCGCGCCTCAGCGGCTACGTACAGACCAATTCCATTGACGCCGTTGACGTTCCGCTGGGTGCGGGGGAGCCGACGGTGGCCACCTCCGGCGCCACCCGCGGCGACACCTGTCAGCTCGATATCGTGGACCGCTGGGGCAATATGATCGCGGCGACACCGAGTGGTGGCTGGCTGCAGTCCAATCCGGTGGTGCCCGAACTCGGCTTCCCGCTCGGCACCCGACTACAGATGGCCTGGCTGGAGCCGGGCCTGCCCAACTCGCTCGCACCGGGCCGCCGCCCGCGCACCACGCTCAGCCCCTCGCTGGCGCTGCGTGATGGCGAGGCGGTGATGGCGTTCGGTACGCCGGGTGGCGATCAACAGGATCAATGGAGCCTGCATTTCTTCCTCGCCGTTGCCCTGCGCGAGAAAGTACGTGGCGGCCTCGATCTGCAAGGTGCCATCGACGCACCGAACTGGCATCAGGAAAGTTTCCCGGGCTCGTTCTATCCGCGGGCGATGAGCCCCGGTGCGGTGATCGTCGAATCGCGGATCGGCACCGAGGTGATCTCCGACCTGGAACGACGCGGTCATCGCGTGACGGTGGGCCCGCCGTGGTCGGAAGGCCGGTTGTGCGCGGTGGCTCGCGACCGGGAGAACGGTGTACTTTCAGCTGGAGCCAATCCCCGGGGCATGCAGGGCTACGCCGCGGGACGATAACTGAACGCTTGAATGGAGAATAGCGGTCCGGATACGCCGGACCGCTATTTGTCGTGTCATTTATGAGTTCGCGCCGATTCATCCGATGACGTGAACAAGAACATTTTACGAAAAGGAATACCCGGCGAGAAAAGTGCGAAACGTTGAAGTATCTTGTAGCGCATGCTCGCTCGCTTCACACGGATGCTGGTGCTCGGCGTGACCGCCGTCGCCATCGCCTCCTGCGCACCGGTACAGCACCCCGCTGGAACGGCAACGCACACAGATGATTACGGCACACCCGTGGGATCGCAGCCGGTACGTGAGGGCGGCGACCTGGTGATGGGCCTTTCCGCCGAACCCGACAAGCTCGACCCGACCACCTCCAGCTCGCTGTACACGCGTTACGTCATGAACTCGATCTGCGAGAAGCTCTACGACAACGACGCGTCCGGAAACCTGGTGCCGCAGTTGGCAACCGCGCTGCCCACCGTCTCCGAGGACGGGCTGACCGTCACCATTCCGGTCCGCGACGGCATCAAGTTCGCCGACGGCGCCCCGTTCGACGCCGCCGCGGTGCAGACCAGCCTGCAACGGCACTTCAGCATGAAGACCTCGCAGCGGACCAGTGAAATGGGTCCGGTCGCCGCCATCGAGACGGCGGATCCGACGCACGTTGTGATTCGCTACAAAAAGCCCTTCGCGCCGATCACCGCCGCCCTCGCCGACCGGGCCGGGATGATCATGTCCCCGGTGGAACTCGCCAAGGACGAGGGCAAGAATTTCGCCGATCACCCGGTGTGCGTCGGGCCGTTCAAGTTCGTCAAGCGGATCCCGCAGACCTCGATCATCGTCGAACGCGATCCGCTGTACTACGACGCGAAGAACGTGCACCTCGACAAGGTCACCTACCGGATCATGACGGACGCGAACATTCGCGCCTCGAACCTGCGCTCCGGTGACGTTCAGGTCGCCGACACGATCTCGCCGCAGGACGTCGACGCGTTGGTCAAGGATCCGGACCTGCACCTGCTGCAAACGGGATCGCTCGGCTACCAGGGCATCTACCTCAATGTCGGCAACGTCGACGGCGTCGGCAAGCCCGCCAAGCCGATCGACTCCCCGCTCGCGAAGGATCCGCGGGTCCGCCTCGCTTTCTCGTTGAGCATCAATCGGCAGGCGCTGGTCGATACCGTGTTCAACAACTGGTTCGAGCCCGCCTGCTCGGGGATCGTGCCGAAGAGCACCTTCGCGACACCTGCTGGAATTGCCTGCCCTGCTTATGATCCGCAGCGCTCGAAGCAATTGCTGGCCGAGGCCGGTGTGCAGCTGCCGTACCCGATCACCCTGCAAGTGAGCAACTCGCAGGACTATCTTCGGTACGCGCAGGCAATGCAGGCCAACGTCGCCGAAGGCGGATTCGATCTGAAGATCGTGCCCACCGAATACTCGACGCTGTTGGACGTGCAGAAACGCGGCACCTATGAGGCCTTGCTGCTCGGCTGGTCGGGCCGCTTGGACCCGGACGCCAATATCACCCGGTTCGTGACCACCGGCTCGGGCGGCAACTACGGCGGGTTCAGCTCGCCCAAGTTGGACGATCTGCTGGCCAAGGCCGCTCGCGTCAACGACACCGCGCAGCGTGCCGATCTGTACGGGCAGTCGACGAAGATCATCCAAGAGGAGAACCCGTACCTCTACACCTACCGGATGCGCCTGCTCACCGTGCACACCACCCGGGTAACCGGCATCGAGCTCTACGCAGACGGTGTCGTCCGGCTCGGTAAGGCCGCCTTCACGGATCCGAAGAACTGAAAAAGGCGCCGCCCGGCGCAGTAGCTGAACATCGAACAGGAATAGCGGTCCGGATTCGCCGGACCGCTATTTTTCGTATCGATTTCAGACCCGCTTCATTTCGTATGGTGGCAGCTAAGAGAACAATGTACAAAAAGAAACGGTGGTGGCGAAAAATGCAGCGTGTTGAAGTATGTTGTAGCGCATGCTCGTTCGCTCCACTCGGATGGCGGTCCTCGGTGTCGTCGCCGCCGTCCTCGCTGCCTGCGCACCGACGCAACACGCCACCGAGACCGCAACGCACGTCGACGATTACGGCACGCCCATAGGCACGCAGCCGGTGCGTGAGGGCGGTGATCTGGTGATGGGCCTGTCGAACGAACCCGACAAGCTCGATCCGACCACTTCCAGCTCGCTCTACATGCGCTACGTCATGAGCACGATCTGCGAGAAGCTCTACGACAACGATGCCTCCGGAAACCTGGTGCCACAGTTGGCCACCGCGCTGCCGGACATTTCGTCGGACGGGCTCACCGTCACCATCCCCGTTCGCAGCGGGATCCAGTTCGCCGACGGCACCCAGTTCAACGCCGACGCGGTCGAGACCAGCTTGCGGCGGCACTGGAAGATGGAAGGCTCCCAGCGCACCGGCGAGATAGGGCCGGTCGACGAGATCGAGGCCGCCGACTCCACCCACGTGGTGATCAAATACAAGGAACCGTTCGCGCCGCTCACCGCCGCGCTCGCGGACCGCGCCGGAATGATCATGTCGCCGGCCGCGCTGAAGGAGACGGATAAGAACTTCGGCGATCACCCCGTGTGCGTCGGCCCGTTCAAGTTCGTCAAGCGGGTCGCGAACACCTCGATCGCGGTGGCCCGTGACCCGCTGTACTACGACGCGAAGAACGTGCACTTCGATTCGATCACCTATCGGATCATGCCCGACGCGAAGGCCAGGGCGGCGAATCTGCGCTCCGGTGACATTCAGGTCGGCGACACGATGTCCCCGACGGAGATCGACGGGCTGGCCAAGTTGCCGCAGCTACGCGTGCTGCAGTCGGGCTCGTTCGGTTTCCAGGGCCTGTATCTGAATATCGGCAACGTCGACGGCGCGGGCAAACCGGTCAAGCCGATCAACACCGCCATCGCGCGCGATCCCCGGGTAAGGCTGGCGTTCTCGCTGGCCACAGATCGTGAGTCGCTGGTCAAGAAGGTGTTCAACAACTGGTACGACATCGCCTGCACGCCGATCGCGCCACGTACCTCGTACGCGACGCAGGCCAGTACCGCCTGCCCGCTCTTCGATCCGAAACGATCGAAAGAGCTGCTCGAGGAGGCGGGTGTGCAACTGCCGTACCCGGTCACGATGCAGGTCACCAACACCCAGGACTATCTCCAATACGCCGAAGCGTTGCGGGACAGCGTCGCGCAGGGCGGGTTCGACCTGCGGATCGTGCCGACCGAATACTCGGCCATGTTGGACGCGCAGAAGAAGGGCACCTACGAGGCACTGTTGCTCGGCTGGTCGGGCCGCATCGACCCCGACGGTAACACCGCACGGTTCATGACCACCGGCTCGAGCGGTAACTACAGCGGATACAACTCACCCGCCCTGGACGACATCCTCGGCTGGGCCGCACACAGTACGAGCGCCGCGCAACGCGGTGCGCTATATGAGCAGGCGGTGCGATTCATCGCGCGGGAAAACCCGTTTATCTACACCTACCGTCTGCGTAACTTGACCGTGCACTCGACATGGGTGACGGGCATCGAGGTGTACGCCGACGGCGCTGTGCGGCTCGGCAAGGCCGCGTTCGTCGCGGATCGGAAGGGCTGAAAATCCATGTTGCAGTATGTGTTTCACCGTCTGTGGCAGTCCGCTGTCACGTTGGTGCTCGCTTCGATCGTGATCTTCATCGGGGTGCGCGCGCTCCCTGGTGACCCCGCGACGGTGATGGCGGGCGAGCAGGCCGACCCGGCGGCCATCGCCGCGGTGCGCGCCGATCTCGGGCTGGACCGGTCGTTGCCGGTGCAGTACTTCGAATTCGTCTGGCACGCGCTGACCGGTGACTTCGGGCGGTCCATCCGCACCGGAACGCCGGTGATCGACATGATAGGCACCACGCTGCCGGTAACCGTGCAGCTCGCGGTGTACGCGATGATCGTCGCGGTGCTGGCCGGGGTGATCGGCGGTGTGATCGCGGCGGTGTATCGCGGTCGCTGGCCGGAGTGGGTCGCCAATGGCTTCTCGCTGGCCGCGCTGTCGGTGCCGACCTTCTGGGTCGGCATCCTCGCGGTGCTGTATCTGTCGGTGCAGCTCAACTGGTTCCCCGCCTCGGGGTACGTGTCGCCGTTCGAGCAGCCGCTGCGCGGCCTCTACTTCCTGACGCTGCCCGCGATCATCCTCGGCCTCGCGCACGCGGCGGTGGTGCAGCGCCAGACCAGGTCGTCGATGGTGGAGACGCTGACCGCCGACTTCGTTCGCACGGCACGGGCCAAGGGCCTCGGCCGCGGCGCGGTGATCTTCCGATTCGGCCTGCGCAACAGCCTGATCGTGGTCACCACGATCGTCGGGCTGCAGCTCGGCGGGCTCATCGCGGGCGCGGTGGTCACCGAGCGCATCTTCAGCCTGCCCGGCATGGGCAAGCTGACCCTCGATTCGGTGTTCACCCGCGACTACCCGGTGATCCAGGCGGTCATCCTGGTGATCGCCGCGTCCTACATCGTGATCAACCTGCTGGTCGATGTGCTGTACACGGTCATCGACCCCCGCGTGCGAGTGTCCGGGAGGGCGCAGTGACTATCACCGATACCCCGGCCGTCGAAACAACTCCCGGCGTCGAGAACAAGCCCCTGGAGACCCCGCCGCTGGCCGCCGTGCGCGGCCGCCTGCTGCGCCAGCTGTGGCACAACCCGCTCGGCATGGTCGGCGCGGTACTGCTGCTGATCGTGATCTTCGTCGGCGTGTTCGCGCCGCTGCTCGCCCCGTACTCGCCGAGCGAGGTGCACTTCTCGACCCCGTTCCAGCACCCCGGTACCGTCGGATTCCTTTTGGGCACAGACGATCTGGGACGCGACATCCTCTCCAGGGTGCTGTACGGCACGCGCGCCTCGCTCGAGGTCGGCGTGCTTTCGGTGCTGTGCGCGGTGCTCATCGGTGTGCCGCTCGGCCTGCTGGCCGGGTACTGGCGGACACTGGACATGATCCTGTCGCGGCTGTCCGACGTGCTGCTCGCGTTCCCCTTCATCATCCTCGCGGTCGGGCTGACCGCGATCAACGGCGGCGGGCTGGCCGACGCCGCGATCGCGATCGGCATCGCGCAGGTACCGATCATGATGCGGGTGGTGCGCGCGGAAACGTTGCGGCTCAAGGAAACGGACTTCGTGCTCGCCGCGAACACCATGGACGTGCCGTCCTGGCGCATCCTCGGTGAACACATCCTGCCCAACTCGCTGGCGCCGATCATCGTGCAGGCCACGGTGATCATGCCGACAGCGGTGATCGCCGAGGCGATCCTGTCGTTCCTCGGGCTCGGCATCAAGCCGCCCGCGCCGAGCCTCGGCATCATGCTGTCCGACGCACAGCAGTACCTGCTCCGCACGCCGTGGCCGGGCATCTTCCCCGGTGTGGCACTCGCGATCATCTGCTTGGGATTCAACCTCTTCGGCGACGCCCTGCGGGACGCGCTCGACCCGAAGACACGGCGCTGAAGGAGCCCGCAATGACAGAACCACTCTTGGAGATCAGTGATCTGCGGGTGTCCTTCGGCGCGGTGACCGCCGTGCACGGCGCGGACCTGGTCATCCAGCCGGGGGAGCGGGTCGCGGTGGTCGGCGCCTCCGGATCCGGCAAATCGACACTGGCACACTCGATCATGGGCCTGCTGCCCGGCTCCGGCCGGGTGACCGGCGGCAGCGTCAAGTGGCGTGGCGAGGACATCACGCACGCCGAGGAAAAGCGGCTGCGCGCGTTGCGCGGCAAAGAGATCGGGCTGGTGCCGCAGGATCCGATGTCGAACCTGAACCCGGTGTCCCGGGTGGGTCGTCAGGTGTCGGAAACCCTGCTGGCGCACAAGGTCTGCACCCGCGCCGAGGCGAAAGAGCGCGCCATCGAGCTGCTCGGGCAGGCCGGGTTGCCCGAGCCGGCACGGCGGGCGCGGCAGTACCCGCACGAGTTCTCCGGCGGCATGCGGCAGCGCGCGCTGATCGCGATCGGCCTGGCCTGCCGTCCGGCTCTGCTCATCGCCGACGAGCCGACCTCGGCGCTGGATGTGACTGTGCAGCGGCAGATCCTGGATCACCTGGAGAAGCTGACCCAAGAGCTCGGCACCGCGCTGTTGCTGGTGACCCACGACCTGGGGCTGGCGGCCGAGCGGGCGGACCGGGTGGTGGTGATGTCCGACGGGCGGATCGTCGAGTCCGGGCCCGCCCGGCAGGTGCTGACGGACCCGCAGGAGGAGTACACGCGGCGGTTGGTTGCCGCGGCACCGGCGCTGATCGCGCCGCGGCGGGCTGATCCGGTTGTGGTCGATGAGGTGCTCGAGGAGCAGGCCGCGGTCGGCGAGAACGGGTCTGCCGACGAGGTTGTCGACGACGCGGTCACTGCCGAGGTCGCGGACGACAAGGTCGTCGCTGAGCAGGTAGCTGACGAAACGGATACTGACGGTACGGATTCCGCCGCGAAGCTGGTCGAGGACAAGACTGCGGCGGAGGACAACGCTGCCGACGAGAAGGCCATCGACGAGAAGGCTGTCGATGGGAAGGTCGCTGTCAAGAAGGCGGCCAAGGGTAACGGCAAGGTGGTTACCGAGAAGGTAGTCGCCGACGAGGTCGAGGCCGAGGCCACTGCTGACAAGTCTGCTGGCGACAAGGGTGCCGACGAGAAGGTCGCTGCCGGGAAGTCTGACGACGTCGAGTCGGCCGACGCGGACGTTGTTGGCGACGTTGTTAACGAGAAGACGGTTGCCGAGAAGTCGGACGACAAGTCCACCGCCGCAGAGGGTGTTGTCGACGCCGCCGACCAGAAGGCAGCTGATGCGAAGGCATCCGACGAGAAAGCGGCCGACGAGAAGGCGACTGACGGCGAGGACGCCGCCACGAACAGCGCTGACGACGGGGCTGCCGAGGCGAAGGTGTCCGCCGACGAAGCCGCTGCCGACAAACCGGCAAATGCGGTGCCCGCCAACGATTCCGCGATCCTCGAGGTTTCCGGCATCAGCAAGGAATACCGGATCCGCGGTCGCGGTGGCGTGCTGCGCGCGGTCGACAACGTGTCGTTCACGATCACCCGCGGCCGCACCACGGCGATCGTCGGCGAGTCCGGTTCGGGCAAGACCACGACCGCGCGGATGGTGCTCGGCCTGGTGACCGCCACCTCCGGCACCATCAAGTTGAATGGTGTCGACATGGTCGGGCTGAGCGGTGCGCCGTTGCGCGCCGCGCGGCTCTCGATGCAGCCGGTGTTCCAGGACCCGTACGCATCGCTCGATCCCATGTGGACGGTCGAGCGGCTGATCGCGGAACCGTTGCGCGCCTTCGGTATCGGCGACAAGGTGGCCCGCCGTAAGCGGGTGGCCGAACTGCTGGAGCAGGTGGCGCTGCCCGCCGCGATGGCGCACCGGTACCCGAACGAACTGTCCGGTGGGCAGCGGCAGCGGGTCGCGATCGCCAGGGCACTGGCCATCGAGCCGCAGCTCGTCGTGTGCGACGAGGCGGTGTCGGCGCTGGATGTTCTTGTGCAGGACCAGATTCTGACGCTGCTGGCCTCATTGCAGGAGCGGCTCGGCGTCAGTTATCTGTTCATCTCGCACGACCTGGCCGTGGTTCGCGCGCTGGCGCACGAGGTCGTCGTGATGCGGGACGGCAGGGTGGTGGAACAGGGTCCGGTCGAGGATGTCCTGACCGCGCCCGCCGATCCGTACACCCGCCAACTGCTGGACGCGATCCCCGGCAGGGGTGTCGTCGGTGGCGGCGTGCCGGAGGATGACGACGAAGCAGGCGACGATGACGTGGCGGCCTCGGTCGATAGTGAATTGGCTGCGAAAGTCTAAGGGTCGCAGCCGAACCCAGGCCCCGCGTCGCGGCTGACTACGCGGCGCGGTCCAGCCGCCCCGACCCACTCGGTCGGGGCGGCTGCTTTGTACTACTCGGAGACGATCGCGACGGCGTCGATCTCGACGAGCATTTCCGCGCGCGGCAGTCCCGTGAAAACGGTGGTGCGGCTGGGCAATACGTCACCGGTGGTGTTGGCATCGACGAACTCGCCGTAGGCCTCGTTCATCGCGCCGAAGTCGTCGCGGGTGGTCAGGTAGACGCGCAGCATCACCACATCGTCGAACGTCGCCCCGCTCGCGTCGACGATCGCCTTCACGTTCTGCAGCGTGCGGATGGTCTGTGCCGCAACGTCGCCCGGGTACAGGTACTCGTTGGTGACCGGGTCCACCGGACCCTGTCCAGAGACCTGCACGAACGGTCCCTTGCGCACGCCCTGGGAGAACGTGTGCGCGGGTGCGGGCGCGTCGGTGGTGCGGACGGCGATCTTCTCGCTCATGGTCAGCCTTTCGTGGGGGTGGTCGCGCGGCCGGGGGTCCAGCCGAGCTCGGCGGAGATGGCGTCGGCCGCCGCGCGAACCCGCGGCAGTTCGGCCAGTACCTGATCGTGGTCGAGCAGCATGTCCGGCACCGACATGGAGACCGCGGCGACCACCGCGCCGGTGCCGTTGCGCACCGGGACACCGATGCAGTTGACGAAGCTCTCGTGTTCCTCGTGGTCTTCCGCATAGCCCAGTGCGGCAACCTTCTCCAGCTCGATCAGGTAGCGCTCGGGGGTGCGGATGGTCCGTTCGGTGAACGGGTGGAAGTCGATCTTCTCGGCGATGATCCGCCATTCCGATCGCGGCAGCGCCGAGATGAGCACCTTGCCGACGGCGGTGCAGTGCAGCGGCGCCGGGCGGCCGACCCGCGAGTACATCCGCACGCTCTGGGTGGCGTCGAGCTTGTCGATGTAGATGACATCGCCGGACTCGTAGGTGGCCAGGTGGATGGTCTGTTTGGTGTCGGCGTTCAAGGCGCTGAGGTGCGGTCGCGCGAGGGTGCGCACATCGCGCTGCTCCAGCGTGCGGTTGGCCAGCTCGAACAGCCGCGACCCGAGCACGTACCGGTGCTGGCTGTCGTGGGTGACGAAGCGCTGCGCCTCCATCGTCTGCAGCAGCCGCAACACCGTCGACTTGTGCACGCCGAGCTGGGTCGCCAGCTGATCCAGCGACCGCGAATCCTCGCCGAGCGCAACGAGAATGGTCAACGCACGCGACAAACTCTGACTCATGACTTCGACTCGCTGACTCTAAGGTGACGCCCGACTCCGCCTCGCTGGCGCTCAGCTCCGTCGTGCGCCAGCGCACTGTGTTGTTGATTCGTTCGCTTACGCTCACTCATGAGGCCACATCCTGAATGACACTGTCGTTGTAATGCAGCTCGGCCCAAGCATTTTCGTCCACGCTGACCAATCGCTCCAGTATCGCCGGGGCGGGCAGTACCGCGCCGTCCCCGGTTCCGGTCAATGCCGCCGCCGCGCAGAGATGCCCGAAACGCAACCGCTGCACGAGCGGTCGTCCGTGCAGCAGCGCCGCCAGATAGCCGCCGGCGAACGCGTCGCCCGCGCCGATCCGCTCGGTGATCTCCAGGCCGAGCGCGGGTACCTCGACGCGCTGGGTACCGGCAAATCCGGTGACCGTGTGCGCGTCGTTCTTGACGATCAGCTGCGCGGGTTGCGGGAACAGCGCGCGCAGCTCGTCGGCGTCGTCGGTGCCGAAGACCGCACCGGCCTCGTCGGCGCCCAGGAACACCACATCGCTGCCGCGGACGTGGCGCGCGAGCACCTCGGCGGCCAGTTCGCGGCGTCCGGCCCACAGCGCGGGCCGGAAGTTCAGGTCGAAGCTCACCAGCCTGTCGTCGCGGGGGAGGGCGAGCAGCGCCTCGGTGAGCCCGGTCGCCGACGCCGACAGCGCGGTGGTGATCCCGGTGAAGTGGATCAGGCGGCATTGCGCGAGCAACTCGGCCGCCGCGGTCGCCGCGAGATCGGCCGGGGACAGCGCGCTGGCCGCCGAGCCGGTCCGGTAATAGAGCATGCGGCTTGCCCGGTCGGCCAGATCGGTGGCCTTGCCCGATCCGCTGCCGCGCTCCTTCACGTACACCGCGGTCGGCCGGGCGGGATCGGTCACCACCGCCGACACGTCGACGCCGCGGGCCGCCAGGTGCGCGACCAGATAGCGGCCGAACCCGTCGTCGCCGACGCGGGACAACCACGCGGTGTCGACGCCGAGCTGGCGCAGCACGGTGGCCACGTTCGCCTCCGCGCCGCCCGCGGTCCGTTCGAAGCTCTCCGACTCCTCCAGCGGTCCCGGCTGCGCCACCAGCACCGCGAGTCCCTCGCCGACAGTTACCGCCCGTGAGCGGGTCGACGTAGGCCACGTCACACCGATCTCCCTCCTGTGCTTGCGGCCACCGGCCATCCCGTGCAGAATAACCACACGAAACACGATGCGCAACAAGCATTGCAAAATATGCAATAGCAATACGCTATGCATAATGAGGTGAATTCGCTGGGAAGGAATGCCGTGGCGATCGACGAAGACGTCGTAGCAGCACTCGGAGACCGGACGATCGGTCCCGAGCACAAAGGGCTGCCGCCCGCCGCCTGGGGTCGCACCGTGCGCGAATTCCTCGCCACCGCACCGAGTCTCGATCAGTTCGAGACGCCACTGCTGACCATCGACCGGTCCGCCGTCGAGGCGAACGTCGCCGTCATGGCCGATTGGGCGAATGCCGCGGGTGTACAGCTCGCGCCACACGGCAAGACCACCATGTCACCGCAGCTGTGGGCGCAACAGCTGGCCGCGGGGTGCTGGGGCATCACCCTGGCGACCATCTGGCAGGTGCAGGTCGCGCGTTCCTTCGGCGTCAGCCGAGTGCTGCTGGCCAACGCGCTCGTCGATCCGGTCGGATTGCACTGGGTGGCCGCGGAATTGGCGAACGATCCGGCCTTCGAGTTCGTCTGCTGGGCGGACAGCGTCGAGACGATCGAGCTGATGGACGCGCACCTGCGGTCCGCGCCGGGCTCGGCCAAGGTGCGGGTGCTCGTCGAACTCGGTGGGCCCCACGGTCGTACCGGCGCCCGCACCGTCGAGCAGGCGCACGCCGTCGCGGCCGCGGTCACCGGCGCGCAGCGACTGACCCTCGCCGGGGTGGGCGGCTATGAGGGCGCACTCGCGCACGACCGCACGGCCGGGGCCACCGACACGGTGCGGCATTACCTCGACGAACTCGCCCGCCTGCATCGCGAACTCGCCGCCGCCGGACAGTATCCGGACGGCGCGATCGTGACCGCCGGTGGCAGCGCCTATCCGGACCTGGTCGTCGAACGTCTGGCGAGCCTCGCCGATGAGCAAGGCGCGCAGGGAGTTCCGACCTCGGTGGTGTTGCGCTCCGGGGCGTACATCATCCACGACGACGGCTTCTACGCGGGCATCTCCCCATTCGCCGCGTCGCGCAGTGAGAAGCCGCTACGTTCGGCCATGCACGGCTGGGCCCGTGCGATTTCTCGCCCGGAGCCGGAATTGGCGCTGCTGGACGCGGGTCGGCGGGATCTGCCGTTCGACGAGGGGCTGCCGGTGCCGCAATGCGTTGCGGGACCCGAAGGTTCGGCGCTGGACCCGGCGGCGACGGTATCGGCGCTCAACGATCAGCACACCTTCCTTCGCCTGCCCGAGGGCACCGAGTTGGCGGTCGGCGCGGTGGTGCGACTCGGCCTGTCGCACCCGTGCACCGCCTTCGACAAATGGCGGCTCATCCCGGTGATCGATGACGCCGACGCGTCGTCGCCGCGGGTCGTCGACTTCCTGCACACGTTCTTCTGACGAGCCGATGACCATGACGGAGTTACTCTTTCGCGACATCGACATCATCGACGGCACCGGTGCGCCGAGCTTCCGCGGCGACGTGCTCGTCGAGCGGGGTCGCATCGCGCGGATCGCCGAGCCGGGCAGTATCGCCGGGGCCGACCGGATCATCGACGCGGGACCAGGCGCGGTGCTGTGCCCCGGCTTCATCGACATGCACGCCCACTCGGACCTGCACCTGCTCACCGAGCCGGGCCACTTCCCGAAGATCAGCCAGGGCATCACCACCGAGCTGATCGGGCAGGACGGGCTGTCCTACGCGCCGATCGACGACGCCACCCTCGCGGTGGTGCGACGCCAGATCGCCGGCTGGAACGGCAATCCCGGCGATCTCGACTTCTCCTGGCGCAGCGTCGGTGAGTACCTGGATCGGCTCGATCGCGGGATCACGCCCAACGCGGCCTATCTCGTGCCGCAGGGCACGCTGCGGTTGCTCGTCGTCGGCGCGGAGCAGCGTCCTGCGACGGTGGACGAGATCCGCCGCATGCAGGAGTTGCTCGCGCAGGGCTTGCGCGAAGGTGCGGTCGGCATGTCCAGCGGGCTCACCTATACACCTGGAATGTATGCCGACACCGGTGAATTGGCGGCGCTGTGTCAGGTGGTCGCCGAGTTCGGCGGGTTCTACGCGCCGCACACCCGGTCCTATGGCGCGGGCGCGCTCGAGGCGTACGCGGAAATGATCGAACTGGCTCGCTCCACCGGATGCGCACTGCACCTCACCCACGCCACCATGAACTTTCAGGTGAATCGTGGACGCGCACCGGAATTCCTGGCGCTGATCGATGCCGCGCGGGCCGAGGGCTGCGATATCACCTTGGACACCTACCCGTATCTGCCTGGCGCGACCACACTTTCGGCGCTGCTGCCGAGCTGGGCGATGTCCGGTGGGCCGGACGCCGCGCTGGCTCGTCTCGACGATGCCGAGACGCGGGCGCGAATTGCCGCGGATGTGAACGTGAACGGGTCCGACGGGTGCCACGGGGTGACCGTCGAATGGGAGACCATTCAGATCAGCGGCGTGGCCAACACCGAGCTCGACGGATACGTCGGCAAGCGGGTCGACGAGATCGCCGCCGAGCGTGGCATGGCGCCGGTCGAGGTGTTCTTCGATCTGCTGCGCCGCGATCAGCTCGCGACCAGCATTCTGCAGCACGTCGGGCACGAGGAGAACGTCCGCGCGATCATGGTGCACCCCGGGCACATGGGCGGCAGCGACGCGCTGCTCGCACCGGCTCGGCCGCACCCGCGCGCCTGGGGCACGTTCCCGCGTTATCTCGGGCACTACGTTCGCGAGCTCGGTGTGCTCGAACTCGAAGACTGCGTGCATCACCTGACCGGCCGGCCCGCCGATCGGTTGCGGCTGCGCGACCGCGGGCTCGTATTCACCGGGTACGCCGCCGATCTGGTGGTGTTCGATCCGGAAACCGTCGTGGACACCGCGACCTTCGACAACCCGAAACAGCAGGCGCGCGGCATCCGGCATGTGCTCGTCAACGGCGAGTTCGCCATCGAAAACGGCGCGCCGACCGGGACTCTCGCCGGACGTGCGCTGCGCATGGACGCTTCGCGGAAGGAGACATATTGAGTACCTCGGCCCTGCAGGTGATCCGCGCTGATCGCGTGCTGAGCGTGGTGCGTGCCCCCGAGATCCCCGATCCGGTCGCGCTCGCCGAAGCGCTTGCGTCGTCCGGTATCCGGGCGTTGGAGCTCACCTTCACCACACCGGGAGTGCTCGGCTATCTCGCCGCGGCCAGCGCCGCCGAGGGGGCCGTGCTCGGTGTCGGCACCGTACTCACCGGCGAACAAGCCAAGGCAGCCATCGACAGTGGCGCACAGTTCCTGGTGACCCCGGGGCTGCGTGCCGAGGTGGCGGAAGTCGCCGCGCAGCACGACATTCCGGTCGTGATGGGCGCTTTCACGCCGAGCGAGGTGCTGACCGCGCTGGATCTCGGCGCGGCCGCGGTGAAGATCTTCCCCGCCAGGGCGCTCGGCCCTGGCTATCTGAAGGACCTGCGTGGTCCGTTCCCTGACGTGGCGCTCATCCCTTCGGGTGGCGTCAACGCGGGCAATGCCGCCGAATTCCTGGCCGCGGGCGCGGTTGCCGTCACGGCCGGAACCGACGTTGTTGCCCCTTCCGATGTCGCGGCGGGCCGCTGGTCCGAAATCGCTTCGCGTGCGGCATCGTTCGTTCGATCCATGAATTGAGAGGTCCACCATGGGCGCCGTTGATTGGCTGCGCACCACTACCCCGGGGCTTTTGGTGCTCTGTGGGCTCGCGATCGCCGTGTTGCTGTTCGCCATTATCAAGGTCAAGCTGGAGCCGTTCATCGCGCTGCTGCTCACCGGACTAGCGCTGGCGCTCGCCGCCGGGCTACCGGTGTCGAAGATCGTCGGCACGGCGATCAAGTCCGGTGATTCCATCCTGGAGACCGGCTTCGGTGGCATCCTCGGGCACATCGCGGTGATCATCGGGCTCGGCACGGTGCTCGGCGCGATCCTCGAACGGTCAGGTGGCGCCGACGTTTTGACCGGCAAGCTGCTGAACCTGTTCGGCGAGCGCGGCGCTCCGGTCGCGATGGGTCTGCTCGGGCTCATCTTCGGCATCCCGGTGTTCTTCGACATCGGCATCTTCGTGCTCGCACCGCTGATCTACGTAGCCGCCAAGCGCGGTGGGCGTTCGCTGGTGCTGTACGCCCTGCCGATGCTGGCCGGGTTGTCCATGACGCACGCGTTCCTGCCGCCGCACCCGGGCCCGGTCGCGCTGGGCGGCCTGCTCGGGGTCAGCCTCGGCTGGCTGATCCTGATGGGATTCGTCTGCGGTATACCGGGATTCGTGGCCGCGGGCATCGTCTGGGGTAGCTACATCGGCAAGCGCATCCAGATCGAGGTGCCCGACGAGTTTCTCGTCAGCAAGGACGAGGATAAGGAGCCCGCTCCCGATGAGGGGGAGCGGGGTTCCGACGGTTCGGGTGGCGTCGCCACGAAGCGGCCGGTGACAACGGCACCCCCGTCGGTCGGGCTGATCGGCGCGATCATCGCCATCCCGCTGGTGCTGATCCTCGGTGCCACCTTCGGTACTCAGCTGCTGGACAAGAACTCTCAGCTGCTACAGGTGCTGACGTTCTTCGGCACGCCGGCGGTGGCGCTGCTCATCGCGGTGCTCGTCGCCTTCTACGTGCTCGGCGTGCGCCGCGGGTCCACCGTGCAGGAACTCAGCCAGCTCACCGCGGAATCACTGCGGCCGGTCGGCATGCTGCTGCTGGTGGTCGGCGCCGGCGCCTTCTTCGGAAAGGTCATCTCCGCCACCGGCATCGGCACCGCCCTCGCCGACACCATGTCCGCGGCAGGCCTTCCCGTAATAGTCCTGGCCTACATCATCAGCTGCGGTCTGCGCATCGCCCAGGGCTCGGCCACCGTCGCCATCGTCACCACCGGCGGCATCGTCGCCCCCCTGGTAGCCACCGGCGGCTATTCCCAAATGTCGATCGCCCTGATCGCCATGGCCATCGCCGCGGGCTCGATCATCCTCAGCCACGTCAACGACGGCGGCTTCTGGATCATCGCGAAGTTCTTCAACATGTCCGTCAAACAAACCCTGCAAACCTGGACCGTCCTCGAAACCATCCTCTCCATAGTAAGTTTCGCGGTAGCGGCAATCCTCTTCGCCATCGTCAGCTGACTGTGCGCCCCCAGTCACTGCACCTGTGCAGTGACTCGGGGCCGGTGACGTTCCAGCGGGGTGGGCAAGGGCCGCACACCGATTGTGTGAGCCGCACACGGCGTGTACTGAGTGTGTGGCTCACACTGTGGGTGTGCGGGTTCTGATCCCGGATCGGCGCCGCTCGATGCGGGCAGATTTGGGCCGTTCAGGTTCTCGCAACGGTGACAGGACATCTCTGATACTGACCGGGGGTGTCTCACTGGCAAGGTCGCGCTTGAGTCGTTCGGCTTCGGCGGGTTCTGCGTACGAGTCGCGCTGCTCGAGGTGGGAGGCGTAGCGCTGTGTCTCGGAGAACAGTGTCCAACGAGTACTCGGGTACCGACCAGCCGAGAGGGTGGGCGGGGTGAGGCGCGTGGGGGGTTGGCACGAGACGGGCGTCATACTCGCGGACCTGGTTGCGGCTTTACGCTCGTGACTATCTGAGAGTGAGGGGTCGCGGGATGTCCAAGGCGGTCGTTGTCGGCGGTGGAATTGGCGGGTTGGCCACTGCTATCGGGTTGATTCGGTGCGGGTGGGAGGTGGAGGTGCTGGAGCGGGCGGCCAGGATCGAGGAGGTGGGGGCGGGGATTTCCTTGTGGTCGAATGCGCTTCGCGCGCTGGACGCGCTTGGTGTCGGTGATCAGGTGCGGGCTCGGGCTGTCGACGACGGGGCGGCGGGTATCCGGGATAGTAAGGGGCGGTGGATTTCTCGCGTCGATACTGAGACCATCCGTGCGCGGTTCGGCAATCCGATCGTGATGCATCGTGCCGATCTGCTGGATATCTTGCACGCGGCGCTTCCGGAAGAGGCACTGCGCACCGGCATTTCGGTGAGCGAGGCGCGAACCGACGGAACCGTCATCCACTCCGCCGGGACGTCCACGGGCGACCTGGTTGTCGGTGCCGACGGCCTCCGCAGCGTGGTGCGCCGTGCGGTCTGCGGCGACATCACACCTCGCTACCGTGGCTACTCCGCCTGGCGGCTGGTGGTCGCGCCCGCGCAGCCGATCACTGAACTCGGCGAATCCTGGGGCCGCGGTGAACGGTTCGGCTTCGTGTCATTGTCCGACGGTCGCGTCTACTGCTTCGCCGCCGCCACTATGCCCGAGCGCACCCCCAGCGGCGGCCTGGCGGAACTACGCCGGCGCTTCGGCACATGGCACGACCCCATCCCGTCCTTACTCGCGTCCGCCGAAGAATCGGCCGTCCTCAAACACGACCTGTACGACCTACCGCCTCTGAAAACCTATGTCGCCGAACGCATTGCCCTCATCGGCGACGCTGCCCACGCGATGACCCCCAACCTCGGCCAGGGCGCCTGTCAAGCCTTGGAAGACGCCGTAATCCTCGCCCGAGTCGCCACCGAAGACACCGACCTGACCAGATATGACCAGGAGCGCAGACCCCGCACCCAAATGCTCGTCACCCGATCCCGCCGCATCGGCACCATGGCCCAGCTATCGTCGCCCCCGCTTGTCGCCTTGCGCAACGCGGCATTACGCCTGATCCCCGCATCAGTCCAAGCCAATTCCCTTGCGCCAGTTCTCGACTGGACCTGCTGACAGCGGCATCGTGATCTACCGAATGCGGATCTATCGGGCCGTCGAGGAGAATCTCGCGGTCTTCCATGACTTCTTCCGAACTCACCTGCTGCCGGTGCAACTGCGGCACGGGGCGCGGCTGGTTGGTCGGTGGGAGACGCAGGATGGGCGGGTTGTCGCCGTGTGGGAGTACGACGATAAGGAGGCGTATCAGCGGATCCAAGCCGCAGTTGCAGCGGACCCGGCGACGCGGCGAGCGCAGGAGGCTCGACGGACGCTTCCTCCGCTGTTCACCACGCGGGAAGAGGTGTTCATGCGGGCGGCACCGGAAGGGTTGGCTGGCGGCGATGCCTATGAATCGTCAGATGGCGGTGGGTAATTGGTTAGGGCGCGGTGGCAGCGGGTGGCTTGGGATCGGAGGGCGGTTACTAGTTCTGGGGGGCCGGTCAGGAGGGTGAAGTCTAGGTCTATCGCGGTGATCATCCAGACGAGGGCGTCGGGGGTGTCGGCGCCTACCTGGAGGTGGCAGGTGTTGGCGTCGATGGGTTCCAGGGTACCCATGCCGGGCCAGACGTTGGGGGTGGCGGTTTCGGCGGAGGCGTGTAGGAGGACGGTGGCCCGGTACGGCCAGGCGCGGGTGGAGAGTTGGTGTGAAAGATAGGTTGCGACATCACCTTCCGGTGGTTCGCGCGGGTCGAAGCGGGGACCGGTGGGGGTGCGCGGGGTGATGCGGTCGGCGCGGAAGGTGCGCCAGTCGGTGCGGTCGACGTCCCAGGCGACGAGATACCAGTGGCGGCTGAAGTGGACGAGGGTGTGCGGTTCGACCGTGCGGATGGTTGCGGCACCGCTGTGGGCGCGGTAGTCGAAGCGGAGGCGTTCGTGGCGTTGGCAGGCTTCGGCGACGGCCATCAGGGTGTCCGGTTCCACCGCGGCGCCGGGAGTACCGACTCGGATGGTGGCGCCGCGCAAGGTGCGGACGCGGTGGCGGAGTCTCGAGGGCAGCACCTGCTCCAGTTTGGTCAGTGCGCGTAGCGAGGATTCCTCGATGCCCGCCACGGTTCCGTCGGACGCGCTGCGCAGACCCACCGCCACCGCGACGGCCTCGTCGTCGTCGAGCAGCAGCGGGGGAAGCGCCGCGCCAGCACCGAGTCGGTAGCCGCCGGTGCCCTGGGTGGCATGCACGGGATAGCCGAGTTCGCGCAGCCGGTCGACATCGCGACGCACCGTCCTACCGGTGACCCGCAGCCGTTCGGCGAGCTCGGCGCCGGTCCAGTCACGATGTGTCTGCAGCAGGGCGAGCAGTTGGAGCAGGCGCGCCGAGGTCTCCAACATGTTTCCCAGCATGGCAGGTCCTTAGGAACGCAACAGTCCTAAGTGCGATCCCCGGATACATCCGCACAGTGCGGCGAGTCGGTGTGCGGAAAATCAGGAGGTGTGCGGCTGTTGTAGCGCGCGTGCATCCGTCCTGCGGTCTCCGCCATGCGGGCACGCAACTCCGGCGGCTCGAGTACCTCGCAGTGCTCGCCTAACGGGAGGATGGCGTGGGCGAGGACCTCGTACGACTCCGACGGGAGGGTCAGTTCGACCCACCCCTCCGAGTCGGGCTCGGTAGCAGAAGCCAGCGCCTCGGCGACCGCGACCGGCCCGTGCCACAACCGCAGCATGCGCAGATGGGTGACGGGCATTCGGCACCGAGCGCGGACGCGAAGCATGGACACTGCGAAATCGTCGGCCGCCGTGGACCAATGCGCGCTGAGGTCGAAATCGGTGGGGCGGGTGAATGATTCGCCGGTCGGTTCGGCGGAGATGATTCTGCTGACTCGGTAGGAACGGACTGCCGCGCCGTCTTGGGCCACCAGATACCAAGTGCCCGCCTTCATCACCAGTCCGAGTGGGTCGAGGCGGCGGTCGACGACCTTGTCTTTGCGGCCGTACCGAACCCGCAACCGCCGGTCGTGCCAGAGCGCGTCGGCGACGATATTCAGGGTGGGCGTCTCGTCCGGTGGGCGGAACCAGCCGGGTGCGTCGATGTGCACCCGCTCGGCGATTCGGGTTGCGCGGCCACGTAATTCGGGTGGGAGTGCGGCGAGGACCTTGAGCTGGGCGGTGGCGAGCACGGTGCCGAGGCCGAGATCGGCTGCGGCGCCGGGCAATCCGGCGAGCAGTACGGCGTCGGCCTCCTCGGTGGTCAGGCCGGTCAGCCTGGTGCGGTAGCCGTCGACTAGTTGCACGCCGCCCGCGCGGCCCGGCTCGCTGTACACCGGCACGCCCGCCGCGGACAGCGCCTCGACATCCCGGTACACGGTGCGCACCGACACCTCGAGCTCCTCGGCGAGCTCGCCGGCCGTGCACCGCCCGCGCGTCTGCAGGATCAGCAGCAACTGCAACAGTCGACTCGCGCGCATGAGTCGAGATTAGCCAGAAACCTTGACACAAGATGTCAAGGATTGCTCGTACTGTCGAGAACATGACCACTTGGAGCGAATTCACCGCAGAGGCGCCGCACATCTCCGAGCTCTTCGTGCGCAGGTACACCGCCACCGGCTACCTGTGCATGCTCGGCACCCTCCGCTCGGACGGGTTCCCGCGGATCAGCCCGGTGGAACCGCGGATCTTCGAGGACATGCTGGTGATCGCGGGCATGCCGGGTACGACGAAGTTCCGCGACCTGGCCCGCGACCCGCGCTTCTGCCTGCACACCGCGACCGTCGACACGAAGGTCAGCGACGGCGACGCGAAACTGTTCGGCACCGTCGTCGACCTTCCCGACAAGGAGGTCCATGTTCGATTCGCACAGCAACTCTTCGATGACATCGGATTCGACATTCGAGGTCAGGAGTTCGACCACTTCTACATCGCGGAGTTGAGCAGCGCCTCGACGGTCGAGGTGATCGACGACCATCTGGACATCACGATCTGGAAGCCCGGTCAGGGTGAACGGGTGGTGCGTAAGCACTGAGTGGGAGCGGGCACAGTGCGCACATTCCATGCCGCTGCGCACGAAATTGCTGGCTGATTCGTGCGCGGCGGGCAAATTTGTGCGGCGCAGGACAATCGGCGAGGCGGTTACTCCTCGCGTGGCAGCCGGTTGCGTACCTCGGTAGCGAGTTGTTCCGGCTCGATGCCGAGTGCCTGCAGCGCGGACCGCACGACCTCGTCGTCCGGCGCGAGGAGCCCGAGCAACAAGTGCCCGACATCGACTCTGTCGCTATTGGATTTACGGGCTTCGACGTCGGCGCGCGCCAACGCTTGCTGCGCTCGCGTCGTGAAATGCGGGGTGACGATGGTGGCGGCTCGATAAGTCGAGGCGGCACGCAGTGCTCGCCGCAGCTTCTCGTGCGTGAGGCCGAGGGTGGTGACGGCGGTGCCGACAGGCGTTTCCGGGTCGTCGTCGGCGGTGCTGGTGAGCGCGAGCAGGATGTCGCTCGGCTCGATGTGCACGTGTTCGAGCCGCTGGGCTTCGCGCAGGCTGTTCTCCAGCGCCTTTCGCGCCTGTTTGGTGAAGGGGATGTGCCCTGACAGGCCGTGCTCCGCGGTCCCCGGCGTGAGCGCGATCTGCGCCCGTGCCGCGGCCGGTTCGATTCCCAGCTCGGCCAGTGCGCGTGCGGTGGTCGCCGCGGATCCGATCTCGCAGGCGCGCAGGATGGCGAGCAGCATGTGTTCCGCGCCGATATAGTCGTGGCCGCGCTCGCGCGCCTCTTCTTGGGTCAGCACGATGACCCGGCGAGCTTGATCGGAGAATCTCTCGAACATAGCGACCCCCTTTCGGCCGTTGGCCGCTGGTTCGATGGTAGTCAACATTGCCGAACGGCTGGTCGATATGCGGTGTCGAGTCGGCATTCAGCGGCGGTCGGTCAACGATTCGCGGCGGCGAGTGAGAAAGGCTTGTTCGGCGGCATTCTCGGTGCGGGCGATCGCCGCGTCGAAGGCGGCCGCGGCTTCCGTTGTGCGGCCGAGGCGTTCGAGCAGGTCGGCTCGAATCGCGTGGTACAGGTAGTACTTTTCGAGATCCAGAGCGTCGAGCAGGTCGAGCGCGATGTCGGGGCCGTCGACCTCGGCGACCGCGACGGCCCGGTTGAGCGCCACGATCGGGCTCGGTGTCAGCGCCGTCAGCTGGTCGTAGAGCCGGACGATCTGCGGCCAATCGGTGGCCGCCGCGATCGGCGCGTCCGTGTGCACGGCGTTGATCGCGGCTTGCAGCTGGTACAGACCAGGTTGGTTGCGGCGCAAGCACTCTCGCACGATGGCGTGGCCCTCGCGGATGCGCTCACCGTCCCACCGGCCTCGGTCTTGTTCCGGCAGCGGCACCAGCGATCCGTCCGCGGCGGTGCGGGCCGGGCGGCGGGCCTCGGTCAACAGCATCAGGGCCAGCAGCCCGGCGGCTTCCGGCTCGTCCGGCATGAGTTCGGTGAGCAGCCTGCCGAGCCGGATCGCCTCGGCGCACAGGTCGGCCCGGACGAGCCGGTCGCCGGAGGTCGCCGTGTGCCCCTCGGTGAAGATCAGATAGATGACCGCGAGGACGGCGTGCAGCCGGGCCGGGAGGTCGGCGTCAGCGGGCACCCGGTAGGGAATGCGGGCGTCGCGGATCTTGCCCTTGGCGCGGACAATCCGTTGCGCCATAGTCGTTTCCGAGGTCAGGAAGGCACGGGCGATTTCGGGGGTGGTCAGCCCGCCGAGCAGTCGCAAGGTGAGCGCCACCTGTGCGGTGCGGGCGAGCGCGGGATGGCAGCAGGTGAAGATGAGCCGTAGGCGGTCGTCGCGCACCGCGCCCTCCTCCGCTGCCGGTTCGTCGTCGGCGTGCAGCAACACGGCCTGTGCGTGGCGGTCCGCGCGGGAGGCTTCCCGGCGCAGCCGATCGATGGCCCGGTTGCGTGCGGTCGTAATGATCCAGCCGGGCGGGCTCGGCGGCAGCCCGTCCGACGGCCAGCGCTGCACGGCCGTGGTGAACGCGTCCTGCACCGCGTCCTCGGCGACACCGATATCGCCGAAGACGCGGATCAGGGCGGCGACCGCACGGCCGTAGTGTTCGGTGAACACTGCCTCGATGACCGCGGTGGTCACGGGTGCGCCCATCTAACTGTCCCGCAGCGGCCGGACCTCGATCGGCAGCGTGATCGCCGCGGCCAGCCTGCGACCCCACTCGAGGGCCTCATCGAGATCGGCGGCCCGGATGATGGTGAACCCGCCGATATGTTCCTTGCCTTCGACGTAGGGGCCGTCGGTGATCAGCACGTCATCGCCCTTGGCGTGCAATACGGTCGCGGTGCTCGGGGCGTGCAGGCCGGCCGCGAACACCCATGCCCCGGCGGCCTTCAGGTCGGCGTTGACCGCGTCGAGGTCACGGATGATCTCGTCGATATTGTCGGGGACGCCCTCGCCGTCGGGCTGGTAGATGCTGAGCAGGTATTGCTTCATCGTTTTGTCCTCCTCATCCGGGCTGGTAGGTGGCGATGATGACACCGGTGGTGGTCGGGGTGCTCGCGACGAGCCGCAGATCGCCGAGCTCGACGCCGTCGAACAGGCGGCGGCCGGTGCCGACGACGGTCGGGTTGATCAGCAACAGATACTCGTCCACCAGATCGTGTCGCATCAGCGATCGCAGCAGATCGCCGCTGCCGAGCACTACCAGATCGAGGTCGCGCCGCAGCTCGGCGATGGCGGAGATAGCGTCGACGGGCAGCAGCGTGGAGTTCTGCCACGGCAACGGCTCGGTGAGAGTGCCTGAGGCCACGTACTTCTGGGTTTTGTCGAGCACCTCGGTAAACGGATTGCCGGTCTGATGCGGCCAGTATCCGGCGAAATCCTGGTAAGTGCGCCTGCCGAGCAGCAGCGCCCCGGGTGCGCCCGCCAGATGCTCGCCCATCGCCTCGGCCTGCACCGGATCGCTGAACGGCTGTGCCCAGCCTCCGAGCCCGAATCCGCCCCTGGTGTCCTCGTCGGCCCGGCCGGGGGACTGCATGACGCCGTCCAACGTCATGTGCTCGACCGCGGTGATCCTGCCCATGTTCGCTCCTTCGGTAAGGCCGGTCCAGTACCGGCTTCACCAACTACACGAACGCCTGACCACCGAATCGACACCTCCGCGAAAACTTTCTGCCGGCACATCGACTGCGGGTGACCATGTCCGATCAGTCGGTGAGGGCCTGGATTTCGGTGTAGGGCGGTGCGGCGTGCGGGACCGGGGTGTCCTCGCGGACCGCGCGGGCGGTATCGACGGCCACGGCCAACGCCGTGCGATACAACAGCGAGCCCGTGCTGACCCGGCGGACACCGAGTGCGCCGAGTTCCGCGATGGACGGACCGGTCGGCGAGTACAGGATGTTGACGGGCAGCGCGATCGCGTCGACGAGCCGGGCGATGCCGTCGGGATCGGTCAGGCCGGGTACGAAGATGCCGTCCGCGCCCGCGGCGGTGTACCGCTCGGCGCGGGCCAGCGTGCGGTCGATATCGTCCTGCACCCAGTACGTATCGACCCTGGCATTGAGGAACAGCTCCGGCACTCGATCCTTGATCGCGGCGATCAGCTCGGCCTGGTGATCCGGTTCGGCCAGTGTGCCTTCCGCGCGACCGTCCTCCAGATTGATTCCGGCGATACCCAATTCGGCCAATTCGGCCGCGTATTCGCCTACCGCGGCGGGACTTTCGCTGAAGCCGCCCTCGATATCGACGGTCACCGGCACCGGCAGGCGTGCGAGCAGCCGGGCCAGCGTCATGGTCGCCGCGGCGGTCACACCGGTGCCGTCCGGCAGTCCCGCCGCGACCGCGACGCCGAGGCTGGTGGTGCCGATCGCCGGAAACCCTTCGGCCGCAAGGACTGCCGCGGAGCCGAAGTCCCAGGCGTTCGGCAGGACCAGCGGCTGAGCGCCGTGATGTAGTTCGCGGAAGAGCTCGGTCTTGTTCATGCGGATCCCTCGACGATTCCGGTGGCGATGGCGATGGCGTGTGCTTGTCCGGGGCAGACGTGCGGTCCCGCGCCGAAACCCAGTCCAGGGTGCCGCATGTCGAGCTCGACCACCTCGCCCGCGACGACGCGTCTGGTCGAGCGAAGCGGCGGGTTCTTGTCCATGGTTCGCGCGATGATCTGCTCGGCGGTGCCTGACATGGTCGACTGCCGGGCGTTGTCGACGAGGGCGCCGGTTGCCGCACAAGCCTGAACCAGCAGGCAGATTCGGGCTGCCGTGGCGTCGTCGGCGACACCGCCGCAGGCCGCGACCAAGGCTTTGACGGCCTCGTCGGCCGCGGCGTTGTCCGGCTCGTACGGCTGATAATGCGCGGCGACCAGCGCTACGGCGTCGACGGAAATGTCTTGTAGTCCAAGGGCTTCCGCTAATGCGCGAACATGGGGCAGCGGTCCGTGGGCGGCGCGTGCCCGCTCGCGCAGGTCGGCGGGGGAGAGCCGGTCGAGGTCCGCGGTGACCAACGCGCGCAGCCGCTGGTGCTCGGCTCCCGTGTGGAAGCGCGGCACGTGGGCGCGCAGCCACGCGAGGCCGACCGGCGCGTCCACCGCGGGCACGGCGGGCACCGGTGCGCCGATCAAGGTGGCGCGCACCTGATCGGGGTCGGTGATCAGGGGAACTGTCCGATTCATGCCGTGACCGTAACTCCGGGATGTTTCGGTCGCCGCCGAAACGATCGCGCAGCATGATGGGATCGTGTCATCCAGAGGAGCCGACTTAGCAGGTCTGGCCGCGTTGCTCGCCGACCGCACTCGCGCCGACATGTGCCTCGCGCTGGTCGACGGCCGCGCGTGGACCGCGGGCGAGCTCGCCCGCCACACCGGCGTGGCCGCGTCGACCGCCACCGAACACCTCAACCGGCTGCTCGACGGCGGGCTGCTCGTCGAACGCCGCCAGGGCCGTCATCGCTACGTCCAGTTGGCGGGTCCGCACGTGGCCGAGCTGCTGGAGTCCATGGTCACCCACCTCGACCCGCCCCGCCCTGTCGTGACCAGCCTCCGAACCGCCACTGTCGCAGCGGTTTTGGCGCGGGGTCGCACCTGCTACGACCATCTGGCGGGTCGTCTCGGCGTGGCCATCGCCGACGCCATGACCGCCCGAGACCTGCTCGACCAGGATGGCGGATTCGCACTCACCGAGGCCGGGCTGGCGTGGTTGACCGGACCGTTGGGCGTCCAGCCGACCTCCTTGCGGGCCACTCGCCGCCCGCTCGCCCGCCCCTGTCTGGACTGGACCGAGCGCCGCACCCACCTGGGCGGTGCCGCGGGCGCACAGCTCTGCCGCCGCCTGCACGAACTCGACTGGATCGCCCGCGTCGGAACGGGCCGCGCCATCCGCGTCACCGCGAAGGGCGAATCCGGCTTGCACACTCTGCTCGGCATCGAACCGGCCGCACTCGAACTCGCCCCTACACCGCATCCCGCAACTGGCGAAGCTGATAGGCAACCCGCGAAATGACCCCCGCCAACATCCGAGCCCCCGATTCCAACCGTTCCAACAGCTCAACCAACTCGTCCTCGGTAGCCCGCGAAACATCGAGCCCACGCAGCCCGGCCACCGCCCGCTCCAGGGCGCTGACCTGCTCCTCAAAGGCTACGTTCGAACGCATGTTCTAATGATAGCGCAATCTCCTGCGCCACGATATGCGGCCGGGTCGCCAGGTTTGGCGTGGTAGCCGCCGAACGCCCGCTCGCTCAGCAGAAATCGGTGTCGCTGCCGACATACGTGCGGTGGCCGCACATGACCATCGAGATCGACCAGCCATGGATCGACCGAGCACTCGGGGCACTCGGCACCACGCGTCGCGTCGCGTCGCGGTCAGCATGCCCTACGCCGTCCTGGGACCAAGCATCGTGCCCGACACCCAACTGGTGTTGACGATCCCGGCTCAACTGGCTCACCACTTCGCCGACCGAGCCCGCACTCGGGTGCTCGACGTGCCGCCCGAACTGGGCGAGCTACAGTTCTACGCCGTCTGGCATCGTCGCCTCGACGAGGACCCATCCCACAGTTGGCTACGCGACGTCGTTCGCACCGCCGCTCCTCAAACGCCACCTCCGACATCCCAGCAGCATCTCGGTAAGGCTCAAACACGCCGTATGTGACAGCCAGGCCGCCGCACTCGGAACGGACGGACGGCGGCAATTGAGTGGGGCGGAGCTTGCATCGAACCTGCTCGTCGGGCCGGTGGTTGCGTGGCCGATCAGGGGCCGTCTTGGGCCCAAGGACCCGTCCAATCACGAAACCTGCTGCACACCGGCCGGTTTCCGCTCACCGAGCAACAGGCCGCGGAGGTAGGCGGCCTGACCGATGTGCTGCATGTCGTCGTTGAGGATGCTGACGAGCCGGCTCCCGAGCGAAACCGCGGGGTCCCAGCGCTCGTCCACGATCCGATCCAAATCCGCTGCGGTCAGCGGATCGATCCACGCCATGGCGCGCCGGTGCGTGGCGGTGAAGTAGTCGAGCAGCGCGCCGGTGTCCTGCGGCCGGACCTCGGCGATTTCCGCAGCGTCGTGTCCGAAGCCAGAGTTGGCTGGATCCGGCGCGAGACCAAACGTCTCCGCGAAATCACCGCTAGCCCACAGCTGCTCCTCGCCGAAGGACTCGCTGAGATGATCCAGCACTCGTGTCAGGTGCCAGACCAGCCAGCCGATAGTGTTCGCGCCATCCACCGGGGCCCATCGCAGTTGCTCCGGGGACAAGTCTTGAAGCGTGCCGGTCACCAGAGCCGGCAGCCGGTCGTAGGCCTCGATCAGCAGATCACGCGCGTGCAAGACGCAAATGTACCCGATCGGCAGGACGACCGACCAAACTACAACGCCCGTCGCCGATGTGACCCTCTGGTTCCAGGGACCATCGATCGAGTCTGCGCCGGCAAGGTCTGTGGGACACGACTTCTGTTGACGCAGACGGGTTTCGGCATCAACGACCGCCGCCAGGTTGACACGGCCACCCGCCGTTGGAAACCGTGGACGGCCCGCGACAGTTGAATACGCGATCTCACCATCCCGGAACCCTCAAACGGATAGTCCGACAGTCGAACACGCTCAACTCAGCAGTTGCGGACGTTCGAACGTCTAGGCCAGATAGAGGTAGCGACCAGTCAGCGACCTCGGCCGACGAACTACTCGTCGGGGCTTGACGATCTATAGGGCCATCGCGAAACACACGCGCCTGGAGCCGGTCCATGCCGCGCCGTGACGCTCGGTCGTCGTTGACACGGGCAAGGTGTATCCGTCACCGGGAAGAACGCGCGCGATGCAGCATGAGTGGACGTCGTGTGATGCGGGCTCTGATACCTTCGGCAGGGGTGACCTGATCACGGTGGCCGATGACTTGTGAATGTTACGGGGGGGGGGCGTTGAACGCAGCCGAAATGTGCTGTCGCCGTGTACGAATCCTTCTTGCCGCAGTTGTGGCGGTCGTGCTGCCGATGACCGGCACCGCGCTCGCGGCGGCTCAGCCGGCGGCGGCGCCGGGAACCGTGGTCGACTTCGCACCGCTGCGGGGTGCTGAGTTGATTTCGCACGCGGGCAGCGGTTTTCGGATCGTCTATCGGACCACCGGGCAGAGCGGGGAGCCGGAAATCAGTGGGGGCGTGGTCTATGTACCCGAGGGGAAGCCGCCGCAGGGTGGATGGCCAGTTGTGTCCTGGGGGCACGGTACCTCTGGGATGATCGAGGGCTGCACGCCGAGCCGGACCAATGGTCGCATCGGGCAAGTTGATCAGACGCCCGACCTGTCTCGGTTCCTGGGTGCCGGATATGCCGTTGCGGCAAGCGATTACATCGGGCTCGGCGCTCCGGGCTACCACGAATATCTGGGTGGCCGGGCTGCGGGGCATGCGGTGATCGATGTCGTCCGAGCCGGCCGTGCCCTCGTGCCCGAGCTGTCCGCCT
Source organism: Nocardia sp. NPDC051052 (assembly GCF_044456045.1). Taxonomy (NCBI): domain Bacteria; kingdom Bacillati; phylum Actinomycetota; class Actinomycetes; order Mycobacteriales; family Nocardiaceae; genus Nocardia; species Nocardia sp. NPDC051052. The sequence continues at coordinate 1,062,755 of NZ_JBITFL010000001.1, forward strand.
CCTACGTCGCGTCCGGTCTTTCCCAGGGCGGGCTCGCGGCACTGTTCGCCGGATCGATGGCCACCGAGTACGCGCCGGACCTGAATCTGCGTGGTGTGCTGGCCTTTTCGCCCGCGTCGAACGTCGAGAGATTGCTCGAGCTGATGGGCCCGAACACCCCGGTGCTGCCGCTGGTCAACGGGATCATGGAGAACGGCGTGCTGGCTATCGCGGGTCTGGCGCACGCGCGCCCGGACGTGCCGATCGCCGACTTCCTCACCGAGAAGGGCCGCGCCGCCGTCCGGGCCGCCGAAACGACCCCGGAATGTGACCTGTCCACGGTCCAGCGCATGGTCCGTGGGCACCCGCCGGGTGAGTTGCTGGCGAAACCGTTGGTGGACCCCGCCTTCGAGGCCGCGTTCCGGGACTACCTCACTATCCCGGCGACCGGCTACCCCGCGCCGATCCGCATCGCTCAGGGCGTCCTCGACGACATCATGCCGTTGCCCGCCGCCATGCTGCTCGACCAGCAGCTCGACCAAGCGGGCACACCGGCGGACCTGCGGATCTACCCGACCGCGACCCACAACACCATCGTCCCGGTCGCCGGACAAGACGCGCTCGACTTTTTACACCAGACGCTGGGCTGAGGTCGCCGCCGCCACTTGGACGGACGGCTGGTGACTGCCGCATGACCGAGCCGGTCATGCGCGTAATGGGTGCGCTCAGACCTCGTCGAGTTGGAGGATCATGGCGCGGAAGGTCGCGAAGCGTGCCAGGTTCGCTGCGGCGTCCTCGGCGGTGCGGCGGCCGATCTCTGACCCGAGGGCGGCTTCTAACGCGGGCATGTCGTCCCAGTCCAGCATCACGACCATGTAGCACGGCTCGCCCATGACAGCCGCGGGGTTATCGCTGCGCGTGTAACGACGAAGGCCTGGATACTGTTTCGCCAACGGCACGTGCACTTCGGCGTAGTGACGTTCGAATGCCTGGACGTCGGAAGGAGTGTCGTACATTACGACGAACCGCGCCCGCTGCTCGGCGGTCGGGTCTACTGATGCGGTCATCGGTGGTCAGCCTTCCTTCTTTGTGGTGCGCACGAGGGAGATCGACTGAGCTGGCCACGTGGGCCGCGCGTCTCGTCATGTAGACCCCGGCCGCTACCAAAAGGAATCGGCTACCTCGAAGTGTCACAGCCAGCTCAGCGAACTCCGCATAGATGTCTATCGAGTTGTCATGTGCCAGAAGCAATGTAGGCAGCGAGGAAGTAATCGGGGTGGAGGTCGAGATTGGTTCGGGCACGGTCGCCCGTTCTTTCCAGTACTGAGCCGACTAGTTGTTGGCGCGTTGGATGGAGCGCCGGACCAGGCCGCGGATGCCGGGGAGCTGGATGGCGCGGAGCATCAGTTCGCCGGCCAGCACCTGTGCGCGTGACGGTGGGGCGAATCGGCTGATTCCCCTGCGGGCCAGCGCCTGTCGTTTCTGCACTTCCGGGCGCAACGCCGTCTCCCAGGTGTCGAGAGCGGCGGGAATGTCGGCGCCGTGTGCCGCTAGCGCGGCGCCGAGCCGGTCGGCACCGTCGAGGGCAAGGGCGGCACCGTAACCGGCGAATACCGTTACGCACCATGCTGCGTCGCCGAGCAGGACGACTCGGTCGTGACTCCAGCGGTCCATCACAATTTGGCCGACGGAGTCGAAGTAGGCGGTGTCGGGGTGCGACTGTAGTTGGCGGAGGGTGTCGGCAACACCACCTCTGAGATCCTCGAACGCTCGGGTGAGCGCGGGTGCGGCGCCGAGCGCAAGTTCGGCACCGGTGTCGGGGCAACGATAAGCGAAGAACGCCGAGGACCGTTCCGGTCCCAGGTTCATCACCGCGGCCGTGCGCCCGGGGCCGATAAAGGTGGCGCCGAGGCCTTCCGGTACGTGCTCGGGAGCTGATCCCAGCGGAAATGCGCCGACCATATGGCCCAGGTCCACGAAATAGTCGGGTTCGGCGCCGAATACGAGCTCGCGGACTCGGGAGTGCACGCCGTCGGCGCCGACGAGGAGTGTGGATCGCAGATGGGTGCCGTCACTGAGGGTGACCACGACTTCCCCGGAGGTCTGGACGACGGCCTGCACGGTGGTGCCGAAACGGATGTCGACGCGGTCGGCTACGGCCTCGTATAGCGCCGACTCCAAGTCGCCGCGGAATAAGCTCAGCGCCCGAGTGCCGACAGCGGCCTCGGTGACAGCGGCCGGAATCCTGAACTTCTCCCTGCCGTCCGCGTGCACGAGGACCGAGGTGAAGAAACCGATATCGCGCGGAGCCAGCGCCGGTACCAGCCCGAGCCGTTCGGCGGCGGCATATCCGGGTCCGTGCAGGTTCACCAGATAACCGCTACTGCGACGAGCCTGCGCGCGCTCGATCACGACGACGGCCCAACCTTGCTAATGCAACCGCAACGCGGTGGCCAAACCGGCGATACCGGCGCCTACGACCGTCACCCGCTTGCCCGGTGTCTCGGCGTGCTGATGCGCGGCGTTCTCGACAGCTTCCATGTGCGTCTCCTGGATCGACCTGTTGCCGACGAAAGTCGCCTACGAACTATCGCCGTGCCGTCAATTAGTAGTTGACGATCAATCAATCGTCAACCTATGGTTGACGCATGGTTCGACCGGTGCCACTACGCGATGTGATCGCAGCAATCGAGCGCGCCTACCCCGATGACAGCCTGGATCAACTGGCGGCGGCGGTGATTCTCGCTGCGCACTGGTCGCGGCTGGGCGATCAGCTGCTCGACAGTTGTGTGGCCGAGGCCCGGCACGCTGGCCTGTCCTGGGCGGAAATCGCGCCCCACCTCGGCGTCTCCAGACAGGCTGCGCAGCAACGATTCTCGGCGTACGTCGCAGAGTGGGATGTGGCTACGACGTTCGGAGCCGATTCGTGATGGTTTCGCGCGAGGTACCGATTGTCACCGGATCTTCGGCCAGTAGAGGTGTTGCCGTTGGTCCGGTCCGGCTGGTCTACGGCGTCGACGACTTCGGTGCGGTTCGGCCGGGCGACGTCATCGTCTGCCGCACGACCGATCCATCGTGGACAGTGCTTTTCGGCCATGCCGCCGCGGTGGTGACCGAAACCGGAGGAATCCTGTCCCACGCGGCAATTGTCGCCCGCGAGTACGGGATTCCGGCCGTGGTGGCAGCCAAGGGCGCGATGGCGGCCCTGGCGAATCATCGGACGATCTCGGTCGATGGGACCAATGGACGGGTTCATGCCGTTCGCTCGACCAGGCGTTGGCAGGCATGGCTGCTCGACAGAAAAGGGAAACGTTTCGGATGACGCATGTTTCAGGCAGTTCGTTGCTCACGTTGCACGCAATCCGCCTCGGCGGGTTTGCCGACACCAAGGCTGTGGCCGACAGGTACGGAATGCCGGTCGGTCTCGCCGAGTCGCATGTGCGGGACTTCCGGGAGCGCGGTTGGATCAGCCACTTCCGTTTCGGGACGGACGCGGGATGGTCACTCACCGAGAGCGGACGTGCGGAGAACGAGCGGCTGCTCGCCGACGAGTTATCGCGAGAGGGGGCAAAAGCGTTGGTGGAAGACGTCTATCGCGTGTTCCTCCCGCTCAACGCGCGGCTGGTCCGGGTCTGCACGGAGTGGCAGCTGACCATCCTGTCCGACGGCAGCATGCGGGACAACGACCACGGGGACGCCCACCGGGACCGGCAGATCCTGGCCGAACTACAGAGTCTCGCAGCGGAATTGGTCCCGTTGACGCGACAACTCACCGAACGCCTCGCCCGATTCTCCGGTTACGACACCCGTTTCGCCGAAGCCGTCACGCTCGCAGCGGACCATCCCGAGATGGTTGCCGGCATCGAACACGATTCTGCCCACCGAGTTTGGTTCGAACTGCACGAAGACCTGATCGCCACGCTCGGCATCGATAGGACACTCACCTTCGGCCCCTGAGTCGGTTTGCCCGGCCCACCGGATCGGGTGGGCCGCCGGCGCCGGCGATCGAAGCCCGCAACGGTATCGGTCGACGTATCGCGCACCGGCTGGTCACGAGGGAGGGACCGTGGTCGACGTGTCGGCGATGACTACCGCTGCGCGGCAACAGGTTCAGCGTTGCTGCCGACGATCGATGTTCCGGAGGCGTTGGTGGCCAACCGATCAGCGGCTGGCCACCGTCCGCTCGGAACGTGCGGGTCGCGGCACGCATCGTGTCGGCGACCGGCATCAGTGGGTCCCGAAATCTCAGCGCCTCGGCATGTCGCCTTCGGCATCGCGAACGCCGAGGTCTGAATCGCTGGCGTCGGCGTTGCGGGAACCGCCATTACCCAGGCGCGTCGACGCGGCGCCTGCCAGCAACGCCAGCGCCGCCACGTAGAGCAGCCGAACGCCGAGCACGAACGGCTGAAATGCCAAGGGCATCAGCGGAATCAACGCCAAAATCAACGCGGTGACCAGTCCGGCCGACAGCCAGAACCGCCTCGGTGCGCGCCGGACGGCCGGTGGATCACCGTGCCAGGCTCGCAGCAGCCCGCGTCGGCCGATGTAATAGAACAACCCGACCACGAGTATCGCGCCGCCCAGGGTGGATGTCTGCTGCAGTAGGTACCACCAGGGCTTGCCGAACGGACCCAGCTGCAACAGCACGGGAAATCGGGCTACTCCCCAGCCATGCCCGCCGGCCGGATCATGGGTGAACCCGTCCCAGAAGATATGCGTCAACGCACCGATCAGTATCGAGTAAACCGTGACATACCACCGATATCGCACGCCACCGAGCACGCCATAGGCGGGCAGATCGAACGCTCCGAGCCGTGGCAGGTGGGCGGCAATCTGCGCGGCGCCCCAACGGATCACCGCCGTTGCGATGATTCCCATGGGCAGGCACCACCACAGCAACGCCGGTAGTGCGTGCGTCTCCGGCATCGAAAAGAACCCTGCCACCGGATAGGAGGCGTCGGGCACCGCGGAGCCGACCACCAACGCGACACCATCCAGATGGCGAGGCCACCGGATTTTCAACGGGAGCACTGCCAACGCATGTGATGGAAAAGTAAGCGGCACGGGCAAGTGTATCCGCGGCACTGAACCAACCCACCGTCTCGGCTACAGGTCTGTCGAGTCCGACGCCGACAAGGCCGACGACAACGAGTTCAGCACGATCGAACCGACCGACGGTCTCCGACAGTTTCTGGCATTCTGGCCGCCATGGATACGGACGCCTTGTCTCAGCGGTTGTTCCAAAACGTCACGGCTGCACTCGAGATGTACGCCGTGTACTTGGGCGAGCGCCTCGGTTACTACCGGGCGCTCGCCGACGGCGGCCCGATGACCTCCGCTGAACTCGCCTCAGCCACCGGAACGGCGGAGCGCTACACACGTGAATGGCTCGAGCATCACGCGACTGCCGGGTTGCTCGAGGTGGACGGCGACCAGCGGTTCACGCTGCCGCCCTCGCATATTCCGGTGCTGGCCGACCGGGAAAGCGTGCTGTTCGACACGCAGCACAGCATCAATCTTGTCCGCGTCGGCCGTCGGATGGCCGACCTCGCGCAGGCGTATCGGACCGGTGACGCGCCGCCGCCGATTCCGTGGGAACCCGAAGGCCGGGCCGAGTCGAACCGGGCGCTCTATCTCAATCTCCTTGGTAGGCAATGGCTGCCCGCGATTCCGGAGATCCACGAGCGACTCTCGTCGGGCCCGGCCAGGGCCTGCGACATTGCCTGCGGTCTCGGCTGGTCGAGCATCGCGATGGCGCTGGCATATCCGGAACTGACCGTCGACGGCCTGGATCTGGATGCGATGGCTATTTCCGCCGCGCAGCAGAATGCCGCGGCCGCAGGTGTGCACGACCGGGTGACCTTCTCCGCGATGGACGCCGCCGACTTGGCCGGCACCGAGAAGTACGACCTCGTCACCATCATCGAGGCGTTGCATGACATGACCCACCCGGTCGCCGCCTTGATCGCTGCCCGGAAGTTGTTGGCGGCGAACGGATCTGTCTTGGTCGCCGATCTGTGGACGGAAGAAGAACTCACGGCTCCCGGTTCCGTGCGAGAACAGCAGGAGTACGGGTGGAGCTTGACCGTCTGCCTGCCCGGCGCCATGGGTGATCAGACCTCGGCGGCGACCGGAGCCGTAATGCGCCCGGCCACATTACGGAAGTACGCGCTCGAGGCAGGATTCACCACCGTGACGATTCACCCGATCGACAACGACAAGTTCCGGTTCTACGAACTGACCTGAACCCGCTGGCCCATGTGCGGACGTTACCCACCCGCGTGGCCGCCGATCCAACCGTGCACTGAAAGGTGCACGACGGGGACCTATCGCTCTCGCGCCGGTAAGTGGTTGGGGGAGTTGGGGACCGGAATTTCGAACTGCCAGGGGCCGGAGAGGCCGGGGCGGGCGGCGGCCTTGGTGTGCAAGTGCAGGTAGTCCGCACGGGAGAGGTCGATGGCCCCGAGGGAGGTGAGGTGGCTGGAGGTGACCTGGCAGTCGATGAGGGCGAAGTCCCAGGCGGCCAGTTGGGCGCAGAGCCAATACAGCGCGACCTTGGAGGTGTCACGGGCGCGGGAGAACATGGACTCGCCCGCGAAGGAACGGCCGCATGCGACGCCGTAGAGGCCGCCGACAAGGTCGCCGTCGCGCCATACCTCTACCGAGTGCGCCTGACCGAGGTGGTGCAGCCGCAGGTAGGCCGCCTGCATGTCGGAGCCGATCCAGGTCCCGGTCTCCTTGTCGCGCGGTCCAGCGCAATTCGACATCACATCGGCGAAGGCGCGATCCATGGTCACCACGTAGTCGGCATTGGCGACAGATCGGCGATGGGACTTGGTCACCCGCAGGTTGGTCGGCACCAGAATGCTGCGCGGGTCCGGGCAGTACCAGTGGATCGTTTCACCGGGGCTGTACCAGGGAAAGATGCCCGCGGAATAGGCGCTCAACAGTCGCTCTGGTGACAGATCCCCGCCGAGAGCGACCAGTCCGGACGGATCCGCGAGCTCGACAGAGGGGAAAGGCTGGTCTGGATCGACCAGATACATCCGCATCAGGTCGGCAGCGTCGGTCACCGGACAGACATTACCGATCTGAGCGAAGAGCCTCAGGCTGCGACGACGGGACTCGGCGTCAGCTCGCGGCAGCCAGCACCCGCCACATCTTTCTGGCACGCGGGCGGACCTGCGGAGCCGCGTATTCGATTCGCCGGCGCGCTTCGTGAGCACTGATCCGCAACAGGTCGGTCAATAGCTCCACGGTGTCCCGATAGCCGGTGTCGGTGGCAAGGCCACGCCGCTCGGCTTCGGCGACGGCCGCGCGCATGGCAGCATCCAGTCGCTTCCGGCGGCGTTCGGTTTCGACGAGGGTGCGCAGCAAGTCGGCATCGGCCAGTTCCGGCCATCCTGAGGTTCGAGCATCCGGCGCCAGCGCGGTCGAATGTATGTTCACCCGAGCGAGCCTACCTCACGCATAGAACATATGTTCGATTAACTCGCCCTATTGGGCGTTCCAGATGGGTCACGTGCCGATGCTCAAGGTGTGCTGTGCCGACTCCGGTAGGCCGCGACGCTGGCCCGATGCGCGCAGGGTCGGGTGCAGTACTGCTTCGAGCCGTTGCGAGAGAGGTCTACGAACGTGGCCCGGCATCTCGGCCCGGCGCACACGCCGAGACGGGCAGGGCCGAGCGTGGCGATCACGGCGGCCAGTGCGCCGAGGGTGGTCACGGCCAGGTGTGCTGCGCAGCGGTCGGTGTCGGAGGTGACCTCGGTCCACCACCGATCATGATCGTGGCGTAGCGCCGGGGTGGCGCGGTTGCGGAGCAGCCCTTCGTTGATCAGCGCGGCGGCTCCCACCGGGTCGGTGCCCGCTCGTTCGAGCACGGCACGCACCGTCTCGCGCACCGCGCGGACCTCCATGAGGTCGTCGTGCGTCAGACGCCGCCACCGACCGGCTCCTCGGTCGGCAGTAGAACTCCCAGGCTCGGGCCGCCCGGTCGGCGAATGGTTCGCCAGGAAGTCCCGGAGCTGCTCCACGGTCTGGAGGGTGTCCTCTCCCTTGACCGGCCGCAGGGTGTTGGCGAGATCGACGGCCGCCTCGACCGCCGATGAGCTGTAACACGCATCAAGCATTTGACGTGTCTCCTTGCCGTCTTTAGTGTGACACTCATAGTACCGTTTACATGTCACATCAGAGTGGGTGGAGATGACCATGGCGCAGACGATCCCGTCTGGAGGGACTCTCGGCGCGGGCTCCGCCCCCGTCCTGGACGGTCGCCGGTTGGGGCTGTCCCTGGGGCTGCTGGTGTTACCCATGTACGCGGCACTGGGAGCACCGGCGGTGGCGCTGCCTGCCATCGGTCGCGCGCTCGCGGTGCCGTTCGGTGCCACGGCATGGATTCTCGCCGGATGGTCGCTGACCTCCGCGCTGGCCATGCCGGTCGCGGGTCGGCTGATGGCCCGGTGGGGCACGGTGCGAGTACTCGTCGCCGGGGTTGTACTCCTCGTCGTGGGCTCCACGGTCGCGGCGGCCGGCCCGACACTGCCGGTCGTGATCGCCGGTCGGCTGATCGGTGGCGCCGGAGCGGGTGCGACCGTGATCGCGGTCTTCGCCGCAGCCACCGCCCTACCCGGGCGGGAACGGAGCCGCGCGCTGGGAATCATCGCGGCCGCCATGGCGACGGCGTCGGCGTGCGGGACCCTGCTGGGCGGGGCGGTCACCGCGTGGCTTGGCTGGCGTGTCGTGCTCGCGATCCCGACCCTGGCGCTGCCCCTCCTGCTGGCCGCATGGGCGGGCATGCGCACGTTTCCGCGGATCGGTCGCGGTGCGCGGGACGGCTCGGCCGGGCGACTCGACATCATCGGCGCGGCCGCGCTGTCGGTACTGGCCGGCTCGCTGATCACGGTGCTGCAAGCACATTCGGTCGGCCTGCCCGCACCGGTCACCCTCGTCGTGGTCGCCGCCGGTGCGCTCGCCGGCGTGGGACTGTGCTGGCGCGTGCGGCGCACACCCGACGGGTTCGTGCCCCGGCGGGTGATCGCGGCACGCGGCCTCCCGGCGGCCGGACTCATCGGCGGGGCTGTCTTCGCCGGGTACTACGGAGTGCTGTTCCTCGCTCCATCTTTGATCGAGCAGGCCACGGGCGGTGGCCCCCTCGAAGCGGGCGCGCTGCTGGTTCCGGCCGCCGCCTTCTCGGTGTTGGCCGGGCGGCTGGCCGGCGCGGTGACCAGTCGGTTCACCGCATGGCAGGCGTCGGCCGGTGTCGCGGCACTTACTACGGTGGGCGTAGGTGTGGTCGCGGTCTTCCACGGGCCGGTCCCGGTCATCCTCGGCGCGGCGCTGACCGCGGGCGGGTTCGCCGGCGCTCAGGTCGTGCTGGTGGGCCTCGCGCCGGAACTGGTCGCCTCGGGGGACCGCGACACCGCGCAGGGTCTGCTCAACTTCATGATCAACCTGGGAGGCGGCATCGGTCCGGCCGCCGTCGCGGGCCTGTCCGGCATCGTGTCGATGCCGGTGGCCCTGGCCATGCTCGCGGCGCTGCCCCTGGCTGGACTCGCCCTCAGCCTGATCCGTCGCCCCGGCGTCGGTCGCCGACCCGAACCCGCCGACACGCGTGCGAGCCCGCGATGACAATCCACACCCGAGGGCCGGTCGACGGCTTCACGCCGACCCACCTCTGATCCTGCCGAGAGAAAGGAAGCCCGCTATGGCCGCCGAGCCGTTCGAGGTCAGCATCACCAATGACGAGATCGCGGACCTGCGTGACCGGTTGCGCCGGACGCGGTGGCCCGAGCCCGAGCCGGTGGACGACTGGTCACAAGGCGTGCCGCTGGCGTATGCGAAGGAACTGTGCCGTTCCTGGGCCGAGGACTACGACTTCGGGTTCGCGCAACGGGTAAACGTTTTCCCGCAGTACCGCGACACAATCGATGGGCTGGGCATTCACTTCCTGCACATCCGTTCACCGGAGCCGGACGCGTTTCCGCTGGTGCTCACGCACGGGTGGCCCGGTTCGGTGCTGGAGTTCCTGGAGGTCATCGGCCCGCTGACCGACCCGCGCGCGTACGGCGGGGACCCGTCCGACGCGTTCCATGTGGTCGCGCCATCACTGCCCGGGTACGGCTGGAGTGACAAACCGTCGACGACCGGGTGGGGCGTCACTCGCATCGCGCGCGCCTGGGACGCGTTGATGGTCTCGCTGGGTTATCAGCGGTACGGCGCGCAGGGCGGCGACTGGGGTTCGGCGGTGTCCGGCGCGCTGGGCGAGGTCGCGCCCGACCGGGTCGCCGGCGTGCACCTGAACCTGGGGTCCGTGGCACTGGGCAAGTTCGACGACCCGACGCCCGCGGAACTGGCGAACCTCGAGGCCGAGAAGGAGTTCGCGCGCACCGGCCGCGGGTATTCGGCTCAGCAGGCCACCCGCCCGCAGACCCTCGGTTACGGCCTCACCGACTCCCCGGCGGGCCAGGCCGCCTGGATCGCCGAGAAGTTCTGGGCTTGGACGGACCACAACGGCAATCCCGAGGACGCGGTGCCGCGGCGAAAGATCCTCGATGAGATCTCCGTCTACTGGTTCACCGCGTCGGCCACGTCCTCGGCACGCCTGTATTGGGAGAGCTTCGCCCACTTCCGGGACAAGGTCACCGCGCCCTCCGGACTCTCGATCTACCCGCGTGATATCACCCGCCCGTCACGGCGGGAGGCCGAACTGCGGTTCACCGACCTGCGCTGGTTCGCCGAACTACCGCAAGGCGGCCACTTCGCCGCCCTGGAGCAACCGGAGTCGCTGATCGAGCAGGTGCGCGGATTCTTCCGCCTCGTCCGCTGAGCGAGCCTGCCCGTAGCCCGGGTAGGACGTTCGGGTGGTCGGCGTGGCGCGGGAATCGCAGCATCGACCACGCGGTCGAGCAGGGTGCGAAAGTCGAGGGCATGCCCGATAACCCTTGGCCCCGATCGAACCGGCCCGTCTAGCCTCACACCGGTGCAGCTCGAGATCAGCGTCCACCGCGCACGGCTGGGCCGGGACGAATACCGGGTGATCCGGCCTGCCCGCCCGGTCACGGGTGCTGTGCTGACCGACAGCAATCCCTGGTACAGCTTCGAATTGAACGCGGAGGCGGCTTTCCAGGTCACCGGCCTGTGGCTGCTGGCGGCCCGATCCCGGCGCAGTCTCGTGCATATTCCGTTGCGCGGCAACCAGCCACCGGACCCCGATTCCTCGACCCAGTGTGGTGAGCTCGATCTGGTGCTGGGCCATTCGCACGGTGGTTTCGCGCCGAGTCGATGGAAAGCGCTGCGCCGCAGCCTCGATCGCGGGCGGTCCCAGACGGTGACCTGGAACCCCGATGACGTGCTGACCTGGGAGGAGGTGCACCGCGACAACGCCGAGTGGCGCTGGCGGCGGCCCGCCGGGGATCGGTTGCACGAGCAAGTGCAGGCGCACACGCTGATCTTGCTCGGCACCGCGGGCAACTTCTTGCACACCGCCCGCTACATCCTGGACCTGGCGCTGTGGCAGCCCGATCCCAACCGCTTGGACTACCACTCCGCGACCCTGCATCCCTCCGACGGCCAGCTGGATCGGCGCGGCCAGGGGATCTACCTCCTCCGGTGGAGCTGAGGCCGGCATTGCCTACCGCTGCAGGAACTCGATGCTGATGCGTTCGAATTTCTGCTTGGCTTCCACGAATACCCAGTGCCCGCAGTTCGACAGCACGTGCAGTTCGGCGTCGGGGATCAGCCGTAGCGGGATCTGGGCCATGTCCAGCGGGCATTGGCGGTCGTCGGCGCCCCAGACCAGCAATGTCGGGCACTGCACCTTGTGCAACATCGACCAGTAGGGCGGGACCTTCGACTGGGCCTCCGAATGTTGCTGCAGGGCAGCGGCTTGCGATCCGTACATGGCCTGGAGCGTTTGCAGTGCGGCGGGTTGAATGGCGGCCTGCCAGCGTTCCGCGATCAGGTCGTCGGTAACCCACTTCGGATCGAACACCATGCAGTTCAACCATCGGATCAGTGCCTCGCGACTGGGATTGTCGGCGAATTCCCGCAATAGTCGCGTCCCCTCGCTCGGCCCCGGGCTGAAGATGTTCGTCCCGATGCCGCCGACGGTCACCAGCTTGCCGACCCGAGCTGGGTGAGCGAGCGCCACCATGGCGCCGACCACGCCGCCCATCGAATTTCCGATCATGGCAGCGGATTCCACGGCGAGGGCATCCATGAACCGCACCACCGAATCGACGGCAGTCAGTACCGGGTGCGCCCCGGGGACCGGGTCGCTCGCCCCGAACCCAGGGAACTCGAGGATGTAGCAGTGGAAATGCTCGGCTAGGCCTGACAGGTTGCCACCGAAGTTCCGCCAGCCATTCACGCCGATTCCAGAGCCGTGCAACAGGATCAACGGCGGCCCGTCACCCGCCTCGTGATAGCGCAGCACCCCTTTGCCGGTCCGGACAGTCTGCACAGTGTTCTCGTATGTCACATCCACCTCAACAGACTAGAACGTGTTGCAGTTCCCTGCGGGCCGCTCGCAGGGCAGGAATCAGTTGTCCGTCAGCTGCTTTCGAAACTCTTGCCGCCAATGGGGGTCCTGACGGGTGCCCACGACCGAGCCCTCATCACATCCACCTATGACATCGATGCCCTGCTCCGGGCTTGACCCGGCCGGACCGGCACGGTGTGAACTGTTGGCTGCTCCGACGTTTGGTGGCAAAGCGCAGAGCGTGCGGAGCAGGTAGGAATGAGGCATGGCTGAATTTCGCTTCGGTGTCAATATGGGGTTGCCGGGTCCGCGTTCCGAGTGGGTGGACAAGGCTCGGCGCGCGGAAACGCTCGGTTACGACGTTCTCGCGGTACCGGATCATCTCGGGATGCCTGCCCCGTTGCCGACGTTGTTGCTGGCGGCGGAGGCCACCGAGCGAATTCGGTTGGCTACCTTCGTGTTGAACACGCCGTTCTACAATCCGGTGCTGCTGGCCCGTGACGTTGCCGCGTTGGATCAGTTCAGTGGCGGCAGGGTCGAGCTGGGGCTGGGAGCGGGTTACGTCAAGGACGAATTCGACGCCGCCGGTATACCGTTCCCCAGCGCGGGGGCCCGCATCGATCACGTCGAGCAGACCGTGCTCACCTTGCGCAAGCTCTACTCCGACCCGGAGTACCAGCCGGCGCCGGCACGGCCGGAGGGGCCGCCGGTGCTGATCGCCGGAACGGGGAACCGGTTGCTGCGCATGGCCACTCAGCACGCCGATGTGGTGGGCCTGCCCGGAGCCGCCGTAACGAAATCCGGTCTGCTGACCGCCGCGAGCGCAGACGAGGTCGCCGAACGCGCCGAGTACGTGCGCGGCTTGCTCGGTGAGCGGCGCGATCGGGTCGAACTCAACCTCTTGATATGGGCGGTGGCCACCCCGGAAGAGCGTGACACCCTGGGCGACCGGGTGCGCCATTCCCTGCCCGGATTCACCGACGACCAGATCGGCGCCGCGCCCGCGGTCATGGTGGGCACGACACAGGAGATCGCCGACAACGTGCGTGCCTGCCGAGAGCGTTACGGCATCACGTATTTCACGGTGCTGGAACCGGATCTGGAGAGATTCGCGCCAGTCATCGAACTACTGAAGTAGCGGCCCATCCCGAGCTCGACTGCGCCGGAACGACTCCGGCGAGGTCGAGCCAACCGCTAGTCGATGTCGAGTGCTCTGGCCGGGCAAGAATCCAGTGCCTCGCGCACGGCCGAGTGCTGCCGCCGCGGTTGCGGGTCGAGCAACAGCACTGTGCCGTCGTCGTCTTGATCGAAGATGTCCGGCGCGATGAGGGCGCACATGCCCGAGCCGACGCACCGTTCGCGATCCGCGGAGATTCGCATCTCGTTGTCTCCTTCGATGGTCACCAGGTGACGGGTAGTTCGTGGACGCCGTAGATGTTCATGTCGGTGCGGAGCTTCACGTCGTCGGCGGGGATGGCGAGTGCGAGGGTCGGGAAGCGACGCACGAGTCCGGCGAAACCGGCGCGCATTTCGATGCGGGCCAGCTGCTGGCCGAGGCAGGTGTGGATGCCGTGGCCGAAGGACAGGTGACCGCGGGCCTTGCGGTGCAGGTCCAGGGTGTCGGGGTGGTCGAAGCGCTGCGGGTCGTGGTTGGCGGCCAGCAGGGAGACGACGACGGTTGATCCCTCGGCGATGGTTTCGCCGCCGAGTTCGAGATCTTCGGTGGCATAGCGATAAAAGATGTCGGCCACCGACAGGTAGCGCAGGAGCTCCTCGACGGCGTCGGGCATCAGCGCGAGGTCGGCGCGCAGTTCGGCCAGCTGCTCGGGGTGTTCCAGCAGCGCGAAGGTGCCGAGCGCCAACATGTTCGCGGTGGTCTCGTGGCCCGCGAGCAGCAGCAGGAAGGCTATGCCGACGAGTTCTTCGATGCTGAGGTCGTCGTTGCGGGCCAGGTCGGAGAGGATGTCGTCGCCGGGTTCGGCGCGTTTGCGGGTGACGAGTTCGGCGAGGTAGCCGGTCATCGCGCCGTAGGCGGCCATCTTCTCGTCGAGCGACTGCTCCCTGACCAGGAACTGGGCGGAATTGACCTGGAAGGTCGCCCGGTCCGCGTAGGGCACGCCGAGCATTTCGCAGATCACCAGCGAGGGCACCGGCAGCGTGAACTCCTTGACCAGGTCGACCGGCGGGGTCAGGCGCGCCATCTCGTCCAGTTGCCGCTCGGTGACCTCGATGATGTGTTCTTCGAGCTGCCGCATGCGCCGGACGGTGAAGGTGCCGGTGAGCAGGCGCCGCAGCCGGGTGTGGTCCGGCGGGTCCATGGCGATGAACAAGCCGGGGATCTGCGGTGACGGCTCGGTGACGGGCGGCATGTCGGAGATGTCCTCCAGGGTGTGCAGGATGCCGATGTCTTGGCGGGAGCTGAACCGGGTGTCGGCCATGAGCTGGCGGACCGCGTCGTAGCCGGTGACGATCCAGCCCTGGTGACCGTCGGGGAAGACGATCGGGCTGACCGGGCGAGCCTCGCGCAGCCGGGTGAGCTGGCTGGGCGGGTCGAACGGACTGGCGTCACGTTCGGTGGGCAGTCCGTGCGGGATGGGCACTGTATGCGTCATCAAATTCCTTTCGTGGCTGTTGCGAAAACATTCGCCGACCGCCCTGACACGCGGCTGTCACGGCCCTGACACCGGTGACGTGTTGCGTCCCGTCAGCGCCCGGCAGGCGCTCGATCGCCCATGGCAGGATCAGGTAGGTGCAGATCGGGATACTTGGACCATTCGAAATTCGCACGGACGACGGCGCTTTCGCCGACGTGCCGGGCGCGCGGCTGCGCGGGCTGTTGGTCGCGCTGGCGCTCGAACCAGGTCACGCGGTCCCGAAGGCGACGCTCATCGACTGGATCTGGGGTGAGCAGCCGCCCGCCGATGCGGCGAATGCCTTGCAACGCTTGGTTTCCCGGCTGCGCAAGGCGCTGCCGGACGGGGTGGTCGAGGGGCAGCCGGACGGCTACCGGTTGCGGGTGGAGCCCGACGCCGTCGACGCCGTGCGGTTCGAACGCCTCATCGCCAAGGCCCGCAACGACGAGGACCAGGGGGTGCGGCGGCTGCGCGAGGCCCTCGCGCTGTGGCGCGGCGCGGCCATGCAGGACATCGGGCTGCTGGAGAGCGCGGCGTTCGACGCGGCGGTCACCCGGCTCGACGGTTTACGCCTGACCGCGCTGGAGGAGCGGTTCGATGGCGAGATCAGCCTCGGCCACGGTGCCGAGCTGGTCACCGAACTCACCGACCTGGTTGCCGCGCATCCGGTGCGGGAACGGCTGGTCGCCGCGTTGATGCGGGCCCTCGTCGCGAGCGGTCGCGACACCGAGGCGCTGCTCGCGTACGAGCGGATGCGCGAAACCCTGGCCGACGAACTGGGCGTCGACCCGTCGCCGGAGCTGTCCGCGTTGCACGTCGCGCTGCTGCGCGGCGAGCTGGGTCGGCGGGAGGAGAACCGCAAGACCAACCTGCGTGCCGAACTGGCCAGCTACGTCGGCAAGGACAACGACGTCGCCGCGGTCCGCGACCTCATCGCCGACCATCGGCTCACCACGCTGATCGGGCCGGGCGGCTCCGGGAAGACCCGGCTCTCCACCGAAACCGCGCGCACGCTGGTCGACGACCTGCCGGACGGCGTCTGGGTGGTCGAACTCGCGGCCATCGGCGCGGACAGCGGCAAGGAAGGCGAGTGGGGCGGGAACAATGTGGCGCAGGCGACGCTGTCCGCCCTCAAACTGCGCGACGCGCTGCTCAGCGACGCGGCGGACATGGAGCCGACGGACCGGGTCATCGCCGCGATCCGCGATCGGTCGATGCTGCTCATCCTGGACAACTGCGAGCACGTGATCGAGTCCGCGGCGAGCTTCGCCCATCGGGTGCTCGGCGAATGCAGGCGGGTGCGGATCCTCGCGACGAGCAGGGAACCCCTCGGCATCACCGGTGAGGCACTGTGGCCGGTCCTGCCGTTGGTGCTGCCCGCGGTGGACGCCGACCCCGCCGAGATCGAGGCCGCGCCGGCGATCCGGTTGCTGCGTGATCGGGCGAGCGCGGTGAGCAGGGAGCTCGGCACCGACGCCGGCACGCTGGCGACGATGGTGCGCGTCTGCCGGGCGCTGGACGGAATGCCGTTGGCCATCGAACTCGCCGCGGCCAGGTTGCGCACCATGTCCCTCGATCAGCTCGCCCACCGGCTCGACGACCGGTTCCGCCTGCTGACCGGCGGCAGCCGTACCGCGCTGCCGCGGCACAAGACGCTGCGCGCGGTGGTCGACTGGAGCTGGGAGCTGCTCACCGACGCCGAACGGGTTGTGCTGCGCAGGCTTTCGGTGTTCTCGGGCGGGGCGAGCCTGGAAGCGGCCGAGCGGGTCTGTGCCGGAACGGAAGTCGAGCGGGATCAGGTGGATGAGTTGCTCACCGCGCTGGTCGAGAAATCGCTGTTGGTCACCGTGGGCGACAGCGTGCCGCGCTACCGAATGCTCGGCACCATCAAGGAATACGCCGAGCAACGTCTCGCGGGGGCAGGCGAATCGGACCTGACCCGCCGCGCGCATCTGACCTACTTCACCGAACTCACCGAGATCGCGGAGCCGCATCTGCGTCGCGCCGAGCAACTGGCCTGGCTCGCCGCCCTCGAGGCCGAGCACGACAACATCGCGGCCGCGATGCGCGGTGCGCTCGCGGCGGGCGAAGCGGCCGACGCGATGCGGCTCGCCGCCGGTGCGGGCTGGTACTGGTGGCTCGGCGGCCACAAAATGGAGGGCAACGAGCTGATCATGGCCGCCGTCGCCCTGCCTGGCGAGGTGCCCGACGAGACCAGGGCCTGGGTGTACGCGCTCATTGTGCAGTTCGTGACCGGCGGTCAGCAGAGTGACGAGCACCAGGCGGCGGAGTGGATCCACCAGGCATACGAGATCAGCCAGCGGACCCTGGACCATCACCCGGCGCTGGGGTTGGTCGCCCCGCTCGAACGCATGCTGCGGGACCCGGCCGCGGTTTTGTCCGCCTGGGAATCATTGCTGGATGACAAGGATCCCTGGGTGCGCGCACTGGCCCGGCTGCAGCTCGGCAAGATGCGGATCCAGCTCGGCCAGGGCGGCCGCGAGGCCGACGAATATCTCGCGCTGGCGCTGGCCGAGTTCCGGGCGCTCGGCGAACGATTCGGTATTTCGTTCGCCCTGACCGAACTGGCGAATCGAATCGCCATGCGCGGCGAGTTCGCCGCCGCCTGCGAGTACTACGAACAGGCGATCACGGTCGTCACCGAGGTCGGTGCCATCGAGGATGTCGTGTCGATGCGGTCGCGGCAGGCCCAATTGTATTGGCTACTAGGCGATGTGGAGTCCAGCGCGGCCGCCATGGCCGAGGCGCAGCGTGCGGCGGAACGCGTCGCCTGGCCGAACGCGCTGGCCGAGTTCGCGCTGTCGAAGGCGGAGCTCACCCGCTGGAGCGGCGATGCCGAACAGGCCCGACAGCAACTCGCCGTCGCGACAGGACAGCTCGGCGATATCGGTAAGCGGGCCATCGTCCGCGCGATGGTGCAGGACATGCTCGGTTACCTCGCCGAGGACATCGACGAGGCCAGGGAACACCGCGCCGCCGCCTTCCATGCGGTGTCGGAGGCGGGGCATCCGATGCTGATCGCGCAGGTGCTGGTCGGAACGGCGGATCTGGCGCTGCGCGGGCAACAGTACGAGCAGGCGGCGCGGCTGCTCGCGGCGAGCGCGGGTGTGCGCGGTCTGCCGGACCGTTCGCATCCGGATGTGGCCAGGATCGAGCAGGCAGTGCGCGGCCGCCTCGGCGACGCGGGGTTCGAGGCGGCGGCCCGGGAGAGCACGGAAGCGAGCTGGAGTCAGTTGGTTTCGGTCACGCTCGCGTCTTGACGGTGGCCGACGACCCTCGGGACCAGGCCTGACGTCCGTCTGTCAGGCCGGTGTTCGAGCGTGTCAGAGGCCGCGTCAGCCCCGTGACGGTCCGGTGTCAGGGCGGCTGGCGAATGTTGTTCCCATCGAACGGCACAGACCAGAGATGAGGAACCATGACAATCCAGTTCACCCAAGCGGCCACGACGACCACCGCGCCGAATCGCCCGGAGTTGCAGCAGGTGATCCAGGAGGCCGTCGAGGCCGGTTACGCCGGAGTGCAGCTGCGGGTGCGCGACGAGCAGGGCGAGTGGGTCGGCAGCGCCGGAGTGAGCAAGCTGGGCGAGGACGCGAAACCGGCGACGAACGGGCTGTTCCGGATCGGCAGCAACACCAAGACCTTCGTCGCGACCGTTGTTCTGCAACTGGTGGCCGAGGGCAAGATCGGGCTGGACACCCCGGCGGCCGACTACCTGCCCCAGTTCGAGCTGGACCCGCGGATCACCGTGCGAATGCTGTTGCAGCACACCAGCGGCGTGTTCAACTTCACCGGCGAGTACTTCCCGGACGGGACGATCGTGCCGGGAATCCCCTGGCAGGGCCAGGAATGGGTGGACAACCTGTTCCACAGCTACCCGCCCGCGGAGCTGGTGCGGCTGGCCTTGTCCAAGCCCGCCCGGTTCGAGCCCGGCACCGACTGGAGCTACTCGAACACCAACTACGTGCTGGCCAGACTGGTGATCGAGAGCGTCACCGGCCGGTCGTTGGCCGAGGAAATGCACCGGCTGATCCTGGGTCCGCTCGGACTGACCGGCACCGTGGTGCCGGACTTCCAGACGGAGATCCCCGAGCCACACGCGCACGGCTACTACGCGTACCAGGACGGCGATGCGTGGAAGGTGGTCGACACCAGCAGCATGAACCCGTCCTGGATCTCCGCGGGCGGTGACATGATCTCCACCACCGCGGACCTGCAGACGTTCATTTCCGCGCTGATGAGCGGCAAGCTTCTGCCTGCTCCGCTGCTGGCCGAGATGCGCACCCCGCGTGCGACGGGTCTGCCGAAGAACGAGTACGGCCTCGGGCTTTTCGTCGAGGAAACCGACGGCGGCGACATCCTCTACACGCACAACGGCGGCTTCTTCGGCTGGGCGGCACTGATGTACAGCACGCCCGACGGCAGCAAGACCATGACCGCCTCGATCACCACCGGCGACGCGAAGGTCGACTTCGCCGAAATGTCCGCGACGTTCCTGCAGGTGCGGCAGCGGCTCGTCAACGCGGTGTTCGGCGACCAGGCCTGATCGAACTTACTAGACCCCCAATACATTTCACCCACTCGAGGAGTACAGCCATGCCTACTTTCCAGACCCCGGAACCGATCACCGTCACCGTCGAGGTGCCCGCAGGCAACGTCCAGGTGATCGCCTCGGACCGCACCGACACCTACGTCGAGGTCCGGCCGACCGACGCGGCCAAGAAGGCCGATGTGCGCGTCGCCGCGCAGACCAAGGTCGATTTCGCCGCAGGCGTCCTGACTGTGCGGACGCCGAGCGGGTGGCGGACCTACTCGCCGCTGGGTGGCAACCCCTCGATCGAGGTGCTCATCGAGGTGCCGACCGGCTCCCGGCTGAAAGCCACTGCGGGCGTTGGCCAACTGCTGGCCACCGGCGAATTCGTCGAGTCCGTGCTGGCGATCGCCGCCGGTGACATCGCGGTCGAGAGCCCGCGCGGTGCGGTGACGGCAAAGGTAGCCAAGGGCGATATCCGCATCGGTGACGCGTCGCGCGGGGTGCTCCGGCTGGAGACCTCGATGGGCGAGTTGGCGGTAGGTATCCGACCGGGCAGCGCGGTGCGGCTGGAAACCAACGCCGTGTCCGGCACCGTGCAGAACCTGATGGCACCGGTCGCCGGTTCGGACACGGTCGACACCGTGCAGGTGTACGCGCGAAATTCGTTCGGCAACATCATCATCCGGCACGACGTCGCGGCCTGACACCGCTAAAGGCAACGGCCCCGGGGTCCGCGTATCAGCGGAAACAAATCCCGGGGTCGAGCCATGTCCGGGTTCACGCTGTGATCGGGTCGTTGATCTGCTCTACCAGAATGTCGGCGTGGCCGGTGTGCCGCCCGTATTCCGCGATCAGGAACAGGTAAATCCAACGGACACTGACGATTCCGGCGCGCGGATGGTGCACGGTGTGCGCCAGGTCGTAAGGTGCCACGATCGTCGCGGATCTGCGGCTGGCCCGTTCGAACTCCGCGATCACGTCGTTGAGCGTCTCGTCGTCGGAGACGGCGAAACTGCCGGCTCCTGGCGTTGCGTAACCGTCGCATTCGGCTTCGGGCAGGCCGGCCAGATAGTGCTGGAACCAGATCCGTTCCGCCGCGGCCGCGTGCTTGATCAGTCCGATCGGCGTTGTCGCGGAGGCGACGAGCCGACGGCGGGACTGTTCGGCCGAGAGTTCCCGCACCTTCTCGACGAGTGCGGCCCTGCCGCGATCGAGGGTGTTCTCCAGCAGCGTCCGCTCGGGTCCGGCGGTGATTCGGGCAGGGGTAGTCATGGTTGCCTCCTTGTGGCGGGTTTGTTTGTGGCCGAAGATGATTGGCCAGACGATGTCGACGCGGTCGGCGTTGCCGATGGCGTGCGCTACAGCGCATCTGACTTGCCGTGGGAGCCGCGAACGAGTCGTACTCGACCCGGGCGTTCGAATGCACCGGGGAGACTTGCCGACACTGCGAGTTTAACGAATGACGCCGAGACGTCCACCCCCTCCACTTGCGCGGGTGTCGGGGGTGGACTGGTGCTGCGTCGGGGTTACTTGATGAATCTCACTGAGCGGAACTCGACATCGCGCTCACGCTCGCCGGGGCCCATCGCGTTCACGACCCTGCCGTCGCAGTCGTCGCCGCGGAAGAGTTCGGCGACGCGATTGGTCTTGTTCTCGGCGAAGCCCTTGCCTTCGATGCGGTAGCACTTGTTGTTCTTGGGGTCTTCGAGCCGCTTGTGGTCGCCGTGGTGGGTGTAGATGAACGTGCCCTTCGCCTCCAGGGTGCCCGGATCGGGATCGGCATGAGCAGTGGTAGCTCCGCCGAGAGCCAATGCGAGAACCGCGCCGGCCGCGGCGAGAGCGCCTCCGATGTGTTTCATGATCTGCCTTTCGTAGAGCCTTCACCCACGTATCTCGTGAAACGTGGTCGCTCCCGGGCACCTTGTGGGTCGCGCCGGGGCTTTGTCTTGGCCTGGCCAGTCGACGTCGACGGCACCGATGGTAGCAAGATTCGCACTGGGGAAATCGATCAAATCTGTTGTGCCACAGTGGAATACGTGAAAGATACGTACTGTCATTTGACCGCGCGGGAGCCTCGGGGGCGTCGAGTCGGGAGTTGACGCGCGGCAACGGGGCCGATCATGAACTAGCTCTTCACGCCGAATGGCGGGTTCGTTCCTGCGCTGTGGGCCTGTCCGCATGGGGTCCGAAATGCCCACTGGTTCAATGGGATTACTCCCGGCGATGATGCTAACAACTTGTGCGCACGACGGTTCCCCAGTCGTCGGCGGGCGCGTGTTCTCGGCGACGAAGGCCGATGCGGCAGACGGTGGGAAGCTACGAAGTCGTCGGCTTGGCTACGCTCGAAACGTGGCAGCGGCAGAGGCGTGTGAGTGCGGTGCGGCGGCGCCGTGCCTGGAGGTCTGGCACGAGGTGCTCGAGGCCGAACAGGAAGATGCGGCGATGTACCCATGGCACCTGCCCTTGGTGTGCGCCTTCGTGCTGCAACATCGTTCGCACTTCCTGGCACCGCATGCCGACGTGCAGTTTCGGATAATCCAGTTCTATGTCGACAAAGGGGTCGACGCGACCGGCTGGTTCGCTCGGCATCAGGTCGCCCGCAATGGAAAGGCCAAGCGCGGATTCGATATGACGCCGCTGCAGCCGTATGTGGCGCTGCCGCGGTCGGCCTTCCCCGGCCGCTTCGCGCTGAGCGTCCACGACCTCGCCGACGGCTCCGGTGGCTACGTCGGCGACGGGTATCCGGCCTACGGCGAACGGATGCGCAGCCTGGCCCGGGCGACCATCGAGGGCTGGCTCACTACCCCACCTCGTGAATGAGATTGCATAGTCGTGCATAATCATCACATGGTTGATTCGGTGCACGCGCCGGAGCCAGGCGCGCCCGCGTTGCGGGTCGCGGTGGCCGGGGCGAGTGGGTACGCGGGCGGGGAAGTGTTGCGGCTGCTGCTGGGGCATCCGGCGTATCGAGCCGGGCGCCTGCAGATCGGGGCGCTGACGGCGGGCGCGAACGCCGGGAGCCCGCTCGGGGCGCTGCAGCCGCATTTGCTGCCGCTTGCGGATCGCCTGCTCGCGCCGACCAGCGTCGACGAGCTGGCCGGGCACGATGTGGTGTTCCTCGGGCTGCCGCACGGACAGTCCGCGGCCATCGCGGAGCAGCTGCCCGCATCGACGGTGATCATCGATTGCGGGGCCGATTTCCGGCTGACCGACGCGCGGGCGTGGGAGAAGTACTACGGAAGCAAGCACGCGGGCAGCTGGCCCTATGGCCTGCCCGAGCTGCCCGGTGGCCGCGAGAAACTGCGCGGCGCGAGCCGGATCGCGGTGCCCGGCTGCTATCCGACGGTGGCCAGCCTCGCGCTCGCACCCGCCGTTGCGGCGGGGATCATCGAGCCGAGGGTGCATGTCGTCGCGGTGAGCGGAACCTCGGGCGCCGGACGCAAGCTCGACGTCGGGCTGCTCGGCTCCGAGGTGATGGGTTCGGCGCGGGCCTACGGCATCGCGGGCGCGCACCGGCACACCCCCGAGATCATCCAGAACCTGTCCGCGGCAGCCGGTATCGACGTCGCCGTGTCGTTCACGCCGGTGCTCGCGCCGATGCCGCGCGGCATCCTGGCGACCTGCACCGCGCCGACCTCGGTGGACGTCGCGCAGGCGCGTGCCGTCTACGAAAAAGCCTATGGCGACGAACCTTTCGTGCACCTGCTGCCGGAAGGTGTCTTGCCGCAGACCGGTTCGGTGCTGGGCTCCAACGCCGTCACCCTGCAGGTGGCGGTGGATGCCGACGCGGGCTTGCTCGTGGTGATCGGCGCGATCGACAACTTGACCAAGGGCACCGCGGGCGCCGCGGTGCAATCCATGAACCTGGCCGTCGGATTCGACGAGACCGCAGGACTTTCCACCGTAGGAGTGGCACCGTGACGACATCCGCCGCGACATCGACCGGCAAGCTGGTGCGGAACCAGGGCGTGACGGGGCCGCTCGGCTTCCGCGCGGCCGGTATCGCGGCAGGCATCAAGGCGAGCGGAAAGCCGGACCTGGCCCTGGTTTTCAATGAGGGCCCGGAATACGCCGCGGCGGGCGTCTTCACCCGCAACAAGGTGAAGGCCGCCCCGGTGCTGTGGTCCCAGCAGGTGCTGTCCGGTGGCCGCTTGCGCGCGGTGATCCTCAATTCCGGCGGCGCCAACGCGTGCACCGGGCCGGGCGGCTTCCAGGACACGCACAAGACCGCCGAGGAACTCGCTGCCGCACTGAGCAATTGGGGCTCCGAGACCGGCGCCGGCGAAATCGCCGTCTGCTCCACCGGCTTGATTGGTGACCGGCTGCCGATGAACAAGCTGCTGCCCGCGATCACCGAGATCGTGCACGAGATGGGCGGCGGCCTGTCCGGCGGCCTCGACGCGGCGCACGCCATCATGACCACCGATACGGTGCCGAAGGAAGCCGCCTTCCATCATCGCGACAAGTGGAACGTCGGCGGCATGGCCAAGGGCGCGGGCATGCTCGCCCCCTCGCTGGCCACCATGCTGGTGGTGCTGACCACCGACGCCGCCGTCACCGCCGACCAGCTGGACCAGGCGTTGCGCAACGCGACCACGCGCACCTTCGACCGGCTCGACGTCGACGGCTCCTGCTCCACCAACGACACCGTGCTGCTGCTGGCCAACGGTGCCAGCGAGGTCACCCCGAGCCAGGCCGACCTCGACGCCGCCGTCCTCGCGGTCTGCGACGACCTGGCCGCCCAGCTGATGGGCGACGCCGAGGGCGTCACCAAGCGGGTGCTGGTCACGGTCGCGAGCGCGGTCAGCGAGGACGAGGCGGTGGCCGCCGCCCGCACCGTCGCGCGCGACAGTCTGGTCAAGACAGCGCTTTTCGGCTCCGACCCGAACTGGGGCCGGGTGCTCGCCGCGGTCGGCATGGCGCCCATCACCCTCGACCCGAACCGGATCTCGGTGTCGTTCAACGGAAATCCGGTCTGTATCGACGGCGTCGGCGCGCCCGGCGCCCGCGACGTCGACCTGTCCGGGATGGACATCGAGGTCCGCATCGACCTGAATGTCGGTGCCGCGCAGGCCACCATCCGCACCACCGACCTCTCGCACGGCTATGTCGAAGAGAATTCGGCCTACAGCTCATGACGGGCCAACTCCACGAGGACCTTTCGGCGCTGGACAAGGCACACGTCCTGGCCGACGCGCTGCCCTGGCTGCAGAAGTTCCGGGACAAAATCGTCGTCGTGAAGTTCGGCGGCAACGCCATGGTCGACCCGGAACTCGAGCGGGCCTTCGCCGCCGACATGGCCTTCCTGCGCACCGTCGGTGTGCACCCGGTGGTGGTGCACGGCGGCGGCCCGCAGATCAGCGCGATGCTGAAAAAGCTGGGGCTGGCGGGCGAATTCCGCGGCGGCTTCCGGGTAACCACCCCGGAGGTGATGGAGGTCGTGCGGATGGTGCTGTTCGGTCAGGTCGGTCGCGAACTGGTCGGGCTGATCAACGCGCACGGCCCGTACGCGGTCGGCATCTCGGGCGAGGACGCGAATCTGTTCACCGCGACCCGCCGCACCGTCGAGGTCGACGGCGTACCGACCGACATCGGCCTGGTCGGTGACGTCACCTCGGTCAACCCGGACGCGGTGCTCGACCTCATCGGCGCGGGCCGCATCCCGGTGGTCTCCACCATCGCGCCGGACGCGGACGGCGTGGTGCACAACATCAACGCCGACACCGCCGCCGCCGCGCTGGCCCAGGGCATCGGCGCCGAGAAGCTGGTGGTGCTGACCGACGTCGAGGGCCTCTACACCGACTGGCCCGACCGCAACTCGCTGATCACCCGCATCGATACGGCCGCGCTCGCGGAGTTGCTGCCCCGCCTGGACGCGGGCATGGTGCCGAAGATGGAAGCCTGCCTGCGCGCTGTGCGGGGCGGGGTGCCGAGCGCGCACGTCATCGACGGTCGCGTCCCGCACGCCATGCTGCTGGAACTGTTCACCGGAGAAGGAATCGGAACGATGGTGACGCTCGCCCCGTCCTCGAACGGGGTCGGCTCGCTGGACGGAACGAAAAAATGAGTACAGACCAAGACCTCCAGACGCGGTGGACCGCCGCGATGATGAACAACTACGGCACCCCGAAGCTCGCGCTGGTGCGCGGGGCGGGCGCGGTGGTCTACGACGCCGACGGCAACCGCTATGTCGACTTCCTCGGCGGCATCGCGGTCAACAGCCTCGGTCATGCGCACCCGGCCATCCTGGCCGCGGTCACCGAGCAGCTCGGCACGCTCGGGCACACCTCGAATCTCTATGTGAACGAACCGGTTGTCGAATTGGCTGAGCGGTTGCTCGCGCACTTCGGCGACGGTTCCTCGGAAGCGGGACACAGCGGCCGCGCCTTCTTCTGCAACTCGGGCACCGAGGCCAACGAGGCGGCATTCAAGATCGCCAGGTTGACCGGGCGGCGCAAGATGATCGCGTGCGAGGAGGCGTTCCACGGCCGGACCATGGGCGCGCTCGCGCTCACCGGGCAGGCGGCCAAGCGGACACCGTTCGAGCCGATGCCCGCCGGTGTCGTGCACGTGCCCTACGGTGACGCCGCGGCGCTGGCGGCCGTCGTCGACGCGGACACCGCCGCGGTGTTCCTGGAGCCGATGATGGGGGAGAGCGGCGTCGTCGTTCCGCCGATCGATTATCTGGCCAAGGCTCGCGAGATCACCAGCAGGCACGGCGCGCTGCTTATCCTCGACGAGGTGCAGACCGGCATCGGCCGGACCGGAAAGTTCTACGCGCATCAGGCCGTTGGCATCGTGCCCGACGTGATCACCCTCGCCAAGGGACTCGGCGGCGGGCTGCCGATCGGCGCGGTGCTGGCCACCGGCCCGGCCGCCGAACTGTTCACGCCCGGCCTGCACGGCACCACCTTCGGCGGCAATCCGGTCTGCGCGGCGGCCGCACTCGCGGTGCTGCGCACCATCGACGAAGAAGACCTGCTCGCGCACGTGGAGTCGATCGGCAAGCGGCTCGTCGACGGCATCGAACTGCTGGAGCATCCGTTGGTCGCGCACGTGCGTGGCGCCGGGCTGCTGCTCGGCATCGTGCTCACCGACGATGTCTCCGCCCACGTCGAGGCGCGTGCCCGGGCGGCCGGATATCTGGTGAACCCGGCCAAGCCCAACGTGATTCGGCTCGCGCCGCCGCTGATCCTCACCGAGACCCAGGCCGACAATTTCGTCGCCGATCTGCCGGAAATTCTGGACGCGGCGACCCAAGATGCGAAGGAGGCTGCGGCGCAATGACTTCAGCACAGCACGCGGTACGGCACTTCCTCCGCGACGACGATGTGAGCCCGGCCGAGCAGGCCGAAATCCTCACCCTCGCGGCCGAACTCAAGCACGCGCCGTTCTCCCAGCGTCCGCTGGAAGGCCCGCGCGGCGTCGGGGTGATCTTCGAGAAGAACTCCACCCGCACCCGGTTCTCCTTCGAGGTGGGCATCGCCCAGCTCGGCGGGCACGCGGTGGTGGTGGACGGGCGCGACACCCAGCTCGGCCGGGAGGAAACCCTCGGCGACACCGGGACGGTGCTCTCACGTTACGTGGACGCGATCGTGTGGCGCACCTTCGAGCAGTCTCGGCTCGACGAAATGGCCGCGACCGCAACGGTTCCCGTGGTGAACGCGCTGTCCAACGAGTTCCACCCGTGCCAGGTGCTCGCCGACCTGCAGACGCTCGCCGAGCGCAAGGGCGGCCTCGCGAGCCGCAACCTCACTTACTTCGGCGACGGCGCGAACAACATGGCGCACTCCCTGCTGCTGGGTGGCGTCACCGCCGGGCTGAACGTAACCATCGCCGCGCCAACGGGTTTCGAGCCGCTGCCGTGGATCCTGGAGGCCGCGCGCAAGCGGGCCGCCGAGACCGGCGCCACCATCACGCTGACCGGCGACCCGATCGCCGCGGCCGACGGCGCCGACGCGCTGGTGACCGACGCCTGGACCTCGATGGGTCAGGAGAACGACGGTCTGGACCGCGTCGGGCCGTTCCGCCCGTTCCAGGTGAACAGCGATCTGCTCGCGCGGGCACAGCCGGATGCCGTGGTGCTGCACTGCCTACCCGCCCATCGCGGCGAGGAGGTCACCGACGAGGTCCTCGACGGTCCGCACAGCGTGGTGTGGGACGAGGCGGAGAACCGGCTGCACGCGCAGAAGGCGCTGCTGGTGTGGTTGCTGGCCAAGCGAAGTGACGGTGCGGCGTGAGCGAGTACGCGCGAGCGAACCGAGGACACGGCGTGCGTTCGCGCACGACGGAGCCGAGTGCCTGCGAGGTGGCGGACGGTCGGCGATCGAGCATCGAGGTGCGGTCGTGAGTGTCGCGCATCCGGAACCGGGTAAGACGGGCCCGGAGATCGCTCGCACCCGGGCCGGGCGCCAGTCCCGCATCGTCGAACTGCTGACCGCGCACGCGGTACGCAGCCAGACCGAACTGGCGGCGCTGCTCTCCGCCGAGGGCATCGAGACCACCCAGGCCACCCTCTCGCGTGATCTCGACGAGCTCGGCGCGGTGAAACTGCGCGCCGCTGACGGTGGTGCGGGCGTCTATGTGGTCCCCGAGGACGGCAATCCCATCCGCGGCGTCATCGGCGGCACCGATCGCCTCGCGAAGCTGCTCGGCGATCTACTGGTCTCCACCGACCACAGCGGCAACATCGCGGTTTTGCGCACCCCACCCGGTGCCGCGCACTACCTGGCCAGCGCGCTGGATCGCGCGGCACTGCCGTACATCGTCGGCACCATCGCGGGCGACGACACCATCGCGGTCATCGCCCGTGAGCCACTGACCGGGGCCGAACTGGCCGCGAAGATCGAGGAGATCGCCTGACGGCGGTCAGGAGAACGGGTACTGGCCGTTGCCGCCGCCACCCGGCCCTTTGCCCGGTGTGCCCGCGTTGATGATGTCCTGGACGAGGTCGACGACGGCCCGTCCGATGTTGAGGACATCGTTGCCGAGGGTGCTGAATTCTTGCGCGATGAGGTGCAGCATTGCGTCCGTCCTTCTACCCGCTCGAGGTTTCCGCTCTTCAGGGTCGCACACGGGGCAGGGCTCGCCAAGGGGGTAATTCGCTTGATGGGCAGTGACTTTCGCGAACGATCCGGGGCGGCGGGGGAGCGCACCGGACCCCCGTGGTGAATGGGCTTGCATCATCGTGCATAATCATTTGTAGGACGTGCGGGCCGCTGCGGCGGGAAGCCGGTCCGTACTTTCGAAGACAAGCATCGAAACCGAGGAGCACACAGACCATGTCCGAACGCGTCGTACTCGCCTACTCAGGTGGGCTGGACACCTCCGTGGCGATCAGCTGGATTGCCAAGGAGACCGGTTCCGAGGTGGTGGCCGTGGCCATCGACCTCGGCCAGGGCGGCGAGGACATGAACGTGGTGCGCCAGCGAGCGCTGGACTGCGGCGCGGTCGAG
Organism: Nocardia sp. NPDC051052; assembly: GCF_044456045.1. Classification (NCBI taxonomy): domain Bacteria; kingdom Bacillati; phylum Actinomycetota; class Actinomycetes; order Mycobacteriales; family Nocardiaceae; genus Nocardia; species Nocardia sp. NPDC051052. Next base: position 1,091,852 of record NZ_JBITFL010000001.1, read on the forward strand.
GCCATCGTGGTGGACGCGCGCGACGAGTTCGCCAACGACTACTGCCTGCCGACCATCCAGGCGAACGCCATGTACATGGGCCGCTACCCGCTGGTGTCGGCGATCAGCCGCCCGCTCATCGTCAAGCACCTCGTCGAGGCCGCCAAGTTCCACGGTGCCAGCACCGTCGCGCACGGCTGCACCGGCAAGGGCAACGACCAGGTGCGCTTCGAGGTCGGCATCGGCGCGCTCGCGCCGGACCTGAACGTGATCGCCCCGGTCCGGGACTACGCGTGGACCAGGGAGAAGGCCATCGCCTTCGCCGAGGAGAACTCGCTGCCGATCAACGTCACCAAGAAGTCCCCGTTCTCGATCGACCAGAACGTGTGGGGTCGCGCGGTGGAAACCGGCTTCCTCGAGGACCTCTGGAACGCGCCCACCAAGGACGTCTACGACTACACCGCCGACGCCACGGTCAACTTCGAGGCGCCCGACGAGCTCATCATCACCTTCGAGAAGGGCATCCCGGTCGCCATCGACGGCCGCGCGGTCAGCGTGCTCGAGGCCATCGTCGAGCTGAACCACCGGGCGGGCCGCCAGGGCGTCGGCCGGCTCGACATGGTCGAGGACCGGCTCGTCGGCATCAAGAGCCGGGAGATCTACGAGGCGCCCGGCGCCATCGCGCTGATCACCGCGCACCAGGAGCTCGAGGCCGTCACCGTCGAGCGCGAGCTCGGCCGGTACAAGCGGCAGGTCGAGCAGCGCTGGGGCGAGCTGGTCTACGACGGCCTGTGGTTCTCCCCGCTCAAGCGCGCGCTGGACGCGTTCGTCGGCGAAACCCAGGAGCACGTCTCCGGCGACATCCGGATGGTGCTGCACGGCGGCAACGCGGTCGTCAACGGACGGCGCTCGGAGCAGTCGCTCTACGACTTCAACCTGGCCACCTACGACGAGGGCGACACCTTCGACCAGTCGCTGGCCAAGGGCTTCGTGCAGATCCACGGACTGTCCTCCAAGGTCGCCGCGCGGCGGGACCTGAACCAGAAGTAGGCGCGAGCTCGGCCGCCGAGCCGATCACTCAGGAATCGCCCGTAGTGTCGGGGTCGGCCGATGCGTCGGCTCGATTCGAAGGGAGCGACGATGCGGACCGAGGGTGACAGCTGGGACATCGTGAGCAGTGTGGGTGCGACGGCACTCGGTGTCGCGGTGCTGCGCGCCGGCGAAACCCGGCGGGCGGACGCGCTGTTCCACGACCCGTACGCCGGGTTGCTGGTGATGGCGGTCGGCTCGCCCGTGTGGACTCGGCTCAGCGCAGGCGCGGGTGACCTCGAGGTGTCGGCTATGCGATCCTACGGTTCGCTCGGTGATCTCTTGGTCGCCCGTACCTGCTATTTCGACAGCTATTTCGAGGCGGCCGCCGGCGCGGGCATCCGGCAGATCGTCATCCTGGCGGCCGGGCTCGATGCCAGGGCGCACCGGCTCGACTGGCCCGCGGGCACCACGGTTTTCGAGCTCGACCTGCCGAAGGTGTTGCAGTTCAAGTCATCCGCCTTCGCCGAGCAGGGCGTCACGGCCGCCGTCGAGCGCCGCGAGGTGCCCGTCGATCTACGCGGGGATTGGCCTGCGGCGTTGCGGGACAACGGTTTCGACCAGCACAAGCCGACCGCGTGGCTGGCCGAAGGGCTGCTGCGTTACCTGCCGGTCGACGCGCAGGACCGGCTGTTCGAGCACATTGTCACGCTGAGCGCGCCGGGCAGCCGGGTCGCGGTCAACATGACGACGGCGGAGCGGGCGCCGGGCCTGCGCCGAACCGACGCCGCCAGGCAGCAGGTACTCGCCGCGCTCGACATCGAGGTCGACGTCGACCGGCTGTGGTATCCCACCGAAGGCCGCAGCGACCCGGTGCAGTGGTTCACCGCGCACGGCTGGACAGCAACCCGCGCGGACCCGGCGCGAGTACTGATCGATCGCGGCCGCGACGTGCCCGACGACGTCGCCGCGGATATGCGCACCCACCTACTGATGACCGCAACCCGACCCGGAGGAGACAGCACACCATGACGCAGAGCGGCAGCACGAACACCGGTGCGCTCTGGGGCGGGCGCTTCGCGTCCGGACCGGCCGAGGCGATGGCGGCGCTGAGCAAGTCGACCCACTTCGACTGGGTCCTGGCGCCGTACGATATTCGCGCGTCCAAGGCGCACGCGCGGGTGCTGCACAAGGCCGGACTGCTCTCCGAGAGCGACCTCGCCGGGATGCTCGCCGGGCTGGATCAGCTTGCCGCGGAAGTGGATTCGGGCGCGTTCGCCCCCGCCGACTCCGACGAGGACGTGCACGGCGCGCTGGAGCGCGGGCTGATCGACCGGGTCGGCACCGAGCTCGGCGGGCGGCTGCGGGCCGGGCGCTCCCGAAACGACCAGGTGGCCACGCTGTTTCGGATGTGGCTGCGCGACGGCGTGCGCCGGGTCGCGGTCGGCGTGCTCGACGTGGTCGACGCGCTGGTGACGCAGGCGGACGCGCATCCCGACGCCGTGATGCCGGGCAAGACGCACCTGCAGGCCGCGCAGCCCGTGCTGCTCGCGCATCACCTGCTCGCGCACGCGCATCCGCTGCTGCGCGACATCGATCGGCTGCGCGACTTCGACAAGCGAGCGGCGGTGTCGCCGTACGGTTCCGGCGCGCTGGCCGGTTCGTCGCTCGGCCTCGATCCCGAGGCGATCGCCGCCGAACTGGATTTCGATGCGTCCGCCGCCAATTCGATCGACGCCACCTCCTCGCGTGATTTCGCCGCCGAGGCCGCGTTCGTGCTCGCCATGATCGGCGTCGACCTGAGTCGGATGGCCGAAGAGGTGATCCTCTGGAGCACACCGGAATTCGGCTACATCACGCTCGCCGACGCCTGGTCCACCGGGTCCTCGATCATGCCGCAGAAGAAGAACCCGGACGTCTCCGAACTCACCCGGGGTAAGGCGGGCAGGCTCATCGGCAACCTGACCGGGTTGCTCGCCACGCTGAAGGCGCAGCCGCTGGCCTACAACCGAGACTTGCAGGAGGACAAGGAACCGCTGTTCGACTCGGTCGCCCAACTGGAGCTGCTGCTCCCCGCCATCGCGGGTCTGGTCTCGACGCTCACCTTCCACACCGACCGGATGGCCGAACTTGCCCCCGCCGGTTTCACTCTCGCCACCGACATCGCCGAATGGCTGGTCCGCCAGGGTGTTCCGTTCCGCGTCGCGCACGAGGCGGCGGGCGCCTGCGTCCGCGCCGCCGAATCCCGCGGCGTCGGCCTCGACGAACTCACCGATGCGGAGTTCGCCGCCATCGACCCGGCCCTCACCCCGAAGGTCCGCGAGGTCCTCACCGTCCAAGGCTCCATCGCCTCCCGCGACGCCCGCGGCGGCACCGCGGCCACCCAGGTAACCGTCCAACTCAACGAAATCGCCACCACCACAGCCCAACTCCGCACCTGGCTGGGCTGACCGCCGGCGCATCCAGATCCTGAGTGCGGGTGCGGCTGTTGGGTCAGCTCAGCGCGGGAGTAGGTCCGCTATGTGGAGGAGCGGAGCTGCGAGGGCTGGGATCTGCTCGGGGTTCTGCAGGCGGCCCGTCCGGTAGGAGAGTAAGTCCTGTCCGGCGAGGCTCCAGGGTGGTGCGACGTTGGCCACGTGAGCGTCGATCAACGGCTTGCTGATCAGCCAGCGGGCGTAGTTGGGGTCGCTGGTGCGGATGCGCAAGCGGGCGTCGAACGCCGCGTTGCCGGTCGCGGTGGGTTTGTCGCCGAACAGTGAGCGGCCGAGCTGCGAGAGCAGACCGCGCGGTTCGACCGCGATCGGTAGGTATGGTCGGTGCAGCTGCACGACGACGGCGATGTAGTGGTGTTTGGTAGTCGATGTCGTGCTGCTGTTGTCCGATGAGTAGCTGGTGGACGTTGTCGTGTAGTGATAGTCCGCCACGGTCACCCACCGCCCGCCCATCGGCCCGGTCAGCATCGCCCCGAGACCACCCTTGTTGCGGCCGGGCAGTCTGGCCGTCCAGTCCGCGCGGGCATGCTGGGTAAAGCTCCATCCGTTTGCTGTTGTCCACGCTTGCAATCGATTCCGGCGCTGTCGCTCGGCATGAATCGACAGCACGGCAAAGACGATCAGCAGCCCGACCATCAGCACCACGCCCAGCCCGATAAACAGCACGACCGAATTCATCCGATCTCCACCTCCCCATCGTTCGATCGCCGAGCCACCCCGCGGCTGCCACGATCACCGAGTTCGCCCCGCCCACTGCACATTCGGCAGCGCGCCGCCCCGCTATTCTGCGGCACTCGATACGCTGCCGCCATGACCCTGTTGCTGCTGGCCATCGCCATTGCGTCCGAGGTGACCGCCACCGTCTCGCTGAAGGTCTCCGACGGATTCACCAAGCTCATTCCGTCGATCCTGGTTGTGCTCGGCTACGGCAGCGCCTTCTGGTTTCTCTCACTGGCGCTGAAGCGCGGTATGCAAATCGGCGTCGCCTACGGCATCTGGTCCGCCGTCGGCGTGGCCGCCATCGCCCTCATCGGCGTGCTCTTCCTCGACGAGCGCCTGACCCTGATCCAAGTCGGCGGCATCGGCCTCGTCATTATCGGCGTCCTCGCCCTCGAACTCGGTGGTGAACACTGAACTAGCGGGTGTGCCGACCGTCATCGAGAACGATCGGCACCCCGAACCTGGTGTCGATCAGAGGAACTCTTTTGTATCCAGGTCGAAGTTGAACGGTGCCGGCAGTCGTAGCGGCGCACCGAATTTCGCGGTGGCGTTACGCCGGTATTCGTTGTCGGCTGGCTCCCAGTAGATCAGTACTTCGCCACGGTGACGGTCGACGAGCAGATAGGTCGGGATCTCGGCCTGTGCGTAGGCGTCGCGCTTCTCGATGCGATCGACGTCGGCGTCACGTTCCCGACCCGAGGTGATTTCAACGATCATCACGACTCCGGCGGGATCCGACCATGGCGGCTGGTCACGGAAGTACCCACGGGGTGCAACCGCCCCATCGACGCGAGCGCGGCTCGCGCGATAAGAGGGGATGCGCAGACCCCGCTCGTGCAGTAATCGCAGCTCTGGGCAATGGTCGCGAATCTGATCGCCGATTGTGCTGGCGTACTCGTCATGCTCGCCATCCGGAACCGGAACCACGTAGATCCTTCCATTGATCAGCTCGACGTCGACCTCCTCGGACGATGCGCGCTCCAGTACCTCGAACTCGGCGAGGGTCACATCGGCGTCCATGCTGCTCATATCCCCAGGGTAACTGGGTGGCGCGGGTTCGGTCTGCTGGTCGTCCGCCAGCAGATGTCGCGCTGCGGTGCGCGGGCTCATCCGGGGCCCGGGTCCGGTCGCGGGCGTCCACGGTCCATTGGCAACTCCTTCTACTCGACGACAGGACTGTTGTGCATTTTCTTTGACGTGCGACGCAGCCAGTTGGTTCCCGGGAAATCTCCTCGACTTTCAGCGCTGAAACTGCAGCATTGGCGCGCCTTACCCGAGGAACCTGCCAACGTGGGCATTCCGTGCATTGTTTTCTCGCCCGGAAACCGAGTTCCGTTGCGCCTTCCGCATTTTCCCGAATACGTCCCACGAGATGAGGGGCGAACGTAGCATCGGGCGATGGACTGGACGTTTGCTCAGCTGTGCGCGCACGGATGTGGCCGATGACCTCGGACGATGCCGCGAAACCGGCCGAAACCGCAGGTGCTTCCGCCGTCGTGCTGCAAGCCGAGGGGTTGGTGAAGCGCTATGGCGGGGTCGAGGCGTTACGTGGCGCGAACTTCGCGGTGAGCGCCGGTGAAGTCGTCGCCTTGATCGGCGACAACGGCGCGGGTAAATCGACGCTCGTGAAATGCCTTTCCGGCGCCGAGCAGCCGGATTCCGGGCGGATTTTGCTGGACGGCAAGCCGGTGGTGCTGAATACTCCGACGGCCGCGCGCAAACTCGGCGTGGAGACGGTGTATCAGGATCTCGCGGTGGCGCCCGATCTGGACCCGGCCGCGAACCTCTTCCTCGGCCGCGAACTGGTGCGCAAGGGGCTGCCGGGCAAGCTCGGCATGCTGGATCGTACCGCCATGAGAGCCCAAGCGGTCGAACACTTCCGGCGCCTCGGCGTCACTCTGCAGAGCTCGGACGTGCCGATCGGCTCGCTGTCCGGCGGGCAGCGGCAGAGCGTCGCGGTGGCCAGGGCGGTGATGTGGGCCAGCAAGGTGGTGTTCATGGACGAGCCGACCGCCGCGCTCGGCGTGGTGCAGCGCGAGCGGGTCCTGGAGGTGATCCGGCGCGTCGCAGGCGAGGGCATCGCGGTGGTGCTGATCAGTCACAACATGCCGGAGGTCTTGGCGGTCGCAGACCGCATCGAAGTACTCCGGCTCGGCAGGCGGGTGGCGCGGTTCACCGCGGCCGAGGCCACGCTCGAGCAATTGGTCGGCGCCATGACCGGCGCGCTGTCACAGGAGGGTGCGGCGTGAGACGCCAGTGCTCCATGTCTCGCGAGGATGTCGCATGAGTGAGGTCAAGTCCGTCGATGTCGACGGGAACGGCAACGGTGGCGCCGGGTTACCGGAACGCACTGTCCTGCAGCGACTGATGGGTGCGAGCACGGTGTGGATCGGCGTGGTGCTTGTCGCGTTGTGCATCGTGTTCAGCGTGCTGCGGCCCGACGCGTTCCCGACCCGGTTCACCTTCCAGACGCTGCTCATCGAAACCTCGGTGCTGCTTGTCCTTTCGGTGGGGATGACGTTCGTGATCATCACCTCCGGCATCGACCTGTCGGTCGGCATGGTGCTGATCTTCTCCGGCGTGATCGGCGCGAAATCGATGGAGTGGCTGAGCCCGGACCAGGACGCCACCGGCGCGGGCTGGGGCATCATCGGCGTAGGTTTCCTGCTTTCCATTGCGGGCGGCGGTCTTTGGGGGCTGATCAACGGATTGCTGGTGGCCAAGGCCAAGATTCCGCCGCTGATCGTCACCCTGGGCTCGTTCGGCGCCGCGCTCGGCGCGGCCCAGCTGATCACCGGCGGCGTCGACACCCGGACGGTGCCCGAAAATCTGCGTGACACACTCGGTTTCGGCACCACGCTGGGCGGGATACCGAACCTGGTGCTGGTCGCCACCGTGGTGACGGTGCTCGCCGCCTGGGTGCTGCACACCACCCGGTTCGGCCGCTACACCTACGCCATCGGCTCCAACGAGGAGGCCGCCCGGCGGTCCGGCATCGCGGTCACCCGGCATCTGGTGACGGTGTACCTGCTCACCGGCGTGCTCGCCGGTCTGGCGGGCTTCATGAATCTGGCCTACTTCGGCACCACCACCATCGGCGGGCACACCACCGACAACCTGGATGCCATCGCGGGCGTAGTGATCGGCGGCACCAGCCTTTTCGGTGGTGTCGGCTCGATCGTCGGCACCGTGATCGGCGTGTTCATTCCGTCGGTGCTGAAGAAGGGGTTCGTCATCGCGCAGGTGCCGGTGTTCTGGCAGCCGATCGCGGTGAGCGTGGTGCTCGTCGCGGCGGTCTGGTTCGACCAGCTCCGCCGCAGGGCCCGCGATCGGAAATAGGAATTCGATAGTGCAACAACACAAATACGGTGGAGGTAAGCCAATGAGGGTGGCCAAGCGGACAGCGGTGGTGATCGGCGCGATGGTGTCGGTCGGCGCGCTGCTGGTGTCTTGTAGTGGGCAGGTGAGCAATTCGGGCAGCACGGACAGCAAGAAGCTGGTGCTGATTCCGGGTGTCGCCGACGAGCCGTTCTACATCTCGATGCAGTGCGGCGCACAGGACGAAGCCACGAAGCTCGGCTACAAGCTGGACACGCAGGCGCCAACCAAGTTCGACGCGGGCTCCCAGACCCCGGTGCTGACCGGTGTGGTGGCGAACAAGCCAGGCGGCATCCTGATCGCCCCGACGCACGCCACCGCCATGGCCAATCCGATCAAGCAGGCCAAGGACGCCGGCATCAAGATCGTCGAGGTCGACACCGCGCTCGACGACACTTCCGTTGCGCTGTCCTCGATTTCGTCGGACAACAAGAAGGGCGGCGCCCTCGCGGCGCAGACCCTGGCGAAACTGGTGGGGGACAAGGGCCCGGTGCTGGTGATCAACACCAAGGCGGGCACCTCCACCACCGACGCGCGAGCGCAGGGCTTCGAGGACGCGGTGAAGAGCTTCCCGGGCATCACCTCGCTTGGCGTGCAGTACAACAACAACGAAGCCGCCCAGGCGGCGTCGATCGTCACCGCGACGCTGGCCGCGCACCCCGATCTCGCCGGTATCTTCGCCACCAACCTGAGCTCGGCCGAGGGCGCGGCCACCGGCCTGCGTAACGCGAACAAGCTCGGTCAGGTCAAGGTGGTCGGCTTCGACGCGAGCCCCAAGCAGGTCGAGGACCTGAAAGCCGGTACCGTGCAAGCGCTGATCGCCCAGGACCCGGCGGGCATCGGCGCCAAGGGCGTCGACCAGGCGGCCGCGGCCATCGAGGGCAAGCCGGTCACCCGCAATATTCAGACCGACATGATCGCGATCACCCAGGCGGACATGGACGCCAACTCGAAGTACTTCTACAAGCGCAAGTGCTGACAGCCACCCGATGAGGGGCCGACCGGACGCCACCGCGTCCGGTCGGCACGGGTGCGACCCCGGCTCCGCGCCGGTTCGGGGGTCATCAGCAAACTTCTGGAAACACCCAAAACGGACCAGCTGTGCATTATTATGATCCGCGGCGCCCGTCCGATAGGCGTCCGTGCACCTCGGCCCCATGGCGAGGTGGCCTCTACCCAGTTCACTGCTTTATGGCACTTCGAGTCTTCGTGAAACTCGACAGCTACCGGAAGTATCGAACAGAAGGAGCAGAGGGAATGATTGGATCGATCGTGGGCAACAGCCTCGCAATGTTGACGGCCGTTTTCCTGGCCATCGCTATTCCGATCGGCGGCTCGATCATGGACATGGCGCTGATCCCGATGGCAGCCATCGTCAGCCCATTCATGTTCTTCGGCAGTTAGCGTCGCCCGGCGGTTATCCATCCAGCTGGGATGTGAGATCGCCTGTGCGGCAAGTCATTCGACCGGCCTCGTCATGGTTGGACCGGGTTGTCCCTGGATCCGGCCAGGGCGAGGTCGTCGTCAGTCCTCGACTCGGACGGCGTATTCCGCGTTGGCGAGGGCGTTCAGGACGTCGTCGCGGTGGTTGGGGCCGCGGGTTTCCAAAGTGAGCGAGACCTCGACCTCGTCGAGCGCGAGCCGGGCGCCGGTGCGTGCGTGCGAAACGTCGACCACGCTGGCGCCGGTCTTACCGACCACCCCGAGTAGCGTGCTCAGGCCGCCCGGTCGATCCGAAATCGTCACGCGCACAGCGAGGTAGCGTCCCGCCGCACTGAGTCCATGGCCGATCAGCCGGGTGAGCAGCAGCGGGTCGATATTGCCGCCGGACAGGACCGCGCACACCGGGCCCTCGAGGGCGAGATCCGCTGCGGCACAACTCATCAACGCCGCGACCGCCGCCGCACCCGCGGGCTCGACGATCAGCTTGGCCCGCTCCAGGCACAGCAGCAGCGCCTTGGACAGCGAGTCCTCGTCGACGGTCAGCATCGTCGAAACGTGCTCGGCCACATGCGCGAACGGCACCTGCCCCGGCTGCCCGACGGCGATACCGTCGGCCATCGTCGACATCCGTCCGACCCGCACCGGCTTGCCCGCCGCCAGCGAACCCGGCCAGGCCGCCGCCTCCTTCGCCTGCACTCCGATCACCCGCACCCGCGGTGCCAGCTGATGCAGCGCCACCGCGATGCCGGCCAGCAGCCCGCCGCCACCGGTCGGCACCAGCACCGTGCCCACGTCGGGGATCTGTTCCAGGATCTCCAGTGCCACCGTCGCCTGCCCGGCCACGATGTCCGGGTGGTCGAACGGATGGATCAGCGTCGCACCCGTGCGGTCGGCGAGTTCCATGGCCGCGTCCAACGCGTCCTCGATGGTCTCACCGACCTGCCGCACCTCGGCGCCGTAGGCCTTGGTGGCCGCCAGCTTGGGCAGCGAGGCACCCACCGGCATGAAAACCGTCGAGGTGATGCCCAGCGAGGTGGCCGCCCAGGCGACCCCTTGCGCGTGATTACCGGCGCTCGCCGCAACCACTCCGCGCGCACGATCCGCGGCGGGCAGATTGGCAATCCGGTTGTAGGCGCCGCGCGGCTTGAACGACCCGGTCCGCTGCAGGTTCTCGCACTTCAACCAGACCTCGGCGCCCGCGCGCTCGGACAGCACCCGCGACGCCACGATGGGCGTCTTCCGAATCACCGGCGCCAGCAACTCCGCAGCAGCGGTGATTCGTTCCATCCCGACCAACTCCATGCCGCACATGCTGCCACCCCGCGACCGAAACGTCCGACGATTCCCCAGCGGGTGTCTCGTCCCCCAGACTGACCGAAGGCGCCCTTCGTCCCGTCACACAGACTGAAGGCCGCCTTCGGTCGGCGCCGGCCCCAGACTGAGGGCCCTTCATCGTGTCTTGACGACTGAAGGGGGCCTTCGGTTGCGGGGGTCAGGCGGCTTTCGCGAGATTGTGGGCGACCGCGCCGAGGCGGGCCAGGCGGGCGTCGCCCAGGGGAGTCAGGCGGCCGCCCAGCCGGTTGGTGACGAAGCCGAGGGACATGCCGGTGGCCGGGTCGGCGAACGCACCGGAACCGCCGAGGCCGAAGTGTCCGAAGGCGGAGATCGGATCGGCCTTCGACGGCTTCATCGGGACGGCGTGGTAACCGAGCGCCCACGGAACGCGCAGGGCGAGAACGTAATCCGGGGTGAAGACCTGGCGTCGGGTGATCAGCTCGATGGTTTCCGGGCGCAACAGCTGATATCCGTCGAGTTCGCCGCCGTTGGCGAGCGCGCCGTAGACGCGGGCGAGGGAACGGGCGGAGAACACGCCGTTGAGGCCTGGCATCACCGAATCATGCAGGCGCGGATCGGAAACCAGATCGGCGAAACCCGTCGGGGTGGTGTCCATGGCGGCCGAGAACCTGGTGCGGCCGAGCAACCGGGAGCTGTTCTCCCAGCTCATGCCCGCGACCGTCAGCCGGGGAAAGTTGGTCGCGATGCGATGGCGCTCGCTATCCGGCATCCGGAACCAGAGCTCTTCGGCGGCAAGCGGTTCGGCGATCTCGGTGCGCAGCACCTCGGTGAACTCGGTGCCGGTGATCTGACGCACCAGCTCGGCGACCAAGTGCCCGAAGGTGATTCCGTGATAGCCGCTGGTGACCAGGTGTCGCGGATCCGGCGCCGCCGCGGCGAGTGCCGCCGTGACCGCCGCGTCATCGAAGAATCGGTCGTATGGACCGGGCAGCAGCCCGCGCAGCCGATGCAAACCCGCTCGGTGACTGAGCAATTCGCGCACGGTGATGCGCTGCTTGCCCGCGGCACCGAACTCGGGCCAGTACGTCGCGACGGGCTCGTCGTAGGCAACCCGGTCGCGCTCGGCGAGCCGATGCAGCATCGTGCTCGCCACACCCTTGCCGGTCGAATACGCCATGGCCACGGTGTCCCGTTCCCACGGCACCTCCGGTCGCGCGTACCCGGCCCAGACGTCCACCACCGGTTCGCCGTGCAGGTAGACCGCGAGGGCCCCGCCACCGTCGGTGGGTCGCCGGAAAAGCCGGTCGAACTCGGCGACCAGGGTCGCGAACCGGCGATCTACGAACTGTGCTGCCGAAACCGTCATCGGAAACTCTCTGTCGTCACGTGTCCGAACAGAATTACACGGACGGGACACACCAACGACAATGCCCTCCCACGGGACTGGCTGGTTGGGGGAGCGCGCGGAGCCGGTAACTCCGAAAACTCAAGCCGCGACGGCGGTCTGCAGGTCCCGCAGCGCCGCATCCGGGTCATCGACATCGACGACGATCCGGGTGAAGGGGGCCCCGGCCAGCTCGAAGCGCAGTGCGCGTCCGTCGAATCTGGTGTCCCAGAACTCTTTACGGCCCTTGCCTCGGAACGTGCCCGCCGCGATCACGCCGGGGAAGAAGGTGCCCGGCGCACGCACCCACGGTGGGCGCCGATCGACCTCGGCCTTGGTGACCGCGGTGATGTTCGCTAGGTCGAAGCTGATGTGCTCACGCAGGGCGAGTACCTGATGCCCGCCGACCACCTGGATCGTCACGGTCGTACCCGTGACCTCGATTTCGACCATCGCACACCTCACTTCGCGGACAACTCCAACGCATCCCACAATGCAAGGCCGACCTGGTCATAGCCTGTGCCCTTCCTATGATTTCTCTCAGGGTTTATCACATTGTCTTACTTAGATATGCGCATTTACCGATGTGCTCGGCTGAATCTATCCAGGCTCGGTCCCGAGTGTGTCGGACTAGAACAGCACGGACGGTATGGGAGTCTCACCGTGCTCGTGCTCCGCCCGTTTCGGCAGGTCCGCCGCCCGCGAGAAGAGGTTGTCGATGCTCGGGAAGATCGCCACCAGCGCTGTCGTAGCCACGGCATTGCTCGCCCCGTTCGATATTCCTGCCGCCTCCGCGCTGCCGCCCGCGGGCAGCTGCGCGAACGGCGATTTCCGCTGGACGGCTGCGGACGGCGCGATCGACATGACACCGCACGCGCTCACCTTCACCTCCGTCGGCGTGCTGCGCGACTGCACCGGCGGGCCCGATGGCATCACCGGCGGCACCTTCACCGGCACCCACATCGCGACGTCGGACTGCATGCGTCCGGCGGACGGCCCGATCACCGTCGACGTGCTCTGGTCGAACGGCGAGACGAGCAAGCTGTGGGGGCCGTGGCCGGTGACCATGCAGCAGCCGACGATCGGCACCCTGGACGTCGTCGACGGGCTCGGTCAGGGCAGCAAGGTTCGGATCACCGCCGACTACGAGATGATGACGCCCGCGATGGTCGGCGGCTGCCTCGGTCCGGGGGTGCGCACCGGTGTCGGCCGGCTCAGCGCTGCCACGTTTCAGTGAGCGCCCGCTCGGCGAGCTCGAGCACGCCGGCCAGCCACGGTGTGTAGGCCGCCGGATCGGCGGCCATCGCGTCGCGCAGCGCGCCGCGCTCGACCCAGGCGTAGTCGGCGACCTCGGCCGGGTCGGGCCGCGGCACACCGGCGGTGAGCTCGCCGAGCAGCACGTGGTCCCACTCGAACTCGACGCGGCCGGTCGACGGGTCCTCGGCGCGGTAGCGATAAACGCCCACCTCGGTGAACGAGGTGGTGAGGCCCATCTCCTCGGCCAGGCGTACCGCCGCGGCCGCCGCGACGGGTTCGCCCGGCGCGGGGTGGCCGCAGCAGGTGTTGGCCCACTGCGACGGGAAGCGGGTCTTCACCGCGGCCCGCCGCTGCAGCAGCACCCGCCCCGCGTCATCGAACAGCAGCACCGAGAACGCGCGATGCAGCCGCCCCGGCGCCTGATGTGCCTGCGACACCGGGCAGGTACCGATCGCGTGCCCCGCGTCGTCGACGAGCTCGACGGGCAGGGCCTCGCGGTCGGTAATCGCCTGGGGGTAGGTCTCGGTCACCTGCCCACCTTATCGGCGGCGATCAGCAGGTATTGGAAGCTGCCCTCCTGGTAGGCGGTGAGGAACGGCCGCTCGACACCCGTCGCGAGCTCGGATTTCGTGCGCAGCTCCCAGTAGGGGATGGTGGCCGCGGTGAGGTCGATCACATCGATCGGGACCAGGTTGTTCTCGGCCATGGCGCGGAAGTATTCGCTGCGCGGATGGATCATGCAGCCGTAGTGCGCGTCGATCCAGCTGACCGAGGACGAGCGGCCGCCGGTGACGTCGTTGGAGCAGCCGGTGATGCACACGTAGCGGCCACCGGGCTCGAGCAGCCGGGAGAATTCGTGGAACAGGTCGGACAGGTCGACGTACATGGTGGTCTCGTTGGTCCAGATGCCGCGCATGGACCACGGCTCGAAGCCGGTCTCCAGCATGTTCCGGAAATGGAACCGCACCTTGTCGGCCACCCCGCGCTGGGTGGCCTGCTCGTTGGCGAAGCGGACCTGGTACTCGGAGATGGTGACGCCGTCGACCTGGCAGCCGAATCGCTGATTGGCCATGAAACTCGTTCCGCCACGGCCGGATCCGCCGTCCATCAGGTGCTGGTCCGGGTGCACCGTGCCGAGGTGGTCGAGGAGTAGGTGGGCCTGCGCGGTCTCCAAGCGGTGCAGTTCCTGGACGATTCGGTCCTGCCGAGTGTCCTCGGGCCCGCTCAGTACCGAGAGATCGGGTGCGCCGATGCCGTAGTGGTGGTGGTAAAGACCGTCCACCTCACCGAGTTTCGTGTTGACCCGGTCGTCGTTGGGGTTGTTGTTCCAGTACGCGGCAACGGATTTCTGGTAGCTGGTCTGGAGCACGGCGTCGGTGTCGGGGTTGAGAATGGTCATGCCAATTCACCCTCTCTCGTTGCAGCACTGGTTATTTCCCTAGCGGTGTCACAGCTTTCGAGGTGTTGCTACGTGTAGCGCTTGCTGTCGGCGTGCCAGGCGCGGCTGCCGCCGAGCCACGCCCACACACCGGTGAGATGCCGGCTTAGTTCGGCGGATCCCGAGGCGGCCAGCGGCGCCGCCTCCAGCTCGAACCGGTGCATCAGTTCGTCGTGCAGTTCGGCCGTGCGCAGCACCGCTTCGCGCCGGGTGCAGCCTTCCTCGGCGACCAGGACCGTCGGGAGGTTGAATTCCCTGCCGTCGGAAAGATCTTCGCGGGCCATCGAGTAGAGGTCGTTCACCAGCTGGCTGGCGAGGGCGGCCGTGGTGATCACCCGGCGCACCCGGGGGTCGGTGTATTCGGCGGGCTGTAGTTCGTAGCCACCGACCACATCGATGGGTGCCATGCACGGCAGGAAGCTGTGCGGCTGCCGGTTGGTGAGGTACTCCCAGGCCTGCGGCTTCCGGCCGGCCTGCCGCCAGCCCGCTTCGGCGCCGAGCGCGATGAACCAGCCCGCGATCTCCGTGCGCAGCCGGGCCACCTGTGCGGGTGTGGCGTACTCGGCCACGTGCGCGAAGCCGCTGCGGAACGCGCGCAGGATCGGGTCCGCTTCCATCGCTTGTTCGAGGCGTGCGGCGTAACGGGCCGGGAGATGGACGGGATCTATTGCGGCAGCGGCTAGTTCGAGCCTCGGGCCGAGTTCGGCCGCAGCGGTCGACGGTGTGCCGTCGGGTGCGGTGTCGTCGGCATCGGCGTCACAGTAGTAGTCGTCGATCGCCCACTCGGTGACCGCGCATTTCGCCGCCGCGAGCAGCCGGTCCGGGTCGTCGCAGTCGGGGTGGGCGAGCATGATCAACCGGCCGAAGTCGGCGTCTCGCAGATCGTCCATCTTGCCCTCGTAGAGGCCGATCGAGCTGGCCCAGGCGAGGATTAGCTCGTTGACGGTGGCGGCGAGCACCGGGTCGTCGCGCATCGGTGGCGGGCAGTAGAGCGCGGGGATCGAGGTATCGGAGCTGCTGCGGCGGGTCGATGCGGTGCCCAATCCGGTTGGGCCGGTGGGGATGCGGCGTTCAGTTGAGGTGGCCCCTCGCTCGCCGATGGCGGGGGCCGAGGTGGTCACGCGCGGTGGTGCCGATGCCGTGGTCGAGATGACCGGCGGGACAACCGATCCGGGCGTAGCGATGGGCGGCGTGATCAGTAACGTCGCGGTGCCGAGTCCGGTCGGGCCGAGGATTCGCTTCCGGTCGGGCGCGGGTGTCTCAGGCGCTTGCGCCGTGGGTGCTGCGTGCCCGCTAGGCGCGGGTGTCCCGAGTGCTTCCGCTGTGGGTATTGCGGCCGCTTGCGCCGTGGGGATTGCGTGCCCGCCCGGCGTGGGTATCGCGGGCCCGTCTGGTGCGGGTGCTCCGGGCCTTCCCGGTGCGGGCGCCTCGGGCCCGGCCGACGGGGGAGTCTCTGGCCGGTCCGGCGCAGGTGTTCCATCCGGTGAGAATAAATCGGTGTGCGCCAACGCTATTGGTGCTCCACCACCGAGGTCGGATAGGAGTGCGGCGACCGCGGTGGCGACCTCGTGCGTAGCGGGCAACGCCAGGGTGCGGGAAAGCATGGACATGGCTCGTCCCTCCATCAGTCGGTTTGCCGAGCGACCAAGACATTGTCGAGCGCGCCGAGTGCGTCCGGCACCAGCACGGCGGCCGAGTAATAGCAGCTGACCAGGTAAGAAATGATCGACTGGTCATCGATGCCCTTGAAGCGGACGTTGAGGCTCGGCTCGTACTCGTCCGGAATGCCGGTCTGATGCAGGCCGATCACCCCCTGGTCCTGCTCGCCGGTGCGCATGGCGAGGATCGAGGTGGTCTGGGTCGGACTGACCGCGAGCTTGCCGCACGGGAAGATCGGCACGCCGCGCCAGGCGGGTACTCGGTGGCCGTCGACGTCGACGGGATCCGGATACAGGCCGCGCCTGCTGCATTCGCGACCGAACGCGGCGATCGCTTTCGGGTGTGCCAGAAAGAGTTTGGTGCTGCGCCGCATGCTGAGCAGCTCGTCCATATCGTCGGGGGTTGGCGGGCCCGACTCGGTCGAGATGCGCTGCTTGAGGTCGCAGTTGTGCAGCAGCCCGAACTCGGGGCTGTTGACCAGGTCGTGCTCGCGGCGTTCGTAGAGCGCCTCGACGGTGAGCCGCAGCTGTTGTTCGATCTGATCCATCGGGTCGTTGAACAGATCGGCAACGCGCGTGTGCACTCGGAGCACGCTCTGCGCGAGGCTGAGCTCGTATTCGCGTGGCGCGGCGTCGTAGTCGACGAATGTTCCGGTGAGTAGTGGTTCGCCATGATGGCCGGAGGCGATCTCGATGGCGGCCTCGCCCTTGGTGTTCTGCGGGCACGTCGGTGTGTCGGCCAGTCTGGACAGTTGCTCGCGTAACCGTGGGGCGTTGCCGAGTACATCGTCGAGGGCTTGGCGGGGGAGGACCAGAAGGGTTGTCTTGGTGACGGCTTTGACGGTGACCGGCCAGATGGCTTCGGGGTCGGTGAGTGCCTGATCGCCGAAATAGTTGCCGCCGGCCAGAATGCCGAGCATGGTGTGCTCGTTGTATTCGCCTGCGCCGATTTTGCTCAGCTTGCCGTGCACGACGAGCACGACCTGATGCATCGGTGTGCCGAATTCGGCGACTATGCTGCCCTGCTCCAGATCGCGCTGCTGGAATCGCTGCGCGAGGGCGGCCAATATCTCGTCGTCGTCGAAGTCGCGCAATGCGGGCAGTTCCCGTAGCTCCGCGGGAATCACGCGCGCTTGCGGTCCGTCGACGTCGAATTCCACCTCGCCGTTGCCGAGGGTATGGGTGAGCCGCCGGTTCACCCGATAAACACCGCCTTCGACCTGCGTCCACGGCAGCATGCGGGTGAGCCAGCGGGAGCTGATGCCCTGCATCTGTGGTTCGGATTTGGTGGTGTGCGCGAGCTTGGCGGCGGCGGCGGTGCTGAGGCTTTTGCGTACGTTGTTTTCCGTGTGGACCGGCATCTGGATGGTCATGCGTTGTCCTCACCTCGGCAGGTGATCGCCCCAGACCCGATCAGGCGCGACACGTGGCGATGGTTGTCCAAGAGACGGCTATTTCGACACAGCGAACAGGCGGGCAATGCGGCCCGTGAAATCCGTTACTCAAGCGAAATGGCTTACGCGACAGTGTGTTCCAGTCGGCATCGATCGTAGGCCGGTGGCCGGGTCGCACGCAGGGAAATGGCGGATGCCGTGGCGGATGGTAACGACACGCTGCCGATCGAATAGCCGGGGCATAACTTCCGCGGGCGGAATGCGGGAATCGCGGACAGATCGCCGTCGGATAGCTACCGTGTGCGCCGACCGCACCGGCGCGGTATCGGGATTGGTGCCGGAAGAACGGCCCGCCGACACCGATCCGCCGCTTTCGCCGCCGGTGAATCTGGTGGTAATCGGCTACTGACCCCGCATAACGCGCATGGATCGTGTCACAGCGGCCACATAATGGACACGCGGTATGGGAAGCTCGTCAGAACACATCACAGCGCACTTCCAGGGGGGGCCGAAGGGAATCCCTTCGGTGGTGTACGCGGATGCGGATGATGAGGGTCACGTTCTAGGGTAGGGCCAGGAGCGATCTTGAAGTTCAGTGCGAAGGATTTGGTCGGATCGGTGCAGCGGTTGATGGCAACCGCGCAGAACGGCCTCGAGGTCATCCGCTTCGGCGGGCTGACCCACGATGTCGAGTCGTCCCCGTTCGAGGTGGTCGAGAGAAGGCGGATGTACCGGCTGCGGCACTACTTCCCCGACGACACCACCCCGGGCCGACCTGTGGCGCTGCTGGTGCCGCCGCTGATGGTGAACGCCGACATCTGGGACGTGAACGTCGAGGACGGTGCCGTCGGCATCCTGCAGCGCGGCGGAATCGACTGCTGGGTGGTCGATTTCGGCTCACCCGCCAGCGAGGAGGGCGGCTGGCAGCGTGACCTCGCCGACCACGTCCTCGCGGTCAGCAGCGCGATCGACGCGGTGACCGAGGCGACCGGCAGCGCCGTGCACCTGATGGGTTACTCGCAGGGCGGCATGTTCGCCTACCAGGTCGCCGCCTACCGGTACGGCAAGGGCGTGCAGAGCATCGTGACGTTCGGCAGTCCCGTCGACGTGGTCGCGGGCATGCCGTTCGGGCTGCCCTACGGGATGGTGTCCGACGTCGCCGACTTCCTGGCCGACCATGTGGTCACCCGGCTGCCGATCACCGATTCCATGGTGCGCATCGGCTTCCAGCTGCTCGACCCGATGAAGACGGCCAAGGCCAGGATCGACTTCCTGCGGCAGCTGCACGACCGGGAGGCGCTGCTGCCCAAGGAGCGCCAGCGCCGGTTCCTGAACAATGACGGCTGGGTCGGCTACGCCGGTCCGGCCGCCGCGGATCTGCTCAAGCAGTTCGTCGCGCACAACCGGTTGATGCTGGGCGGCTTCGTGATTCGCGATCAGCCGGTGTCGCTGGCCGAGCTGAAGTGCCCGATCCTCGCGTTCGTCGGCGAGGTCGACGACATCGGCCAGCCCGCGGCGGTGCGCGGCATCGTGCGGGCCGCGCCGAACGCGGAGGTGTACGAGGCCAATCTGGTCGCCGGGCATTTCGGCCTGGTGGCGGGCAGCACGGCGACCAACCACACCTGGCCGCTGGTGCGGCAGTGGATCGACTGGCTCGAACGCGACAAGACGCTGCCGCCGGAGATCCATCCGATGGCCGAGCACGTCGACTCGAATCGGCCGCGCTCGGCGGCCACCCGGATGGTGCACACCGCCGCGACGCTGGCCGAGGCGGGTGCGGGCGTCGGCAAGGCGCTGGAAGGCATCGCGAGCAACACCGTCCGCGGTTCGGTCGAGCTGGCCGGTGAGGCCGCGCGGGCGCTGCCGCGACTGACCAGGCTCGGCATGATCCAGCCGCACACCCGCATCTCGCTGGGGCGGCTGATCGCCGAGCAGGGCAGGCGCGCACCGCTGAAAGACCTGTTCCTGTTCGAGGATCGGGTGCACACCAACGCCGCGGTCAACGTCCGCATCGACAATGTGGTGCGTGGGCTGGTCTCGGTCGGCATCCGGCCCGCGATGCGGGTCGGCGTGATCATGGAGACCCGGCCCAGTGCGTTGGCGACGATCGCCGCGCTGTCCCGGCTCGGCGCGGTGGCGGTGCTGCTCGCCCCGGGTAGCGAGCTCGTCCGCGCGCTCGAAATCACCGGCGTCGATACGGTTGTCACGGATCCGGAGAACCTGCGGCAGGCCGTTGGTACCGGCGCGCGCGTGCTGGTGCTCGGTGGTGGTGATTCCCGTCAGCTCGGTATTCCGTTGAGCGACAGGGTGATCGACCTCGAGCAGATCGATCCGGCGCAGGTGCGGCTGCCCGCTTGGTATCGGGCCGATCCCGGGTTGGCGCGTGAGCTGGCGTTCGTGCTCGTCACCGGCACCGGCGACCGGCTGGAGACCAAGTAC
Organism: Nocardia sp. NPDC051052; assembly: GCF_044456045.1. Classification (NCBI taxonomy): domain Bacteria; kingdom Bacillati; phylum Actinomycetota; class Actinomycetes; order Mycobacteriales; family Nocardiaceae; genus Nocardia; species Nocardia sp. NPDC051052. The sequence goes on from NZ_JBITFL010000001.1 coordinate 1,111,759, forward strand.
ATCAGCAACCATCGCTGGGCGCTGTCCGCCTTCGGCACCGCGACCACCGCCGACCTCGACCGCAGGGACACGGTGTATTGCCTTGCGCCGCTGCATCATTCGTCCGGACTGCTGGTGAGTCTCGGCGGCGCGATCGCGGGTGGCAGCCGGATCGCGCTGGCGCGTTCGCTGGATCCGGCGCAGTTCGCCGAGGAGGTGCACCGCTACGGCGTCACCGTCGTCACCTACACCTGGACGATGCTGCGTGACATCCTCGACGCCGAGGTGTTCCCGAAGGGGCATCGTCATCCGATCCGGCTGTTCATCGGTTCCGGGATGCCTGCGGGTCTGTGGCGGCGCACCGCCGAGCAGTTCGACCCGGCCCGGGTGCTCGAGTTCTACGCCTCCATCGAAGGCGACGTGGTGCTGGCCAACGTGAAGGGCGTCAAGCGCGGCTGCAAGGGCAGGCCGGTGCCGGGCACCGCCAGGGTGGAACTGGTCGCCTACGACCCGATCGCCGAGGAGATCCTGGTCGACGGTTCGGGTTACGCCCGGCGTTGCGCGGACAACGAGGTCGGGTTGATGCTCGGCAAGGCCTCCGACGGGGTGGACATCTCCGCGGGCGGGCTGCGCGGCGTGTTCGCGCCCGGCGACTCGTGGATGCCGACGGAGAATCTGTTCCGCCGCGACAGCGACGGCGACTACTGGCTGATCGACCGCAAGGACACGGTGATCCGCACCTCGCGTGGGCCGGTGTACGGGCAGCCGATCGTGGATGTCCTCAACGACATCACCGCGGTCGACATGGAGGTCGCCTACGGGTTGGCGGTGGGCGAGCCCCGGGGGACGGCAGCCGATGGGGCGGATAAACGCTGCATTGCCGTGGCCGCGGTTTCCGTGCGCAAGGGTTTCCGGCTGGAGCCGAAGGACGTGACCGAGGCGCTGCGCGCGCTCGAGCCCGACCAGCGGCCCGATCTGGTCTACGTGGTGGACGAGATCCCGCGCAGCTCCTCCTACCGGCCGTCCACCCGCGCGGTGCAGGCGGCGGGACGTCCGGCGCCCGGACCCGACACCTGGTGGTATAACCGGGCTTCCGACGCCTACGAGATCCTCACCGAGGACGACGCACCCAAGATCCTCGGCGACAGCTGACGCGAATCGAATTGTCGAGCTGCCGGATTCACCAGTTCGGCGGCTCGACCCGGTCGCGCTCGCAGGCGGCTCGCGCCGTACCATCCCACGCTGACGTTGCTGTCCGATTTGTCAGGAGTACTTGGTGAGTACGAGCCTTATCTATCGCAACGCCACCGTCTATGAGCTGCTGATCCGTGCGCTGTACGGCCGGTACTACCCGGATCGGTACCGCGCGGTCGAGGGGCTAGTGCCGGTGGGCGCCAGTGTGGTCGATCTGTGCTGCGGACCCGCGACGCTCTACACCCGCTATCTGCGGCAGAAGTCGGTCGACTATACGGGTCTCGACCGCAACAAAAGGTTCGTCACCACCCTCATCAAGGCAGGCGGCCAGGGCAAGGTCTGGAACCTGACCTCCGACGCCCCGCTGCCCGAAGCCGACTACGTCGTGATGCAGGCCAGCCTCTACCACTTCCTGCCGCAGGCCACCCCCGTCCTCGACCGCATGCTGTCCGCCGCCCGCAAGCAGGTGATCATCGCCGAACCCGTGCGCAACATGTCCAGCAGCAACAACCGCGTGCTCGCCGCCATCGGTCAGCGTTTCACCAACGCAGGCGACGGCGCCCAAGCCCACCGATTCACCGAAACCACCCTCGACGAGTTCTTCCGCCCCTATGTCGCGCGGGTCGTGCGACAGGAACTGATCGCAGGCGGCCGCGAAAAGCTCTACGTCCTCAACGCCAACAGTTAACCGCCACACACCTTCTCGCCTGTGTGATACCGGCCTATCGGGACTCGAGCTGGAGATATCACTCGCCGAAACGGAGCAGGGTGAGCGAGGGCCGCAGCGCGCGGGCGACGGGGGCATTCGCGACCCAGCGCAGCACCGGGGAAGCCCATCGGCCCCGTCCACGCGGCGGGATCAGGTCTTCGGAGGCAACAACTCCCGGGATTCGTCCGGGCAGCCGACGCGCCTGGCGAATGGACTGGCTGGTCGGCATCGGCGGAGCGATGTACCGGTCGCTGAGCCGTACCCTCCCCTTCATCGTCAGCGCGCTGAACACGCGCGGGATGGAGTCATAGAGGAGGATGCCGCCGGGGAAGTGCCTGGCCAGGTCCGCGATCAGCACGCGGATCTGGCCGGGCGGCAGGTACATGAACAGGCCTTCGGCGGTGATCACCGCAGGCCCGGAAGGTACGTGCCCGAACCAGGATCGGTCCAGTGCCGAGTAAGCCAGCCGGGTGATTCCCGGGGCCGGCGGTAGCAGCCGCTGCTGCGCGTCGATCATCTCCGGCAGGTCGACCGAGAACCAGGCGACCTCCGGTTCGCCCAAGCGCCAGTAGGTCGTTTGCAGCCCCTCCCCGAGCGCGACCACCGGCCCGGCGGGGTGGGTGGCGAGAAAGTCGACGATGATCTTGTCGATCACCGTCGCCCGGATGGAGTGCACCTGGCTCGGCGGCCCGAACCGCTCGAAGTCCTCCCCGGCCAGCGCCCGGTAGAGCCGGACCGCCTCGGTATCCACGTAACCGGAATCCGGCCGCAGCGCCTCCTCGGCCCGGTTACGCAGCGTCCACAACGCGGTCTCGGGCACCCCGGACAGTTCGGCTTGCGTCATTCAAGAATCTCCGTCCGCTTCAGTTGGGCTCGGCGGCAGCGTGTTTCGCGGCGAAGGCCGGCAGCGGCGCGGCGGTGCGCGGTGGGATCCTCGGGTAACTCGTTGTTGGAAATAGTCATGCATGCACTATCGCTGCCGCTTGGTGCCGGTGGATTGGACAAATGTTCCGGCCCACCTTCCCGGAAGGAAATCCAGGGCACCCGATCCGGCATGAGCGTGCGTACGCAGACCGGAGCCGTCCCTGATTCCGATAGCGCACCCGACGATGTGCGGGATAGAGCGGACCGTCAGACGGTGAATTCGGTGACGCCCTCGATGACGCGGCCGACCTGCTCGTCGGTGAGGTCGGGCCAGAGTGGTAGGCGGACAACGGTTCCCGAGAACTTGGCGCTGCGGACGCAGGGGTGCGGGGTGCGGCCGAGTTTGAGGCCTGCGGGGCTGGAGTCCAGGGGCACGTAGTGGAACGGGGCGACGATGCCGCGGGCGCGCAGGTGGGCGATCAGGTCGTCGCGGCGTTCCTCGGTGGGTGTGCGCAGGTAGTACAGGTGGGCGGTGTGTTCGCGGTCGGCGGGCACCGTCATGAGATGAATGTCGTTGCGGGCGGCCCACTCCGGGAGTGCGGCGGCATAGGCGTCCCACACGCGGTGCCGTCCGGCCTGGATGGTGTCGAACTCGTCGAGTTGTGCGTCGAGCACCGCGGCGTTGAGCTCGCTGGGCAGGTAGCTGGAGCCGATGTCCTGCCAGGAGTACTTGTCCACCGCGCCGCGCAGGAACCGGGCCCGGTCGGTGCCCTTCTCCCGGATGATCTCCGCGCGCGCCATCAGGATCTCGTCGGTGAGCAGCAGCGCGCCGCCCTCGCCGCAGTGCACGTTCTTGGTGTCGTGGAAGCTGAGCGTGCCCAGGCTGCCGAGGGTGCCGAGCGGGCGCCCCTGCCAGCGGCCGCCGAGTCCGTGCGCGTTGTCCTCCACGATGGCGAAGCCGTGCGTATTGGCCAGCGCGAGCAGCCGTGCCATGTCGGCGGCGACGCCACCGTAATGGATGACCACCACGGCCTTGGTCCGCTCGGTGACCGCGGCCGCGACCGACTCCGGGTCCAGGTTGCCGGTGTCCAGATCGATGTCGGCGAACACACAGGTGGCCCCGCGCAACGCCATCGCGGTCGCGGTCGAGGTGAACGCGAAGCTCGGCACGATCACTTCATCGTCGGGGCCCAGTTGCAGCAGCAGGCCTGCCATCTCCAGCGCGGAGGTGCACGAGGTGGTCAGCAGCGCGTGCGGTGCCCCGGTGATGACCTTCAGCTTCTCGGTCGCCGTCGCGGTGAACGGCCCGTCGCCGTGGCTCTGGTCGGAGCCGAGCACCGTCTCGAGGTTGGCCAGTTCGCGGCGAGCCCGGAACGGGCGGCTGAAGATGATGCGGTCAGTGCTCAACCCGGTCGTTCCCCTTGTTCGCGGTGGTCGTGGTCAGTTCCCTGGCTGGGTAGTCGTTGGTCGCCGCTACCGGCCGTGGCGTCGGTGAATCGACGGTCAGATAGAGCGGCTTACCGACGAGGATATGCAATGCCACCCCGAGGTATTCGGCGATGAGGCCGAGCGAGAACAGGATCGCCCCGGAGACCAGCAGCAGCACCACGATCATCGAGGCCCAGCCTTCGGGCGCCCAGTTGTCGGTGGTGAGCGCCTCGTAGACGATCACGCCGGCCATCACGCCGCCGCCGAGACCGAGCGTCACGCCGAGCAGGCTGACCAGGCGCAGGCCGCGAGTTCCGCTGCACAGCACCATCTTCCAGAACAGCGAGAACAGGCGGCGGTAGTTGTAGCCGGATTCCTCGCGGCCCTCGGCGCGCAGCTGCACCGGTACCTGCGCGACGGTGCCGACCACCCAGGTCAGCGCGACATCGAGATACACGCCGTTGGAGGCGACGTCGGCGAGCTGGCGGCCGATGGCGCCGCGGATCAGCCGGTAGCTTTCGAATCGGGTGGAGTCGGGGAACGCGAACAACGTCGCGAGCACCAGCTTCGCGCCGCGCGAGGTGATGTTGCGCAGGAAGCCGTGCGGGCGGGTGTTGCTCGGCTTGGAGTAGACGAGCTCGGCGCGCTCGGTCAGCGCGGCGTCGAGGAAGGCGCCGATGAAGCGGGGATCGTGCTGACCGTCCTCGTCCATGGTGACGATCCAGTCGCCGCCCGCGGCCGACATGCCCGCGATGGTCGCGGCGTCCTGGCCGAAGTTGCGGCTGAGCCAGATGGTGCGCACCTCGGGGTAGGTCAGCTCCAGTTCCTGCAGCACCACGTCGGAGCGGTCCGGGCCGCGGTCGTGCACCAGGATGATCTCGTCGATCTGGAAGGTGGTGCCGCCGGGGGTCTGGGTGGGACGGGTCAGCTCGTGCAGTTCGGCGACGAGGCCGCCGATGGTGTCCTCGCCACGGTAGATCGGCACCACAACGGACACGGCGTGTGGCCGGGACGGCCTGCCGTTCGGGGTGACCGCGGCGGGGCGGGGCGTGCGTGCGGGAATCGGCATCAGCTGGATCGACTTTCGATGACGGTGCGTGCCGGTATTTCCCGCTGGACAGCAGGGCCCGAGCCGCCCAGAACTCTAGCATGGTGCGGGTTTCGGATCCGGGGCCGTTTCCCTGTGGCCGCCGTCGTTACCCGAGCTGCCGCTGCCGTCGTGCGCATGCCCCCATCATCAACGCGTCGGCGGCCGGATGCCAAGCGCCACACTGCTGTGTAGGGTTTGGAACTCGTGACGGATAGTGCAGTGTCGAGGGTGACGCGCTCAGGGTCCGCCGAGGTCACGGGGGGTGACCCGGCCGCGGCGGAAGTTCCGGCCGGAACCACCGCGCCCGCGCGGGCCGACGCTGCCGGGCCGGACCATCTCGACACCGCCGCGCGCCGCAACGTCTACCTCTGGGGGCTGATCACCGCCGTCGGCGTGATCCTCGGTTACGTCGCGGTGCTGCTCGCCAACGCCAGGCATTTCTACACCGACGACACCGAATCCCAGTACACGGGATTGTGGGTCGGCCTCGGTCATGCGTTACGCGACGGCACCTTCCCGGTGCTGGTGCCCGAGCGATGGATGTCGGGCAACAACACGATGGACGACGCGGGCCTGTTCAACCCGCCGCAGCTGCTGATCGATCTGATCGCGCCGTCCGTCGACAACATGGCCTTGTACGCGACCGTCGTCAAACTGATCTTCGCGATCATCGCCGCACTGGGCGTCTACCGGATCTGCCTCGCCTACGGCGGCAAGCCGGCCTGGTCGGCGGTGGCCGGCGTGGCGTTCCCGCTGTCGGGCTTCTTCCTGTTCTTCGATGAGGCCAGCTGGATGACCGCGCTCACCGGCACCGCGTGGCTGGTGCACGCGTGGGCCTCGTCGGTGCGTTACACGCGTGGGCCAGGCGGGAGCGGTCAGCCCGTAGGCGGCAGCTTGCGTAACCATGTAGGGCAGAGCGGACGCCGCATCGGGCACTGCGGGCCGATTCCGGTTTTCGTCTATCTCTATCTGACCATCTCCACCCAGTACATCTTTCCGGCGGTCGAGGCGGCACTGATGCTGCTCGCGGTCGCGGTCGGTGAGGTCATCTACCAGCGCAAATGGTGGCCGGTGGCGCGGCTGGCGATCGTCGGCGGCTGTGCCGGGCTCGCGGGCCTGCTGACCTTCCTGCCGAGCATGCTGTCGGCCAAGGTGACCTGGCGCGGCACCATGGAGATCATCAACGACCAGTTCCTGACGGTGCCGTGGTCGGAATCGTTGAACGCCAGCCTGCCCAGCACCCATCCCGCGTTCACCTCCTGGTGGGGGTATGTGCAGCCGATGCCGGTCACCTACATCGCGTGGTTCCTGATTCCGGCGCTGGCGTTCATCGATTGGCGGCGGGCCAAGGACAGTTGGCGAGACCTGTTCGCGGTCGCGTTCTTCGCGGTCATGATGCTGATGTGGGCGGCGGGGCCGGGATCTATCGGTCCGCTGCGCTGGCCCGTGCGGGTGCTGCCGATGCTGGCCATCGGGCTGCTGGTGCTGGTGTGCGTGTTGCTCGCGCGCTACGGCACGACTCGTGATCTGAAGAATCGCGGGATCGCGGCGGGGGTGCTGATCCTGCTGCTCTGGGTGCGCTCGTTCTCCGCCGATCCGCACGACGTGATCTGGCATGTGCTCGCAGCGGTGGCGGTCGTCGCGCTCGGTGCCGCGGTGCTGTGGCTGGATCGGATCAAGGGCATCGCCGCGGCGTGTGTGCTGGTGATCGTCGCGATGTTCCCGATCGTGTTCTTCCAGGTGCGGTCCGCGCAGCCGACCCCGATGACGTGGAACCTGCCGACCAACCGATCCGATGCCAAAGCCGCCTTCCCCGACTTCCCCGGCACCACACTGCAACTCGCCGAGCGCGGGCTGGTCCAGCCGGAGGACAAGAGCCTGCAAGGCGCCTACGGTTCGCTGGTTTTCGGCAACTACGCCAAGTCGCTCGAACTGAGCTACGTCAACGGCTACACCCCGACGGGTCACTTCTACTTCGGTGAGCTGCTGTGCATGCGCTGGGACAGCAGCGTCTGCCCGGACGCGTTCCGGCGCATGTTCACCCCGGAGAAGACCACCGAGCGCACCCTCGTCGATCTGATGAAGCTGGATCGGGTGGTGTTGCAGCGGGCACTGTTCCCGGACGCCCGCAACCAGCCCGCGCCGGACGGCTGGAAGTGGGTCGACTACCCCGGTCACGAGAAGTACATCTCGGTGCTGGAACGGGTGGACGGGCCGATCTCGACGGTGAACGGCCGGGTCGCGGCGACGAAGAACGTGACGGCCGCGTCGATCTCCGAGACCGGCACCACCAGCCGGGTGCGGGTCAGCTCGCCGAGCGGTGGCCGCGTGGTGTTCGCCCGGCTCGGCTGGCCCGGCTACCGCGTCACCATCGACGGCAACCGGATTCCGATCACCACGGTGGCGAAATCGTTTGTCGCCGTGGATATCCCCGCCGGTACCCAGAACGCCGAACTGGTGCTGACCTGGCGTCCGCCGGGATGGAAGATCGGTATCGCCGCCCTGGCCGCCGGGGTGATCGGCACCGGCGTACTGCAATGGCTGTACGTGCGGTCGCGGCGGCGTGCGAGGGTGCGGCCCGCCGCCATGTAGACATCCCAGGTCCCTAACTTGTCAAGCGGCTTCGCGGATTGCGGTTGTGTCGCGGTGTGCCCAGGCGATGTGTTCGTCGTAGGGCAGGTG